>NZ_VINQ01000100.1 GCF_008369105.1 Aquicoccus porphyridii | reverse complement strand
CTTGCGCCATTGGCGACGGCCCTGCGGGCCATGCTTGCGCGCCTGCCATTCACCATCGCCGAGGAACTTGATCCCGGTGCTGTCCACGAGCAGGTTCAGCGGCTCGTCTGCACGGCGATACGGAACCTGAACGGCCAAGGTTTTCTGCCTCCGACACAGCGTGGAGAAGTCCGGCACCGGCCAATCCAGCCCCGCCAGCTTCAGAAGGCTAGCCACCATGCCTGCGGTCTGGCGCAAGGGAAGCTTGAACAGCACTTTGATCGACAGGCAGAACTGGATTGCCGCATCGGAAAACACCGGTGGCCGCCCGGGACGCCCGTCACGCGGCGCGCGCCGGGTCATATCCTTGTCGACCCAGATCAGCAGAGCCCCCCGCTTGCGCAGCGACGCGTTGTAGCTGGACCAGTTCGTCGTGCGATAGCGGGCAGGAGGGGGCTTGCTCATGCAGCCTCTGTAACCGCATGGATTCACGAAGTGAATCCTTCACCGGGATAGTTCTGCAACAACGCC
>NZ_VINQ01000099.1 GCF_008369105.1 Aquicoccus porphyridii | reverse complement strand
TAGTCATGGTCCCACTGCTGGGAATGGAAGACCTTGCCCTGGAAGTTCTCCAGGCCATCGAGGCGTGGATAGGCCGGGGTGGACAGGCCGCCCATGCCGGAAACCACGGCGTTCGCGGTGTAATGGTTGCCCTGGGCGTCATGCAGGTGCCAGAGGCTTTGCCTCTCGTCCCAGGCCAGTTTGCCGATCTCGGTGTTCAGCAGGGTCTTTTCCTGCAAGCGGTATTTTTCCCAGCACTTCTCCAGATAGGCGCGGATTTCCGGCTGGCGGGCGAACATCCGCGTCCACTCCGGGTTCGCTTCGAAGGAGAAGGAATAGACGTGGGATTGCACGTCGCAGGCGCAGCCAGGGTAGTTGTTGACTCTCCAGGTGCCGCCGACGCCGGCGTCCTTTTCGAAGATCAGGAAGTCGTCCTCGCCTTCCTGGCGGAGACGGATCGCCACCCCCAGCCCGGAGAAACCGGTGCCGATGATGGCGACCTTGCAGTGCCGGGCGGCGGCAGGGGTGGGTTGGG
>NZ_VINQ01000098.1 GCF_008369105.1 Aquicoccus porphyridii | reverse complement strand
CGCAGCGTGATGTATTATCTGGCGTCAACCATGCACATCAACCACGCCCACAAGATGCGCGGCAGCCGTTGGGCCGACCAGCAATCCAGCTTTGACGACATGAAAGCCAAGGTCCCGCAGACAATGGCCGCCTCTGCACGCTATGTCGAAGATCACGCGCTCAAAGGTCCCTTTGTCATGGGCGATACCTTGTCACTGGCCGATCCCTACCTGTTCATGGTCTGCAACTGGCTGAAGGGCGATGAGGTTGATCCCGCAGACTATCCGCGCATCTCGGCGTTCATGGCCGCAATGGAATCGCGCGCCTCGGTCAAGGCGGTGCGTGCAGCGGGTATGCTGCCCTGATCTTCAGGTGTCAGGAAAACCGGCTATAGTGTCACATTCCTGACCCAGATCACCGCAGCGGAGCACAAAAGCGGTCGTTCATGTCAGGCGCAGCTAAGGTCCGGTTCGAGCCCATTCCGCGTTCCCCCGCGCGGAATCAAGGCCGCAGGCCGCCGCGCATCGCCGGGCCGTCCGCC
>NZ_VINQ01000097.1 GCF_008369105.1 Aquicoccus porphyridii | reverse complement strand
CGGCCAGTGCAGCAGGCAAGAAATGGCAGCCGACTCATATGCTGATCGGCGATGCCGGCGGTGCGCCGGGCGACACGCCGGATCCATTGCCTTCTGCGGCGCAGAAGAGCCTGATCAACCAACGCCATCGGGCTCAGCTGAATCGGCTGTTCGTTTCCGACAAGAACGCCAATACCTTGGTTGCCGAGGTGGTGCTGCCAGTTGAGGTAGGTGGCTTCTGGATCCGCGAGATCGGCCTGCAGGATGCCGACGGCAAGTTCGTCGCGGTATCCAACTGCCCGCCCAGCTACAAGGCTGCAATGGAAAGTGGCAGTGCGCGGACCCAGACCATTCGGGTGAACCTGGCGCTCTCCGGCCTGGAGAATGTCCAGCTGCTGATCGACAACGGCATCATCTACGCCACTCAGGACTGGGTGAAGGAAAAGGTCGCTGCCGATTTCAAGGGCCGCAAGATTCTGGCTGGCAATGGCTTGGTCGGTTGGGGCGATCTTTCTGCCGACCGCAGCATTGGTCTGGCGCCTTCCGGCGTGA
>NZ_VINQ01000096.1 GCF_008369105.1 Aquicoccus porphyridii | reverse complement strand
CCGCCCGGACGGCCAGGTCACGGTGGACATGGGTCCGCCGCGCCTGGCCCCGGCCGAGATACCGTTCCAGGCCGAGCGCGAAGCCTTGTCCTATGAGATAGAGGTGAATGGCCAGCGCGTCGAACTGGCCGCGGTATCCATGGGCAATCCCCATGGCGTGCTGCGCGTCGAGAACGTCGACAGCGCACCGGTACACAGCCTCGGTCCGCAACTGGAAGTCCATCCGCGCTTCCCGAAGAAGGCCAACATCGGCTTCCTCCAGGTGCTCGATCCGCACCATGCGCGCCTGCGCGTCTGGGAGCGCGGCGTCGGCGAGACCCAAGCCTGCGGCACCGGCGCCTGCGCCGCGGCGGTTGCCGGGATTCGCCAGGGCTGGCTGCAATCGCCGGTGCAGATCGACCTCCCCGGCGGCCGCCTGCACATCGAGTGGGCAGGTCCCGGCCAGCCCGTTATGATGACCGGGCCTGCCGTCCGCGTGTATGAAGGCCAGGTCCGCCTGTAAGGGCCGTCGCCCGCGAGAACCGAGACGCT
>NZ_VINQ01000095.1 GCF_008369105.1 Aquicoccus porphyridii | reverse complement strand
CGGCCAGTGCAGCAGGCAAGAAATGGCAGCCGACTCATATGCTGATCGGCGATGCCGGCGGTGCGCCGGGCGACACGCCGGATCCATTGCCTTCTGCGGCGCAGAAGAGCCTGATCAACCAACGCCATCGGGCTCAGCTGAATCGGCTGTTCGTTTCCGACAAGAACGCCAATACCTTGGTTGCCGAGGTGGTGCTGCCAGTTGAGGTAGGTGGCTTCTGGATCCGCGGCTCCAGGGTGGTCAGTGGCGGCTCGGTATGCCGCTCCATCTCGCCGATCACCTGCAGCTACAAGGCTGCAATGGAAAGTGGCAGTGCGCGGACCCAGACCATTCGGGTGAACCTGGCGCTCTCCGGCCTGGAGAATGTCCAGCTGCTGATCGACAACGGCATCATCTACGCCACTCAGGACTGGGTGAAGGAAAAGGTCGCTGCCGATTTCAAGGGCCGCAAGATTCTGGCTGGCAATGGCTTGGTCGGTTGGGGCGATCTTTCTGCCGACCGCAGCATTGGTCTGGCGCCTTCCGGCGTGA
>NZ_VINQ01000094.1 GCF_008369105.1 Aquicoccus porphyridii | reverse complement strand
TGCCCGGCGATCTGTTCCAGCACCTTGGAACCGGACACCTGGTGCGGCAGGGCGTGGATGACGATGTCGCCGTCCTCGACGCGGTACACCGCGCGCATGCGCACCGAACCGCGGCCGGTCTCGTAGACCTTCTGCAGGTCGGCGCGCGGGGTGATGATCTCGGCTTCGGTGGGGAAGTCCGGGCCCGGCACGTGTTCGCACAATTCGGCGACCGTCGCGCCCGGCTGGTCGAGCAGGCGCACGCAGGCCGACGCGACTTCCCGCAGGTTGTGCGGCGGCACGTCGGTGGCCATGCCCACCGCGATGCCGGTGGTGCCGTTGAGCAGCAGGTTGGGCAGGCGGGCCGGCAGCACGGCCGGCTCGTCGAGGGTGCCGTCGAAGTTCGGTACCCAGTCCACGGTACCCTGGCCCAGTTCGCTGAGCAGCACCTCGGAATAGCGCGACAGGCGCGCCTCGGTATAACGCATGGCGGCGAAGGACTTGGGATCGTCCGGCGCCCCCCAGTTGCCCTGGCCGTCCACCAGCGGATAGC
>NZ_VINQ01000093.1 GCF_008369105.1 Aquicoccus porphyridii | reverse complement strand
GTCACGCCAGTGGCATTGCCGGGTAGCTATGTTCGGAAAAGATAACCGCTGAAAGCATCTAAGCGGGAAACTTGCCTCAAGATGAGATCTCACTGGGAACTTGATTCCCCTGAAGGGCCGTCGAAGACTACGACGTTGATAGGCTGGGTGTGTAAGCGTTGTGAGGCGTTGAGCTAACCAGTACTAATTGCCCGTGAGGCTTGACCATATAACACCCAAACAATCTGACGATTGTGTGTTGTAAGGTGAAGTCGACGAACCGAAAGTTCGCATGAACCGCAAAACACCTTGAAATCACATACCTGAATCCGGATAGACGTAAGCCCAAGCGAACGGATATCCAACCGAATTGCTTGACGATCATAGAGCGTTGGAACCACCTGATCCCTTCCCGAACTCAGAAGTGAAACGACGCATCGCCGATGGTAGTGTGGGGTCTCCCCATGTGAGAGTAGGTCATCGTCAAGCTCCTATCCCAAAACCCCTGGTCAGCGATGACCAGGGGTTTTGCTTTTGCGCGCGGAAAAAGGCGTGC
>NZ_VINQ01000092.1 GCF_008369105.1 Aquicoccus porphyridii | reverse complement strand
CGGAGTGGCGCCCTCGCGAACCTGGATCACCGCGCCCAGTTCCTCGCTGAACAACACGGCCGCCAGCTCTTCGCGGCTATCGGCCAGGGCATCGAGGTTCAGCTCGACGCCGCAGTGACCGGCGAAGGCCATCTCCAGCACGCTGGTGATCAGGCCGCCGTCGGAACGGTCGTGGTAGGCGAGGATATGGCCGTCGGCATTGAGCCCCTGGATCACCGCGAAGAAGGCTTTCAGGTCCTCGGCGTCGTCGACGTCCGGCACGGCGCGGCCGAGCTTGCCGTGGACCTGGGCCAGGATCGAGCCGCCGAGACGGTTCTTGCCGCGGCCGAGATCGATCAGGATCAGGTCGGTCTCGCCCTTGTCCAGGCGCAGTTGCGGGGTCAGGCTCTGGCGCACGTCGGCGACCGGGGCGAAGCCGGTGACGATCAGCGAGACCGGAGAAGTGACGCTCTTGTCCTCGCCATTGTCCTGCCATCGGGTCTTCATGGACATCGAGTCCTTGCCCACCGGGATGGTGATGCCCAGTTCCGGGCACAGT
>NZ_VINQ01000091.1 GCF_008369105.1 Aquicoccus porphyridii | reverse complement strand
CTGCCCAAAGATCCTGACGAGCTGCGCTCTGTCAGCGCGCAAATGCTCCAGCATATCCAATCTCAGGCCTACCAGATCGAGAAGCTGAAGGCTGAGCTTCACGGTCACCGCAAGGCGCGCTTCGGTTCAAAGTCAGAGAGCATGGATCAACTGGCTCTCGATCTGCTGGAAGACGACGAGATCGCGCAGGCTGCAGAGGATCATCACACCGAGCAGCCGCCCGGTGATGAAGGAGGCCCAACCAACAAGCGCCAGCACAGCCGCAAGCCACTGCCCGACCACCTGGATCGGCACGATGAGGTTCTGTCGCCGGGCGAGGCATGCCACGACTGCGGGGGTGCTCTGCGCCAAGTGGGCGAGGACGTGACCGAAGAACTGGATTATATCCCCGGCCACTTCGTGGTGCGCCGGTTTATCCGACCCCGCATGGCCTGCACCTGCTGTGAAGCCTTCGCGCAGGCCCCGTTGCCGTCGCGCGTGATTGAACGCGGGCGGCCCGGTCCCGGCCTCGTGTCGCACATGCTGGTCGGCAAATTTTG
>NZ_VINQ01000010.1 GCF_008369105.1 Aquicoccus porphyridii | reverse complement strand
TCGACGTCGAAACGAGCGGCGGCGGAAGCTATACCAGCTTCATCGGCACGGCCAGCGATGACACCATCGCGGCCAACAACGTCGACAGCGTCGTCCAGGGCCGCGGCGGCGACGACGCCATCGACATCTCGGCTCCGGGCGCGAACACGGTGATCTTCGAGGCGGAAGCGAGCGCCAATGGTTCCGATGCCGTCACCGGGTTCACGCTGGGGGCCGACAGCGCCTTGGCCGACCGGATCGGGATCGCCCTTGACGATACCGCCCGCGACGCACTGCGCGGCGATGGTTCCGAGTTCCAGATCACCACGGGTGGCGAGATCGGTGCCAATGTCGGGCTGGTCGTGTTCACCACCGCGCTCGGCAACACCTCGGAGGCGACCCTGGAGACAGCGATCCTCGACAATCTCACCGGACTCTCCGAGGGTGACTCGTTCTATTTCCTCGCTGGCGATGGCACGAATGCGGTGCTCACCAGCGTCGATGTGGGGGCTGGCGGCAGCATCGCCTTCTCCGACAGCGGCGAACCCCATGCCACCTTCGAGGATATCGGCGATCTGTCGGGCTTCACCTCGGCCAATATCCTTGGCTTCGAGGCCGCTGGCGCCGTTACCGTCTGAACGGGCAACCGGCACGCCTCCTCTCTTGGGGGTATGAGAAATGCAAGGGGCGGCCTCGAAACGGGGCCGCCCCTTGCACATGAGAAACCGACAGTTGGCCCGCGACGATCCCAAAAAACGACGCGGCGGATGCTGCTGGTCGTGGATCAGGCCAGTTCCGATACCCCCTGGTAGAAACGGTTCCATGTGGGCGAGATCAGCACCTCGTTCACGCAGGCCCGGGGCGGCATTTCGGCCACGAAACGCACGGTGTCGCCAAGATCTTCGGGTTGCAGCATCCGGGCCATGTCGGCCTCGGAGGGCGGTTTCGGGCGGGCCTTCATGATCGGCGTTGCCACTTCGCCCGGCATGATCACGGTCGAGCGAATGCCATTGGCCCCCTCTTCATCGTTGAAGGATTCGTTGAGCGAAATCAGCGCACGCTTGGTGGCGCTATAGGCGGCGCCGGTCATGCGCGAGCTATAGCGCCCGGCCCAGGACGAAATGATGATGAGTTGCCCGTCGCCGCGCGCCCGCATCCCCGGCAGGACGGCATGGCAGGGATAGAAGACGCCGTTGATATTGACATTGACCACATGATCCCACGCCTCGGGCGTGATGTCGGTCATCCCCCGGTTGGGGATGTTGAGCCCGGCCGAGGCAACAAGGATATCGACCTGCCCGATCTCTTGCGCCGCATCATGCACCGCCTCTTTGTCGGTGGTGTCGAGCGGCAGGGCATGGACGGTGCCGCCATTCGCCCTGACCGCGGCGCAAACCTCTTCGAGCGGCTCCTTGCGGCGGCCCGAGACAAAGATTTCGGCCCCCGATGCGGCGAGTGCATGGGCGCTGGCCGCGCCGATGCCGCTGCCGCCGCCGGTGATCCATGCACGTTTTCCTGCGAGTCTGCTCATTGCCTTGTCCCTCCCTCGTATGACGTGGAAACGCTAGCAAGGGGGTGGGCATCTCGCAATCGGAACGCGCCGTCAGAGCTTTTGCAACGTGACGCCCGCCTCGGTCAGAAGGCGGCGCAGCTCGCGCGCCATGGCGACCGCCTCGGGTGTGTCGGAATGCAGGCAGATTGTATCGATCCGGGCCGCAATACGCGTGCCCGACTCGGCGATGATCGCGTCTTCTTCAAGCATGCGCAGGATACGCGGTGCGGCGGTCGCGGCGTCATGGAGGACAGCGCCGGGAAGGGACCGGTCCACTAGGGTCGCATCATCGTTATAGGCGCGGTCGGCAAAGATCTCGCCCGCCCAGTTCCCGCCCAGTTCCTCCATCGCCGCTTGTTGCTGCGTTCCCGCCAGCACCATCACCACGATATCGGGATCGACGGCAAGCGCGGCGCGATAGCAGGTCAACGCCATGTCGCGATCCTCGGAACACATGTTGGCCAGCGCGCCGTGCAGTTTCAAATGCCGCACATGGCCACCCACCGCGCGCGCCATCGCCTGCGCCGCGCCCAGTTGATAGGTCACGAGATTGCTGAGTTCGCTGGCCGTGCGCGGCAGGCGGCGACGGCCAAAACCGCGCAGATCGTCAAACCCCGGATGCGCGCCGATGCCGACGCCCTTTTCCACCGCCATCTTCATCGTCCGGGCCATTACATCGGGGTCGCCCGCATGCATGCCACAGGCAATATTGGCCGAGGTGATGACATCGAGCAGCGCCACGTCTTCGCCCATTGTCCACGGGCCAAAACCTTCGCCCATGTCGGAATTGAGATCGACTTTCGTGACCATGGTTCAGTCTCCTTTCAATTCATCGCCCGCGGTAACGCCGCTGATGAGTTGATAGCCCAGCAGATCGGCAATGTCGCGTGGATCGCGGATGCGGGGTTCAGCGGCGGCGCGCAGGCGTTTGAGCAAAGCCGCCTCGGGGGTAAAGGCGGCGTCGGCCTCCTCCAGCGTGACAAAGCGGAACTGAAGCGGTGCATGCGGGGCGGCCTGAAGCACGCGGGGCAGGTCGGCGGGGATCACCGCACCGATCCGGGGATAGCCGCCGATGGTCTGGCATTCGGGGCCGAGGACAAAGGGAATGCCGTCGCCCGTCATCTGGATATCGCCGGGGATGATCACATCCGAAACGATGCCAAGCTGACCTTCGGCGGTGAACGGTTCACCCTCGAAATCGAGCCGCACCCCCTGCCGGTTGCCATGGGTCGAGCGGCGAAAACCGGTCTCGGTGAATCTTGCGCGAATTGCGCTGGAATAGAGACGGGTTTGCGGGCCTTCGACAATGCGGATCTCGCCACCTGAAAAGCGGTCCTCGACGGGCAGGGCCATGGCCGGGGTGTCGGGCGCCGGATCAGGGCCGAGGGGCAGGCTATCTCCCGCCGCAAGGCGATGACCCAGCCCGGCATTGACATGGGTGGCGCGGCTGCCCAGCACGGGATGTGTCTCGATCCCGCCCGCAAAACAGACATAACCATAAGCGCCGCGCGTCACCGGCCCGATTTCAAGCCGCGCCCCGGCCGGCAGCAGGTGCGAGCCGTGCCAGTCGAGCGGCGCACCATCAAGCGTGGCGCGCATCGGCGCCCCGGTCAGCGCGATGCGGGTCGGCGTGTCGGTCGAAAACACCCCGCCCATCCCGGCCATTTCGATGGCGGCAACGGGCGCGGAGAGACCCAGAAGCGCCGCCGCCTCGATCAGCGCCAGCCTGTCGGCCGCCCCGCCCCGCGAGAGCCCAAGGCTGAGCGTGCCGCTGCGCCCCATATCCTGCACCGTGACCATCGGCCCGGCACTGTGGATGGTCAGCCGCCCGCTCATTGCGCCTCCTCGAGCCGCGCCCCGCCAGACCCGTCACTGTCACCAGCGCGGATGCGGTCGAATTCGTCATGCGAGACCGGGTCGAAATGAAGCACGTCCCCGGGGCGAAGTGGAAAGGGCGCGTCGGACTCGGCGCGAAACGGCTTGAACGCGGTCTGCCCGACATGGCGCCAGCCGGTCGGCGTATCGGCGGAAAACACGATCAACTGCCGCACCGCCACGACCAGCGCCGAGGCCGGCACCGACGGGGTGATGTCGCCCAGCCGGGGAATGTCCCACCGCTCGGGCAACATGCCAAGATAAGGCTGCCCCGGGGCGAAACCGATCGCCAGCACCCGCACCGGGTTCGCGACAAGATCGGCCACCGCCTCTTCCTCGCTCATGTCGAGCAGGGCGGCTGTCTCGGCCAGTTGCGGGCCGCGATCGCCGCCGAACGCAGTGGGAATATGCCAGCGGCGCCCGGCGCTGTCGGCAGGCGCGGACCAGTCGCGCGCGCTGGCGCGGGCATGCAGCGCCTTGGTCAACTCGGCGCGGGTCACGGTTTCAGGATCGAAACGCAGATAGACCGAACTCAGCGCCGAGGCGATCTCGATCATGCCATGCGGCGGGTCCGATTCGAGATCGGCAGCAAACCCCAGCACCGCGCGATTGGCGACATCGTCGAGCCGGGTGGAAAACCGCACCAACACCCCGTCAACGCCAAGCGGCGCGATATCGGGACAGTCGGGGCGGGGATCGGCGGACATCGGGGCGAAACTCCTGCGTGGTCGATGTCGATACTTTCGCAGGAAACGCGCAAAGAAAACCCCGTTTCGGCGGATTGTTCACGCAGGCGAAAAACCGGTGCTAGAGAAGGGTTTGCTTTTGCGCTAAGGAAAGGCGGGGGATAACCTGAGCGATGCGAAGGAGGCGGGTCCGTGACCGGCGACATTACCCCTGTGATCATGTGCGGCGGCTCGGGCACCCGGCTTTGGCCGCTGTCGCGCAAGAGCTATCCCAAGCAGTTTTCGAAACTGATCGGCCCGTCATCCGTGTTTCAGCAGACGGCACAGCGCCTGTCGGGGCCGGGTTACGCCCCGCCTGTCATCCTGACCACGTCCGATTTCCGTTTCATCGTCACCGAACAGATGGCCGAAGCCGGGGTCGATCCCGGGGCGATCCTGATCGAACCCGAGGGGCGCAACACCGGGCCTGCGGTTCTGGCTTCGGCGCTTTGGCTCGCACGGGATGATCCCGACGCCCTGATGCTGGTGGCGCCGTCGGATCACATGGTGGCCGATGACCCCGCGTTTCGCGCGGCCGTCCTGGCCGGGGTTCCCGCCGCCCGGGCCGGACAGATCGTGACATTCGGCATCAAGCCCACCCACGCCGAGACGGGATATGGCTATCTCGAACCGGGCGAGGACCCGGGCGATCATGCCCCGCGTGCGATCCCGCTACGCCGCTTCGTCGAGAAACCCGACAAGGCCCGCGCCGAGGCGATGCTCGAGGCGGGCAATTATCTTTGGAACGCGGGGATTTTCCTGTTTTCGGTGCGCACGATTCTCGAGGCATTCGAAGCCCACGCACCGGACCTGATCGCGCCGGTGCGCGCGGCGGTCGATGGCGGGCGGCCCGATCTCGGCTTTCTGCGGCTCGATCCCGGGGCGTGGTCGGGCGCCCGGGATATTTCCATCGACTACGCGGTGATGGAGCGATCGCACAGCCTGAGCGTGGTGCCCCTTGGCGCGGGCTGGTCCGACCTTGGCGGATGGGATGCGGTCTGGCGCGAGAGCGGGCCGGACGCGCGCGGCGTGGCGACATCGGGGGCGGCAACGGCGCTCGATTGCGACGCAACGCTGTTGCGATCCGAGGATGAGGGCCTCGAACTCGTCGGGCTCGGATTGCGCGATATCATCGCGGTGGCCATGCCCGACGCGGTTCTCGTTGCCGACAAGAGCCGCGCCCAGGATGTCAAGGACGTGGTCGCCGCGCTCAAGGCGAAACAGGCCAAGCAGGCCACCGCCTTTCCCAAGGATCACCGGCCATGGGGCTGGTTCGAAAGCCTCGTTCTGGGCGACCGGTTTCAGGTCAAGCGGATCGTGGTTCACCCCGGCGCGGCGCTGAGCCTGCAATCGCACACCCACCGGGCCGAACACTGGATCGTGGTGAGCGGCACGGCGCGGGTCACGGTGGATGACGACGTGCGACTGGTGAGCGAGAACCAGTCCGTCTATGTCCCCTTGGGCGCGCGTCACCGGCTGGAAAACCCCGGCAAGCTTCCCATGGTGCTGATCGAGGTGCAGACCGGCGCCTATCTCGGCGAGGATGACATCATCCGCTACGAGGACGTGTATGCCCGATCCTGATCCGTCGACTCACTCCTTGAGCAATCCCAGAAGATACGCGCCATACTCGTTCTTCTCGAACGTCCGGGCCTGTTCGCGCAACGCATCCGCCCCGATCCATCCCATGTTGAACGCGATCTCGTCCGGGCTGCCGGTTTGCAGCCCTTGCCGCATCTCCAGCGTTCGCACGAAATTCCCCGCATCCAGAAGGCTGCCATGCGTCCCGGTATCGAGCCACGCATAACCCCGCCCCATCTGTTTGACGCTCAACGCGCCCTCGGCCAGGTACATTTCCAGAAGCGTGGTGATTTCAAGCTCGCCACGCGCCGATTTCTGCACCGTCTTGGCCCGCTCCGGCGCAGTGCCGTCGAGGAAGTAGAGCCCCGTCACCGCATAGTTCGACGGCGGCACCTCGGGCTTCTCGACGATCGCGCGCGCGGTTCCGTCCGCATCGAAATCCACCACGCCATAGCGTTCGGGATCGGCCACCCGATACCCGAAAACGGTGCCGCCGTCCTTTTGCGCATCGGCCGCCATCAGCAGCTCGGGCAGGCCATGACCGAAAAAGATGTTGTCGCCCAGAACCATCGCACTCGGCGCACCGGCCAGGAATTCCTCGGCCAGAACATAGGCCTGGGCCAGGCCCTCGGGCCGTTCCTGCACGATATAACTCAGGCTCAGACCCCATTGGCTGCCATCGCCCAGCACCCGCTTGAACTGCTCCTGATCGTGCGGGGTGGTGATGACCGCGATCTCGCGAATACCGGCCAGCATCAGCGCGCTGAGCGGATAATAGATCATCGGCTTGTCGTAGATCGGCAAAAGCTGCTTCGACACTCCGAGGGTGATCGGATAAAGCCGCGTGCCGGACCCCCCGGCGAGGATGATGCCCTTGCGATCGGTCATGCCTTGAGTGCTCCAAGTTCGGATAGAATTTCAGTCAATCCTGTGCGCCAATCGGGCCGCTTGATGCCGAAAGCACCCGCCGTGGCCGCATTGTCCAGCCGCGAGTTGCGCGGGCGTCGTGCCGGGGTGGGATAGGCGGATGTCGGAATGTCCTCAACCGCGCAGGCCAGGCCCGATTGCGCGAATATCTCGCGCGCGAAATCGGCCCAGCTCACATTCGGCGCGCCCGAGAAATGATAGGTGCCGCTCTTGCCGGGATCATCGACCAGTTGCGCCGCGATCGCAAGACAGGCATCGGCGATATCGGCGGCGCAGGTCGGCCCGCCCACCTGATCGGCAACAATAGTCAACCTTTCGCGTTGCGCCCCCAGCCGCAGCATCGTCTTGACGAAATTGCTGCCATGCGGCGACACCACCCATGACGTGCGCAGGATCGCATGTATCCCCCCGGCACCGCGCACCGCCTCTTCCCCGATCAGCTTGCTGCGCCCATAGGCACCCAAGGGGGCGGTCGGATGATCGGTCGCAAAGGGCGCCTCGCCCGCACCGTCGAACACGTAATCGGTCGAAATCTGCACCACGGGCACCCCCCGCGCGGCAGCGGCCCGGGCAATCGCACCGGGCGTTTCGCCGTTGATGCGCCGGGCGCGGTCCTCATCCTCTTCGGCCTTGTCGACCGCCGTATAGGCGGCGGCGTTCACGATGGCCTGCGCATCGCTGCGCGCCACGATATCGGCACAGGCTTCGGGGTCTTCGAAATCGGCCTCGCCCCGGCCCAGCGCCACCACCTCATGCGCACCAGCGCGGCGCTGCAATTCCGTGGCCACCTGCCCCGACCTGCCGAAAACAAGAACCTTCATCACCGTCCCTTATCGTTCCGTGCCCCGGTGCCCAGCCTTTGCCCCACGCCCTGCCGGTCCTGCAACGGCCGCCACCAATCCTCGTTGTCGAGATACCATCGCACCGTGCGTTCAAGCCCCTCCTCGACCGTGACCGACGGCCGCCAGCCGAGTTCCTCGCGAATGCGCGCGGGGTCGATCGCATAACGCGCGTCATGGCCCGGGCGGTCGCTGACAAAGGTGATCTGCCCGGCATACGGCTTACCGTCACTCCGCGGGCTCAGCCGGTCAAGGATGCCGCACAGGGTCTCGACCAGTTCAAGGTTGCTGCGCTCGTTCTCGCCCCCGATGTTATAGGACCGCCCCACCGCGCCCCTCTCCAGCACGGTCAAAAGCGCATCGGCATGATCCTCGACATAAAGCCAGTCGCGCACGTTCGACCCGTCACCGTAAATCGGAAGCGGCTTGCCCGCCAGCGCATTGAGGATGATCACCGGGATCAGCTTTTCGGGAAAATGATAGGGCCCGTAATTGTTCGAACAATTGGTCAGAACCACCGGCAGGCCATAGGTCTCGTGCCAGGCCCGCACCAGGTGATCGGAACTTGCCTTCGACGCCGAATAGGGGCTGCGCGGGTCATAGGGCGTGTTTTCGGTGAATTTCACCGCCGGGTCATCGGGCAGCGATCCGAACACTTCATCCGTGCTGATGTGATGAAACCGGAAATCCCCGGGCCGCCCCTTGCGTTCCCACAGCGCGCGGGCCGATTGCAACAGGTGAAACGTGCCCATCACGTTGGTTTCCATGAACACACCCGGCCCGTCGATGGACCGGTCCACGTGGCTCTCGGCGGCCAGATGCATGATCGCGTCGGGCGCGTGGCGGGCGATACAGGCTTCGACCGCCGCCGCGTCGCGAATATCCACCTGCTCGAAATGGTAACGCGGGCTTTGCGACACCGTGGCCACGTTTTCGAGACAGGCGGCATAGGTCAGCGCATCGAGATTGACGACCTCATGCCCCTTGCCCACGGCCTGCCGCACCACGGCCGAACCGATGAACCCGGCCCCGCCTGTCACCAGAAGTTTCATGACAATGCACCGTCAAAAATGAACGGGCTGTCGAACTCTGCAAGGCACGGGGCCGCCTCGTCCTTCTCGGACAGAACAAGCCCGGCAATGTTCACCCCCCAGTCGATCCCGATATCCGGGTCGTCGAAGCGCACCGCGCCATCATGCGCTTTCGAGTAGTAGTTGGAGCATTTATAGATGATCTCGGTCATCGGCTCACGGGTGACGAAACCGTGCAGAAACCCTTCCGGGATCAAAAGCTGCTTGCCGTTGTCGAAACTCAGCTCGATCCCGATCCAATGGCCATAGGTCGGGCTCCCCTTGCGGATATCGACCACCACGTCATAAAGCCGTCCACGGCCACAACGCACCAGCTTGGCCTGACCGTAAGGCGGCGACTGGTAATGCAGCCCGCGCACCGTGCCCACCTGTTCGGACAGCGAGTGATTGTCCTGCACGAAATCAATGCCGAGGCCGGCATCCTCCATGCGCTTGCGATTCCAGCTTTCACTGAAAAAACCGCGATTGTCGCCAAAGCGTTGTGGTGTCAGGATCAACACCCCGTCCAGAGCGGTCTTTTCAATTTCCAAGGTCATCTCTCACGAATAGCCGGAATGACGAAATTTCTGCTGCTGGGTAGCAAGTTACACGGAAAAAGTCATCCGACTTCTCCCGTTGCGCTTACCCTCACGCGCAAGCGTCCCGATTGAACACGCGCGCGGGATGCAATTCGCCGGCCTTGTATCGCCCGACCGCCAGCGCCCGGCCCTGGTACGAAGCCCAGCATTCCTCGCCGTATTCCACGTCATGCGCGATCACCATACCGGGATTGCCATTGCGCAGCCGCGCCGCGCCCTGATCGGTGGCCTTGACCTCGGGCAGATCGCTCAACCCCTCCTCGAGCGGGCGCAACCAGTCGTCCAGCTCCGGCTGCCGCGCCAGATGGTCGAGCGTATCAAGGTCGATCCCGTCCTCGGCATCGAACGGCCCCGACCAAATCCGCCGCAACCGCTCGACATGCCCGAAGCAACCCAACATCTCGCCAAGATCACGGGCAATCGCGCGCACATACCCGCCCTTGCCACAGACCATGTCGAGAACCACCCGGTCCGCATCAAGCCGGTCAATGAGCAACAGCTCTTCGACCCAAAGCGGCCTTGCCTCGATCTCGATATCCTCGCCCGCACGGGCAAGCGTATAGGCGCGCTGCCCGTCGATCTTGACCGCCGAGAACTTGGGCGGCACCTGCATGATCTCGCCCACGAAACCGCCCAGCGCATCCTTGATCGCGTCGTCCCCGGGGCGTAGGTCGGAGGTGGCGATCACCTCGCCCTCGGCATCGTCGGTATTGGTCGCCTGACCCAGCCGCACGGTAAAGCGATAGGATTTGAGCGCGTCGGTGATGTAGGGCACGGTCTTTGTGGCCTCGCCCAGCGCCACGGCCAGAACCCCGGTCGCCTCGGGGTCGAGCGTCCCCGCATGACCGGCCTTTTTCGCATCAAACGCCCAGCGCACCTTGTTGACCACCGCGGTCGAGGTCATCCCCGCGGGCTTGTCCACCACCAGCCATCCGGAAATATCGCGCCCCTTGCGTTTGCGTCCCATGCCCTTGCCCTTGTTCCTGACAGACCCGGTCGCCTAGCGCATGCGCCGTGGCCGGTCAATCGGGCTTACTCCACCACGCCCACGATCGGCCCCATCGGGAACCCGGCATCCGACCGGCCCAGCGCGGGCGCATGGAGGCGCGAGATATTGCCGTCGAAATAAAGCGCCTGCGGCAGGTTCAGCGCATCGCGGAACAACCGCCCGAATTCATGGAATGTCACCGCGTTGTTCGAGATCGCGAAAACCACCCGCGTCCCGTCCGCCGACGTGCCGACCCCGTTTCTGACATATCGGCTCGTGCTGTCGGTAAGGAACCGGGGATGCAGCTTGCCATCAATCACCAGCATCGGCCCCGACTGGCTCGCATCGCGGCAATCGGGGGCCTCGCGCTTGAACCGCATGGTCTCGATCACATCGGCCCGCCCCGCGCGGATACAGAACACCCCGTTTGGCAACAGCCCGAAATTCCCGGGCCCCGCGCTTGTGATCAGTCCCTGCACCTCTTGCCCACCCTCAAGGTAGAACCCCACCGGGCTGCGGTCGCCGTGATACATCCCCGCGTTCATCGCAATCGCCAGCCGCCGCCCCTCCGCCGCCAGGATCGCATCAAGCGCCCGGAAATTGCCGATCACCTGATCCGCGTCATCCTTCAGGAACAGCCGGATATCCGCGCTCCGCGCATCCACCTCGCAGACGGCATATCCATTGCCCTCGTGGCGCATCTCGCGGCATTCGACCGCCCCGGCAATCCCCGGCACAAGCAGCAGCACCAGACAGGCCCAGAACCGCCTCATGCCCTAGTCCTCCAGGTCGCGCCGCACATTGTCCTGATTGAAAAGCCGCCGCGTCTCGTCCATCTGGTCGAATGTCTCATCCAGCCGGAACCGCAGGTCGGGCGCATATTTCAGCGTCAGATCCTTGCCGATGATCCGCCGCAATTCGCCCTTGTGGCGCGCCAGAAGCTTGATCGCATCCTCGCGCCCCTCACCGCCCAGCGGCATCACATAGGCGGTGGCGATCTTGAGATCGGGCGTCACCCGCACCTCGCCCACCGTGATCGACATCCGGTTCAACTCGGGGTCATGCACATCGCCCCGCGCCAGAACCTGCGCAAGGGTCCGGCGGATCAGTTCGCCCACCTTCAGTTGTCGCTGCGACGGGCCGGCCCCGTCATGAAACTTGTTCTTTGCCATGCCCCGCACTTAAGCCTTCCATGGGCCTTTGCCAAGCGCGGGATGCTCGGGTAAGGACGATATCAGATCATTCAGGAGACCCTCGCCATGAACGACCTGCCCCGCACCGATCTTCCCGGCATCGTGATCACCGGCGCCTCGGGGCGCATGGGCCAGATGCTCTTGCGCACCGTGGCCGCCTCCGACAAGGCCCGGCTTGTCGGCGCGATCGAACGCAAGGGCCACGACTGGATCGGTCGCGACGCAGGCGAGGCGATCGGCATCGGCCCGCTCGGGCTGCCCATCGAGGATGAGCCGCTCGACGCTTTCGCGCGCGCACAGGCGGTGATCGACTTCACCGCACCCGCCGCCACGCTCGAATTCGCCGCGCTGGCCGCACAGGCCCGCGCCGTTCATGTCATCGGCACCACCGGCATGACCGAGGCCGACATCGCCGCGCTCGAACCTGCCGCGCGTCACGCGGTGATCGTCCGCGCCGGGAACATGAGCCTCGGGGTGAACCTGCTCACCCGGCTCACCCAAAAGGTGGCCGCCGCGCTGGACGAGGATTACGATATCGAGGTGATCGAGGCCCATCACAACCAGAAGGTGGATGCGCCCTCGGGCACCGCGCTGATGCTGGGCGAGGCGGCGGCGCAGGGGCGCGGCGTATCGCTCAAGGAGGTCTCGGATCGCGGCCGCGACGGCATGACCGGCCAGCGCACGCGCGGTCATATCGGCTTTTCCGCCATTCGCGGCGGCGACATCGTGGGCGAACATGACGTGATGTTCGCCGCCGCCGGTGAACGGATCATCATGCGCCACGTCGCCACCGACCGCTCGATCTATGCCCGTGGCGCGCTCAGGGCCGCGCTCTGGGGGCAGGACAAGGCGCCGGGACAATATGACATGATGGATGTGCTGGGGCTTTAGGGTCTGTTCCCAAGCCGCGCATTGTCGGGCCACGGTGCGGCGATCCCCGGTCTGCGTTGCAGCACTTTATGCCTGCAAAACCTGATACCATCCCGGTCGCGCGCAAACCTCGGCAAAATCGCCGTGCCCGGGGGGCGGCCCGGCGATGCGCGGCGGCCTTCGGCCTTGATTCCGCGCAGGTCTTGACCGTTGCCACCCTCAGAAATCGACCGCGAGCCCCTTCCGCTCCCAATCGCCGTACCGCACCGGCTCGAGCCCGTCGCGCCCGCCCAGCTCGGTGGGCATCGCCTCGGCCTTGGCTTCGGCCTCCTTGCGGCGCGCCTCGGCTTCGGCCAGGGCACGGATCGCGGCGGGGGGAAGGTCTTTCTTGTCACTCATGTGCCTGATATAGGCCGCCATCGACCGCTTGCCAAGGACATCTCATGCCACAGCCCCGCGCCCTTTCCGCCCGCCGCTCGGCGGTTTACCTGCTCGACCAGATCCTCGGCGAGGGCCGCTTGATGAGCGAACTGGCCGGGGCGGGCGCGCTTGACCGGCTCGATCCACCCGACCGCGCGCGTGCCCAGCGGCTGGCAAACGAAACCCTGCGCGGGCTGGAACGCGCCGACCGCCTGCTCAAACCGCATCTGCGCAAGACCCCGGCGCTGCATATCCGCAACATCCTGCGGCTCGGCGCGGTCGAACTGGCACAGGGCGGCGACGCCCATGGCGTGGTCAACGAAGCGGTGAACATCGCCGCCGCCCACCGCCGTCACGGCCATCTCAAGGGGCTGGTCAATGCCGTGCTGCGCAAGCTGGTCGAAGAGGCCCCGGCAAAATGGGATACCTTGCGCATCCCGCGCCTGCCCAAATGGCTGCGCGCGCCGCTGGTCGAGGCATATTCCGCCGAAACAGTCTCGAAATTCGAGGCTGCGCATTTCGCCGGCGCACCGCTCGACCTGACCGCCAAGACCGACCCCGACGCGGTGGCGCAGGCCACCGGCGGCACGCTCTTGCCCACAGGTTCGGTCCGGCTTTTCGAGGCGGCACAGGTCTCCGCCCTGCCCGGATTCGCAACCGGCGACTGGTGGGTCCAAGACGCCGCCGCCGCGCTTCCCGCCCGCATCCTTGATGCCCAACCCGGCGAGCGGGTGCTCGATCTCTGCGCGGCACCCGGCGGCAAGACCCTGCAGCTCGCCGCCACCGGGGCCGATGTCACCGCGCTCGACCTCTCCGAATCGCGCCTCGCGCGGGTGCGCGAAAACCTCGCCCGCACCGGCCTCGCCGCGCAGGTGGTGCAGGGCGATGCGCTCACCCATGCGGGCGGCCCATATGATGCGATCCTGCTCGACGCGCCCTGTTCGGCCACCGGCACGATTCGCCGCCACCCCGACCTGCCCCACGCCAAGGACGGGTCCGAGTTCGCCACGCTGATCGCGCTGCAATCGGCGATGCTCGACCACGCGCTCACGCTTCTCGCCCCCGGCGGGCGGCTGGTGTTCTGCACCTGCTCGCTCCTGCCCGACGAGGGCGAATGCCAGGTCGAAGAGGCCCTTGCCCGCCACCCCGGCCTTGCCACCGACCGCGCCGCGCTTTCCCGCCCCGGCATCGACCAAACCTGGATCACCGAAGAGGGCGGCTTGCGCCTGCGCCCGGATTTCTGGACCAAACAGGGTGGCATGGACGGGTTTTACATCGCCTGCCTGCACAGGCCCGCCTGACAGTCGGGCGACAGGTTTCCGCGCATCTCTTGGGCCTTGGTTATTCCCTGATGACCTGTCATGAAAGCCGGGCTATCATGGGACAAGCATCGCCAGAGAGCGACACGAGGCCGAGCATATGCCCCAACGGGAAGCGAAACACGCGCTGGCTGCGCGCATCCTCAACCGCGTTCACGCGCGGGCGAGCACGATGGCGAAATCGGCCACCGCCTTCCTGTCGCATCCCGAGCCCCGCTCGATCGGCCTCTATGCACGTGGAAAACAACTCGTCGCCGGGAATTTCCTCTTTGCCGGAAACCTCGTCGTGGATGACCGCAGCAGCATGTGGCAGCTCACCCCGCCGAGCCCCGAATTCGCCGAGGAATTGCACGGTTTCGGCTGGCTCGACGATCTGGCCGCCGCGGGCGACGCCCCCGCACGGGCCCGCGCACAGGCATGGCTCTGGGACTGGATCGCGCTTTACGGGCGCGGCCGTGGCCCCGGCTGGACGCCCGAACTGACCGGGCGGCGCCTGCTGCGCTGGATCAGCCACGCGATCTTCCTGCTGCATGGCACCGACAAGGCGCAAGCCGACGCCTTCTATCGCTCGCTGGCCCAACAGACCCTGTTTCTCGGTCGCCGCTGGTCGGCCGCCACGCCGGGCCTGCCCCGCTTCGAGGCGCTGACCGGGCTGGTCTATGCCGGGCTCTCGCTCGAAGGGATGGAACAGTATGTGACGCCGGCCAAACGCGCGCTGGCGGCGGAATGCAAGGCACAGATCGACGCCGAGGGCGGCATTTCCACCCGCAACCCCGAGGAACTGCTCGACGTCTTCACCCTGCTCACATGGGCCGCCGCCGCCCTTGACGAGGTCGGGCAGAAGCCCTTGCCCGCCCATCTCGACGCGATCGACCGAATCACCCCCACCCTGCGCACGCTGCGCCATGCCGACGGGTCGCTGGCGCGGTTCCACGGCGGCGGCAAGGGGCTCGAAGGGCGGCTTGATCACGCGCTGGCCGCTTCCGGCGTGAAATCGCGCCTGCCCGACGGGCTCTCGATGGGGTATGCCCGGCTGTCCGCCGGCCGCACCAGCGTCATCATCGACGCGGCCCCGCCCCCCACGGGCCGTGCCAGCCACGACGCCCATGCCAGCACGCTGGCCTTCGAACTGACCTCGGGGCGCCGTCCGCTTATCGTCAATTGCGGTTCGGGGGCGAGTTTCGGCACCGAATGGCGGCGCGCGGGCCGCGCCACCCCGTCGCATTCCACCCTCTGCCTCGAAGGCTATTCCAGCGCCCGACTGGTCGGCGGCACCGGGTCACGCCGCGACCTGCTCGCCGATGCGCCCACCCGCGTGCCCGTCGAGATGAGCCACGCCCCCGACGGCTTTCGCTTCCAGGGCGGGCATGACGGTTGGGTCCGCACCCATGGCCTGACCCATGCCCGCACGCTCGAACTCACCCATGACGGCATCGGCCTCTTTGGCGAGGATCTTCTGGTCGCGCTCGATCCGCCCGACCACAAGCGCCTGAACAAGCGCCTGGCCGAAGCGCTCGACCCCGGCATTCTCTTTCACATCCGCTTTCACCTGCACCCCGATGTCGATGCCGAGATCGACATGGGCGGCACAGCCGTATCGCTGGCCCTCAAGAGCGGCGAACTTTGGGTGCTGCGCACTGATGGCAGCATCGAAATGACGCTCGAACCCTCGGTCTATCTCGAAAAGGGGCGCCTCAAACCCCGCGCCAGTCACCAGGTGGTGCTTACGGCGCGCGCGACCGATGACGCCACCCGCGTGCGCTGGTCGCTGGCCAAGGCGCAGGATTCGCCCGTCCATGTGCGCGACCTGGGCGCCGACCTCATTCCCGCAGCACAGGATTAGGGGCGGGATCGCAGCAAAACCGAAGTCACGCAGTGCCCGGAATGCCCAGCGAGAGGGCAGCGCCCGCCCATGGGGCGGGTCGGGCGCTGCCCGGGCCGCAAGCGTCCCGGGCGGGCAAATCCGGTCTGCCGCGACACCGAAAGCGGTTCTATCTTCCGGCGAATTGTCCTATGCCGCGCGACAAAAGCTGCCACACCATCAAGCGGAGCCAACCGATGTCCAATCTCGCCCCTCTTACCCGCGCCCTTCTCTCCGTTTCCGACAAGACCGGTCTTGTCGATCTGGCCCGGGCCCTCGCCGACCGTGGCGTCGAACTTCTCTCGACCGGCGGGTCGGCCCGCACCCTGCGCGAGGCCGGTCTGCCGGTCAAAGACGTGGCCGAGGTAACAGGCTTTCCCGAGATGATGGATGGCCGTGTGAAAACCCTGCACCCGATGGTGCATGGCGGGCTGTTGGCGCTGCGCGACAACGACGCCCATCTCGCCGCGATGGAGGAGCACGGCATCGGCCCGATCGACCTTCTCGTGGCCAACCTCTACCCGTTCGAGGAAACCGTGGCCAAGGGCGCCGATTATGACACCTGTATCGAGAATATCGACATCGGCGGCCCCGCCATGATCCGCGCCGCCGCCAAGAACCACGCCTTTGTCAGCACCGTCACCGATGTCGAGGATTATCAGCTCCTTTTGGCCGAGTTAGAGACACATGACGGGCAAACGACCCTGGCCTTCCGCCAGCAACTGGCCCAGCGCGCCTATGCCCGCACCGCCGCCTATGACGCGGCGGTCAGCACATGGTTCGCCGGGGCGCTGGACGATCCCGCCCCCCGTCGCCGCGCCTTTGCCGGAACGCTGGCCCAGACCCTGCGCTATGGCGAAAACCCGCACCAATCGGCCAGTTTCTACACCGATGGCACGGACCGCCCCGGCGTCGCCACCGCCAAGCAGCACCAGGGCAAGGAGCTGAGCTATAACAACATCAACGACACCGACGCCGCCTTCGAACTGGTCAGTGAATTCCTGCCCGCAGACGGCCCCGCCTGTGCCATCATCAAGCACGCCAACCCCTGCGGCGTGGCCCGGGGCGCAACCCTGAAAGAGGCCTATGCCAAGGCGTTCGATTGCGACCGCACCTCGGCTTTTGGTGGAATCGTCGCCCTCAACCAGCCGCTCGATGCGCAGACCGCGGAAGAAATCAGCCAGATCTTCACCGAGGTCGTGATCGCCCCTTCGGCCAGCGACGAGGCCCGCGCGCTCTTTGCCGCGAAAAAGAACCTGCGCCTTCTCACCACCGGCGCGATGGCCGATCCACGCGCGCCGGGGCTGACCTTCCGGCAGGTCTCGGGCGGCTTTCTCGTGCAGGACAAGGACAACGGCCATGTCGCGCCGGATGAGTTGCGCGTGGTGACCAAACGTGCGCCCACGGATCGGGAACTGGCCGATCTCCTGTTCGCGTGGAAGGTCGCCAAGCATGTGAAATCAAACGCGATTGTCTACGTCAAGGACGGGGCAACCGTGGGTGTCGGCGCGGGCCAGATGAGCCGCGTCGACAGCGCCAATATCGCCGCGATCAAGGCCGCCCGCATGGGCGAGGCGCTGGGCCTGTCCGAAAACCCCGCCAAGGGCTCTGTCGTGGCGTCGGATGCGTTCTTTCCCTTTGCCGACGGCTTGATGGAGGCTGCGGCGGCAGGGGCAACAGCGGTGATTCAGCCGGGCGGAAGCATGCGCGACGACGAAGTGATCGCCGCCGCCGACGCCGCCGGGCTGGCTATGGTCTTGACCGGCATGCGACATTTCCGGCACTAATGGACAATCGAGCAACCGAGGTCGGATCAACCGCCCGGATACGAGGCAGGAGATAAACCCATGCGCACCGTTTTCTGGGTGGGGTTCTGGACATTTCTGGCGGATCAGGCCAGCAAATGGGTCGTCGTGCATTGGCTGGGCCTGTCCCGGCGGCTGGAAATCGACGTGTTTCCGCCCTTTCTCAACCTGCGCATGGCATGGAATCAGGGCATCAATTTCGGGCTTTTCGGTGATGGGTCGGACGTGATGCGCTGGGTGCTCATGGCCGTGGCACTGGTCATCTCGGGTGCGGTCATCTGGTGGGTGCATCACGAGAAAGCAGGGCTCTGGGCGCGAATCGCCGCCGGGCTGCTGGTCGGCGGGGCACTGGGCAACGTGGTCGACCGGCTGCTTTACGGCGCCGTCGCCGATTTCCTCAACATGAGCTGCTGCGGCATCCGCAACCCCTATTCATTCAACGTCGCCGATATCGCGGTCTTTGCCGGGGCCATTGGCCTCGTGCTCTTTACCGGCGGGCAGGATGGCGGGAAGAAAAGCGCGAAACACGGCGACAAAAAGACCACCTGAGGCGAATCAGGCCCAAAACGGCCCGTGACGCGGGTGCACTGATGGGTTAAACCTGTGCCAAGTTTTGTGGGAGTGCAAAGATGCGCAAGCGCGTCCTGATCCTGATGATCTCTGCCTTGGGTCTGTCGGCCTGCGGTGGCTACGAACGTGACATCACCCTGCGCGACATGCGCCCGGCCACGCCCGGCCCGGATGAATTCTCGGTGCTGCCGACCAAGCCGCTCCAACCCCCGCCCAGTTTCAACGAGCTGCCCCCGCCCACCCCCGGCGCGGCGAACCTCGTCGATCAGAATCCGCGTGCCGATGGTGTCGCGGCATTGGGTGGACGGCCCGAACAACTCGCGCCCGGCGGCGTGCCTGCCTCCGACTCGGCACTGGTGCGCCACGCGGGACGGAACGGCGTGCCCGCCAATATCCGCGAGGAACTGGCCGCCGTGGACGAGGATTTCCGCCGCCGCAAATCGCGCTTTACCCGGATTCGCATCGTCCCGACCGACCGCTACAACCAGGTCTACAGGGGCCAGACGCTCAACCCCCGCGCCGAGGCCGAACGCTTCCGCCGCGCAACCGGCGTGCGCACCCCGACCTTCCCGCCGCCCAACCGCTGACCCGACGCCAAAGGGTGCCACGGGGTCAACGCGCCTCTCACGTCTGCGTCACTTGCGCCAAACCCGGCTTGAAGCGCCGGGGCATTGGCCTATCTTGACCGCAGCGATCCCCGGACAAAAGGACTGCCCATGTCACGTCTCATGACCCTTCGCGCCGTCTTCCTTGCCCTGAGTGTCACGGTCATCCTGGCGCTCGCACCGGGCGCCCGGGCCGATGACGCGGTCACGCATTTCACGCTCGACAACGGGATGGCGGTCGTGGTGATCGAAGACCACCGCGCCCCGGTCGCCGTTCACATGGTCTGGTACCGGGTCGGCGCGGCGGATGAACCGCCCGGGCAATCGGGCATCGCGCATTTCCTCGAACACCTGATGTTCAAGGGCACCGAAACCCTCGCCCCCGGTGAATTCTCGCGCACCGTCGCGCGCAATGGCGGCCGCGACAACGCCTTTACCAGCTATGATTACACCGCCTATTTCCAACGCATCGCCGCCGACCGGCTCGACCTCGTGATGGGGATGGAGGCCGACCGCATGGTCAACCTGCGCCTTTCGCCCGAGGATGTCGCCACCGAACGCGATGTCGTCATCGAGGAACGCAACCAGCGCACCGAGAACGACCCCTCGTCCCTCTTTCGCGAGCAGAAGAACGCGGCGCAATATCTCAACCACCCCTACGGCGTGCCGATCATCGGCTGGCGCCACGAGATCGAGACCCTCGATCGCGAGACGGCACTGGCGTTCTACGAGCGCTTCTACGCCCCCAACAACGCGATCCTGATCGTCGCGGGCGACGTTGCGCCCGACGAGGTGCGCGCGCTGGCCGAGAAACATTACGGACCGCTGCCGCCCAACCCCGACCTCGCCCCGCGCGCCCGCCCGCAAGAGCCGCCGCAACTCGCCGAACGCCGGCTGCTATTCGAAGACGCCCGCGTCGCGCAACCCTGGGTGAGCCGCTCGTACACCGCGCCCCCGCGCGAAAGCGGCGCTCAGGAAAAGGCCGCGGCGCTCAACATCCTGGCCGAGCTTCTGGGCGGTGGCACCACCTCCTACCTCGCCGAGAAACTGCAATTCGACGAACAGATCGCGGTCTATACATCGGCCTTCTACGGTGGAACGTCGCTCGACGACACGACCTTTTCACTCGTCGTCGTGCCCGCCGAGGGCGTCACCCTGCAAGAGGCCGAAGATGCGATGGACGCAACGCTCGCCCGGTTCCTTCAGGATGGCATCGACAGCGAACAGCTCGACCGGGTCAAGATGCAACTGCGCGCGGCGCAGATCTATGCGCGCGACGATGTCGAACGCCTCGCCAACCGCTATGGCCGGGCGATGACACAGGGCCTGACCCTCGCGGATGTGCAGGCCTGGCCCGACATCCTGCAATCCGTCACCGAAGACGACATCCTTGCCGCCGCGCAAGAGGTGTTCGACCGCCGCCGCGCCGTCACCGGCTGGCTCGCCGCGCCATCCGATCCAGCGCAAGAGGAGATGATCCAGTGATCCGTTTCGCCATTGCCCTTGCCGCCACGCTTCTCCTTGCCCTTCCCGCCCGCGCCGGGGTGGAGATCAAGGAGGTCACATCGCCCGGCGGCATCACCGCCTGGCTGGTCGAGGAGCCGTCGATTCCCTTCGTCGCGCTCGAACTGCGCTTTCGCGGCGGCGGATCGCTCGACGCGCCAGACAAACGCGGCGCGACAAGCCTCATGACCGGCCTGCTCGAAGAGGGGGCGGGCGAGATGGACGCACGGGAATTTGCCCGCGCCACCGAACGGCTGGCCGCCTCGTTCCGCTATGACGTGAGTGACGACGCGGTGAGCATTTCCGCCAAGTTCCTGACCGAAACCCGCGACGAGGCCATCGCGCTCTTGCGCGAAAGCCTGATCGCGCCGCGATTCGATCCCGACGCCATCGACCGGGTGCGCGGGCAGATGCTCTCGTCGATCCGCTCGGACGAGAAAGACCCCCGCGCCATCGCCGGGCGGGTTTTCGATGCGGCTGTCTATGGCGACCACCCCTATGGCACGCCGCTTGACGGCACGGTTGACAGCGTCTCCACCCTCACGCGCGACGACCTCATCGCGGCGCATCGCGGCGCGCTGGCCCGTGACAGGCTCCATGTCAGCGCCGTGGGCGACATCACCGCCGATGAGTTGGGCACACTGCTCGACCGGCTGCTGGGCGATCTGCCCGAGGTCGGCGCCGACCTGCCCGGGCCCGCCGCCCCGCGGTTCGACGGCGGGGTCGAGGTGGTCGATTTCGACACGCCGCAATCGGTGGTGCAGTTCGCGCAGCCGGGAATCGACTTCGACCATCCCGACTATTTCGCGGCCTACATCCTCAACCACATTCTCGGCGGTGGCGGGTTCGAATCGCGGCTGATGAGCGAGATCAGGGAAAAGCGCGGCCTGACCTATGGCATCTATTCCTATCTCGTCGACAAGGATCAGGCCGATCTCTGGATGGGCTCGGTCGCCTCGTCCAATGACCGCGTGGCCGAGGCCATCGAGGCGGTGCGCGCCGAATGGACCCGCGCCCGCGATGCGGGCGTGACGGCGGAAGAACTCGACCGGGCCAAGACCTATCTCACCGGCTCCTATCCGCTGCGCTTTGACGGCAACGGCCCGATCGCCCGGATCATGGTGGCGATGCAGATGTCGGGCATGCCCATCGACTATATCGCGACCCGCAACGACCGGGTGAACGCCGTCACGCTCGAAGACGTGAACCGCGTGGCGCGCGAACGGATCGACCCCGAGCGGCTCAGCTTTGTCGTCGTCGGACGCCCGCAGGGGCTGTCGAACTGACGGACGAGGAGTTGCGCCGACTGCGTCGTCGCGGCGGGGCCTCGCTTGCGCTCGGCCCATGCGGCCGATGGACCCGTGCCAAGGGTCTTGCGCCGGGCCATGGGGCGATCGGGGATTGAGTATTTTTCCCAAGAAAGAGCAGGCGGGTCTTGTCGTTTGAAAGGTGGCAGCGCGCGCCGCGTTAACCGATTTTCCGGCGGGTTTTTCTGCAATGCGGCGGTGTACGCCCGACAGCCGGGCCGCAGCCGGGAATCACCCCCCTGATTTCGCGGCCCGCCCCGGCGTTAACCCTGCGGGACGGTGGTCTGGACCAAGCTTGGCAAGCGGGTGTTCACGCGCCGTAAGGCACCCAGATCGTCTTGACCTCGGTCGCCGCCTCGAGAAAGTCGCGGCCCTCGCCCTCGGCCAAAAACCAGTCTCTGACAAGGCCATTATTGACCCATGTGCGCTTGAGATTGCCCGCGCTCTCGCGTTCGATGACCTCCGAGATACCCGAGGACGAAAACGACCAGACCGCATCCACATCCATATGCGCCGCCATCACCGGGGCCAGTGTGCCGTGTTTTCCGGTCAGGATATTAACCACCCCACCAGGCAGGTCAGACGTGTCGAGAACCTGGTAAAAATCCGCATAAACAAGGGGATAAGGCTCGCTCGCCAGCATCACGACGCGGTTGCCCATGGCGATTGCGGGCCCCATCATCGACACCATTCCCAAAAGCGGCGCCTCATCGGGGCAAATGGCGCCGATCACCCCCACCGGCGCGCGCATCGCCAAGGCAATCCCCCGGATCGGCACCCCACGCGCCTGCCCGTCGAACTTGTCCGCCCAGGCGGCATAGGTAAAGAGCCGCCGGATGCTGGCCTCGACCTCTTTTTCGCCGCTGCGGCCACCCTTCATCTCGTTGATCTTATGGGCGAAATCATCCGCCCGCGCCGACAGATTCTCGGCCATGTAATAAAGGATCTGCGCCCTTTGATGACCGCTCGTCCGGCCCCAGGCCCCGGCGCCACGCGCGGCTTCGACCGCGTTGCGCAGGTCCTTGCGGTTGGCCTCGGGCACCTGTCCCAACAGCTTGCCCCGGGGGCTGAACACGGCGCGTGAGTATCCGCCATCGGGCCGCGCCTGCTTGCCGCCAATATAGAGTTTCGGCGTGCGGTCGATCCCCTCGGCCGGGCCATTTTCCCCCGTGTTAGGCTCGATTCCGGCGAGCTGACGCGTGCGCCCCACGGGCCGCGTATAGGCCCGCAACCCTTCCCAGCCACCTTCGCGGCCAAAGCCACTCTCACGCACACCGCCAAACCCCGCGGCGGCGTCGAACATGTTGCTCCCGTTGACCCAGATGACCCCCGCCTCGATCCTCGGCGCAATGTCGAGGGCAAGGTTCAGGTTCTCGCTCCAGACACTCGCTGCCAATCCGTATCTTGTGTTGTTGGCAAGCTGCACCGCCTCATCCGGTGTGCGGAACGTGGTCGAGACCAGCACCGGGCCGAAAATCTCTTCCTGCATCAGGCGGTGCGATGGTGCCAGCCCGGTGATCAGCGTCGGCGGATAGAAGCACCCGCTCTCGGGCAGGTCGGTCGCGACACTGAACCGCTCGCCCTCCGTGCAACCCTCGACCATCTCGGAGATCGCCCGCACCTGCACCGGATCGACGATCGCGCCCACGTCGATGCATTTGTCGAGCGGATTGCCGATGCGCAGGCTCTGCATCCGCGCCCTGAGCTTGTCATGAAACCGCTCGGCAACCCCCTCCTGCACCAGAAGGCGCGACCCGGCACAGCAGACCTGTCCCTGGTTGAACCAGATCGCATCGACCAGCCCCTCGATCGCTGAGTCGAGGTCGGCATCCTCGAACACCACATAGGGGCTCTTGCCACCCAGTTCGAGCGTGAGCGCCTTGCCACTCCCCGCGGTCGCCTGCCTGATCCTGCGGCCCACCTCGGTCGAGCCGGTAAAGGCCACCTTGTCGACATCCGGATGGGTCACGATCATCTCGCCCACCGCGCCATCGCCGGTGACGATATTGACGACCCCCTTGGGCAGACCCGCCTGGCGGCACAGATCTGCAAAGAGAAGCGCCGTGAGCGACGTGTATTCCGCCGGTTTCAACACCACCGTGTTGCCCATTGCCAATGCCGGCGCCACCTTCCAGGCCAGCATCAGCAGCGGGAAGTTCCACGGGATCACCTGACCGCAGACGCCCACCGGCTCGCGGTCGGGCAATTCGCTCTCCATCAGTTGCGCCATACCCGCGTGATAATAGAAATGCCGCTGCACGAGGGGCAGGTCGATGTCGCGGCTCTCGCGGATCGGTTTGCCGTTATCAAGCGTCTCTAACACGGCGCAAAGCCGTGCATTGCGTTGCAGGATGCGGGCAATGGCATAGAGATGTTTCGCGCGCCCGTGCCCACCGAGCCGCGCCCATTTGCCTTGCGCCTTGCGGGCGGCTTCGACGGCCGTATCCACATCCGCCTGCGTCGCCTGGGTGAGCGTCGCCAATGTCTCGCCATTGGCCGGGTTCCTTGACAGGAACCCCTCGTCTGGCGACGTAAAATCCCCGTCGATGAAATGGCCGAACCGGTCGCCCTGATCGACCAGCCATGCAAAGGCTTCCGACGCATCTTCGGGGGCGGGGCCATAGTTCATGGTCTCGAAAATCTCTTTCACGCTCATGCCCTTTACCCCATCGGATGCCGGTAACCGGCAGAATAGGCGCCGGTCACGTGATGTTCCAGTTGCCGTTCGATATCGCCCAACAGGCTCGATGCGCCGAATCGGAACAGGTCGGGCGAAAGCCACGGGTTCCCCAGTTCCTCCTTGATCAGCATGAGATAGCTCAGCGCGTCCTTGGCCTTGCTGATCCCACCGGCGGGTTTATAGCCCACGCGATAGCCTGTTTCGTCGAAATAATCCCTGATCGCGCGGATCATGACCAATGAAACCGGCAGCGTCGCGTTCACCGCTTCCTTGCCGGTCGAGGTCTTGATGAAATCCGCCCCCGCCATCATCGCGACCAGCGAGGCGCGCGCCACGTTGCGCAGAGTTCCCAACTCTCCGGTGGCGAGGATCGCCTTGAGATGGGCCGGGCCGCACGCCGCGCGAAAGGCGCGGATCTCTTCGTAAAGCGCCTCCCAGTTCCCGGTGAGCACATGACGCCGCGAAATCACGATGTCGATCTCTTCGGCCCCGGCCTTCACGCTCTCCTCGATCTCGGCCAGCCGCAGGTGAAACGGCGAAAGCCCGGCCGGAAACCCGGTCGAGACCGCGGCAACCGGAATGCCCGACCCCTCCAGCGCCGCGCGCGCGGGCGCGATCATGTCGTGATAGACACAAACCGCACCCACGCGCAGCCCCTTCATCCCCAACGCGTCGAGCAGATCGGCCCGAACCGGCTGTCGTGCCTTGGCGGCAAGCCTGCGCACGCGGCCCTCGGTATCGTCACCTGCAAGCGTGGTCAGGTCGATGCAGGTGATTGCCTTGCAAAGCCACGCCGCCTGATAATTCTTTTTCACCGTCCGCCGCCCGGGAAACGTCGCCACCCGCCGCTCGATGGCCGGGCGGTTGGCCTGCACACGCATCACCCGATCGAGGTCCAGCTCCATGCCCGCATTGCGCGCCTCGGTCGTCTGGGGAAGCCCGGCCACGGGCGTTCGTATCTCGGTCTGCATCTCTCTCCCTCGCTTGCACGGGCAAGGTCTCATGCGGCCGGGGCCAAGGCAAGCGCCACATATCCGCCCCGATCGCGATCTTCCGCCATTTTTGAGAATGATTTGCAAAAGCATTGACATTCCTGAGAACGACTCGCATATTGCCCTGGTCAACCCGATCCAGATGAGGCTTCAATGAGTTTTTCCAGACGAGCGGCGCTCGGATTGATTGCAGGGGCAGGCGCATTGCCCCATGTCGCCGGGGCTGCCAGCGCCCGGCCCAGCGTCGTCGCCACCACCGGCATGATCGCCGATACCGCCCACCGCATCGGCGGTGACCTGATCGAGGTCCACGCGCTGATGGGGCCGGGCGTCGATCCGCATTCCTATCGCCAGACCCGAAGCGATATCGTCGCCCTCACCCGGGCCGACCTGATCCTGCGCCACGGGCTCTATCTCGAAGCACAGCTTGAAGAATTGTTCGCGCGTCTTGCCACCCGTTCCACTCTGGTCGCCGTGGGCGAGGCAACGCCGCCCGAAATGCTGATCGCGCATCCCGATTACGACAACAAGTTCGACCCGCATATCTGGATGGTTCCCGAGCTTTGGACCTATGCATCGCGCGCCATCCGCGACGCGCTGATCGCGCTCCTGCCCTCGGAGGCCGAAGCGGTTGCCGCCCGGGCCGACGCGTTCCTGAACGACATCGCCCAACTTGACATCTATGCCCGCAAGACGCTGGCCAGCGTTCCGCCGCCCGCCCGCGTGCTGCTGACCGCGCATGACGCGTTCGGCTATTTCGGTCGCGCCTACGGGTTCGAGGTGATCGGCATTCAGGGCATCTCGACCGAGTCCGAAGCCGGGCTGAACCGCATCGGCGCGCTGGTCGAAATGCTCGTATCCCGCGGGATCAGTGCCGTTTTCGTCGAAAGCTCGGTCTCGGATCGCAATGTCCGCGCCCTGATCGAAGGTGCCGGCGCGCAGGGTCACGAGGTGCGCATCGGCGGCGAGCTTTATTCGGATGCAATGGGGCCGGATGGCAGCTATGAAGGCACCTATATCGGCATGATCGACCATAACGTCACAACCATCGCCGCCGCGCTGGGCGGCAATGTGCCCTCCCGTGGCATGAACGGGCGTCTGGCACAGGCAAGCTGAGGAAAGGGCCGCAATGCAACTCGGACTGGCTGCACAGGATGGCAGGATCGTCGCATCCGATGATGGCCTGACTGCGCCGCTCGCGGTGCGTGGCCTGACCGTGACCTATGGCGAAAAGCCCGCGCTCTTCGCGCTTGATGCGACATTTGACGCGGGCGCGATGAGCGCGATCATCGGCCCGAACGGGGCCGGGAAATCGACCCTCCTGAAGGCGGTCCTCGGCATGGTGACGCCAGTTTCCGGCACTGTTCACGCCTATGGCCAACCAGTCAGGGAGGTGCTTGACCGCATCGCCTATGTCCCGCAACGCGCCACGGTCGATTGGGATTTTCCGACCCGCGTGATCGACGTGGTGCTCATGGGAATGGCGCGTGAACTGGGGCTGTTGCGCCGCGTCCGACAGGATCACCGCGACCGCGCCATGGCCTGTCTTGTCCGGGTCGGGATGGAACATTTCGCCGAACGCCAGATCGGCCAGCTTTCGGGCGGTCAGCAACAGCGCGTCTTTCTCGCCCGTGCGCTGGCGCAAGGGGCCGATCTCTACCTGCTCGACGAACCCTTTGCCGGGGTGGATGCCGCCACCGAAAAGGCCATCGTCGCGGTTCTCAAATCGCTGCGCGACTCGGGCCGCACCGTGGTCGTCGTCCATCACGACCTTGCCACCGTCTCGACCTATTTCGAGCGCGCGCTCCTGATCAACACCACCCGCGTCGCCGAAGGCCCGGTTGCCACCGTGCTCACACCCGAAACGCTTCAGGCCACCTATGGCGGGCGCCTCGCCCACGCGCAACTGGCGCAGATCCTCGGCTGAGATGTGGGGGTTGGGGTATAATGCCGCCCTCGTGGCGACCGGCGCGGGGCTCTTGGGGGCGGCCGCGGGCATCACCGGCACCTTTCTGGTTCTGCGCAAACGTGCGCTGGTGTCCGACGCCATTGCCCATGCCACCCTGCCCGGCATCGCGCTGGCCTTTCTCGTCATGGTGGCATTTGGCGGCGAGGGTCGCAGCCTTGCCGGATTGCTCTTCGGGTCGGCGCTGTCGGCATGGCTCGGCCTGCTCTGTGTCGGCTGGCTCACCCATGCCACGCGGCTGAGCGAGGATGCCGCCATCGGCGCTGTGCTCTCGGTTTTCTTCGGTTTCGGAATCCTGCTTCTGACCGTGATCCAGTCCCTGAACGTGGGGCGGCAGGCCGGGCTCGAAACCTTCCTGCTCGGTTCCACGGCGGGGATGCTCTATTCCGACGCGCTGACCATCGCGGTCGGTGGCGGGCTGGCCACGCTGGCCGCGCTGGTGCTGCGTCGCCCGATGCTGACCGCCGCCTTCGATCCGGGTTACGCGGTCGCGACGGGGCTCGATGTCCGCCGGGTCGACCTTGCGATGATGGGGCTGATCATGGCTGTCACCGTGATCGGGATCAAGATCGTGGGCCTCGTGCTCATCGTGGCGATGGTTATCCTGCCCCCGGTCACCGCCCGGTTCTGGAGTAACCGGGTCGACCGCGTGGTTCTGATCGCCGGGGTCATGGGCGGGCTGACCGGCCTTCTGGGGGCGTTGATCTCGGCGTCGGCGCCGAACCTGCCCACCGGCCCGATCATCGTGCTGACCGGCAGCGCGGGCTTTTTCGTTTCCCTTATGATCGCCCCGCGGCGCGGGGTTCTGGCGGCCCTTCTGGCCCGGCACCGCTATCAGCGCCGGGTGCACCTGCGACAGGGGCTTCTGGCCCTCGCCCATGGCCATCCGGTCTATGAGCGCTTTACCCTGCGGCTCCTGTCCCGCGCGGGGCTTGCCAATCCCGACGGCACCGCCACCGACAAGGGGCGCGCCGCCGCCGCGCGTGCGCTGCTCGATGAAAGCCGCTGGCAGATCCTGCGCGCAGATCCCGCGCAAGAGATCGCTGCCTCCCATTACGACGGCTTGCGCCCCATCGAGACCGTGCTCACCCCCGACCAGATCGCACAGATCGACACCCGCCTCGCCCCGAGGCCGCTGACATGATCGGGGCCGAGTTCGTCGCCCTGTCGCTGCCGCCGATCCTGATCGGATGCCTGGCCGCCATTGCCTGTGCCATCCCGGGCAATTTCCTGCTGCTCAGGCGACAGGCCCTGATCGGCGACGCGATTTCGCACGTGGTTCTGCCCGGGATCGTGATCGGCTTCCTGGTAAGCCGCCAGGTCTCGACATGGCCGATGATGCTGGGCGCGGGTGGCGCGGCCCTCGTCGCCGTCCTGCTGATCGAGGTGGTTCGCCGCGCGGGCAAGCTCGAACCCGGCGCCGCGATGGGGGTTGTGTTCAGCACCATGTTCGCAGGTGGCGTTCTGCTTCTCGAACAATCCGACACCTCGTCGGTGCATCTCGACGTGCAGCATGCGCTTTACGGCAATCTCGAAAGCCTGATCTGGCTCGACGCGACGGGCTGGGCCTCGCTCTTCGACATGCAGGCGCTGGCCGGGTTGCCGCCCGAGCTGCCGCGCATGGCCATCACCTGCCTGATCGTCACCGGCGTGACCGCCCTGCTCTGGCGCCCGCTCAAGCTCTCGACCTTCGACGAAGGCTTTGCCCGCGCGCTCGGCCTGCCGGTGCGCGCACTGAGCCTCGCGCTGGTCATTATGGCCGCGATGGCGGCCGTGGCAGCCTTCGACGCCGTGGGCTCGATCATCGTGATCGCGATGTTCATCTGCCCACCCGCCGCCGCGCGGCTGATGACCGATCGGCTGGGTCAACAGGTCGGGCTGAGCGTGGTCTTTGCCGCGATTTCCGCCGTAACGGGCTATGTTCTCGCCGGGTATGGGCCGCTCTGGCTCGGCTTTGACAACTCGGTCAGCGCGGCAGGCATGATCGCCACCATGTCGGGCCTCATCCTCGCGCTGGCAGCAGGCTTCGGCCCGCGCCGCGCACCCCGCATCGCCTAGAGCGCCCTGCGCCCCGCGTCCTCCATCGCCGCGCGCCCGACCCGCTCCACCGGCACGCCCTGCGCCCCGAGCGCATTGGCATAGCCGTCGGCCAGCCCGTCATCGCCCATCACGATCACCTGCTGACCCAACCAGTAGGGCCGCGCCGCCGCCATCTCGGCACCCAGCAGATGGCCCAGCAATGCGTCTCTATCCCCGCCCAATTCGGCCGAATCAAGCTGTTGGGCCAACCGCTCGGGCCGCGTCATCGTATCGGCCAATGCGTCGGCATCGGCCCGCTCACCCGCGTCCAGCGCATGGGCCAGCCGGGCGGTCAGGAAGGACTGGAAACTCACGATCTCGCCCGCGCTCAGATGCACCCAGTGGCTGCGCAGCCCCGGCAGACAGATCACCCCGTCCCAGTTCGGATGCGCCACTGCATGACCCGCCACCGCCATCCGCGCATCCGCATCAAGCCGCCCGCGCGGTTTGTCCTGCACCACATCCCCGGACCCAAGCGCCGGGCAAGGCACCTTGTCTGACATCTGCATACCCCCCAATTCAGTCTCTGTTCAGGCCCAAACCCGCCGTTTACCCTTGCGGCGTCATGGTCTTGCGCGCGCGGTTGCGTTCGATCCCCAGCCGGTGTTCGCGGATGATGATGATCACCCCGGCCAGCATCACGATCGCCGCCCCGACCAGCATCACACCGGTCGGCACCTCGGAAAAGACGAAATACCCGATCAGAAGCGCAAAGATCATCGAGGCATAATCGAACGGCGCCACGACGCTCGCATCCGCATAACGATAGGCCGAGGTCAGGAAAATCTGCCCCAGCCCGCCCACAAGCCCGATCAGGACCAGCAGCACCGCCTCTGTTCCCGTCGGCACCACCCAGCCGAAGGGCAGCGTCAAGAGCGCAAGCACGCTCGATGTGAGCGAGAAGAAGAACACGATCGCAGATGTCTGCTCGGTCTGGACCAGCTTGCGCACATAGATCTGCGCCAGCGCGGCACAGCCCGCCCCGGCCAGAACCACCATCGCCCCAAGGGCCTGCGTGGTCTCGACCGTATCGCCCGCAAAGGCCGTCAAACGTGGCGACAGCACGATCAACACCCCGACAAGGCCCAGCGCCACCGCGCCCAGCCGGAACAGCCCCACCTGCTCATTGAGAAACATCGCCGCGAAGATCACCGTAAGCAACGGCGCGGCATATCCGATCGCCGTCACCTCGGGCAGCGGCAGAAGCGCAAGCCCGGTGAACATCAGCCCCATGGCCGTCGTCCCGACGAACCCGCGCCAGAAATGCCCCATCGGCGATTTGACCTGCAACCCGGTGCGCAGATCGCCCCGCATCCAGAGCCACCCGAGAATCACCGGAATCGCAAAGAACGAGCGAAAGAACACCGCCTGGCCCGCCGGAACATGATGCGCCGTCGCCTTGACGAGTGCGGCCATGATGACGAAAGTCACCACTGCCAGCAGTTTCAGCACTATACCCTTGATCGGATTCATGTCGTCCGCGCCCGTTTTTTCCGACGCTCACCCTTACGACCCCCGGCGCAAAGATCAATCCGCCCTTGAAAATACCCGCTATGCACCGCAGGAAAGCCAGACCAATCCGAGGACCACACCCATGTATGACGCAAACCATCTCGCCCATCACCTTGCCACCCATCTGCCCGAGAGCCGTGACAAGGTTTTTGCCACGCGCCCGGGGCTTTCGGATGTCAGCTATGGCGCGCTGTTTGATGGGGCCGAACGGCTGGCTGCGCGGTTGATCGAGGCCGGTCTGGCACCCGGCGACCGGGTTGCCGTCCAGGTCGAGAAAAGCATCGAGGCGGTGCAGCTTTATGTCGGCACGGTGCTGGCCGGTGGCGTCTTCCTGCCGCTCAACACCGCCTATACCGCGGCGGAGGTGGAATATTTCCTGTCGGATGCCACCCCCTCGGTGGTGGTTTGCGACCCCGCGCGCGCGGCCGAGATCGCGCCGCTCTCGGGGCAGGCGCGGCTTTTCACCCTCGATGGCGCGGGGCAGGGCAGCCTCACCGCCGATCTGCCCGACGCGCCCGGTTTTGCGCCCGTGCCGCGCGGGGCCGATGATCTCGCGGCGATCCTCTACACCTCGGGCACGACGGGCCGCTCAAAGGGCGCGATGCTCAGCCACGACAACCTGTCATCGAACTCGCAAACGCTGCGTGATACCTGGCGCTTTACCCCCGATGACGTGCTGATCCACGCGCTGCCGATCTTTCACACGCATGGGCTTTTCGTCGCCACCAACGTGGCTCTTCTCGCCGGGGCATCGACCGTGTTCCTGCCCAAATTCGACGCGGGCGCAATCCTTGACGCGATGCCGCGCGCCACGTCGCTCATGGGCGTGCCCACCTTCTATACCCGCCTTCTCGACGATCCGCGTCTCAACCGTGAAACAGTCTCTAACATGCGGCTTTTCATCTCCGGCTCGGCCCCGCTTCTCGTCGATACCCACGAGAAATGGGAGGAACGGACCGGTCATCACATCCTCGAACGCTATGGCATGACCGAAACCAACATGAACACCTCGAACCCCTATGACGGCGAACGCCGCGCCGGCACGGTGGGCTTTCCCCTGCCCGGGGTCGAACTGCGCATCGCGGATGACGGTCGCGAGGTCGCCACCGGCGAGATCGGCATGATCGAGGTGCGCGGCCCCAATGTGTTCAAGGGCTATTGGCAGATGCCCGAGAAAACCGCTGAAGAGCTGCGCCCCGATGGCTGGTTCATCACCGGCGATCTCGGGATGCGCGACGAAGACGGCTACGTGAGCATTGTCGGGCGCGGCAAGGATCTGATCATTTCCGGCGGGTTCAACGTCTACCCGAAGGAGATAGAGAGCCTGATCGACGATATCCCGGGGGTCCTGGAATCCGCCGTGATCGGCGTGCCCCATCCCGACTTCGGCGAGGCGGTCGTCGCGGTGATCGTGAAACAGCGCGAGTCCCTCTCGCTTGGGGATATCACCGCCGCAACAGGCTCTAACCTGGCCAAATTCAAGCAGCCCAAGCATTACGAATTCGTCGCCGAACTGCCCAGGAACACCATGGGCAAGGTGCAGAAAAAGGCGCTGCGCGAAACCTACGCCGAGCTTTTCACCTGATCCGCGATCAATCCGGCGACAGCATGTAACCCGCCCCGCGCACCGTCTGAAGGTAACGCGGCTGTTTCGGGTCCACCTCGATCTTGCGCCGCAACCGCGTGATCTGCACGTCGACCGCGCGTTCCTGCGCCTGCCCGCCATCGCGGCCCAGATCCTCGACCAGTTTCATCCGGCTCACCGCCTCGTTCGGCGTGGCGGCAAAGATGCGCATCAACTGGCTCTCGGTCGCCGTCAGCCGGATTGGCGCCCCGTCGCGCCACAGCTCTCCGCGCTCGATGTCATAGCGGATCGCCCCGAGGTTGAGAACTTTCGGCCCGGGCAGTTCGTCCTGCGTCTCCGGCATCCGCCGCAGAATCGCGTTGATCCTCAGCAAAAGCTCCTTGGGTTCGAACGGCTTGGCGAGGTAATCGTCGGCCCCGGCCTCGAGCCCGGCAATCCTGTCCTCGGTCTCGCCCTTAGCCGTCAGCAGGAGTATCGGCGTTTGCGACGTTTCGCGCAGGCTCCGGGTCAACGCGATGCCCGTCTCGCCCGGCATCATCACGTCCATCACGATCAGATCGAAATCGAGCCCCGCAAGGATACGCCTCGCATGCGCCGCATCCCGCGCCGACGTGACAAGAAACCCGTGACGGCTCAGGAATTTCTGCAACAGCGTGCGGATGCGCTCATCGTCATCCACGATCAGAAGATGTGGCTCGAATTCCGTCATGCACCCTTCTCCCTCAGGGCGTGATAGCGCCGTCGCATCTCGGGGTCCATCATCGCTTCGAGAACAGTGCGAAACCCTGCCACCGCCTGTGGTCCGGCCTGGCGGAACGCCGCGCGCATCCGCGCCCGCTGCGCATCGCTCAGCCGCTGTTCCAGCGCCTGCCCGGCCTCGGTCAGATAGAGATGCCGCTCGCGCCGGTCGGACGTGCCGACCTTGCTTTCCACCAGGCCGTCCTCGACCAGCGTGCGCAGGACGCGGTTGAGCGACTGCTTGGTCACGCCCAGGATTTCTAAAAGGTTGTTCACCGTCGTTCCCGGCGCCCGCGCGATGAAATGGAGCGCCCGGTGATGGGCGCGGCCATAGGCCATCGTGGCCAGGATACGATCCGGGTCGGCGGTGAACCCGCGATAGGCAAAGAACATCGCCTCGATCCCCTGCCGCAACTGCTCGTCGGTCAGAAACAAAAGCGTTTCACCGCCCGCACTCTCTGACATGGCACCCCCCTCAATCACAAATCGCCTGAATTTTCCCCACAATAAGTCAGCTTTATTGACATTCCAAGAAGCAACTGTTAGCGAATCGCAGTTTTTGCGTAATTTTATGCCCGAAACGGACGTAATGCGCGCAACAAATGAAAAGCTCGGATTGTGAAGGAGTAGGTTAAATGACGGGCTATGATGATCGTGACGGCAAGATCTGGATGGATGGCAAATTGGTCGACTGGCGCGCGGCCAACGTGCATATCCTGTCCCACGCTTTGCATTACGCCTCGTCCGTATTCGAGGGGGAACGCTGCTATGACGGCAAGATCTTCCTCTCGCGCAAGCATTCCGAGCGGCTCCTGAACTCGGGCAATCTGCTCGACATGCCGATCCCCTATTCGGTGGACGAGATCGAGGCCGCCAAACAGGCGGTCGTCGCGGCCAACGGGTTGACCAACGCCTATGTCCGGGCCGTCGCATGGCGCGGCGCGGGCGAGGACATGGGCGTTTCATCCGCCCGCAACCCGGTCCGCATGGCGGTCGCGGCGTGGGAATGGGGCGACTATTACGGCGATGCCAAGATGAAGGGCGCGAAACTCGACGTGGCGAAATGGAAACGCCCCAGCCCCGAAACCATCCCCACCGCCGCCAAGGCCGCCGGGCTCTACATGATCTGCACCATGTCGAAACACGTGGCCGAGGCCAAGGGCTGCTCGGACGCGATGTTCCTCGATTATCGCGGCTACGTGGCCGAGGCGACGGGCGCCAACATCTTCTTCGTCCGCGACGGCGAGGTCCACACCCCCCTGACCGACGCCATCCTCAACGGCCTGACCCGCCAGACCGTGATCGGCATGCTCAAGGATCGGCAGGTCAAGGTGCATGAACGCCATATCGAACCTTCCGAGCTTGAAAGCATGGAACAATGCTGGCTCACCGGCTCCGCCGCCGAGGTCACTCCCGTCGGCCAGATCGGCGACTGGAATTTCGAGGTCGGCGCCCTGACCAAGGACATCGCGCAGGGGTATGAAAAGGTGGTGCGGAGTTAGGGCGAGTTGCGTCTAACGGGATTCGGCTGAGAGCCACCGAAAGGGCAGCGCCCACCCCATGGGGCGGGCGTGAATCGCCCACCGTACGGGCAATTAACCTAATGCGGCGTTAACCTTTGCGTTTCACCCGGCAGCCGGGCAGCAGCCGGGAATCATACGCTTATCACCCCCCGGTTTTCGCCGTTTCGGCGGCGTTTACTATTTCGCGTTGGCGCCCTTGTAGATGCGCTGCAACTTGGCCATTCCACCGATCCAGCGGTCGTAATTCTCGACCTTATTGCGCATGTATTGCGCGACCTCCTCATGCGGCAGAACAAGGAAGGTTTCGGCCCGTATCGCATCAAGCGTTTTCTCCGCAACCTCTTGAGTGGAAAGGATTCCATCCGCCGTTGCCGGGTTCTCGCCCGTGCCGCGCACCATCGCGGTATCGACCCCTTGCGGGCACAGAACACTGACGCGGATATTGTCATCCTTGTGGCCCAGCGCCAGCGCCTCGGCAAAGCCCACGGCGGCATGTTTCGTCACCCCGTAAACCGCTGATCCCACTTGATTAAGAAGCCCCGCGGCGCTTGCAGTATGCATGAAATACCCACCCCCCCGCGCCTTCATTTTCGGGATCAGATGGCGCGCGGCGTGGACATGCGCCATGACATTCACCGCCCAGGCCTTGTTCCAAGCATCCGTGCTGGCGAACGCGATATTATCAAAGGATTCATCGAGGCCGGTGAGAATGCCAGCATTCGAACACATGAGGTCAATCGGCCCGATATCCGTCTCGACCTTGTCGATCATGCCTTCGACTTGATGCTGGTCGCCCACATCACAGGCAATCGCCGTGCCATCCACCATGTCCGCGGTCTCCGCCGCGCCGTCGATATCAAGGTCCACCGCCACCACATGCCGCGCCCCCGCATCCTTCAACGCAACACAAAGCGCCCGCCCGATGCCTTGGGCCGCGCCGGTGACAACGGCGATTTTACCTTCAATTTCCAATGGCTTACCCTCCCTTTTAGTGGGGGGTAACCCCCCTGAGACGCTCCGACCGCCGCCGCAAAAGCTCGACCGTGGTCAAGAGCAGGATCGAAATCACGACCAGGATCGTTGCCACCGACAGGATCGCCGGGCTGATCTGTTCGCGGATTCCGTTCCACATTTGCCGAGGGATGGTCTGCTCGTCCAGAGCGCCGACGAAAAGAACCACCACAACTTCGTCAAATGACGTAACGAAAGCGAACAGCGCACCCGAAACGACCCCGGGCAGGATCAACGGCATCTGCACCCGCCGAAAGGTCGCAACCGGATCGGCCCCAAGGCTCGCCGCCGCACGTGTAAGCGAATGATCGAACCCCACGAGCGTCGCGGTCACCGTGATGATCACGAAGGGAATCCCCAGCGTGGCATGGGCCAGAACAACCCCGAAATAGGGAATGCCCCAGGTGTGGATACCGACCTTGGAGTAGAAAAAGAACAGCCCCGTCGCCACGATGATGATCGGCACGATCATCGGCGAAATCAGGATCGCCATGATCGCGCGGCGATAGGGCATTTCCGAACGGCTCAGCCCCAGCGCGGCGATGGTGCCCAGCGTGGTGGCGAGGATCGTTGCGAAAAACCCGATGATGATCGAGTTCTTGGCCGCGTTGATCCAGTTCGCATTGGCCCATGCATCGGCCCACCAACTCATGTCGCGCGGGGCGTCCGGTTCCAGCATCCCGAAGGTCAAAAGCAGGTCGTACCACCGCGCTGAATACCCATCGGGATCAAAGGCCAGCATCTTTTCGGTAAAGGTGAAATAGGGTTCGACGTTAAAGCTCAGCGGGATAATGACCAGGATCGGCGCGATCAGGAAAACGAAGATGACCGCACAGATGATCAGATAGGTATAATGCCATAGAATTTCGTTCGAACTCAGATAGTTGGGCAAGCCATCACGATAATGGCGATAGTGAATCCAGAACACGAAATGCGCGATCAGAACCGACAGAATGGCCCCGGCAATCGCCATGCCGACCCCACCGGCAAACAGCCCCAGAACCAGGCCCATCGCACCCAGCACGATCATCGCGGTCCGCTTGGTGTCAAAGACCGACACCAGAACGAACGCCACACCCGCCGCCACCGCGCTGGTCACCAGCATGGCGGTCGCAGCCTCGATCAAGCCGGACGCCCGGGCGTTCATCACGACAAGGACGACAAAGGCCGACAAAAGCGCAAAGAGGGACAGGGAGAAACGGAACGACGCCGTTGCCTGGTTTTTCGAGAGCTCGGTGTTCATCGCGGTCATCCCAGTTTCAGGTTGTCGATACCGACAAGACGGTCATAGAGCCAATAGAGGATCAGAACCCCGCCCAGCAAAAGCGCCGCCAATGCCGCCGCAAGCGACCAGTTGAGCGAGTTCTGCATGTGGAAGGCGATCAGGTTTGAAATCAACTGCCCGCTGGCGCCACCGACAAGGGCGGGGGTGATGTAGTAACCGACCGACAGGATAAAGACCAACAACGCCCCGGCCCCGATCCCCGGGATCGTCTGTGGAAAATAGATCCGCCAGAACGCGGTCCAACTCGTCGCGCCAAGACTGCGCGCGGCCCGCACATAGGACGGGTTGATCGGTCGCATCACCGAATAAAGCGGCAGGACCATGAAGGGCAGCAGGATATGCGTCATCGCAACCACCGTTCCGATCTGGTTGTACATCATCTGAAGCCGGTTCTCGTCACCCAGCAATCCCACGCCGACAAGCGCATCGTTGATCACCCCTTGAGACTGGAGCAGCACCATCCAGCTCGTCGTGCGCACCAGCAACGATGTCCAGAACGGCAACAGGACAAGGATCATCAACAGGTTCGAATAGCGCAACGGCAACGTGGCCAGAAGATGCGCAACCGGATAGCCCAGCGCGAAGGTAAGGAAGGTGATCAGGACCGACAGGAAAAGGGTGCGCTGAAACAGCGTGACATATACTTGGCGGTTCTGCGCAACGCTCGTGATGTCACCATCCGGGCTTTTCGTCAGGTCAATCGCCGCAAGATAGAAATTCATCGTATAGGCGGACGACGCGTCACGCATCACACGCCAGAGCGCAGGATCGGTCCAATCCTCGTCGAGGTCGATAAAGGCTTCCTTGAAAGGCGGCTCGAGTTTGTTGGCGTTGCGGGCGGCCTTGGTGAACATCGACCGGGTGCCCGAACGTTCATAGTTGATGCGCGTTCCGGCCGAGCCCGCTGCACGCAATTCCCGAAGGGTCTTCATGTCCTCGGCCAGCGCCGCGAAGGCAGCCTCGTCAGGTTCGGTTCCGGCCGGGTTCTGGTCGAACCACTCCTTGATATTCACCATGATCGGGGTTCGTTCGCCTGACCCGATTTCCGTGTGCATGGTGAAGCCTTCGTTATAGACCGACTGATGCAGCATCTGCGCAATCGGCGTCACGAAGGTGATCAGGATAAAGGCCAAAAGCGGCAAAACGAGCAGGAACGCTCGGTGCCGTGCTCTTCTCTCTGCCCGCGCCAAGGCGGATTTGAGGGGTTTGCCGTCTGCGGTTGTCAGCAGTTGATTGGCCGTTGCGTCGCTCATCGGTGCCGTCATCCTGTCTGGTGATGGGCGGGCCGGTATCGCCCCGCCCTCTGGTCATGCGGCCCGGGCCTCACGCCCGGGCCGAAGGCCGCCTCAGTTAGCCAGCCAGGCGTTGAAACGCTCGTTCAGCTCCGCATCCTTGTCGACCCAGAACTCGAAGTTGTTGACCAGCGCGTTCTCAAGGTTCGCGGCGGCGGTGGGCATATGCGGTCCCATCTGCGTTTTACCGTCCATGAACAGGCCAACCAGCTCACCCGAGGACTTCCGCGCCGGACCATACGAGATCCACGATGCCTGATCGGCAAGACGCTGGGTATCGGTCGAGAAGGCGATGAACTTCATCGCGTTGTCCTTGTTCGGTGCGCCCTTGGGCACCACGAACAGGTCGAAATCAAGGATCTGACCGTCCCAGACCACTTCAAGCGGCTGGTTCTCGGCCACGGCGGCGTTGAAGATACGACCGTTATACGCGGTTGCCATCACCACTTCGCCATCGGCCAGAAGTTGCGGCGGCTGCGCGCCGGCTTCCCACCAGACGATATCGTCCTTGATGCGGTCGAGCACGGCAAAGGCGCGGTCCACACCCTCGGGCGTGTCGAGCACGTCGTAGACTTCTCCGGCCGGAACGCCATCCGCCATCAGCGCCATCTCAAGCGTCGCCTTGGCCGATTTGCGCACACCGCGTTTGCCGGGGAACTTCTCGGTATCGAAGAAATCACCGATGGTTGTGGGGGTGCCGTCAACATTGCTGCTGTTATAGGCATAGATCGTCGACCACACGATGCTGCCCACCGCGCAATCCTGCAAAGCGCCCTCGATGAAATCTTCGGTCGCCGGGGTGCCGTCGGGTGCTGCCGGAAGCATGCTCAGGTCGATCGGTTCGATCAGCCCCTCGTCACACAGGCGCACAGCGTCCGAGAATTCCACGTCGGCCACGTCGATCGAGACATTGCCGGCCTCGACCTGTGCCTTGATCGGTGTTGCCGGGTTGTCGGCATCGACCGAGTTGATCTTGATGCCGGTCTCGGCAGTGAACGGTTTGTGATAGGCTTCGACTTGGGATTTCGTATAGGCACCGCCCCACGACATCACGGTAACTTCCTGCGCCTGGGCGCCAAGCGCCACGCCGGAAAGGGCCGTCGCCATTAGTACAGATTTGAGCTTCATTCGCATTTCTCCCTAGTTGACCCGTTTCGTTTTTCCAGGACCCCGTTCCGGGTTCAACGGATTGGCCCATACTGTTGCCCCGGGCTTTGGACGACCCGGAACTGTCACGTTATCGTCAGGCGTCAAGCGCCCGGCAATCCTCGGGCAGCCAGCCGATTTCTATATGCTCACCGGGCTGTAGCCGTTTCTGATCGGGCGCATTCCGGGTCTTGACAACGAACTCGTCATTCCCGGCGACCCGCAGCCGCGTGCGGAAGATATCGCCCATGTAGATAAACTCAAGAACTTCGGCCTTGAGCGTGTGGGCCCCTTCCTGAAGGCGGGCCTTGTTGAATTCCACCCGCTCGGGACGAATGGAAACGCGCGTGCGTTCGCCCGCCTTGCTCACATTGACAGGATTGCAGTCGATCACTTCGCCTTCGTCAAGCTGAACCAGCGCGACACCGTTCTTGATCTCTTTGACAACACCTTCCAGCGTATTGTTTTCACCGATGAACTGGGCCACGAAGCTGTTCATCGGCTCCTCGTAAAGCTTGTCCGGCGTGTCAAGCTGCTGGATGACGCCGTCGTCGAAAACCGCCACCCTGTCGGACATGGTTAGTGCCTCGGTCTGATCGTGCGTCACATAGACCACGGTAATTCCGAGACTATGGGCCAGGTGGGTGATCTCGAACTGCATTTTCTCGCGCAATTGCTTGTCAAGCGCGCCCAGGGGCTCATCCATCAGGACAAGCTCCGGCTCGAACACCAGCGCGCGGGCCAAGGCGACCCGTTGCTGCTGACCGCCGGAAAGCTGTGCTGGCCGCCGCTTTCCGAAACTGCCCATCTCGACCATCTCAAGGGCGCGCTTGACCTTGGCCTCGCGGTCGGATTTGCCGATACTGCGCACCTCAAGAGGGAAAGACAGGTTCTCCTCGATCGTCATGTGCGGGAACAGCGCATAATTCTGAAAAACCATGCCGATCCCGCGCTTGTGCGGTGGAATGTTGTTGATGGATTTGCCACCCAACCTGATATCGCCATGCGTTGCCGTCTCGAACCCGGCCAGCATCATGAGGCACGTGGTCTTGCCCGATCCCGAAGGCCCGAGCATCGTGAGAAATTCACCCCTGGGCATGGTTAGATTGAGGTCTTTGACGACGAGCGTTTCGCCATCGTAACTTTTCTGCACGCGATCAAATTCAACGAACGCATCCGAAGTCTGCGAAGCTGCCAATTTCGGCTCCCTGTTGTTTTTCCGGCTCTTGCCGTTTGTTGACTCGTATGTAAAGCGGGTCACACACGCGTTTGCAACTGCTTTGCGAATTTTTACGGCGATTCGTGCCTTCTTGCTTAAAAACGGGCGCTTTTTCCGGCCCTTGTGCGAAGATTGGTGTCGGGTTGCCCGCGTCGGCGCAAGCGCCCGGCTGGTCGTAATTGAAAGGGCCAAAACACGTTCTCCGTGTTTAATGCGCCCATGCAAATGAAGGAGATGGTCATGACAAGGAACGCGACCGCGTTTTCCGAAACGGAATACCTACGCCGGTTGAACAAGACACGCGCGGCCATGTCCGAACAGGGCATTGACGTCCTGTTTGTCGAAGATCCCTCTAACATGGCGTGGCTGACAGGCTATGACGGCTGGTCCTTCTATGTGCATCAGGGTGTCATCCTGACTCACGAGGGCGAACCGCTCTGGTGGGGCAGAAACATGGATGCCAACGGCGCGCGCCGCACGGCCTGGCTCTCGAATGACAGCCTGCGGCCCTATGGCGATGAATACGTGCAATCGACCACGCATCACCCGATGCAACACCTCGCCGCCCTGCTCGCCGAACTGGGTTATGAAACCGCCCGCATCGGCGTTGAGATGGAAAACTATTACTTCTCGGCCAAGGCTTATACGACCCTTGTGGAATGCCTGCCAAAGGCGCAAATCGTCGATGCGACGGCGCTTGTGAACTGGCAGCGAGCGGTCAAATCCGACGAGGAGCTCGGCTTCATGCGCCGCGCTGCACGCATCGCGGAAAAGATGATCGACGGTGCGATCGAACGCGCCGAACCCGGGTTGCGCAAGAACGAACTGGTGGCGGAAATCTATGGCGATGCACTGCGAGGCGTGGGCGACGATTGGGGGGATTACCCGGCCATCGTTCCGATGTGTCCGTCGGGTGCCGATGCGTCGGCTCCGCATCTGACATGGGACGGCAACACGCTAAAAACCGGGGAATGCACCTTTTTCGAGCTGGCCGGCGTTTACCGCCGGTATCATACGCCGTTCTGCCGGACCATCTTCCTCGGCACACCGCCGGATGACATGAAACGCGCCGAGGCGGCGCTGGTCGAGGGCTTGGAGGCCGGTCTTGAAGTCGCGCGCGCAGGCAACCGTGCACGTGATATAGCGAATGCTCTGGCAGGACCACTGGAGCGCGCGGGAATCGAACGCGGCGCGCGTTGCGGCTATCCCATCGGTCTGTCCTATCCGCCGGACTGGGGCGAACGCACCATTTCGCTCCGCGCCGCGGATGAAACCGTGCTTGAACCGGGCATGACCTTTCACTTCATGCCGGGGATCTGGGCGCCGACCTGGGGCCTTGAAATCACGGAGTCGATCCTGATCCGCGAGAGCGGCCCAGCCGAAGCCTTCTGCGACCGCCCCCGTCAGATGTTCGTGAAGCCATGACAAATCTTGCTCGTACCAAGGACATATTACGCGACCTCATTTCCTTTCCGACCGTGTCCACCGACAGCAATCTGGACATGATCCAGCATATGGGTGCGCTCTTGTATGATATCGGCGCGAGCGTTGATATCTATGCCGACGACACCGGGACCAAGGCGAACCTGTTCGCCACGATCGGGCCGGACAGAGATGGCGGAATCCTTCTGTCAGGTCATTCGGACGTCGTGCCCGTGGCCGATCAGGATTGGCGATCCGATCCGTTCCAGCTTTACGAGGCGGATGGCAAACTGTTTGGGCGCGGCACCTGCGACATGAAGGGTTTCATCGCCGCAACGCTTGCCATGGCGCCGGAATTTGCGCGCCTCAACCTGTCTCGTCCGATCCATTTCGCCTTTACCCATGACGAGGAAACAGGGTGTATCGGTGCGCAGTCACTGGTTACGGAACTCAAGGCGCGCGGGATCAAGCCCGGGATTGCGATTATCGGCGAACCGACAATGATGAAGATCATCGAGGGCCACAAGGGATGCTGTGAATACACCACCCGCTTCACCGGGCTCGAAGGTCACGGATCGGCCCCGGATCGTGGCGTGAATGCCGCGGAATACGCGGTGCGCTATGTCTCCCGCTTGTTGGAAATCCGAGAAGAGCTGAAACACCGCGCACCGGGTAGCAGCCGCTTTGACCCGCCATGGACCACGCTCAATATCGGGCGCGTCACGGGCGGGGTTGCGCATAACGTGATCGTCGGCAAATCCGAGGTGGAATGGGAGTTTCGACCGGTTCAATCCGACGACTACAGTTATGTAACATCCGAAATCGCGCGCTATGCCGAGAACGTGCTGTTGCCAGCCATGCGCGCCGTGTGTCCCGATGCGTCGATCGAAACCGAAACCATCGGCGAGGTGACGGGGCTGGACCCCATGCCCGAGAACGAAGCGCGTGATCTTGTTGCCGGGTTGACCGGTGAGAATGACGCCGATGTCGTGGCTTTCGGAACGGAAGCAGGGATTTTCCAGTCAATGGGCCTGTCGGTGGTGGTCTGTGGCCCGGGTTCGATCGAGCAAGCCCACAAACCCGATGAGTTCATTTCGCTCGATCAGCTTTCCGCCTGTCTCGGCATGCTCAAAGGGTTGGGCCGCAAAGCTGCGGCCTAACCGAGGAATTCCTTGCGCAGATCGCGTTTGAGGATCTTTCCGATCTCGCTACGCGGAAGTGTTTCGCGCACGCACACGTCATATAGCCTTTGGCTCTTGCCGAGCCTCGCATTTGCCGCGTCAAGGATATCCTGCGGGGATCTGGTCGCGTTTTCGCGCAGAACGACGAAACCCACCGGCGTTTCACCCCACTGCTCCGAAGGGACGCCGACCACGGCGGCATCGGTAACGTCCGCATCGCCCAACAGAACTAGTTCCAGATCATTGGCATAGATGTTCAACCCACCGGAAATGATCATGTCCTTCTTTCGATCGCTGAGCACCAGAAACCCGTCGTCATCAAACGATCCCATATCGCCCGAGCGGAAGAACACGTTGCCCTTCCCGTCGCGCCAGATCGTGTCTTCGGTCAGATCATCGCGCCCGAAATACCCCGCCATCATCGCGCCCGAACGGCCACAAATCTCGCCGATCTCGCCGGGGGCGACCTCGTTTCCATCCTCGTCGACAAGACGGAATTCGACGCCCGGCCCGGGTTGACCCACGGTATGGAGCTTGTCGGGGTACTCATGCGCGGCCAGAACGCTGGTTCCGCCACCCTCGGTCAGGCCGTAATACTCGGTCAGGCCACCGGGAAAACGCGCCAGCACGTCGCGCTTGATATCCGAGCGCAACGGGGCCGAGGTGGAAAACTTGGCCTGCATGGAAGACAGGTCAAAATTGCCGAAATCGGGATGCTCCATGATCCGCTTGTATTGAACCGGCACAAGCATCGTATGCGTGATCTTCTCGCGCTCGACAGTTTCGAGATAGCGCAAGACGTCGAACTTGCGCATCAGATGCACGCAAGACCCACCCGCCAGCGTGGGCAGGAACGCCACGATTGTCGTATTGGAATAAAGCGGCGTCGAAAGCAGCGTCCGCGCATTGTCCACATAGCCGGCGGATTCGATCCGCTCCATCTGGACTGCACGCATATAGTGATTGTGAAGAATGCCCTTGGGCGTGCCCGTGGTGCCGGATGAGTAAATCAGGTTGAACGCGTCCTTCATGCCGATGGATACCATCGGATCGGACGTTGTGCCTTGGTCGCGAAACTCCGTGTATCGGGTCCAGCCGTCTTCGTGGAAATCCAACGCAATCCGGATTGCATTCAGTTCAGGCAGAAATGGCTGTGCCAATGTCTGATATTGATTCGACAGGAAAAAAACATTGGGCGTGCAATCCGCGATCATCTTTTCCAGTGCTTCGGATGACGCCATCGTGGACAGCGGCACCAAGCAGGCCCCGGCCCGGATCGTTCCAAGGAAGATTTCGGCGAAAGCAGCCGAGTTTTCCGACAGGATCGCGACCCGATCGCCCTTTTCGACACCGAGTGCGCGCAATTGGTTGGCGACCTGATTGATGCGGCGATCAAGCTCGCGCCATGTCAGGCGCGTTTCGCCCTCGACCAACGCCTCCCTGTCCGCGTTACGCGATGCCGCGTCGCGGATCATGTCCACGACGGTTTTCGTGGGCTTGATCTCGGGCGTACCCGGTTCAAACTCGATCATCTATTCCCTCCCGCGCCTGCGCGAGAGGGATGCTCAAATCATTCCAGCCGCATTGGCAAGCGGAACGCTACGTTCCAAAGGCTCAGCTTGCCGCCACCATGAGCCCATCTTTCGTGGCTTGGGCCAGACATTCGTCGAGGGCGCGTGATGCCCGTTCGATCAAAGCGTCTATTTCGCTCTTGCTGATAACCAGCGGTGGGGAAATGATCATCCGGTCACCAACATGGCGCATAACCAGATTGTTGGCAAAGCACCGCTCGCGACAGATCAGGCCGATCGTTCCCGGATCTGACGCGAATCTTGCGCGCGACGCCTTGTCCGGCGTCAGGGCGATCGACCCCATCATGCCGACGATCCGGGCTTCGCCCACGAGCGGGTGATCGGCCAGGGCCTCCCATTTTTGCTTGAGATAAGGGGCGGTTTCGGCCCCACAGGTTTCGACGATCTTCTCTTCGTCGAGTATCCGCAGATTTTCCAGCGCGACCGCCGCGGCGACAGGATGACCCGAATAAGTATAGCCGTGATTGAACTCACATGCGCCGATCACCTCGGCCACTTCGTCGCAAACGATCGAGCCGCCAATCGGCGCGTATCCCGATGACAGGCCCTTTGCGATGGTCATGATATGCGGGCGGATGCCCATCGTCTGGCTGCCGAACCATTGTCCGGTGCGGCCAAAACCGCAAATGACCTCGTCGGCAATCAACAGGATTTCGTATTTGTCACAGATGCGCTGAATCTCGGGCCAATAGGTCTCGGGCGGCACGATCACGCCGCCGGCCCCCTGGACCGGCTCGGCGATGAAGGCCGCAACCTTGTCTTCGCCGAGTTCAAGAATCGCCTCTTCGAGCGCACGAGCGCGGGCCAGACCGAATTCTTCCGGGCTCATGTCACCGCCTTCGGCCCACCAGTTGGGCTGGTCGATATGGTGGATACCGGGGATCGGCAGGCCGCCCTGCGCATGCATGGGCGTCATCCCGCCAAGCGACGCCCCGCCCATGGTCGAACCATGATACGCGTTCTTGCGGCTGATGATGATCTGCTTTTCGGGCTTTCCTTTCTGGGCCCAGTAAGTGCGCACCATGCGCATATTGGTATCGTTGGCTTCGGACCCTGATCCGGCAAAGAACACATGGTTCAGATCGCCGGGCGCCAGCTCGGCCAGGCGGTTGGCAAGGGCAATCGCGGGAACATGTGTCGTTTGAAAGAAGGTATTGTAGTAGGGAAGCTCTCGCATCTGTCGGGCCGCAACCTCGGCCAGCTCTTCGCGCCCGTAGCCGATATTGACGCACCACAGGCCCGCCATCGCATCAAGGATTTCGTTGCCTTCACTATCCGTCAGCGTCACGCCATTGGCCCGGGTGATCACGCGGACACCCTTTTCGGCAAGTTCGTTGCCCGCGGTAAACGGGTGCATGTGATGCGCAGCATCCAGCGCTTGAAGTTCTTTCGTCGGCATGTGGTTTGAGATCTGGATCATCGGAAGGCCTCGTGAATGGAGAATACAACATGGACCGGACCATGCCCGGTGAGCTGCAGTCAGAATATGATCAAATTACGGGGTGTCAATCGAATCGTATGGCAACGGATCTGATTCGGCGATCGCTTGACGGACCTGCTCCATACCCTGAATCACGTCTCCGCGCATTGCTTCTGCGGCGGCAAGCGCATCTCTTGCCCTCAGTGCCTCCAACGCCTCTTTGTGTCGGTCCGGCAGATTCTGCGTACCCAGCCGACCACAGACCACCCGCAGGGACGGCCCATAACGCAACCAAAGCCCATCAGCCAAAGAGGACAGGATCGGGGCGTCTGCCAGGGCGTATAATGTCTTGTGAAAACGATAATTTTCTTCGAGATAGGCGCGCAGATTTCCGTTCAGGATAGCCTGATCAAGGCGCATGTCGATCCGGGCGAGATCTTCAACGTCCGCCGCCGATCCACGCTGTGCCGCGCGCAGCACCAGCTCGGTTTCGATTGCCTGGCGGGCGTATATAATTTCATCAATATTTCCGACACTTAAGTTCGGAACACTGACTCGCCTGTTGCCACTTGAAACCAATGCCCCTTCTGCGATCAACCGGCGGATCGCCTCTCGCACAGGTGTCATGCCGGCATTGAGCATAGCGGTCAGACCCTGGATCGTGACCGGCTGTCCCGGTGCAAGCTCTCCGAACAGAATCGTCTCGCGCAACTGCCTGTAAACCAGCTCATGCGCCGGAAGTGGCGGCGGCATGCGCTCCGTCGCTGAACTTTTCCCAGATTGATCCGCCAAGTTTTTCATCATCGGTGAGGGGGCACTTTCGTCATGGAGCCGATTTCGACAAGGTTACAGGTAGCAAAACGAAATTGCCATGTTGCATGATGGGAAAAAAGTTGATCAAATCTTGCAGCAAGAGGCATATGACCTCAACCAAGGGAGACTGAAATGAAAAACCATCTGCTCACCGCCGCCGCTTCGCTGGCTCTTCTCGCGGGTATGGCCACCGCGGAAGAAGTGCGAGTCTACAACTGGTCAGATTACATTGACGAGGATCTGCTCACCAAGTTTCAGGAAGAGACCGGGATCAACCTGATCTATGACGTCTTTGACAGCAACGAGGTTCTGGAGACCAAGATGCTTGCTGGTGGATCGGGTTATGACGTCGTGGTGCCGTCCGGAACCTTCCTTCAACGCCAGATCACGGCGGGCGCTTTCCAGAAACTCGACATGTCCAAACTGCCCAATATCGAAAACATGTGGGACGTGGTCGAAAAGCGGACCGAGCAATATGACCCGGATAACGCCTATTCGATCAACTACATGTGGGGCACGACCGGGCTCGGTGTGAATGTTGGCAAGGTCAAGGAGGTTCTCGGCGACGACGCTCCGCTCAACTCGCTCTCACTTGTCTTCGATCCCGCGAACATGGAAAAGCTGGCCGAATGTGGCGTGCATTTCCTCGACGCGCCCGCCGAGATGATCCCGGCGGCGTTGAAGTACATCGGGGAAGACCCCAACAGCCATGACCCGGATGTGATTGCCAAGGCCGAGGGCGTGTTCGCACCGGTGCGGCCCTACATCCAGAAATTCCACAGCTCGGAATACATCAACGCGCTGGCCAACGGAAACATCTGTGTGGCGGTCGGCTGGTCGGGGGATATCCTCCAGGCGCGTGATCGTGCGGACGAGGCCGGCAATGACGTCGAGATCGTTTATAACGCACCAGTTGAAGGGGCCCAGATGTGGTTTGACCAGATGGCCATTCCCGTGGATGCGCCCAATCCGGACGGGGCGCACAAGTTCCTGAACTTCATCATGGATGCCGAGAACATGGCGGCCGCGTCGAACTATGTCTACTATGCCAACGGCAACAAGGCATCGCAGGAATATCTCCTGGAGGATGTGATTGGTGATCCAGCGATCTATCCCGACGAGGCAACTCTCGAAAACCTGTTCACGACGACACCCTATGACGCACGGGTGCAACGGGTCGTGACGCGCCTCTGGACCAAGATCAAGTCCGGCACCTGATCAACCAGATCAGGCCCGCACCATTGCCGGTGCGGGCCTTTTTTCAAAGGAGTGGCCGATGGCGCAGACCGTGTTCGAGCCTTGGGAAGACCCCGATCAGAAACCGCTCATCCAGTTTCGCAATGTGACCAAGCGCTTTGGGGCTTTCACCGCGATCGACAATCTGTCTCTTGATATATTCGAGCGCGAATTCTTTGCCCTCCTGGGCCCGTCCGGCTGTGGCAAGACGACGATGATGCGGATGCTTGCAGGGTTCGAGGCCGTGAGCGAAGGGGCAATCTACCTGTCCGGTCAAGACATCGGTCCGGTGCCGCCCAACAAGCGCGCTGTGAACATGATGTTCCAGTCTTACGCGCTTTTTCCGCACCTTTCGATCTGGGACAACATTGCCTTTGGCCTGAAGCGCGACCGACTGCCCAAGAACGCGATCGGGGACCGCGTGTCCGAGATGCTCAAGCTGACCCGGCTGGAAAAGTTCGCCCACCGCAAACCGCACCAGATTTCCGGTGGTCAGCGCCAGCGCGTTGCGCTTGCCCGGTCGTTGGCCAAGGCGCCCAAGCTGCTCTTGCTCGATGAACCCCTCGGGGCACTCGACAAGAAACTGCGGCAGGACACGCAGTTCGAGTTGATGGACATCCAGGAAAAGACCGGCACGACCTTCGTGATCGTGACCCACGACCAGGAAGAGGCGATGACCGTGGCAAGCCGCGTCGCGGTGATGGACGAAGGCCGCCTGATTCAGGTCGATACCCCCGCGCGGATCTATGAAACGCCGACTTCCGTCTATGTTGCCGACTTCATCGGCGACGTGAACATCATCGAGGGTCACGGCACGAAATCCGGTGACGGCTATGACGTCACATTTGCCGAAGGCCAGCCGGTGCTGCATGCGAAAACATCAAGGGATCTCGGTTCTGCCGGGAAATGCTATCTCGCCATTCGCCCCGAGAAGGTCTCGATTTCGGCCGAGAAACCCGAGGGCAAGACAAATCTCGTCAAAGGGGCGATCCTCGACATTGCCTATCTGGGCAATCTTTCGACCTATCACGTGAAACTTGCCTCGGGCCAGATCATCAAGGCGCAGACGGCCAACACCCGCCGCATCGCACGCCGGGACCTGACCTGGGAGGATGAGGTCTGGCTCAGTTGGACCGAAACCGCCGCCGTTGTTCTGGAGTCCTGAGATGCGGCGGCTGGTTCTCATCGCGGTTCCCTATCTCTGGCTGCTGGCGCTGTTCCTGATCCCGTTTCTGATCGTTCTGAAAATCTCGCTTTCGGACACGGCACTTGCGATCCCCCCCTATACGCCGACGCTCGACCTCGGTGCCGGATGGGCCGGGGTGAAAGCGTTTTTCACAGGGCTGGATTTTGAAAATTTCTGGTTTCTGACCACGGACGAGCTCTACTGGAAAGCCTATCTTTCGAGCCTGCAGATCGCCTTGTTGTCAACCATCATGACGCTGATGGTCGGCTATCCCATTGCCTATGGCATGGCGCAGGCACGCGACGAATGGCGCCCAACGCTGATGTTGTTGGTCATCCTGCCATTCTGGACCAGCTTTCTGATCCGCGTTTATGCGTGGATGGGCATCCTGAGTCGTGAGGGTCTGCTCAACCAGTTCCTGCTCTGGACCGGTGTGACCAACGAACCGCTGACAATCCTCAATACCGACACGGCGGTCTATATCGGGATTGTCTATACCTATCTGCCGTTCATGGTTCTGCCGATCTATGCCGCGCTTGAAAAGCTTGACGAGTCGCTACTCGAAGCGGCCGAGGATCTGGGCTGTTCGCGCGCGTCGGCCTTCTGGCTCGTGACCGTGCCACTTTCCAAAAGCGGAATCATCGCCGGGTGCTTTCTCGTCTTCATCCCTGCCTTGGGCGAATTCGTCATCCCGTCGCTTCTTGGCGGATCTCAGACGCTGATGATCGGCAAGGTGCTGTGGGAGGAGTTCTTCAACAATCGCGACTGGCCGGTTGCATCGGCTGTGGCGGTCATCCTGCTGTTGATCCTGATCATCCCGATCATCCTGTTCCAGCGCAATGAGCAAAAGCAACGGGAGGCAGAGGGATGAGGCGGTTCACCTGGTTCAACGCGACATCGCTGACCTTGGGCTTTGCGTTCCTTTACATCCCGATGATCATCCTGATCATCTACAGCTTCAACGCGTCCAAGCTCGTCACGGTCTGGGCCGGGTTCAGCACCAGGTGGTATGGCGAGCTTTTGCAGAACGAGGCGTTTCTGAGCGCGGCCTGGGTCACGATCAAGGTGGCGGTGGCGTCGTCAACCATCGCCACGGTGCTGGGAACGATGGCCGCCTATATCCTGATCCGGGGCGGCCGGTTCTGGGGGCGGACGCTGTTTTCGGGGATGATCTATGCACCACTGGTCATGCCCGAGGTGATTACCGGTCTTTCCCTATTGCTGCTGTTCATCGGAATCGGGCTTGACCGGGGCATCCTCACGATCGTTCTGGCGCACACGACCTTTTCGATGTGCTTCGTCTCGGTCGTCGTATCCTCAAGGTTGGTCAACTTCGATCGCTCGCTGGAAGAGGCGGCGCTCGATCTGGGGTGCTCGCCATTCGAGGCGTTTCGCCTTGTCACGCTGCCGATCATCGCCCCGGCGGTGATTTCCGGCTGGCTTCTGGCCTTCACGCTGTCGCTTGACGATCTGGTGATCGCATCCTTTACCGCCGGGCCTTCGGCCACGACCCTGCCGATCAAGATATTCTCGTCCATCCGACTCGGGGTCAGCCCCGAAATCAACGCGCTTTCGACGATTCTGATCGTGATTGTCACGATCGGGGTCATCACGGCATCGCTGGTGTCAAAACGGGCGAGTCTCAGGATGCAGGCCGAAGAGCGGGCCGCCGTGCGAAACTGAACATGAAACGCATCTTTCCGCCCTTTGCCTATTCCGATACCCGGATCGACGACTGCTACTGGGCCGAAGCCGTGCCGGAAACCATGCTGAGGCGCCCGGCACTCAAGGGCGATCTCAGGGCCGATGTTGTCATCATCGGGGCCGGGTTCACCGGGCTTGGCGCCGCCCTGTCACTGGCCGAGGTCGGGGTGCAGGTGCGGGTGCTCGACCTGCACTATCCGGGGTGGGGGGCGTCGGGCCGCAATGGCGGGTTCTGTTGCCTTGGCGGCAGCAAGCTTTCCGATGCAAAGCTCGACCGGACGTTTGGCAAACCCGCGCGGCTGGAATGGCGCGGGGCGGAACGCGCGGCGATCCACCATGTCGATACGCTGTTGCGCAAGCATGGGATCGAGGCCGACCGCCACTCGAATGGTGAGACACTTCTTGCACATCGCCCGTCACTGGCCCGGTTCGAGAACGATGTCGTGCAAATCGAAGAGAATTACGGCGTCACACCCGAGATCATCCCCGCGACAAATCTTGCGGCGCATGGATTGAATGGCGGGTTTCATGGCGGGCTATCACTGCCCATCGGCTTCGCCCTGCATCCGCGCAAATACCTCGCCGGGCTATTGCAGGCCGCAGAAACGGCCGGGGCGGTGGTTCATGGCGACAGCCCGGTTTTCCGGATCACCAGACAGGCCGACGGTTGGCGCATCGAGACGGATCAGGGGGCCATTACCTGTGACAAGGTGATCCTCGCCACCAATGGCTATTCGAGCGAAGACCTGCCCGAATGGATGGCGGCGCGCTATATGCCCGCGCAATCGAGCGTGATCGTGACCCGCCCGATGAGCGATGCGGAACTGGCCGCACAGGGCTGGACCTCGCACCAGATGGCCTTTGATACGCGCAGGTTGCTGCATTACTTCCGCCTGATGCCGGACAATCGGTTCCTGTTCGGAATGCGTGGGGGGCTGCGCGCCTCGGCAGCATCGGACGATGCGATCCGGCGGCTGATCCGGCGTGATTTCGAGACGATGTTCCCGGCATGGAAGCATGTCGAGACACCGCATTACTGGAGCGGGATGGTCTGTCTTTCCCCCTCGCTTGCACCATATTGTGGCGAAGTGCCGGAGATGCCGGGGGTTTATGCCGGTTTTGCCTATCACGGCAACGGTGTCGCCATGGGCAGCTACACCGGCGCGCGGCTTGCCGATCTGGTTCTGGAACGGACGGATGACGCCCCGATCCCGGCGGTCATGCAAAGACCGCCCGGGCGGTTTGGCCTCGGGCGGTTCAGGCGGGCGCTCATGTTCGCGGCCTATGCCGGTTTCCGGTTGCGCGACCGGTTTGCCTAGACGGTCGAGAACCCTGCATCCAGCGCGTCGAGAATCGTCTGCACCTCGCCTTCGGTGATGGTCAGGGGCGGCGACATCAGGACGTTATGCGCACCCAGCCGCACCATTGCCCCGGCCTCGTAGGTGGTCTTGTGGATGCCCTTCATGGTGGCCATGTCCATCGGGGTCTTGGCCGCCTTGTCGCTCACGATCTCGATCCCGGTCATCAGGCCGTGACCGCCGCGCACATCGCCGATGATGTCGTGCTTCTCGGCCAGTTTGAGCACCCCCTCGTAGAGCTGTTTGCCCCGCGCGGCGGCGTTGGTCTTGGTGTCGAGTCGCAGGGTCTCGGAAATGCAGGCCGTCACCGCCGCGGCCCCCACCGGGTGCGCGGAATAGGTATAGCCGTGATAGATCGCGCCTTCGCCGGTGGTGTCGCTCTCAAAGACATCCGCGACCTTCTCGCTCATCAGGGCGGCGCCCACGGGGAAATAGCCCGAGGTAATGCCCTTCGCCGTCGACATCATGTCGGGTTTCACGCCCCAATGGCGCGCGCCGGTCCAGTCTCCGGTGCGACCGAAACCGGTGATCACCTCGTCCGAGATCATCAGGATGCCGTGACGGTCACAGATGTCGCGCATCAGCGGCATGAAGGTTTCGCCGGGCACGATCACGCCGCCTGCGCCCTGAATCGGCTCCATGATGAAGGCGGCGATGGTGTTCGCGCCCTGAAAGGCGATCTCGTCTTCCATCGCCTGCGCGATGAACTGGGCCAGCTTTGCGGGGTCGGTTTCGTTGAACGGGTTGCGATAGGTATAGGGCGACGGCAGGTGATAGCAGCCGGGCAGGAGAGGTTCATAGTTGATGCGGAACCGGTTGTTGCCATTGACCGAGGCACCGCCGAAATGGGTGCCGTGATAGCCCTTTTTCAGGCTCAGGAACTTGGTGCGCGTCGGCTCTCCACGCAGACGGTGATACTGGCGGGCAAGGCGCAGCGTGGTTTCCACCGAATCCGAGCCGCCCGAGGTGAAGAAGCACCGCGCCATGCCGTCCTCGGCAAAGAAGTCACGCACGGCATAGGAGGCTTCGATCGCGGTCGGGTTGGTCGACCCTGCGAAGGCCGAATAATAGGGCAGGTCATAGAGTTGCTTGGCGATCGCCTCTTTCACCACGTCGTTGGAATAGCCAAGGTTCACACACCACAGGCCCCCCACCGCGTCGACGACGCGACGCCCGTCGATATCGGTGATATGCGATCCGTCGGCGCCCTTGATGATCGTGGGCGGATTCTCGAGGCTGTCCGCAGGATGACCCATCGGATGCCAGAGGTGGCGGGCATTGTTTTCCTTGAGAAAATTGTCGTCCTTCATTGGAATCGCTCCCTGCGGTTTAGGCGTTGAATTTGATCAAAACCTAGCATGTGCCGGAACGTAGTCCAAGCCCGCGCGCGGCCGTGTCATGTCGGTTTCAGGCACGGCTATACCGGGCGACGAAATTGCGCAGGACACGCTCGGGCGCGTGGACATCGACAGTGCGGCACATGGCGATCAGATTGTCGGCCTCTTCGGGCGGAAAGTAGCCGCGATGCCGATAGATCTTGATCCGCACCTCGAACCCGGAACTGTCGGCCTCGGGGTGGAACTGGGTGGCATAGACGTTTTCGCCGTGTCGGATCATCTGGAACGGGCAATTGGGCGAACTCACCAGGTGGGTGCATCCGGGCGGCAGATCCTGCACGGCTTCCTTGTGGCCGACGAATGCCTGAAAATGCGCGGGCATTCCGGCGCAGACCGGATCGGCGCGACCCTCGGGTGTCAGGCTGCAATCCGAGATGCCGACATCTTCGCCAAACCGCGCCTTGCTGACCTCTCCACCCAGGTGCGCGCCAAGGATTCCAATGCCATAGCAGCATCCGAGATAGGGGAAATCGCGCGCCGTGATCTCGGGCATGAGCGACATGACGGCGTATTCGATCCGCGCTTCGACCGGGGATTTCGCTTCGGGCGGGTCACTGACGCAGCCCGGGCCGCCGCCCACGATCACGCCGGAATACCCGTCGAGACCGAGCCCCGGCGGCAGTGCCTCCTGATCCAGCCGGATGCGATGCGCATCCGCTTCACCAAGCCCGCTCTTGCGCAGGATGGCCTTGAACTCATCGTCCGAAGCCTCGGTTTCGGGGCGCAATTGCAGGATCAGGAACGGCTTCATCGGGGTCTCCTTGATCCATGTGGTTTGACCTGCGGGATGGTCTGCGTCAAGGTGGCACAAGGTTGGGCCCCCGCTTGACCGCACCCGGCAAACCCCTAGTCTTATTGCGAAACCGAGCGACCGAGGCACACCGATGGTCCCCATTCCTGTATCCTTGACCGCGTGGCCAAAGTTTTCGGGTTGCCGAGCCAGAAAGGTCTGAGACGTGCCTCTGCGATCACTTGGACGTTCGTTATCCCTGGGGGCCTATATGGCCTATGCGGGGAAGGGGCAGAAAACCGACAATGCCGTTGTGCAGGACAGGCCGGACGGGCCATTGATCTGGGGCCATGCGACGTCGCCCTCTCGGGCGGCGGCATTGTTGCAGCTTGGGGCGCGGCTGCGTGCGCAACGCGCCGATTTCAACCTCTTGCTCACCACGCCGACACCTGATCCGTCACCCGATCATTTGCACCGTGGCGACATCTGGCAAGTCCTGCCAGAGGACACGACCGCGGCGACTGCACGTTTTCTCGATCATTGGCGGCCCGATATCGGGCTATGGACCGGTGGGTATTTTCGGCCCGTATTGATCGAACAGGCGAAGCGCCGCGAATTGCCGATGATCCTGATCGATGCGTGTGAAGAAGGGTTTAACGCCCCGCACCAGCGCTGGCTGCCGGAAATTCTGCGCTCCAATCTCGAATCATTCGACAGCATCTTTGCCCGGTCGGGCACGGCGGCACAGAAACTGCGTCGTCTGGGTGTGGCGGAAGAGGCCCTGACCGTGACAGGCCCTTTGCAGGAAGGCGGGAACGCCTTGCCATGCAACGAGTCGGAGCGCGAGGAAATGGCCCGCATCCTGGCCGGGCGGCCCGTATGGCTGGCCGCGATGGCGCAGCCGGAAGAGGTGCCCACGATCCTTGAGGCGCATCGGATGTCGAGCCGGATGGCGCATCGGCAACTTCTGATCCTCGTGCCGGATGACGAAACGAGGGGGCCGGAGTTCCGCACATTGCTTGACGAGCAGGGTTTTGCCCCGGCCATCCGGTCGGCGGGCGAGAAGCCCAACGAGGGCACACAGGTTCTGCTCGCAGATACGCGGGGCGAGATGGGGCTTTGGTATCGCCTCGCGCCGGTGAGCTTCATGGCCAGTTCGCTGGTTCCCGGGTTTGGCGGGCGCAATCCGTTCGAGCCTGCCGCGCTGGGTTCTGCCATTCTTTACGGGCCGAATGTGAGCCGCTATCGGGCCGCCTATACGCGCTTTACCAATGCGGGCGCGGCGATAAGTATCAAGGATTCCACGACATTGTCGGCGGCACTGCATCAGCTCGCCGCGCCGGACCGGGTGGCACAGATGGCCGCCGCAGGTTGGGAGGTCGCGTCCGAGGGGGCCGAGGCGACGGACCGGATCATTGACCTGTTGCAGGACATGCTCGACCTCATGGAGGCCGGGTGATGCGAGCGCCGGGGTTCTGGTTTCATCCGCCCGAGCGTCCGGGTTGGCAAGCGCGGGTGCTGGCGCCATTGGGCTGGCTTTACGGGCGGGCGACAGCATGGCGGCTGGGGCGGGGAAACCCGGGCGATCCGGGCCTGCCGGTGATCTGTGTCGGGAACCTCAATGCCGGGGGGACAGGCAAGACGCCGACGGTGATCGCGCTGGCCGGTAGATTGCGGGATCGCGGGCTGAAACCGCACGTTGTTTCAAAGGGTTACGGTGGCCAACTCGTGGGGCCCGTGCAGGTGGACGAGCGGGCGCATCGGGCGGATGAGACGGGGGATGAGCCGCTGCTTCTGGCGGCGTTCCTGCCAACCTGGGTCGCCAAGGACCGGGTGGCGGGGGCGCGGGCGGCGAAGGCGGCGGGGGCGGATCTGGTGATTCTCGATGATGGGTTCCAGAACCCACTGATCCGAAAGGATATTTCCCTGATCGTGGTGGATGCGGCCAAAGGGTTCGGCAACGGGCGTTGCCTGCCTGCCGGGCCGTTGCGCGAACCGGTGGCACAGGGCATGAAACGGGCCGATGCGGTGATTTCCATCGGTTCCGAGGAAAGCCAGAAGTCATTTGAAAAACAATGGCTTATGGACATTCTCCGCCCGCGGATCAAGGGGCACCTGGCGCCGTTGGAAATGGGCATGGACTGGGCCGGGCAACGCTGTCTGGCCTTCGCGGGAATCGGGCATCCGGAAAAGTTCTTTGCCACACTGCGCGGACTTGGCGCGGATGTGGTCGGCGAAGTGGCGCTCAGCGATCACCAACCGCTGACCAAGGCAATTCTCAACAGATTGGAATCGCAAGCGAAATCACTGAATGCGCAGCTTGTCACCACCGAGAAGGACGCGGTGCGGCTGGCTCCCGAAGACCGGTTCAGGGTGCTGACCTTGCCGGTTCGATTGCAGATCGAGGACTGGCAGGTGCTGGATGATCTTGTGGATCGGTTAACGCTGCGCTCCGATAGGTTAACGCAGGTCGCAACACCCGAAAACGGGGGGTGATTTGCGTATGACTCCCGGCTGCTGCCCGGCTGCCGGGTTGTGTTAACCTTTTGGTCACGAGATCGGTTAACGCCGCGTGCGGCGATGCAAATTCCGGCGTGACGGGCACAGACTTATCGCATGCCCGGAGCACCCTAACCGTTGTCCTGCCCCAGTTTCGGGCTGGGCCGATGTAGGGCCAGTTCGGCATCCGAAAACTTGAACGGCGCGCGCACACCCGGGATGCCATCAAGCTCGATCTGCATGCCGCGTGCCTGCACCTGCGGGTCGGCGAAAACCTCGGACATGTCGTTGATCGGCCCGGCGGGAATGCCCTTGTCCTCGCAGCCCCTGAGCAGGTCGGCCTTGGTCCATTTCCGGGTTTCGGCCATCAGGTTTTCGATCATCTCGAGGCGGTTCTCGACCCGGTCGGAATTGCGCAGGAATTTCGGATCTTCGGCCATCCAGCCGAGCCCGAGTAGCCCGCACAGGCGCTGATATTGCGCATCGTTGCCGGTGGCGATGATGATGTAACCGTCGGCGCAGTCGAACACCTGGTAGGGGGTGAGGTTGGGGTGATAATTGCCCGTCCGCCCCGGCGGCGTGCCGGTGGCGAGGTAATTGAGCGACTGGTTGGCCATCGCCGCGACGGCACAATCGAGCAGCGACATATCCACATGCTGCCCACGCCCGGTGGTCGCGCGCTGATGCAGCGCGGCGAGGATGCCGGAGACGGAATAAAGCCCGGTGAAGAGATCGGTGATCGCCACGCCCGCGCGCTGCGGCTGGCCGTCGGGATCGCCGGTGATCGACATGAAGCCCGACATGCCCTGGATGATATAGTCATAACCCGCACGGTGGGCATAAGGCCCGTCCTGTCCGAAACCCGTGATCGAGCAATAGATGAGGCGCGGGTTGATCTCTTTGACCGTCTCGTAATCGAGCCCGTATTTGGCGAGCCCCCCGACCTTGAAATTCTCGATCAGGATATCGGCCCCGGCGATCACCTCGCGCAGCCGGGCGAGATCGTCCTCGTTGCGGAAATCGACCGTGATGGACGCCTTGCCGCGGTTGCAGGAGTGGAAATAGGCCGCGGTGCGATCCCCATCCCGCTCGATGAAGGGCGGGCCCCACTGGCGGGTGTCGTCGCCTTGCAGTGCTTCAACCTTGATCACCTCGGCGCCGAGGTCAGAAAGCGTCTGACCGGCCCAGGGGCCGGCCAGGATACGGGCGAGTTCAACGACCTTGAGGCCGGCAAGCGGTGCGCTCATTCTTCGCCCAGCTCCTCGTCGAGGATGGTCTTGATCTCGGAATAGGCCATATTCGAATATTTCGTGCCGTTGATCACGAGGCTGGGGGTGGAATTGATATCGTCGGCCTTGCGGTTCTCCTCGAACCAGTTGACGAGCACCGTTGCCTTGTCGGCGTCCGAAAGACAGGCTTCGATCCGGTCTTCGTCAAGCCCGGCAACCTTGCCTAGGCGGCGCAGGTTGCCCGCGACCTGCACCGGATCGTTGGAATTGAGCCATTCCTTCTGTTTCTCGTAGAGCAGCCCGGTCACGCCGAAGAACCGCGATTCCTCGCAGCGGGCCAGCATCGAGGCCCAGAGGCCGATGCGGTCGAAATAGACATCGCGATAGACGAAGCGGATCTTGCCGGTGTCGATATAGTCGGCCTTGATCTCCTTGAACTGGTTCTGGTGGAAGGACGCGCAATGCGGGCAGGTGAACGAGGCATATTCGATGAGCGTCACCGCCGCGTCCTCGGGGCCCATGGTCATTTCGATAACGGCCGCGTCTTCCTCGGCGGTCTGGGCGATGGCCGGTGTCTGCCACGCGAGGATGGCGGCAAGCGTCAATGCGAGAATTCGGATCATGTGTCGGGCCCTTTCTGGCGTTTGGGTCTGGATAGAACGTTTTGCGCAAGAGCTTCAAGCGCTTGACGCAGGCTGGGGTCGGTCACGCCCTGTGCCGCCGTGGCGGCGGCGCGGGTCAGGGCGGGGTCGGCGGTGGCGGGTTTGGCGGCTTTGGGGCGGTGATCGAAGCTGACTTGCCCCTCGGCAAAACCGGTCGCGTGGGTCTGTGTCACCCGCACCCGCGCAATGGCGTTATAGCCGTAGGCGGCGTTGACCCGCTCGCGGATCTGCTCTTTCTGCATCTCGAGCAGCGGCGCCTGCGCGCCCGTGGTCAAGAGCGAGAGCGTCGCCCCGAACCCGCCACGGCCATACGACACCTCGACCGGGCGGGAGATGGCGGCGACCTCGTCCCCCGCGATTTCCGCCCAATGGGTCAGGATGCGCGACACGGCAAAGCCGCGCGATTCGCCCGCCTTGCGGATATCGCCCTGCAAGAGCGAGGACGCGCGGGTAAAGCCCTTGCCATATGGTGTCTTGCGCGGTGTGATCCTTGCCTCCCTTGGTTCCGGGCCAATTTAGTGGCAGGAGAGAGGGGCGAACAGGGGTTATCGGTGCAGGGGGGATAAAACTTGCGTGACGGGGTGGACGGCAGGGCAGGCGCGCTTCTGGCGTGGTATGATGCCCATGCGCGCGATCTGCCCTGGCGGGTGCCGCCGGGGCGCGCGGACCGGCCCGATCCCTATCGGGTCTGGCTGTCCGAGGTGATGTTGCAACAGACCACCGTTGCGGCGGTCAGGGGCTATTTCGAGCGGTTCACGACGCGCTGGCCCACGGTCGCGGCGCTGGCCGCGGCAGACGATGCCGACGTGATGGGCGAATGGGCGGGGCTGGGATATTATGCCCGCGCCCGGAACCTTTTGAAATGCGCGCGCGTGGTGGCCGGGATGGGCGGATTTCCGCAGACGCGGGCGGGATTGCAGGAGTTGCCCGGCATCGGCCCCTATACGGCGGCCGCAATCGCAGCGATCGCATTCGATGCGCCCGAGGTGGTGGTCGATGGCAATGTCGAGCGGGTCATGGCGCGGATGTTCAGGATCGAAACGCCGCTGCCCCGCGCCAAGCCCGAGATCCGCGAGAAAGCCGCATCGCTCACGCCCGATGCGCGCCCCGGGGATTATGCACAGGCGGTGATGGACTTGGGTGCGACGATCTGCACGCCGAAAAGCCCGGCCTGCGGGATCTGCCCGTGGATGGATCATTGCCGCGCGCGGGCCGCGGGCATGGCGGCGGAACTGCCGAAAAAAGAGCCTAAAAAGGCCAAACCGACCCGGTATGGCATCGCCTATGTCGGGCGGCGGGCGGATGGGGCATGGCTTCTGGAGCGGCGGCCCGAGAGGGGGCTCTTGGGCGGAATGCTGGGCTGGCCCGGCGCGGAATGGGGCGAGGTGGCGCAAGAGGCCCCGCCCGCTGCGGCGATTTGGCGCGACATCGGGGTCGAGGCACGCCACACATTCACCCATTTCCATCTCTATCTTGGTATTCGGACCGCCACATTGCCGATGGATTGCGTGCCGGAAAGGGGCGAATTCGTCTCGCGCCACGATTTTCGACCCTCCGACCTGCCCACGGTGATGCGCAAGGTGTTTGACCTTGCCCGGGATGCGTTCGAGACTGTGGAATAATCCGCCAGAGGACTTGCCATGATCACCGCCGAGACCATCGCCCGCCCAAAGCTGTTCCTGCCGTTCTGGATGACTTATCTTCTCGTGCCCGTTGCCTGGATCAGCGCGGTTTACGGCGGGTGGAGCGTGATCTTGTTGCCGCTCCTGGCGTGGTGGGTGTTCTCGGGGCTCGACGGGCTTTTGGGGCTGAACAGGGAAAACGCCGACACCGATATCGGCGAAGATGCGCTTTACTGGTATCGGATGGGCGTCATGCTCTGGGTGCCGGTGCAGTTCGTCACGCTTTACGGCATCCTGTGGTATGTCACCGCGTCGGGGCACCTGGGCTGGATCGAGCTTCTGGTGCTCTTCGCCTCGCTCGGGGTGATCAGTGGCACAGTGGGCATCGTTTACGCCCACGAGCTGCTGCACCAGCGCAACAGGCTCGAACGCTGGCTTGGCGACATCCTTTTGGCGATGGTGCTTTATTCGCATTTCCGCACCGAACACCTGTTGGTGCATCACCCCTATGTGGGCACGCCGCGCGACACGGTGACGGCGCGCTACAACGAGAATTTCCACCGCTATTTTGCCCGCGTGCTGCGCGAGGGGCTCAAATCGGCCTTTCGCGCGGAAAAGGAGAAGTTGGCGAAAAAGAACCTGCCCTGGACCGACGCGCGCAACCCGTTCTGGCGGTACTGGGCGTTGCAGGGGCTGGCGCTGGCGCTGGCGCTCTATCTCGGGGGCTGGCTCGGGCTGGTCCTGTTCCTCGTGCAGGCGCTGAGCGCCGTGTGGCAGTTGGAGCTGACCAACTATGTCGAGCATTACGGCCTGACGCGCAAACATCTGGGCGATGGCAAGTATGAGCATGTGAAACCGCATCATTCGTGGAATGCGGCGCACAAGGCGACCAACTGGCTCCTGATCAACCTGCAACGCCATTCGGATCACCATTACAAGCCCGACCGGCGCTTTCCCCTGTTGCAGAACTATTCCGAGGCACAGGCCCCGCAACTGCCCTATGGCTATCCGATCATGACGCTGTTCGCGTTGTGGCCCCGCAAGTGGCGGCAGGTGATGAACCCGCGCGTCGCGCGCTGGCGCGAGATGTATTACCCCGAGATCACCGACTGGAAACCCTATAACAAGCACCAGACCCCGATGCCGCGTTAAGGCGTTTCGGGAAATACCCGGTCACAAAGCAACGCAAATGTCCCGAGAGCGCGAAGCGCGGCAGGGTATTTGCGATCCAACCTTTTCCCGAAACAGCTATGGGGCTGTTTCGGCTCAATCCGATCCGAACAGGTCGCGGGTGAATATCTTCTCGGCGACATCCGACAGATCCGGCGTGGCGCGGTTGGCGAGGATGATGTCGGCACGGGCCTTGAAAGAGGCAAGATCGCGCGTCACTTCCGAGCCGAAAAACGTGTCCTCCTCAAGCGCCGGCTCGTAGACGATGACCGGGATGCCCTTGGCCTTGATCCGTTTCATGATCCCCTGAACCGAGCTTTGGCGGAAATTGTCCGAACCCTGCTTCATCACCAGCCGGTAAATGCCCACACAGGACGGGTTCATTTTCACGATCCGCTCGGCGATGAAATCCTTGCGGGTGCTGTTCGCATCCACGATGGCCCGGATCAGGTTTTGCGGCACGCTGGAATAATTGGCCAGCAACTGCTTGGAATCCTTGGGCAGGCAATAGCCGCCATATCCGAAAGAGGGATTGTTGTAATGGGTGCCGATCCGCGGGTCGAGCCCGACACCGTCGATGATCTGGCGCGTATTCAGCCCGAGGCTGAGCGCATAGCTGTCGAGCTCGTTGAAAAAGGCCACCCGCATCGCAAGAAAGGTATTGGCGAAAAGCTTGATCGCCTCGGCCTCCGACGGATCGGTCAGCAGCACCTGCACATCCTCGCTCAGCGCGCCCTGTCTGAGCAGATCGGCAAAGCGCCGGCCCCGCTCCGAGCGTTCGCCCACCACGATCCGGCTGGGATAGAGGTTGTCATGAAGCGCGCGCCCCTCGCGCAGGAATTCGGGGCTGAAAATGACCTGCGTCGTGCCCAGTTTCTCCGCCAGGCCGACCGTATAGCCGACCGGGACCGTTGACTTGAGAACGATCGTCGCCGTCGGATTGATCCGTGTGACGGTGCGTATCACGTCCTCGACACTTGTCGTGTCAAAGAAATTGGTTTCGGGGTCATAATTCGTGGGCGTGGCGACGATCACGAAATCGGCGTCGGCAAATGCAACATCCGGATCGGTCGTCGGCGTCAGGTCAAGCGACTCGTTGGCGAGGTAATGTTCGATCTCCGGGTCCATGATCGGGGACTGACGCGCGCTCAGCATCGCGATACGCTCTGCGTCGATGTCGAATGCGCGAACACGATTGGCGCGGGCCAGCAAGACGGCATTGGACAGGCCGACATATCCCATGCCGGCGACGGTGATCCTGATTTCGGGCATGAAAAGTGACTCTTTGACAAGGACCGGGCAGCATAAATCGCCGCCCCTGTTGTCGTCCTTTTAACGCGCGGACCGCATGCTCACAATTGAACTATCGCCCCGGGTAACGTCAAACAGCCACTTTTCCACCGGCGTCGCGGTTAACCGGCGCGCATCAACACCTCATATGCGTCGTCAAAAGCCTTCGCGACATCAACATCCAACAGGTCCCCGCCGAGGCTTTCCATGTGCGCCGCAACCCGGCGTTCGGTTGCAAAACACCGCTGGACATGATCCGCCACCGCCTGCGCAATCGTGAGGATCTGGTCCGCCGTCAATTCCACCCAACCGGTTTCAAGTTTCCAATCGACCGGCTCCGTGAGCAGACCCGCCTCGATCGACTGGACAGAGGCGGCGATCTGGGCCTGGCTCTCGCGCGAGGTATTCACCCGCATGCCACCCTCAAGGCTGATCCCACCGGTTTCCCGCTTCCATCGCAGATCCGCCAGCTTGGCGAATGTTTCCGCCCGGCGCCGGGCCTGCTTGGTCTCGGGCGTGATCAATTGGCTGAGGTCGATATTGCTCATTCGACTGGTTCCACTTCCATGACGCTATGGGCGGGCAGGTCGATCGGCCCGTCCCCGGTGACGGTGATCGGCACGGGAAACAGCGCCCCCTGCGACGCGTCGGCCCCGTGCGGCAGGATCAGGGTCAGGTGCAGATCGCCGCTCACACGCTCGATATCCGAGACCAGCCATTCACAGGCCACGGCATCACGCGGCAGGGTCGCCCCCTCGGGAATGCCCGAGAAATCGAACGCCTCGCCGTTGATGGTCAGGGTGTCGCCCGTTTTACAGAGCATCAGCCGATCATCGCGGCGCATGGGGGAAAAGGTCAGCTTCATGATGTTATCCTCCTTAGAACCAGCGGCCTGCTGCCATTGCTCGCACCGTCCGCCCGGTGATCGAGGCCGGGCCGAACACGGTGATCCGGGCGATGCTGGCCCCGGTGATACGAAACGATCCCCAATGGGTGTTGCTGTTGGCCATCGAGGTAACACTGCCTGCAATTGTCTCGACTCCACCTCCAAACGTGGCTGGAAAGCTCCATTCAAAGTCGGCACTGCGGTAGAGCGAGCCAGTCAGGGTCGTTATATCCACGCCACCGAAGTCGGGGCTGACGCAGATTTGCGTGCCGTCGGCAAAGCGAACATACTCACCGTTGGCATTCGATCCGCGCTCGATCACTGCACCGGTCGGGGTGCCACCCGCCTCACTGACCGCGCCGAGAAGATTCCCGCGACCATAGGCATAATCCGCCCGTGCCAACCGCCCCACCGTGGTGTCGGTCTCCGATTGCTGAACGGCCGCACCCGAGGCAATGCCCGTCCCGTTGTCAAAGCCGAGGGCATCCACCCACGACACCCCGTCGGGCGACACCTTGATCGACCAGTCGTTGGTGCCCGCCAGCCCCATCTCGGCATGCCCGGTCCAGTTTGACTGGAACACAAGCGATGCCGTGTCGCCCGGCGCGGCCTTGTTGACCTTCAGTTGATGCCCCGACCCATCGTGGCTGAGCAGGCTGGCATCCGAGGCCACCGCCAGCCTGTTGGTCGCATCGGCGGTCGCGTTGACGCCAAGCCGCTCCATGTTGTCGAGATGGTCGAAGATGGCCTGCCACTGCCCGTCGCGCCAGACCCGCAACTCCTGCTCGCCCACGCCCCACGCGCGCCACCCGTCCCGCGGGGTCAGGAACAGCCACTGATCGCCGCTCCAATAGGCCAGTTCATGCCCGTGCCCGGCCCAGGCCCCCGTCGGGCTGCTGCCCAGCCCGTGAATGTCGCCGGGCGTGGGCAGTTCCGGCGGCGCCGTGTCGGCAAAGCCTTGCAGGCCAAGCTGCGTCACCGCGTCCAGACGCTGAAGCGCCTCGTTATGGGTGACGTCTTTCTGGGCCTGGGACGGCTGAAGATAGGGCAGTTCAACCCGTGGCGAAGAGTGCGGCATCTGACTTTCCCGATTTCCGTGAAGCTGTGCAGTTAAGACAGCGACCGGTCTATCGCCGCGGGGTAAAGCGTTCCTCACGCCGCGGTTCGGGGGATTCAGATTTTCTTAACCACTCGACCCAAGGCGGGCAGCGCATCCTGACACCGCAGGCGCGCATCCTTACTTGTTCTCCCGCTCCGGGGCCGGCTCGTGCAGAACATCCTCGGCGTCGATGATCTCGGACTCGTCGGTGGGCTCCTCGTCACGCTCCGTGTCATCCTCGATCGCGCCCACGATCAGCGGCAGCATCTCCGTCCCCGCCGGCATCGTCACCTGCGATTGCGGCGGCGCGGTCCAGCTCAGCGTATCGAGCGCATCGCAGTTTTCGCAGACCGGCACCCATTCGGCGTGGATGTGGTGGCACTTGTCGCAGACCCATTGCGGCCCGCGCGGTGCGTTGAGCGCCCGGGCCAGCCAGCCCTTGACCACCGCATCCGACCCGCCCTCGCCACGCTCGATGGCGGCCATGATGGTGAACACCCGCGCATCCGGGTCACGCTCGGGCAAATCGCCCAGCTCGCGCCGTGCCTGCGGAAAATCCTCGGCCGCGATATTGAGCTCGGCCAGCAACAGCCGGGTTTCGCGGTGGTCCGGCTGAATTTTCGTCAGCTTGGCAAACCGCTTGAGCCGCTCGGCCGGCGTCTCGTCCGGCGCAATCCCGGCAAAGGCGGCGGCAAGGTCCGGATGCGGCGCGGCCTCCCACGCCTTCTTGATCACCCGCACCGCATAACGTGGCTTGCCCTCGTCTATATACATCCGCGCCGCCATCACCGCCGCCGGAACCAGGTCGGGCGACAGCTTGTTGGCCGCGATCGCCGCCTCGCGCGCCTCGATCGAGGCGCCCTCTTCGATCACGCCCTTGGCTTCCTGCAACGCCAGAACCGCCTCGCGGCGCTTGTGCACGTCGCGCGGCAATGTGCCGTGGCGCCGCTTGGCGGCCAGCGTTTCGCGCGCGCCCTTCCAATCCGCCGACCCGGCCTGAAGCCCCAGCAGGATGTCCTGCGTCTCCGCGTGGCTCGGCTTCAACGCAAAGGCCGACCGCGCCAGCTTGAGCGCCATGTCGGTGTCACCCTCGGCCAGCTTCTGTTTCATGATGCCACGCACCCCGACAAACCGCGTCGAATCGTGCTTCAAAAGCCGCTTGTAAACCTGCTCGGCCTTTTTCGCGTCGCCCGTCATCTCGGCCGCCTGCGCGGTCAGAAGGTTGGTCAGTTCCGGCTTGCGCAGGTATTTCTCGGCCTTCCCGGCCTTGCTCATGGCGAGTTTTCCCTCGCCCGAGGCCAGCGCCAGCATCCCCTGCGCCAGCGCGTCATACCCCTTGCGCTCGCGGTTGCGGTCGAACCAGCGCGACAGCGCCGTCTCATCCCCGTTGAGGAATTTCAGCAGCGCGATCAGCAACCCAAAGAGCCGCAGGAACAGCCAGACGGCGAGGATCACCAACAGCGCCGCAATGACCGACATCAACGGGCTGAGCGTGATCTCCTGCCCGGCAAAGGCGATCCGCACACCGCCCTCCATTTCGAGCAGATACCCCGCACCCAATGTCGCCACGGCAACAAGGACAACGAAAAGAACAATCTTGATAAGCGACCACAGCATTCCGTTATCCCCGGTTCAAATCCAGATCCGCGCTCAGCGCCTCGGCGGCGGCGACTGCCTCCGCCCGCACCTGCGCCCGATCCATCCAGCCCGACATCGCCGCCCGCGCGGCTTCGGGCAGGGTGTCGATCTCGGCCATCGCGTCGATAAGCCGGCCCTCTTTCACCGCCGCCTCGGCCCGGCTCAGGATCGCATCGGCATCGTCGCCCTCGCGCGGCTCAAGCGAGCGAACCCCCAACTGGCCGCGCAGGAACGACCCGAACCCGCCGTCTTCGTCCTTGCGCGCCGCGGTCAGCGCCGCGCGCGCCGCCTCGGGAAAGGCAGCGGCCAGATCGGTCATCCTGTCCACGCCCGCATCCGCAACCCCGGCCAGTTCCGGCGGAAGATCGACCCCCAGCCGGGCCAGATCCTCGCCCGCCTCGGCGAAACTCGTCCCGGTGTCGAGCGCGGTCAGAATCCGCGTCATCGCCGCCCGCGTCGCCGCCTCCTGCGCGGTCATCTCGGCGCTGGCCTCTTTCTGCGCGGCTTCGGCCAAAAGCTCCTCGATCTCGGCGCGCTGCGTGGCCATCGCGTCCTGCACGGCCTGCAACTCGCGCTCATAGGCGGCAACCGCCTCGGGCGATGCGCCCTCGGTAATGGGCCGCTGTTCGAGATCGTTCACCCGCGCCTCAAGCCTCGAAAGACCCTCGGCCAGTTCATCAACCCGCCCGCCCAGCGCATCAAGCGCGCCTTGTGCGCCCTCAAGCTCGTCAAGCCGCGCCTCGATCGGGCCAAGATCGGGCTCGGCCCCCTGCAACGCCGCGATCTCCTGCGCCTGATCGTCAAGCCGGGCGCTCACCTGCGCCTCGAACCCGTCATCGCCGCCCAACCCCGGCCAGACCTCGGGCAGGATATAAAACGCCGCGCCAAACCCGATCGCCGCCGCCACGATCCCGCCCAGAAGCAACGGGATGAAACCGCCCTTGCGGATCACCACCGGCTCGGGCTGGGCTGCTTGTGTTGCGCTGGCCACCTCGGCGCCGCCCCACGGGGCCGCATCGACTTGCTCCGTTTCGTCCCGATCCGGCGCTTGCGCGACCTCTTCGGCCTCATTCGCTCCACCCGCTTCGCTCACGTCCTCTTGCGGCGCGGGCGTGTCGTCCGTGTCGGCAATTCCGGTGGCTGACTCCTCGGGCGATCCGTCCCGGGCCACGACATCGGGCCGCCCGGGCACCAGCGCAACCACGTCCTCGATCGCAGCCCTGAGTTTGTCGGCGTCAACTTCCCGCCCGGTTTCCGGTTCTTTCTTCGGTTTCGATGTCTTTGCCACCTGGTACCACCTTCCCGAATCTCGACGTGTAAAAACTCAGCTCGATCCAAACGACCTTACTTGTCACCCCGCCCGGCCTCAAGCCGCCGCGCTGCGTCGAACAGTCCTTGCACCGTCTCGACCATCGCTTGCCCATCCGGCCGCGCGGCGATGCTCAGTTCAGAGGCGCCAACATCGCCCAGCGCATCGCGCACCGCCCCGCTCATCGCCGCGATGAAAAGCGGCGCGCGCGTGGCACGGTTCACCGGGCATTCGCCCGCAAACTGCCGCGCTGTCCGGGGCGAGAAAAGGGGAACAACCACCGGCGCCTCACCTTGCAACAGCGATTGCGCCTCCGGGCCAAGCGGCTGTGTCACCTGGTCGTAAACCACGACCGCGCGCGTCTCGCGCCCCGCTTTGGTCAGGATCGCCGCCAGATCGGCAATGGCATGCTTGCCGCGCAGATGCACGAACGGCCCCGTCTCGCCGCTCTCCAGAATGGCCGCGATCAACGCCTTTGCATCGCCACTGGCCGAGCGCGGCGCAAATCCCGCCTCCGCGGCGGCCTCTGCCGTGGCATCCCCCACGCACCAGCACGCGCGCCCCGCATGGCCACCCGCGCGCAAGAATCCCTCGACCCCGCGCGGCGAGGTAAAGATCGCAACGCCTCCGGGCAGATCCGCCATCACCCATTCGATCCGCAACAGCGGCGATTGCACGATCCGAACCTCGCCCAGCCGCGCACGCAGCGCGTCGGCAAAGCGCCGGGCGGCGGCGGCAGGGCGGGTCAAAAGGATCACGGGTTGCATCACGGGCCACCACGGGCAAACTTGTTATTGGCGCTTGACCGGTGTTACCTGCCGCCAAGGGGCCATGCAACGGAAACACCATGAGCGACACGCTGACCATCCTCGGCATCGAAAGCAGTTGCGACGACACCGCCGCGGCGCTGGTCCGTGGCGTGCCCGGCACCGTGCATATCCTGTCATCGGTGATCTACGGCCAGGCCGAACTGCACGCCGATTTTGGCGGCGTGGTGCCCGAAATCGCCGCCCGCGCCCATGCCGAGCGGGTCGATACCTGCGTGAAAGAGGCCCTGTTCCAGGCCGATCTGGCGCTTTCCGATGTCGATGCCATCGCCGTCACCGCCGGGCCGGGGCTCATCGGTGGCGTGCTTTCGGGTGTCATGTGCGCCAAGGGTCTGGCCGCCGGTGCAGGCAAACCGCTCGTCGGCGTCAATCACCTCGCGGGCCACGCGCTCACCCCGCGCCTGACCGACGAGATCGCCTATCCCTATCTCATGCTGCTGGTCTCGGGCGGGCATTGCCAGTTTCTCCTGACGCGCGGGCATGGTGATTTCTCGCGCCTTGGCGGCACCATCGACGACGCCCCCGGCGAAGCCTTCGACAAGACCGCCCGCCTTCTCGGCCTGCCCCAACCCGGCGGTCCCGCGGTTCAGGCCGAGGCCGCACATGGCAACCCCACCCGCTTCCGCTTCCCCCGCCCGCTGCTGGATCGGCCCGGTTGCGACCTCTCGTTCTCGGGGTTGAAAACCGCGCTCCTGCGCGCCCGCGATGCGATTGTCACCGACAAGGGCGGCCTCACCCGGCAGGACCGCGCCGACCTCTGCGCCTCTTTCCAGGCCGCCGTGGTCGATGTGCTGGCCGAGAAAACCGCCCGCGCGCTGACGCTCTACCTCGCGGAGAACCCCGCCTCGCCGGTCCTCGCCGTGGCCGGGGGGGTTGCCGCGAATAGCGCCATTCGGGCAAGGTTAGAGACGCTTTCCGCCGATCACGCCATCCGTTTCCTCGCCCCGCCATTGGCGCTTTGCACCGACAACGCGGCGATGATCGCCTATGCCGGGCTCGAACGCTTTGCCGCGGGCGAACAGGACGATATGACATTGGCCGCCCGCCCGCGCTGGCCGCTCGACGCAAATCTTCCGGCCCTTCTGGGCTCGGGCAAGAAAGGAGCAAAGGCATGATCGCAATCCTCGGATCGGGTGCGTTCGGCACCGCGCTGGCTATCTCGCTCGCACAGAACGGCGGCGACATCCTGCTCTGGGCGCAAGACCCCGACCATGTCGCCGAGATGCGCAACACGCGGCAGAACACCCGGCGCCTGCCCGGACCGCGCCTGCCCGACAACATCCTTCTGACCGACGATATCGGCGCGCTTCCCGCTGACATCCCCGCGCTCATCTCGGTCCCGATGCAGACCCTGCGCGGCTTTCTCGACGACCACGGCGCAACGCTCGGCGCACGCCCTTTCGTCGCCTGCTGCAAGGGGATCGACCTTGAAACCCATCTCGGCCCGGCCGAGACCATCGCCCGCCACGCCCCCGATGCGCTGCCCGCCATCCTCACCGGCCCCAGCTTTGCCACCGACATCGCCACCGGCCTGCCCACCGCGCTCACGCTGGCCTGCGCCGACGACGATGCCGGAAAGACCCTGCAACAGTCCCTGACAACGCCCAACCTGCGCATCTATCGCAGCACCGACACCACCGGCGCCGAGCTGGGCGGCGCGCTCAAGAACGTCATCGCCATCGCCTGTGGCGCCTCGATCGGTCTCGGGCTGGGCGACAGCGCCCGCGCCGCGCTGATGACCCGCGGCTTTGCCGAGATGCAGCGCCTCGCCCTCAAGCGCGGCGCCCGTCCCGAAACCCTGATGGGGCTTTCGGGATTCGGCGACCTGGCGCTCACTTGCACCTCGGAACTTTCGCGCAACTATCGCCATGGCCTCGCGCTTGGCCGCGGCGAAGACGTCGATCCCATGATCACCGTCGAAGGTGTCGCCACCGCCCGCGCCGTCACCGAATGGGCCGCCGAACTGGCGATCGACATGCCGATCTGCGCCACCGTCGCCGATCTCTGCGCCGGCCACCTCAGCGCCGCAGAGGCCCTGCAAACCCTGCTGTCCAGACCGCTCAAGGAGGAATAGATGCTCGTCGCTCTCATCGCCCGGGACATGCCCGGCAAGATCGAACTGCGCCGCGAAAACCGCGCCGCCCATCTCGATTATATCGAGGAAACCGGCCTCGTGGCCCAGGCCGGGCCGCTTATCGTCGATGGCGAAATGGCCGGCTCGCTGGTGATCCTCGATGTCGAGACCATGGAACAGGCCAAGGACTGGGCCGACAACGACCCCTATGCCAAGGCCGGGCTGTTCGAGTCCGTCAACCTGATCGAATGGAAGAAGGTGATCGGCTGATGCGTTACTGGCTTTTCAAATCCGAACCGAACACCTGGGGCTGGGATGACCAGGTCGCCCGCGGCGACAAGGGCGAGGAATGGGATGGTGTGCGCAACTACCAGGCCCGCAATTTCATGCGCGAGATGGTGCCCGGTGATCGCGGTTTCTTCTACCACTCGGTCAACGAGAAACGCGTCATGGGCATTGTCGAAATCATCGCCGAGGCCCACCCGGACAGCACCACCGACGATCCGCGCTGGGAATGCGTCGACATCAAGGCGCTGTCCCCGCTGCCCCGCCCCGTCACGCTCGACGAGATCAAGACCGATCCCCGCCTTGCCGACATGGTGCTGGTGAAAAACTCCCGCCTCTCGGTGCAACCCGTCACCCCCGAGGAATGGCGCATCATCTGCGCGCTGGGCGGAATGGAGGACTGACACCCGGCTTCATCTTGCCCAAAATACTCCCGCCGGAGGCGTCCACCCTCGAAACACAGCCCCGGAACATGAACGGAGGGCCCCGGCACGACCAGAACCCTCCGTCTCCCCACGTGCTCCCTACTCACCACACGCGACTTATGAAACTGGGTCCGGCCATCCTGACACGGGCAAGTTTGAAACTAGCGCGCCAGCCCGACTCGGGCAAACGCCAAATGCGCGGAATTTGGTTCAAATGCGGACTGCCCGTGGCGTGCCCGCACACCCTCCGAACCCGGCGACGTCGCACTGAAACGCCCGCCTCCCGTCCGGGGCGCGGGCGTTCGGCCTTGGCCGGGGCTCAGTTGTAAACCGATTCCTTGCCGAAATGCTTGACCAGCATGTAATAGACCACGGCGCGATACTTGTTGCGCTCCGACTGGCCATAGGTGTCCAGCGCCGATTTGATCGCGTCCATCAGTTGCGGCCCATCGGCCAGACCCAGCTTCTTGATCAGGAAATTGTCCTTGACGGTTTCAAGCTCGCTCTCCTGCGTTGCCGCCACGGTCGAGGCATCGGCATTATAGATCGCCGGGCCACATCCGATCGTGACCTTTGTCAAAAGGTCCATGTCCGGCGTCATGCCGCATTTGGTCCTGAGATCTTCCGCATATCTTGCGATCAGCTCGTCGCGTTTACCCATCTCTAGTCTCCACCTGTCTGAGTTAACAAAAGCTCCTGTCGGCGCCGTTGAAAAGACTAGCGCGTGAGTCTGCGCGCTCAAAGGGAAAACTTGCCGGGGATTCCCCATGCCGGGAAATCCGCCGGCAAAGGCGTCGCGGGCACGCCGTCACCTCGGATTCTCAGCCGACAAAGCGGCGCAGATCGTCCAGCGTCATCGACCCGGGCGCCGCCCCCTTGCGCGCCAAAGCCGCGCCCAGCCGCGTCATCGCGTCATTCATCGGCGTCGAAACACCCGCGATCCGCCCCAAAAGCGCGATTTCACCGTTGAGGTAATCGGTCTCGACCGACCCCGCGCCCCGGGCAAGGCTCTGCACGGTCGAACCGCCGATATTCTCGATCCCCTCGATCGTGCCGAACCGCATCAACTCCTTGCGCCGCGGGTCGCTCTCGCTCAGGTCGACCGGCGCGATCCCGTGCGCGGCATAGACCGCCTTGGCCTCATCCTTGAGCGCCGCACCGATCTCGCCGGTATCCGCGCCCCGGCCCAGCGCCGCCTGCGTGATATTGCCAAGGTTGAGCAACAGCTTGCCATATTTGCTGTTCATCACGTCGTCGAGAACAAAGGGCGTGATCATGCTGCCCTCGAACGCCGCCGCCAGCCGCGCGTCATCCGCGTCATTGCCCTCGGGATAGCGCCCGATATCGAACATGCCGAATTGCGGCTCGCACCACGCGGCCACGTCCCCCGGCGCCAACAGCCCCGCGGGAAGCATCACCGTGATCCCATGCACATTGGGAAAGACGCGCAGCGCGATCCGCTCGTTCGCCACGCCGTTCTGCACGCAAAAGATCGGCTGCTTCCACACCCCCGCCTCGCGCAACGCCTCAAGTGCGGGGGCGGTGTCTTGCGTCTTCATGCAAAGAAGGATCGCATCATCCGCGCGAAAGTCGATTTCCGCGGGATCAGAGACACATTCGAACCGCACCGCCCGGTCGAACACGGGCGAACGCACACGCAGCCCTTGCGCGCGGATCGCCTCCAATTGTGCCCCGCGGGCGATACCGATCACCTCCTGCCCGTTCTCGACCAGCGCGGCGGCCACCGCCCCGCCAACCGCACCCACGCCATAGATGATCACCCGCATCGCATATCCTCCAAATGAAAAGGCCCCGGTATTCCGGGGCCTATCGTGATCGTCCCTGAAGCGGGATTCAATACCGGTAATGTTCGGGCTTGAACGGCCCTTCCGGGCTCACCCCGATATAGTCCGCCTGTTCCTTGCTCAGGTTCGACAGCTTCACGCCGATCCGGTCGAGATGCAGCCGCGCGACCTTTTCATCGAGGTGCTTGGGCAGAACATAGACCTCGTTCTCGTAAGCCTCGCCCCGGGTGAACAGTTCGATCTGCGCCAGCACCTGGTTGGTGAAGCTGGCCGACATCACGAAACTCGGGTGCCCGGTCGCGTTGCCGAGATTGAGCAGGCGCCCTTCGGACAGCAGGATGATCCGGTTGCCGCCCGACATCTCGATCATGTCCACCTGGTCCTTGATGTTGGTCCACTTGTGGTTCTTCAGAGCGGCAACCTGGATCTCGTTGTCGAAATGGCCGATATTGCCGACGATCGCCATGTCCTTCATCTCGCGCATATGCTCGATGCGGATCACGTCCTTGTTGCCGGTGGTGGTGATGAAGATGTCGGCGCTCGACACCACGTCTTCGAGCCGCACCACCTCGAACCCGTCCATCGCCGCCTGAAGCGCGCAGATCGGATCGACCTCGGTCACCTTCACCCGCGCACCGGCACCGCGCAAGCTTGCGGCCGAGCCTTTGCCCACGTCGCCATAACCGCAGACCACGGCCACCTTGCCCGCCATCATGGTGTCGGTGGCCCGCCGGATACCGTCCACAAGGCTCTCCTTGCAGCCATACTTGTTGTCGAATTTCGACTTGGTGACGCTGTCATTCACGTTGATCGCCGGGAACGGCAAATGCCCCTTTTCCATCATCTGGTAAAGACGATGCACCCCGGTCGTGGTTTCCTCGGTCACGCCCTGGATCATGTGACGCTGCTTGATGAACCAGCCCGGGCTTTCCGCCATGCGCTTGCGGATCTGCGCGAACAGCGCCTCTTCCTCCTCGGATGTCGGCACGGCGATCAGATCTTCCTCGCCCTCCTCGACCCGCGCACCCATCAGGATGTAAAGCGTCGCATCGCCCCCGTCATCGAGGATCATGTTGGCGCCGCCCTCCTCGAAGTGAAAGATCCGGTCGGCATAATCCCAGTATTCCGGCAGCGTCTCGCCCTTGATCGCGAAAACCGGCGTGCCGCCCGCGGCAATCGCCGCCGCCGCGTGGTCCTGCGTCGAAAAGATGTTGCACGACGCCCAGCGCACATCCGCACCCAGCTCCACCAGCGTCTCGATCAACACCGCCGTCTGGATCGTCATGTGCAGGCTGCCCGCGATCCGCGCACCCTTGAGCGGCTTTTGCGCGCCATATTCCGCGCGCAGGGACATCAGCCCCGGCATCTCGGTCTCGGCAATCGCGATTTCCTTGCGGCCATACTCGGCCAGGTCAATATCCTTGACAATATAGTCGGTTGTCATCCGGGGGCTCCTTGCCAACAGGTTTTGCAAGGCAGATAGCATTCACCCCCCGCAGGGGCAATGCGGGTTCACCCCGCCAAGCCTGCCATGCTCGTATCATTGCGATGGTACTATGACCATGAAACATGCCGGCGAGGCATCAAAGCCGAGTGCCGACGATTGGTGCGGGATTTAGGGGAACCCTTATCAGCGTACAAATTCATAATGCAGCATTGTGCTGGGGTTCAGTACATTGGCCGCTCCCGCGAAGTTGAAAGCTGTTCTCTCCATCTTGATGACGTTGCGCTTCTCAAGATCCCACAGGATCGGCATCAGATTGGTGTTGTATTCAAGTCGCCACGACCACCACGCCGCGTTCTCATCGACCGAGTTCAGATCGCCTTCTACAGCACGATTTCCGATAGCTTCAAAGAATGCGTCATCCTTCGCATTACGGCGTGCAAGAAGCTCTTCGTTGCGTTGCCAACCGACCGGCTCAAAATGCACGACCGTCACAGGGTTTGGGATCTGGCGCAGCTGCTCGAAGAGAGCGGGGTTGATCTGATCGACCTGTTCGATCGAGTGCGATGTAAACAGCAGGATGTGCCCCTTCTGCTTGGACAGGAACGACACATTGGGATCTCGGTAATCGAAATAGAAGGCCCGATAGTTCATGGCGGGTTCGCGATTGGCCAAGTACTTGGCGGTGATCATGCCGCTACGTGTGTATTCCCCTCCATAGTAGATCTTTTTACGCGACCGCGTCGCACCGTGAAGCAGATAAAGCTGAAAAATATTCGGCGACCAACCACTTCCAAGTTCCATGATCGCAGTGGTGTCGGGACGGATCAATTCACCCAAGTAACGAATCGGGCTCGCTGCATTTACTGTGTATTGATTCGCTGCGACCTGCGGGCTGTAGAAGCTGTCAGACAGCTCAAGCCCCGCGCGTTCCATGATCTTTTCACCAATCGGGCGGGCGATGTCACGCGTCTGGTAAAAGCGGCTAGGTTCACGCCGGTCGATCCGAAGTTCGCGCAGATTGGCGAGCAGTGAACTGAGGTGATCATCGGGTCGGTTCTTCACCAGCTTCTTCGCCCGGACGAGGATGTTGTTCCAGCCTTTTTCTTGGCTGGCTTTGGGCCGCGAGCGGCCTTTGATCGAAGTGGGCGTGAACTGTCCCTCTGCGGTTGCCACCGGATCAGCTACCGTTGGCGATTCCTTTTTCGCTTCTTTCGAAGGGTTCTTGGTGCGTGTGCTCATAAAATCACCTCAAGTATGAAACCATGTGATCAACATTGCCCGTCTGGAATGCCATTTTTCTTATATTCACCCAACCTCGCCTTTAGTTCAAGTGCTTGGGTTCAGAACCTATTAATCGGTTTGAAGCGGTGGTGCCAGCGGGATTCAAGCGCCCGAACCGCAGGGGCATGATAAGCAATCTTTTCTGGCTGACCGACAAGCAAATGGCGCGTCTTGAGCGGAGTAATCTTCATAAATCGCAACGGTTTGCGCTGGCGCGATGCACCCGAGGAGTATGGGCCTGCCATCGGCGGACCGGTTGCTGGCAGGCCCGGCTATGACGCGGACTGGTTCCGCGAAGTCCTCAAAAACCATGGGATCAAGCCATGTACCCCCGACCGGAGGCCCAGGGGGAAGCCCGTCAAATACGACAAGCGCCGCTACAGGATCGAGATCATGTTCGGTCGCCTGACAGGCTGGAGGCGCGTTGTGACAGGTGCCCGAAGGTCTTTCTCTCCGTCGCCGCTCTCGCCGCAACCGTCATGTTCTGGCTTTGAAAATCAATGATTCTGGAACCTAAACCTACCCGCCCACGCCGCCGGGCTTGGCCGGGTCCGGCCCCCGCCAATGTTGCCCCGTGGCCAGGATACAGCTGATCCCGTTGGGGCGGGTCACGAACACCGTGAAGCTCCCGGTTTCCTCCGAGGCCCAGATTTCAATCAATCGTTGCGGGCTTTGCAAACCGCCACCGGCAAGATGTTCCTTGTGGCGCTCTTCCAGCCGGGTCACCAGCACGTCGCGCGGCAGGCAGGCCGCGATCTGTGCAAGCGCGGGCGACGGCGGCGCAAGCGCGGCGGCGCCAAAGATGATCGCTGCGGAAAACAGTCGTTTGAACATGGTATTTCTCCTTGATGCGGGGCGCGATATGCGCCTGTTTTCATACACTTGGATGTGTATCGCGGCGGATCGACTCCACTTCGCGCGCAGCAACGGCACAGCCGCCCGGGCAGATCACCGCTGCCCGGCAGATGATTTTCCTGTGAAATATCCGCCGGGAGGGGCCACCCTCTCAACCGGCATCGGGCGAATCCGAATTCGCCACCATACACCCTCAAATATGGGGTCTATGACCCGCATCTTCAAAGAAACGCGCTACACAAGCCTGTGCGCGCCGCGTGTACGCGGGCCGCTGGATCAGCTTTCGATCCCGGCCTGTTCCGGCGTCATCGCACGCGTCTCGAACCAGTTGGTCCCCGTCGCCAGGATACAGGCTATCCCGTCGGCCCCGGTCAGGATCACGGTAAAACTGCCCGTCTCGGGCGAGGCCCAGATCTCGACCACCGCGTCGCCCGCCCCGGACTCATCCAGCCCGGCATCGTTCAACCCGCCACCGGTCAGCCGCTCGGCATAGTCGCGCTCCAGCCGCTGCACCACCTGTTCGCGCGCGGCACAATCGCCCGCCTGCGCCGGGATCGCGGTCAGCACCGCGCCCACCGCCAGACCAGCGGCCACAATCCGTTTGAAAAGCATGGGTCTGCTCCTTTCCCACCGCCTCGATCCAACAAGACGCGCGATCAGAGAGAGAAGTCCCGCGCGCCGGTCCTGTCTTGGCAATCACGCGATCACGCTCGCCGGTTCCCCGGTCTTGTCGCGCGACGTGGCAGCAGGTAATCCCAATGCGTTCATCCTGCGCACCAAATATGGCAGAAATGGGGCGCACCTTGTGGGAGTAGACAGGCAAAATGGCACGCGGCCCCAATCCGAAACCGCCCCGCGCATGGCAGCGCATGTTGTCCGGTCGGCGGCTCGACCTGCTCGATCCCACACCGATGGATATCGAGATCGAGGACATCGCCCACGGCCTTGCCTTCGTCGCCCGCTGGAACGGGCAGACCAAGGGCGACTGGCCCTATTCCGTGGCCGAGCATTCGCTGCTGGTCGAGACGATTTTCGCAAGGTTAGAGCCGAAATCGCCCCCCAAATGGCGCCTTGCCGCGCTGTTGCACGATGCGCCGGAATACGTGATCGGCGACATGATTTCCCCGGTCAAATCCGCCGTCGGCCCGAGCTATGGCGCGCTCGATGACCGGCTTGCCGCCGCGATCCACATCCGCTTTGGCCTGCCCGCCATCGTCCCCGCGACGGTCAAGAAAAAGATCAAGGCCGCCGACCGGGTTTCCGCCTGGATGGAGGCCACCCAGATCGCCGGTTTCACCGTGAAAGAGGCCGACAGGTTTTTCGGCAAACCACGCCCCGAGCTGACCCACGGCCTCGACATCCACCTGCGCCCACCCCGCGAGGTGCGCGAGGATTTCACCGCACGGCACGCAGCACTTCTGGCCGAGGTTTAGGGGCGGATCGCAGCAGACCGGATTCGCCCGGGGCCGGACGAAAGGGCAGCACAGGGCCGCGGTCGGGTGCTCACAACATCGGCGCGGGGCTCTTTATCTTGCGACGCCATCCTCAGACCAGACCGGCGCGCATCCCCTCAAAAGCACCCGGCCGGGGGGCGGCCGTGTGCTGCCCGGGCGGCTTCGCCGCTGTTTCCGGGCGGGGGCATCTCTGCACGAGTTCCTGCCCCTGCACCGCGCGCCGGGTTAACCTCTGGCCCTGCCCGAAAACCCCATTTCACCCGGCAGCCGGATGTCAGCCGGGGAGCACGCGCAAGTCACCCCCCCCGATTCGCACGGATTTGGGCAAAGGTTAACGCGGGCTGCGTTTGGCGAGGATTCGCTGAAGCGTGCGGCGATGCATGTTGAGCCGCCGCGCCGTTTCGCTCACGTTACGGTCGCACAGCTCATAGACCCGCTGGATATGCTCCCACCGCACCCGGTCGGCGCTCATCGGGTTGTCGGGCGGCGGCGGCAATTCATCCGCCGGGGTCAAGAGGGCCGTGACGATATCCTTGGCATCGGCGGGTTTCGACAGGTAATCGGTCGCCCCGATCTTGACCGCCGCCACCGCCGTTGCAATCGCGCCATAGCCGGTGAGAACGACAACCCGGCAGTCGGGACGCTTCTCGCGCAACACCTCGACCACGTCGAGTCCGTTGCCATCCTCAAGCCGCAAATCGCAGACCGCATAGGCCGGGGGCCGCGCCGTCGCGATCGCCTTGCCCGCGGCAACCGAATCCGCCATTTCCACTTCGAATCCCCGCTTCTCCATCGCTTTCGCAAGGCGGCGCAGGAACGGCTCGTCGTCATCGACAATCAACAGCGACCTGTCGTCGCCGAGGTCCAGTTGATCTTCGGCCAAGGGGGGTCCTCCTTATCACGCGCCTCAGCCTTGTTTAGGGTGCTATGGTGCACCCGTCAAACACCTGACGCGGGCAATGCAATGCCGCCCTCAACGCTGATCGAGGAAACACCCCACCTGATCGGCCAGTTGTCCGGGCGTCAGGTCGCGGCGGAAGAACTCGATGAACCCTTCTTCGGGAAAGACCAGGTAGGAAAAGGTCGAGTGGTCGAGAAGGTAATATTCCTCGTCGCCCGACTCGGGTTCATGCTTCTTGAAATAGGTGCGATAGGCTTGGCTCGCCGTGCGCACCTGTTCCATGCTCCCGGTCAGGCCAACCATACGCGGATGCAAACGATCGGTGAAATCCTGCAAGATCTCGGGCGTGTCGCGATCGGGGTCGACCGAGATGAAAACCGGCTTCACGATCTTGCCACGGTCCTCCAGGATCTCGACCGCCTCGGCATTGCGCGAAGCATCCAGCGGACAGACATCCGGGCAGAAGGTATAACCGAAGTAAATCAGTGACGGCTCGTCGATAAATTCCGCGCTGGTCACGGTTTTCCCGGTCTCGTCAACAAGGGTGAACGGCCCGCCGATGGCCCCCGAGCCCCCGGCCACCTGGCCCACGCGACATTGCGCATATTTTTCCGCCTCGTCGCGACTCATCGTGATGAACACCATGCCGAGTATGACCAGCACAACCGCCACCACGGCACCGAAAGCATAGTATTTCGTCATGGATTCATCCTTTGCATCGCTTGCAGCCCGCCATTGAACGGCGCGCATGTCACATCTATCAAGCTGGAGGAGACATGCAACGGGACGAAGGCGCGCAGATGACGGATACCGGTTTCGGACTGATCGGAGCGCGCCAGCGTGGCAACTGGGTTCGGTTGCGCACCATCATCTGGCTGCGCTGGGCTGCGATCGTGGGGCAGATCACGGCGCTTGTCGTGGCCCAGTATTTCTACGCGCTGCAGATCGAGGTGGGGCTGTTTTACCTCGTTGTCGGCCTGTCGATCATCGCCAATCTCGTCGCGATGTTCATCTTTCCCGAGAACAAGCGCCTCAGCGAGCGTGAAAATCTGCTGATGGTTCTCTTCGACCTGCTGCAACTGGCCGCGCTGCTTTATCTGACCGGCGGGCTCAACAACCCGTTCTCGCTCCTGATCGTGGGGCCGGTCACCGTGTCGGCCGCGGCGCTCTCGGCGCGCAGCACGGTGTTTCTCGGGGCCGTGGCCATTCTTGTCGTCTCGGTTCTCGCCTTCTTTCACATGCCGCTCAGAACCGATGCGGATATCGTGCTTCGCATCGGCGAACTTTTCGTCTTTGGCAACTGGGCGGCCATCGTCATCGCCATCGTGTTCCTGTCGGTCTATGCCCGCTGGATCGCCTCCGAGGTGCACACCATGTCCGAGGCGCTTCAGGCCACGCAAATGGCACTCGCCCGCGAACAGAAACTTTCCGATCTCAGCGGGGTCGTCGCGGCGGCAGCGCATGAGCTCGGCACGCCCCTGGCAACGATCAAGCTCACCTCGTCCGAGTTGATGGAGGATTTCGCCGACAATCCCGACGCGCTCGAAGATATCCAGCTCATCAACCATCAGGCCGACCGCTGCCGTGATATCCTGCGCTCGATGGGCCGCGCGGGCAAGGATGACCTCTACATGCATCACGCCCCCGTCTCCGCGGTGATCGAAGAGGCGGCGACCCCGCATCTCGACCGCGGCAAGGCCATTCATTTCGAGACCATGCCCGGCATCGACACCGAATGGCCCCAGCCGACAATCCCCCGCCGCCCCGAGATCGTCCACGGGCTGCGCAACCTGATCCAGAACGCGGTGGATTTCGCCCACGGTCATGTCTGGGTCGAGACCGGATGGACAGACGACAAGATCACGATCCGCATTCAGGACGACGGGCCGGGGTTTCCAGCGCACCTGATCGGGCGGATCGGTGATCCCTTCATGCGTGACCGGCGTGGCGCATCGGAACGAAACGCACGCCCCGCCTACGAAGGTATGGGGCTGGGCCTCTTCATCGCCAAGACGCTTCTCGAACGCACCGGCGCCGAGCTTTCCTTTGCCAATGGTCCGAATATCCAAGACCCCGCTGCCGACGACCGTGGCCGCTGCGGGGCCCTGATCGAGGTGTCATGGCCGCTCAATCGCCTTGATGCCCGCTTTGGTGAAAGTCGAATGCCGGTCGGGGCCAACCGCCCGTTCGACTCCTGATCGCGATCATGGTGTGACTCCGTCGCACCCCGGGCGGTCTTTACCAATCATTAATCATTAACACCCACCTTGGCCGAGGCGGCAACGCTTGGCAAAGGGGAGAGCGCAATGGCCGGTTTGGGGCTTTGGGGAATCGCGGCCCTGGTGGCGATCTGCACCGTGGCGGCAGGGTTGGCGCTCGCGCTTTTCGCCTTGCTTGAGCGGCGCGGCACAGGGCGGCCAAACCATGCCGCGCCCGATCCGGTTGCTTTTCTCTTCGACGGTGAACAACTCGATCACGCCAGCGAAGCCGCGCAAACGATCCTCGCCCGCACACAACTTGATGGCGATCCGACCGATCCCTTTTCCGACATGTCCTGGAACAAGGTATCGCGCATTCTGCGACCCCGCTTTCCCGATCTGCCCCGCAGCGCCGCGCAGGCCCTGCAAAAGGCGCCCTGCACGATCCCGGCCGACAACCCGCAGGATCATGCCCGTCTCGACCTTGTCGCGATCGGCGGAAAACTCAGCGTCGCGATCATGGGAGAAGCGCCGCCCTGTGCATCCGACCACCACCTGACCATCATTCAGACCAGCGAATTGCGTGCCGTCGCGCGGGCGGCCAACCTCTTTCCCTATCCGATCTGGATCAGCCGCACAGATGGTCAGGTCATCTGGGCCAACGCCGCGCATGCCAAGCTCACGAACAATCCGCGCCTCTTGTCGGAGCAGGGTCAGGGCATCCTCTCGACCCTCGATCTCGACATTCCCGAAACCAGCGACGAAACCAGCCAGCGCGTGGCGGTCGAAACCGGCGATCCCGATCGGGCCGACTGGTTCAGCGTGACCAAGATGCGCTCGGGCCAGAACGGGTTTCTCAACTTTGCCATCGACATCAACCCGGTGGTCGAGGCCGAAATCGCCCAGCACCGTTTCGTTCAGACCCTGACCAAGACATTCGCGCAATTGTCCACCGGACTCGCCATTTTCGACCGCGACCGTCAACTGGCGCTGTTCAACCCCGCCCTGATCGACCTGACCGCGCTGCCCGCCGAATTCCTTTCGGCCCGCCCCGACCTGCAATCCTTTTTCGACCGCCTGCGCGACAACCGCATGATGCCCGAACCCAAGAACTATGCCAGTTGGCGTCAGCATATCGCCGATCTCGTGGTTGCCGCCAGCGACGGGCGCTATCACGAAACGTGGTCGCTGCCCTCGGGGCTGACCTATCGCGTGACCGGGCGGCCCCATCCCGACGGCGCCATCGCCATCCTGATCGAGGATATCAGCGCCGAAATGTCCCTCACGCGCCGGTTCCGGTCGCAACTCGACCTCGGTCAGGCGGTGATCGACACGCTCGACGAGGGGATCGTCGCATTTTCCCCGACCGGCGCGCTGACCCTTTCCAACACCGCCTTCTGCACGATGTGGAAACTCGACCCCGAGAGCAGCTTTGCCGAAATGACCGCACAGGACGCCACCCGCCACATGCGCGCGATGTGCACAAAGACCGACTTCTGGACCGATCTGCGCGAATTCCTGCCCCGTGCGTTCGATCGTCACGTCTGGTTCACCGACATTCGCATGAAAGACGGAACGCCCATCGAATGCCGCGTGGCCCCGATCTCCGGCGGTGAAACACTGGTGAGTTTTCGCCTGCGCCCGGTGTTGCAGGGCGCCGACGCATCCGCAAACGTCATATCCGCGCCGCCGGGCTGAAACAGGCTTGCAGGGGGCGCAGGGGGCGTTACTCTCGCGCCATGCCGCAGCAGCCCTGTCACATCACCCTCACCTCGCCCGACGCCACTGCCCGCATGGCCGCCGCGCTGGCGCCGCTGCTCAGGGGCGGGGATGTCCTTTTGCTCGCGGGCGGGATCGGCGCGGGCAAGACCCATTTCGCCCGCGCGCTGATCCAGTCGCTTCTGCCCGTCCCCGAAGACGTGCCCTCGCCCACCTTCACCCTTGTTCAGGTCTATGACACGCCGGAATTCGAGATCTGGCACAGCGATCTCTATCGCCTCTCGCACCCGGACGAGGTCGTGGAACTGGGTCTGCCCGATGCTTTCGAATCGGCGCTCTGCCTTGTTGAGTGGCCCGACCGGCTCGGCGATCTGGCCCCGCTATCGGCGCTCTCGCTCGATTTTGCCCTCGATGCGGCCGAAGAGACCCGACATCTCACGATGAACTGGACCGCCCCCGAATGGGACTCCCGTCTCGAAGGGATTCTCGATGCCGTCGCGTGATGCGCTCGTCGCGGGTTTCCTGGCCAGAACCGACTGGGCCGGGGCCACCATCGCACCGCTTGCGGGCGACGCCTCGAACCGCCGTTACCTGCGCCTGTCGCACCCTGAACACGGCCCCGCCGTCCTGATGGATGCCCCGCCTGCAAAGGGCGAGGACGTGCGCCCCTTCACCCGCATCGCCCGGCATCTGTCATCCTTGGGGCTCTCCGCCCCCGCGATCCTCGCCGAGGACGAGGCCAACGGCTTTCTGCTCCTCGAAGATTTGGGCGATAATCTCTTTGCCCGCACCATTCCCCGCGATCCCGCCCTTGAATGCCCACTCTACGAGGCCGCGACCGATGTGCTGCTGACCCTCCACACGGCCCCCCTGCCACCCGGTCTTGCCCCCTATGCGCCGCAACTCATGGCCGATCTGGCCGCGCTCGCCTTCGACTGGTATCTCGCCCATGCCCGCGCGCCAGACCCGGGCGCACGCGCCGATTTCCTCGCTGCCTTCCTGCCGCTTCTGGAACGTCACGCCGACGATCAAACCGTCCTGATCCAGCGCGATTACCACGCCGAGAACCTGCTCTGGCTGCCATCGCGCCATGGCCCGGCCCGCGTCGGCCTGCTCGATTTCCAGGACGCGATGACCGGCCATCCCGCCTATGATCTCGTCTCGCTTCTGCAAGACGCCCGCCGCGACGTTCCCCCGGACATCGAACAGGCGATGGTTGCCCGCTATATCGCCGCGTCTGGCCAGAACAGGGACGCATTCGAAACCGCCTACCACCTCCTCGGCGCACAGCGAAATCTGCGAATTCTGGGTGTTTTCGCCCGGCTCTGCATCCGCGACGGCAAGACCCACTACGTCGATCTCATCCCCCGCGTCTGGGGCCTCCTGCAACGCGATCTTGCCCATCCCGCGCTGGCCCCCGTGGCGCCCCTCTTGCGCACGGCGCTGCCCGAACCCACCCCCGAAACGCTCCGGACCCTCAAGGAAAAATGCGCGACCATCCCGACGCCATAATGCTTTTCGCGGCCGGATTCGGCACCCGCATGGGCGCGCTCACCGCCGAGCGGCCCAAGCCGATGATCCGCGTTTCCGGCCGTCCGCTGATCGACCACGCGCTGAGCCTCGTGGCGCCGATGAACCTCGCCCGCGTGGTGGCCAACCTGCATTACCGTCCCGAACCCCTCATCGAGCATCTCGACGGGCGCGGCATCGCCTTTTCGCATGAAACCCCCGACATCCTCGACACCGGCGGCGGGCTGCGCCACGCGCTGCCGCTTCTGGGGTCCGGGCCGGTCTTCACCATGAACACCGATGCGGTCTGGCGCGGACCCAACCCGCTTTCGCTTCTGGCAGGGGCGTGGAACCCGGACGAGATGGACGCGCTCCTCATCTGCGTGCCCCGCGCCCGCGCCATCGGCCACGCAGGCGAGGGTGATTTCCTGCTCGACGACACCGGCCGCATCGCCCGTGGCCCGGGCCATGTCTATGGCGGCGTGCAGATCATCAAGACCGACCTGCTGCACGACATCCCCGACCGCGTCTTCTCGCTCAACCTTCTGTGGGACCGCATGGCCGGGACCGACCGCCTCTTCGGCCTGCCCTATCCCGGCAAATGGTGCGACGTGGGCCATCCCGAGGGCATCGCACTGGCCGAACGGATGCTGGAGGATAGCGATGTTTGACCCCACGGATGCCCCCCGCGTCTTTGCCTGCCCCCCCGGCGCCGATTTCCCCCGCGCACTGGTCGAGGGCCTGCGCGCGCATTACGCCGACCAACCGCCCGAGGCGCTGGCCCGTGTGCATCTCATCGTCAACACGCGCCGCATGGCCCGCCGCATCCATCTGCTCTTTGACGACGGGCCGCCGCTCCTTTTGCCGCGCCTGTCGCTTGTCACCGATCTGGGCGAACTCAGCGCGCTGGACGAGATCCCGCCCCCCGTATCACCCCTGCGGCGGCGGCTCGAACTCATCCCGCTGATCTCGCGTTTTCTCGACACGAATCCGGGTTTCGCCCCCCGGTCCGCGCTCTATGACCTCGCCGACAGCCTCGCCGCGTTCATGGCCGAAATGCAGGGCGAAGGCGTCTCCCCCGAGGCCATCTCCCGGCTCGATGTCAGCGACCAATCCGGCCACTGGGCGCGCACGGTGAATTTCCTCTCCATCGTGCAGCATTATTTCGACGATACCGGCGAAACACCTGATACCGAGGCCCGCCAGCGCCTGATCGTCGAGCGCCTCATCGCGCGCTGGGCCGAATCCCCCCCCGCCGATCCGGTGATCGTCGCCGGGTCCACCGGGTCGCGCGGCACGACCCAACGCCTGATGCAGGCGGTGGCCCGCTTGCCGCGCGGCGCGCTCGTCCTGCCCGGCTTCGATTTCGACATGCCCGCCGATCTCTGGGGCACACTCGATGATCCGATGCTCTCCGAGGATCACCCGCAATACCGCTTTCACGCGCTGATGCAGGGCCTTGGAACCGACGCCTCCGAGATCCGCCCATGGCCCGGGGCGGAAGCCCCCAACCCCGCGCGCAACCGTCTGGTCTCGCTCGCGCTGCGCCCCGCACCCGTCACCGATCAATGGCTGCGCGACGGCCCGGCGCTGGGCGATCTGCGCCCCGCAACCGACAACATGACCCTGATCGAGGCCCCAACCCAACGGCACGAGGCGCTGGCCATCGCGCTCCGCCTGCGCGACGCCGCCGAAAAGGGCGAGACCGCCGCACTCATCACCCCCGACCGGGGCCTCACCCGTCAGGTCGCCGCCGCGCTCGACCGCTGGAACATCCTGCCCGACGACAGCGCGGGCGAGCCGCTCCAGCTTTCGGCCATCGGGCGGCTGATGCGCCATATTGCCGGGCTGTTCGAGGCCCGGCTCACCGCCGATGCGCTCCTGACCCTGCTCAAACACCCGCTCACCCACGGCGCCAAGGGTCGCGGCGATCACCTGCGCTTCACCCGCGATCTCGAACTTCACATCCGCCGCAACGGCCCGCCTTACCCGGATGCCGAGGCGATCATGAATTGGGCCACCGCCCGCAAGAGCCGCGACGCCGATGCCTGGGCCGCGTGGGTGGCCGAAACCTTCACCACCCATCACAGCCCGCAGGAAATGCCCATTTCCGCAAGGTTAGAGACGCATCTTGCCCTTCTGAACCGCACGATTCAAGGCCATGATCCCACCGCTACGCCCCACCCATGGGCCGAGGCGGACGGGCGCGCCGCCAAACAGGTGATCGACGCCTTTCTCGACGCCGCCCCCCATGGCGGCACGCTGAACGCGCGCGATTATGCCGATCTCTTCGGCGCGGTCCTTGGGGGCGCCGACGTGCGCAAGGTCGAAACCCCGCATCCGCAGATCCTCATCTGGGGCACGCTCGAAGCCCGGGTGCAAGGCGCCGACCTCCTGATCCTCGCCGGGCTCAACGATGGCACATGGCCCGAGGTTCCCAACCCCGACCCGTGGCTCAACCGGGCGCTGCGCCACAAGGCCGGGCTCTTGCTGCCCGAGCGGCGCATCGGCCTCTCCGCCCATGATTTCCAACAGGCCATCGCCGCACCCGAGGTCTGGCTTACCCGCTCGACCCGCTCGGACGATGCCGAAACCGTGGTGTCGCGCTGGCTCAACCGCTTGCAGAACCTGCTCGCCGGTCTGCCGGAGCAGGGCGGCGCCGACGCGCTCAGATCCATGCACGATCGCGGCGCGCACTGGCTCGCACTCGCCGACGCGCTCGAAGATCCCGGCGCCCCCAATCCCCGGCCCCGGCCCGCACCCAAACCGCCCGCCGATGCGCGTCCGCGCCAGCTTTCCGTGACCGAGATCAAGACGCTCATTCGCGATCCCTACGCGGTCTATGCGCGCCATGTCCTCGGGCTGCGACCGCTCGACCCGCTGATGCGCCTGCCCGATGCGCTGATCCGTGGCATCGTCACCCATGCGGTGATGGAGCGTTTCATCCGCGACACCGCGAACACCCCCGAGGCCCGCACCCGCGAAACCCTCATGACCACGGCGCGCGAGGTGTTCGAGGCGACCCTGCCATGGCCCGCCGAACGCCTGATCTGGCTGGCGCGGCTCGAACGGGTGGTCAATGGCTTTCTGGCCGACGAAGAGGCCCGCCGCGCCAATGCCGATCCCGTCGGGTTCGAGGCACGGGGCAAGATCACCTTCGACGATATCGGTTTCACCCTCAAGGGCACCGCCGACCGGATCGACCGCGACACATCCGGCGCCCTCCTGATCTATGACTACAAGACCGGCAGCGTTCCCGGGAAGGACGAGCAGAAACATTTCGACAAGCAGCTCATACTAGAGACGATCATGGCCGAACAGGGCGGTTTCACCGACATTCCTGCCGCGCCGGTCGCGGGTGCCTGTTACATCGGCCTCGGCTCTTCGCCCGGTCAGGTCGCCGCCCCGCTCGCCGAGATTTCTCTGGCCGAGTTCACGACCGAGTTCCGCCGCCTCATAACCTGCTATCTCTCCCCGGATCAGGGATTCCTGTCGCGCCGCGCGATGTTCGAAACCACCCAGACCGGCAATTACGATCAGCTCGCCCGCTTCGGCGAATGGGACATCACCGAAAAACCATCGCCCGAGGTGCTGAAATGACCGCCCCCGACGACGCCACGCTGGCCCAGATCGAGGCCGCCCGCCCCGACCGCTCCACATGGCTTTCTGCCAATGCCGGATCGGGCAAGACCCGCGTGCTCACCGACCGGGTGGCGCGGCTCCTACTGGATGAGGTCGCTCCCCAGAACATTCTCTGCCTCACTTACACCAAGGCCGCCGCCTCCGAGATGCAGAACCGGCTGTTTGACCGGCTCGGGGCATGGGCCATGCTGCCCGATGAAATGCTGCGGGGCGAGCTTCAGAAGCTGGGCATTTCAGGGGTTGTTACACCCGACAAGCTTGAGGATGCCCGCCGCCTCTTTGCCCAGGCCATCGAAACGCCGGGCGGGCTCAAGATCCAGACGATTCACGCCTTCTGCTCCTCGATCCTGCGCCGCTTCCCGCTCGAAGCCGGGGTCACGCCCCGCTTTACCGAGATGGACGACCACGCCGCCCGGCTCCTGCGCGCCGATATCGTCGAGAGCATGGCCCAAGGCCCCGACCGCCCCGTCGTCGCCGATCTCGCCCGGCACCTGAGCGGCGATCTCGACAAGCTGACCGGCGAAATCGTCTCTAACGCCGCCAAATTCGCCGATACGCTCTCCCATGAAGACGCCTTTGCCCTGTTCGACCTCCCGCCGGGTTTCTCCGAATCCGAGCTCACCGCATCGGCCTTCAACGGCGATGAGCCCGCCATTCTCAAGGCGCTCCTCCCCGCCCTCGCAGCGGGCAGCGTCAATGACGTCAAGGCGCATGACAGGCTCGCACCCTTGCGCGACGTCTCCCTTGCCGCGCTGCCCCTGCTGGAAAACGTGTTTCTCACTGGTGAAAAAGCTAGCTCACCCTTCACGGCCAAGATCGACGCCTTTCCCACCAAGGCCACCCGCGACCGGCTCGATCCCGACATACTCGACGCGCTCAATGCATTCATGCAGCGGGTCGAGGATGCCCGCGCAAATCGCATCGCCCTCGCCGCCGCCCGCAAGACGCTTGCCCTGCACGGCTTCGCCCGCGCCTTTCTCACCCGCTACGAAAAGGAAAAACAGGCGCGCGGCTGGCTCGATTTCGACGATCTCATCCTCAAGACCCTAGCGCTCCTGACCGATGACCGCGTCGCCGCCTGGGTGCTTTACCGGCTCGATGGCGGGATCGACCATATCCTCGTCGACGAGGCACAGGACACCTCGCCCGTGCAATGGAGCGTCATCGAGCGCCTCGCCCAGGAATTCACCAGCGGCCAGGGCGCCCGCGCCGACATCTCCCGCACGATTTTCGTGGTCGGCGACAAGAAACAGTCGATCTATTCCTTTCAAGGCGCCGACCCGCGCGAATTCGACCGCATGCGGGCCGAGTTCGACACCCGCCTCGCCCTGACCAATTCACCGCTCGAGAACCGGATGCTGGCCTGGTCCTTCCGCTCGTCCCGCGCTGTGCTCTCGCTTGTCGATGAAGCCTTCAAGGGGCGCGAGGCCGCGGGCTTTACCGCCGCGGAAACCCACAAGACCTTTTTCGACGCCCTTCCCGGCCGGGTCGATCTCTGGCCGCATATCGAAAAAACCGGCAAGCCCGAGCGCCCCAACTGGGACGACCCGGTTGACCTCGCAGGCCCCAATCACCACAGCACCCGGCTGGCCAGCGCGGTGGCGCGCCAGATCCGGCAGATGATCGACCAGAAGACACCGATTCCGCAGGATCAGAGCCACATGCGCCCGGTTCACGCCGGGGATTTCCTGATCCTTGTGCAGCGCCGTTCGCCGCTCTTTCACGCCATCATCCGCGAATGCAAATCGCAGGGCCTGCCCATCGCCGGGGCCGACCGGCTGCGCATCGGCGGCGAGTTGGCCGTGCGCGACATCGCCGCCCTCCTGCAATTCCTCGCCACGCCCGAGGATGACCTGGCCCTGGCCACCGTGCTGAAATCACCGATCTTCGACTGGTCCGAACAAGCGCTCTTTACCCTCGCCCATGGTCGCCCCGGCTACCTGTGGGAGGCGCTCAGGAACAGCACGGACCACCCCGAAACCCTCGCCGTTCTCGACGATCTGCGCTATTGGGCCGACTTCCTGCGCCCCTATGACCTCATCGAACGGCTGCTCACCCGCCATGACGGGCGCCGCCGCCTGCTCTCCCGCCTCGGCACCGAGGCCGAAGATGGCATCGACGCGCTTTTGCAACAGGCACTGGCCTATGAAGGTCAATCCGTGCCCTCGCTCACCGGTTTCCTGACCTGGATGGAAACCGAGGATATCGAGATCAAGCGCCAGCAGGACAGCGAAGGTGGCCGCATCCGGGTGATGACCGTGCACGGCGCCAAGGGGCTTGAATCCCCCATCGTGATCCTGCCCGATACCGGCCAGCGGATCGAACGCATCCGCAACGAGATCGTCACCAATGACGGCCCTCCGCTTTGGAAAACCCTTGCCGCCGAAACCCCGCCCACCCTGCGCGACGCGCTCGATCATCAACGCGAGCGTGACCGGCAGGAACGCGACCGCCTGCTTTACGTCGCCATGACAAGGGCCGAGAAATGGCTGATCGTCGCCGCGGCGGGCGAATTGGGCAAGGACGAGCAAAGCTGGTATGACCAGATCCGCCTCGCGATGGAGGGGATGGGCGCCGCCCCGCATCATTTCGATCTCGGCGAGGGGCTTGGCGATACCCCCGGCCTCCGCCTCGAACATGGCATCTGGGCCGGATCAGAGACGAAATCCGACCCAGCGCCGCCATCGCCACCACCCGCGATTCCCGATCACTTCCGCCGCCCCGCACCGATCCCCGATCCGCGCCCGGCCGCGCTCGCCCCTTCCGACCTCCCGGGCAACAAGGCGCTTCCGGGCGAGGCCGGACTCGATGAAGACGCGGCCAAGCAACGCGGGCGACAGGTTCACCGCCTGCTGGAATTCCTGCCCGGCCACCCCCCGGATCACTGGGCCGGGATCGCCGCCAAACTCTTGGCGAACGGTCCCGACGCGGCCGAGGGCGACGCGCTTGCCCTGCTCCTGGCCGAGGCGCGCAATGTGCTCACCAAGCCCGGCCTTGCGCCGATCTTCTCGCCCGACGCGCTGACCGAGGTGCCGGTTTCCGCCGCCCTTCCTGAACTCGATGGCCGCCGCATGCATGGCATCATCGACCGGCTGCTGATCGGGCCCGACGAAATCCTCGCCGTCGATTTCAAGACCAACGCCAGCATCCCCGACACCCCCGGGGCCGTGCCCGATGCGTTGTTGCGACAGATGGGCGCCTATGCCTCCGCGCTGGCGCAGATCTACCCCGGCAAAACCGTCGCAACGGCCCTGCTCTGGACCCGCAACGCCACCCTCATGCGGCTGCCTCATGATCTTGTGATTGGCACCTTGCGCGACACCCGGATAGCTTGACGCTCCCCGCCGCCGCCCATAGGGTTCAGGCCAAGCAATCCCGATACAGGAGAACCGCAAATGGCAACCGTTGCTGTCACCGACGACACCTTTGACGCCGAGGTCAAGAATTCCGACCTTCCCGTCGTGGTCGATTTCTGGGCCGAATGGTGTGGCCCCTGCAAGATGATCGGCCCCGCCCTCGAAGAGCTGTCCGAGGAAATGCAAGGCAAGGTCAAGATCGTGAAGGTCGATGTCGATCAGAACCCGAATTCCCCCGCCTCGATGGGCGTGCGCGGCATTCCCGCGCTGTTCATCTTCAAGGACGGGCAGGTCGTGTCGAACATCGCCGGCGCCAAGCCCAAGGCCGCGCTGCAAAGCTGGATCGAAGAGTCGATCTGATCCGCGCCGCGGAACAACCGACTTGTCCTAGCCCCGCCGGATACGCCGCGCGGGGCTTTTTCATGGCGCGCCGCACCGTTCATCGCACGGTGCATTAACTTAACGCCCGTTAACCACTTGGCGAATCCGACGGCAGCCGGGGAACAGCCGGGAGTCATACGCATATCACCCCCCATTTTCGGCCACTCGGCGCCGTTAACCTTTACACCGGCCAGCCGTGATCGCGCAGCCTCCGGGCGATCTTTTCCTCCGCCTCGGGACGGCCCGCATTGATCGTCATCTTTTGCCAGAACCACCACAGGTAACCCTCGAAATCGGGGGCATGATCGGGTGCCCGGCGAAGCGCCTCTTCCACGCCAATCTCCCGTGTTTTCAAGGCGATATGGTGGAAATCCGCCCGCCCGAACAACACCAGGGGCCGCGCATGGAAAAGCCCCATGAAGCCCACGCTTGAATTCTGCGTCACCACATAGGCGGCCCCGGGCAAAAGCACCTCCATTCCACCCGTCCGAATACCCAGGTTCGAATGGATTTGCGTCAGCTTTTCAAGGGCTTGCATCTCTGCCCGCGAATACGCCTCGTTCGGGTGCAACCCCGCCACCACAGGCCTTTCCCGCTCATGCCGCAGCACCGCGCGCAGCATCTCGACCGGCGTGCAGGACTGAAACGACCGCTGCTCCAACAACCGCCCCTGCAAGGCAATGTAAACATAGCCCTTTTCGCCGGTGTCGGGCCACGCCCCAAACAGCCTCCTGCGCCAGAACCCGGCAAACCGCGCCGCCTCCTGTCGCGGCACGTCATCCTCGTCAAACACGCTCCACGCCACGTCGAAATCCCAGCGTTTTTCCGTCCGCTCGATCGACCAGAACGGATAGCAATAGGCCCGCCGCACCGTCACCCCCCGCCCATGCGTCGGCGGCTCCATGTGAAACAGCGCAAACCCCGGTCTTGCAAGGGATTTTTCCCGCTCCTCCGGCCCATTTCCATAGTAGAAAACCTCGAAATCCGCCGCCCGGACCACATCCGCAACCTTGCCCAGGAAGTTGTGCTCCCCCGCCTCCGCGCTCTCTTTCAGGCCGGGTTCGAGATAGAAGCTCAGGATGCGGGGCTCGCTCATGGCCCAGAGGCTAGGATGCCGCCACCGCGCGGGCAAGCCCGACCCTTGTGCCTCGGGTCCATGGGCTCCATATAGGCCCCCAGTGACAGGAGGCGACACATGGCAGACGATCAATTCCCCGGCTGGCACGGCACCACGATCATCGGCGTCAAGAAAGGCGGCGAGGTGGTGATCGCAGGCGATGGGCAGGTCTCGTTCGGACAGACCGTGATCAAGGGCTCGGCCCGCAAGGTGCGCCGCCTTTCGCCCGGCGGTTTCGATGTCGTCGCGGGCTTCGCGGGGTCCACGGCCGACGCGTTTACCCTTTTGGAACGCCTTGAGTCCAAACTCGAAGCCACGCCCGGGCAACTTGCCCGCGCATCCGTCGAATTGGCAAAGGACTGGCGCACCGACAAATACCTGCAAAAGCTCGAAGCGATGCTGATCGTCACCGATGGCGCCGATATTTTCGTCATCACCGGCGCAGGCGACGTTCTCGAACCCGAACATGACGTCACCGCCATCGGCTCCGGCGGCAATTACGCCCTCGCCGCCGCCCGCGCGATGATGGACACCGACCACTCCGCCGAGGAGATCGCCCGCCGCGCCATGGCTATCGCGGCGGATATCTGCGTTTACACCAATGGCAACCTGACGGTGGAGAAAATCTCGAAATGACCGACCTCACCCCCCGCGAAATCGTCTCGGAACTCGACCGTTTCATCATCGGGCAAAAGGATGCCAAGCGTGCCGTCGCCGTCGCCCTGCGAAGCCGTTGGCGGCGCAAGCAGCTCTCCGATGACCTGCGCGACGAGGTGTATCCCAAGAACATCCTGATGATCGGCCCCACCGGCGTCGGCAAGACCGAGATCAGCCGCCGCCTCGCCAAGCTCGCCCGCGCGCCCTTCATCAAGGTCGAAGCCACCAAGTTCACCGAGGTCGGTTATGTCGGCCGTGATGTCGAACAGATCATCCGCGACCTGGTCGATTCCGCCATAGCCATGACGCGCGAGCAAATGCGCGAAGACGTGAAATCCAGGGCCCACCACGCCGCCGAAGAACGTGTCTTGCGCGCCATCGCCGGTGAAGACGCCCGAGAGGGCACGCTTGAAATGTTCCGCAAGAAGCTCAAATCGGGCGAGCTTGACGACACGGTGATCGAGCTCGACCTCGCCGACAATTCCAACCCGATGGGCATGATGGACATTCCCGGCCAGCCCGGCAGCCAGATGGGGATGATGAATCTCGGCGATCTCTTCGGCAAGGCATTCGGCGGGCGCACCGTGCGGCGCAAGACCACCGTGGCCGAAAGCTATGGCCTGCTGATCAGCGAGGAAGCCGACAAACTCCTCGATGATGAAACCGTGAACAAGGCCGCGCTGGAAGCGGTCGAGCAGAACGGCATCGTCTTTCTTGACGAGATCGACAAGGTCACCACCCGGCAGGACGCCCGCGGCGGCGACGTATCCCGCGAAGGGGTACAGCGCGATCTGCTGCCGCTCATCGAAGGCACCAGCGTTTCCACGAAATACGGCGCCGTCAAAACCGACCATATCCTCTTTATCGCGTCAGGGGCCTTTCACATCGCGAAACCCTCGGACCTCCTGCCCGAGTTGCAGGGCCGCCTGCCGATCCGAGTCGAATTGCGGGCACTGACCGAAGAGGATTTCGTGCGCATTCTCACCGAAACCGACAACGCGCTGACCCGGCAGTATACCGCCCTCATGGCCACCGAGTCGGTCGAGGTAGAATTCACCCAGGAGGGTATCGCGGCCCTGGCCAAGATCGCAGCTGACGTGAACCAATCCGTCGAGAATATCGGCGCGCGTCGCCTCTACACGGTGATGGAACGGGTCTTTGAAGAGATTTCCTTCACCGCCCCGGATCGCGCAGGCGAAGCCGTCGTCGTCAACGCCGACTTTGTCGAGGCAAACCTCGGCGAATTGACACGGTCGACCGATCTGAGCCGTTACGTCCTCTAGTTTTTGCTCTTCCCTTCCGCGGGGAAACCGGAAACAGATGGCCCATGTCCACGCTGCGTTTCCTCCGCGACAATTTGCCTTGGCTGTCGGCCGGGATGTTGCTCACCTTCATGTCCGGCCCCGGGCAGACCTTTTTCATCTCGATCTTCGCAGGCCACATCCGCGAGGAATTCGGCCTCACGCATGGTCAATGGGGCACCATTTACACCCTTGGAACCGGCGCATCGGCTATCCTGATGGTCTGGGCCGGCGGGTTGACCGACCGGTTTCGGGTGCGGGCTCTAGGCGCGGTGGTTCTGGTGCTGACAGCCTCGGCCTGTCTTTTCATGGCCAGCGTTCGGGCCGCATGGCTTTTGCCATTCGTCATCTTCGCGTTGCGTTTTACCGGGCAAGGCATGACCAGCCACCTTGCCGTTGTCGCCATGTCCCGCTGGTTCATCGCCACGCGCGGGCGCGCGCTTTCCATCGCCACGCTTGGGTTCACCCTTGGCGAGGCTGTCTTGCCCGTGACCTTCGTCGCGCTCATGGCCCTTTTCGATTGGCGGCTTCTATGGGTTCTGGCGGCCGGAATCGCCATCGCCGCCATTCCGGTCTTGCTCCTGCTTCTGCGGCAGGAGCGCACTCCACAAAGCTTTGCGCAATCAGACTCGACATTGGGGATGCAGGGCCGACACTGGACCAGGAACCAGGCGCTGCGGCATTTTCTGTTCTGGTTCATGGTTCCCGCCATGCTCGGCCCCGCCGCCTTCAACACAGCGTTCTTCTTCCATCAGGTCCATTACGCCGAGATCAAGGGGCTCGCCCATATCGAGCTGGTGTCGCTCTTCCCGATCTATACCGGGCTCAGCGTCATTTCGATGATGATCGGTGGGGCGCTGCTCGATCGTCTGGGCACCGCTCGCTTGATGCCATTCACGCAACTGCCGATCATTATAGGATTTCTTTGTTATTCCATTGCACCCGGCTTGGGGATGACCCTGCTGGGCCTGCTTTTCATGGCCATGACCACCGGCGCCATGATGACCGTGCCCAATGCGTTCTGGGCCGAATTCTACGGCACGCGGTATATCGGGTCGGTCAAGGCAATGATTGCCGCGGTGATGGTCTTCGGCTCGGCCATTGGCCCCGGGATCACCGGGTTGGGGATTGATGCCGGGCTGGGCATTGAAACCCAGTTCCTGATCATCGCGAGCTACTTCCTGTTCACGACCCTCATGATGATCATCGGTGTCGGGCGTGCGCGGGCGCTGTTATCGGTGTCGGCGTAAATAAACGTAGTAGGCCCCGCCACCGCCATGACTTGAATGGGCTTCTGCCACCTGCAAGACCGCCTGCGCCAGCGGCGGCACAGACAGCCAATGCGGCACTTGGTGGCGCAACACGCCGTAACGCACCGGAATGGGACCGCCCTCATCGCGGTGTTTTCCCTTGCCGGTGATGACCAGAACCAGCCGCTTGCCATCGGCCTGTGCCTTGAGGATGAAGGATATCAACCTGGGATGCGCCCGCTCTGTCGTCATGCCGTGCAGGTCCAGCCTGGCCTCCGGCGACAGCTTCCCGCGTTTGAGGCGTTGATGCGTCTTGCGATCCATCCGCAGCGGGGTGGTCGAAACCGGGCTGGATGACGGTGCAGAAAGATCATGGACCACCGGGGCTGTGGTGTTGGTTTGGCCCATTTCGAACGGGGCAACGGGCCGGGCCTTCTTTGACTTGGGGCGCGGCAACGATGCCTCATGCCCCTTGCGCCCGGAATCAAGCCGGTCGGTGGTGTCCGCAACCCGGCGCCACAGTTCGATTTCATCCGGTCTCAGCCGTCTTCGCGTCATTCAAAACCCACCGGCAACATCGCATAGGCGCGCTGGATCGGGAGCAGCGCAATCATGCGCCCCGGGTCTCTGAGTTTCCCGGCCATCTGACCGGCGGCTTTACCAGTGCCGAAAAATATATCTGCTCGCTGTGCGCCTTTGATCGCCGAACCGGTATCCTGTGCCACCATCAGGCGACGCAGCGGGTCTTTGCCGTCTTTCTCAATCCAGACCGGAGCCCCCAGCGGAATAAACGCCGGGTCAACCGCGACACTGCGCATCGCCGTGATCGAACGGTTCATCGCACCCAAAGGCCCCCGTTCGGATGGCACATGATTCACGGTCCGGAAAAAGACATAAGAGTCATTATGCTGCAAAAGCTCTTCACCCTCGACCGGGTTTCGTCGCACCCAGTTCTTGATGACCTCTGCACTGACCTGATGCGCTTCGTAGATGCCGCGCCGGACCAGTTCGATACCGACCGAGCGGTAATCATGGCCGTTCGATCCGCCATACCCCACCCGAACCGACCGTCCGTCCGTAAGGCGGATTCGACCCGATCCCTGGATCTGGAGAAAGAACAGCTCGACCGGGTCATCAACCCACGCGATCTCCAAACCGCGGCCCTTCATTTCATCGCCGGTTTCGATTTTACGACGGGAAAGCCATTGTGGCGCAGTACGTGCTTCGGGCGGCATTCGATAAACCGGGTAACGAAAGCGCTCCGTGGGTGACGTGCTGCCACGCAATTCGGGCTCAAAATATCCCGTGAAAAGCGGGTCCTTGCCGTCTTCGATCATCACCGGGCGAAAGAACAGTTCGAAGAATGCCTTGGCATCGGTCTGATCGCCCGCCAACGCACAAAGCGCCTGCCAATCAGGGTCTTTCATGTCTCCGCAAGTGTCACGAAAAACAGTCAGTGCCGCGTTATGATCGTCCTCGGCCCAGCCATCAAGATCGTCGAAGTCAAGAATCGTATAATGCGTTTCCGCCGCCGCCGGGCCTGACATCATCAGCCCCACAAACGCCGCGGCGAGAACGGCACGGGTCATTCGCCCGTGGCGACAAGATGCCAGTTGGGATCGTCTGAACCGAACACCCGCTCGAAGGTCCAGACATCCTTCTGACGTTTGATCTTGCCGTCCTTGCCTTCAATGACCTCGCCCGCGTTGTCACGCACGACATAGGTCAGCTCGCCAATGAATTTCACGGTGATCTCGGCAGATTTCGTCTCATCGTCAAGCGTGGCATCAACCAATGACAGCTCTCGTACGCCGACGAACTCGGCGTCGATCGTAAGGCCCTTTTTCTCGCGCGCCTCGACCACTTCGGCGAAGGCGTCATAGACATCTTCGGCCAGGAAAGGCTTGACCTGGGCAAGGTCGCCACGCTCGAATGCCATCAGAATCATCTCGTAGGCCCCGCGTGCACCCTGAAGGAACTGTGCCACGCTGAAGGATGACTCTATCGCTTTCATCCCGCTCAATGCCTCTGCCGCCGGGCTGCCTTCGGGCACATGGTCGATAATATCATGGTCGGGGCCGCCTTCGATGACTTCGAAGTTGCGGCGCGCATTGGTTTCACCCGCGGACCGTTGCGCCGGAGGGGCTTCATAACCATCACGGGTCCCCAGCACGGATTTGAGCCGCAGGATCAGGAACACGGCAATGCCGGCCAGAACCAGAAGCTGAAGGATCGGTGAATTCATCTGAACCTCTCGGACGTCATGACATGGAAACGGGCGTATTCTGCACTTATGTAAGGGACTGGCGTGATCAAGTCCATCATGCCTTCGTGCCCTAAGGAGATTGTGAAAATGTGGCTGCTCTTGGCGTTTATCGCTGTTCCCCTGATCGAAATCGCCCTGTTCATCGAGATTGGCGGTGCAATCGGTCTGGTCTATACGCTTGTCATCGTGGTTCTGACCGCAATTCTGGGAACATGGCTGGTTCGAACTCAGGGGCGGATGGCACTCGGACAGCTGGAACAGGCCTTTTCGGAAAGGCGTGATCCCACCGAACCCTTGGCCCATGGGGCGATGATCCTGTTTTCCGGCGCGCTTCTCCTGACACCGGGGTTTTTCACGGATGCCCTTGGCTTTGCCCTGCTCATTCCGGGTTTCCGACGCGCGGCCTTCCGCTGGTTGCGGTCCCGTGTTCGGGTGACGCATTTCTCATCCTCGGTCCCGCCCCAGGAACCAAACCCCCATCGACAGGACGAGTCGGTGATTGATGCTGATTATGTCGATCTCGATCCACCCAGGAAACCAACGCATGACTCGTCTGGCTGGACTAAGCATTGAGGGTTTCATTTCGTCCTGTTAAAGGACGGGTAAGTTCAACACTCGCTCAGGAGATGACAGATGGCCGATACCGGCAACGGGGCCGCTGCACAGGCGCCACAAGTCCAATTGAATATCCAGAACCAATTCGTTCGTGACCTGTCCTTTGAGAATATTCTCGCTCAAAAGGGTGCGACAGGCGAGGTTCAGCCTGACGTCAAGGTTCAGGTCAACCTCGATGCGCGGAAACGCGAATCTGAAAAACAGTACGAAGTGTCGATCAAGCTCAATGTCGAGTCCGTCGACAAGCCGAACCCCGACACAAAGATCTTCCTGATGGAGGTCGATTATGTCGGCCTGTTCCATATCGACGGCGTGCCGGACGAGCAATTGCATCCGTTCTTGCTGATCGAATGCCCGCGGCTGCTCTTTCCGTTCCTGCGTCGCGTTGTGTCCGATGTGACCCGGGATGGCGGCTTTCCGCCGCTCAACCTCGACAATATCGACTTCATGAAACTCTATCGACAGGAAGTGGCGCGTCGCTCGGCCCAACAGGGCGAAGGCGAAGGGGCGACGACCTCCTGATCTTCAGTTCAGCTTGTTCCAGATTGCGCCGTCGCCCATCGCCTCGACAAAGGCTCTGTGGGCGGCGGCTTCTTCATTCGTGACGCGGGACCCGAGAGGGTTTGGGCGTGGTTTCGGTCTCCACGTCTCCTGATCGCTTTGGCCAACGCGGTCGTTTCTATCCTCGACGACGTTCAGCGCAAAATCCGGCTGCCGCCCGCCGATCAGTTCAAGATAGACCTCGGCGAGAATTTCACTGTCAAGCAAGGCCCCATGCAGTGTTCGCGCAGAATTGTCGATGTTGAAACGGCGACACAGCGCATCCAGCGAGGCCGGTGACCCCGGGAACCTGCTGCGTGCGATGGCCAACGTATCAATCGCCTGATCCCATGGCAGCTTTGGCAGGTTGAGCCAACCCAACTCGGCATTCAGGAACTTCATATCGAAGGCGGCATTATGGATGACGAGTTTGGCATCGCCCACGAAATCAAGGAACGCTTGGGCAATTTCCGCAAAGACCGGTTTGTCGCGCAGGAATTCCTCACCCAACCCATGAACCTCGAACGCCTCTTGCGGCACGTCGCGCTCCGGGTTGATATATTGATGATAGGTGTTTCCGGTCGGCATGTGGTTAAATAGTTCGACCGCCCCAATCTCGACGATCCGGTCGCCCTGTTGAGGGTCAAACCCCGTGGTTTCGGTATCCAGAACGATTTCACGCATCACCCAACCTCTTGCGAATATCGGCAATCACATTCTGCACCTGGGCCCGGGCATGCTCAACCGTGTCAGTAATGATCACGTAATCGGCTTTGGCTCGCTTTTCGGTATCCGGAACCTGTTTCGACAGGATCGCCTCAAACTGCGCCTCTGTCATCGTACCACGCTCAAGAACCCGGGCGCGTTGTGTTTCGGCGTCGATGGACGCAACTGCCACCGCGTCGACCCGGGTGTTTCCGCCGGTCTCGAACAGAAGTGGAATATCAAGAACGACAATGTCCGATCCTGACCGGGCAATAAAAGCGGCCCTGTCCTCGCCCACCAATGGATGCACGATGGATTCGATCCGGCGCAATGCATTCTCGTCCCGGGAAATGATCTCCTTGAGGGCAGCTCGCGAAACCTCTCCATTCACGATCGCTTCGGGAAAGGCCGCGCCCATCGGGCCAACTGCCGCACCGCCTTTCGAATACAAACGATGCACCGCGGCATCAGCATCCCAGACATCGCAGCCGGCTTCGGCAAAAAGCTTGGCCGTGGTTGATTTGCCCATCCCGATTGAACCGGTCAATCCAAGCCGGAAACTCATCTGAGTACCGCCGCGCGCGTTGCATTGTCCACCTCGGGTCGCTGGCCAAACCACCGCTCAAAGGCCGGCACGGCCTGATGCAAGAGCATGCCCAGACCATCAACCGTTACACAGCCCATCTCGCGCGCCGTGCGTAACAACCGCGTTTCAAGCGGATTATAGACCAGATCGGTGACGACTGCGTGCTTTTGCAATCCATCGAGGGGCACCCTCATCTCGGATTTCCCCAACATGCCAAGCGATGTCGTGTTCACGACCGTGGTGGCATCTTCAAGGATGTTGCCCGCCTTGACCCAGTCAACGACCGTTAACCGTTTGCCGAAATCCTCGACCAGTTTCTCGGCCCGAACCTTGGTCCGGTTCGTGACAAAGATCTCGGGCACACCCACATCAATCAGGGATGCTACAACCGCCCGCGCCGCGCCTCCCGCACCAAAGACAACGACCGGGCCAGCCTTGGGGTTCCAGTCGGGCGCACCCTGTCGAAGGTTCTCGATAAACCCATACCCATCGGTATTATCAGCGTGGATTTTTCCATCTCTCCGAAATATCAAGGTATTGGCCGCCCCGATCAGCGTTGCACGATCGGTGACCAGATCAGCCATTTCCATGACTCTCTGCTTGTGCGGGATGGTCACGTTGATACCGACAAAACCCATTTTTGGCAGAGTCCTCAGCACCGCCTCCAGATCATCGCTCGCGACATCCATCGGGATATAATACCCGCTCAGCCCGTAAGTTCGGAGCCAATGCGTATGAAGCTGTGGTGATTTCGAATGCGCAATCGGCGACCCTATCACACCGGTCAGGGGTATCCGCTCTGTTGTCATGTCTCGAGATCTCCGCTTGCATTGAGATAAGCCAGTAATTCCAAAAGGGGCAATCCAAGAACGCTGAAATAGTCCCCATCGATACGTGAAAACAACCGCACACCCTCTTCTTCAAGCGTGTAGGCTCCAACGGCATGACGGATGCTGTCCCAGTTCCGCTCAACGTATTCGTCAAGATAGGCATCGCTGAAGGCCCGCATTTCAAGCCGCACCTGACCGATATGACGCCAGATCGGACTTGCCTGATGACAGATGACCGCTGCGGAAAGCAAGCGATGGCGTTCTCCCCGCAACCTGGCTAGCTGCGCACGGGCTGTTTCGGGACAGTTCGGTTTGGAAAGAATCTCACCATCATGTTCCAGTACCTGATCGCAGCCAATAACCAGAGCATCACGATATTTTTTACTTATTTTCAATGACTTATGCTCTGCCAACGCGTCAGAAACATCGCGGGGAGACGCGCCCTCCTGCAGTAGCGCAGCCTTGATCGAGTCTTCATCGATTCGCGGAACGACAACATCAAACGGGACATGCGCGTTGTTTAAAAGCGCCTGCCGGATATTGGAGCCAGAAGCGAGGATGATAGGACGCGGCATGTGGATATCCCGGTGGAGATGATAACAAAGTCTTAAAGGACCATTTGGGGAAATTCCAACTCCCAGATGCGCCGCTGTCGGACCCGCCTCGCCCCGCCTTTCTCTGCCATTTTTATACGGCTGTGGGTTTGGATAACTGTTCCTTGTGGGAAAGCCCTTATCTCAGCTCAGGTCATAGATTTTATCCACAGGCCGGTTTGCACAAGGTAAGTCTATGAAAAGCAACAAAACAAGGCGATCCATGAATGCTGCCGCCTGGTCAGAAAGTTTTCTCAACAGGCTTGCCCACAAGTGGCCCACGCATGGGATTTTTCTGTGAACAGGATTTTATCCACATGAACGCCTCTTCCTACTAAATCATCAAATCTTTTTTTATACTTTATTAATATTAGGTTGCCATGCCACTGGCTCAGGGTCACCCTTGGTCAATCCGTGATGAGTTGACTTCGAGAACGACAAGGCCTATCCATCCGCAAGCCTGCCCGTCCGGGCAAGGAATCTTCCAACTGCAACGTGAGTATGCGCCGGTCAGCCGGTCAATCTTAGGTATTTACATGACATCTGAACATATTTCTCTCTCCGAGCTCAAGGCGAACAGCCCCAAGGAATTGGTCGACATGGCCGAGGAGCTGGAGATTGAGAACGCCTCGACCATGCGCAAAGGCGAGATCATGTTCTCGATCCTCAAGGAGCGGGCCGAGGAAGGATGGGAGATTTCCGGGGACGGGGTTCTCGAAGTCTTGCAAGACGGTTTCGGGTTTCTGCGCTCGCTTGAGGCAAACTATCTGCCTGGCCCGGACGACATTTATGTGTCTCCCGAAACGATCCGAAAGTTTTCGCTGCGCACTGGCGACACGGTTGAGGGCAAGCTGGTCCAGCCCGAAGACAATGAGCGTTACTTCGTCCTGACCGACGTAAGCCGCATCAATTTCGAAGACCCAGAACGGGCCCGGCACAAGATTGCATTCGACAACCTGACACCGCTCTATCCGGACGAGCGGCTCAAGATGGAGATCGAAGATCCTACGATCAAGGATCGGTCGGCCCGCATCATCGACCTTGTCGCACCAATCGGCAAAGGTCAGCGGTGTTTGATCGTTGCTCCGCCAAGAACGGGGAAAACGGTTCTCCTCCAGAATATCGCCCATTCGATCGAACAGAACCATCCGGAGTGCTATCTGATCGTGTTGCTGATCGACGAGCGCCCGGAAGAAGTGACCGACATGCAGCGGAACGTGAAGGGCGAAGTTATTTCGTCGACGTTCGACGAGCCGGCGACGCGACACGTTGCCGTGGCCGAGATGGTAATCGAAAAGGCCAAGCGGCTTATCGAGCATAAACGCGATGTTGTTATCCTGCTGGATTCAATCACCCGCCTGGGCCGGGCCTACAATACGACTGTTCCAAGCTCCGGCAAGGTTTTGACAGGCGGCGTGGACGCCAATGCCCTGCAACGCCCCAAGCGGTTCTTCGGGGCGGCCCGGAATATCGAAGAAGGCGGTTCGCTGACCATCATCGCAACTGCACTGATCGACACCGGCAGCCGGATGGACGAGGTTATCTTTGAAGAATTCAAGGGAACCGGCAATTCCGAGCTTGTTCTCGACCGCAAGGTTTCGGACAAGCGTGTCTTCCCGGCGATGGATATTCTCAAATCCGGCACACGCAAGGAAGAACTTCTTGTCGATCCAAAGGATCTCTCCAAGACGTTCGTGCTTCGACGTATCCTCAATCCCATGGGCACCACGGATGCTATCGAATTCCTTATCGGTAAGCTCAAGCAAACAAAGACAAATGCCGATTTCTTCGACTCGATGAACGGCTGAAAAAGCGCGGTTTGGCGCAGTATTGGACATGGACACGATCTTCGCCCTTGCAAGCGCCCCCGGAAAATCCGGGGTTGCGGTGATCCGCGTGTCCGGACCCTTGGCCACGAAGGCCTGTATCGACCTGACCGGAGGGTTACCCGACCCTCGCGTGGCGTCGCTGCGCCTGATCAAAAATCGCAAGGATCAAAGGCTTGATGAAGGTCTGGTCCTCTGGTTTCCGCAAAAGCAGAGCTTTACCGGCGAGGATGTGGTTGAGTTTCAAACCCATGGATCAAGCGCCGTTGTGTCGGTTATCTTGCGTGAACTGAGTGGCATCGAGGGGTTGCGCGGGGCGGAGCCTGGAGAATTCACGCGCCGGGCACTTGAGAATGAGCGACTTGATCTTGCCCAGGTCGAAGGGCTTGCCGATCTGATCGAGGCCGAAACCGAAGCGCAAAGGCGGCAAGCACTGAGAGTTTTATCGGGTGACTTGGGTAAACGCGCCGATACCTGGCGACAGGATTTGATTCGCACCGCCGCCCTTCTCGAAGCGACCATCGATTTCGCGGACGAGGATGTGCCTGTTGACGTGCGGCCCGAGGTGACAGATCTCTTGGGCAAAACGCGCATGGCTCTCTTCAAAGAGGCGAAAGGTGTGGAATCGGCCGAGCGAGTGCGAACCGGTTTCGAGGTTGCGATTCTCGGAGCGCCGAACACCGGTAAATCGACTTTGCTGAACACCTTGGCCGGGCGCGAAGCGGCGATCACATCCGAGATCGCAGGAACGACTCGGGATGTGATCGAAGTGCGGATGGACCTTGGCGGATTGCCGGTTACTCTGCTCGATACCGCTGGCCTTCGGGAAACCGAAGACAAGGTCGAGAACATTGGAATCACACGCGCGCGCGATCGGGCAAACCACGCCGACCTACGTGTTTTTCTTCGGGAATCAGAGCAGGTAGAGTTACCGCGAGAGATCGAGATTCGGGATGGTGATATCGTTCTCCTGGCAAAGGCCGATCTAAGGGGCAACAGCAGCGGGGGCGTTTCCGGTCTGACAGGGGAAGGCGTGGATGATCTCGTGACCCGGATCACCAACACACTTGCCGAACGTGCGGGCTTAACCGGAATCGCGACGCGCGAACGGCATCGCGTCGCGATTGAAAAAACGATTGCGGCCCTGGACGAGGCGGCAAGGCAGCTTGAACTCGGTGAGGACCGCACCGATATCGCGGCAGAAGAGCTTCGCAGTGGGGTCCGCGCGCTTGACGCTCTCGTTGGTCGTGTGGATGTTGAGAATATTCTGGATGAGATCTTTTCAAGCTTCTGCATTGGAAAGTGACCGCGGAAAGAACAGGGGTGTTTCACGTGAAACATGATTTTGACGTCATAGTTGTCGGAGGCGGACACGCCGGAACGGAGGCCGCTCACGCATCGGCCCGTATGGGCGTTCGCGTTGCCCTCGTAACGCTCCGGCGCGAAGATATTGGTGTCATGTCCTGCAATCCTGCCATCGGTGGTTTGGGCAAGGGACATCTTGTCCGCGAAATTGACGCCATGGATGGTGTCATGGGGCGCATTGCCGATCTGGCTGGCATCCAGTTTCGACTGCTTAACCGCCGCAAGGGTCCGGCGGTGCAGGGCCCGCGCGCGCAGGCAGATCGTGCGATCTATCGACGAGAGATGCTGGCCGCCACGGTTGCACAGGATAACTTGACCATTATCGAAGGCGAAACCGCTGACTTCATCATGTCGGGCGATCGCGTCGTCGGGGTCCGCCTGGCCGATGACAGCGAGATTTCTGCCCCCGCCGTGATCTTGACAACAGGAACATTCCTGCGCGGCGTCATCCATATCGGAGATCAATCTCGGCCCGGGGGGCGTATGGGGGACCGGCCGTCGGTAAAGCTGGCGGAGCGGCTCGATAGCTTCGCGATCTCGCTTGGCCGCTTGAAAACCGGAACACCGCCCCGGCTGGACGGAAGAACGATCAACTGGGATATTCTGGACGAGCAGCGCGGCGACGACGCGCCAACGATGTTTTCCTTCCTCTCCAGGACCCCGACCGCACGTCAAATCTCATGTGCGATCACCCATACCAATGAAAAAACACATGAAATCATCGCTGCCAACCTTGCGCGATCTGCAATGTATGGCGGTCATATCGAAGGGGTTGGCCCGCGTTATTGCCCTTCCATAGAGGATAAGATCGTTCGTTTTGCCGACAAGACATCGCATCAGATTTTCCTCGAACCGGAGGGGCTCGAGGATCATACGGTCTATCCCAACGGAATTTCCACATCGCTTCCGCCCGAGGTTCAGGAGGAATATGTGAAATCGATCCGTGGACTGGAAGAGGCAACCATTCTTCAACCGGGGTATGCAATCGAATATGATTATGTCGATCCGCGCGCCCTGGATGCCACGTTGGCGTTGAAGTCGGTCCCGGGCCTGTATTTGGCCGGTCAGATCAACGGCACCACCGGATATGAAGAGGCCGCGGCACAGGGGCTTGTCGCAGGGCTGAACGCGGCCCTGTTCTCTCAGGGGCGCGACCCGGAAGAGTTCAGCCGCTCGGAGAGTTATATCGGGGTCATGGTTGATGATCTCATCACCCGCGGGGTGGCAGAGCCCTATAGAATGTTCACCTCCCGGGCCGAGTTTCGTCTTGCCTTGCGCGCGGATAATGCCGATCAGCGTTTGACGCCGAAAGCGATTGCGCTTGGCGCGGTGTCGGAACGGCGAAGGGTAGCGTTCGAAGAAAAGTCGGAAAAGCTCGCTCGTGGTCGGGCCATGCTGGACGCGAAAAGCTGGACACCGAACCAGTTGAGCGAAACAGGCATACCGATGAGCAAGGATGGCACCCGCCGAAACGGTATGGCGGTCTTGGCTCTACCCGATGTTTCGTTTGACAACCTTATTGCGTTGGCGCCGAGTTTTTCCGAGATCGAGCCCGAGATTCAGGAGCAGTTGGAGAAAGAAGCGCTTTACGTAAATTATATCGAACGCCAGAAGCGCGATGTCGAGGCGATGAAGCGCGATGAGGGGCATGTAATCCCGCCTGATTTTGAGTTTGACGGCATCTCCGGGCTGTCGACCGAATTGAAAACCAAGCTTTCGGCTGTGCGCCCGTCAAACCTCGCCCAAGCTGGTCGCGTCGACGGAATGACACCGGCGGGGCTTGCACTTTTGCTGGTCAAGCTTCGGCAGGGCAAGCGGGAGAGATCTGCGTGACCACCGGGACCGCTCGACCGGATGTTTCACGTGAAACGCTCGACAGGCTGGAAATCTTTGTCGGGCTTCTGGAAAAATGGAATCCAAGGATCAACCTGGTTGCGCGGTCCACGCTCGCTGATCTCTGGACTCGCCATATTCGGGATTCTCTTCAGGTGATGCGTTGCGTCGATGGCGAGATCGACCATTGGGCTGATTTTGGCAGCGGCGGCGGATTTCCTGGCCTGATCGTTGCCATTTGCGCCAAGGAGCTTGGTTGTCCGCATCGGGTTACGCTTGTCGAAAGCGACACGCGCAAGGCCACGTTCCTTCGCACCGTCCTTCGCGAAGCCGACGTGGCGGGGCATGTGATTCCGGAGCGAATTGAAGAAGTTGCACCACTCAAAGCCAATGTGATATCCGCGCGCGCTCTTGCCGATCTTTCGCGCCTTTTTGCACTCGCAAGCCCGCACCTTTCCGATGACGGCTTTTGTCTTTTCCCAAAAGGTGCAAACTGGAGATCCGAGGTTCAAACCGCGCGCAATTCGTGGCAGTTTACGTATGATACAATCCCGAGCGTGACCGAATCCAACGCTGTCATTCTGAAAATCAAAGGGCTCTCACGTGTCTGACTCAATCCGGCCACCTGGCCCGAAGATCATCGCAGTGGCCAATCAGAAAGGTGGCGTTGGTAAAACGACAACCACCATAAACCTTGGGGCAGCACTGGCCGAGACGGGACAGAAGGTTCTTGTCGTTGATCTCGATCCGCAAGGCAACGCATCCACCGGGCTGGGGATCGAGGGTGAGGCGCGGCGATATACAACCTATGATCTGCTGCTTGACGACATTCCTCTTACCGAGGTCATTCTCGACACCGAAACCCGGAATCTTCGTATCGTGCCCGCGACGGTCGATCTCAGCTCTGCGGATATCGAGCTGATCTCGAATGAAAAGCGAAGCTTTCTTTTGCATGATGCCTTGCGACAACCGGCAATGAATTCCTTTGGCTTCGATTTCATCCTGATTGATTGCCCGCCTTCGCTGAACATGCTGACCATCAACGCGATGGTTGCCGCGCATTCGGTACTTGTGCCGCTTCAAAGCGAGTTTTTCGCGCTGGAGGGGTTGTCACAACTTATGATCACGCTGCGCGAAGTCCGGCAATCGGCCAATCCTGCATTGCGGATCGAGGGTGTTGTTCTGACCATGTATGATGGGCGCAACCGCCTGTCACAACAGGTTGAAGCGGATGCGCGTGACAATCTGGGCGAGCTGGTGTTCAGAACGGTTATCCCGCGCAATGTCCGGGTCAGCGAGGCGCCGTCCTATTCGATGCCCGTGCTTAGCTATGATAGCGACTCCAAGGGTGCCCAAGCCTATCGTAATCTGGCGCATGAGATCCTGGGCAATAACAACCGCGCAGCGGCATAATCAGAGGGACCAGAGAATGGCTGAAAAGAAACGCGGTCTGGGCCGGGGGCTCTCGGCGCTCATGGCGGATGTGAACAACGATGCGCCGGCATCAGCCGCAGATTCGTCTTCGCGTCGCCCCGAACAACATTTGCCAATCGAAAACGTCGCACCAAACCCGGATCAGCCACGTCGAAATTTTGACGGTGACAAGCTTCGGGACCTGGCGGAATCGATTCGCGAGAAGGGCATTATTCAACCATTGATTGTGCGGCCTGATCCGGCTGACACTGATAGGTTCCAGATCGTCGCGGGCGAACGCCGCTGGCGCGCGGCACAGATTGCGCAACTGCACGAAGTTCCTGTTATCATTCGGGAATTCGACGATACCGAGGTTCTTGAAGTTGCAATTATCGAGAATATCCAACGTGCTGATCTCAATCCCGTCGAAGAGGCCGCGGGTTATCGCCAGCTGATCGAGCGATTCGGCCATACACAGGATCAACTCGCCAAGGCGCTGGGCAAAAGCCGTTCCCATATCGCCAACCAGATGCGGTTGTTAAGCTTGCCGCAGGACGTCATCGATTTTCTCGAAAAGGATCGGCTGTCTGCCGGGCACGCCCGCGCCCTGATCACATCGGATGACCCTTCGGCCCTTGCACGTGTTGTCGTGGCCAAGGGGCTTTCGGTGCGCGAGACGGAAAAGCTGGTCAAGAAGGGGGCTGCGCCGAAAACCCAGAAATCAGGTGCGCGCCAGCCCGCCGAGAAAGATGCCGATACTGTCGCGCTCGAAGGCGATCTTTCGGCCAATCTCGGTATGAAGGTGACGGTCAACCACGACACGGGCCAGGAATCGGGTCAGGTCACGATCCGCTACACGTCGCTTGACGATCTGGACGAGCTTTGCCGCAAACTCACCCTATGAATTGGGGCGCGTCCAGATGAAGATCAGCACGAGACAAAGAACCGCCCCCTGAATCCCGAGGATAAGCGGCCTCAGCCCAAGCACCAGGGACAACCCGAAAACTGCGGCAATCGACAGCGTCGCAACTCGTTTGACCCGCGGATTGATCGCCCCGCTGGTTTGCCAGTCCACGATGGCCGGACCGAACTGGGGGTGCGATAACAGCCAGTTGTGCATCCGCTCGGATGAGCGCGCAAAGAAGAACGCGGCAAGCAGCATGAATGGCACGGTCGGAACTAGGGGCAAAACCGCACCGATCAGGCCCAGCAGCACGCATAGCAATCCCAGACCGGCCCACAGATAGCGCATGTCTTATCCTGACAGAAACTCTTTGATAACCGCATTCAACACCATGCGACCACCTTCTGTCACCCTGACAATCTGTCCTTCGCGCTTAATCATCCCGATTGTTTCAAGGTGGTTCAAAACCTGGGCATCCGGCGCTTCCCCGCAAAGCCGGGTATAGCGTTCGAGGTCCACGCCCTCGCGCAGGCGCAACCCCATCATCAGGAATTCCTCGGCCTGATCCCTTGGCGATACTGCGCGGCAAAGGTTCTCACCATTGCCCGCTTCGGCCATGTTCAACCACGCGCCGGGCATCAGCGGCGTTTCGGTGGCAAAACGCTCGCCCCCGATTGTCACCCGCCCGTGCGCCCCGGGGCCGATTCCGATATAATCCCCGTACCGCCAATAGATCAGATTGTGCCGCGATTCAGACCCGGCTCGCGCATGGTTGGAAACCTCATAGGCACCAAGGCCCGCATCCTCGCAAATGGCCTGCGTTGCCTGGTACATGTCGGCCGACAGATCCTCGTCCGGCAGACCCTTCAATCGACCCCGGTCATATCGGTCGCCAAAGGCGGTTCCGGGCTCGATGGTCAATTGATAGAGCGACAGGTGATCCACAGCGAGCGCCAGCGCCTGTTTCAACTCGGCCTTCCACCCGATCAGGGTCTGGTCCTGGCGGGCATAGATCAAATCGAAACTGACCCGATCGAACTGTCCCCGCGCGACGTCAAAGGCAGAAAGGGCTTCCTTGACCGAATGCAATCGCCCAAGCCGCCGCAGATCGTCATCGTTCAGGGCCTGAACCCCCATCGAGACACGGTTGACGCCAGCCTGCGCATACCCCCGGAACCGCCCGGCTTCGACCGAACCGGGATTGGCCTCCAGCGTGACCTCGAAATCGTTGCGCACGGGCCAATGGTGGCGGATGCGTTCCATCACCGCCGCCACGGTTTCCGGTGCCATAAGGCTGGGCGTGCCGCCGCCAAAAAAGACCGAGGTCAAGACCCGTTCAGGCAGCCGTTCGGCGTACCGGTCCAGTTCACTCAAATAGGCTCTAACCCAGCGGGATTCGTCGATTTCCGCGGCCACGTGGCTGTTGAAGTCGCAATAGGGGCATTTCGAGGCGCAGAACGGCCAGTGGATATAGATCCCGAAGCCCCCGTTGCGCCAATCCTCAGCCAAAACAGCCCTGCACCAGTTGCCGGAACGCATCGGCACGGTGGCTCATCGCATCCTTGCGCTTGGGGTCCATTTCGCCAAAGGTCTCGCTTTCCCCATCGGGGAGGAAGATCGGGTCGAACCCGAAACCGTTCGCGCCCCGCATCGGCCACACGACCTGCCCTTCGACGCGACCCTCGAAAACCTCGTCATGCCCGTCGGGCCAGGCAAGGCAAAGCGTGCAGACAAACGCCGCCTTGCGCGGATACGGCGCGCTTTTCTCTTCGAGCAGGTTCCAGACCTTTTCCATCGCCATGGCAAAATCGCGGCCCTGCGGCGTTTCGGCCCAATCGGCGGTATAGACACCCGGCGCTCCATCCAGGGCTGCCACCATGATTCCGCTGTCATCGGAAAGGGCGGGCAGACCGGTTGCCCGGGCGGCGAAATGCGCCTTGATCCGGGCGTTTCCGGCAAAATTGTCCTCGGTCTCGTCCGGCTCATCCAACCCGTGTTCGGCGGCCGATCCGACATGAACGCCAAACGGCTCTAACAAGGCGGAAATCTCGCGCAACTTGCCCGCATTATGCGTTGCAATCACCAGCTCGGAATCGTCAAACCTACGCACTGGCTGCCGCTTTCTGCATTGCCGCCAACTCGCCCACGCCGGTCTCGGCCAGTTCCATCAACGCATCCATCTGTTCGCGCGTGAATGTTGCGCCCTCGGCGCTCATCTGCACCTCGATCAGACGCCCATTGCCCAGCATCACGAAATTGCCGTCGACGCCCGCCTCGCTGTCCTCGGGATAATCGAGGTCAAGCACCGGCTGCCCGGCATAGATACCACAAGACACCGCCGCCACCGGCTCGATCAGCGGGTCGGAAATCACGTCGCCTGCCTTCATCAACGTGTTGACCGCCAGTCGCAGCGCGACCCAGCCCCCGGTGATCGACGCGCAGCGTGTGCCGCCGTCGGCCTGAATCACGTCACAATCGACCGTGATCTGCCGTTCACCCAACGCGACGCGATCGACACCGGCCCGAAGCGAACGCCCGATCAGGCGCTGGATCTCGACGGTCCGACCGCCCTGCTTGCCCGCGGTCGCCTCACGCCGCATCCGGCTGGTGGTCGAGCGCGGCAACATCCCGTATTCCGCCGTCACCCAGCCAAGCCCGGTTCCTTTCACAAACGGTGGCACACGATCCTCGATTGTGGCGGTGCACAGAACATGGGTATCACCCACGCGGATCATGCACGACCCTTCTGCGTGCTTTGTCACGCCAGTCTCGATTGAAACCGGGCGCATTTCACTTAAGTCTCTACCTGAGGGTCGCATCATCATTCCTTTTTCCGTTGGTCCCGGGATACAGGCGGCCCGATACAAAGCGCAACCCCGATTGACCATTTCTGATCTGACACCTTAAATGCACCTCGCCCTGATCGGATCGACATCATGAAAGACAGCAGCAAGCTTCTCGAAGAACTCAACGCCCGCTCACGCGAGGTGTTTCGCCGCGTTGTCGAATCCTATCTCGAAACCGGCGATCCCGTGGGCTCGCGCACCCTCACCCGCACGATGAGCGAAAAGGTCAGTGCGGCGACTGTCCGCAACGTGATGCAGGACCTCGAATTCCTCGGCCTGCTCGATAGCCCGCATGTCTCGGCCGGCCGCATCCCCACCCAGACCGGGCTGCGCATGTTCGTCGATGGCCTGCTCGAAGTTGCCGATCTTCAGAATGATGACCGCCAGAAACTCGATGAAACGCTGGGAAGCAATTCGGGCGACGTCAACTCGATGCTCGACCGGATCGGTTCGGCCCTGTCCGGGGTCACGCGCGGTGCCTCGCTCGTCCTTGCGCCGAAAACCGAGGCCCCGATCAAGCATATCGAGTTTGTATCGCTCGCCCATGATCGCGCCCTCGTGGTCCTGGTCTATGCCGATGGGCATGTCGAGAACCGGATTTTCTCTCCGCCCCCCGGCATCACTCCAAGCGCCATGCGCGAGGCTGCGAATTTCCTCAACGCCATCATCGAGGGGCGCACCCTCTCCGAGGTGAACACCGTGATGCGCGCCGAAATCGAATCACGCCGCCGCGAGATCGACAAGCTGGCGCATGATCTGGTGGAAAGCGGGCTTGCCGTCTGGGACGGGCAGGGTGAAACCAACGAACGCCTGATCGTCCGCGGCCGCTCGCATCTTCTCTCGGGAGAAGAGGAAGAAAGCGGTCTCGACCGCATCAAAACGCTCTTTGATGACCTGGAACGCAAACGCGACATCGCCGAATTTCTCGAACTGACCGAAGAAGGCGAAGGCGTGCGCATTTTTATCGGCTCCGAGAACAAACTTTTCTCACTTTCGGGTTCCTCTTTGGTGGTGTCTCCATATATGAACGCTGATCGTAAGATCATCGGAGCGGTGGGCGTCATCGGCCCCACGCGGCTCAACTACGGACGCATCGTTCCGATCGTCGACTACACGGCACAACTGGTCGGACGCCTGATTTCCGACCGAACTCAGAGGTGAGTAGACACATGGCAGAGCGCAAGGAAGAAGAGTTTCTCGACGACATCACAACCGCCGAGACCGAAGAGCTGGCCGAGGATATGGCCGACATCGACCCGGTCGAGGCCGAGCTTGATGCCCTGCGCAGCGAACGTGACGCGCTCAAGGATAAATTCATGCGCGCGCTTGCCGATGCCGAGAATGCCCGCAAGCGCGGTGACAAAATGCGCCGTGACGCCGAACAATACGGCGGCTCGAAACTCGCCCGCGACATGCTGCCGGTTTATGACAACATGAAACGCGCTCTCGAAGCCGTCACCGACGAACAGCGCGAGATGTCGACAGCCCTTATCGAGGGGATCGAACTCACCATGCGCGAACTTCTCAACGTGTTCAGCAAACACGGGATCACGGTCATATCGCCCCAGGTGGGCGACCGGTTCGACCCGCAGATCCACGAGGCGATGTTCGAGGCCCCGGTGCCTGGCACCAATGCTGGCGACATCATTCAGGTCTCGACCGAAGGGTTCATGCTGCATGACCGTTTGCTGCGCCCCGCGCAGGTCGGCGTGTCCTCCACGCCCAAATCCTGATCACCGTGCGATTCGTGGCCGCCCCGTCGCTTCGACGGTGATCTCGGCCTCTATGAAAACGTCTCGGCTCTCGACCTGGCTGTGCCTGATGTCTCTTGCCCGGCGGATCTCGATGTCGTCTGCCCCGGCGGCCACGGCATCCGCCCGCACTCCGATGACCAGCTCTTCTTCAAGCGCGGCCATCGCGGCCTCGGCTGTGCGGTAATCCCGTGGCCCATGCCCGCCATGTGTCCGGAAACGCCCGTCCTCGGGGCACGTCACCGTTCCCGACCGCCGCACCGTGACCCGCCCCACGACCGCACCGATCGCGTTGGCCACCCCGCCATCGGCGGGCAGGATCATCTCGCACCCAAGCTTGGTGCCAACCGCCGGGTAATAGCTGCGCGCCGACGCCCCGAGGCCGACCACCGGGATATTCAACCCCGCTTCCACCCGTAAAAGCCCCTGATGGCGTTCCAAACCCCGTTGCATCAGGACATGCCGCGCAAGCTGCTCATGGCCCGGCCCAAAACCCGGATCATTCGCCAAACACGTCTCTAACAAGGCCCAAACAGTCTGTTGTGTCAATTGATCGATGATCATTCGGGCCATGGGTTCCGGCCCCGCCGTCAACGCTTCACCCGCCCCTGTCCGCTTGCGCGCAAACAGCCCAAGCGCCAGCCGTGCCGCCTGTCCGTCCCATTCGCTCAACAACCCCAATTCGTGGCTGGCATCAGATGGCGTCACGCCCGCAAACTGGATGATCCCCCGATCGCGAAGCCGGGCGAGCGCCTGTCGTTCCATCCGCGTGCGCAGGATTGCCCCCACCGGGTGAACGTGCGTGATCCGAGCCAGAACCCCGCTTTCCCGCACCGACAGGCCGTGAATGTCTGCACCCTCGACTCGCCGCAGAAACACTGCGTCGAACTCGCCCGGCGTGGTCACGCGCTGCTGTTCTTCCAGAACGGGCAACACGATCTCGGGCGCCTCCATCGCCAGAAGGCTTATCGGAATCACCCGTCGTGGCCCCAATTCCACCGCGCCAGCAAGCCCCTCACCGGCAAATCGCACTTCGCTGTCACCGCCCAACCCGGTCGTGCGCATGGCCACGGCCTCGACCATGGTGCGAAACCCGCCCACCTGTGCGCCGTCCGGGTCGATCTCCGGCTTGCCATTTCGCAGCAGGGCAACATCCGTGGTCGTTCCGCCGATATCCGACACCAGCGCGTCGCGCGCCCCGGTCAGCCACCCGGCCCCCACGATCGACGCCGCCGACCCGCTCAGGATCGTCTCGATCGGTTTCTCCCGCGCCACCGCCGCGGAAATGAGCGCCCCATCCCCCCGCACCACCATCAGGGGCGCATCAATACCCATCTCGCCCAGCTTCGCCTCGGCCCGCGCGATCAGCCGGGTGATCATCCCGATCAACCGCGCGTTCAACACCGCCGTCAATGCGCGTTTCGGCCCGTTCAACCGTGCGGACAAGTGATGCGAACAGGACACCGGCTTGCCCGTGTGGGCCCGTATCATCTCCGCCGCCGCGTTCTCATGCTCCGGGTTGCGGGTCGCGAACTGGCCCGCCACGGCAAAGCCAGACACATCGGAAACAGTCTCTAACCACGCCGAAAGCACGTCACGATCAAGCGTAGCGCGCGCCACCCCTGCATGATCATGCCCACCGCCCAGCATCAACGCCGGATCGCCGTTCAGCGCCAGCCCAAGCCCGTTGCGGTCCATGTCGGCTCCCGAAAACCCGATATAGACCAGACCCACGCGTCCGCCCTGACCCTCGACCAGAGCATTGGTCGCCAATGTCGTCGAAAGCGCGGCCAGGCCCACCTCGCCCGGCTGTGCGCCCGATATGACCAGAACCTCGGCCACCGCCTTGCCGATCCCCTCGGCCAGGTCGTGCCGCGTGGTCAGCGCCTTGGCGCGCGCCACCACCTCGCGCTCATCGCGGATCAGGACGGCATCGGTATAGGTGCCGCCCGTGTCCACCCCCAGAAGCAGGCTCATCCCCGCAATCTCCCCAAGGCCCAGTGCGCGGCATCCGCGACCACCGGTTCTTCATCATCGACCAGCGCCTCTGCCACGGGAATCAGCCCGGGATCGCCCGAATTTCCGACCGCATAAAGCACGTTCCTGACAAACCGCCCCCGCCCGATCCGCTTGATCGGCGACCCGCTGAATTTCTGCCGGAATTGCGCATCGTCCAGCCGCGCCAATTCCGCCAATGGCGGCGCGATCAGATCCTCGCGCGCATGATATTTGACTTCGTGTGCGGCCACGGCGAACTTGTTCCACGGGCAAGCCGCCAGGCAATCGTCACAGCCGTAAATCCGGTTGCCCAGCATCGGCCGCAACTCTTCATCCACCGGCCCTTTATGCTCGATCGTCAGGTAGGAAATGCAACGTCGCGCATCGATCTTGTAGGGCGCCGGAAAGGCATTCGTGGGGCAGGCATCCAGACAGGCCCGGCACGATCCGCAATGATCCACCTCGCGCGTATCGGTGGGCAGGTCCAGCGTGGTAAAGATCGAGCCGATAAAGAACCAGCTTCCCAATTCCCGGCTCACAAGGTTGGTATGCTTGCCTTGCCAACCCAGTCCCGCCGCCTGCCCGAGCGGTTTTTCCGGCACCGGCGCGGTGTCGACAAAAACCTTCAACTCGCCCCCCGCCTCTTCGATGAGCCACCGTGCCACCCGCTTGAGCCGTTTCTTGAGCACGTCATGATAATCCCGGTTTCGGGCATAAATCGACACTGTTCCCGCATGATCCGGCGCTGGCTCGACCTCCCCCCCGCCGTAATTCTCGGCCAGAACGATCACGGATCGCGCCTCGGGCCAAAGCGTTGCCGGATCGCCGCGCCAATGCACCCGCTCGGCCAGCCATCCCATGCTGCCGTGATACCCCTCGGCCAGGAATCCGCGCAGATTGCCCATCACGTGCGGTACATCCCATGGCCGACAGACCCGCGCCGCCGCAAACCCTTCGGCCTGCGCCTGCTTCACAAGACGGGTTTTGAGATCGTCACCCATGCTTCATCTTGCCCGAAATACTCCGGGGAGTGTGAGGGGCTGGCCCCTCATTCCGACACAGAGGTTCAGAAATCCAGATCGGCATAATGCGCCGGCGGTGGAAACCCGGGCACCTGATCGGCAAGGATTCCGCGGAACGCGGGGCGCGACTTGATCTTGGCATACCAGTCCTTGACCGCCTCGCTCCGATTCCAATCCACGTCCGAGATATAGTCCAGCGCCGACAGGTGCGCGGCCGCCGCGAAATCCGCCAGCGTCATCACGTCCCCCGCCAGCCACCGCCGCTGATCCAGCAGCCAGGTCATGTAGTCGAGATGATACTTGATCTTCTGCGATCCGGTCTTGACGTTCTTCGAATCCGGATACCCCTGTTTCATCACCTTCTTGTTGACCCGCTCGTAAACGAGGTTCGAGGTCACTTCCCGGTGAAACTTGTCATCGAACCACCCGACCAGCCGCCGCACTTCGAACCGCCCCACCGGGTCTTTCGGCAAAAGCGGCACGTCGGGCCGGGTCTCTTCGAGATACTCGCAGATCGCTGCACTTTCCGACAAAGTCATGCCGTCGATTTTCAACACCGGCACCTTGCCCGCCGGATTGCGGCGCAGGAAATCCGGGTCCTGCTCCCAATAGCGTTCCTCGATCAGCTCGCATTCGATCTTCTTTTCCGCAAGGCTCAGGCGGACCTTGCGGCAGAATGGGGAAAGCGGAACGTGATAAAGCGTGGCCATGGCTCAGGTCTGGGTTGTGAAAGTCACACCCTCAATGCCGGTTTGCCGCGGGATTTTCAATCCTCGAAACAACTTGCGCGCCCATCCCGGCGGATTGTCTCCGCGCCGTCCTGGATCGCCGCGGCCCGACGCGCAAGCCTTTGTGACGGCTGGGCTGCCGAGCGTGTCTTGGGACTGGGCAGAACTGCTGCCAGCCGCGCCGCCTGAACTGGGCTCATGTTGCCGGGAGCGACGCCGAAATAATGCTGGGCCGCGGCATCGACGCCGAACACGCCCTCGTCGAACTCCGCGACGTTGAGATAAACCTCGATGATCCGTCGCTTTGACCACATCGCTTCCACGACCGGCGTGATCACCGCCTCCAGCGCCTTGCGGGTCCAGTTGCGCCCCTGCCAGAGATAGACATTCTTCACCACCTGCTGGCTGAGGGTCGAGGCCCCCCGCCCCGATCCCTCTTCGAGCGCGGCGCGGATCGCCTCCATGTCAAAGCCCCAGTGCAGGCAGAAATTGGCATCCTCCGCCGCCACGACCGACCGTGCCATCACCGGCGCAACCGCACTGAGCGGCACCCAGCTATGATCGACCGTCCCGCCCAGCCGCCGCGCTTCGAATCGCATGTAAGGGGTCTGGCCCGGGTTCATCACCGAATACCAGGCGACACCCCCCAGAACCACGATCGCCGCGACCAGAACCAGCCGCACAAGCCATTTTCGCAACCACCGATAGGGCGCAAGCGCCCGTTCGGCCCATGTGCCGCGTTTCGGGGATTTCCCGCTGGATTTCGCTTTGCGTGCCACGCCCCAGCTATAGGCGGTTTCAGGCCCGAGAAAAAGCGGCTTGCACACAGGCATCCCGGCCCGATCCGTCGGCCCTCGATGCCAACGGATCACTCACCGGGGGTTCGGCGAAAACAGGCCCTATTCCGCCGGAATCGCACCTTTTTCCTCGCTCAGCGGATGCTCGATCTTGTCGAGCATTTCCTTGGGACAGATCTGGAGGAAATGACCTCGCTCCATATCCCAATGCTGAAGGATATCGGCGGCCTTGCGGCTTCCGGTCTCGGCAAGGTGACGCTCGATCAATCCTTTCAACTCCTGTTCCCAATGGGCCACCGTCACCGGGCATGTGACCAGAGTCTCCGTGTTCATCAGTTTCTGCGCCTCACCCTGCGGATCATAGAGATAGGCCATGCCGCCGGTCATCCCCGCACCGAAATTGGCCCCGATCGAGCCAAGGATCACGGCAATGCCGCCGGTCATGTATTCGCATCCGTTCGATCCACAGCCCTCGACCACCACTTTCGCACCCGAGTTGCGCACGGCAAACCGTTCACCGGCGCGGCCTGCGGCAAAAAGATGACCGTCGGTCGCCCCGTAAAGCACCGTGTTGCCGATGATCGTGTTCTCGCTCGCCACCAGCGGGCTTGCCATCGGCGGGCGTACAACGATCATGCCCCCCGAAAGACCCTTCCCGACATAGTCGTTGGCGTCTCCGCTCACCTCGATCTTGAGGCCCGGCGCGGCGAACGCACCCAGCGATTGCCCCGCCGACCCGGTCAGCTTGATGGTCAGGTGGTCGGGCTGCAGCGCGTTGCGCATCCCAAAATTGCGCACGATATGCGACGAGACCCGCGTGCCCACCGTCCGGTGCGTGTTCTGCACCGCATAGGAAAGCTGCATCTTCTCGCCGTCTTCGAGGAATCGCTTGGCATCGCGCACGATCTCGGCATCCAGCGTCGCGGGCACCTTGTTGCGCTTCTTCTCGCGGTTGTAAACGATGTCCTTGGCCCCATCCACGGTGATCAACAGCGGGTTGAGGTCGAGATCGTCAAGATGATCCGCACCCCGGCTCACCTGGCTCAAAAGATCCGCACGCCCGATGACATCGTCAAGGCTGCGCGCGCCGATGCTGGCCAGGATCTCGCGCACCTCTTGCGCATAGAAGGTGATCAGGTTCACCACCTTTTCCGCGCTTCCGGTGAACTTGGCCCGCAGGTCGTCATCCTGCGTGCAGACACCAACCGGGCAGGTGTTCGACTGGCACTGACGCACCATGATACACCCCATCGCGATAAGCGCGGCGGTGCCGATGCCGTATTCCTCGGCCCCCATCATCGCCGCCATCACGATATCGCGCCCGGTGCGCAGGCCACCATCGGTGCGCAGCGTCACCCGCTCGCGCAGCTTGTTCATCGACAGAACCTGATGCGCCTCGGTCAGGCCCATTTCCCATGGCAGGCCCGCATACTTGATGGATGTTGCCGGGCTCGCCCCGGTGCCGCCATTGTGGCCCGAGATCAGGATGACATCGGCCTTGGCCTTGGCCACACCGGCGGCAATCGTGCCCACGCCCGAGCTTGAAACAAGCTTGACCGTCACCTTGGCGCGCGGGTTGATCTGCTTGAGATCATAGATCAGCTGCGCTAGGTCCTCGATGCTGTAAATGTCGTGATGCGGCGGCGGGCTGATCAGCGTCACACCCTTGGTCGAATGGCGCAGCCGCGCAATCAGGTCGGTAACCTTCATCCCCGGAAGCTGCCCACCTTCGCCGGGCTTGGCTCCCTGCGCGACCTTGATTTCAAGTTCCTCGCACTGGTTGAGGTATTCCGCCGTCACGCCGAACCGCCCCGATGCCACCTGCTTGATCTTGGCACTCGGGTTGTCGCCATTGGGTTCAGGCACGAAATGCGCCGGGTCTTCGCCACCCTCGCCGCTGTCCGATTTTGCGCCGATCCGGTTCATCGCCACGTTGAGGGTCTTGTGCGCCTCGGGGCTGAGCGCGCCAAGGCTCATCCCCGGTGTCACGAACCGCTTGCGGATCGCGGTGATGCTCTCGACCTCCTCGATCGGCAGCGGATTGCCCAGCGGCTTGATCGCCAGCAGGTCGCGCAGGTGAATCGGCGGGTTGGCCTGCATCGCCTTTGAATACTGCTTCCACAGTTCGTAAGACGCCTTGTTGCACGCCATCTGCATCAGGTGCATCGTCTGTGCCCCCCATGCATGGGTCTCGCCCGTCTTGCGCGCCTTGTAGAACCCGCCGATGGGTAGAACGTCCCGACCCATGTGCCAGCCCTGCCGGTGCACGTCTTCGATCTTCTTCTGAATGCCCGACACACCGATCCCGCTGATCCGGCTGGTCATGCCGGGGAAATACTCGGCGCACATCGCCCGGCTCAACCCCACCGCCTCGAAGTTGAGACCCCCGCGATAGGACGAGATCACGCTGATCCCCATCTTGGCCATGATCTTCAAAAGCCCCTGGTCGATCGCCTCGCGATAGCGCGCGACATTCTCGGTCAGGCTGCCGTCCAACAGGCCCCGCGCGATCCGGTCGGCAATCGAATCCTCGGCGAGGTAGGGGTTCACCACCGTCGCGCCCGCACTCACCAGCACGGCGAAATAATGCGGGTCGATGCACTCGGCGGTCCGTATGTTGAGCGAACAGAAGGTCCTGAGCCCCTTGGCGGTCAGCCCCGAATGCACCGCGCTCGTCGCGAGGATCATCGGCATCGGCACGCGGTCCGGCCCCTGGTGTTCGTCGCTCAGAACCAGGTGCCCGGCCCCGCTGCGCACCGCGTCCTCGGCTTCGGCGCGGATGCGCTCCAACGCATCGCGCAGCGCGGTCTCGCTTCCGCCCGCCGGAAAGGTGCAGTCGATCTCGACCAGGTCCGCGTTGAACAGCGTGGTCAGTTCGGCCCATTGCGCATTGCCCACGAACGGGCTCTCCAGCACGATGATCTCGGTCTGCGCGCTGCTTTCATCGAGCACGTTCTTGAGGTTCCCGAACCGCGTCTTGAGGCTCATCACCCGGTATTCCCGCAAGCTGTCGATCGGCGGGTTCGTCACCTGGCTGAAATTCTGCCGAAAGAAATGGCTCAGCGGCCGGTATTTCGTCGACAGGACCGCGCTGGGCGTGTCGTCGCCCATGCTGGCCAGCGCCTCCTTGCCATCCTCGGCCATCGGCGCAAGGATCTGCTCCAGCTCTTCGAGCGTATAGCCCGCCGCGATCTGCCGCTTGCGCAGCTCCTCCCCGGCAAAGAGCGGTTTTTCCTCGACCCCCCCAAGCCGTTCTTCCAACTCGGTGATCTTGCCGACCCACTCGCCAAAGGGCTGTGCCGCCGCCAGCTTGTCCTTGATCTCGGTGTCGTGGAAAAGTCGGCCCTCCTTCATGTCCACGGCCAGCAACTGACCGGGGCCAAGCGCGCCCTTTTCCACCACGCGCGATTCGTCCACCGGCACCATGCCCGCCTCGGACCCGGCGATCAGCATCCCGTCGCCCGTCACGACAAAGCGCATCGGCCGCAGCCCGTTCCGGTCAAGCCCGGCACAGACCCAGCGCCCGTCCGTCATGGCCAGCGCCGCAGGCCCGTCCCACGGCTCCATCACGCTGTTGCAATAGGAATACATGTCCATCCACGCCTGCGGCAGCTCGACCGCCTGCTTGGACCAGGATTCCGGCACCAGCATGGTCTTGGCCATCGGCGCGTTGCGCCCGGCACGCACCAGAACCTCGAACACCGCATCGAGCGCGGCCGAATCCGACGACCCGGCCTGGATGATCGGTTTGATATCCTCGGCAAGATCGCCAAATGTCGACGACGCCATGCGGATTTCATGGCTCTTCATCCAGTTGACATTGCCCTTGAGCGTGTTGATCTCGCCGTTATGCGCCAGCATGCGGAACGGTTGCGCCAGCCACCATTGTGGAAAGGTGTTGGTGCTGTAACGCTGATGATAAAGCGCATAAGAGCTCTCGAACCGCTCATCCAGCAGATCGGGATAGAACTCGGCCACCTGCTCGGCCAGCATCATCCCCTTGTAGATGATCGACCGGCAGGACAGCGAACAGATGTAAAGCCCGTGAATCCCGGCGGCCATTGCCGCCTTCTCGATCCGGCGGCGCACCACGTAAAGCTCGCGCTCGAATGTCACCTGGTCCACGCCCTTGGTGTTCGAGATGATGATCTGCTCGATCTCGGGCCGGGTCGCGTTGGCCTTTTCGCCAAGGCACTCGATATCCACCGGCACGTGCCGCCAGCCATAGATGTAATAGCCCATGCGCAGAACCTCGGTTTCCACGATGGTCCGGCAGGTCTCCTGCGCGCCGAAATTCGTGCGCGGCAGGAACACCTGACCCACCGCGATCAACTCGTCCTTGCGCGGCTCGTGCCCGGTGCGGCGGATCTGGTCGTAAAAGAACGGCACCGGGATTTGCAGGTGAATGCCCGCCCCGTCGCCGGTCTTGCCATCCGCATCCACCGCGCCGCGGTGCCACACCGCCTTGAGCGCGGCAATCCCGGCCTCGACGACCTTGCGGCTGGGTTTGCCGTCGAGGTTGACGACAAGACCCACACCACAGGACGAATGCTCGTCCTCCTCGCGGTACATTCCGTGCTCGGCCAGATCGGCGCGCTTGGTTTCTTCGGCCCTGGCCCAATCGGCGTCATAGATGGTCATGGCTCAGTTCCTTTCATTCACGTGCGAATTTTTCGCTTCGTATTCGTCTTCGGTTGCCCGTTCGTGATTGCCCGCAAGCGAAACACAGGCCATCGCCCGATCCGTGTAGATCTCGGATCTCAAGGGCCAACCCGCGGCAGCATCGAACAGACCGGGCATCAAGTCATAGGGCGCGTCCGCGCTGTCCGTGTTGCGCATCCAGAGATGCGACCCACAGCGCGGACAAAAGGCGCGCTCGGCAAATGCCGAAGAGGCGTATCGTGCGACCTCGCCGCGAACCCCGACCGTCCCGGGCTTCGCTTCAAAGCACAGGAACACCCCGCCGGACCAGCGCTGGCACATGCGGCAATGGCAGGCGCCGACGCTTGGGTCATGCGCATCCGTGACCGTGATGGTCACCGATCCGCAAAGGCATTTTCCCGTCATTTCTCGCGTCATCGCGATTCACACTTTCTTCATCGAATACGTCAGCATGTCTGAAACTTTAACTTTCTTCGGCGTTTTACCCGGCAGCCGGGGAGCAGCCGGGGGGTGCGCGCATGTCACCCCCCGGTTTTTCACTCCGCCGCGATTTTCTTAACGCCGTTCAGCCGGGTCAGGATCGCATCGGCACAGTCGCGCCCGTCGCGGATCGCCCAGACGACAAGGCTCGCCCCGCGCACGATATCACCCACCGCGTAAACGCCCTCCAGATCGGTCTCGCCGCTGCCATATTGCGCTTTGATCGTGCCCCATCCGGTCACGGTCAGTTCCGGCTGATCCCACAGCGCGGGCAGGTCTTCGGGCTCGAACCCGAGCGCCTTGATCACAAGGTCGGCGCTTTCGGTATAGTCCGCACCCTCGATCACCTCGGGGCTTTGCCGCCCCGTCGCATCGGGCACGCCAAGCCGCATCCTCTGGACCATCACGCCGCTGACCGGGTCGCCCTTGAATCCCTTGGGCGCGGCCAGCCATTCAAAGATCACGCCTTCTTCCTCGGCGTTCTTCACTTCGCGCTGGCTGCCCGGCATGTTGGCCCGGTCCCGGCGATAGAGGCATTTCACGCTCTCCGCGCCCTGTCGGACGGCGGTGCGCACGCAATCCATCGCCGTGTCGCCACCGCCGATCACGATCACCTTCTTGCCCTCGGCGTTCAATTCGCCGCTGTCGAAATCCGGCACGCTGTCGCCAAAGCCCAGACGGTTCGAGGTGGTCAGGTAATCAATCGCCCTCACGATGCCCTTGGCCCCGGCACCCGGCCCCGGCAATTCGCGGCTCTTGTAAACACCGGTGGCGATGATCACCGCATCATGTGTTGCGCGGATCTCCTCGAACGAGATGTCGTCGCCCACGTTACAGTTGAGCCGGAAACCAACGCCGCCCTGTTCGAGCTGCTCCATCCGGCGCATCACCACGTCCTTTTCCAGCTTGAACCCCGGAATCCCATAGGTCATGAGCCCGCCACCCCGGTCATAGCGATCATAGACCGTGACTTGAACGCCGGCCCGGCGCAGGTGGTCGGCGGCGGCCAGCCCTCCGGGCCCGGCGCCGATGATGCCCACGCTTTCGGGCCGTTCATTCGCCGGGGCGATGGGCTGCACCCAGCCCTCTTCCCACGCCGTATCGGTGATGTATTTCTCGACCGCGCCGATCGTCACCGTGCCATGGCCCGATTGCTCGATCACGCAATTGCCCTCGCAGAGCCGGTCCTGCGGGCAGATGCGGCCGCAGATCTCGGGGAATGTGTTGGTCACCTGGCTCAACTCATAGGCTTCACGCAGCCGCCCTTCGGCGGTCATGCGCAGCCAGTCGGGGATGTTGTTGTGCAGCGGGCAATGGGTCTGACAATAGGGCACGCCGCACTGGCTGCACCGCCCGGCCTGCTCCTTGGCCTTCTCGTCCGCGTACTCGGCATAAATCTCGTGGAAATCCTTGCGGCGCAGATTGGGCACACGCTTTTCGGGCATGTCCCGTCCGACGGTCACGAATTTCAGCATCGGTTGCTTTGCCACGGCGATCATCTCCGCAAGTTTTTCCAGTGAACCGCTGCTTAATACATCGCACGGTGAAAGAAAAGTCAGTAATAGTGACCTAAATGAAGAGATTTTAGCGCGGCGCGAAATTAATTTTGAAAAACATGCTCTTTTTGAGACCGAAGCGGACCTAACTGTTCCCTTCCCCTTTGCCTGCCCCCCCATTATAGCTGGCGGGAAAGACGCCAAAGCCGAGCATATGCCCCTTTTTCACCTGATTCTCGTCGCCTTGATCCAAGGCATCACCGAATTCCTGCCAGTGTCATCCTCGGGCCATCTCATCCTCTTGCCGCAACTCACCGGCATGAACGATCAGGGCCAGGTGATCGACGTCGCCGTGCATGTCGGCACGCTCTTCGCGGTCATTCTCTTTTTCTGGCGCGATGTGCGCATGGGCCTCGCAGGCATTCCGCGCATGCTCACCGGCCGGATCGACACGCCCGGCTCGCGGCTCGCCTTCCTGCTTCTGATCGCCACGATCCCCGCCATCCTGCTCGGCCTGATCCTCAAGCTCACCGGCCTGAGCGATGCCATGCGCTCGATGACTGTAATCGGCTGGACCATGCTGATTTTCGGCCTGTTCCTGTGGTGGGCTGACCAGACCGGAGAGACCACGAAAACCGATGCCGACTGGAGCATTTCCGACGCCATCAAGATGGGCCTCTGGCAGGCCGTTGCGCTTATCCCCGGCACATCACGCTCGGGGATCTGCATCACGGCGGGGCGCATGATGGGTTATGCCCGTCACGACGCTGCGAAAATCGCGATGCTGATGTCGATCCCCACGATCTTCGCCTCCGGCGCGCTACTCGGCTACGAGGTTGCCAGCACCGCCAACATGGCCGCCGCCCGCGACGGCGCCATCGCGGCGCTTTTAGCATTCGTTGCGGCTCTTCTCGCGCTCGGGTTCATGATGCGCCTGCTGCGCACCATCAGCTTCACACCCTACGTGATCTACCGGGCGCTGCTCGGGGCCGCTCTTCTTGCCCTGGCCTACTCGACCTAAACCTTGAGATTCTTGGCAGAATCGCGGATCGCATCATACTGTCCGGACGGGCGGAACCGCCACAGGTAACTGTCGATTACCGCCTCGACAGCGACGGGCTCGATCCCCAGGTCGGCAAACCCCTTGACCCCGTCGGCCACCACGTTGTCGCTGCCCAACTGCCGCGCCTGATCGCGCGTCAAAAGGCCATTTCCGATCAACCCGAAGCTGGCGATCTCGACCATGTCGAACCCCCACGCCATCAACCGCCCGATCCACATCGGCAGGTTCACCACCAACCGTCGCTTGTGGATCGTCTCCAGCATCACGCCAACCCAGCCCCGCAGGCTTTTCACCTCGGGCCCGCCCAATTCGAAAATGCCTTCGGCCTTGCCCTCGACACCGATCGCGGCCGCACGCGCCACGTCGCTCACATAAACGGGCTGGAACCTTGTCTCGCCCCCGAACAGCGGCAGAATGGGGCCAAAACGACTCATCCCGGCAAACCGGTTGAAAAACCCGTCCTCGGCGCCGAACACCACCGACGGGCGCAGGATCATCGCATTCGGCATATGGCGCAGCACGCCTTCCTCTCCGGCGCGCTTGGTTCGGGCATAATCGCTCGCCTGGTCACGATCCGCACCAAGCGCCGAGATATGCACCATTCGCGCGATGCCCTGCTCCGCCGCGATGCGCGCGATCCGCTCGGCCCCTTCGGCCTGAACCGCGTCGAAATTGTTGCGCCCCCGCGCGTCGAACGTGCCGACACAATTCACCACCGCATCCGCGCCCTGCATCACGGCGGCAACGCTCGCATCGTCTCGGATGTTGCACAGGACCGGCTCAACCTGGCCGGGCACGCCATAGGGCTTGACGAACATCGCCTCGTTGGGCCGCCGCACGGCCACGCGAACCCGCCAGCCTTTTGCTGCCAGTTGCTGGACGATATACCGCCCGACGAACCCCGATCCGCCATAAATGGTGAGAAGCTTCGACATGGCGCCCTCCGGTCTTGCAAGATGTCGGTTTTTCCTACCGCCCGGTGGCGCGCTGGACAAGGCAAAACGGCCACCAACGCTTTTGCAGGAAAACCGATTGACAGTTTTCGGGCCGCGGTCTAAACGCCTGCCTCACGACACCTGCCCAGGTGGCGGAATTGGTAGACGCGCTAGCTTCAGGTGCTAGTGTCCGTAAGGACGTGGAGGTTCGAGTCCTCTCCTGGGCACCATTTCTTCCAAACATAGATGCACATAACGCCCCAAAAACATTGAGTTTTTGGATGCTTTTCGGGTATCATCCTGAACATTGTGGAACACTGTACCCCACCCGATACCCCACCTTTTTGGGGTACCAAACTGGGGTACCGGGATCCGGTTTGGGAGGTGATACCCCACATGGCGCTTTCGGACGCAAAAGTGAGAACCGCCAAGGCCTTAGACAAGCCCTACAAGATTTATGATTCTTTGGGCTTGTTCGTTCTGGTGAAGCCAAACGGGTCGAAACTCTGGCGGCAGAAATACCAGTTGGCAGGGAAAGAACGCACGATCACCCATGGGTCATACCCCAATGTCTCGCTCAGAGAAGCAAGGGCAAAGCGGGATGCAATCCGTGACCAACTCGCCAGCGGGCAAGATCCGGCGGTGCAACGGCGCCTCGATCAGATCGAAGCAGAAACCCAGGCTCGCAACACCTTTCATTTGGTGGCAGAAGAGTACCTGCAGATGGCTTATGACCGAGAGCTGGCCGATGCGACCATTCGCAAGAAGATCTGGCACATCCACACACTGGCCGAAGAACTTCATCATCGGCCGATCCGAGACATAACGGCCGCTGAGGTTCTGCACCTACTGAAACGGGTCGAACGCAGTGGAAGGAGGGAAACCGCGAAGAAGCTACGCGGCACCCTCGCCGGCGTGTTCCGCCACGCGGTGGTCACGTTGCGAGCTGACAATGACCCCACCGAGACCATCAAAGGCTCGCTGCTTCCGGTGAAGGTCACCAACCGGGCAGCTATCACGGACGTGAAGACGTTCGGGCAGTTTCTGCGTGACCTCGACGAGTACACCGGCGCCGGAGTGATCAAGGACGCCATCCTGTACCAAATTCTCACCATGACCCGCCCGGGAGAGGTGCGAGGCGCCAAACAACAAGAGTTCGACCTTGAGAAGCGTAGCTGGCGCATTCCCGCCGATCGCATGAAGATGCGCAGGGACCACATCATCCCTTTATCTGATCAGGCGCTGGAACTGGTCAAGCGAAACTGGATTGATGTCGAGGGGGTGGAATTGATCTTCCCGTCTCTCAATTCGAACCGAAAATGGCTGTCCGAGAATGCTTTTAACTCTGCCATCCGCCGTATGGGATATGCAAAGGAAGAAGTGACCGCCCACGGCTTCCGCGCCACTGCCAGCACAATCCTCAACAACCGAGGTTTCGACCCCGACGTGATTGAAGCGGCGCTGGCGCATCAGGACAAGGATGCCATTCGTCGGGCCTACAATCGTGCGACCTATTGGGATCAGCGGGTGGAATTGATGCAGGCTTGGGCGGATCTGCTGGATGGGTTCCGAACTGACAACATTTAGTCAGTGGGCCGAAGGTTTGTACCATCATGGCACCCGAAGGCTTTGTTGGATTGCAAATCCGTGTACACCGGTTCGATTCCGGTACTCGCCTCCAAATAAAATCAATAGCTTAGTAGATATCGAGAAATGCACGAGGGCGGTCTAGTCTCTTTTTAGTCACATAGATCGGGTGATTCCACGAAGCGTAGCAATGTTCATCGATGGACCAGCCATCCGCGACGACTGAGAATGCATCGACGGATATATACCGATGCAAGACAAGGTGTGTTGTGAAGCCCTGCTTGACGCTGGTGAAACGGGGGCTCAATCAGCATGAAGTGGCGCAAATCACGCCTCCGGAGTTGCTCTATTGACACAGGTGCGAGTTAATGGTTCAACCTTGTCCCCATAACCTTTTCGTAGCTGGCTTGGTTGTAAATGACAGACAATCAGCTCTTTAGGGGAAAACATGGGAAATATGGACAAATCTAGCAAATGGAAGGCTGCGCAAGATCGCGTGCGCGAAAAGGCACGGTTTCTTGCAATCCACCCAGAATGCAACGGCAAAGTCGGCGCTCTTCTCTCGACTGTTACGTCGTGCGAAGAGTCTGGCCTGAGACCGCCTCGCGTAAATCTCGAAGCGGCACATCTCCATGTATTCGGCGGAGAAGGGCGACGGCCATGCGAGTGGTGTCAACGTAATTTCTCAATCACCATACGGCAAGACGCAAAGATCTTCGACCGAGAACCGGCACCGCACTCAGGATTCGAGTGCTGACTCCAGATTTGGTGTTGAACAGTTATCCCACAGGTTGTAGCTAGTATGCTTCCTGTGGGATTTTTTTTGGGGGGGTAGACTTTCTTGCGAACAGTTGGTTTCGTAATACTTGGTGCATCCGGATATATGGCCGATCGGAATGCACTGCCTTGCCTCGCTGAACTAAAACAATGCGTTGAGCATGAGGACATTGCGATTGAGCTGCTTTGCGCGGTCGATCCGATGTTATTCAGCAAAAAATTGGATGTATCAATCAAGAGTCGTGCCGCTCTAAGACGACACATGGAGCAACTCAACAAATGCATCTTTGATATAACTGCGGAAATCGCGATTGACGAGCTTGCAGATAGCGTTGCAAATAGAGCAGCGGCACTAGATCTTGTGATTTTTTACGACGGAACACCTACTCGGTTTCATGAAAGAAACTTGCAATTAGTTTCTGACTTTCAAGAGTTCGAATTCTATTACTTTGGCGAGAAGCCGATATTTACGGATGTATCCTCATTTGACGCGTTCTCCAGTAATCCAAACATTCTGAAGCCATATTATTGTGATTTTATTGAAACCCGAAACCCAGCGGTCCTTGCGATAAGTAAATTCATTGAAGAAACTGGTTTTCAAATCTCCTCTGCAGACTTTTGGCGTGCAGGTAGTAGCGGCTTAAAACACCTAGTCGGCCATACTCAGTCTGGCGTAGAGGGCGGCGCCTTTCTCGATAAGATGCCTCATGATCTCTCAATTCTGAATCGGTTGCTTTCGAATGACTCCATTCAAAGCCACATATTAAACGATGCCAGGATTCTATCGCTAATTCCGTGGAAGAACAGAGATAGCGGTGAGTTTGAGCTTCTTGCCGCCCAAGGAGGTGACACACTGTCGGCACAAGATATCTTCCTCAACTTCAGGGATGATGTAAATGGCAGCCGTCAGACTCTGCCAGCTGACGGTCAATTATTCGCTGACTATTCGGTTCGAACGGCCTCAGGCCGTAGCGTTGCATGCACATTTCTCGCGAGCTGGATCGGCTATTGCGGCTACGCGGGCCGAAAATACGAACACCCTGAAGAAACCAGATTTATTGAACGTCTCAACGCGCTGAATATTGACCCTGAATCCTGGATTTTCAGCGAATTGTTTCACGGCAATGACGAACAACGGAACCTCTCGTGCCGGGAGACTCAGGCTCGGATAGTTATTCTAGAAGGCTTCATCGGCGACAGAATGCATCTCATTGTTGCCAACCTTATTCATGCGGAGGAAAATAAAGAGCTAGATAGGCTGCCAATTGACCGGTGGGTTAATATCTATGAGTTGAATGAGGTTGGAAAAGTCAAATCGGTAAAGGAACTTCCTTTGAAAGTTGCTCCCACCTACGCGGAACAAAAGAAGAGCGACCTAAAAAACGTCTTTCGCGAAGTAATTTATGATGCGCTTGGTGTCGAGGCCGCCGTCGGAGTGGGTAAAGAAGCAGTTGATATTGTGCACGGCATGCTCTTGAAGGCACACGACTATGCGTACTTAAATGCAGATGCCAGCGATCTCTTGGTGGATGCCAAATTAGAGGCTGATCATTTGGCGGTGCGTAGAGCTATAATTTGGTAACCTAGACTACCTCTGTATAGTCATGAAAGTCTCGGTTCAGTAGTGCCATGAGTTTCGTATGTGGATCAATATCATCATCAGCTATAGCAGTTCGGCCTCTATCCCGCTCTGGTGCACCACACAGGAGGACTTTGCCCGAATGACAAAACCAGCGCTCAACTGAGCGCTGGTTTTGGTTCGGCCAAGTGCTTTCAAGCAACTCCGCTTTTAGCCATATTTTGCAAAGACCTCCTAGGAGGCCGAACCGCTACAAGTCATTTGGAGTGTAGGTCGGCATAGGTTTAGCGCTTGAGAAGCGCTGCGCTACAAGGTATAGTTGGCACTATGGCAAGATGCACAGCACCAGTACGTGGACATCGTTCAGCAGCCGCAGCGGCGGCATGTCCGGCTTGTGGCGGTCGCTCACGTGGTTATCGCAGCTATGGAGGTTCCAGTTCGTACCCATCCTACCCCTCATCGTACACACCTTCGGTAAGTAGTGGGCGCGGTGGCGGTGGACGCGGCAGTAGCAAGCCAAGGTGGTCTCCTGCGGGATCGTCGGCGATGTACACACCAACCGAGGTGCGAGCGCTCACGCCAGTCCGCGAAAATGTCGAGAGGCGAGCGTCTCAGACTGAGCTCCGAGATGTCTTTCTTTGTCACGCTTGGGATGACCGGAAAGGTGCTGCTAAAGAGCTACATGATCTGCTTGAAACGCAGGGTGTCTCGGTTTGGTTTAGCGAAAAGGACGTCCCTCTTGGTTCGGCATTGCTTCGCGAGATCGACCGCGGACTGGCAAAGTCGAGAATTGGGATTGTGTTGGTAACGCCAGCGTTTCTAGACCGCCTAAACGCGGAAGGTATCGCCGACAAAGAGCTCTCGGTGCTCCTTGCGCGAGAGCTACTCGTTCCTGTCGTTCACGATACAACATATGAAGCTCTACGCAACGTTAGCCCCATGCTTGCTTCAAGAAGCGGCTTGAGTACTGCCGAAGAACTTATGTTGGATGTAGCCACAAAGCTCGTCGAGCTAGTCAACGTCTAAGTTGGCACTTGATATTCTACCAGTGCCGCCTGTATAGCCCCGATAAATTCTTTACGTTCCTGCGGTGTCTTGAGAAAAGATTGACGCATGTCCCAGGGGAGCTCTATCTGAACCCCGCGCCCGGATTTTCCTCGGTTACAGATATTGAAGCGATTGGTTGCAGGGAACTTATGGCCAGAGGCAAGACAACGACATCCTGCTCGGATGAGGTGACCTTGGACAATTTTCAAAAGACGGTGATCAAGGCCGCCCAGCAATATTAGGTCCGCGCCCTCGCCATTCCTACACCCGTGGATACCGACCACCGTCTGAGCTCCGGCGACAACCTCCATTGCCCGCGGTTCATCAAACCGGGTGGAGGTAATGTGTAGACTTCGACGCTCTGCGCCCTCTTTGTGTTCGTTGAAGCAATAAAAGTGTCAATCGGCATCCAAAGCTGACCCCCTATCGGCATTCAAAATTGACCCCTTTGAGCTGAGCAGGCCCGGCGCTGCGTAGCCCTTGCGGATTTCAAAATTACCGGACAGCGATTTCGCTAAATCCCGGACAGCCATTTCAGTAATTCCCGGACAGTTCGGGCACGGCTGATTATCTGCCTGCGATCATGTTTCTGTTTTGAGTGTTTCGGTATTTTCGCTGGGGGTCAAG
>NZ_VINQ01000090.1 GCF_008369105.1 Aquicoccus porphyridii | reverse complement strand
CAGCGCCACCGGGCGCTGATCATCGAGGACGACTATGACAGCGAGTACCGCTTCGACGGGCGTTCGCTGGAGTCGCTGCGCAGCCTCGACCGGAACGGCCAGGTGGCCTACCTCGGGACCTTTTCCAAGACCCTCTTCCCCGAGCTGCGCCTCGGCTACCTGCTGCCGCCGGCAAGCCTGCGCGAAGCGGTGCTGGCGGCGCGCAAGCTGGTCGACCGGCACAGCGAGACCTTGCAGCAACGCGCCCTCGCGCTGTTCATCCAGCGCGGCGACTTCGCCCGCCATACGCGCCGCCTGCAACGCGAATACGCCCAGCGTCGCGGGCGCCTGCTGGAACGCCTGCACGGCGACCTGAGCCCCTGGCTCGAAGCGCTGCCGGCGGTGGCCGGGATCCACCTCGCGGCGCGCTGTCGCGAACCGCTGGATGTGCTGCGCATCGCCCGTCATTTGCGCCAGCAAGGCCTGGAGGTCGGCACCCTGCCGCCCTTCTACGCGGAAACCCCGGCACAGGCCGGCTTCCTCTTCGGCTTCGGCTGCAT
>NZ_VINQ01000089.1 GCF_008369105.1 Aquicoccus porphyridii | reverse complement strand
CTGGCGGGTGCGCTCGCCGATCCACGGCCAGTGGGTCGACCCGAGGTAGACCCGGCGCTGCTCGTCCTCGCGCAGCATCGACAGCTCGTAGTCGAGCAGCAGCATCTCGTGGCTGGTCCAGACCGGCGAGGCATTCGCCTCCTGCCCGGACGCGGCGTCCCAGCCCAGGTGGCGCATGATGTTGCGCGCCGCCGCATAGCCCTTGAGGATCCGCTGCGGATCGGCCCGGCGCTGCTCGGCATGGGCCTCGCGGCCGTTGACCATGTCGCCGCGATAGACCGGCAGGGTCTGCTCGCCGACCTGCTCGTGCGGCTTGGAACGCGGCTTGGCGTACTGCCCGGCGATGCGCCCGACGCGGATCACCGGCCGCCGGCCGGCCAGGCGCAGGGCGCCGGCCAGCAGTTCCAGCACGGCGGCCTTGCGCGCCACGTTCTCGGCATGGTGGTCGTCCATGTCCTCGGCGCAGTCGCCGCACTGCACCACCAGCGCCTCGCCGCGGGCGACCCGCGCCAGGGTCGCGCGCAGGGCCAGGATGTCGCCG
>NZ_VINQ01000088.1 GCF_008369105.1 Aquicoccus porphyridii | reverse complement strand
AGAAGACTATCGCCTGAGTGAGCGCGGCCTGCTACTGGAAGAGGCCCGGGTGCGGGGCAGCGGGGCGGGGATGGAGATTCCCGAGGGCGCCGTGCTGCGTGACGGCGCCTGGCATTACCACCGTGGGGTGCCGCCGCTGCAACCGTTGCGGCTGGGGCGCACACCGGAGGCCGGCGACTACCGGATCTGCCGTCAGGGGCGCTGCGATGCGCTGGCGCGCTGGATCGGTCCGCCGGACCCTGAGCGCCCGGCGGTCGAACTCTGGGCGTGTCCGATACGGGACCCGAGCGACTGAACGTCCTGTGGATAACCCTGAGACGCCAGTCCACATCCATAAAAACGACGAAGCCGGAGCTGCTTCCGGTCATAAGGAAAACGTCCATGCGTAGCTGTATATCAGTCTTCCGGCCGGCCCTGCTGGCACTGTTCGTCTCGGCAAGCGGCTCGGCCGGCGCCGACGCGGCTGTGGAAAACCCGCGGATCGGCCGTGCCGCCGATCCGGTAGCGCGGCGCGATGGCCACACCCGCCGGCAGCGGACGGACCTTGGAC
>NZ_VINQ01000087.1 GCF_008369105.1 Aquicoccus porphyridii | reverse complement strand
GACCCACGCCGAGGGTGCCCTCGGTATAGCCCGAGCGGTAGTCGAAGAGAAAGCCCTGGGCCCACTCCTCGCTTTTCGCACGTCCCGCGCCATCGCGGAAGTCGCGGTTCATGTAGAAGTTGCGCAAGGCCAGGCTGGCCCGCGAGTCTTCGAGGAAGCCCTCGGCCAGGGCGGGAACGCTATCGCCGGCAAGGATCGGCAGCAGGAAAAACGCGCATTTCTTGTTGTTGTTCATACGCACTCCGAACGGGCGCCTGGGCGCCTCTTTTTCTAGGGGGAACGGTGTCTCATCGGCAGCGCTCGATCACCATCGCCACGCCCTGGCCGAGCCCGACGCACAGGCTGACCACCGCGTAGCGCCGCTCGATGCGTTGCAGCCCGCGGGCGGCGGTGAGCACCAGGCGCGCACCGGAGGCGCCGAGCGGATGGCCGAGGGCAATGGCGCCGCCATGGGGATTGACCCGCGGGTCCTCGTAGTCCAGGCCGAGCAACTTCAGGCAGGCCAGGACTTGCGGCGCGAAGGCTTCGTTGATCTCGATCAGGCCGACCTC
>NZ_VINQ01000086.1 GCF_008369105.1 Aquicoccus porphyridii | reverse complement strand
ACCCGGCGCTCACCGAGGGTCGCCGCAGCGCCGCCCTGCGCGGCCGCTACGCGCCGGTCGAGGCGCTGCACCGCCTGCTGCTGGGCAGCGGCCTGGAGTTGCAGCAGCGCAGCGATGGCAGCTACACCCTGGTGCCGGCAGCCACCGATGGCGCGCTGGAACTGCAATCCTCGCTGATCACCGCCCAGGCCGCCGGTGCCGAGACCCTGCCCGCCGAGTACGCCGGCGGCCAGGTGGCCCGTGGCGCGCGCCTGGGCATGCTGGGCAACGCCGACGTGATGGATGCGCCATTCAGCATCACCAGCTACACCGCCAGGACCATCGAGCAGCAGCAGGCGCGCAGCGTCGCCGACCTGCTACAGGCCAACGATCCGTCGGTGCGGGTGGTCGGCGGTCGCGGCGACCTGGTGGACAGCTACACGATTCGCGGCTTCAGCGTGCAGAACGCCGACGTCGCCTTCAACGGCCTCTATGGCCTACTGCCGTCCTGGCGGGTACCGATCGAATTCGCCGAGCGGGTGGAAGTGCTCAAGGGACCGAACGCCCTGCTCGGCGGGATTTCCCCCGGC
>NZ_VINQ01000085.1 GCF_008369105.1 Aquicoccus porphyridii | reverse complement strand
TCCGCGCCTGCTGGCGATGACCGTGGAAAACCCCCAGCCGGACCTGGTGCTGGAGCGGGTCCTGCCGCTGGTGGAAGCGGTGGCGCGGCGTTCCGCCTACCTGGTGTTGCTGACCGAGAACCCCGGCGCGCTGGAGCGCCTGCTGACCCTCTGCGCGGCCAGCCCGATGGTTGCCGAGCAGATCGCGCGGTTCCCGATTCTGCTCGACGAGCTGCTCAACGAGGGGCGCCTGTTCCGTCCTCCACAGGCCGCCGAGCTGGCCGCCGAGCTGCGCGAACGGCTGATGCGGATTCCCGAGGACGACCTCGAGCAGCAGATGGAGACCCTTCGTCACTTCAAGCTGGCCCACGGGCTGCGGGTGGCGGCCTCGGAGATCGCCGGCACGCTGCCGTTGATGAAGGTCAGCGACTACCTGACCTGGCTGGCCGAGGCGATCCTCGTCGAGGTCCTCGAACTGGCCTGGCGGCAGTTGGTGCAGCGTCATGGCCGGCCGTTGCGCGCCGACGGCACGCCGTGCGATCCGGACTTCGTCATCGTCGGCTACGGCAAGGTCGGCGGGCTGGAGTTCGGCCATGGCTCGGA
>NZ_VINQ01000084.1 GCF_008369105.1 Aquicoccus porphyridii | reverse complement strand
CGGATGCTCTCCTACCTGCCGCTGTGCCACGTGGCGGAGCGGATGTTCGTCGAGATGGGGTCGCTCTACGGGGGAACCACGGTGTTCTTCGCCGAAAGCCTGGACACCTTCGTCGAGGACATGAAGCGTGCGCGGCCGACCCTGCTGTTCGGCGTGCCGCGCATCTGGACCAAGTTCCAGATGGGGGTGTATTCGAAGATGCCGGCGCAGAAGCTCGACCGCCTGCTGAAGCTGCCGATCCTCGGCCGCATCGTCGGTCGCAAGGTGCTCGCCGGGCTAGGCCTGGACGCGGTGCGCTACGCGCTCTGCGGCGCGGCGCCGGTACCCGAGGCGCTGCTGCTCTGGTATCGCCGCCTGGGCCTGGACGTGCTCGAGGTCTACGGGATGACCGAGAACAGCGGCTACTCCCACGTCTGCCGGCCCGGCCGGCAGAAGACCGGCTGGATCGGCCAGAACAGCCCCGGCGTCGAGGTACGCATCAGCGACGAGGGCGAGGTGCAGGTGCGTAGCGGCGCGACCATGGTCGGCTACTACAAGGAGCCGGAGAAGACCGCAGAGGTGCTCACCGCCGATGGTTTCCTGCGCA
>NZ_VINQ01000083.1 GCF_008369105.1 Aquicoccus porphyridii | reverse complement strand
GGATAGGCGGTGATTTCGGGAATGCCGCTCATGCCACGGTCTCCAGGGGGAAGGTTGCGCTCGGGATCGCTTCTGCGCCGGACCAGGCCATCACCGCGCTGAGCGCCTGCCAGGGGTTCAGCCGCGGATCGCAGAGGCTGGTGTAGTGCCGGCTGACCTGGTGCAGGCCGCTGGAATCGGCGACGCACTCGGTGACGTCGTCCGGGGTGGTCTCCAGGTGCAGCCCGGCGGCCACGCCGCCGGAGCCGGACACCGCCAGGCGGAACGCCGCCACCTCCTCGGCGATGCTGCGCACCAGGCGGGTCTTGTTGCCGCAGGGCGCGACGATGGTGTTGCCGTGCATCGGGTCGCTCAGCCAGATCACCGGGTGCCCGGCCGCGCGCACCACCTCCACCAGCGGCGGCAGGCGCTCGCCGACCTTCTGCGCGCCCATCCGCGCGATCAGAGTCAGGCGCCCCGGCTCGCGGCGCGGGTCGAGGCGCTCGCAGAGCGCCAGCAACTGGTCGCGGCCGATCTCCGGACCGACCTTGCAGGCCACCGGGTTGAGCACCTCGGCCAGCAGCGCGACGTGGGCGCCGTCGACCTGGCG
>NZ_VINQ01000082.1 GCF_008369105.1 Aquicoccus porphyridii | reverse complement strand
CACCCCGGTTCCGCCGGCTGGGGCCGCGATCCCGACCTGCTGCAGCACATCGATGGCCAGGGCCTGCGCCAGTCGCTGGTCACCCCGGCCGGCGACCAGAGCCGCTACTACCAGGCGCTGGCCGCCGCCATCCGCGGCCAGTCGCGCAACCCGGTGTCGGCGCAACAGGCCTGCGCGCTGATGGCCCTGCTGGAGTTGGCACGACGCTCCGCCGAGGAAGGCCGGAGCCTGCCGGTGGAGCTGCGCGACGAGGAACGCCAGGCCTGGAACTGAGGCCCGGCAGTCCGGCGGAAACCGCGAGGGGATCGTAAGGCGTTAAAAAACAAAAAAAATTTCTTCGCCGGTGTTGACACTGCCGCGCTAAACCCGTTTAATTGCGCCCCGTTGCCCAGGTAGCTCAGTTGGTAGAGCAGGGGATTGAAAATCCCCGTGTCGGCGGTTCGATTCCGTCCCTGGGCACCATGAATACGACGAAAAGGCTCACCTCCGGGTGGGCCTTTTTGCTTTCCGCCGTTCGCCTAGACGTGCTGCCCGCCGTTGACGTGGATTTCCGCGCCATTCACGTAGGATGCGCCGCTGGTGCAGAGGAAGTAGATCA
>NZ_VINQ01000081.1 GCF_008369105.1 Aquicoccus porphyridii | reverse complement strand
TCCTCCCTCAGGCCCGGGCTTTCAGGTAGCCGGCGTAGACTTCCGTGGCGCGGATCACGTTGCCGGCCAGGGTTTCGATTTCGTGCAGCACGCTGGCCAGCGACGAAGTCGTGCTCAACGCGCCGAACATGCTGTAGCAGCGCTCCTCGCCCGGCAGGTTGAGCAGGCCGATGCTCGACAGCGGGAACAGTTGCCGGCTGAGCAGGACCTCTTCGTTGAAGGCGGTCGCGTCGGTAACGTCGCTTTCCGGCCAGAGCAGCGCCTCGACGATGATCTGCTCGCCCTGGGGCGCGACGAACACCGGCAGGTCGCCGTATTCGCGCATGATCACATAGAGACTCGCTTCCGCCCCCTCGATCAGCTCGATCTGGGCCTCGCCGCTGCTGAACAGCTCTTGCCGGCTGAGCAGGACCTCTTCGTTGAAGGCGGTCGCGTCGGTAACGTCGCTTTCCGGCCAGAGCAGCGCCTCGACGATGATCTGCTCGCCCTGGGGCGCGACGAACACCGGCAGGTCGCCGTATTCGCGCATGATCACATAGAGACTCGCTTCCGCCCCCTCGATCAGCTCGATCTGGGCCTCGCCGCTGCTGAACAGCTC
>NZ_VINQ01000009.1 GCF_008369105.1 Aquicoccus porphyridii | reverse complement strand
ATGCCGTCAAGCTGATGAGTGCGCTTCTCCCCGTTGTCGAAGGTAGTTTCGATTGTAATCCGTACGTCCATGGCAGCCCCACACGCAAAGAACTCACCTTAGCACGGGCCGCAACGACGAAGATGACCCCCATGTTTTGTCCACTCCCGGCACTTGCTGCGGTCGATATCGGCACGACCCGTCCCTTGTTGGGAGCTACCATCATCCTGCGCGGAAACGACCGGGGAGCCCGGGAGTTGCGCCGCGCCTTTCCTCAACATCGTCGGGTGATTGAGCAGGCCCGTGGGTTGTCGCAGGACCTTGGCCAGCGGTTTCCTGGGCGGCGGAAAACAGAGCATCCGACCAGGAAGACGCATGAAACGAGCCCCCCAAGTGCATCCGTGAGCGCTCTGCAGGCAGCTCGTCAGGCCATATCCGAACTTGGCGCCGGCGCAAACCGTGAAGCGCTTCTGACCCGCGCCGATGCAATCTGGAAAAGCTCAGATGGTGTCAAATCCTGAGGCGTGAAGCCTGTGGAAATATTGTAATTAAGGGTACAAAAACGCCCTGAATCCGCAGATTCTGATTTATTAGGGTACAGTGACAACATCGTTCGACGCAGAGGCATGTCCCGAGAGGCCGTGCAGATGAGGATCGATTGGTTGCCGATATGATCGAGTTGGCCAGGCAATATGGCCGATACGGCTATCGTCGGATTGCGGTTTTGCTCAGAGAGGCGGGTTGGTCGGTCAGTGATGGCCGTGTCGAACGGCTATGGCGGCGAGAGGGGCTGAAGGTTCCAGCAAAGCAACCAAAGAAGGGACGGCTCTGGCTGAACGATGGATCATGCGTGCGGCTGCGGCCCGAGTATCGGAACCATGTCTGGTCCTATGACTTCGTTCACTGCCGGACAGATGATGGCAAGGTCTTCCGAACGCTGAACGTCTTGGATGAGCACAGCCGGGAATGTCTGGCGATCAAAGTGAAGCGCAAGCTGAACTCGACAGACGTGATCGACGTTCTTACGGACCTGTTTATCCTGCGTGGCGCTCCCGCCTTCATCCGGTCTGACAATGGTCCCGAGTTCGTTGCGCAGGCGGTCCGGGACTGGATCGCCGCCGTCGGCTCTCAGACAGCCTACATTGAGCCAGGATCGCCTTGGGAAAACGGATACTGCGAAAGCTTTAACGGGCGGATGAGGGACGAACTTCTCAACGGAGAGATCTTCTACACCCTGCGGGAAGCACAGATCGTCATCGAAGACTGGAGGAAGCACTACAACACCAAACGACCCCACAGTGCATTGGGCTACCGCCCGCCGGCCCCCGAAACCATCATCCCCATGGAACCCAGGCCGATCATGCACTAACAATCAATCTGGACCAGTCAGATGAGGCTGCTCAACACCGGCTGCGTTCAATGCGCCGATCTGACGATCAAGGGATTGTCCGTGGCTGGACACTCTGGCGTAACCAATAAGCATGTTTTGAGGCTATCAGATCCAAGATATATGCACCGGAAATATGCAACTGTTTAACAGCCTTGTTTTCATAGCATGAAGTGACTGGTGCAAATATCATGATATTTGCACACTGTCAGCGCGAGTACGGTCTTTTTCGCTGTCGTTTTTCACAAATAAGTTCAGCATCCGGTCACACACGGTTCAGTGAGCCTCACAGCACGGAAATCGTTGTTCTTGCACAGGAGGCCGCTAAGGAGCCTAATCTGTGCCTTCGATTGGGTGGTCTATCCACTCAAAGCAGCACTATTGAGCCTGACCAAATCCCGAAGGAAATCAGCGACCAGGCGAACGCGACGGGACTGGGCAAGATCGGACTGGGTTACGAGCCAGGTCGACTGGTCGATCCCGAGGTCGGAATCAAGGCAGATCAGATCATGGGACCGGGCCAGAAAATGTGGCAGGACGGCGTGAGGCAGAAGCCGGGTTAGCCGGCCAGCCGCGCGCGCACCGGCCGGGGGATGTCCTCCGGCCTGCCTCCGTTGTCCAGGCCGATCGCCGCCTGCCAGACCTCTTTTGCCCGCAGCATTGGCGTCTCGCGCGCGGTGATCGCGGTGCCGTCCGGCAGGAGCAGGGCGGCGTCCCAATCCGCGTCCTCCAGATCGCGCCATTCGACGTTGAGATGCACCTCGGCATGGCGAAAGAGGTTGCGCAAAGCCCGCGGCGGCAGGGTGGCGGCAAGAGTGATCTCGGCGTCGCGGGCCTCGGTGGAGGGGTACAACGGCTGCGCTATGCCCGTGCGTGCGCCTTCAATGAGGCGGGCGAGGAGCCGGGCGTGATAGCTGACGTGGGCCACGAGGTGGGCGCGGGTCCAGCCGTTGCGGAGCGAGGGGCCATAAAGGTCCGCATCGTTCAACTCGTTGAGCTTGCGCGCAAAGTAGGCGGTGCCGCGGCGCGCCAGCAAGAGGTCGTCATGCGGTGCGGTCTCGGCGTCGTAGCGGGCGCCGCCGCCCTGGCGGGCGCGCAGCGCATCGCGGGCGGCGGTGTCCGCGGCGTGGCCGGTCATTGCCCGTCCACCATGGTGCGCATGAAGTTGAGCCGCTCGATGATCGGCGCGTCGGAGAAGCGGAACAGGTCGAACGGCGTCTCCGCCTGCAGCGACCAGCCGACCCAGGAGGGCACCACGAAGATATCGCCCTTCTCCAGCTTGCGGGTCTCGCCGCCCAGCACCACCGCGCCCGAGCCCTCGAAGACCTGGAAGACCGAGGAGCCGACCTCCTGCCAAAGGGGCGTCTCGGTGCCGGCGCGCAGCCGGTGGAACTCGCAGCGGATGGTCGGCATCACGTCGCCGCCGGTGGTCGGGTTGGTGTAGCGCACCGCCGCGTGGCCGAGACCCACCGTGGCGGGCTGGCCTTCGTCTTCCAGCAGCAACTGCTCGGTCAGGGCGCGGTCGGTGTGCTCCCAGCGGTAGGCGCCGATCGGCGACGATACCGTATCTTGCAGGCCGGACAGAGGCCGCAGGCCGGGGTGGCACCAGAGCCGCTCGCCCCGGCTGTAGTTCGGCGTGGCATTGTCGGTGACCCGCTCGGCGCCGAACTCGAAGAAGCCCACGTCCATCTGCTGGCTGAACGGGATATCCAGCCCGTCGATCCAGGCCATCGGCTCGGTGGCGACGTTGTGGTGGCCGTGGAAGGCCCAGCCTGGCGTCAGCAGCAGGTCGCCGCGCGACATGCGCACCGGGTCGCCATTGACCACGGTCCAGACGCCCTCGCCCTCGACCACGAAGCGGAAGGCGTTCTGGGAATGGCGGTGCTCGGGGGCGTTCTCGCCGGGCAAGAGGTATTGGATGGCGCACCACAGCGTCGGTGTGCAATAGGCGTGCGGCGCGAGACCGGGATTGGCGAGGCCGATGGCCCGGCGCTCGCCGCCACGGCCCACCGGCACCAGGTCGCCGGATTGCTCGGCCATGGGCAGCAGGTCGGCCCATTTCCAGACATGAGGTTGTGCCTTGGGCTTGGGGTGCCCGGGCATGAGGTTTCCGGTCTGGGTCCAGAGCGGATTCATGTGGTTGTCCTCGAAGCCCTTGTAGAGCGCGCGCAGTTCCGGCGTGTCTTCGGGTTGCATGGCGTTGTCCATGGCGGTCTCCTTTTGGTTTGGTCAGGCGGCGTCGGGCTGGTTCGGCGGCGCGGCGTCGCGGAAGGCGGGCAGCTGGTCCAATTCTCCGAAGATACGGGCAATAGTGGGCCAGTTTTCGAGCGCAATGTCGAAGCGCTTGTTGTTCCAGACCTGCGCATAGAGGCAGAGATCAGCCAGCGACGGCTGGTCGCCATGACAGTAGCGGCCCGTCTCGGAACTGTCCGCAAGCGCGATTTCCAACGCGCCAAAGGTGAGCGTCACCCAGTGGATGAACCATTCCTTCTGCTTGGCCTCGTCAGCACCGAACTCATCGCGCAGGTAGAACAGCACCCGCAGGTTGTTGAGCGGATGCACCTCCAGCGCGATCATCTGCGCCAGCGCCCGGACCCGTACCCGGCCGTCGGCATCGGCGGGCAGAAGCGCGGGTTCCGGGTGGGTTTCCTCAAGCCATTCGATGATGGCCAGAGATTGGGTCAGGTGGCTGCCGTCCTCGCGCTCCAGCGTCGGCACGAGGCCTTGCGGATTGCGCCTGAGGTAGTCCGGTCGCCGCGTCTCCCCGTCGCGCAGCACGTAGGGGACATAGTCGTAATCGAGCCCCTTGTAGTTCAACGCGGCACGCAGCCGAGTTGATGTGGACGACCGGAAGAAGTTGTGCAGCTTCAGGGTCATTCTTTCGGCCCGATTTTCGTGGTCAGATCGCCCAGCCCCTCGATCGAGACGACGCAGGTGTCGCCCTCAACCAAGGGCCCGACACCCGCAGGCGTGCCGGTCATGATCAGGTCGCCCGGGCGTAGCTCCATCGAGTGCGACAGGATCGAGATCATCTCGGGGATCGACCAGATCAGCTCGGAGAGATCGGCCTCCTGCTTGACCTCGCCGTTGACGGTCAGCCGGATGAAGCCCTTGGACGGGTGACCCGCCTTCGCCACCGGATGCACCGGCGCGATCGGGGCGGACAGATCGAAGCCCTTGCCGAGATCCCACGGCCGGCCCTGTTCGCGCGCCTTCAGCTGCAGGTCGCGGCGGGTCAGGTCGTTGCCGACGGCGTAGCCCCAGACGTGATCCAGCGCGTCTTCCTCGGCGATGTTCTTTCCGCCTGTGCCGATCACCGCGACCAGCTCGGCCTCGTAGTGGAAGTTCTCGGTCTGGGGCGGATAGGGGATGGTCGCTTCATCCTCGACCACAGCGTCGGCGGGCTTGAGGAAGAAGAACGGCGGATCGCGGTCCGGGTCCTTACCCATCTCGACGGCGTGGGCGGCGTAGTTGCGCCCGATGCAGAAGATGCGGCGGACCGGGATGCGCGCGTCGCTGTCGGCGATGGCGACGGTCGACACGGGGGCGGGGGTGAAAGCGTAGGTCATGGGTTTTCCTTTCGTTTTGAGCGTGAGGGCGTCTCAGCTCTGTTCGTTTTCCGGCAGCGGGCGGGCAGTGGCGCGATCCGACCGGGCGGTGACCCAGAGAATTGCGAGCACCGCGAAACCTGCCGCATTGATCCACAACGTCTGTGCCCCGCCAACACCCGGCGGCAGCAAGAGCGCAACCCCGGCCAAACCAATGAGCACCCGCCGCCCCTGCCCTGCCGGGCCATGGAACCAGCCGACGAACGCGGCCGAGATCGCATAGACCCCGATGACGGCGGTGGTGACGGCCACGACGATTTCCATCGGGTCGCCGATCAGGAGCAGCGCCGGCGAGAAGACGAAGAGGAAGGGCACGATATAGGCGGTCCAGCCGAAGCGCATGGATTCCCAGGCGGTGGCCATGGGCGAGGCCTTGGCGATGGCGGCGGCAAAGAAGGCGCCGATGCCGATGGGCGGCGTCACCATCGACATCATGCCGAGGTAGAAGATAAACAGATGCGCCGCAATCGGCTCGACGCCGGACTGCACCAGCGAAGGCGCGATCAGCACGGCGAGCAGCAGGTAGACGCCCACGGTGGGCATGCCCATCCCGAGGATCAGGCAGACCACGGCTGAGATCAGCAGCAGCACGAAGACATTGCCCTGGCCCAGGTCGACCAGCGCGAAGGTGGCCGCGAAGCCCAGGCCGGTGACGTTCAGCACGCCAATGATAAAGCCCGCCGCCGCCGAGATCATGATGATCTGGGTGATCGACTTGCCCGCCTCGACCGCCGAAGCCCAAAGGTCGCGCAGCACCATGCGGGTCTTGCCGTAGCCCACGGTCAGCCCAATCGTGAGCGCCGCGGCCCCGCCCCAGAGCGCCGCCGTCTCGGCCGGCTGGTTGAACCAGAAGAGCGCGGTAACAATGGCCGCGAAAGGCAGGATGAAGACCCAGCCGCGTGACATGACCGCGCCGGTTTTCGGCGCGTCCTTAACGTCGAGCGGCTTGATCCCCTGTTTCGCCGCCTGAAGGTCGGCCTGCACGAAGAGCGCCACGTAGTAGAGCAGCGCGGGCACGATGGCGGCGACGACGATCTCGGCATAGGGTTTCTGCAGGATGTCGGCCATTAGGAAGGCCACGGCGCCCATCACGGGCGGCGCGATCTGGCCGCCGGTGGAGGCGACGGCCTCGACCGCGCCTGCGGTGGTGCGGCGAAAGCCCGACTGGATCATCAGCTTGATGGTGACGACGCCGGTGGCGACGATGTTCGACACCACCACGCCGGAGATCGAGCCGAAAAGGCCCGAGGCGACGATTGAGATCTTGGCCGCGCCGCCGCGCTTGTGGCCCATGGTGGACATGGCGATGTCGTTGAAGAAGTCCGCCCCGCCGGAGCGCAGCAGCAGCTGGCCGAAGAAGACGAAGGCCACGACGACCGTCGCCGCGACGTTGAGCGTGAGGCCCAGCAGCCCGTTGGGATCGAAGGCCAAATAGACGGCCAGCCGCTGCGGTGCGACCTCGCGGGTTTGCAGCGCGCCCGGCACCAGGTGGCCGATCATGCCGTAGCCGACGATGACCAGAACCACGATCACCAGCGTCCAGCCGACCGAGCGGCGCAGGCCCTCGAGCACCAGCAGGAACAATGCCCCGCCAACCAGCAATGCATCCCAAGGCAGTGACATCGCCTGCGACACGAGGCTCGGATAGGCTACCATCACGTAGAGCGAGAGGCCAAGGCCCAGCGCCGAGAGCACCCAGTCGAGCGTCGTGGCGGCACCGGAGCGCTTCCGGTCCGTGTCAACGCCAGTGACGAGGAAGATGATCGCCAGGCTCAGCCCCAGCACCAGCGCCAGGAATTGTTCGGTGTAGTAGGAATATCCAAGCCGCGACGGCAGGCTCGCGGCCTGTGCCATTGCGACGATCGTCAATATACCGGCCAGAGCGCTGACAACGATGCCCTTTGCGCCCGAGGCCTGGGGGGAAGTCACGTCCTGTTCCACAGCATGCCCTTTCCGTTGAGGGACGGGGCGGTCGGGCCGCCCCGGCATTACGTTACTCGTCCGAGGTCATCTCGACGCCGCGGTCCTCGAAGAAGGCCACCGCGCCCGGATGGTATTCTACGCCCGGGAATTGCTTGAACGCGGTCTCGAGGTTCAGCGCGAGAAGCGGCGGATAGGCGGCACCAATGGCTTCGCGTTGCTCGAACAGCACCGTCAGCAGCGCCTGCACCTGCTCCTCGGACACGTGCGCCCCGGCGACGAGGACGTTGTCCCAGGTCACGAACATCATCGGCTCGCCCACGCCCACGCGGACCGGGGCCGGGGTGACCTCCGAGAAGTAGAACGCAGGCCGCACCTCGCGTATCTTCTCCAGCGTCTCGTCGTTGGCATCGATACTCAGGAAGCGGACACCGCCGACGGAGGCGTCGACCTCGGCCACCTTGGGACCGCCCACGGCAAAGAAGGCGCTGTCGACCCGGCCCGAGGCCATGTCGTCGGAACCGCGGATCAGTTCCGGCACCGGCACCTGGTCTACATCGTCCCAGCCGATCCCGCCTGCGGCGAGGATGGCCGTGATGTGGGGCCGCGCGATCGGGAAGGCGTCCCAGCCCGAGGGCACGCTGCGGCCTTCGAGGTCCGCGACCGAGGTCAGGCCCGAGCTTTCCTTGACATAGAGTCCCACCGGAAACGGGTTGACCCGCGCCACGATACGCAGGTTGGGCATCGGGCTGTCATAGTCGCCAGAGCCTTCGACCGCGGTGATCACGTCGTTCACGTCATTGAGCGAGAACTCGGCCAGCGCCTCGTTCACCGCCTGCATCATTTGCGCGTTGCCGCCATAGGGCTGCACCACCAGGCGCATGCCGGCGCTCTTGCGCGCCTCGCCGGAAATGACCGAGGCCATTGTGTTCCAGACCGAACCTTGCGGCGGCGTGGAAAAGGATTGCACCTGCGCCTGGGCTGCGGGGGCGAGGCCGGCGGCCAGCAGCGCGGCGGCGGCGAATGTCTTGATCGGTGTCATGTGGTTTCCTCCCTGGATAAGTGGTTCAGGCGGTGGTTTCCGGATTGCGGATCAGTGCCTGGCGGTCGATCTTGCCCGTGCCCGTCTTGGGCAGGTCGGGCAGATAGTCGAAGAGACGCGGTGCTTTGTAGGGCGTTAGGTGCGTCTTGATGTGGTCGCGCAGCCGCTTGGTCTGGGCCTCGTCACCCGTACGGCCCTGTACGAGGCTGACGATGGCGCGCAGCGCGGTGCGCTTGTCGTCCAGTTGCTCGGCCAGCACCGCGCATTCGTTGACGTCCGGGTGCTCGTTCAGGCAGCGCTCGACCTCGAGCGGCCAGACCCACTGGCCCGAGACCTTGACCAGGTCGTCGGCGCGGCCCTGGAAGTAGTAGAAGCCGTCCTTCTCGACGAAACGGTCGCCGGTGTAGATCCAGTCGCCGCGCATGGTGTCGCGGGTCTTGTCGGGGCGGTTCCAGTAGGTCGGCGCCGAGGAATGCCCGCGCACGAACATCACGCCTTCCTCGCCCGGCTCGGCGGGTTTGCCCTCGGGCGTCTCCAGCCGCACTTCATAACCCGGCACCCGCGCGCCGGCCGCGCCCAGACGGTGATCGTCGAGCCGGTTGCTCAGGTAGATGTGCAGCATTTCGGTCGAGCCGAGACCTTCGGTGGGGCCGTGGCCGACCTTGGCGTTCCAGGCGGTATAGACGTCTTCCGACAGGATCTCGGCCGCCGACATCGACTGGCGCAGCGAGGTGAGATCGCGGGTGTCGATATCAGGGGCGCGGCAGAGCGCCGTGTAGAGCGTCGGCAGACCGAAGAGCACCGTGGGACGATAGGCCTCGATGGCATTCAGCACCGCCTCGGGGCGCGGCTGGTCGGGGACCAGCAGCGTGGTGGCGCCGACGGCAAAGGGGAAGACCAGCGAATTGCCGAAGCCATAGGCGAAATAGGCCTTGGGCACGGAATAGCAGATGTCGTCTTCGTCCAGTTTCAGCACATGGGCGCCGAAGCTGTCCTGGATATAGGCCACGTCGTGATGCAGGTGCACGATGCCCTTGGGCCGCCCGGTCGAGCCCGAGGAATACATCCAGAAGGCCATGTCGTCGGGCCCAGTATCGGCGGCGTCGAGCGTCGTTGCGGTGCCGTCAAGGAATGCATCTGCCTCGGTCGCGTTGGCGACGTCGGCAGCGCCGTTGGCGATGATCAGCGTCTCGAGTTGGGTGTCCGCAAGCGTTTCCGCATCGAAGACCTTCGCCAGATCCGCCTCGACAAGGGCGAAGCGCGCGCCGCTGTCCTTCAGGAAGTAGTTCAGCACGTCCGGCTTGGTCTGGATGTTCAGGAGCACCGGCACGAAGCCTGCCCTGACAGCGCCGTAGAACGCCGCCGGATAGACCGGCGTGTCGTCGAGGAAGAACGCGATCCGCTCGCCGCGAGCCAGCCCGGCGCGGGCGAAGGCGTTGCCCCAGCGCGCCGCCTCGGCGATCAATTCACTGTAGCTGAGGCTGCCCTTCGGGCCGGTGACGGCGGTCTTGTCGGGGTTGCGAGCAAGGTTCTGCCAGAGAACCTGGGAACAATTGCGATGCTGCGCCTTGTCGAAACCGATTTCCCGGGCACCCGCTGCATCCGGTGCAACCGGGTCCGTGAGCGTGGTGGTCTGGGTCACATCCTGTGACATGATATCTTCCTCCTTCGGCCGGGGTCCCGCGCGGGGACCTCGCTGGCCGCGATGTTCGTGCATTGAATTCTGGTGGTCTGAGCGGTCAGCCCGCCACGGCCCGCTGCGCAGCGTAGTCGGCGGCAAATTGTGGGGCGACCTGGCGCAGACGCTCTTCGGTCATCCGTCCGGACCGCATCAGGTAGTCATAGGCGAAATCCATTGGCGCGAGTTGCATCTTGTCGCCGAAACTGTCGTACCAGAGGGCTGAGGTATTGGCCGCGTCGACGATCTTTCGGGCGATGGGCTGACGGTTGTCCTGGTAGCTGGCCAGCGCCGCGTCGAGATCGCTTTCCGCCGCCAAGGCATGGACCAGCGCGATCGCATCCTCCAGTGCCAGCCGGGTGCCCGAGCCGATCGAGAAATGCGCGGTATGAACCGCATCGCCCAGCAGCGCGTATTTCCCGGCCACCCAGTTTTCGCACCAAAGGCGGGGAAACTGCCGCCACATCGACTTGTTGGTGATGAGCTTGGTGCCCTTCAGCACGTCCGAGAACAACTCGGCGCATCGCTCGGCGCTTTCCGCCTCGCCCATGTCGGCAAAACCGGCCTTTCGATAGGTCTCGGGCTCGCATTCCACGATGAAGGTGCTTCGGTCGGGTGTGAAGCGGTAGTGGTGCGCGTTCATCGGACCGTGCTCGGTTTCGATGAAGGTCTGGGTCAGCGTGTCGAAGGGGACCTGCGCGCCGAACCAGGCGAAGTGATTGTCGAAATGCTCGATCCTGGGCTGGAACTCTTCCTCGAAGGCGCGCCGTACCAGAGAATTCAGCCCGTCGGCGCCAATCACCAAATCGGCCTCAAGCTCTTCCACACCGGTGATCTGGGTGCCGAAACGGATCGGGATGTCCAGCGCCCGTGCCCGCTCGGTCAGGATCTCGATCAGGTGCAACCGGCCGATGGCGGTGAAACCCACCCCGTCCAGCGTCACCGAGCCCTCTGGCAGATTCAGCGTCATGTTCTGCCAGCGCTCCATGTGCGGCGCGACGAGGTCATGGGTCTCGGGATCGTCGGCCTTCAGGAAGGCCAGTGCCTGGTCCGAGAACACCACGCCGAAACCGAAAGTGGCGCCTTCGGGGTTCTGCTCGGTGACCCGCACCTGGACCTGCGGCAGCAGCCGCCGAAGCAGGATCGCGGTGTAGAGCCCGGCGGGCCCCGCCCCGAGAATTTCTATGCTGGAAAGCTGTGTCATGGGTCCTCCCAATTTATCTCGACCTTTTCGAATTGATACCTTAAGATTGCATATTATGCAACGCATTTTACAATAAGGAAAGATGACATGCAGACGATACAGACCTTCGACATCACCTTCGGCGATTGCGACCCCGCTGGAATTGTCTTTTATCCCAATGCTTTCCGCTGGATGGACACGGCGCTTCACGCACTCCTGAGACCGGCTGGCGGGCACCAGGTCTTGTGCCGCAAGTTGGACGCAGTAGGCCTCGGGCTTGTCGATGCGTCCGCGAAATTCCGCCACCCGATGCACGATGGCGACCGACTCGAACTGCGAATCGCCGTCACGGAGTGGTCGCGCCGTTCGCTCACGCTGGGCTATGAGGGTTCGGTCGAGGGCAGGCAGACATTCGAGGGACGCGAAGTGCGTTGCCTTTTCACCCGGACGGAAACCGGTATTGTGGCGGCCGATCTTGCGCCGTTACGCACGCTTCTGGAGGCCGAAGATGTCTGACGAGAATGGCCACGGCCAGGGACTGAAATCGCTCGACACCGCGCTTGGTGTGCTGGCGCACCTGGCGGAACAGGGCGGACCGCAGTCGCTCTCTGAGATCGGTCGCGCCTGCAACATGCCGCCAAGCAAGGTGCATCGCTACCTCGCCTCTTTCGTCAATGCCGGGCTGGTGCAACAACAGGGCCGGTCGGGAAGATATGACCTCGGGCCGGGTGCGCTGCAGATCGGGCTGGCGGCGCTGGCGCGGCACGATTTCGTCAACTCAGCCGCCGACGGTCTGCCCGAGCTTTCGGCGAACACCGGGATGACCGTGCTGCTGTCTGTCTGGGCCAACCAAGGCGCGACCGTCGTCCGCTGGGAGCGAGGCGCGGCACCGACGGACACCTCAATGGGGCTCGGCACCACCCTGCCCTTGCTGACTTCGGCTACCGGCCGCGTGTTCCTGGCCTGGGGTCCACTCCACGCCATCGAACCGGAGCGCGACACACAGTTGCGCCGGCTGACGCGACAACCGAACCTGCTGCTCGACATGGAGCCGACCAAGGCCGGCGTGGCGGCTCTTGCGGAGCGCACCCGTGCACGCAAATTCGCATCGGTCGAGGGCCGTTTCATCCCCGGCCTCGTTGCAGCCGCAGCGCCCATTCTCGACTGGCAGAACGAAGCGCAGGCCGCTGTAACACTCGTAGGGACCGACCCGGCCGCCATTGCACCGGGGTCAGCACAGACGGAAATGCTGTTGGACTATTGTGCGGAGAAATCCGTCGTCCGGACTGCCGTTTGAGCCCAGGCGGCAGCCAAAATCACATAGATTGCATTGGGCGGACTGGCACTCGCTGACCGGGACCGCATAACACGGCTGCTACGCGCCGAGGCGAGAGTGTTCAGGGAGATGGTCGAGCGCACCCAGCCAGACGACTGAGCCGACTGCGCTCGGTAATGGCGGTTCCGGTTACGCTTCAAATTCTCGCAGGACCTTGGCGGCATTGACGTCGGTGCGCTTGCCTCCCCGCATCGAAAGCTTACCGTTGACCAGCACATAGGCGACGCCGGAGGCATAGCGGCGCGGGTTCTTGGCGGTGGCATTGCTTGCGATCGCTGCCCTGTCAAACACGCAGATATCCGCATAATAGGGAACAGCGGCTGCCGGATCAACCGAAGTAAATGGGGACGTCAGAGGTCGCGCCATGAGGTGGCAGTGCCCTGATTCAGAGCGCAATCCAAAAGGTAGGATTTGGTTTTCGGTTTGAACTGCGCCGCAGCATTTGAGCTTTGGTGAGCCGATATTTTGGCCCGTCCGGTCCCGGGTTTCAACTTCAGCATTTCCTCAAGCCAGCAACCCTCTTGCAATTATGGTGCGTTGAATCTCGGATGATCCTTCGTAAATCCGGAAAATTCGCAAGTCGCGCAGATATCGTTCCAGAGGGAAGTCGCGTGTATAACCGTAGCCGCCGTGGATTTGCAAAGCTCTGTCGGCAATACGCCATGCGGCTTCGGTGGCATAGAGTTTGGCGAAGGCAGACTCGGTTGAATAGCGCGCGCCTGTCCCGCGCTTGACGGCGGCTTGCATTGCGAGTGCCCGAGCCGCGGTCAGTTCGGTGGCGCAATCGGCCAGCATGAATTGCAACCCTTGGAAATCACCAATCGGATGGCCACCGACCTTGCGCTCCTTGGCGTAGACGATCGCCGCTTTCAGTGCGGCGTCCGCAATGCCGGTGGCCTGAGCCGCCACTTCAATGCGCCCGTTATCCAGCACTTTCATCGCCGTACGGAACCCTGTTCCTTCATCGCCAAGACGGTTCGCTGCTGGCACCCAACAGTCGAAGGTAATGCCGAACACGTGCCCCCCTTTCAGGCCCATGGTCCGCTCGTTCGGGGCGATGTCGACACCTTCTATGTCCTTGGGTTCGACAACGAAAGCACTAACACCGCGCGCTCCGGCTTCTCTGTCGGTCTTTGCGTAGACGACGATGAAATCAGCCGCTCCGGCGTTCGAAATGAAACACTTGGTCGCTTTGATTCGATATCCTTCGCCCTCACGCACTGCGTAGCTCGTCATGTCTGCGGGATTGGACCCTGCCTGGGGTTCGGTCAGGGCAAAGGCGCCCAGGGTCTTGCCCAATGCCGCATTTGGCAGGAAGCGCTCCTTCAACTCGGCACCCCCGCCCAACAGGATTGAATCCGTTGCAAGGAAATGTGCGGTCAGCATCGAGGCTGTCGAGCCGCACGCCCCCGCGACCGCCTCGACAGCCGCATAGAGCGCAGGGCCAGAGAGCCCGATACCGCCCAGACCCTCTGGAAGGTTCATTCCCATCAGCCCCATCTCGGCCATGACAGGCAAATGAAGGGTCGCAAAGGTCGCTTCTTCATCGAGCACGGCGGCCTGCGGTGCCAATACTTCAAGCGAGAACCTTTCGATCTGGTCGACTACGGCACGTTCGTCTTCGGACATGGGATAGTTCATTTTGTTTCTCCTTTGGCCAATTCGGCCAGAATTTCGGTTGCGTTTGCATTCAATCCCGGTGCAGCTGTACGGTCGCCGCGCGCAGCACCGCTGAAATGAACGGGCTGCTCTGGCACATTCAGGCGGCCCAACAGAGGATGGTCCACCGCCGACGCGAGGCCACGCTCGACCGCCTGTGACGAAGCCCAGGCCTGTGCGACCGACTTGATTTCAGAAGCCGGGATTCCGGCAGCGGACAAACTGGCGACAATCTCGGCCACGCTCCGCTGTCCTGCCCAGAGCGCAATCTGTTCTGCAAGCGCGGGTTCGTTTTCGCGGCGCAAGGGATCAGTGACAAAGCGCGGATCCCTGGCCAGTTCGGGCTGCTCGATGACCTTGCAGAAGGTTTCGAACAGACGATCATTCAAGACCGCCACCGCGAAGTGCCCATCGCCTGCCGGATAGGTACCAAAGGGGGCCGACAGTGAATGACGATTGCCGGTACGGGTGGGGGCATCCTTGCCCATCAGGGTGCGGCAGGCCAGCAGCGGCATCATCGCGGTCAGCGCATCAAACAGCGCAACATCCACATGCCGCCCTTTACCAGTTCTGCTGCGGTCAAACAAAGCGACCATTGTGCCCCATGCCGCAAAAAGGCCCCCGGCCACATCGCCCATGGCTTCGCCAATCATGGTCGGCGTTCCGTCTGGTTCACCGGTTACATCCATCAGACCGCTCATGGCCTGAATGATAATGTCATAGGCGGGTTTCGCTGCGTTGGTTCCGGTTTGTCCAAAGCCAGAGACCGACACATACACCAGCGCGGGAAACGCGGCACTGAGGGCTTCAACGCCAAGGCCCAGTTTCTCCATCACTCCGGGTCGGAAGTTCTCGACAAGCACATCCGTGTCGACCAGCAGCGACTTGATCGTCGCGATATCCTCATCTGATTTCAGGTTCAGAGCAATCGAACGCTTGCCTCGGTTTATCGCTTGAAACAGCAGGCTCTCGCCCTGATCAAACGGTCCGATATGGCGATAATCATCGCCGTGAAGGGCTTCCACCTTGATAACGTCGGCTCCCAGATCGGCCATCAGCGCGGTACAATAAGGCCCGGCGAGCACACGGGTGAAATCCAGGACTCGCACGCCTTCGAGGGGCTTGGAGTTTTGGACGGGTGATGGTTGCATCGGGCACCTCCAGCTTTCTAGTCGCTGGAGTTTAGGGCGAAGCATGCTATATATAGAAACATTAAGTTCTCATATCGTGATAAATGAAACCTATACCTATAACGCTTCGGCAGATCGACTATGTGATTGCCACTGCCGACGGGGGCAGCACAGCTGCCGCCGCGCGCCTTCTCAATGTCTCGCAGCCCTCGGTTTCGCTTGCGATTTCCAAGGTCGAGGGCCATCTCGGGCGCCCACTTTTCGCCCGCACCTCTGGTCAGGGAATAGTTCCAACCGCCTATGGGCGACGTAAACTGGGCGAGTTCAGAACCTTGCGCAACGAGGCTCAGGGCGTGCTAAATGCCGGTGCTGCCGGACATACTGTTCTGAATCTGGGCGTATTTTCGACCCTGGGTCCACGGTATGCTCCATCCCTGGTGCGCGGGTTTCAAGACATGAAACCGGAAACCGAGATTCACCTGTTCGAAGCGAATTTGGAAACTCTTTCAGAGGGGATAGAGATCGGTCAGATTGATGTCGCACTGATCTATGATTTCGGCCTGCCCTCAAGCCTCAGGATTACGCCGCTCGCCGATGTTCAGCCCTATGGCCTTTTACCGGGCGGGCACCCGCTGGCCGGCCGTGAAGCGCTGGACATGGCTGAACTTCTGCAAGACCCGCTGATCCTGATCAACCTGCCGCACAGTCGCGGGTATTTTCTGACACTGGCGCAAATGCACGGGATCAATCCAAAGATCGCTTACGAAACAGAGTCTGTAGAGATGCTTCGTTCAATGGTCGCAAACGGTCTTGGCGTCGGGCTTTTGGCGACAGATATCCCGCACGTCACCGCATACGACCGGCGATCCATTGTTCGGATGCCGCTTACTGGCGATCTTGCGCCACACCGTATCGCCCTGGCAAGGCCAGGGCGACTTCGATCCACTCCGTTGGTAGATCGATTCTGCCAGCACGCAGTAGAGTCATTCGCGGCGTGATCTGTGCTTTTGCATGGGTATGTTTCGGACGCACGCTCGTCCCAACTGTTTTCTGCCAAGTCGCTGATCGGCGTATCCGTCCGTTGTGACCGCTCTAACGGAGGAGGTCTGCTGGCGATAATGTCCATGATCGATAATGGACATCTTGAGGCACTTCATGGCGGGCAAGAAGGGGCAGAAGAAGCGGTTCTGGTCTGACGAGGAGAAACGCACGATCTGTCTGCAGACGCGCGCGCCTGGCGTGTCCGTGGCGCAGGTGGCGCGGCGGTATTCGATGAATTCCAACCTGGTCTTCACCTGGTTGCGGGACCCGCGCTATGCGCCCGGACCGAATGTCATGGTCATGTAATTCGTGAGACTCGCGCATGATTTTTTCGTTGTTATCAGCGGCAATTTGGTAAGGTTATCTTTGGGATGGTAAAGTTATTTATGAGATGGTAATTTTAACCGTGAGATGGTCTACTTTGTGGATAACTTAAGACTTTGGCGAATGAGGCAAAGAACAAAGCGCTAGAGAGGGCCGAGGTGCTCAGGCCACTCTTGTCGCCGCTCGCTCAGGGCCAAAGTATTGGGCGGGAGGTGGAGGCTGCGGCGGCTCAGTTGAACATTTCGCGGAGTACAGCCTGGCGCATTTTGAGCATGCTGCGTAAGAACGATGGTCGGGCAAGTTCACTCCTGCCCAAACGCAGCGGCCCCAAGCCCGGCTCTCTTCGTCTACCAGAGCACGTTGAAAGCATGATCGCCCGGGTATTGCGTGAACGATATTTGGTTCCGGAACGCCCTAGCTTTCGCAGGATTGTGGGCGAGATTCGTGCCGAGTGCCTTGCCAGAGGTTTTCAACCACCGGCACGGCAAACGATCAAGGCTCGCCTTGACGCGATAGACCAGCGCGAGGTGTTGCGGAAGCGGAAAGGATCGAAGGCCGCCAGCCAGGTTTTCGAAGCGAGGGCAGGGAGGTTGGAGGTGGAACGTCCATTGGAGGTCGTCCAGATCGATCACACATTGGCGGACATCGTGCTTGTTGATCAGGTTGAGCGCAAACCTCTGGCGCGACCATGGCTGACGCTTGCGATCGATGTTGCGACCCGTGTGGTTCTGGGCGCCTATGTCACTTTCGACGCACCTTCCGTCCTGTCCATTTGCCTTTGCCTCGACCACTGTGTGCGGCCGAAGTCCATCCGGACACCGAGCTCGCTGGAGCAACTTTATTGGCCGACAGCCGGGATTCCACAGGCCATCCATGTCGACAACGGCCGGGATTTTCGCAGTGACGCATTCCGATCGGCCTGTGCGGAATGGGGCATCGCGATCAAGTACCGGCCGCCGGGCCGGGTGCATGTTGGTGGGCATATCGAACGGCTGATCGGCACGACCATGGGTGCTGTGCATGTATTGCCGGGAACGACGCAATCCTCGCCAAAAGACAAGGGCGAGTATGACAGCGCTGCCAAGGCCTCAATGACGCTGGACGAGTTCGAGGACTGGCTGCAGCTGGAGATCTGTCGGTACCATAACACCCGCCACAGCGGATTGCGGCGCACCCCGCTGGCCGCCTGGGCCGATCTTGGGGGCGACGATGCTGGCCGACAAGTCGTGGACACAGATGCCTTCCGGATCAGTTTCCTCCCGTCAGAACGCCGACAACTCGGTAGGACCGGGATCAACCTGTTTTCTATCGGCTATTGGAGCGACGCCTTCGCGCCGATGATCGGTCGTGGGGCAGGGAAGGTTACGGTCAAGTACGACCCGCGAGATATGTCCCGGATTTGGGTGGTCACGGACGATGGTCGAACAATTGCGGCGCGCTACAAGGATCTTTCGCGGCCCAAAGTTTCCCTTTGGGAGTCGCGGCGCGCCAATGCAATCTTCCATGAGCGGCATGGCGGAAGGATATCGGAAGCAATTCTGTTCGGGATCATCGAAGAACAGCGGCGTATCGCCCATGCGTCGCGGCAACGGACGCTTACGGCGCGCCTGGACGAAGAACGCAAAGCACGCCTGCCAAACGACAAACCGAAGCGTGATCCATCCCGCGAGATGTTTGCAATTGATACCAGTAACCCCAACCTCCCAACTTACCCGATAGATGACTTTGATGGACCACGACGAAAGACTTGATCTCATTCGCAGCGATCGCTGGATCGCTTTCGACCGCGCAACCATTGTTCTCAACAGATTGATATCCTTGATGGAGATGCCCCGGCAGTACCGAATGCCGGGCCTCATGGTTTATGGCAGCTCCGGCATCGGCAAGACCATGATCGCCAAGCGGATGGAGAGCCTCTACCCGAGTAACTATCGCTCGGACCTCGGGGTGACGCGCACGCCGATCCTTCTCTTGCAAGCGCCACCTGCACCGGATGAACGGCGGTTTTACCAACATATCCTGGCGTCGATCGGTGCGCCAATGTGGGGTCGTCACACGATCTCGGAACTGGAAGTGCGAGCTCTCAGCCATTTGCGCGGCATGGACCTTAAGATGATCATGATCGACGAGGTCCACAATCTCCTGGCCGGAAGCTATCGGGAACAACGCCGGTTCCTGAACATGCTGCGTTTTCTGTCCAACGATTTGTGCGCATCGCTCGTCGTGTTCGGTGTCAACGAAGCTGCCGAGGCCATTCGCGGTGACGAGCAACTGGCGCGCCGACTGGACGAACATTTTCTGCCACTCTGGGATGATGATGTTGAGTTTTCCCGGCTGGTCCAGACTCTGATCGCTGCCATGCAGTTGGAGCGCGGGTCTGGTCTGAGCGTCCAGTCACTGCGCACCATCCTCGGCATTACTGGCGGCATCACGTCGCGTGTGTTCACGATGATCAAGGCGCTCGCCATCGACGCCATCGAGACGGGCGAGGAGCGGATCACGGATGACGCGATTCAATCCTGGCAGCCGGTTTGGGCCAAACATAGCTGGACCGTTCGGAACCAGCCGCAACCTGCATTTCAGTGAACCGCAAACCCCTGCCGAGGCGTCCGGCACCTTTTCAGGACGAACTGCTGTCAAGCTGGATCACGCGCCTGGCGGACGCCAACTACTGTTCAGTGCCGGAGCTCTGCAGATATCTGGGGCTTGCTCAAGAACGTCCGCCGGAAACGTTGACGGATCTGATTGGCGTGGACACCGACAGGTTCTGTGCAACGTTGCGCCTCCCGCCCGAGGAGCTCGACAGCATGTTGATCCAGCGACGCGCTGAATTCCCGATTGAGTGTATTTCCTGGTCGAATTTTCAGCACTGTTCCGTGTGTGCGCATAAGGTACCTAGGATATCATTGCGCCATTGGCGCTTCGCTTGGTCAATGCACTGCGAAGCATGCGGGTCCGAGCTGTTGCCTGTGCGCAGTAAGACAGCAGCACATGTGCACCTGCCGACCCGGCTCCGCATCCGCGCCAAGGAAGGGGCGAAGCGGCTAATGCTCGCCTATCGACACGGGAACTGCCATGCTGGTCGACGGATGGATCTGACGCTGCAAGTCGCTGGTGTGCTCGCGCCAGAAATTCGTCACGGGTCGCTCTTTTCCCAGAACCGTATAGATCGCTTCAAAATCGTCGCTGCAATCGACCTCGGAATGACTCGACCTTTGCTCGCAACGGCGCTGGTGTTGAAGAACGATCCCGCCTCTGAAACCAGGCTTCGTGCTGCCTTCCCGCATAAACGGAAGCTGTTGGATCGCCTTGCACGGCTTGCCGAAAGCTTGCCTCAGCACAGATCGCGAGAGGGAGCGAGCCTCAAGAACCATTCGTGGATGAACTGCGCCGGCACGGCCCCCACACCAGAACCGGAATACCTTGAGGCAGCGCGGAGAGCGATTGATCAGCTTGGGAAAAACGCAGAACGGTCCGATTTGCTAAACTGCGCAGCGGAGTTCCTCGAAAACGCACGCTAGTCCCGTGTGGATATCTCATGAATAACTTTACCAAATATCGAAAATGGGTAGCCACTACGAAAGAGTCCCAAGAATAACGTGGCCATGACAGCGACAGCGCGTAATCCCGTTTGGCTTTGTGGATGCGATTGTTCGGGGGCTTGCCGCGCGCCTTGTGCCGGATCGCCGACGCGCCATCCTGACGATAAAGCTTCAGCAGCCGGAAAATCTGCCGACGCGTCAGTGCCAGCATGTTCGCAGCATTGTCGACGCTCAGCCGTCCATCATCGACCTGCGCCAAAACCTCCACGCGCTTCAACTCGCGCTCGCTCATAACCACCCATCCCATGCCCAATCTCCCTCAGTCTCGGAAGGGAGAGTGACATTCCTGAATTGCTCATGGGTGACATTTTAGCTTTGCGGCTACACGGCTCAAAAACGTATAAGCAAGCATATGTTAAGTTGGCTCTTGGCCAAGAGTGCGCATGACTCGGGCGCACCTGGGACGAATACTTCTCGGGCGAAAGCGGCGCGCCTAAGACCCGCAGCAAGAGTTAAGTCCGCTATCCGCGTCGGACCCGGGGTCATGCCAGCCAAGTTCGCAGAACGTCAGAAGGCCGCAAGCATGTGGACTAGGCCTTTTTCGATGTTCTTCCACGGCTTCTTGCCCACGGTATGTAAGAACCAACATCTGGTACCGCAGATATTTTTCGTAAAGAACTGCATGAAGCGACAACAGATTTTGTGACCCACAGGCCTGGATCAAGGACTTATGGAACTCCCAGTCATATCGGAATCAGGATCGGAGCGACCACGCCCTGCGCCAATGGCTGCGGGAACTGGCGAATAAACGTCGCCGGTTCGGATATCGTAGTTAGGGCATCCTTTTGGCCAGAGAGGGTTTTGAAGTGAACCATTAGAAGCTTTTCCGTCTCTATCGCGAGGAAGGGCTGGCCGTGCGCCGCAGGTGATCACGCAAACGCGCACTGGGTACGCGCAGGCCCATCCTAGTGCCGGATCGCGCCAATCAGCGTTGGTCGTTGGACTTCGTGTCCGATGCCTTTGCTAATGGCCAAAGGTTCCGTGTGTTGTGCATCGTGGATGACTGCACGCGCGAAGCCTTGGCGGCCACTGTGGTGGATCGCTCACTGTCAGGTGAGCGGATGATCCGCGAACTGGATGACCTGATCGGGAGGCTGGGTCAGTTGACTTTCTGACCCACGATCAGATCAAAGCGATGACAACGGCCGACCGTATCGTCAACCTCGGCACTCGTCAGGGGTATGTTACCCCCTGGATCACGACGTCAGCGGAAAAGCGCCCTTAGGGGTGCCACAGCCTCTTGCCAGCTGTCACGCGCTTCTAGCCGGTCGATCCAACTCGCAACTCCTGGGTACTGGTCCAGTAAAATCCCCGCTTGATCGCGATACATGAAGGTGGTCGCAAGATAGAAGTCGGCAAGGCTGAGTGCGCCTGCGATCCAGTCCTTGCCGTCGAGTCCGGTTTCCAGAACGGCAAGGAACTGATCTGTGGCTTTTCGTTCCGCTTCGACCACAGTCGGATCGGGATCGCCCATGCCGAATTTCTCTTTGAGAAACAGCTCAAAGGACAATTTCTGCATCGCCGGGCCAAGGTGGATCGCTTGCCACCAGGTCCATTGATCGACGAGGGACCGCGCCTTGCGGCCCTCAGGATAGAGGCCCGCCTCGGGCCGAAGCCCCGCCAGATAGGCACAAATTGCCCGGGATTCCCAAAGCACGAAATTCCCGTCCTCCAAAACGGGCACCTTTGCATTGGGATTGCGAGCGAGAAATTCCGCCGCGCGGTTGTCCCCGGCCCGGATGTCGACCTGGACGATTTCGAGGTCCACGCCCAGTTCGTGTGCCACCGCCCGCACACGCAGCGCATTGGGCGAGAAATTCGCGTTGTAGAGTTTCATGATTTTGTCCGCCTCTATAGTTACTGCGGCGCTCGAAGAAGCACCGCCCGGTTTTCGGTCAGGAAATCGGTAACCGACTGTCCGGACTTGCCGGTGAGCGTCTTGAGATCGTCGCTGGCCACATCAAGGTAGCCTTCGGCGATTGCCTGGTCGAAAGAGACGAAAACACGCGCCATGAACTCGGGCAGGCCATTTGCGATCATCGCCTGCACCATGTCTTCGGCCGGCATCGGAACGTAGGGGATGTCCTTGCCGGCGATGTCCGACAAAAGCGCCGCGATATCGGCCTGGCCGGTGGATTCGGGCCCGGTGATGTCCAGGACCTCGCGGTCGGTCGCATTCATCAGCGCGGCAGCGGCGGCGCGGGCGCAGTCGGCGCGCGTGACGTAACTCGCCCGTCCGTCCCCTGCCGCGGCAAAGAGCTGCCCCATGTCGATCGCCTGCGGTCCGCTCATAAGCAACAGATCCGTGTAAAGGTTGTTGCGAAGGATCGTGTAGCTGGCGCCGCTTTGCTCGATCAGCTTCTCGGTGTTCTGATGATCCTTGCTGAAAGTGATGGGGCTTTCGGGTACCGGGCTGGCAAGCGAGGTATAGACGATGTGGTCGATACCCGCCTCGCGTGCGGCGGTGATCGCATTGGAATGAGCCGCGAGCCGTTTGCCCGGCTCCAGATCGTCGGTGGAGATGATCAGGATCCGCTTGCCGCCCGCGATGGCCGGACCCAGTGTTTCGGGCGCGTTGAAATCGCCTTGGCGAACATCCACCCCCTTGTCCCTGAACTCGGCGAGTTTGTCGGCGTTGCGCGTGACCGCGATGATCGGACCGGCGCCCGCCTCGATCAGTTGATCGATTACCTGGCGTCCAAGCTGGCCGGAGGCGCCTGTGACGATAAATGGTCCGTTCTGAAAGCTTGCCATGGGCGTATTCCTGTTCTTTGAGAGAGAGTCAGCCGTGGATGTGAACCTGCGCGGGGTTGGCCAGCTTGCCGCGGGCGAAGTCCCAGCTCGTTGTCAGGATTTTGATCATGACGTCGACCTCTGACCCATCGCGCGGCGCAAAGGCCATGACGGCATTTGCCGGGATGTGTCCGGCCGACGCCATCGGGTGCGGTTCGCCCCATCCCTTGGCGATGAGTTCATCGACCGCCGCCAGCGGCAGCATCATGTGCGACGAACCGTCATAGGAGGGATGCACATGGGCAAATTCGCGTCCGATCATGAAGGCTTCACGCGGGCCGCAGGCATGCGCCACCGGCAAGACCAGTGCTTCGGCGCCGGGCACCGAGATGCCCGACCGGCAGCGCTCGACGAAGGGCAGGGCGAAGGCCTTCTCCTTGAAAAATGCGTGGATCTCTGCCGAGGAGTTCTGCGACACCTGCTCATGCGGGGCGCAATCGGTGGTGTCGGGGCGCGGGCCCTGCCGCGGGGGAAGTTCGAAGCTCATGGTTGGTCCTATCCAAATCTGAACGCGCTTTCGACCGCGCCCAACACGTGATCCTCGAGGGTCTTCTCCCCCCGATCCGCAAGCGCAGCCCCGGCCACGACGTGCAACGGGATCAGATGTTCCTCGCGCGGATTGGCATCGCGTGCGCCGGGCGCCTGATCCCACTCGGCCAGCATGGCATGGCGCACTGCGGGGTCTTCATGGGTCACCGCACTCGTGAGCCATCGGTCAAAGTCTCCGCCGTTCACCGGGCCGTCCGGTCCGCCCCTCATCGCCCGCATCATCTTGCCCATGTTATGATAGGTATTGCCGGATCCGATGATCAGCACCCCTTCGTCGCGCAAGGGCGCCAACGCGCGACCGACGGCAAGATGCGCCTCGGGGTCGAGATCGTCGCGCAGGCTCAATTGGACGGTGGGGATGTCGGCCTCAGGAAAAGCCACCTTTAGTGGAACGAATACCCCGTGATCGAAGCCACGCGCAGCATCGGCCCCGGTTTGGAATCCCGCGTCTTCTAAAAGTGCGCGTACGCGGGTCGCCAGCGCGGGCTCGCCCGGCGCGGGCCAGGTTAGCTGATAGGTATGCTGCGGAAATCCCTGATAGTCGAACAGCAGAGGCGGGGCGGGGTTGGTCTGCAAGGTAAAGACCCGCTCTTCCCAATGGCCCGAGATCACGAGGAGCGCCTTGGGCCTTGCCGGCAGGCTCGCAGGCAAGTCCTCAAGGAATTTGCGGTGCCGATCCCAGGCGTCAGGCGGGTTCCAGTCCATGAAGAAACAGGGGCCACCCCCATGGGGAACAAACAATGTCGGCTGCTTTTCAGTCATGTTGTCGTCCTTTTAAACCCAAGTCCGAGGCTATGGGCACCCCCGTGGCAACTCCGCAGCAGATCAGATTGGCGCTGCCGGAACTGCCGGTGCATAGGCCGACTTGACCGCACGCACGCGATTGGCGGTCAGCCACGAGACGATCAGGAGTACCCAGGTCGCCAGAGCCGGCGACCAACCCGGATCGCCTGCGCCCACATGGGCCCCGAAGGCGAGCACCAGATGCCAGAACATTGCCGCATAGGCCCAATCTGCCAGCACCGCCGAAGGGCGCCAGAGGATCACAACGGCACCGACGATCTTCAAAATTGCGAGTGGCCAGATGATGTATGTGGGATAGCCCAACACCTCGCGATACATGCCCGCGACCATGTCGTGGGATGAGATGTAGAAGGCCGCCGCACCCAGATAGACCAATGCCACAAGGCCGGTCGCGATCCAGTAGACATATTTTGCCACGTTGTCACTCACTGCCGCTCTCCCGGTTTTCGGCGGGTTGTTAGGCTGCCGTTTTCCATATAGTATCATTAGGTGCCTTGCTTCATCAGTTAAAGTAGGCACTTAAAAGTAACTTACTTTCGTGGGCTGCGAGGGCTATCCACAATGAAAAGCGTCCAACCAGCTTCCTGCCCGATGGAGGCGCTGCTGCGTGTCATCACGGGACCTTGGACGATTTATATCCTTTGGGTTCTGTCCGAACAGGGTCCACAGCGTTTCGGCGCGACCAAACGGCTGGTGCCTGGAATTTCCACCCGGGTCCTGACTGAGAGGCTGAGAATGCTGGAACATGCCGGCGTGGTCTGGCGCGAGCAGGCCATGACCATCCCGCCCGCTGTCACATACGGGCTGACTGAACGCGGCGCGGAGCTGCGCGGTGTGCTGGACACCCTTGGATCCATTGCACGCCGCTGGGAGGCGGAGGGTGCTTTCGACGGGACGGCACGCTCGGCGGAATGATGACGTCCGTCCTGTTCGCGGAATAATCCCGCGCCAGAAAGCACCGCGAACGGAGCACGGCCCGAAGCTCATGACGAATTGAAAGCCGCGTTGGGTATGCCTGACAGGCGGCACTCACTCCGAACGATCCGCCCAGGTTTGCGGCTTGCCGCCACATAAAAATCAATTTACTGTACCGACTAGACGGTACAGTCAAGTTTGAAATCCCGCAATGCTGCACAGGACAGGAAGAGCGAGATGCGCGAGAGAAAAATGGCCGAGGTTTTGTTCGGCGCGCGGGAGGTCTTCTTCCGGTGCGGTTATGAAGGCGCCACCGTCGATGCCATTGCCGCCGAAGGGAAAGTGTCGAAGGCAACAATGTATTCGTATTTCCCGACCAAGGAGCAGCTGTTTCTGAGCGTCGTGGAATCCGAATGCGGTCGGCTTGCGGAAGAGATCCTCCGACCCTTGTCCGCAGGTCCCGAGCCGCGCGCCCAGTTGGAAAAACTTGCCCTGCGCATGATCGATCTCGTTCTGGACGAAACCTACATCCGCCTTCTGCGGACGTGTATCGGTGCCACCGAGATGCTTCCCGAGGTCGGGGAGGTGTATTTTCGTGCCGGACCGAAACGGGCACGCGAACTCATCAGTAAAGTTCTGGAACGCCTTTCCCGGGAAGGCGCGCTTGAGATCGACAACCCCCCGCGTGTTGCGGATCACTTCATACATCTTTGCGTTTCTGGACTGTTGATGCCACGCCTGCTGGCCGTGCAAAGAACAGTCGAGCGGGACAAGCATGCGGCCGATGCAGTCACTGCATTCCTGCGACTCTACGGGAGCGGACATAGAGTAGAGCTCTGAACTGACCTTGCTTTCCGACAACGGGGCAGTGCTCCAAATCTCTCAATAAAATTGCCGAATGGACAGTGAATAATGACCATACAATCCAAAATGCAGGCAAAGAATGCGTCACCAAGGATCCTCGGCGCTGCGCGGGCAATTGCGCACAGAGAGGGCGCGGGAAAGATTACGATCGACGCCGTCGCGCGTGAGGCCGATCTCAGTAAAGGCGGGGTCTTATACAATTTTCCGACCAAGAGAGCGCTTCTTGCCGGGCTGCTTGATGAGATGCTCGCAGAACATCACGAACGCCTGGCATCAGTCCCGGAAGATCGCAGATCCCGCACCCTGCGTGGGCACCTGGAAGCAATCGTGCAAGCCAGAGCCGTCGATGACGACCTCTCGATGGCGATTCTCGCGGCTGCCGCGTCAGATCCGCGGCTGCTCGATCCGCTACGGGCTGAACTGACCGGCGACCTTGAGCGTATCCTGTCCGACACACAAGACACTCCGGGTGCTATGGTTGTCGTCCTAGCGATCCAGGGACTTCGGTTCCAGAAACTTCTGGGCCTTCCCGACGGTGGCGCGGATCTCAGGGGACGCGTCATCGAGCAATTGAGGGCCATGATTAATGAACTCGAATAGAGAGACACGAAGTTTGAAGCGGATCGTTTTTGTTATTGCGGTAGCGGCCGTGTCGGCCGTTGCCGTCCCGTTTGTTTCGCCGTTCCTGACCGATGTGCTGGCCCAGACCGCGACGGACACCCTAGAGGCAGAAGTCGATACAAGGCCTGCAGCGAACGTGGAGCGACCAGTCACGGTCGAAGTGACCCGTGCGCTCAATCGCGTCGTAAGTCAGTCTCGCAGCGTTGCAGGCCGCGTCGAACCTGCTCGAACGGTGGACCTTGCGTTTCAGATACCCGGGCAGATCATTCGCCTTGAGGTTGAGCCCGGCGACACGATTCGCGAGGGCGAGGTGATCGCGGAGCTCGACCAAATCGATTTCGAACTCGCCGTCGACCGGGCTCAGGCGTCCTACGACCTGGCGAATTCCGAACTCGCGCGCGCCTCGGACCTCGCCGATCGTGGCGTGGCGTCCGACGCGCGCCTCGACACGGCCCGCGCGCAGTTCGTCCAGGCAGAAGTCGCGCTCCGCGAGGCAGAGCGGCGCCTGTCCCAAACGAAAATCGTCGCGCCATTCGACGCGATTGTGGCGCGCACCTTCGTTGAAGAATATGTCAACGTCACGTCGGCCGCGCCTGTCGCGCGTCTACAGGATGTCAGCGAGATGCGGCTCGTGATCTCCCTGCCAGAGGAACTTGCGGCCATTGCGCGGTCGGCACCCGATGCCTTCGAGATCGTTGCAACTTTTCCGGCTGTTCCGGGTTACACCGCGCCTCTGGTGCTTCGCTCGTTTGCGACCGATGCCGACCGGACGGCGCAGACCTACGACGTGGAATTTGCGATCACGGGTGATATCGACCCGCGTCTTCTGCCCGGGATGACTGCGGATGTGCGCATCTCCATTGCCGCAGAAGCAGATCGCCCGCAATCCGTGATCGTTCCGGTTTCGGCGGTGGATACGACGAGCCGAACCGAACCGTCCATCTGGATCTACGAAGAAACGTCCGGCCAGGTCGCGCGCAGGGCGGTCCGTTTGGGTCTTCCGATCAACAATGAGATTGTCGTTCTGGATGGCCTGAAGGGCAACGAATTGGTTGTTTCCGGCGGCTGGTGGCGGCTCAGGGACAATCAGACCGTGACAGTTTCGGGGCTCTGATCCCGTTCTTTTTGACAGGACAAGAATAGAACCATGGCACTCAGCATCTCACGAGCGAGCATCGAGCGTCCTGTGGCGGTCTGGCTCACCATCATCTTTTGTCTCCTCGGCGGCTATTGGGGGCTGAACACGGTCGGTCGACTTGAAGACCCGAGCTTCACGCTCAAAACGGCGCTCATCTTCGTGCCGTATCCCGGCGCCACGGCTCTGGAGGTTGAAGAGGAGGTCGCCGACGTCGTCGAAAATGCGCTGCAGCAAATGAAGCAGCTCGACCGGGTGGAATCGAAGTCGATGCCGGGCATGGCGCAGATCACCGTCGAGATCGAGATGACCTATGGCCCGGACGAGATCCCGCAGGTTTGGGACGAAATGCGCCGCCGCATCAGCGACGTGGAGGGGGACCTTCCCGCAGGAGCGCGACCGCCCATCATCAATGACGATTTCGGCGACGTCTATGGCATGTTCTATGCGGTAACGACCGAAGGTCTGAGCCCATCGGAGCAGAGGGATTTGGCCACGACGCTCCGGCTCGGACTGGTCACTGTCGATGGCGTCGCCAAGGTCGAGGTTCAGGGCCTCTCCGAAGAGGTAATCACCATCTCGATCCCGTCTGCACGCCTCGAGATGCTGGGCCTTCCGCCGACCCAGATCCTGGGCATTCTCGCAGACGAAAACCAGGTGTTCACCAACGGCGAGATCACCGAGGGCCCTGCCCGGATCGGCCTATCGGTTCCGCCGGGCTATATTAGCCCCGAAGGGATAGAGGAGCTGCGGCTGGGCACGGCCGGAAATGTCGGCCAGATCGCTGTCAGCGACATCGCCAGCGTGACCCGCGAGGCGGCCGAACAGCCTAGCCAGATCATCCGGCAGAACGGCACGGCGGCATTTACCTTTGGCGTTTCCGCGTTGACGGACCAAAACGTGGTCGAAGTCGGTCAGGCGGTTTCAGCACGGCTTCAACGGCTCAAGTTGGGGCTTTCTGAAGGTGTCGAGATCATACCGATCTACGAGCAGCATGTCGTGGTGGACGAATCCGTTTCAAGCTTTCTCGTCAGCCTCGGACAGTCGGTCGCGATCGTGGTCGGTGCGCTGATGCTGACCATGGGTTGGCGCGCAGGCCTCGTGGTGGGCTCGACCCTCGGGCTCACCGTTTTCTCCACACTGTTCTTCATGTCAGTGTTCGGGATACAGATGGAGCGGATCAGCCTGGGCGCCCTGATCATCGCGATGGGGATGCTGGTCGACAACGCCATCGTCATCACAGAAGGGATGGTGATCGGCATGGCGCGAGGAAAAAGCGCGGAAGACGCTGCTGCCGAGACCGAAAGCGCCACGTCAATCCCCTTGCTGGGGGCGACCGTTATCGGGATCATGGCGTTTTCCGGTATCGGGCTGTCGCCTGACGCCACGGGCGAGTTTCTGTTTTCGCTTTTCGCGGTGATCGCCATCTCGCTGCTAACAAGCTGGGTCCTGGCAGTCACGGTGACGCCGTATCTCGGCAAGCTGCTGCTCAAGGCCCCCAAAAACATTTCGGATAATCCCTACAAGGGCGTGTTCTACGCGACATATCGCGGGATTTTGTGGATGGCGCTGCGCGTCCGCATTCCGGTTGTTCTGACGATCATTGGCATCACCGTTTGGTCCGTTATGGCTTTCGGACAGGTCAAGCAGGCCTTCTTCCCCGCCTCGAACACGCCGATTTTCTACGTTGAGTTCCAGATGCCGCAGGGAACCGATATCAACACGACCGACGAAGAGATGCAGCGGCTCGAGCGGATTCTCATGGATGAGGATGCCGTAACCGGGGTAACGGCCCTCGTCGGGCGCGGGGCAAGCCGATTCATGCTGACATACAACCCCGAGCAGGCGGATGCCAGCTATGGCCAACTCATCGTCCGGGTTGCGGACGCCGCAACGATCGCGACGATCGCGAGCAGACTTAACCAGGACTTGCCCGCCGAATTCCCCCACGCTCTGATCCGTGTCGAAGATATCGTGTTCGGACCGCCCTCCGGTGCCGATGTTGCAGTTCGTTTTTCGGGACCCGATCCGGTCATCCTGCGCCAGCTCGCGGATGATGCGATGAGGATTTACGAGGAGGCAGGAACCATCACCAATCCGCGCACCAATTGGCGGCAGCGTGAGATCCTCGTCGAACCCATCGTCGATGAGGCACGAATGCGGCTGGCTGGCGCAACGCGCGGAGCGATCGCGGATACCATCCGCTATGGAACGTCCGGACTGCGCGTTGGCGACCTACGCGAGGACGACGTGTTGATTCCGATCCATCTCCGGCTTCCCGAGAGCGAACGCGACGGAGTTGACCGCCTTCGTGACCTATCGGTGTGGTCCGATGGGGCAGGGTCCTATGTACCCATGGCCAACCTTGTCGAAAGGTTCGATCCCCGTCTTGTCGAGGCACTCATTCACAGGCGCGACCGAGAGCGGACAATCGCCGCCCTCGGCGGTGCCCGCAGCGATCTCACCGCGGATGAGGCATTCCGAAGCGTCCGCACCGAGATCGAATCCATCCCGCTTCCCGACGGTTATGCAATGGAATGGGGCGGCGAATTCGAAAGTGCGCAGATGGCTCAGGAGTCGCTTGGCAAGCAGCTTCCCCTGGGCTTCCTGGTCATGTTGACGATTTCGATTTTGATGTTCAACAAAGTCCGCCAACCGCTGATCCTGTGGCTCGTGGTGCCAATGTCCGTGACGGGCATGGTCCTGGGGTTGCTGTTCACCGGTCTGCCCTTCACATTTACGGCCCTGCTCGGCTTCCTGTCGCTTTCGGGAATGTTGATGAAGAACGCAATCGTTCTCATCGAAGAGATCGACTTTCTACGTGCACAGGGTGTGCCCGATTACAAGGCGGTGATCGACGGCTCAGTCAGCCGTCTTCGCCCTGTGGTGCTCGCCGCCGGCACGACGATCTTTGGCATGATTCCGCTTCTGCCCGATGCGTTTTTTGCCTCGATGGCGGTGACGATCATGGGCGGCCTCGCCTTTGCTTCGGTCCTGACGCTCGTCGCGGTTCCGGTGCTCTATGCGCTTCTGTTCCGGATACGGCCACCGAAACGGGACGCACAGTCGGACGGCCTAGCGGCGACCGCCTGACACAACGATCCTCCCTAAAATAGGATTTCGAGCCAATTTGAGGATAGCGGAATGGCCCAGAAAAAACAAAACCGGAGTGGATCGTCGCGAAGCTCCGGGAGTCCGACGATCCCAGGGCGCCTCGTGCGGAGTTTCGAAGTAGAGTCCGTGGTCCAAACGGCGCAATTCAATAGCGCTCGTTGGATAACTGAAGCGTTTCGACTTTAGATTGATACATGGCTTATCGTTTCTCGCACTCAACCGAAGGGGGCAGAAAGAGACCAAATTATTCAATCTTAGATCGAAGCGCTGTAGCGTACTATTTTGCACTCTGCGGCATCAGACCCCCATTTCGCAATCTCAAGTCTTGAGGTTTGCCGTCCACGAGGCTACTATTCTAACAAATGTTAGATTACTGGCGGCGAGAACGAATGCCTGGACCCCTTGATCACCTGAAAATCATCGAACTTGGCCACGTAATTGCCGGACCTTTTTCGGCAGCCTTGCTCTCGGATTTCGGTGCAGATGTCATCAAGATCGAGGCACCCAACCGAACGGATATGATGCGCGACCTCGGGCCCAAGGCAGAGGATGGAGCGGGCGTTTGGTGGAAGACGCTGGGCCGCAACAAGAAGATTCTGAGCCTAGACTGGAAGTCCGGCGAAGGCCGGGACATCCTGCGCAAATTGGTTGAAGGTGCCGATGTTCTTATCGAAAACTTCCGACCGGGCGTGCTTGAACGTGCTGGTATCGGGCCTGAAACCCTTCATGAGTGGAACCCAGATCTGATTGTTCTGCGCGTATCGGGTTACGGACAGGAAGGTCCGATGCGGGACGTACCTGCGTTTGGTCGTGCGGCAGAAGCCATGAGTGGTTTAGCACATCTGACCGGTTTCCCCGACGGGCCGCCGATGCACCCCGGATTTCCGGCGGCCGACAGCACGACAGGTCTGATGGGCGCATTGGGAATCATGATTGCGCTGTTTGCCCGCGAAAAGGGGATAGTACGGGGTCAGGTTGTCGATCTTGCGGTGTTCGAAGCGCTGCTTCGATTGATGGACTATCCTGTTCCCGCGTTGACGGGTGCTAACCTTTCGCCGCGGCGCAACGGGCTGCGCCAGCCGATGGACTTTGCGCCAGGGGGCATGTTCCGCACGTCCGATGGGGTTTGGCTGACCGTCTCGGCAGGTAGCGCGGAAACAGCGCAACGCCTGTTGCGCGCGGTCGGAGGGGACTCTTTGGCCGATGACCCGCGGTTCGAGACACTCGGCGAGATGTCGCAGCACATGGCGGTGGTCTTTGACGCGATCAATGATTTCGTCACGCAGCACACAGCTGAAGAAGTTACGGCTGTATTCGCCCGACATGATGCGGTTGCCTCTCGGGTGTTGAGCGTCGAGGAGATCACGACCAATGAGCAGATACGCCATCGCGGGGACATCGTATCGGTCGAGGGCGAGCAGACCCAGGTCATCGGTCCGATCCCGCATCTAAGCGCGACGCCCGGTGAACTTCGCTGGCTGGGACGACCGCCCGGCGCAGACAGCCGAAGTATTCTAAGCGATCTTGGTTTTGACGATGAGCAAATCTCTGCCCTTTGTGAGGCAGGACTCGTGAGACTGGAAGGCAGGGGGACGCCATGACATTTAGAATGACCACCGGCCAACAGGAAATCCGCGACCAGATTCTGCGGATTTGTGCACAATTCGACGATGACTACTGGCTGGACCGGGATCGCAACGGTGGTTTCCCCCATGATTTGCACAGGGCAATGGCCGATGGCGGCTGGCTTGGCATCGCCATGCCTGAAGCGGTCGGCGGCGCCGGCCTGGGGATCACTGAAGCGACGATCATGATGCAGGCGATTGCTGAGTCAGGGGCTGGCGCGAGCGGGGCCTCGGCCATCCACATGAACATTTTCGGGCTCAACCCGGTGGTGAAGTTCGGGACTGATGAACAGCGCGCGCGCATGCTGAGCCCCCTAATCGCAGGTGATGAAAAGGCTTGTTTCGCCGTGACCGAACCGACGACGGGGCTGGATACCACAAAGCTGAAGACCATGGCGGTGCGACAGGGAGACAGGTATGTCGTGCATGGTCAGAAGGTCTGGATTTCGACCGCGCAGGTTGCCCACAAGATGCTGCTTCTGGCCAGAACAACGCGGCTTGAGGATGTGACTAACCCGACCGAAGGGCTGAGCCTGTTCTATACCGATCTCAACCGTAATTTCGTTGATGTGCGAGAGATCGAAAAGATGGGGCGCAAGGCTGTCGATTCGAACGAGGTCTTCATCGACGGGTTGCCGATACCTGCCGAAGACCTGATCGGAGAAGAGGGCAAAGGGTTTCGGCAAATTCTGCATGGGCTGAATCCAGAACGCATCCTTGTGGCGGGCGAATGCATCGGCATCGCACGCAACGCTCTGACCCGCGCGGCGCAATATGCCAATGAACGAGTGGTTTTCGACCGGCCCATCGGTCAGAATCAGGGCGTTCAGCATCCGCTCGCTCAGGCTTGGGCGCGGGTGGAATCGGCCAATCTCATGGTGATGCACGCCGCCGCCCTTTACGATGCGGGGGAGCCCTGCGGCATCGAGGCGAACGCAGCCAAGCTATTGGCCGCCGACGCCGCGGTTGAGGCGACCGAGGCCGCACAGATCACCTTTGGCGGATTCGGTTACGCAAAGGAATATCACGTGGAGCGTCTGGTCAGAGAAGCGCTCTTGTTCCGCATTGTACCTGTGACGCCGCAGATGTTGTTATCATTCATTGCTGAAAAAGCGCTAGGACTTCCAAAGTCTTACTGACCGCGAGACACGGATTGGGATAGCGCGTATTCCCTACTTGATTATTTTTCTAACGTCCGTTAGATTATCAGACAAAGCCCCGCAATAGGGGAAAAGGGAGGAGGCGTCATGAGTGAGACGCAGTTCGGGTCTTCGCGAGAAGACCTGTCAAAACGCACAACCGTTTACGCACATGATTTGTTCGCGGGCAAAACCGTCGTTGTAACCGGCGCAGGCGGAGGTTTGGGGCTGGCGATTGCGGCTCTGTTCGCCAGGCTGGGCGCCAATCTGGCGATCAATGGACGCAACGAGGAAAAGCTGGCCTCGGCCAAAGAGTACCTCGAGAGTTTTGGGGGCAGAGTTTTCGCCGTGCCCATGACCATCCGTGACCCTGAACAGGTCGAGGATTTTGTCGCTAAGACGAATCAGGAATTCGGCTCCATAGACGTTCTGGTGAACAATGCGGGGGGGCAGTTTCCACAGGCTGCGCTGGATTTTTCCCCGAAAGGCTGGACCGCCGTCATTGACACCAACCTCAACGGAACCTGGTGGATGATGCAATCCACGACGCGCCACTGGGTTGAGAACAAGCAACCGGGTTCCATCGTAAATATCGTGGCGGATATCTGGCGCGGGATGCCTGGCATCGCTCATACCTGTGCAGCTCGGGCGGGGGTGATTTACCTGTCCAAATCGGTGGCGGTGGAGTGGGCGCCGCATGATATCCGCGTGAACTGCGTGGCACCGGGTTGCTGCGAAAGCAACGGTTTCGGGAACTACCCTCCAGAGGGTGCCGCAACTTTCCAGGATTCCAATCCGATGCGGCACGCCGGGGACGAATGGGATGTCGCTGAAGGTGTTGTCTATATGGCGGCCAACTCAGGAAAGTTTGTTACCGGTGAAGTTCTGAACATCGACGGTGGGCAGCAATTGTGGGGGGACCCATGGCCAACGGGTCGACCGGACCATTTCCTGATTTCCTGATGAAAGCCATGAACCTTAATGGGGACAATAAGATCCAGATGACAACGAAGAATAAAATAGCAGTTGGTACCGATGGCGGGGCGCTTCTGGAGTGCAACGGGGTCGAACGACGGTTTGGCGGCATCGTTGCTGTCACCGGAGTTGATCTCGTCATTCGGCAAGGTGAAATCTTTGGGCTTGTCGGACCGAATGGTAGCGGCAAGACAACGCTAACGAACGCAATTACCGGGTTTTATCCGCCAAACGTAGGCACTGTCCGGCTGGCGGGAAAAGACATCACGGGCACAGCGCCTCATAAGGTTGCCAAGCTCGGGGTTGCGCGGACGTTCCAGAATCTTGCCCTTTTCAACGGGATGAGCGTTCTGGACAACATCCTGCTCGGGCGGCACATCCACATGAAACCGGGCGTCTTACGCACGGCGCTTTATTGGTGGGCGGCGCGGCATGAAGAGATCGAGAACCGTAAGATCGTCGAGGAGGTGATCGAGTTTCTACAGCTTGAAAGCATCCGACATGAGTTGGTCGATGGTCTTCCGATCGGGCTGAAAAAACGGGTCGAACTTGCGCGGGCATTGGTGGCCGAGCCGCAAATGTTGATACTCGATGAGCCGATGGCAGGCATGAATCAGGAAGAGAAGGGGTATATGTCCCGCTTCATTCTGGATGCCCGTGCCGAACGCGGCGTCAGCGTTCTGCTGATCGAGCATCATATGGATGTCATCACCGGCATCTGTGATCGGATGCTGGCGCTTAATTATGGCGAAATGATCGCCAGCGGCATCCCGAAGGACGTTGTAAAAGACCCGCGGGTCATCGAGGCATATATCGGAGGGTCGCATGACTGATTTGACGCAAAAACAGTCTTCGGGCGGCGATACGATTGGTGCACTGCTGGCGCAAAACGCGTCGCGCCACGGAAAGGATATCGCGCTTCGCGAAAAGGAACGCGGGATCTGGAAAGAAACCACTTGGGCGGAATACGCCGAAGAGGTGCTTGCCTGCGCGGCCGGACTTGAAAAAATCGGCGTAAAGCCGGGCAAGGCAGTACTTATTCTGGGCGATAACCGTGCACGGTTGTACGGCGGCATGCTGGCTGTTTCGTTGCTGGGCGCCTATGCAATGCCTGCCTATCCGGGCGCGACAATCGAAGAACTTCGGCACTTTCTTGGCGAAGTCGAAATCGTCGCGGCCATCGCCGAAGATCAGGAGCAGGTAGACAAGATCCTGGAACTGAAGGACGCGGGCGCCGAGGGTATCGACCACATCATTTATGATGAAGCGCGAGGCCTCGGATTCTATGAGGTTGAAGGGCTGATGTCCTGGGATCACCTGATCGAAGTCGGTCAGCACGATCTTAATGAAACCCCGGGCTTGCGCGAAGATCTCTTTGGTCGGGCAAAGCCCGGCGATCCGGCCATTTTCATGCATTCGTCAGGGACCACGGGAAAACCGAAAGGTATCGTTCTGAGTCAAAAGAACGTTCTTGCTGCGGCCAGGAACGGGCATGCAGCGGGTGCATTCGACGACAATGAGGAAATCCTCGCCTATCTGCCGATGGCCTGGGTGGGCGACTTCGCCATTACCGTCGCGGCGGCGCTGCTCTGCCGGTTCACCGTGAACGTGCCTGAACGTCAGGAAACCGTCGTTCGCGACATGCGCGAAATCGCTCCGACATTCTATCTGGCGGCGCCGAGAAGCTGGGACCAGATGCTGACGACGATCCAAGTGGGTATCGAGAACTCGACCCCGGTCAAAAAATGGCTGTACCATTTCTTCATGGACCGGGCGATTGCCGCCGAGACACGCAAGCTGAATGGCATTAGCGGCGGTGCACTAGAGCCTTTGGGCCGACTTTTGGGCGAGGCGATCGTTTTTGGTCCGATCAAGGACCAGTTCGGGATGAGTCGTCTGAAGAACGCGTTCACTGGCGGCGAAGCAATCGGCGAAGACACGTTTGTTTTCTACCGAGCCCTGGGAATCAAATTGCGCCAACTCTACGGCCAGACCGAAAATAGCGCGATCAATGCGATTCAGTCTCCGGGCGAGGTGCGCCTCCATACCGTTGGCAAACCCGCGCCTGGCGTCGAGGTGAAAATTGCCGAAGACGGAGAGATCCTGGTGCGTTCGGACAGCGTGTTTGAGGGGTACTTCAACAAACCCGAAGCGACCGCCGAAGCGCTTGAGGACGGGTGGCTGCATACCGGCGATGCCGGTTATCTGGAGAATGACGGACACCTGGTTGTTCTGGGCCGTGTCTCCGAGGTCATGCATACAGCCGGAGGCGAGCGTTATGTGCCAAACTACATTGAGAACCGGTTGAAGTTCAGCCCCTATATCAAGGATGCGGCTGTTATCGGTGCCGGCCTGGATGAATTGACCGCCATGGTCTGCGTGGATTTCGAGGCAGTGGGACACTGGGCCGAAGTGAACGGCGTGCCTTATGTGTCCTATTCCGATTTGTCGCAACGTGACGAGGTCGCGGCGCTGCTGCACGGGGCATTCGAACGGGTAAATAAGGCCGTCACAGAGCCGTTGCGCCTGCAACGCTTTGTCAGCCTGCCGAAGGAATTCGACCCGGACGATGGTGAGATCACGCGGACCCGAAAACTGCGACGCAAGGTTGTACAGGAACGCTATGCCGACGTGATCGCGGCGCTCTACGACGGTTCAAAAGATGTCCACGTAAGCGCGCAGGTGACTTACGAGACAGGGGAAATAGGGAAGGTCGAAAGAAGCCTTCCCATCAGGGAGGTATAAATGGATTGGGTCTTTCTATCTGAACTTGCGATCAATGGAGCCTTGACGGGTCTCTTGTATTCGCTCTTCGCTATCGGCCTCGTGCTGATCTACAAAGCGTCCTCGGTGCCCAATCTGTCGCAGGGTGGGCTGACAATGGTCGGGGCCTATGTGGTTCTTGCCCTTTCACATGACGCGGGTCTGCCGCTGTGGCTGGCCATTCCGCTTGCTGCGGTGATCATGTTCGGCCTGGGATTTGGCATTGAGCGTGTTGCCCTGCGCCGTCTCGCGGGCCGTCCGGTCGTCATGATCCTGATGCTGACACTTGGCCTGGACATCTTCCTGCGGGGGACAACACTTGCAATCTGGGGTGGGACATCCCGTTCGGTTGATTTGGGGGTCAGCTATGAACCGCTGTTCCTGGGCGACATCTTCGTCAGCCGCATCCATCTTGTCGGTGCCGGTGTTGCGCTCGCACTCTTTGTCGCCTTCATGCTGTTCTTCCGAACCCGGACCGGGATCAAGTTGCGGGCGATCGCGGATGATTACATGGCTTCGTGGTCGGTCGGCATTTCGGTTGAGCGCGGCGTAGGGTTGTCCTGGGCACTGGCATCAGTTGTTGCCGTCGCCGCAGGCGTCATCTGGGGCGAGATTCAGGGTGTCGATCAGGCGCTGTCGCTGTTGCTTCTGAAGGGTCTGACGGTGGCCGTTCTTGGTGGACTCGACAGTATCCTCGGCGCAGTGATCGCGGGCATCATTCTGGGCGTCGTCGAAAACGTTGGTGCCGATCTTCTGGATCCGCTTGTCGGAGGCGGAAGCCGCGAGCTTATCGTCGCCGCCGTGCTCATTCTTACGGTCATGATCCGTCCGCACGGGCTGTTCGGCCGTCACGACATCGAAAGGGTCTAAGGGATGTTTTATAGACTTTCCGGCGTCCATCACGCCAACTATGTATCCGATAGTCGTATCTTCAAGGTACCTGCTGACCGGAACCTGGCTGTATTCATCTTCCTGATTGGACTTGCCGCGCCATTCATCATACCGTCGCTCTACCTGAACAGTTACATGCTTCCGTGGCTGATCTGGACGGCCGCCGCCCTTGGACTTAACCTGGTGACAGGTTGGGCTGGCCAACTTCACTTGGGCTATGCTGCGGTCATGGCCGTCGGGGCGTATTCGGCGATCCACGCGGCGCGTTTCGGCGTGCCATGGGAATTCGCCCTGATCATTGGCGGGTTGACGTCATCTGTGATCGGCAGCCTGTTCGCCTTTGCCGCATTGCGGGTCAAGGGTCTCTATCTCGCACTCACGACTCTTGCGATGCAATTCGTGATGGACTGGGTTCTGACCCACTCGCCGGCGATTTCAGGGGGCTCGCACGCATCGCTCCAGTCACCAACTTTGGCGTTTCTTGGGCAGGATATTACCTCTGATACCGGTTTTTACTATGTCGCCTTCGGATGGTGTGTGTTGGTGACGATCTTCATGCTGAATCTCAAACGCACTGGGCTTGGTCGTGCCCTGGTCGCGGTACGCGAAAAAGACTTTGCTGCCGCGATCCTGGGTGTGAACAGTTTCTATTACAAGATCCTAGCCTTCGCGACTTCGTCTTTCATCGCGGGCGTCAGTGGTGCTTTGCTTGTCGCCACCTTCTTCTTTCTTGCCGCGCCGGAGCAGTTTTCGGTCACCGTATCTATCCAGGTTCTTGCGATGGTGATCGTTGGCGGCCTCGGCAGCGTAATCGGATCCTATTTCGGTGTTGCTCTGATCCTTCTTGTCCCCGGTTTGGTGAACGGTCTCGTCGTCACGGTGAGCGAGGGGCTTGGTATGCAGATCAATGTTGAAACGCTCGCTCACATCCCGAATGCGGTCTATGGCGCACTGATCGTCATTATCCTTCTGATCGAACCGCTCGGTTTGGGAAAACTCTACGGCAACATCAGAGACTATCTGATGGTCTGGCCCTTCGATCAGTTCAAGAAATAAGGGAAATGCCGATGCAAGAAAAAGTAGAAGCCCAGAACATTCTGTCCATGAACAGTGTAGAGGTGCTGTATGACAATGTGATGCTGGCGATCAAAGGTGTTTCGGTCCAGGTCCCAACAGGCGAGATGATCGCGCTCTTGGGCTCGAACGGCGCGGGCAAAAGCACCACGTTGAAAGCGATCAGCGGTCTTCTGAAGGCAGAGCGCGGACGCATCAGCCGAGGTGAAATAACCTTCCAGGGAACAGACATAACCGAAGTGCTCGCGCAAAACCGCGTCGGGATGGGTATCTGTCACGTCATCGAAGGGCGGCGGGTCTTTGAACACCTGACCCCCGACGAGAACCTGACCGCTGCTGCGCCGCGCGGAATGTCCCGATCGGCGCTGAATGCGGAAAAAGAAAAGATTTACGACTATTTCCCACGACTTGCCGAACGCCGCAATTCGCAAGCAGGCTATTTGTCTGGTGGCGAGCAACAGATGCTGGCCATCGGCAGGGCGCTGGTGACGCAGCCGAAACTGTTGATGCTCGACGAACCAAGTCTCGGCCTTGCCCCGTTCCTGGTCGAGGAAATCTTCGGCATCCTGCAAAAGATCAATCAGGAGGAGGGCGTATCCGTCCTGCTGGTGGAGCAGAACGCGCTGGCCGCTCTGGAGATTGTTTCGCAAGGGTATCTGATTGAGAACGGCCGCGTTGTCATGCACGGCACGGCCGAGGCGCTCAAATCCAACTCCGACATTCAGGAATTTTATCTGGGTGGCGGAGAAGAAACCGATTTTCACAACGTCAAGCACTACAGCCGACGCAAACGTTGGCTGAGCTGAGGTACTATTCAGAAATTGTTCAGGGAGGATCAAATGAAGGAACTTACCAAAGCGTTGGCCGTGTTTTCAATGGTTGGCGGAGCGATGTTCGGCACCCAGGCGCTGGCTGAGCCATTCAAGATTGGCGTCTGCTACGACCTCAGCAAAGCCTATACCTTTGCCACGCCGCAGGTTGCCCAGGCGGCACAAGATCTCGCCAAGCTGGTCAATATGAAGGGCGGTATCGGAGGAGAACCGGTCGAGGTTATCGTGCGCGATCATGGGAACGAACCGCAGCGCGGGATCGAGTGTTACTCCAAGCTCAGCCGCGAGGGTGTGTTCGTCTTCGATACACTGTCCACACCGGTGTCTCTGGCCGTCCTGCCACGGGCTAGGGAAGATGGGCGCATTCTGATGCAATCGCTTGTCGGCCGCGGCGATGCCGTGGATGGCACGGTCTTTGACTGGGTCTATCCGATCGGGCCTACCTATTGGGGGCAGGCCGCCAACGACGTCGCCTACATCAAGCAATTGCACGACGGCGACTTGTCGGACGTGAAGGTGGGGTTTGTCTACTTCGATTATCCCTTCGGACAGGAGCCAATCGAGATTCTCGAAACCCTTTCCGAGAAAGAGGGTTTCGAGCTTGAGCTTTACCCCGTTCCGCTGCCCGGCAGCGACCAGGCCGGAGTATGGTCCAAGGTGCGCCGCGACAAGCCCGATCACGTGATCGTCTGGATGCTGGGCGGTGCCCATGTGGTCGCATCGAAAGAGATGCAGCGCAATCGCATCCCGATGGAAAAATACATTTCGGTCAACTGGCTGAACGAGGTCGATATTGCCAATATCGGCACTGATGCGGCCAAGGGCATCAAGCGCGGGACCAATGTCGTGGGCGGTCAGGATGTCGCCCTGTTCAAGGAGATCATGACCGAGCTTTATGACAACGGACAGGGCTCGGGCCCGATTGAGAAGACGCAGGACGTTTTCTATAATACGGGGCTGGCCATGTATTCGATCATGTTCGAAGCCGCGCGCAACGCGGTCGAACTCGAAGGGCTGCCGATCACTCCGACATCCTACAAGGCCGGACTTGAGTCGTTGAAGGGTTATGACGCCAACGGGTTGATGGCCCCCATTACGGTAACGGCCGAAGACCACGGCGGCGGTGGCCAGACGCGCATCGAAATGTGGGACGGGGAGGCTTGGGTGCCGCAAACCGAATGGATTTCTGAATACGGCGATGTCGTGTGGGATGTGGTTAAGGAAAGTTCCGCAAAATACGAGCAGTGACAGACTGATAGCAGGAAGGGTGGCGCTGTACAGGGCGGCGGCGCTCACAAAACAGTTTAGCCGCCCTAAACTCAACCAACGGGAGAGAGAGAATATGAAAATCAAACAGCACATCAAGGCGGTGGCCCTTACTGCCGCATTGGCAACAAGCGCGACGGTGGCTGCGGCGCAGGACAAGGAGCCGATCCGCTTCGGACTTTGCTTCGACCTCAGTAAATCGTACACGTTCATTTCACCGCAGGTGGCCCAGGCAGCCCAGGACCTGGCGATGTACACCAACGAAAACGGTGGAATCGAAGGCCATCCGGTTGAAATCATCATTCGCGACCATGGCAACGAACCGCAACGTGGCGTGGAATGCTATGAGCAGCTCAAGCGTGACGGTGTTTTCCTTTTCAACTTTCTTTCCACGCCCGTCACGAACGCGGTCCTGCCGCGGGCCATGAAGGACGGAAACGTCCTGATGCAATCCTTCGTTGGCCGCGGCGACGCGGTTGACGGTGATGTGTTCGACTGGGTGTTCCCGGTTGGTCCGACTTATTGGCAGCAGGCCGCCAACGATGTCGCCTTCATCAAAGGCCAGATGGGCGGTGATCTGAGCAAAGCAAAGATCGGGTTCATCTATCTGGACTATCCCTTCGGTCAGGAACCGATCGAGATCCTGAAAACACTTTCTGAAAAGGAAGGGTTTGAGCTGGAGCTTTATCCTGTGCCGCTCCCCGGGTCGGATCAAGCCGGCGCATGGAGCAATATCCGCCGTGATAAGCCAGATTACGTGATCAGCTGGCTTCTGGCGGGCGGACACGTGGTCGCCTCCAAGGAAATGCGCCGCAACCGCTTCCCGATCGACCGTTACCTGTCGGTCAACTGGCTGAACGAAGTCGACATCGCCAACATTGGCGCTGCAGAGGCAAAAGGCATCCTGCGTGGTACCAACGTGGCCGGTGGTCAGGAGGTTCCGATCGTCAAGACGATGCTGGACACCTACTATGCCAATGGCAAGGGCAGCGGTCCCGAGAGCTTGGTTCACGACGTGTACTACAACACGGGCATGGCCATCTACTCGGTCGGTTTTGAAGCTGCGCGTATCGCGATTACCGAAAACGGTTGGCCGATCACACCGGAAAGCATGAAGGCTGCCTATGAATCGATCGAGAACTTCGATGGCGACGGCGTCATGGCCCCGGTGACCGTAACCGGTGAAGACCACGGCGGTGGCGGCAAGACCCGAGTCGAACAGTGGAATGGCGAAACCTGGGTTCCGCTGACCGACTGGAGCGCCGACTATCTCGACGTTGTGTGGGAAGTCATCAAGCACAGTTCCAAGTCGTTCTCTGTCGAATAAGCAGGAACTTCCCCGCGGCAAACATGTCGCGGGGAAGCTTCGCACTAGAATGTCTCCAGTTAAAACGAAGCAGGTATCATGAGCCCAATTGATGTGAAAATCGAAGACGGCATTGCGACCGTCTGTATCAATCGGCCCGAACGCAAGAACGCGCTTTCCGTGGCCGCGACGAACGGGCTGACGGAAGCCTGGGAAAAGATCGAGGCGGACGACAGCGTTCGTGTGGCCATACTGACCTCGGCCGATTGCGGTGTTTTCAGCGCCGGGCTGGACCTCAAGGAAGCTACGCAAATCGCGCGCGACGAAGGCGTCGATATCCTGTCAAAAATGCGCGATCCATTTCACGAGACCATGCGCGCCTGCAAGAAGCCGATTATCGCGGCGATGACGGGGTCGCTGATGGCGGGCGGCATGATGCTGACGCTGAATTGCGATTTGCGGGTCGGACTCAAGGGGACCAAGGTTGGCATTACCGAGGTGAAGATCGGTCGCGGATCGCCTTGGGCTTCGCCGGCACTGACCATGCTACCGCAGCCCATCCTTATGGAAATCCTGCTGACCGGAGACCTGATGCCGATCGAGCGGCTACATGAGTACGGGTTCACCAACTATATCGAGGACTCCCCCGATGCCGTTCGCGCACGGGCATTCGACCTTGCCAAACGCATAGCCAGCGGGGCCCCGCTTTCGGTGATCGCTGCCAAGGGCGGCGTTCGCGCAACCATGGACCTGGGCTGTGCGGGTGGCCTCGAAGAGGGTAAGCGCCTGCACGAGGTTGTATACGCCAGCAACGACGCGATTGAGGGCCCCAGGGCATTCGCCGAAAAACGAGCGCCGGTCTGGACGGGTACATGATGGAGATTGGAATGACTGACCTTATTCGTCTGGACAGGGATGGGCCTGTCGGAATATTGCGTTTTCTTCAGCCGGCAAAACGCAACCCTTACAGCATCGGGTTCGTCGAAGAACTGGTGGCGCTCCTGCGCGAGGCTGAACAGGATGATGTAATCCGCGTCGTTGTCATGACAGGCGGCGATCATTTCAGCAGCGGCGGCGATCTCGTTGGATTTCAGGCTGAAATCGCGAAAGGCGCAAGGGCGACATCGGAAATGGTCGACCGGGTTCACGATGGCGGACGCGCGGCCTATCTGTTTCGGAAGCCTCTGATTTCTGCTGTATGCGGGGTGGCATTTGGTGCGGGTCTCAGCCTGGCGCTGTCTGCGGATATCGTCGTAGCCGCCGAAGATGCCCGGTTGTGCGAAGTTTTTGCGCGCGTCGGCGGCTGTCCCGACACCGGCTCGAGCTGGCTGCTTCAGCAGCGTGCCGGTGCGGGCGTGGCGCGGATGCTTGTTCTCACAGGTCGTGAAATAGACGGGCGCACCGCCAGGGAACTGCGAGTTGTCGAAGAATGCGTACCCCCCGACCAGGTCGAGCAACGCGCTCTGGAAATTGCCCACGAGATCGCCCCACACCCGATGTTCGGCATTCAGACCGCCAAGCGCGTGATGCGTGCCGCGGCGGAGTGCAGCTATCTGGAGGCGCTGGACATCGAGCGCGATGCCCAAAGCGTTTTGCTGTGTGCGCATGATTTTCCAGAGGCCATGAAAGCGTTCTCCGAGAAAAGAAAGCCCGAATTCAACGACCGATAGGTCGGTAGAAACCGTATCTAACAACCCAAGGAGACCGTAGATGAAGGTGCTTGTGCCTGTCAAACGCGTGATCGACTACAACGTGAAAGTGCGCGTCAAAGCGGACGGAAGCGGTGTCGATCTTGCCAACGTTAAGATGTCGATGAACCCCTTTGACGAGATCGCCGTCGAAGAGGCCATCCGCCTGAAAGAAGCCGACAAGGCAGACGAGGTCGTCGTCGTCTCGATCGGTGTGAAGCAAGCGCAAGAGACCCTGCGCACCGCTTTGGCCATGGGCGCGGATCGCGCCATTTTGGTTAACGCCGCCGATGACGTCCACACCGACATCGAACCGCTGGCCGTGGCCAAGATCCTGAAAGCCATTGTCGACGAAGAGCAGCCGGGTCTGGTCCTGGCCGGCAAGCAGGCCATCGACAACGACATGAACGCCACCGGCCAGATGCTGTCGGCGCTGTTGGGGTGGTCGCAAGGCACCTTCGCCTCGGAACTGGACATCGACGGCGACAAGGCCGTGGTGACCCGCGAGGTCGACGGCGGTTTGCAGACCATCAAGGTCAACATGCCTGCAATCGTCACCGTGGACCTGCGCCTGAACGAACCGCGTTACGCTTCGCTGCCCAACATCATGAAGGCCAAGAAGAAGCCGCTGGACGAAAAAACCGCCGCCGATTACGGCGTCGACACTTCGCCGCGTCTTGAAGTGGTCAAAACGACCGAGCCGGCAACACGTGCCCCCGGCATCATCGTCGGCTCGGTTGACGAGCTGGTTTCGAAACTCAAAGAAGCGGGGGCTGTGTAATGGCTGTTCTTCTACTCGCCGAAGTCAACAATGGTGAACTGGCGCTGGACGCCACCGCCAAAGCCGTCACCGCCGCCCGGGCACTGGGCGACGTGACCGTTCTGGCCGCGGGTGCTTCCGCCGCCGCAGCTGGCGAAGCCGCCGCCAAGATCGACGGTGTCGCCAAGGTGTTGGTCGCTGAAGATGCGTCGCTGGGTCACCGCATGGCGGAACCCACCGCCGCGCTGATCGTGTCGCTGGCCGGTGACTATTCGCACATCGTGGCACCCGCCACGACCGACGCCAAGAACGTCATGCCGCGCGTTGCTGCGCTGCTGGACGTGATGGTGATTTCGGACGCCTCTGGCGTTGTCGATGCAGACACGTTCGAACGCCCTATCTATGCCGGCAACGCCGTGCAAACCGTCAAATCTTTGGATACGACCAAGGTCATCACCTTCCGCACCTCGACCTTTGATGCCGCTGGCGAAGGCGGCTCGGCCGCAGTCGAAACCATCGGTGCTGCCGACAACCCCGGCCTGTCCGAATGGGTCGAAGACAAGGTTGCCGCATCGGACCGCCCCGAGCTGACCTCGGCCGGCGTGGTCGTGTCCGGTGGCCGTGGCGTCGGATCTGAAGAGGATTTTGCCCTGATCGAGAAGCTGGCTGACAAGCTGGGCGCCGCCGTTGGGGCTTCGCGCGCTGCTGTCGACTCGGGCTACGCCCCGAACGACTGGCAGGTGGGTCAAACCGGCAAGGTTGTTGCCCCCGAACTGTATGTCGCCGTTGGCATCTCGGGCGCCATCCAACACCTGGCTGGCATGAAGGACTCGAAGATCATCGTCGCGATCAACAAGGACGAAGAAGCACCGATTTTCCAGGTTGCTGACTTCGGCCTGGTCGCCGACCTGTTCGAGGCCGTCCCGGCCCTGACTGACGCACTGTAAATTGCGTCACATCAAATGCGAGAAGGCCCGCCATCCGGCGGGCCTTTTTGTATGCTCATCTTGTTACTAATTGAAAGGGAACCGCTTTTTTGAGGTGCCCATAGACTCTAATTCATATGGCTTCTATGGCTAGGGCAATCCCCTGCCCACCACCGATACACATGGTAATCAGCGCGCGTTTTGCGCCGGTACGCTCCAGCTCGTAGAGCGCTTTGACAAAGATTATGGCCCCCGACGCCCCGATAGGATGTCCGAGAGCAATTGCGCCGCCGTTGGGGTTCACCTTGTTGCCATCCAGACCAAGAGTTTTACTCACGGCCAAAGCCTGAGCCGCGAAGGCTTCGTTTGACTCGATGACGTCGAAATCAGAAATTGTCAGGCCTGTACGTTTCAAAAGTCCTTCGACAGCCGGAATTGGCCCGATTCCCATGATGTCCGGGCGTACTCCTGCAACATGATATCCAAGCAGGCGTGCGCGCGGTTTCAACCCTGCATCTGATGCAGCATCTGCCGTGGCCAGCACAACTGCGGCGGCCCCATCATTGAGACCCGAAGCATTCCCCGCCGTCACGGTGCCATCCTTCTGGAAGGCCGGACGCAGTTTGCCGAGCATTTCAACTGTGCTCGCCTTGGGGTGTTCATCGGTGTCAAAAGAAGCAGTGTTGCGTTTGACCTTGACCTCGACGGGAACGATCTGGGATTTGAAATACCCCTCTTTGAGCGCGTTCAGAGCGCGCTCCTGGCTTTGAAGGGCAAACGCATCCTGAGCTTCGCGCGTGATGTCGTATTCGGCGGCGACGTTTTCCGCTGTTACGCCCATATGCCCGGTGCCAAACGGACAGTTCAACGCGCCGAGCATCATGTCAGTTGCACCCGTGTCACCCATTTTCTGCCCCCAGCGAATGGCTGGCACGATATAGGGCGAGCGGCTCATGCTTTCGCTGCCACCGGCAAGAGCCATTGTTGCATCACCCAGCATCAGCGACTGCGCCGCTGACACAATAGCCTGTAGCCCAGAACCGCAGAGCCGATTGACGTTCATTGCGGGCGCCTTTTCTGGCACGCCAGCGGCAATAGACGCCGCGCGGCTAAGATACATGTCGCGCGGCTCTGTGTTAATAACATGGCCAAAAACAACGTTTCCAACCTGCTTGCCTTCGACACCTGAACGCGCAAGCGCCTCTTTCGCCACTATGCTACCCAGTTCGATCGGAGACGTGCCCGAAAGAGAGCCGCCAAAGGTTCCGATGGCTGTTCGCACACCATCCAATACTACGATATCTTTCATTTTCACTCCGGTTCTTCATTTTTTGCGTCACGCAGGCCGTGTACTGCCCAGTGTCAGCCCGTTACCCTGACCTGCGCGTTCGGTGCCTTGGTGGAACTTGCCTGGGAGTAGGAAGTTGATACCGCGCCAGTTCAGGAAAGCCGTCTCGAGCAAAATAACGCGGCGTTTGCCTTGAGACTGGGCCATTGCCGAAAAAATAACAGATGTTAGATTTATGGCAATACCAACCTTAGGAATGGATTCCAAAATGTCTCTGATTACGAATAGTTCGGCCTGGGCCGCAGATGAACACAAGATGTTCGCGGATAGCACACGCAAGCTTTTTGATGCCGAAATGGCTCCAAACATCGAAAAATGGGCGGAGCAGGGCATTGTTGACCGCGACTTCTGGAAAACAGTCGGTCAACAGGGTGTCATGGGTGGCTCGATTGCCGAAGAATATGGCGGGTTCGGTGGCGGCATCGGGTTCGATGCGATTACCGTTTACGAGCAAGGGCGCACCGGTGACACGGGTTGGGGCTATGGCATCCAGTCCATCGTAATCCATTATATCAACGCCTATGGCAGCGAAGAACAGAAGAAAAAGTGGTTGCCGAAGCTGGTCAGCGGCGACAGTGTCGCGGCGATCGCGATGACCGAGCCAGGAACGGGCTCTGACCTCCAGAACGTCCAGACCCATGCGGAAAAGGATGGCAACCATTACAAGATCAACGGCTCGAAGATCTTCATCACCAACGGACATACAGCCGATCTGGTTGTCGTCGTGGCAAAGACCGACCGTAACGCTGGCGCCAAGGGCGTTTCGCTGATCGTTCTGGAAACCGAGGACGCCGAAGGCTTTCGTAGGGGACGGAACCTGAAGAAGTTGGGCATGAAGGGATCGGATACGGCTGAGTTGTTCTTCGAGGATGTGCGCGTGCCTACGGCGAACCTGCTTGGCCCGGAAGAAGGGCAAGGTTTCTACCAGTTGATGAAGCAGCTCCTTTGGGAACGGCTGATGATTGGCGTTACCGCGCTAGGCTTCATTGACTTTGCCATCGATGAAACTGTGAAATATGTACAGGACCGCAAGGCATTTGGTAACCGCATCATGGATTTCCAGAACACACGCTTCAAATTGGCGGAATGCAAGACCAAGGCCGAATTGCTGCGCACCTTCGTCAATGACGGGCTCGTGCGCCTCGAAAAGGGCGAACTTGATGCGGCCACGGCCTCGATGGCGAAATGGTGGGGCAGCCAGACGCAAAACGAGGTCATGCATGAATGCCTGCAACTGCACGGCGGTTATGGTTTCATGATGGAATACCCGATCGCGCGCCTTTATGCCGACAGCCGGGTCCAGATGATCTATGGCGGCACCAACGAGATCATGAAGGAACTGATCGCACGTTCGATGGATGTTTGATCCGTTCGGTGCCGGGGGGGTTATTCTTCTCCCGGCCCGAGGATATCTTCGCTGTGCTCCCCCAGTCGAGGGGCAGGGCGGTGATCATGCCGCGCCGGCGTTGCCGAGAATCGTATCGGCGGGCGTGTCGTCCAGATCGCACCTTCGGTTGGGTGATCAATCTGTTGAAAGAACCCGGTCGCGGCAAGATGGGGATCGTTCGGCAAATCCGACAGGTTGCGCACCGGCATGGCGGGTATGTCGGCATTCTCCATCAGGGCAAGCCAGTCATCTGTTGTCCGAGTTAGGGCAATCTGCGCCACCATATCGTATACAGCGCCGATGTTGCGGCTACGGGTGTCCATGTCAGTGACCCAGACGTGGTCGATCATGTCATCGCGCCCGACCGCCTTGAAGAACCGCGCCCATTGTACGTTGGTGTAGGGCAGAATTGTGATATATCCATCTGCCGTCTTAACCGGACGCCTATGCGGAACCAGCATCCGGGCATAGCCGAAATCCTGCGGGGTCTCTTCGAAGGTGGCACCATCCAGATGTTCGGCCAGCAGGAAGGCGGCCAGCGTCTCAAACATCGGCACCTCGACATGCTGGGCTTCTCCCGTACGCTCGCGGTGGAACAGGGCTCCCATCACGGCATAGGCGGCCGTCACGCCGCCAAGCTTGTCGGCTAGAATCGTAGGGGCATATGCGGGCGGCGCTTCGGGATCGCGCAATGTTGCCAGGCTAGCTAACCCGGAAACCGACTGGACGGCATCGTCGAACGCGGGTCGGGCGGCATAGGGTCCGTCCTGCCCGAATCCAGTGGCAGATACCGTGATCAGGTTCGGATTTTCCTGGCGTAGGGTTTCGGGATCGAGAGACAATCTGGCTAGCGCCGCAGGCCGTATGCTTGAAATCATCACGTCGGCATCGATAAGCAGCTTGCGCAATCGATCCCGACCGGTCTGCGTCTTCAGATCGAGTACGACACTGCGCTTGTTACGGTTGGTACCCAGAAAAGCGGCGCCCATCAGTTTGTTGCGTGATGGCTGGACCTGGCGAAGAAGATCGCCCTCTGGGCCTTCCACCTTGATCACATCGGCCCCCAGATCGCCCAGCATTTGCGTCGCCAAAGGTCCGAAAACGACCGAAGTCAGATCCACGATCTTCACGCCTTGAAGGATCGCGGGTTTTTTCTCAGCGGTCATTTAGTTGCCCAACCTTTTTTTGAACGAGGGTAGAACTCGGCGCGAAGGGCTTTGCCTTCCGCATCGAAGGCCGGGCAGGGGCCCAGTGTCGTTTCGCCGACGCTGCGCCGGATCGGGGGTGTCGGGACCTTGATCTCGCCGGAGGGTGTGCCAATCACGGACCGGTCAAGCTGAGGGTGATCGGACAGGGTCGCCACGTCGTTCACGGCCCCGGAGGCAATGCCCGCAGCGTCAAGCCGCTTCAGCATCTCGGCGCGGTCATGAGAGGAGAACACGGCCTTGATGAGCGCTTCGAGCGCGGGCTTGTTTTCAATTCGCGCCGTGTTGTCGTGAAACCGGGGGTCGGTTGCCAGAGGCGCGTCGCCCAGTATGTGTTCACAGAACCGTTGCCATTCGCCGCTGTGCTGCACGGTAATGACGACAAGCTGACCGTCCTTGCACGCATAGGCCCCGTACGGGCAGATGACCGTGTGGTTCAGTCCGACACGGGGTGTCGGCTTGCCAAGGTAATCGTGATATAGCAGCGGAACCGACATCCAGTCGGCCATCACGTCAAACATTGCCACCGAAACACCGCTGCCCTTGCCGGTGCGATCACGCCCGACAAGTGCTTCGCAAATTCCGGCATGGGCTGTCATACCGGTGGCAATATCGCAGACGGAAACGCCAACCCGCCCCGGTCCGTCCGCCGTGCCGGTCACCGATGCCAGACCGCTTTCGCATTGCACCAGAAGATCATAGGCCTTGGCATTGCGCATCGGACCGTCCTCACCGTATCCGGTGATGTCGCAGGTCACGAGACGCGGGAACCTCTCTCGCAGCGTGGCGGAATCGAGCCCAAGCTTGACCAGCGCGCCCGGCAGCAGGTTTTGAATAAACACATCCGCGTTTTCCAGCATCCTGAGCAGGATTTCCCGGTCCTCGCCGGCTTTAATATCCAGGGCGACCGATTCTTTCCCTCGGTTCAGCCATGTGAAATAGGCGCTTTCACCATTGGCGGCGGTATCGTAGGCGCGGGCGAAATCGCCTGTGCCCTTGCGTTCGATCTTGATCACGCGCGCGCCGGCATCGGCCAGTCGCGAGGAGCAAAAAGGCGCGGCGACTGCCTGTTCCAGCGCAACTATGAGTTTGCCAGAAAGGGGGGCTAAATCTGAACCTGACATGAGTTTCCCGAAAATGTTCCAAAGAGGTTGACTAAATCTAACATTTGTTAGTTTTATTATCAATACGCTTAACCAGAGACTGGATTACTTGAAGGAGAACGCCGGTGCCGGACGCCAAAGGACCAGACCAGATTTTCCAGGGCGCGCTGACAAAGGGAGAGATCCTGCTGCCAAAGTGCGAAGACTGCGGGGCCTATCATTTTTTCCCGCGAGTCCTGTGTCCCCATTGTCATGGCGCCGCGATTTCATGGAAGCAGGCCACCGGCAAGGGACGGGTCCACACCACAACCGTCGTGCGCCGAAAGCCCGAATGGGGAGGTGACTACAATGTGTGCGTTGTCGAACTGGACGAGGGCGTTCGGATGATGAGCCGGGTCGAGGGCATTGCTCCAGGTGAGGTCGCCATCGACATGGCTGTAACCGCTTTCGTGGGCGAGGCCGAGGGCGCTCCGGCCGTGCTTTTCAAGCCATCGGAGGGATAAGATATGACCGCTGAACTTCGGGGAAAATCCGCCATCGTGGGAACCGGTCATGCCGGTTTTGGAGAGGCCCATGGTCTGACGGCATATGATGTCATGGCGCAGTCCGCACTTGCAGCGCTTGGCGATGCCGGGCTGAATCTGTCCGACGTCGATGGGCTTTTCTGCACCATGATGGAAGACAGCATGCCGGCGCTTATGGCGGCTGAGTATCTGGGCATTCAGCCGCGTTTCATTGATGGCACGATGTCGGGTGGATCATCCTTCGTGAATTATCTGACGTCAGCGACCATGGCGCTTGATGCCGGCCTGTGTGATGTCGCCCTGATTGTTTATGGCTCCAACCAGCGCACCGCGTCGGGCAGACTGGTGACCGCCTCGCGCCCGCCGGCCTATGAGGCGCCGTACAATCCGCGCTATCCGATCTCGGCATATGCGATGGCCGCGGCGCGGCACATGCATGAATACGGCACCACCCGCGAACAACTGGCCGACGTGGCCGTTGCCGCGCGGGCCTGGGCGCACCACAATCCCGAAGCGTTCGAGCGCGGCCCGCTGACCCGCGAGGACGTGTTGGGCGCGCGCATGGTGGGCGATCCGTTGACCGTGCGCGATTGTTGTCTTGTCACCGACGGCGGCGGTGCGATTGTTCTGGTACGCGCGGACCGCGCCCGGGATTTCCCAAAGGCGCCTGTCTATGTGCTGGGCAGTGCTGCGGAAAGCTCGCACCGGCAGATTTCGCAGATGAAAGAATTCACCGTGACCGCCGCCCGCGACTCAGGCGCGCGCGCCTTTGCGGCGGCCGGAGTGACCGCTGCGGACATCCAGGCGATCGAGCTTTATGATGCCTTCACCATCAATACCATCCTGTTTCTTGAAGATCTGGGGTTCTGCGCCAAGGGCGAGGGCGGGGCCTTCGTTGAAGGCGGGCGCATCGCGCCTGGCGGCGTCTTGCCGGTGAACACGAATGGCGGGGGCCTGTCCTGCGTGCACCCCGGGATGTACGGAATCTTCACCGTGATCGAGGCTGCGCGTCAGATCCGTGGCGACGCGCCGGGCATTCAGTTGAAGGATGTCGACCTGGCGCTGGCGCATGGCAACGGCGGTGTGCTGTCCAGTCAGGTCACGGCGATACTTGGATCGCAAAACACGCTCTGACGGCAATTAAGGGAGGAAAGTAAATGCCATTGGATTTTGATGCACTGTCGAACTGGGACTTTGAGGAAATCGAACAGACACTGACCGAGCGGGATACCATCCTGTATGCGCTCGGCCTTGGGTTCGGCGAGGATCCGACCGACAAAAAGGAACTGGCCTATGTCTATGAGGACGGGCTTAAGGCGGTGCCCGCAATGGCTGTCACTTTGGGGTATCCGGGCTTCTGGCTGCGCGATCCCAAGACCGGTGTGAACTGGCAGCAAGTGCTACATGGCGAACAGTGGCTGGATATCTACAAGCCGCTGCCGACCCATGGCCGGATTGTCGGCCGCAGCAAGATCGACTTCATCGCCGACAAGGGCGAGGGCAAGGGAGCCGTCATTTACCAAAGCCGCGATATTATCGACGCGGACAGCGGTGAAAAACTGGCGCGCGTGGCGATGTCGGCTTTCTGTCGCGGTGATGGGGGGTTCGGCGGTGAAAACCAGGCAGGTCCGGCACCCGCAGTGCTGCCTGACCGGGCGCCTGATCACATATGTGATATCGATACCCTGCCCCGCCAGGCGCTCATTTATCGTCTCAGCGGTGATTTCAATCCGCTTCACGCTGACCCGGATGTGGCCCGTTCTGCCGGGTTCGACCGCCCGATCCTGCATGGTCTGGCGACCTATGGGCTGGCGGCCCGGGCGATCCTCAAGTCGGTGCTGGATTACGACGCCGCCCGGCTTGTCGGTCTGGATGTTCGGTTCTCGGCTCCGGTCTATCCCGGCGAAACCGTGCGGTTCGAAATCTGGGAAGAGGACGGCGAGGCCCGGTTTCGCGCGTCGGTCCCGGCACGCGACGTCGTTGTTCTGAACAATGGTGTCGCGCGCTTCGCGTGAGGAGCAGAAGATGACTCAACCGCTCAAGGATATTCTGGTGTTGGATTTCAGCACCCTTCTTCCCGGTCCGATGGCAACGCTCATGCTTTCCGAGGCCGGCGCCGAAGTTGTCAAGTTCGAACGGCCCGGGGTTGGTGAGGACGCGCGCCACACGGAACCCATGATCGACGGAGAGAGCATCGGATTTGCTGTGTTGAACCACGGCAAGCGATCGGTGGCCATCGACCTCAAATCAAGGGGCGCAGTGAATCTTCTGCGCCCCTTGATCGAGAAGGCCGATGTTCTGGTAGAGCAGTTCCGTCCCGGCGTGATGGGCCGGCTCGGTCTTGGTTATGAAGCTGTGCGCGAGATCAATCCCGGTCTCATCTATTGTTCGATCACCGGCTATGGCCAGACCGGACCAAAGGCCAGCGCCGCTGGCCACGACCTTAACTACGTCGGTGATGCGGGTATCCTGTCGCTGAGCCGCGGACCGGATGACCAACCAACGGCACCGTTCGGGCTGGTCGCCGATATCGGAGGCGGAACCTATCCGGCGGTGATGAATATCCTGCTGGCCCTGATTGCGCAGCAGGCAAGCGGGCAGGGGACGCATCTGGATATCGCCATGTCCGAGGGGGCGTTCGCCTTTGCCTATTGGGCCCATGCCGAAGGTGTGATCGCCGGGCAAAACATCGAAAGCGGTGGCAGCCGCCTGACGGGCGGCCTAGCCCGGTATCGGCTGTATACGGCTGCGGATGGACGTCAGATCGCCGTGGGTGCGCTGGAAGAAAAGTTCTGGCAATCCTTCTGCGATGTCATCGGCCTACCGCCGGAGCTTCGCGATGACTGGTCCGATCCCGACACTTGTGCCGCGGAAGTTGCACGTCGTCTGGGGAAACAGCCCTCGACCCATTGGGAGCCTTTGCTGGCGGCGGCCGATTGTTGCTGTTCGGTCGTAAAAACGCCCGCCGAGGCGTCGCGTGACCCGCATTTCAAAGTGCGTGACGTTTTTGGGCGAACCCTGAGCATATCCGGCCAGAATGCGCCCGCATTGCCGCTACCAATTGCGCCGGAGTTCCGGTCTCCGGCCAACTCGTTCGGAGTTGCGGCCGCCTTGGGAGAAGACAATGCGCGTTACGGGCTGGACGCGCCGGACACAGATTAAACCCCGTTGACGTGCTGGTGGTGAATCACTATTCTAACAATTGTTAGAAAAATGGAGAGATCCAATGGCCGAGTCCGATGACCACCTGCCTGCAGAAGCCGAGCGCTATGTCATGCCGTCGCACTATGTCGAAAGCGACAGCCTCGAAGTGCAGGAGTTTGCGACAGCGGCTTTGCGCGATCTTTCGCTGGATGCAACCAAGCGGGACAAGGCGATCCGTCTGTTTGAAGCGGTTCGCGACGACATTCGTTACGACCCATATTGTTTTGCGCTGGATGAAGATTCTTACCGTGCCAGCCGGATCGCAGGGGCAGAAGCGGCATTTTGCGTTCCCAAGGCGATCCTGCTTGCGGCCTGTTTGCGTGCTGTGGGTATCCCCGCCGCACTTGGGTTTGCCGATGTGCGCAACCACCTGAACACCCCTAAGCTGCAGGAGTTGATGGGAACTGACCTATTCATCTATCACGGCTACGTTCAACTGTGGCTGGATGGTGAGCCCTACAAAGTAACACCTGCATTTAACATGGAGCTGTGTGAAAGATTCGGGGTCAAACCACTGGTCTTCGACGGCTATCACGATGCGCTGTTCCACGAGTTCGATGAGCTGGACCACCGGCACATGGAATATGTAAACGATCGGGGACTCTATTTCGACGCGCCCATGGACGAATTCTTAGTGGCCTTCAAGGAAACCTATCCGAAGCTGGAAGAATTCAACCGCGTACGAATTTCCAGGGATGCCAACGGATATGATTCCGGTTTCGCAAAGGAGGGTGCTTCTTGAAGTATCTGGAGGATTTCGCGCCGGGCCAAGTCTATCACTTTCGCAGTGCCCCGATGAGCGCAGACTCGATAAAGGCATTTGCCGAGGAATGGGATCCGCAGCGGCTCCACACCGACGAAGCCTATGCGGCCACCATTCACGGCAGCCTGATTGCCTCGGGCTTTCAGACGATGCTGGAGGCATTCAAGCCCGTCATGACCGAAATGATGGTCGATGTTGCCAATATCGGTGGCATGGGCTTTGACAATCTGCGCTGGCTGCGGCCGGTGCGCCCGAACGAACCCCTTGATGTCGAACTGACAGTCAACGCGGTCACGCCTTCAAGAAGCAAGCCCGACAGAGGTGTTTTGCACTATACGCTCAGCGCCAAAAACCCCGAGGGCGAGGTCGTTTTTTCGACCGACACCCCCGTGATGATCCAGCGAAAACAAAATGACACAGACTGATACAGTTTCCAGCGAACAAGAAGACCTTCGCCTGTTGCGCGAAAGCGCGCGCACCCTGTTCGAGCGCGCGGGCGGAAGTGGAAGAGCCCGAAAACTCCGTGATGCCGGGGGCAGTTTCGACCCGAATATGGTCCGGGAACTGGCCGAGGCCGGCGTTTTCGGCGTGGCGGTGCCCGAAGAGCAGGGGGGTCTTGGCATGGGCCTGGCCGCCGGGGGCGTTATCGCAGAAGAGGCCGGTCGCGTGATTGCACCGGAACCGGTCGTGTTGACGATCGGTCTGAGTCTCGGCCTTCTGCGTCGCCTTTGCCCGGAACATCCGAAGATGGCGCAGCTCATCGGCGGCGAGGTTTCACTGGCGGTTGCCTGGCAGGAACGTGGCCCGGGCGGGGCGCCCGCCGATGCGACCTGCCGATACGCGGACGGGCGGCTAACCGGAAACAAGGCTTGGGTGGTCGGTGCGACCGGATCGCAAGGGTTCCTCGTCGTGGCCGAACAAGATGGTGGACCGGTTCTAGTCTTGGCCGAGGCCACCGCGGACGGGGTTGTCATCGACAAGCGGGCGCAGGCCGACGGCAGTTCCCTGGGCGAGCTTTCGTTTTCAGGAACACCGGCCGCGGAACTGGCTAGCGGCGACGCGGTTCAGGCTGCGCTTGCCGAGGCTGTCGCCGATGCAACGGCGCTTGCCGCGGCCGAGCTTGTCGGCCTGAGCGAGTGCGCCTTCGAGATTACGCTCGAGTACATCAAGACGCGCGAGCAGTTCGACAAGCCGATCGGGTCATTCCAGGTCATCCAGCATCGTGCTGTCGACCTCAACGTGATGTGCGAGGTTGCACAGGCGGGCGTCCGCGAAGTTCTGGCGCTGATGGACCGTGAAACCGATCAGAAGGTTCGGGCACAGCTTGCCAGCCGTGCCAAGGCGCGTGCGGTTACGACCGCCAAAAGGATTACCCGCGACGCAGTTCAGTTGCACGGGGCGGTCGGTTACACCGATGATTTCGATATCGGGCTCTACCTGAATCGGGCGCTGGTGCTGTCGGCCTGGTTGGGCGACGACGCCTATCACAGGCGGATTTGGTTCGATGCACGCGAAGCAGAGGGGGCAGCACAATGACCGACTGGAACGCAATGAGCGATGCGGACTTCCGCAAAGAAGTGCGCCAGTTCTTCGAGGCGGAATATCCCGAGGAGCTGCGCCACCTGCCGCATCGTCCCAAATTCGCCGAGATCGAACATTGGCACCGCAAGCTGCACGCCAAGGGCTGGGTCGCGCCGGCCTGGCCTGCGGAATACGGCGGCATGGGGCTAAACGCCGCCAAGCTTCTGATTTTCTACGAGGAGCAGCAACGCTGGGGCGTTAATCGTGGCCGCGACATGGGCGTGCAGATGGTCGGCCCGCTGATTATCAAGTTTGGCACCCAGGAACAGAAAGACTATTGGCTGCCGCGTATCCTGAGTTGTGAAGACATCTGGTGTCAGGGCTATTCGGAACCCGGTGCCGGGTCCGATTTGGCCAACCTGCGCACACGCGCAGAGATTGATGGCGACGACTTTGTCATCAACGGACAGAAGATTTGGACCACGATGGCGCATGATGCCACGCACATCTTCATGCTGGTGCGCACCGATCCGGACGCGCCCAAGAAACAACAGGGCATCAGTTTCTTACTCGCTCCGATGGAACAGCCAGGTGTCGATGTGCGCACGATCACTACTCTTTCGGGGGAAACGGAGTTTTGCGAGGTCTTCTTCGACAATGCCCGTACGCCCAGTGAAAACCTCGTGGGCGAGTTGAACAAGGGCTGGACGATGGCCAAGGCGCTTCTGAGTTTCGAGCGCATCTTCATCGGCTCACCAAGCCTGGCCCAGAACGCACTGGGGCAACTGGAAAGCTTTGCCCGGGGCCGTGGCGCTTTCGATGATCCGGTGTTCCGCGACCGCTTTGCCCAAGCCGCACTCGATGTTGAAGATCACGCCGCGCTATACGCCCGTTTTGCCGATCAGCTCAAGCGAGGTGAAACGCTCGGCGCGGATGTCTCGATGCTCAAAATCTGGGTGACTGAGTGCTTTCAGCGCATTACCGAGCTTATGATCGAAGCTGCCGGCCCCGACGGCGGCACCATCGGGCCACTTCAGGTCGGCAACGTAAGTGTCGATGTCCTTGCGAGCTTTTATAAGGCCAGGCCGACCACGATCTACGGTGGGTCGAACGAAATCCAACGAAACATTCTGTCCAAGGCCGTCCTCGGACTGCCTGGCTGAACCCATACTCATACCCACACCCTACGGAGGAAAAGAACTATGTCGGAGCGCTATGCAAAGTACGACAAACTGAAATTTGACTACCCGGCGGATCGCGTCCTGCGCATCACTTTTGACCGCCCTGAGTCCTTTAATTCCGTGGACGCGGAAACCCATACCCAGATGACGGACATGTGGATCGATATCGACCGTGATCCCGACATCAACGCGGTCATTGTAACCGGCGCGGGAAAGGCGTTTTCCGCCGGCGGTGATTTTAGCTTGATTGAAAAAATGATCGGCGACTCGCACGAGATCATGAAGACTTGGAAAGAGGCCAAGGACCTTGTCTACAACATCATCAACTGCAACAAACCCATCATTTCCGCGATCAACGGACCTGCGGCCGGTGCCGGTCTTGTGGTTGCCATCCTCGCCGACATCTCGATTGCCGGGAAGAAGGCCAAGATTGTCGATGGTCACCCGCGCCTGGGTGTTGCCGCTGGCGATGTCGCGGCGATCATCTGGCCGCTGCTGACCTCGATGGCCAAGGCGAAATACTATCTGATGACTTGTAAGCCGGTTTCGGGCGAAGAGGCCGAGCGCATCGGCCTTGTCTCAATGTGCGTCGAAGATGACGAGTTGCAACAGATCGCTTTGGACACGGCCGTCGAGCTGGCCAACGGCTCGCAAAGCGCGATCCGCTGGACCAAGTATTCGCTGAACAACTGGCTGCGCCAGGCTGGCCCGATCTTCGATGCGTCGACCGCGCTGGAGATGCTCGGCTTCATGAGCGAGGACGTCAAGGAAGGCGTTCTGTCACACCGGGAGAAGCGCGCGCCGAACTTCCGCAAGGACTGCCCGCTTTAACGCCTGATTGGACGAGGAGGCATGGAAATGTCTGAAGATATCTACCAAGATATAGCTCAAGCCTATGCCGCTGCGGCCGAAAAGGCTCCTGGCCTGAAATCGCGATTTGCGGCTGCCGGGTTCGACCCGGCAGCTGTGGCGTCATTGGCGGACCTGTCGCGTCTGCCAGTGATGAAGAAGGAAGAGCTCCTGAGGATTCAGCGTGACAATCCGCCCTTCGGCGGGTTCCTCGCATCGGATCTGAAAGATGTCGGACGGATCTACGTGTCCCCTGGCCCGATCTTCGAACCGGCGCTTTCGGGCGGCGGCGGGCATGGTCTGGACCTGTTGTTCAAAGCGGCCGGAGTGGGCAGCGGAGACATCATCCTGAATACCTGGATGTATCACCTGGTGCCGGCGGGGCTGTTGTTCGACGAAGCGGCGCAGGCGGCGGGCGCGACAGTGATCCCCGGCGGCGTCGGCAATACCGAGCTTCAGGCACAGATCATCGTCGAAACCGGCGTGACTTCGATCTGCGCTTCGACCGCGTTTTTCCTGACGCTGGCAGACAAGGTAATCGAAACCTATGGCCGCGACGCCTGGAAGGTGAAAACGGCCTTCCTCGGCGGTGAGATGGGCGATTGGATGGCCAAGCGCCGCCGGATCGAGGCCGACTATGGCGTCTCCACCTGGGCTGCCTATGCCACGGCCGATCTGGGCCTTGTCGCCTATGAGGATGGCGGCGAAGGCTATGTGGTTCATCCCGACCGCGTGGTGCAGATCTGCGATCCGGTCAGTGGCGAACAGGTCGCTCACGGGGAACCGGGCGAGGTTGTTGTGACCGCGCGCGATGCCACCTGGCCGATGATCCGGTTCGGCACCGGCGACAGCGCCTTTGCGCTGGAAAGCAACGCGGATGGCACCGTCAGCCGGATTTCCGCACTGCAGGGCCGGGTCGGCGCAGCGGTCAAAGTGCGCGAGATATTCGTTTACCCGCGCGTGATCGAAGAAGTTGTCATCGGTACGCCCGGCGCAAAGGCCGCGCAGGCCATGGTAACGCGCGAGAACGATCGCGACATGATCCGCCTCTCGCTTGTGCTGGAAGGCGGTGCCGACGCTTCTGCCGCGGAAACAGCCGCCGTCGAAACCTTCAAACTGCATGCGCGAATTCGCGCCGACGAGGTGAGCATCGTTTCGGAACTACCCGAGAATGCAGAACTGATCGTCAACCAAAAAGACGTCTGAGATCGCGTCTCGATCTTCGGCGGCAACCGCAGAAACAGATGGGCGGCCGGGTGACCGGCCGCCCTCTTTCGTCAGGAACAGAGCGCATCTTTGGCGGCCTGGTATTCCCGGTCGAGACGGTCGACGTAGTCCGCCGTGGTCATCACCTCTTTCACCGCTCCGATCCCCTGACCGCTGCCCCAGATGTCACGCCACGCCTTGGGGCGAATGTCGCCGGTGGCCAGATCGAGTTTGTTGCCGATCCCGGCCAGGTTGTCAGGATCGAGACCGACCGCCCGCACCGACGGTTTCAGATAGTTGGCACTCACGCCGCTGAAATAGTTGGTATACACAATATCATCGGCCCCGCCGTCGACGATCATCTGCTTGTAATCCTCCGACGCCACCGCCTCGGTCATGGCAATGAAGGGAGATCCGATATAACCAAAATCCGCGCCCATGGCCTGTGCCGCCAGAATGGCACGCCCGGTCGCGATGGACCCGGACAGGGCAAGCGGACCGTCGAACCATTCCCGGATTTCCTGAACCAGCGCAAAGGGTGACAAGGCACCGGTGTGGCCGCCCGCGCCGGCGCAGACCGCGATCAGGCCGTCGGCGCCCTTGTCGATTGCTTTGCTGGCGTATTTGTTGTTGATCACGTCGTGCAGTACAATGCCGCCGCAGTCATGCGCCGCCTGGTTGACGTCTTCTCGTGCGCCCATTGATGTGATCCAGACCGGCACTTTCCAGCGCGCACATATTTCGACGTCCCGCTCAATCCGATCATTCGAACGATGGACGATCTGGTTGACCGCGAATGGCGCGGCGGGCCGATCGGGATTGGCCTGATTGTGCGCGTCAAGCTCTTCGGTGATGCGCTTGAGCCAGGCTTCGAGCAGTGGTGGCTCCCCTTCGGACTCGCGTGCGTTCAGCGCCGGAAAGCTGCCGATAACGCCGGCCTTGCACTGGGCGATGACAAGATCCGGCCCGGACACCAGGAACATGGGCGAGCAGATCACGGGCAGGCGGAAGCGGCCGAGAGGGGTGTCGGAGTACATGGTCCTGTCCTTTTTACGTCCACAACGGCGCACGCAGGGGCCGCTTCCGGCGCGATAGTCCATGAATCGCCAGTCCGAAACAATCCTGTCTGCCGACCCCAACGGACATTGCGCAGGCAAGGCGCCGTGTTCAGAACGCGTTCAACCCGGTCAGGTTCCGGCCGATGACCAGCTTCTGAATCTCGGTGGTCCCGTCCGGGATCGGCATGATTTTTGCGTTGCGGAAGTGCCGTTCGACCGGGAACTCTCTGGTAATGCCATTGCCGCCATGGATTTGCACCGCTTTTCCGGCGATCTCTACCGCCATCTCTGTCGCATACCATTTCGCCATCGAGGTCTGGGTGTCGCAACGCACGCCCAGATCCAGAAGTTGCAGCCCGCGCTGGCACAACAGGCGCGCTGCATCCAGATGCGTGGCCATGTCGGCCAGGTAGCCCTGGATCAACTGGTGCCCGCCGATCGGCTTGCCGTGCTGTTCGCGTTCCTGCGCATATTTGACGGCACATTCCAGTGCCGCCTGGGCAATGCCAATGCTGGTCAGGCCGACAAACACGCGTGCGCTTTCAAACAGCTTCAAAGTCTGGAACAGGCCCCCGCCTGCATTACCGAGAACATGTTCGGCGGTGGTTTCGGCCCGGTCGAAAAACAATTCGCAGGTCGATGCACCAACAAGCCCCAGCTTGCGCAATTCGCGGCTTTCGTATCCGCCGGTGTCACGGTCGACGATGACCATGGAAATACCGTCGTCCAGATTGCAGACAACGATGGCGAAATCCGACTGGGCCCCGTTGGAAATCCAGAGCTTCTGGCCGGTGACGAAAATCTTGTCGCCCTCGCGGTCTGCGCGGGTCTTGACCTCGCGCACGTTCGAGCCGACCTCTGGTTCGGAAATACACGTGGCACAGATCCGTTCGCTGCGCAGGAGCGGCTTCAGATAGGCTTCTTTCTGCGCCGCATTTCCCAGAAGGTTGACCGCAAACACGGCGTGGCCTTGGATCAGGACCGCAATTGCCAGATCTGCCCATATCCGGGCCAGTTCCTCGTAAAGGATGCCATAGGTCATGCGGTCGATTCCGGCACCGCCGTCTTCCTCGGGGATCAGGCCGCTGATCAGCCCGAATTCCTCGACCTTGGCGAACAGGGACTTCAGCGTTTTCGCATCGGGCGGGTGTCCGAGGTCTTCGTATTTCTCGGCCAGCGGAGCGAACTCTGCCTCGGCCATCTTGCGGAAGTTCTCCAGCAACATGCGTTGCTCGTCTGTATAGATTGCCTGAGCGGCGGCGATCACGTTTTCCATAATTCTTTTCCTTGTTTCAGCGGCCGAGAATGGTGACACAGGCGGCAGCTTCTTCTACCCCGTGCAAGCCGCCACCGTTTTCGGCGATGGCGTTCTGCGCCCCTTCGACCTGACGCGCGCCGGCTTCGCCGCGCAGTTGCGTAACCAGTTCAAAGACCTGCCCGATACCGGTGGCCCCGACCGGGTGGCCCTTGGATTCCAATCCGCCCGAAGGGTTCACCGGAATGCGTCCGCCGATCTTTGTGTCGCCGCGCAGGCTGGCCGGGCCGCCCTCACCGAACTCGACAAACCCGAGGTTCTCGATCTGGATCACTTCACCGACGGCGGTGGCGTCATGCACTTCGGCAACCGACATATCTTCGGGGCCGAGCCCCGCCTGTTCATAGGCCTGATGCGCGGCCAGCCGGGTCAGGTGGTTCTTGTAATCTTCCGGCGGACGGTCGGTGCCCGAGCGCAGGATCGCGGCCTTGACCTTGATCGCGCGGGCGGGATCGAGCCCCAGCCGCTTGAGCCCTTCGCCCGTGCACAGCACGGCCGCCGCGGCACCGTCCGAGATCGGGGCGCACATCGGCAGGGTCAGCGGATAGGTGATGGGCGGCGCGGCCAGAACCTGATCGACACTCATGGCATCGCGATACTGCGCCAGCGGATTATGCGCGGAATGTGCATGGTTCTTGGCGGCGACGGCGGCGAACTGTTCCTGCGTGGTGCCAAAGGTCTTCATGTGCAACCGCGCGAAGCCTGCGTAGACATCCATGAACACGCTGTAGGGCTTGGGCGATTTCGATCCTTCGGGTTCCTCGACTCCGGTACCCAGATCGGCCAGCCGTTGCGCGACCTCGTCGCCGTTGCTGACGTCCCAGCCGCTGTCGAAGGCCGAAAACATCAACGCGCGGTCGTCGGAATACATCTTTTCGGCGCCTATGGCGAGGCAGCAATCGCCATTGCCCGCCTTGAGAAAATCCACCGCCAGTTTGAACCCGGTCGAGGCGCTGGCACAGGCGTTTTCGACATTCACCACCGGAATGCCCTGAATGCCCATCTCGCGTAGCGCGATCTCGCCCCGTATCATGTGCTGGCCTTCCATGTGGCCCTGCACCGCGTTCGAGAAGAACGCGCCGTCGATGCGATCAGCCGACACTCCGGCGTCTGAAAGGGCGGCGGCGACGGCCTCGCCGGTCATGGCCTTGATGGTTTTGTCCCGGAATTTTCCGAACGGCGTCATCCCGACGCCAACGACGTAAATGTCCTGCATCGTTTGTCCTCCTGATCTAGTATCCGCGAAACTGCGGTTTTCGTTTTTCATTGAACGCCGACAGGCCCTCGTGCATGTCCCAGGACCGCATGTGCGCGCGCAGGTTCAGCATCTCTTCGGACAGGGCGGCGGTTTCATCCACGTCCAGCGACCGGTTGGCAACCGCCTTCATACGGCGCAAGACCGCCGGGCTTTTGTCGGCCAGCTTGTCGGTAAATTCCTGCACGGCGTCGCGCAGTTCTTCGTCCGCGACGACCTTGTTGACCAGCCCCCAGTCCATCATGTCCCGCGCCGAAACGTTCTCGCCCGAGAACAGCAGGTATTTCGCGCGGTTCAGTCCAATCCTGCGCGGCAGGATCGCCGCACCGCCTGCTCCGGGAAAGACCCCGAAATTGGAGTGTGCGTCGCCCAGCTGGGCGCTTTCGGCGGCAAAGACCAGATCGCAGGCCATCACCATTTCCAGACCGCCGGCCATGGCCAGCCCATTCACCGCGGCGATTACGGGTTTCGGGCCATGCCGCATCAGTCCAAACGTGTGATCGACAAGATCAAGAAGGTCCGGTTCGCCCGGTGCATGTTTGGCGCCAGCAACTTCTTTCAGATCGGCACCGGCGCAGAACGCCCGCCCCGAACCGGTCAGGACAATTGTGCGAACCGCATCGTCGGCCAGCGCCGATTCCAACGCGGCCGCGATCTCTCGCAACATCTGCGTTGACATCGCGTTGAGCTGTTCGGTGCGCTGGAAGGTAATCCATTCAGTTTTTGCCACCCGCTCGACAAATAGCGTCTGCTTCTCTTCAGTCATGCTACGCTCCTGAAAAATAAGGATATTTATGTTTTCCGTCTTGTCTTTTGCGGCGATCTGCGCTGCACTGGGGCGGACCCGCACGTGGACAATACAAGAGCTGGAGACTGATATGAGTAATGCACCCCTGGCCGGCCTGAGGATTCTCAGCCTTGCCGAACAATTTCCCGGCCCCTACGCGACAATGCTGTTGTCCGACATGGGGGCCGAGGTGATCATGATCGAACGTCCGGGCATCGGTGATCCGGCCCGGCAGTTTCCGCCGTTGTTCCGGGCTCTGAACCGGGGCAAGCGCAGCGTCGCGCTGGATCTGAAATCGGCCGAGGGGCTGGCACGGTTTCGCGAACTGGCCAAGGTTTCGGATGTTATCGTCGAAGGGTTCCGCCCTGGAAAGCTCGCAGCCTTGGGCGCCGGGTTCGAGGACATGCGTGGCGTCAACCCGCGGCTGGTCTACGTGTCGATTTCGGGCTACGGGCAGGACGGCCCCTATCGTGACCGTGCCGGCCACGACCTGAGCTACGAAGGCGTTGGCGGCCTGCTGGCCGATCAGGCCGATGCAGGGCAACCGGGCCCTGTTCCGGCGGTCCCCCTCGCGGATGTGGGCGCGGCGTTGTTCGCGGCGATCGCAATCCTGTCGGCGGTGGTGTCGAGCCAGCGGACGGGGCAGGGGCGTTACGTGGACGTGTCCATGTCGGACGCTGTGGTTTCGATGTTGACGGCATTCCTTGTTCCGGCCGCCAATGGCACACCGCTGGGCGAGTTCATTGCCGAGCCGGGCTATGGCGTGTTCACCTGCAAGGACGGCAAGCTCATGACCTTGTCCATCGCGCATGAAGACTGGTTCTGGAAACCGTTCTGCGACGTGATCGACAAGGCGGACCTCGCGGGGTTGACAGGCCGCGACCGTGTCGCCCGCAAGGACGCGTTGCGCGAAGAGATCGCGGCGGTTCTGGTCGGCAAGACGCGCGCCGAATGGGGCGATCTTCTGGACAAGGCGGGGGTGCCATGGGGTCCGGTCAATTCCCTGGTCGAAACGCTGGACGACCCCCATGTGCGTGCGCGACAGTTGCTGCGCACGATCGCGCATGACAGCGGCAAGTCCGAGACTTTCATTGTCCAGCCTCTGAAGTTCGATGGTTTCGAGACCGCAGCCCCTGACCTGCCACCAGAGCTTGGCGCAGACAATGACAGCGTTCTTTCGGGCAGCGCCAGCTAGAGACGGCATCCGTCCGATGTCGGCTTTAGCAGGCAAAGGAATACCCGCCATTCACCGGATAGGTCTGTCCGGTGATCCAGCTGGCGGCATCCGAGCAGAGAAACAGGATCATTCCGGCGGGATCTTCCGGCTCGCCCAGCCGGCGGATCACATATTGCGACAATGCCCGCTTCTCGGTCTCTGCATCCGGGATCAGGTCGGCAACAGCCGGTGTTTTCGTTCCCCCCAGGGCGACGCAATTCGCGGTGATCCCGAACCGGCCACCCGCCTTGGCGATGGCCCGCATGAAGCCTGCCGCACCGGCCTTGGCTCCGGAATAAACCGCCAGATGCGGCTCGCCGACGCGACCGGCGTCGGAAATGACGGTCACGATGCGCCCATAGTCACCTTTGACCATCAAGGGCATGGCGTGTCGGGTGCAGTTCAGAACCCCATCGAAATTGGTCGCCATCCAGCGGCGCCATTCGGCGGGATCGGATTCCCAAAACGGAACAAGATCGTCAAGACGCGATGTCGGCCCGGCGTTGCCCGCATTGTTGACCAGAATATCCACGCCGCCGAAGGCGTTCTGAGCCTCGGCAAACGCCGCGCCGACCGCGTCGAAATCCGACACATCGAACGCGAGCGGCATCGCCTTTGCACCGGCTGCCTCCACTTCCGCGGCAACGCTTTCGGCCCGTTCGGCGTGAAAATCGTTGACGACGACGGCACCGGCCCCGTGTTCAGCCAGATAAAGCGCGACTTGTCGGCCCACGCCCTGACCCGCTCCGGTTACTACTGCGGTACGACCCTTGATGGATAGAAGTTCACTCATCTTCGTTCCTTTCCTATCCCAGCCACCTCTTGCGGCGGCGATAATGTTTGATTTCACGATAACTTTTGCGTTCGCCGGACGCGGTGACACCAAGATAAAACTCCTTGATGTCCTCGTTGTCAGCGAGCTTGTCTGCCGGGCCATCCATCACGATACGGCCATTTTCCATCACATAGGCGTAGTCGGCGATCGACAGTGCAGCAGCGCTGTTCTGTTCGACCAGGAAAAAGGTAGTGCCTTCTGATTTGAGTTGCTTGAGCACTTCATAAACATCCCGGATCATCATCGGGGCCAGACCCAGGGACGGCTCGTCAATCGCGATGATCTTGGGCTTGGCCATCATGGCCCGACCAATCAGCAGCAGTTGCTGTTCGCCACCAGACATGAAGCCAGAGGTTCGATTGCGGAGGTCGGCAAGCCGAGGCATCAAGGTGTAAACATGGTCCAGGCGGTTTTTAAGCTCGGCGGAATTGGGCACCATGTGTCCGCCGACGATCAGGTTCTGCTCTGACGTCAGATGGCGCAACACGCGCCGGCCTTCCATCACGTGGATCAGGCCATTCTTCACGACTTCCGAGGCTTCCATGTTCTGAACGGGGGTTCCGTCCAGAACGATGGACCCTGCCGAAACGGTTCCATCCTCGGATTTGAGCGTTCCCGAGATGGCCTTGAGCGTCGTGCTTTTGCCCGCGCCATTGCCACCGAGCAGAGCAATACATTGACCTTCACTGACTGTCATGGACACGCCTTTGAGCGCCAGGATGACGTCGGAATAGGTCACTTCTACATTATTGAGTTCCAGCATGGTCATATTGCCCGGGGCTAAGGATCTGGACGGGCGCCGCGACTGCGGCGCCCGGATTAATTCACCACTTCTGAACGTCAGGAACGTCGACGCCGGTCGCTTCGATGGTGATCTTGCCATCTTTGACAGTGCCCACATTCACCTTGAGACCTTCCAAAGGGAAAGGCGCATCGGGAGTGAACGTGAGGGATGGAAGAAAGCCGTGGGTTTCTTCGGTCGTGATCGGCCCGGCAAAAAGCGCCTCGCGTACCATCTCTCCGGTCAGGCCCTCGGCACCGTTCGCCTCGATCGCGTGATCGATCACGGTCACGACAAAAAGACCTTGAGACACGCCCATTGCGGTCACGACGTTCCAGGGCGCCTTGAGTCCATGATCCGCAACCAGTGTTTCATAGAATTGCCGCGCGGGAGTGTCTTCATCGGCTGCGATCGCCATGCCGTAGGCTTCAAAGTCGCCCTCCAGTTGATCAAGCCCGCCAAGCGCGCCGCCCGAGGCCGGAAGCCCGTTATGCGAACTCATCATGATCGGGATGCTCGAACCGTTGGCCTGCAGTCCACGTTTCGCCGCAACCACGATAGAAGTGTTCGTCTGGATGACCAGCGCCTCGGCCCTGGCCCGCACGACGCGGCGCATTTGCCCCGTCAGATCGGTCGGTTGCACTTCGGTATAGATGACCTCGACGAGGTCAATCTCCTCGGGGTGCTCTTCGGCATAGAGTTCGAGGCCCTTTGCCATATCGACATAGGCAGGCGAGGCCTCGGAAGCCAGGATCGCGACCTTAAGCGGACCGTCTCCACCTCGCTGTTCACGCATCCAGTTCAGAAAGCCGGCGCTTTCGTGCGAATAGGTCGGACGCGGGTTGAAAATCCAGGAATCCGGTTTCCAGGCAAAACCGTAGCTGGCCGTGGCCATGAACATCGGAATCTTGTCTTCCGGCAGGCGTTCGGAAAGGGCGGCAACGTCAGGCCCGCCAAGGCCGACGACCGCAATCGGGTTCAGTTCCGATTTGATCCCGGGCCAGAGGCTCGCCACCTGTGCCGCGTCATAGCGGGTTTCGTAGTTCTTGTAGTTCAGCGTAACGCCGAGTTCCTTGCCCCGGGTTTCATTCCACCAGGTGAACACGGCCTCGCGTCCGCCCGCCAGAACGGGCATGATGTCAGCATAGGGGCCGGAAAAGTCCGAGAGCAAGGCGAGATTATAGTTTGTCTCCGCCTGCGCTTTCAAAGGCATAGATGCCGCAACAGCTATGGCACACGCTGCCAGCAGGCCGCGGAGGCCTTGTTTCGTTTGGTAAGTCATATTCTTCCTCCCAGGTTAAGAGCCGCTCTATTTTTTCAGTAGGGAAACGGCCAGATACGATAAGATGATTTCATTATGTTCCAGCGGTGCATCAGCCCCTTGGGTTCGAGGATCATGAACAATGCGATCACGCCGCCAAGAACGACATTCATGCCGGCGAACACGATGTCACCGCCAAGGAATGATACCGAGTCGGCAATATTGGGGCCGACCGTCGCGATGATTTCCTGGATGATGCGGATAATGAAGACACCGACCAGGGCTCCCACGATTGATCCCATCCCGCCGACGATGATCATCGCGACAAAGAAGATCGAGTGAAACAGGGTGAACTGGTCCACCCCCACGAAGCGGATCAGATAGGCCCACAGCGCCCCGCCGACACCCGCATAGAAAGCGCCGATCAGGAAGGCATTCGCCTTGGTGGCCGCGACATTGATCCCCATGATACCTGCGGCCACGTCATCATCCCTGACCGCCACGAAAGCACGGCCAAAGCGTGACCGCACGATCCCGAATGCGCCCGCGACCATGATCGCGGTGACCGCAAAATTCATGTAGAACTGCGCAGTTTCGCCAACGAAGCGCAGCCCAAAAAGTTCTGCGGGCGGCACGGTGATGCCGTTTGATCCACCCATCCAGGTTGACGGCAGGTTTAATACGGCAAAGTGGAACAGGAACTGTGCCGCAATCGTGGTCAGAGCCAGATAAAACCCCTTGATCCGCGCCGCGGTCAAACCAAAGAGAAAGCCGAATAGCGCAGCCGAGAGGCCGGCCAGAGGAATCGTCAACAAGAATGTAAGGCCGGTCTTCGAGGCCAGTATCGAGGCCGTATAGGCCCCGACCCCCATGAAAGCCGCCTGACCCAGGTTGATCTGGCCCGCATAGCCGGTGCAGATCTGAAGCCCTACGGCAATGACGGCGCTGATCATCATCATGTTCAGGATAGCGATGATACGCCCGCTTACCAGATAAGGCGCTAACAACAATAAAGCCATGAACAAGACGAGGGCAAGCACCTGCCAGCGCGTTCGGATAATACGTCTGTCACTGCGATAGCTTGTCGGGAAAATACCGGAGGGATCCATGGATTACACCCGCTCGATCGTGCGCCAGCCGAACAGGCCGGTCGGCCGGATCAGCAGAATGGCAAGCATGATGATGTATGGCACGACACTGCCAAGTGAGCCGCCAATCAGCGGGTCAAGATAGTTGGTGGTCAGGCTCTGGGCGATTCCGATGATCACGCCCGCTAGGATAAGCCCGCCGATGGACTCAAGCCCGGCAAACAGCGCCACCGGCAGGGCCGCGAACCCGATATCCGAGGCCAGGAAAGTCAGCGATTTGCCGCTGAGAAAGATCATTGCACCGATCGTGGACAGGATTGCCCCAAGCACCCAGGCAAAGGCAATCGAGCCCTTCACTGAAATCCCCATCGAAGATGCCACGACGTGATCTTCTGCCACTGCGGTCATCCGCAGGCCCGACCGGGTCCGGTTGAAGAACCACGACAGCCCGACGGCGGCGACAATGGTGATGATCCCGCCCATAAGGAGGTTCATCGGGATCAACATATCACCGAGGAACAACGGTTTCAGCGGGAAAATGATCGGGAAGGGCCGCACGGCGGGACCGAACACAAGTAGCACCAGCCCGCGCAACAGGATCAGCAGGCCGACAGTTACCATGACCATCGAAAAAACCGATTCACCGATCAGCTTTGTCAGAAAAATCCGTTCGATTGCGTATCCGACAAGGCCCGCCAGAACCAGCGAAAGCGGTATCGACAACCAAAGGCTAAGCCCCGCTTGCATCGTTGTGAACCAGACGATGAACCCGCCGATGATCACAAGTTCGCCCTGCGCGAAGTTGAATACCTTGCTGGCGCGGTAAATCACGACAAAGCCCATGGCCACCAGCGAATATAGTAGGCCGATCAAAGCCCCGGTTATGATGTCATTGATGAAATAAACCATGTTCGCCGACCTCCTTTAGGTTTTGGACTGCGGCTTGGCAGCCTTCGATGCGTTTTCGACATCTGATACGCGAACCGTGGCCTTGAGAACGCCTTGACGGCCATCCTGATAGGTCACGGCGATTTCAAGATCGGTCTTGTCATCGCCGCCATAGATCGCTTCGACAAGCTTTGCATATCGTTCCTCCAGAAAGGCCCGCCGGAGTTTCCGGCTGCGGGTCAACTCGCCTTCATCCGGGTCGAGCTCTTTAGGGAAATTCGCAAACCGCGCGATGCGCGAGCCTTGGGGTAGAAGGCCATTGATGCGCGCCACTTCGCCTTTGATAAGCTCCAGAATTTCGGGTTTCTGCGACAGATCGGTGTATGTCGAGAAGCTGATCTTGTTCTCTTCCGCCCAACGACCCAGAACTTCCATATCGATATTGATAAGCGCGCTGACGAAGTCACGGCTTTCGTCGCCCAGGGTCATGAGATCCTTGATGAAGGGGCTATAGCGCAACCGCGTTTCGATGAACTGCGGCGGATAGCTGTGCCCGTTTGCCAGGCGGCGCATGTCCTTGACACGGTCAAAGAACAAAAGCTCGCCGTCGTCGGTCATCGACACCGCGTCACCGGTCTTGTACCAACCGTCTTCGGTCAGCTCCTCTGCGGTCTTTTCGGGCTTGCCGTGATAGCCGCCGAAGCCCGATCCGCCCCGCACCTGAAGCTCGCTTTCGTCCGAGACTCTGTAGTCCAGCGGGTCGCCATAGTTCGTGTTGCTTTGCATCCAGCTGCCGCTGGTTTCCAGCTGATAGCTATCGCCGACATGCGCAGTCAGAAGGCCGATTTCGGTCGCGCCATAGACGTTGCGCAGCTTGACCCCCATCGCGTGGAACATGCGAAAGACGTCAGGTGCCATCAGGGCGCCGCCGCTCATTGCGTTTTTGGCCTTACCAAGGCCAAGATTGTCGCGCAGGTGATGCAGCACCAGCGCCTCGGCAAAGGGAAGCTGCAGACGTGCGGCAAGGCTGGGGCTGCGCCCCTCCAGCCGCTCGACATAAACGTTGCGGCCGACTTTCATACCCCAATTGTACATCGCATTGCGGAACTTGCCCGCACCCAGCATCCGGGCCTGGACGATAGAAGCGAGGTTCTCCCACTGGCGCGGGCTGAACACCAGCGCGTCAACCGCCAGTTCGCGAATGTTGGTCAGCACGTCTTCGGGGCCTTCGGGGAAATTGACGACCATGGGCGCGATCAAACCGATCGACAGGCCGAAAATCTGTTCCGTGACCCAGGCGGGGGAAATGTAGGTCAGGTACTCCGTGCCTGGCGCGATTTCGATTGCCCCCATCACCCGCGAGCAGTTGTCGAACAGGTAGCGATGGCTGATGACAACGCCCTTGGGTTTTCCCGTGGTCCCGGAGGTATAGGACAGCAAGGCGGTATCGTCCGCCCGCCCGCGTTTGACGTGTTCTTCAAATCTGGCAGGCTCTTTGGCGTGGATCTGACGTCCAGCCGCGCTCACACTTTCAAAGGAATGCAACAGGGGATGATCATAGCCCCAGAGGCCGGAATCATCCCAGTAAACGATCGCCAGGGCACCCGGGTATTTGCCCGCGATCTCGATGCATTTATCGACTTGCTCCTGATCCTGCGCCAGAAAAATCCGCGTTTGCGAGTCTTCGGCCAGATACAGAATCTCTTCGGCGTTCTGATCCGGATAGACGGACAGGACTTTGCCGCCCAATGACTGGACGGCGTATTCAGCCCAGAAATGTTCGGGTTCGTTTTCGCCGATCATCATGACGGAATCGCCCGCCGACAGGCCCAGGTTCTCCAGCCCGAGAGCCAGGGCACGAACCCTGTCAAGCACATCGGCCCAGGTGAATTCACGCCAGATACCAAGGCGCTTGTGGCGTTCGGCGAGGTCATTCGGCGAGGAGATTGCACGCGCGAGCAACACCTGTGGCAGGGTTTCGCTATGTGTCACTGCCGGGTCTGAATAGACCATTGCTGTTCTTTGTTTGACCATCCCGCTACCCCAGATATGCCTTGATCACAGCCGGGTCCTTCTGGATTTCTTCCGGGGTGCCTTCGGCGATCACCCGCCCGAAATCCAACACCACAATCCGGTCGGCAAGGTCCATAACCACGCCCATGTCGTGCTCGACCAGAACCACCGGAATCTTGCGCGCTTCGCGCACATCGAGAATGAAGCGCGCGAGGTCTTCTTTCTCTTCCGAGTTCATACCGGCCATCGGTTCATCCATCAGCAGGATCGACGGTTCCTGCGCCAATGCACGGCCCAGATCGACACGTTTGCGCAGCCCGTACCCCAACGTGCCCACGGGCCGGTTGCGGATTGCCTCGATCTCCAGAAAGTCGATGATCTCTTCGGCGGCTTCGCGATGTTCCGATTCCTCGCGCATCACGGGACCGAATTGGAAAAAAGCCTGGATCACATTCGATTTCATCAGCATGTGACGGCCGATCATGATGTTTTCCACCACGGTCTGCCCGGCAAAAAGATGGGTGCCCTGAAACGTCCGCGCCAAACCGCGCCGGGCGATCTGGTCAACACGCAGGCCGGTCACGTCCTGACCAGACAATTCGACACGGCCTTTCTGCGGACGGTAGAAGCCCGCAGTAACGTTCAGAAGTGATGTTTTTCCGGCACCGTTCGGGCCGATGATCGCAAGCAATTCATCGTCGTTTATAGAGATGCTCACATCGTCGAGCGCCGTCACACCGCCAAATTTCAAAGTTGCACCACGCACCGCAAGCGGCGATGAGACGATCCCGCCATTCGTAGTCATGATGCAGCCCGTGCCTTTTCCCGACACGTCATGGAGTCGCGCACAGCCCTACCGTAGGGTTGTCCGTTGAGAACGAGTTTTCCTCGCATCGTTTCTCCTCCCACCTCTTTGTTCAGAGGTTTGCCTGGGCTATTTACCAAGTCTCCCCGCGCAACCTAACAGATGTTAGAAAATTTAGTCAACAACTGAATTCGCTACCGAAGAAAACCGATCAGACAGCCGCGTACTCTGCGGAAAAGCTTCGAAGACCTTTTTGATCCTGACACCAGACTGTCCCGGAGGCACCGGTCCCTTCATTGTGCAATTGCAATTCGCAGGGCAGGGTCAGCGGTGCGAGTCCGCGGAAAGAAAACCGGTGGGGCGACGTCTTCAACGCATCCGCCGCCAGGTTCAGAAGCAGCGTTGCCTGTAAAGGGCCATGCACAACAAGCCCGGAATAGGCTTCGGTTTCGGTCGCGTAGATGTGGTCATAGTGGATGCGATGGGCATTGAACGTCAGCGCCGAATAGCGAAACAGCAGCACAGGATCCGGAGTCAGGCTCGATCTGAGCGTGGCGGGGTCGCCCGCGTCGGGTGCGCTCTTCACCGGGCGGGGCGCGGTGATCTTACGAAAGACAATCGACTGCTGTTCCCGGATACAAAGCCGGTTGCCGCTGAAATACTCGTGTTCGATGGTCACAAAGACCAACGCTCCGCTGCGGCCCTGCTTGGCCGTTATATCCCCGATCGACGAGCGGCGGGTGAAGGTTTCACCGATCGTCAGCGGCGCGATATGTGTAACATCGCCGCCGGCCCACATGCGGGCGGGCAGCGGTACCGGGGGCAGAAATCCACCCCTTGCGGCATGGCCATCTTCTGACAGGGCGGCAGCTGGCACGGTATCAAGGGCAATACACCAATGAATTCCCAGCGGAACATCACCCGCTCCGCCCCAAAGGTGCGGGCCGAACGTGGCACGGAATTTGTCGATCAGTCCCTGCGTCAGAACATCTTCACTGGTTTCGGTGCGTCCCAGCCAGGGCGCCAGCGCGTCTAGGTCGATCTCACTCATGGTCGCGGCCTCAGAAGGATCGCGGCATGCCGAGGATATGCTCGCCGACATAGGACAGGATCAGGTTGGTCGAGATCGGGGCCACCTGATACAGTCGGGCCTCGCGGAACTTGCGCTCGACATCGTATTCCCGCGCGAAACCGAAGCCGCCATGGGTCTGGATGCAGGCATTGGCCGCTTCCCAGCTGGCTTCCGAAGCCAGCAGCTTGGCCATATTCGCCTGCGCCCCACAATCCAGCCCGGCATCGAAACGTCTGCAGGCATCAAAGCGCATCAGATTGGCGGCCTCGATGTTCACATAGGACCTGGCGATGGGGAATTGCACGCCCTGGTTCTGGCCTATGGGACGGTCAAAGACCACGCGGTCGCCGGCATAGGCGCGGGCCTTGTCAACGAACCAGTATCCATCACCGATACATTCCGCTGCAATCAGGGTCCGTTCGGCGTTCAGCCCGTCAAGAATATGGTAAAACCCGCGCCCTTCGGTCCCGATCAGGTTTTCAGCGGGGATTTCCAGGTTGTCGAAAAACACTTCATTGGTTTCGTGGCCGGGCATATTGGCGATGGGGCGGACCTCCATGCCGTTGCCGATTGCCTCTTTCAGATCGACCATAAAGATCGACAGACCCTGCGACTTTTTCTTGACCTCGTTCAGAGGCGTGGTGCGTGCCAGAAGGATCATCAGGTCAGAATGCTGGATGCGGCTGATCCAGACCTTCTGGCCATTGATCTCATACCGGTCACCCTTCTTGACCGCGGTGGTCTTCAGTTTGGTGGTATCAGTTCCGGTTGTCGGTTCGGTCACGGCCATGGATTGTAGGCGCAACTCGCCGCTGGCAATACTGGGCAGGTATTTCTGCTTTTGCGCGTCCGAACCGTGCCGCAGCAGCGTGCCCATATTATACATCTGCCCGTGGCAATGACCCGCGTTGCCACCGCAGCGGTTCACCTCTTCCATGATGATCGAGGCTTCCGTCAACCCCAGTCCCGAGCCACCGTATTCCTCGGGGATCATCGCCGCGAGCCAGCCCTCGCGGGTCAGCGCATCGACGAATTCCTCGGGGTAGGTTTCGTTTTCGCCGAACTTGCGATGATATTCTGGCGGAAACTGCGCGCAAAGTGCGCGCAAGGCGTCGCGCAGATCGGTGTGAGTGTCTGGGGCTGACGTCTGCATTGGTTACTTCGCTCCCGGTCCCGACGTTTCAAGAATTTCCTGTTCGGCGCGCTGCCACAGCTCATAGGAAATCGGGTTTTCGCTCTCTTCGAGGATATGACCGACCAGACCGATGGCACGCGCCATGACGCCAAAGCCGCGCACGATCTTCCAGGGGAAGCCGAATTCACAGCAGATTGCACCGATCGCCCCGGTGGCGTTGATCGGCAGCATCTTGCCCGATTTTTCTTCGGCGACGGTCTGAATTTTCTGGATCAACGCGATGTATTCACCGGATTTTCCGTTTTCGGCGGCGATCTGGAACAGGCGCGGCGTGCGCGGATCGACAGGCTTGTGCACCGGATGGCCAAGCCCCGGCACGATGGCCTTGCGGGCGCGGAATTTTTCAACTGTTTCGACGGCAAGCGCATCCAGATCGACGCCGGTGCCGAGTTTTTCCTGCGGCAGCGCCTCGTAAAGCAATTTCGAGGCACCCTCCATCGAACCGACAAAGACGGTGCCAAGCCCACACAGCCCGGCCGCAACGGCCGCCTGAAGCGATTCCGGCGCACCCATGTAAGTCATCCGCGCCGCCAGAGCCGAAGGCGTGATGCCATGTTCGACAAGAGTAATGACGATGGCGTTGAACACCCGGCTTTCCTCGGGCGTGGCTTTGCGTCCCGTCAACTGCAGGAACGCCAGATCGCCGAGGTTCATGTGCCCGAGGATCTCGTTCGGCAGGTCGAGGCCACGCACGCTGATCTTGTCAGAGGTGCTCCAGGCAATATCGGAGCTGATTTTTTCTTTGCGTTTTCCCATTAGACCGGATCCCATGAAAAGACATCCGCCGAAACTTCGAGCGGCGTGAACTGTGATTTGAGCGCGGGAATGGCGCGCTCGGCGATTTCATCGGCGGTCCAGCCATCACCGGAATGGACCGACCGCACGGGGCGGGGCTGATTGAACAGGAAGATCTCGTTTTTGCGAACCGCAAAGATTTGACCGGACACGTCAGCCGCGCGGTCGCTCATCAGAAAACAGGCCATTGGCGCGACCTTGGCCGGTGTCATTTCCTTGATCTTCTCGACACGCGCCACCTGTTCCGGGGTGTCTGTCTTGATAGACGAGATCATCCGGCTCCAGGCGAAGGGCGCGATGCAGTTCGAACGGACGTTCCACCGCTTGAGGTCGAGGGCCACCGATTTCGAGAAGGCCGCGATGCCCAGTTTTGCGGCTGAATAGTTCGCCTGCGCCAGATTGCCGATCAGCCCCGAGGTCGAGGTCATGTGCACCAAAGCACCGCTCTCCTGTTCGCGGAAATAATCGGCCGCCGCGCGGCTGGTGTTGAAAGCGCCGTAAAGATGGACCTTCACCACCGCGTCGAAATCCTCGTAGGTCATCTTGTGGAAGAACCCGTCGCGCAGAATGCCGGCGTTGTTCACCACCGCGTCGATGCGGCCGAATTTCTTGACACCGGCCTCGATCATCGCGCGGGCGGCGTCGGGGTCGGTGACGTTGCCGCCATCGGCAATGGCGTCGCCCCCTGCGGCCTTGATCTCTTCGACGACTTTCTGCGCCGCAGTTTCGGTCTGGCCGGTGCCTTTCAGGGACGCGCCCAGATCATTGACCACCACGGCAGCGCCTTCCGAGGCTGCCATCAAGGCGATATCACGCCCGATCCCACCGCCGGCCCCGGTGACCAGAACCACCTTTCCATCAAGTGCCTTTGTCATCTTCATTCTCCCTCAGCTTGCCTTGCGATATTTGTCCAGGCCGCCGGTATGCATGACCCGGCCCATGAGCGGCACGCCGATGATCTCTTCCGCCTTGATCGCCGCTGCGATAAGCTTGTCCAGATCGATGCCGGTTTCGATGCCGAGCTCGTGACACAGGAACACCGCATCCTCGGTGCAGACATTGCCTGCGGCGCGGGCGTGGCCGTGGCCCGCGAAAGGACAGCCGCCAAGACCGGCGACCGAGCTTTCGAACATGTCCACGCCCATCGACAGGGCGGCATGGAGATTGGCGATCCCAAGCCCCCGCGTGTCGTGGATGTGCATGCCGATGCGCGCCTCGGGCGCCAGTTCGCGCAGTGCGCCGATCATACGTTTGACCGCCTCGGGGTTGCCCCAGCCCATGGTGTCGGCGACCACAAGGATCGGCACCGGGATATCCTCTTCTTCGCACAGCTGAAGTATGAAGCGGAAATCGTCGAGGATGCGTTCTTGCGGGATGGGTCCTTCGAAATTGCAGCCGAAGGCCGTCATCACATAGGCGGCGTCGACCGTGTATCCCTCTTCCTTATAAAGCCGGACCCAGTCGCGTTGTCTTTCGCGCATTTCCTCGGACGAACAATTGTTGTTCGATTGGGCAAATGCCTCGGATGGATAGAACAGCAGACGCGGGTCGATATCGACCTCATGCGCCGTCAGGGCCTTGCGAAACCCCTTGTCGTTCAGCCAGAGCGACGTGTAATTCACGCCCGGCTTGCGTTTGATACGCTTGAACAGTTCACCGGTATCGGCCATTTGAGGCACGTATTGCGGACTGACAAAGCTGCCGACCTGAATGCGTTTCAGGCCGGTTTCGCTGAGCATGTCGATCAGTTCGATGCGCTCTTCGATCGGATAGATCTTCTTTTCGATCTGAAACCCCTCACGCGGGCCTTCTTCACGAAACTCGACGAATTTGGGAAAGTCGCTCATCTCATCACTCCTCGGATGGTAGTATCTCGGCGATGACCTGGCCGCGATCGACCATGTCCCCATTCGAGACGGAAATGTTGCTGGCGATCCCCGCTGCGGTGGCGCGGATCGAGATTTCAAGTTTCATGGATTCCATGACCGCGAGCACATCGCCTTCGGCCACGGTCTGCCCGTCTGCAACCTTGACCTCGACAATCATGCCGGTCAGCGGTGAGGCCACAGCCCGATCCGCCGCCGCATCGCCGCCCGCAAAGTCAAGCGGGGCTGCTGGACGGAAAACAAGGCGGCCTTCGGGCGTGTCCATTTCGATCACGCCAGCGTGGCGGCGCGCGGCGAGCACAAAGATGGACTCACCTTCCGCGACGCGCCAGCTACCGGGCGAAATTTCACGCACGGCGAGGATGATCCTGGTGCCGTCTTCTGCGATCACGGCGTATCGGTCCCCGGATTTGACAGGGCCGACGCGCAGTTCTTCGGATGCACCGGTCGTGTCGGTCAATGTTACGCGCTGTCCCGCTTCAAGCGGGTCACCGCCCAGGCCAAGCCGCCAGCCAGTGAACGTGGAAAGATTGGTCCAAGGGTCCGCGCATGGGTCACGCCGGTCGGACGCCACGAAGAGAACGGCAGCGGCGGCTTTCCACAACTCGGGGCGCGCAAGGGCGGGGGGGGACGTCAGTGCGTCAAGCCTGCCGTCGATCCAGCGTGTATGAACCTGCATCTGTTCGAATTCGGGATTGCGCGCCAGTGCTTTCAAAAAGGCGCGGTTGGTTTGCACACCCTCAACTGCGACGTGATCCAAGGCTGTCGCCAGCCGCGCCAAGGCGGTTTCCCGGTCCGGCGCATGCACAATCAGTTTGGCGATCATCGGATCATAGAAGGGCGTCACTGCGTCGCCTTCTTCGACACCGCTGTCAATGCGCAAACCTTCCGGCAAGCTGAGCGTGGTCAAGGTGCCGGTCGACGGGGCGAACTGCATCGCCGGATCTTCGGCATAAAGCCGCGCCTCGACCGCGTGGCCGTTGATCTTGAGGTCATCCTGCATCAGGCCAAGGCCCGCGCCTTCGGCAATGCGCAGGTGAAGCGCAACAAGGTCCAGCCCGGTGATCGCTTCGGTGACGGGATGTTCCACCTGAATGCGGGGGTTTACCTCAAGAAAGAAGTACTCTTCGCCCGCGACCAAAAACTCCACTGTGCCTAGGCCGCGGTAGTCAAGCGTTTCGCCCAGGCGCACCGCGTCATGCGCGATCTCGTCCAGCAGCGCGCGGGGCAAGCCCCAAGCCGGAGCCTCTTCGATGACCTTCTGGTGACGGCGCTGAAGCGTGCAGTCACGTTCGAACAGGTGCACCACGTGCCCCTTGCCATCACCCGCGATCTGCACTTCGACATGGCGCGCTTCAGGCAGGAAGCGTTCCAGCAAAAGCCCTTCGGAGCCAAAAGTGGATTTCGCCTCGCGAAGGGCGCCTTCGATGTCTTCCACAAGCGTGGCCTCATCGGTGACAAGCCGCTGGCCGCGCCCGCCACCGCCGCCGACGGCCTTGAGCAGAACGGGCAGGCCCATTGCGCGGACTTCATCGGCAATCTCTTGCGGATCGGACCACGCGCCTTCGGCACCCGAAATAACCGGGACGCTGGCCGCCACGGCGGCCTCTTTGGCGCTGGCCTTGTCGCCGAAACGGTCAAGCGTGTCCGGCGTTGGCCCCATGAAGATCATTCCGGCGGCCTCGACCGCACGGGCAAAATCAGAGTTCTCGGCCAGAAAGCCGTAACCGGGATGGATCGCATCCGCACCGACCGATTTCGCGGCGGCAATCACCGCGTCGATCTTCAGATAGCTCTCGGACGCCGGTCCGGCACCGATGCAGACTGATTGCCCGATCTCGCGGACATGCAGGGCATTGGCGTCGGCTTGCGAATGTACGCCGACAGGAGTGATGCCGCTGGCCCGCGCGGTACGCGCGATCCGGCAGGCAATTTCGCCGCGATTGGCGATTAGAAGCGTTTTGATTTTCATGACTCGCTCCTCACATCCTGAACACGCCGAAATTGGTTTCGGCCTTGGGTCTGCGTGAGGTCACATCCAGCATGAGCGCCATGACATCGCGGGTTTCACAAGGCTCGATCACGCTGTCGATCCAGAGGTTAGAGGCAAAATTGTAAGCACCTTGAAAATCCTCGTATTCCTTGCGGATGGGCGCCTTGAAGGCTTCTTCCTCTTCGGGGGTCCAGCTTTTGCCTTCGCGTTCGTTGATCTGTCCGCGGACTTGCGCCAGCACGCTGGCGGCCTGTTCCGGCCCCATGATCGCGGATCGTCCAGTTGGCCAGGCAAACATCGCGTCGGGTTGGAACGGGCGGCCGAGCATGGCCAGATACCCGGCACCGTAGGAGCCGCCGGTGATGATGGTAAACTTGGGCACCCGGGCCGAGGACATGGCAGTGATCATCTTGGCACCAGCCTTGGCGATGCCCATCTGCTCCACCTCGCGGCCAACCATGAAGCCGTTCACATCCGCCAGAAACAGCAGCGGGATATCGCGCTGGACGCAGAGGTTGATGAAATGCGTAGCCTTCAGCGCGGCCTCGACGAACAGCACGCCGGTGTTGGCGATGATGCCAACTTCGTGGCCGTGGATACGGCCCCAGCCGGTCATGATGGTGTCACCGTAAAGCGGCTTGAACTCGTGGAAATCGCTGTCATCGACCAGGCGCGCGATGATTTCGCGGTTATCGGTTGGCACCTTGGGGTCGCGGCTGACGATGCCGTAGATTTCCTCGACCGGATAGGCGGGCGCGCGCGGCGTCTTGGGCGTCTTGCGGGGCAGGGGTTTTTCGCCCAGATGGCTGACGATCTCGCGGGTAATGGCCAGCGCGTGGGCGTCATCCTCGGCAAGATGGTCGGTCACACCCGACACGGACGAGTGCATCTTGCCGCCGCCCAGTTCTTCGGCATCCACCTTTTCGCCGGTGGCAGCAAAGGTCAGTTCCGGCCCGCCAAGATACATGAAGCCCTGGCCACGCACGATCACCACCTCATCGCAGAGCGCGGGAATATAGGCACCACCCGCAGTGCAAGGCCCCATGACGACAGCGATCTGCGGCACCCCGTCACCGGACATGCCGATCTGCTGGTGAAAGATTGAGCCGAACTGGCCTTCGTCGGGGAAAATGTTCTCCTGATCCGGCAGAAACGCGCCGCCGGAATCGACCAGCGTGATCACCGGAAGGCGGTTCTTCCACGCGATCTTCTGGGCGCGCACGTGCTTGCGGCTGGTCATGCCGAAATAGGTGCCGCCCTTCACGGTGGCATCATTGGCGATGACCATGCACTGACGGCCCTCGATCACGCCGATGCCAGTGATGATGCCCGCCCCCGGCGGTACACCATCATATTTGTTCAGCCCGGCAAGCTCCCCGACTTCCAGAAAGGGGGTGCCCGGATCGATCAGCCGTTCGACGCGTTCGCGCGGCAGGATCTTGCCTTTCGACACGTGCCGTTCGCGGGCCTTTTCAGGGCCACCGACACGTTGTTGCAAGCGAAGGGCATGCAGCTCGCCGACTTTGTCGCGATACTGTGTATCGTTTTGCCGGAAGTCATCGGACCCGGTATCGAGTAGGGATTTCATTTTTGTCATGGCAGCTCGGGGTATTCTCTCAGAACAAAGGCAACCTTGGCGGCGCCGGGTTTTTCAAAAGTGTCAGCCGCCACCAGATGGACGTCGGCTTTGAAGACGAGCGCGTCGCGCAGCCGCTGTTCGATTTTCTTCTTGAGGGCGTCGTCATCCGCAGCGTCGCGACCGGGACCGCGCTCGACGATCACCGTCAGCGCGCCCTGCGTGGTATGGCCTTTGAAATCGGCCACGATGCGCATGACGCCGTTGGTGTCCGGCACCATTTCGGTGATGACGCTGTTGATGGCCGACGGGAAAACATTGGCACCGCGCACGATCAGCATGTCGTCGGTCCGGCCTGTGCACCGGATCTTGGGGCCGGTCCGCTCGCAGGAGCATTCGGTGTCGATGACCTCGATATAATCACCCGACCGGAACCGCACCACCGGGCTAGCCTGACGGCCGAGCGCGGTATAGATCATCTCGCCTTCGGCGCCTTTTTCCCAAGGGATGATTTCTCCGCTTTCGGGATCCAGCAGCTCGGTGATGATATAGTCCATGTTGACCATATGCATCCCCGACTGGGCGTCGCATTCGGCCCAGTAGGTCACACCCAGATCGGTGCCGCCCAGCATTTCAGTGCATTTTGCACCCCAGGCCGCTTCGATCTTGGCGCGAATTGCCGGGATGCCACCACCGGGCTCTCCGCCGACGATCACCTGTTCCACGCCCAGCTCACTGGCCTTGCATCCCAGCACCTCTGGCGCTTTTTCAGCCAGGTGCAGAACGAAATTCGGTGCGCCGACGATGCAGCGCGGACGCGTGTCGGCGCAAGCGCGCAGCAGCCGTTCCGCACCGCCATCCGCGCCCACCGGCACATCGATCGTGCCCATGTATTGCAATCCCTGCATCACGGGGATGCCGCCGACAAAGCCCTTGGCCAGCGAAAACGCGTGCAGCACCATGTCGCCGGGACGCACGCCATTGGCAAAGAAGCATCGCGCTGTCATCTCGTGCCACATTTCGGTATCCGCTTCGGTCAGCGCCACATAGGACGGGCTGCCGGTTGTCCCCGATGAGGCTTGCATCTGAATGATGTCCGCCATCGGCGCGGCGCGGTGTTTGCCGAACGGCGGCTCGGCGGACAGGCTTTCGCGGATCTCGGTCTTGTAGGTATAGGGCAGCTTTTGCAGGTCTTCGATGGTGCGAATATCGTCGAACTCCACGCCGGCCTCGGCGAACTTCTCCTGATAGAAGGTGGAGTTCGTCTTGAGATAGGCCATCTGCGCACGCAGTCGCTCTTCCTGAATGCGGCGCACCTCTTCGAGCGCCGTGCCCTCGATTTCGTGCCAGAAACGATCGTTTACCTTGTCGGCGGCATCCTCCCGCCGGAAGCGCATTCCAAATTGCATGTCGTCCTCCCTGTCGGCCAGCGCGATCAATAAGACCGCGGCAGACCCATGACCTTTTCGCCGATGAAGCTGAGGCACAGTTCGCGATTCACGGGTGCCGTGCGCAGCAGGCGCACCAGCGGATACATCTCGTATAGTCCCGTATCCTCGGTAAAGCCCGATCCGCCATGCGCCTGCAGCGCGGCATCCACGGCCTCGATCCCGGCTTCGGCGGCGGCATACTTGGCCATATTCGACGAGGCCCCCGCGGGCAGCTTGTTGTCGAATTCCCAGGCCGCGCGTCGGGTCATCAGGCTGGCCATCTCGACCGCTGTGTGCGCCTTGGCCATCGGGTGCTGCACGCCCTGATGCGCGCCGATGGGCTGATCGAAGACATTGCGCTCGGAGGCATAGGCCACCCCCTTGTTCAGCGCGAAGCGGCCGATGCCGCAGCACAAAGCGGCCAGGATGATGCGTTCGGGGTTGAGGCTGTCGAACAGGATCGAGAACCCTTCGTCAACCTCGCCGACAACGTCCTCGGGGCCCAGATCGACCTCGTCAAAGAACAGGGTCCACTGTTCTTCGGGCAGGGGGATCGAGATCTTCACCCGCTGCTTGTCGACACCCTTTTTCTTCAGGTCCACCGCAAAGAGCGTGAAGCCGTCGGTCTTGCGGCTGACTTCGGTGTGGGGCTTGGTGCGTGCTACCACCAGACAATAGTCCGATACCTCGGCGCCGGTGATAAAGGTCTTTTCGCCCGACAGGCTGAACCGGTTGCCCCGGCGCTTGGCCAGCGTGGTGGCCTTCATCGTGTTGGATCCGGCCCCCGGTTCGGTGATCGCGAAACAGAACTGGATATCACCACGGCAGGCGGCCGGCAGCAGTTCCTTCTTGTGGAATTCGCTCCCGTGGCTGGCGATATGGGCCAGCGACATGGTCGGCCCGACCACCATCATCAGAAGCGGAATGCCGTGATTGGCGGTGCCTTCCATGAACAGGGCCATTTCGGTCATGCCAAGGCCGGCGCCGCCGTATTCCTCGGGCACCATGATGCCCAGAAAGCCGTCATCAGCAATCTGTTTGAACATCTCCTGCGGGAATTCATGCCTGCGCGCGTGGTCCAGCCAATAAGCATTGTCGTATTTCTGCGCCAACTGACCGCCGTATTCGTAAATCTGGCGCTGTTCGTCATTCAAAGTGAATTCCATGTTTCGTCCTCAAACCTTGAATTCAGGGGTGCGCCGGTTCTCGAATGCGTCGAGCCCTTCGGCGACGTCATCACTGGGCAACGCGCGTACGGCGGCATCCAGCTCAAGCCGCATCTGCTGGTCGATGCCCAAGTCCGCGCCTTCCCGCGCCAGCCGCTTCATCTCGGCGATACCGGGACGCGAGCGGGTGGCGATTTTCTGACAGTAATCCAACGCGGCCTGATGCAGATCCGCATCCGGCACTATATAGTTGACCAGACCGGCCTCTTTGGCCTCGCCCGCCTCAAGCCAGCGGGCTGAGAACATCAGGTCGAGCGCCCGGCGCTGCCCCATCAACCGCGTTAGCCGCTGCGAGCCGCCCCAACCGGGAATCAGTCCGAATTGCGCATGCTGATCGCCAAACTGAGCGGTTTCGGCGGCGAAACACACATCGCAAGCCAACATCAGTTCGATCCCGCCGGCCAGACACAACCCCTGCACCGCCACGACGACAGGGAGGGAGGAGGTTTCGAGCGCACGCAGGGTGTTCATGCCAAAGGCGATGAAGTGGTTCAGCGCGGCGGGATCGTTCAATTTACCTTTCACTTCCACCAGATCGGCGCCGGTGCAAAAGTGCTTGCCCTGCGCCCGGATGAGGATCGCCCGGATAGCCGGGTTCGCCTCGAATTCCGCACGCGCGGCAGATATGCGCTCATGCACGTCAAGTGACAGGCAATTGAATTTCTCGGGGCGGGCCAGCTCGATAATGCCGGTGTTGCCCTCGGTCGTGACGATGATGGGATCGTTCATTTCTGAGCTCCCGTCGCCTTCTTGTCATACTGCAGCGCCATCCGTCCGACCTTCTCGCGGGCAATCACCAGCTTCTGGATCTGCGCGGTGCCGTCACCGATCTGCAGGCCGAGCACATCGTTATAGCGCTGGTGGTGGGGCAGGTCGGTGGTGTAGCCGTAATGTCCGTGCAGGATCAGGCACTGGTGCAGGATCTCGCAGGCGGTTTTGGGCAGGTACCATTTGCACATGGCCGCCTCGGACGTATGCGGCAGGCCGCGGTCACGCAGGTCCAGCGTGTAATAGCAAAGCTGGCGCATCAAGGTCAGTTGGGTCTCAGCTTCGGCCAGCGGGAAACTGACGCCCTGATACTGTACGATCGGGGCCCCGAAGGCTTCGCGTTCCTGAACGTAGGCCCAGGTTTCATCCACCGACGCTTGCGCAGCACCCAGGCATTCCAACCCGATCAGTGCGCGCGAATAATCAAACCCGGCCATGATCGTGCCAAAGGCACGATCCTGTTCGGCCATCATGTTTTCGGCCGGCACGAAGACGTCGTCAAAGAACACCGACCCGCGCCCGACGGGCTTGGTGCCGATGTCGTCGAAATGGGTACGCTTGATGCCGTCCTGGTTCAGATCGACGAAAAAGGCGCTGACCCCGCGTGAGCCGCCATCGGGATCGCCGGTGCGGGCAAAGACGACCGCCGCATCGGCCTGACTGGCAAAACTCATGGATGTCTTTTCACCGTTCAGCCGCCAACCGTTTTCGGATTTCTCGGCCTTCAGAATCAGGTTCGCCGCGTCCGATCCGCCGCGCGGCTCTGTCAGACCCAGACCAATGACGGCATCACCCGAAACAACCTTGGGCACCCATTTCGACGCGATGTCGCGGGAGGCATGCTTGGCAACCATTCCGCCCATGAGAGAGCCGAGAAGCTGCACGTAACTTGCGTTGAAATCAGCATAGGCGATCTCTTCGACGATCAGCCCTGACGCGACAGAGCTTTCACCCAGTCCGCCGAATTCTTCCGGCAGATCGGCCCCGATCAGACCGAGTGCGCCCATCTCCTTGATCAGCGCACGATCAAAGGTATGGCCGCTTGCGCGCTCCTGATATGTGGGCGCAAGCTTTTCAGTTGCGAAGCGCTTCGCGGTTTCGCGAAAAGCCTTCTGATCGTCTGTTGGCTGGAATTGCATCGGTGCTCCTCCCCATGAGCGAAAATTATCTTTCCAAAAATCTAACAAATGTTAGAATACAGATCAAGCACAGTTTTGAGGAGGATGCCCACAATGGAAATTAAGCCAACGGAGAGCTTCGGGACCATGCTCTCGCCCATCCGCGCAGGCCAGCATACATTGCGAAACCGTGTCATCATGGGGTCGATGCACACGCGGTTGGAAACCGAGCCTGACGGCATAGCCAAACAGATCGCGTTTTACGCCGAGCGTGCGCGGGGGGAGGCGGCGATTCTGGTCACCGGCGGGTTTTCCCCCAATGCCGAGGGTATATTTGATCCCGAAGGTCCACGAATCGACGACCCGGAAGAGGCGCGCAGCCTGCGCCCGATCTGCGAGGCGGTGCAGGCCGAAGGCAGCCTGATCTGCGCGCAACTCCTTCACGCCGGGCGCTATGCAAAGATCGAAGGATGTGTTGCCCCGTCGCCAATCCGGGCACCGATCAACCGTTTCGTGCCGCGTGAAATGACCGAAGCCGATATTTTCCGAACCATCGAGGATTTTGCCGCGGCAGCCGCCAACGCGCAGGCCGCAGGATTCGATGGCGTCGAAATCATGGGGTCCGAGGGATACCTGATTAACGAATTCACCGTTACCCACACCAACAAGCGCGAAGACGACTGGGGCGGAAGCGCCGAGAAGCGCCATCGATTCCCGGTCGAGATCGTGCGCGCAGTGCGTGAACGCTGTGGGCCCGACTTTCTGGTCATCTACCGGATTTCGGCGGCCGATCTGGTCGAGGGCGGCGCGCCCGCCGTTGAAATCGCGGCACTGGCCCGCAAAATCGAGGCAGCAGGCGCGGATATTCTGAACACCGGCATCGGCTGGCACGAGGCGCGCGTCCCGACGATTGCCTATCCGGTGCCGCGCGGTGCTTGGCGCAAGGCAGCGGCCAACGTGAAAGCGGCGGTATCGATTCCGGTGGTCGCCTCGAACCGAATCAACACACCCGAGCTTGCCGAAGACATCCTTGCCTCTGGCGATGCAGACATGATCTCGATGGCGCGCCCGTTTCTGGCCGATTCGCATTTCGTGAAAAAGGCGCGCGAGGGCCGCGCGGACGAGATCAACACCTGCATTGCCTGCAACCAGGCCTGTCTGGATTTCATCTTTTCGGACCGGCCTGTCGGATGCCTGGTTAATCCAAGGGCTGGGCGTGAAACGGAATTCCGGGACACGCTAACCGACGCGCCAAAGAAAGTGGCTGTCGTCGGCGGTGGCGCGGCGGGCCTGGCCACGGCGGCCGAAGCGGCGCGGCTGGGCCACGATGTCACGCTGTTCGAAGCGCAAGACAAGCTGGGCGGTCAGCTGAATCTGGCCCGCGCGGCGCCGGGCAAGGACGAATTCGACGAAACCCTGCGGTATTATGCCGGTCAGCTGAGAAAGCACGGGGTCAAACAGCGGCTGGGGCAGCGGGCCGACGTGAACGATCTTGACGGCTTCGACCATGTGGTTATCGCCACAGGGGTCACGCCGCGTATTCCCGACCTGCCGGGTATCGACCATCCCAGCGTCGCGACTTATGCGGAAATCCTGTCCGGCGACCGCGAGGCGGGCGACCGTGTCGTGGTGATGGGGGCCGGTGGCATTGGCCATGATGTGGCCGAGTTCCTGGTGACCGAACCCGCCGAGGCCGCCAACACAGACGCCTTTTGCGATACATGGGGCGTGGACCCCGAGTTTGCCACGCCGGGCGCCCTGGCTGGCGATCCATTGGCACCGAAACCGTCGCGACGCAAAGTCGTTATGCTTCAGCGCAAGGCAGCAAAACCCGGCGCGGGGCTTGGAGTTTCAACAGGGTGGATCCTGCGCAACGCGCTGCGCAAACACGGGGTCGAGGCGATGGGCGGGGTGACCTATGACCGCATCGACGACGCGGGGCTGCATATCCTCACGGACGAAAGCCCAATGATCATCTCGGCCGATACGATTGTGCTATGCACTGGCCAGGAGCCGGAACGCGCCCTGGCAGAAGAGCTTGCCGCGCGCGGCGTCACGGTTACGATGATCGGCGGGGCAAAGGAGGCCGCCGAACTTGATGCTCTGCGCGCCATTGATGAAGGGGTGCGTCTGGCGCAAAGTCTCTGAACCGAAGCCCTGGCAAGGGAGGAAGCCATGCTGACCGACGTCATCCGTGCAGGGCGCGCTGATCTGTATTCGATCTTTCGAACCCGCGCACAGGACTGCGCCAGGGCTTTGGCCATTGAGGACGGCAGCAAGAAACTGACCTACGGCGAATTGCTGGGGCGCGTCGATCGTCTGGCTGCCGTCTTTCTGGCACGAGGCGTGGCGCCCGGCGACAGGATCGCGATCCTGTCGCACAACCGGTCTGAATACCTGGAGGTCGAACTGGCTGCGGCGGGAATCGGCGCGATCGTCGCTTGCCTGAACTGGCGGCTTGCCCCCGATGAACTGCGGCATTGCATCGATCTGGTCGCGCCGGTTCTCGCGGTCGCCGAACCGGATCTTTCAGAAGCGTATCGGGCCGTCGCGGCGACACCCTGTCTGACCATCGGGCCAGACCTGGAAACGGCCATTGCCGGGGCCGGGCCGGACCCGCGCACCGGAACCATGGTAGACGATCCAGAGGCCGGTCTGACGATCCTTTACACCTCGGGGACCACGGGTCTGCCCAAGGGGGCGCTCATCAGCCACCGCGCGCATATCGCCCGTTCCATGGCTTTTGCGGCACAACTGGCGCTGGATCCCGGTGACGGGTTCATCGCCTGGGCACCGATGTTCCACATGGCCTCCACCGATCATGCGCTGGCAACGATCTTGCGGGGCGGGACCGTGGTGATGGTGGACGGTTTGCAGCCTGCGGTCATCAACGAGGCGCTGTCGCGCCACAGGATCGGCTGGTTCGTGATGATGCCCGGTGCGCTGGACGCCTTTATCGCAGACCGGCGCGCCAACCCTCTGCCGGTGAAGGGCATCAAGGTTTGCGGCGCAATGGCCGATCTGGTGCCGCCGCATCAAATCGCGGAACTGACGGGCCTTCTGGACACGCCCTATCTGAATTCTTTCGGGGCAACCGAAACCGGCCTGCCACCGGGGACCGCCGATCTGATCGCGCCGGGCGTCACCCCGGACCGGCTTTCCAAGCGCATCAGCGCATTTTGCGAGGTTCGGCTGGTCGATCCCGACGACCGCGAAGTCCCCGATGGAACGCCGGGCGAAATGGCAGTGCGGGGCCCAACGTTGTTTTCAGGGTACTGGAACGCCGACGACACCAACGCCCGCGACTTCCGCAACGGCTTTTTCCACATGGGTGACTTGTTCCGGCGCAATGCGGACGGCACGGTCGACTTTGTGGACCGGGCCAAATACTTGATCAAGACCGGCGGCGAGAACGTCTACCCGGCGGAAATCGAGCGTGTCCTTCTATCCCACCCCGGTGTGGTCGATGCCGCGGTGGTGCGGGCATTTGACACGAAATGGGGGGAAAGCCCGGTGGCCTTTGTCGCCCATGGCGATGACGGGCCGGATGCCGAGGCGCTGATGAATTTGTGCCGCGAAAGCCTCGCAGGCTACAAACGCCCCCGCGAGTTTCGCTTTATCGCGTTCGAGGATTTTCCCAGGTCGACCAGCGGAAAGGTCCAGCGGCATGTCCTAGAAGCCCGGCTCGCGGATTGATTTGCGCCCCAGCCCGGTCGTCAGCCCACCACGCCCGTTCGTCCCACAAGCGCCATAAGCGTTCCGGTCATCGTTGCGACCAGCTTCTCATCCTCGCCCTTCACGGCATAGGCACGCGCTTCGCAGATGGTCAGAGTCCTTCCCGGCTTCACCACGTCAGCGACGAAGCGAAACCGTTCGCCGTCGGCCGGGTTGAGCAGATTGATCTTGAATTCGGCTGTCAAAACGGCCGCTTCCGCGGGCATCAGCGAAAAGGCCGCGTATCCGCAGGCGCTGTCGAGCGCAGTCGACACGATTCCGGCATGTAAAAAACCATGCTGCTGGGTCAGCGTATCCTGATGTGCCATTTCCAGAACAATGCGGCCGGGCGACAACTCGGCAATGCTGATCCCCAACGTATGCATCACGTGCTGGCGGTTGAAACTGTCATGCACCCTTGCGTCATAGTCGGCGTTTTTCGGTTCGAATCGCGTCATGGCGGGTCTTCCTCTTCGATTTCATTCATTGATGACCACTCTTAGGCGGTCTTTGAGGCGCGCATCTTGTAGCGAAAGGCCAAATCGACTCGTTGCGGACTGAGCGCGCAACGCGCCGGGCGGTTTGCCGGCAAAGGTCCGGCAAGCGGCGGACAAATGAGATTGATCGTAATATCCGGCGTCCAGCGCCAGATCGCTCAGCGGCAGGGTCTGTGACGCAAGCTGCCCGAGAGCCTGACGAAAGCGTCGCGAGGCCGCAAGCCTCCGCCGCGACACGCCGGTTTCCGCCCGCACCTTTCGACGTTCGGTCCGGTCGCTGTACGCTCCGGGTGGCGCGGCAAAGCGCAGGCCTTTCGCGAGGCCGTCAAGCACCGCGACAAGCGCAGGCAGGTCATCCTCCTCGGTCTGTACGCGGCCCAGTTCCAAGGCCAGCATGTCCAGCACTTTGCAGTCCGTCAATCGCTGCGGTCGTGACGACAGTCGCAGCCCGGCCACGACACCCCGGAATGGCCTTGGGCGGGGCGTGAAACAAGGGCGCGGTTCTGCCAGCGAAACGCGTGCCCCGTCGCTGTCGTCGCAGGTTATCGAAAGGGTAAAGAGGTCAGTTGCGAACCGCCCGCTTCCACGACGGCTAAGCACACCGGAATCGCGGAACATGAAAAGGTGGTCGATCTGTGTGACCGCTTCCAGAGGCGGCACCAGCTCGAGATAGAGCGGCGGCGCCGCTAGGTCACTGAACGAATGCATCCCGGTTCTCGGCGACGAAATCAGCAAATCGACGGGCCGGGCGGCCCAATACGTCGCTGACCGTTGTCTCGATGCCGGCAAGGTAGCCCTTGGGCGCGAGGCAGGCCAGTTCGACCATGGCTCCGGCGACCTCATCCTGCATCCCACCGGCCACCATGCCCGCTTTCGCATCCTCGGCCGAAAGGGGGGCACAGGTGACATTTCGCCCTGTCACTGCGGACAGGAGAGCGGCAATATCTTCTCCGGCAAGGGCTTCGGGTCCGGTCAGACCAAGGGCCTTGCCTTCGTACCCCGGAGCGGTCAGCGCCTCGGCGGCGACATCCGCGATGTCGCGGGCGTCGATCCAGGCCACGGGGCCGCCCAGATCATCGTAGTACACCGCGTCCTTCGCAATGTTGCCGGCCTGCCACAGCAGGTTCTGCATGAAATAGGTCGGCTGAACGAAGGTCCAGTCAAGGTCGCTTTGCTTCAAGAGTTCCTGGGTTTCGGAATGCCATTTGCCGAAGGTCAGCCCCGCCTTGGGCGAGGCGCCAAGCCCGGTGCCCACAACGACATGGCGCACCCCGGCGGCCTTGGCCGCCTCGATCACGTTCGCCTTCCACCGGCGCATGTCCAGATGCGCAGGCGTGACCAGGTATATCTTTTCTGCCCCGTCACAGGCACGCGCCAGCGCGGCGGGATCGGTGAAATCCGCTGCGACCGCCTCGCATCCCTTGGCCTTGAGCGTGCCAACCTTTGCCGGGTCACTGGTGACAGCGCGCACGGTTGCGCCCTTTGCCAAAAGCGTATCGACAAGAGGCGCGCCAGTGGTGCCCGTGGCTCCGAATACAGTGATCATGGCTTTTCCTTTTGCAGGTCTGCGATGGGTTGAATGGTTTCCGGGTTGCTGATCGACGACAGATCGCCCGGATCTTCACCGAGAAAGGCGGCGCGCACGACCCGGCGCATGGTTTTCATGCTACGCGTCTTTGGCAGCGCCTCGACAAAGTGGATCTCGCGCGGGCGGAAGGGTTTCGAGACGATCTCTCCGACCCGATCCTTGAGCCGGTCCACGAGGTCCGCGTCCAGCGACACATCCGGTGCCGCCACGCAGACGCAGACGACGGCCACACCCTTGATGTCGTCAGGTGCCGCGATGGCGGCGGCATCCACCACCTCTCCGCTCTCGGTCAGGGCCGCCTCGATCTCGGGCGGGCCGATCCGTTTACCGGCGATGTTCAGCGTGTCGTCCGACCGGCCCAGGATAAACCATGTCCCGTCCGGATCGCAGCGCACCCAGTCGCCGTGCCGCCAGAGGCCGGGGAAGGTGGACCAGTAGGTTTCAAGGTAGCGATCGCGGTCGCCCCAAATGGCCGGGGTCAGCCCCAGAGGCGGCTGGGTAACGACCAGTTCGCCCACCTCGCCCGGCGCGGCTTCGCTGCCGTCCTCGCGCAGCACTTTCGCGCCGACCCCCAGGGCCTGGGCGGAAAATCCGCCGGGCTTGATTTCGTGCAGCACGGTCGATGTCAGGATAGCACCGAACAACTCGGTCCCGCCCGAGATGTTCAGCGGCACCGCGCGGCGGCGGCAGATATGATCCAGTTGCCAGCGCCAGGCGTCCTCGGTCCAGGGTTCCCCGGTCGAGGCGACAATGCGCAGGGGCGACAGGTCGTAGTCTGTCAGCGGCTCGAGCTCATGCGTCATGAACTGCCGTACCAGGGTTGGCGCCACGCCGAGATGCGTGACCTCCATCTCGGACGCAAGGCGCAAAAGTCTGAACGGATCGCCGGGCATCGATGGTGCGCCTTCAGCAACCACCAGCGTTGAACCCGACAGCAGCACCGACAAAAGGGTGAGCGGTCCCATGACCCATCCCATGTCGGTCATCCACAGGTGCCGGTCATCCTGTTTCATGTCGAGACAAAGCAGGAAATCAGCCGTGGCCTTGGCCTGCACCCCCAAATGGGTATGCACGACGCCTTTGGGCCGCCCGGTGGTGCCCGATGTATAGGCGATAAGGAAGGGATCTTCGGCCTTGACGGGAACAGCGGCGAAATCCGGACTGGCGGCGCCCACGGCTTCGGTCCAGTCGAGATCGCGGGCCGGATTGGCCGCCGCGCCGCCGAACCGTCGCAGGCTGACCACGGTGTGCACCGAAGGCACCTCGGTCAGGGCTTCGGCAAGCGCCGCCTCCATCCAGACCGGCTTGCCTCGCCGGGGTGTGGCATCCGCTGTCAGCACCGCCACGGCACCGGAATCGTTTAGGCGCGAGATGATGGCATGGGGCGCAAAGCCGGAAAACAGCGGTACCGCGACCGCGCCCAGTCGGGCAATACCCAAAAGCGCGGCCTCGATCTCGGGAATCATTGGCATGTAGATGCCCACCGCCTGACCCGGCCGCACCCCGCGGACGGCAAGGGCAGAGGCGACGCGGGAGGCTTCGGCAGCAAGTTCGGAATAGGTCCAGCGGCGGCGACTTCCGTCTTCACCGACCCAGTCGATCGCGACCTTTTCGCCTCGGCCATCGGCAATTCGGGCATCAAGACAGGTTTCCGTAAGATTCAAAGTGCCTCCGACGGCCCATTTGATCGATTCAGGCCCGTCGGAAATATCCCGCAGCACCGTGTGCGGCTTGCTGAACCGAATACCAGCATGGTCAATGATCCGACTCCAGAACCAGTCCGGCTCCTCATTGGCGCGGCGGGCGAGATCCTTGTAGCTGTCGATACCGCAGTCCTTCAGAAAAGCGGTCAGCGTGCTCGAACGTTGAATGTCAGAGTCTGGCCGAAACATTCTTCACCTTTCTACAATGAAAAAGGGCCGCACATAAGGCGCGGCCAGTAGGGGAGGTATCTCTTGGCAGCAGCGCCCTGTGACAAGGGCTGCGACCAACGACTAGCCGTGCATCGACAAGCCGCCTGAAACCGAAATTACTTGGCCTGTGATGAACCCTGCGTCGTCGGATGAAAGAAAACAGATAATGCCGGGATAGTCGGAAGGTTGCCCCAGGCGCTTCATCGGGATCGCCCGCTTGAGACCCTCGGCAATCTTTTCGCCAGCTTCACCTTGCGCGAATTCGGCGAACAAAGGTGTGTCCGTGGGGCCGGGCGCGACAGCGTTCAACTGAACCCCCTTGCGCGCTAGTTCTCGAGCTACGGTCTTTGTAAAGGAAATGATGCCGCCCTTGCAGGCCGAATAGACGGCCTCGCCCGATGATCCGACACGACCCGCGTCGGACGCGATATTCACCACACGGCCGCCGCCGTTCTTTACCATGCCCGGCAGCACCGCGTGGTGCATGTTCAGCGGGCCATAGAGGTTGATGTCGATGACCTTCTTCCAAAGTTCGGCATCGGTGTCGAGGAACAGCCTACTTTCGTCCCAGCCGGCGTTGTTCACCAGCACGTCGATCGGACCTCCGGCCTCGAACTCGGTCACCGCCGTGTCGATCTGGGTGCGGTCGGTGATGTCTACCTTGAAGGCCTGCGCCTTTCCGCCAGCCTCGGCGATCAGTCGGACAGTTTCTTCCGCCCCATCCTTGTTCAGATCGAAAACGGCGACTTCGGCACCTTCTTCGCCGAACCGTCCACAAACCGCGCGACCGATGCCGCTGCCGCCGCCGGTCACGATGACCCGTTTCCCACTCAACCCTCGCATATGGAGGTCCTCCTCTTCCGCTGTACCTTGGTAAAGAACTTCATTCGAGACGTTCTTTGGTGCACTCTAACATTTGTTAGATTTAATGCAATGGACAGCTTTGTGGCCAACGAGTATCGACATGGAATGGTAATAAGAACTGACGCAACCAGCACAGTGAATGAAGATCTGAGCAAGTCAGAGAGGACACGTGAAGCCATTCTCTCGGCGGCCGCTCGACTTTTTCGGTACGAAAGCTATTACGCGACGACGATGCGCGACATCGCGCAGGAAGCGGGCGTTGAGGCCGGCAGCATATACTACCATTTTCAATCCAAGGACCAGATTCTGAGCGAGGTTCTCGAACTTGGTGTCCGTCAGCTCTACGAGGAGGTCCGAGAAATTGTTCGGGTTGCAAAGAAGAACCCGGAGGATTTCTGCAAGACCTTCGCATTGCTGATCGAAACACACCTGACCTACCTGTTGACTGAGAGCGATTTCACCTCGGCCAATATCCGGAACTATCCGATGTTGTCGGATGAAACCCGCGCGCCTCACCGTGAGTTGCGTGCCTCTTATGCAGAGGCCTGGGGCAGTTTCCTAAATGAAGCAAAACGCAACGGCTATCTTCGAAGTGACATATCCATTACTGTGATCCGCCAGTTCATCCTGAGTGCCATGAACTGGACCGTGGAATGGTACGATGTCGATAAGTATCCGGTGCACATCCTCGCTGAACGTATGAGCAAGCTGATACTTGACGGTATGTGTTTGGATCGCAGAGCTGAAACAGAAGGTCTGAAGCTGACCCCCGCCGCTCCCGTCAATATCCTTGATACCAACGGCAAGGCCGCGAAGACCCGCGCAGAGATCCTGCGAGTGGCGGCGCGCGTTCTGAGGGACAATGGCTACAAGGCGACAACGCTGCGGAAGATCGCTGACGAATCGGACATGAAGGCGGGTAGCGTCTACTACCATTTCAAATCCAAGGAAGCGATCGTGGACGAGGTACTAAACGAAGGGTTAAGCGATCTGCTATCCGGTGTCAGTGCAGCCGTTCAGAAGTTCGATTCCCCATGCGATCATCACACCAGAATAGCAACCGCAATCTGGACGCATCTGGATTTTCTCTTTAAGGCAAGCGAGTTCACCTCAGCGAACATCAGAAGTTATGGGATGCTGCCCAACCACTTTCGGGAAAGGCACCGAGGCATTCGCCACGACTACGGGCGACTTTGGGACATGATCCTTCGCGAAGCGCAGCAAGACGGTGCGATAAGGTCGGATATCAAGATCGTTCCTTTGCGCCAGGTGTTGTTGGGTGCCTTGAACTGGACGGTAGAGTGGTTCGACCCGAACAAGGCAGGAGTGGAAGGGTATCTCTCACTGCCTGAGTTCTCCGGTATGCTCATCAAGCTTCTGCTGGAAGGAATTTGCAACCGGGAAACCGCCCCGTCTACAGGACAAGGCACGCCCTGAAAGCAGTCGCAGTGGTCAGACCAGAAGGAAGTGATACAGCCCTTCCGCAACCGCCTTTTCCCGGTCCGTCTGCCAGGTGATCACGCTGACGCTCGCCATCCGCTTGCCCTTGCGCGTCACATTGGCGCGGGCAAAAAGCGGGCCCTTCACGCCAGGTCGGAGGTAATCGACGGTCAGGTTAATCGGCTTGGCCGGGACATCCGCGAAGTCGGGCTGTACCGCGATCGCGGCCGTGGCTTCCATGAAACTCGCGATGATTCCGCCATGGTAGTACTCCATGACAGGGTTACCGATATGGCGGTCATCAAAGGTCATTTCAGCCTCGGCATGAAGGTTGTCCAAGCTTCGGATCTCAAAATTGAGAAATCGGAAGAACGGCACCCTGGATACATTGGCATTGGCAGTTTGCACATCCATCACGAGGTTTTTCCTTTAGTCATCGCATCAAACAGGTCAGTGCCGCCGCGCGTCAAAGCAAACGAGGCGGTTCCACGGGCTATTTCAGCATTCTCATGGCCCTCGAACCAGACGCTGCCGGAATTGAAGGCAATATGGCGGGTCTTCCGAAAACAATGCGCGCGAACGATGACATCCGCGCGCGAATAGGCGGGGCGCAGGTAATCAACTCTGAGGTCGAGAGTGGCCATGGTGCTGACGCCCTCGATTGCCACAAAGTTTGCCAGTCCGAAGACACTGTCCAGGAGAGCCGTCAGGATACCACCATGAAGCAGGGTCTGGTCCGCATCGACGCAAAAATCCGGATTAAACGGCATCCGAACCCGAACACCTTCGCTCGAAACCTCTTCGATCTCAAGCGCCATATGCGTAATCAGACCCTTGCCGCGCGCATTCCACATTTGCGCGATTTGCTCCATCTTCTTCTTGGTGATGTCAGACATGCGATCTTTCCTTTAACGCCCAGTGAAGTTGGGTTTTCGTTTCTCGATGAAAGCAGCAACCGCCTCGTGGTGGTCTTCGGTCTGATGCATGAGTGCCTGATAGGCCGCCGCGGAATTCAGGAAATCTGGTAGATCCATTCGTTCGGCATTGCGCATCAGACGCTTGGCGATTCGCACCGCGCGCGGTGGTTTCGCGGCGATCGCGGCGGCCCGTTCGCCGGCCCGTTCCATCAATTTTTCATGGGGCACAAGTTCAAGCACCATGCCAAGCTCCAGTGCCTCTTCGGCCTCGACCATGCGCCCCGAGAAGGTCAGATCGGCGGCCTTCTGGTGGCCCAGACGACGCAACAGGAACCAGCTGCCTGCATCGCCCGGAATGATCCCGAGATTCAGAAACACCTCGCCGAACTTTGCTTTCTCCGATGCGATGCGCATGTCGCACATCATGGTCAGGTCGCACCCCGCGCCGACCGCGGGTCCGTTGACCGCGGCGATCGTCGGAACATCCAGGTTATAGAGCGCCTGTGGCAGGCGCTGCACCCCATCGACATAGCTCTGCGCCGCCGCAAGCGGCTCCTTGCGAAAGATGCTGTCGGGGTCGTTCATCTCCTTGATGTCGCCGCCGGCACAAAAGGCCGGGTCGGCACCGGTCAGGATCATGACGCTGACCTGCGGGTCTGCCTGCACCTTGGCGAATGTGTCCAGAAGGGCGGCGATCATTTCATTGCCGGTGATCGGGTTGCGACGCTCGGGATCGTTCAGCGTGACCGTGGCGATCCTGTCGCAAATGTCCAAAAGGACGGGTTGCTTACTCATTCTTTCCATCTCCGCGTTCGCGTTTTTCGAACATGTCGGGATTGATCATGTCGCGGGCATCGTGGCCCATATGCAGGGTTTCCCCACCGTCCACATAGATATCTTCGCCGGTGATGAAATTCCCCAGATCGGACGCCAGGAAGATGATTGTCCCGGCAATGTCCTCGGCCATACCCATCCGGTTCAGGACCGAGCGGTTAAGCTTCTTCCACTGTTCCGGTGAAATGGGGTAGCGGCCAAGCGCATCGGTCTTGATCGTGCCCGGCGCAACACAGTTCAGACGGATCCCGTATTCGCCCCATTCGGCGGCCAGTGTCTTCATCATGCCGGTCACGCCAGCGCGGGCGGCGACGGTGTGCGTAAAGCCGGTGAGTGCGGTGCGCACTGAAATGGCGGTGACAAACACGACCGATCCCCCGTTGTCATACATGAAGTGATCGGCAACGGCGCGGGTCATCTGCCATGACCCGATCAGGTTGTTGCGGATCACGGCCTCGAAGCCCTTGTTGGTGATATCGCGGGCGGCAGCGATGTACTGGCCGCCCGCATTGTTCACCAGAACATCGAGCTGACCGTAATGGTCCTTGATCCGTTCCATCGCGGTTTCGATGCTGTCCTCGTCACGGGTATCGCCGGGCACGACAAACGCCTCGCCCCCCGCTGCCCGGATCATCTCGGCGGTTTCCTCCAGCGGCTCTTCCCGGCGTGCAAACAGCGCAAGTCTGGCCCCGCAGGAGGCCATTTCAAGCGCTGTCGCCCGGCCCATACCTGATCCGGATCCCGTGACCAGGGCAACCTGTCCCGCCATGAGATCCGGCGCGTAGCGCCTTGATTTTTCTTCGCTCATGTTCCGACCCCTTAGTTTTTCAGAAGTTCGCCAGAGATGATGAGCTTGCGCACCTCCTGGGTGCCCGCGCCGACCTCTAGCACGCGACCGGTACGGTAGAGCCGGTTCACTTCGGTATCGCGCATATAGCCCGAACCGCCGTGAATCTGGACGGCCTTGTCCAGCACGAAGGATGTCGCCTCGGCGGCCTTGTAGATTGCCGCAGCGGTGAGCTTGTGGATCTCGCCACGCCCGCCTTCGCCCTCTTCAAGGCCCTCACACATGGCCGCGGTACGCAAGGACAGGCTGCGCGCCGCCTCGATCTGGGTGTACATGTCGGCCAGCATCGCCTGCACCATCTGAAAACTGGCGATCGGCTTGCCGAATTGCTGCCGTGTCTTGGCGTAGTCGACGGAAATATCCAGCGCCCGCTGCGCAATGCCCATTGCGTTGAAGCAGACGATGGCACGTTCCAGATCCAGCCCGGACATCGTCACGGCAACGCCGCCATCCAGTTTGCCGACCATATTCTTGGCCGGAACGCGGCAATCTTCGAACACCAGTTCCCCGGTGGGCGAGCCACGGAAGCCCATCTTGTTGAGCTTCTGGGCAACCTTGAAACCTGGCGTGTCGGTTTCAACGATGAAGGCGGAAATTCCCTTGGCCCCTTTTTCCGGCGAGGTCTTGGCATAGACCAGGACCAGATCGGCAATCGGTCCGTTGGTGATGTAGATCTTGGAACCGTTCAGGATGTAGTCGTCTCCATCCTTTTTGGCCGTGGTCCGCATCGAACCGAGCGCGTCAGACCCCGCGCCGGGTTCGGTCAGACCCAGGGCGCCGATCAGCGTGCCGTCGCAAAGGCCCGGCAGATACTTGTGGCGCAGGTCGTCACTGGCGTTGCGATAGATGTTGTTGACGCACAAGTTGTCGTGGGCCACATGGGTTAGCCCGATGGCGGCAGAGGACCGCGAAAGCTGTTCGGTGATGATACAGGCCGAGGTAAAATCCAGCCCCGCACCGCCGAATTCAGGCGGCACGTTCAGGCCCAGATAGCCCATCTCGCCAAGCTTGGGAAAGACCGAAGGCGGCAGGTCATCAGTGTCGTCCATTTCCGCATTCAGATGGTGAAACTCGGACATGAAGAACTTGCCGGCCTGATCGGCCAGAGCCTGTTGCTCCTCCGTCATGAAATGTGTTGGCAAAGCGGTGTCGTTGCGAAGTTGCTTGTTCATGGTTTCGTCCCCCCTCAGGCGCGCAGAAGTTCTTCGGCAATGATGATCTTGCGGACTTCGCTTGTGCCCGCGCCGATTTCCAACAACTTGTTGGCGCGGAACAACCGGTTGATCTCGGTGTCCTGCATGTAGCCAGAGCCACCATGGATATGGCAGGCTTCGGTCACCGCCTTGTTGAATGCCTCGCCGGCGTACAGACAGGCCGCCGCAGTCAGTTTGTGAATTTCGCCGCGGCCTCCGGCCCCTTTTGGCAGGCCCGTACAGGCGGCCAGCGCTCGATACCCGAAGGCGCGCGCCGTTTCGACCTCGATGTAGATCTGGGCCAGTTTCGACTGCATCATCTGGAAACTTGCGATTGGCTTGCCGAACTGCTCCCGGATTTTGGCGTATTCCAGACCCAGTTCCAGCGCCCGTTCGGCCATACCTACGCAGACTGAGGCAACCATAGCACGCTCCAGATCCAGCCCGCTCATTACCACCGAAACGCCGGTGTTTTCCTCACCCACCATGGCGGATGCGGGCACGCGGCAATCTTCGAACACCAACTCTCCGGTCGGAGAGCCTCGGAAGCCCATTTTGTCGAGCTTTTGCGCCACCTTGAAGCCGGGATTGTCGGTCTCAATGATGAAGGCGGAAATGCCCTTGGCGCCCTTCGATTTCTCGGTCTTTGCGTAAAGCAGAATCACGTCGGCAATCGGGCCGTTGGTGATGTAGATCTTCGAGCCGTTGATGACGTAGTCATCACCGTCACGGCGCGCGGTGGTCGCCATGGACCCAAGCGCATCGGATCCCGCACCCGGTTCGGTCAGACCCAGAGCACCGACAAGCTCGCCCGAGCAAAGGCCCGGTACGTATTTCTTTACCTGCTCTTCGGACCCGTTGCGCAGCAGGTTGTTCAGGCACAGGTTGTCATGCGCGCCATGCGACAACCCCACAGCCGGGTTCCATTTCGAGATCACCTCGGACACTAGCGCCTGGGTGAATTCATCTTGACCCGATCCGCCCAGCTCCTCGGGAGCGGTGATTCCCAGCAGGCCCAGCTCACCCATTTGCTTGAACAGGTCTTCGGGCCACCATTCTTCCTCGTCCATGCGAGCCTGCAACGGGTGCAGTACCTCGCGCGACACACGATCCACGTGATCGACAATCTGGCGTTGCTCGTCGGTCAACGAATAGTTTGCCCTGATGGCTTCCAGGTCAGCCGCGATAGCCTCACTTTGAGTCGTCATATCATCCTCCCGAGAAATGTCGTTTGTGGTGTTGACCAAAATCAAACACATGTTAGAAAATAGATCAAGCCAAGCTTTTTGCGACCTGACGTTAGAAGGCACGGCGCACAAACTATTTTGGGGGAGCTTCGGAAATGGGTGAGAGCGTTGTTCAATCGCAGATGCGTGGCGACGAAGTTCGTATCACGATTCGACGTCCTGAGAATCGAAATGCCCTAAACCGTGAAGTCGCAGACGGGATCATGGCCGCCATATATGCTGCCGAGAAGGACAGCGATTGCCGTGTGATCGTTCTGACCGGCGAGGGAGATCGCGCCTTCTGCGCCGGCGGCGACATCAAGGCGGGTGCGGACGGTGGTCCGTTCGTTCAGGATCCGGCCGATCCTGATCATTTCGCCGGAAGGTTGTTCGAAACGATACAGGCCTGCCGAAAGCCGACGATCGCGCGTGTCAACGGCGTCGCGATGGGGGCAGGGGCGGGCATTATCTGTGCCTGCGATCTGGCTGTGATGGCGGACCACGCCCGCATCGGAACGCCGGAAGTGAAGGTGGGTTTGTTTCCCATGACGATCGTACCACCCATGATGCGCGTGCTCCCCCGACGCAGGTTGATGGAGATGTTCATCACCGGCGTCCCTCTGACGGCCGAGGAAGCCCTGCAATTCAATCTGGTCAACTATGTGACCGATGCCGCGGGGTTGGACGACAAAGTTGCAGAACTGGTTGCCCAGATTGCTGCGCAGTCGCCGAGCGCGATCCGGCTGGGAAAATACGCCTGTCATGCGATGGAGGACATGACCTATCCGCAGCAAATGCGGTTTGCAGAAACGCTATTGCCCCGCGTTGCACAGACAGAAGATGCGCGCGAGGGCTTTGATGCCTTCATTGCGAAACGCAAACCTGAATGGACAGGCCGCTAATCAAGCGGGGAGGAGAAGCATATGTCAGATCGAAAACTGCGCATTGGATGCGCATCGGGATTTTGGGGCGATACGCCTGAAGCGATCGGTCAACTGGTCTCTAAGGGCGAGATCAACTATCTGGTGTTCGACTATCTGGCCGAGGTGACAATGTCGCTGATGGCGCGTGCCCGCGCCAAGACACCCGAGTCGGGCTATGCGCCGGATTTCGTCAAGGCGCTGGCACCCTGGTTGCCGGACATCAAGGCCAAGGGGATCAAGGTCGTTGCCAATGCCGGGGGCGTGAACCCGCGCGGCTGCCGCGACGCGCTTGCTAAGGCCGCTGCCGAAGCCGGGATCGATTTGTCCATCGGAGTCGTGCTGGGCGATGACCTGTTGCCGAAGGCCGACGAAATTCGCAAAAGCGGTCAGACGGAAATGTTCTCGGGTGTCGAGTTTCCGGGCGACATCTGGAGCATGAACGCCTATCTGGGTGCCCGCCCCATCGCGGCCGCGCTGGATGCCGGGGCCGACATCGTAATCACGGGGCGCTGCGCCGACAGCGCGGTCGCGCTTGGCCCCCTGATGCACGAATACGGCTGGGGCGATGACGACTGGGACAAGCTGAGCCAGGGATCGCTGGCGGGTCACCTGATCGAATGCGGCCCCCAGGGAACGGGCGGCAACTTTACCGACTGGCAGGACGTGCCGGGTTGGGACAATATGGGGATGCCCATCGTCGAGGTGTCGGAAGACGGCAGTTTCGTCATGACCAAGACGCCTGACACCGGCGGGCTGGTCGTGCCCGGATCGGTCGGAGAGCAGATGCTCTATGAAATCGGTGATCCGCGCGCTTACCTGTTGCCCGACGTGATCTGCGACTGGTCCGGGGTCAACCTGGAACAGGTCGGACCCGATCGGGTGCTGGTCAAGGGCGGCAAGGGTCTCGGGCGCACCGACAGCTACAAGGTGTCGGCGACCCATGCAGATGGCTGGCGCGCGGTCTCTACCCTGACACTGGCCGCGATTGATGCACCCGCCAAGGCCGAACGCGTGGCCGAGGCGATCCTGACCCGCTGTCGCCGGATTTTCCGCGATCGCAACATGGGCGATTTCCGGCAGGTCAGCGTCGAAGTGCTGGGCGCCGAGTCCACTTATGGCGCAAATGCGCGCGCCCAGACCCGCGAAGTGGTGCTCAAGATCGGCGCGGTCCATGACGATCGCACCGCGCTGAACATCTTTGCCGGAGAAATCGCACCCATGGCGATTTCGACCGCGCAGGGTCTGACCGGGTTCTTCGCCGGACGGCCAAAGGTACAGCCGGTGGTCCGTCTGTTCTCCTTCCTGCAGAACAAGGCCGACACCCCCGTCGCAGTCGAGGTCGACGGCAAGGATGTGCCCGTCGCCGTGGCCACCAGTCCAGTCCACCTTGATCCGCCTGCCGCGCCGCCGGCAGATAGCCGCGCGCCCGGTCCGGACGCGATCAAGGTGCGCCTCGTCGATCTGGCTTGGGGCCGCTCAGGCGACAAGGGGGATATCGCCAATATCGGCATCCTTGCGCGCAAGCCGGACTACCTGCCATATATCCGCTCGGCCCTTAGCGAAAAGGTGGTGAAAGACTATTTCTCCCATGTCTGCGAAGGCAAGGTCGAGCGGTTCGACCTGCCCGGAAGCCATTCGCTGAACTTCCTGCTGCATGAATCGCTGGGCGGGGGCGGCATCGCCTCGGTCCGCATCGATCCGCAAGGCAAAGGGTTTGCGCAGATGCTGCTTGATATTGAAATTCCTGTGCCGGTCGATCTGGCCGCGCGCGACGGGCTGAACGCCTCGGACCGGAACTAATAGGACAATACCATGACCATTTCAAAACTCCTGGTCGCCAATCGGGGTGAAATCGCAGCGCGCGTGTTACGCACCGCCAAGGCCCGCGGCCTTGCGACGGCTGTGTTGAGCCACGTCGCTGAACAAGAGGGGCCGGCCCACCTGATCGCAGACGAGATTGTGATGATCGAAGGGCCAACGCCTGTGGCCGCCTATCTCGATATTCCGCAGATTGTCGAGGCTGCAAAGAAAATCGGCGCCGACGCGGTGCATCCCGGCTATGGCTTTTTGTCCGAGAACGCGGCCTTCGTCGCGGCGCTGGAAGAGGCCGGTGTGACATTTATCGGCCCGACGTCCGAGACCATCGACCTGATGGGCGACAAGGTCCGTGCGCGCGTCTTTGTCGAGGAGCACGGCTTCCCGGTTGCCCCCTCGGCGATCGAGGATGACGATCCGGCGAGTTTTGTCGAACGCGCCCGCACGGTGGGCTACCCTCTGCTGATCAAGCCCTCGGCTGGCGGCGGCGGCAAGGGTATGCGCATTGTGCGCGAAGACAGCACGTTGGAAACCGAAATCGAAACGGCACGTCGCGAAGGCGTCCGTTATTTTGGCGATGGCCGGCTGTTCGTCGAATGCTATATCGAACGTCCGCGCCATATCGAGGTGCAGGTGATGGGTGACGGGCAGGGTAACGTGGTCCATTTCTGGGAACGCGAATGTTCGATCCAGCGCCGGTTCCAGAAGATTATCGAAGAAACGCCGTCACCGGCGCTGACCCCAGAACAGCGGGACGAGATCTGTGAAACCGCTGCGGGGATTGCCCGCGCCGTCAAATACCGCGGGGCAGGGACCGTCGAATTCATTTATGCGCAGGACGGGGCCTTTTACTTCCTCGAAATGAACACCCGCCTTCAGGTCGAACATCCGGTGACCGAACTGGTGACTGGCTTCGATCTAGTTGCCGAGCAACTGCGCGTAGCTGCGGGCGAGGGCTTGAGTGCCGCACAGGCGGATATTCCGCAGACCGGCCATTCGATCGAATTGCGCATCTGTGCCGAGGACGCGACCGCCGATTTTCGCCCCGCGATCGGGGATATCCTGCTGCTGGACGAACCCATGGGCGAGGGGATCCGCGTGGACAGCGGCATTCTGGACGGCGGCAAGGTGACAACCGACTTCGACCCGATGTTGTCCAAGCTGATCGTGCATGGCCCGGATCGCGCGCAGGCCATCGCCCGTGCCCGGAATGCGGTGCAAAACTATGTGATTCTCGGGGTGACGACCAACACCGGTTACCTGGATGAGATCCTTGCACATCCAGATTTTGCCTCGGGCGATGTTTCAACCGGCTTCCTGGCTGAACAATCCGAAACGCTGACCGCACCGGGGGAAGATGTCTCTGACCTGCTGATGGCGGCGGCGGCCCTGTCGGACGAACGGCTGGTGAGCGACGTAATGCAGATACCGGAAATGTACCGCAAGATGGGCGGGTGGAGAAACTGATGCAACGGATCTTTCAGATCGACGGAGAAGAGACTGAATGTTGGTTGGGCCATGATGGCAGCCGGTTCGTACTTAATACCCCCAATGGTACTGTTGCCTGCCAATTGGACCCGACGGGCCTGCCGGGCGGTTATACGTTGCGGGCTAAGGGTGTTGTCCGCGAATTGCGACTGGCCGTGGGGCCGGAAGCAACTTTTGTGCACATGAACGGTCGCACCTACGAAGTCGGGCGGGTTGATCCCGCCGAGCGCCTGGCTGGAAGCGATGGTGGCACAGGCGATGATCGGTTGGTCGCGCCTATGCCCGGAGTCGTGGTGTCGGTCGCGGTCAAACCCGGCGATACAGTTAAAGAAGGCCAGCCGCTTTTGGTTATCGAAAGCATGAAGCTGGAAACCACACTGACGGCGCCACGCGACGGGGTCGTTGCCGAAATGCCATTCGCCGAAGGCGACAGTTTTGGGCTGAAAGATATCCTGGCCCAATTGGCCCCGGAGGAGGAGTGAGAATGCGCAGGATTGAAAGTCTGATCGATACCAACGCCGCCGACTACAAGGCAAATTATGCCGCCATGTCCGAGCGGCTGAAGGAATTTCACGCCCGCCAGCACGCGGCGCGTTTCGAACGCCCGCAACGCGACATTGACCGCCTCGAGCGGCAAAACAAGCTGGGCGTGCGCGAACGGCTAAAACTGCTGCTGGACCCCGGCACACCGTTTCTGGAATTCTCCACCCTCGCAGCCTGTCGCGAATATGACGGTACAGTGCCGGGTGCCGCCGTGGTTACGGGCATTGGCATCGTGCAGGGCCGCGAGGTCGCTATTCATGCCAATGACGCCAGCGTCAAGGGCGGTGCCTGGTATCCGCATACCGTGAAAAAGGTCGTGCGCCTTCTGGATGTCGCGCTGGAGAACCGGTTGCCGGTCGTCCATATCTGCGACAGCGCCGGCGGTTTCCTGCCGCTGCAACATGGCGTCTTTCCCGACCGCTATCTGGGCGGGCGGGTGTTTCGCAACCAGGTCAAGCTGAGTCAGGCCAATATCCCGCAGATTGCTGTGGTCGGCGGGCATTGCACCGCAGGCGGTGCCTATGTACCTACGCTGAGCGATTACAACATCATCATCGAAGGCACTGGGGCGATTTTCCTTGGCGGTCCCCCGCTGGTCAAGGCGGCCACCGGCGAAGATGTCGGTGTTCAGGAACTTGGTGGGGCGGTTATGCATACCTCGGTTTCGGGCACCGGCGATTATCGTGCCGCGACCGAACAGCACGCCTTTTCACTGGCGCGCGAGATTGTCAGCCAATGGAAACGCACACCGAAAACTATCATCGAAACTGCTTCCTATGAAGAGCCTTACTACGAGCCGAAGGAGCTTTACGGGATCATTCCCAAGGACCGGAAAACCCAATTCGACATGCGCGAGGTTCTGGCCCGGATCGTGGACGGTTCGCGCTTTCACGAATACCAGCCCGACTACGGCACCACGATGATTTGCGGTTATGCCCATATCTGGGGCTACAAGGTCGGCATCCTTGCCAACAACGGGGTGCTGTTCAACGACAGCTCGCTCAAGGCGGCGCATTTCATTCAGCTGTGCAACCAGAACCGTACGCCTCTGGTCTTTTTCCAGAACATCACCGGCTATATGGTGGGCCGCGAATACGAAGAACGCGGCATCGCCAAGGACGGCGCCAAGATGCTGATGGCGCAGGGCGGCTCGGTCGTGCCGAAGTTTACCGTGATCGCCAATGCCTCTTACGGGGCAGGCAATTACGGCATGTGCGGACGGGCCTGGGATGCACGCACGCTGTTCATGTGGCCGCAGGCCGAAATCGGCGTGATGGGTGCGGATCAGGCTGCCAATACCATGGCCGACGTCAAGATTCGGCAGCTTCAGCGCGAAGGCAAAGAACTGAGCGAGGAAGAAATCGCCGCGATCCGTGATCCCGTGCTGGAGAAATTCCGCCGAGATGTCGAAGCCTATACCTCGACCTCGGAATTGTGGGACGATGGCATCCTTGACCCGGCGGACACACGCAATGCGCTTGGCATGTCGATTTCCGCCTCGCTGAACGCGCCGATCGACGATCCGCACTACGGGATCTTCCGGCTGTAACTGTACGAGGGACGGCACACCGAGCTACGGAGTGCCGTACCCTATCAAGGCGTTACGATCTGGCGCTTTCGGAATCCGAAGAAATCCGTCCCGAGACCGGACAGGTCAGGACGACGTCCGCCGCGCCTCCTGAATGGAAACGACGTCAGAGGCAGCCATCTCGGGCCGGTCCGCCTCGACCACCTTCAGCGGCTCGACGGGCATCAATCCGACCAGACAGTCACGCGCGAGTTGCTGGTATTCCGCCGTGCCGCGGGTCTTCCAAGCGACTTCTTTCTCGCTGACCTCGCGGATCACCTTTGCCGGAGATCCGACCACCATCGAACGGGGCGGAATGACGGTTTCGCCTCGCACAAAAGCCTGCGCGCCAACGATTGATTCCGCCCCAAGTTCAACGCCATCCATGATGACGGCGTTCATACCGACCAGAGCATTCCGGCTCACAGTGCAACCGTGCAGGATCGCGCCATGGCCAATATGACCGTCGGTTTCGACCACCGCATCGCGGCCGGGAAAGGAATGGATGGTGCAGTTGTCCTGGACGTTGGCGCCGTCGCCGATCACGATCCTGCCGAAATCGCCCCGCAGGCTTGCTCCGGGTCCGATGTAGCATCCATGACCCAAGATGACATTTCCGATCAAAATGGCCTGAGGATGGACATACGTGTCCTCGGGAACAACGGGTATAAACCCCTTGAATTCATAACAATACGCCATTCTCTCTGCCTTTCGTAGTCTGGGTGTCGCTGATTTCAGGAAACAAGCAGCAAATGTTCATCGCCCGTCTTGCCGGAATCCAAAGGCCTGAAATGTACTGATTTCCAGAACTCGCAGTCAAGAAAAACAAACATATGTTAGAAAACAACGCAAGCACCCGACGTCTCGGCGTGAAGATGTTGACAGTTCCCAAGGTTAGGATCTAAATTCTAACAAATGGTAGAAATTGGTTTGGCAGCGCGTTCAGAATCGCCGGACGAAGCATGGGAGAGAGAAAGAAATGACAGGCAAAGCCTATGTCACCGGCGTCGGGATGGTCCCGTTCCAGAAGCCGGGAAAATCCGAGAGCTACGATGTCATGGCAACCGCGGCGACCCGCTCTGCTCTGGCCGACGCAGGTCTGGACTACGAAAAAATTCAACAGGCGTATGTGGGCTATGTTTATGGCGACAGCACCTGCGGTCAGCGCGCCTTGTACAATGTTGGAATGACTGGCATCCCGGTTGTGAATGTGAACAACAATTGCTCGACCGGGTCGTCTGCCCTGTTCCTGGCGCGTCAGGCCGTGGAAAGCGGGGCGGTGGAATGTGCTCTGGCGCTTGGGTTCGAACAAATGCAACCCGGCGCAATCGGCGCGATGTTTCACGATCGGGTCAGCCCGTTTGCGGCTTTCGACGAAGAAACCGACGATCTGGTTGGCAGTTCGGAGATCCCGCTGGCACTGCGGTACTTCGGCGGTGCGGGCAAGGCGCATATGGACGAGTTCGGCACGCCTCTTGAGACCTTCGCCAAGATCCGCGCCAAGGCCAGCCGCCATGCGGCCAAGAACCCGGTGGCCCTATTCCGCCAGGAAGTGACGGCGGAAGACGTCATGGCTGCGCAGGTGGTCTGGCCCGGCGTCATGACCAAGCTTATGGCCTGTCCGCCAACCTGTGGCGCAGCCGCCGCGATCATCTGTTCCAAGGAATTCGCCGACAAGCACGGACTGGACAGTTCGGTTCGGATCGCGGCGCAGGCCATGACAACGGACGGTCCGGAAACCTTCGAAGCCCATGATATGCGCGAGGTGGTCGGCTTTTCGATGGCCAAGCGCGCCGCCGATCAGGTCTACGAGGCTGCGGGCATCGGGCCCGAAGACGTGGATGTGGTCGAACTGCACGACTGTTTCGCCCACAACGAACTCATCACCTACGAGGCGCTTGGCCTTTGCGGCCGAGGTGAAGCTGCGAAGTTTGTTGATGATGGCGACAACACCTATGGCGGAAAATACGTGACCAACCCGTCGGGCGGTTTGTTGTCCAAAGGTCATCCTCTTGGGGCGACCGGCCTTGCGCAATGTACCGAGCTTGTCCAGCAGTTGCGCGGGCAGGCTGATGCGCGCCAGGTCGATGGCGCGCGCCTGGCACTTCAGCACAATCTGGGCCTCGGTGGGGCCTGTGTCACCACACTTTATGAGAAAGCCTGATAGCGCCTTTCGGGAGGAATTAATATGACTGGAAAACTCGACGGGCGTGTTGCCCTGGTCTCGGGTTCGGGCCGAGGCATTGGCCGCGAAATCGCACTCAAACTGGCCTCGGAAGGGGCCCGGGTAGTGGTCAACGATCTGGACGCCGACCCGGCCAATGAAGCCGCTGAAGCTATCCGCGCCGCTGGCGGCGAAGCGGTGGTCTGCGCCGGCAGCGTGACCGAAGACGGTTTTGCCGAACGGTTCATCAAGACGGGCGTGGACAGCTTCGGCGGACTCGACATCATCGTGAACAATGCCGGCTACACCTGGGACAGCGTCGTTCAGAAGATGACCGACGAGCAGTGGCAGGCGATCATCGACGTTCACATGACCGCGCCCTTCAAGATCCTGCGCGCCGCCCAGCCGGTAATCAGCGCCAAGGCCAAGGAAGAGGCCGCCGCCGGAAAGGAAGTGTTCCGCAAAGTGGTGAACATTTCGTCTATCGCCGGCACTGGCGGTAACGCGGGGCAGATCAACTATTCCGCCGCCAAGGCCGGCATACTGGGTGTCACCCGGACGATGGCCAAGGAATGGGGCCGCTACAAGGTCAACGTCAATGCCGTGGCCTTCGGCCCGATCCGCACCCGTCTGACGGAGGGCAGCGCGGACGGTGACAGCACGATCAAGGTCGAGGAAAAAGAGATCAAGGTCGGCGTCAACCCTGATCTTCTGTCCCAGATGGAGCGCATGATCCCGCTGGGTCGGGTCGGTACTCCAGAAGAGGCTGCTGGTGCTGTCTATCTGTTCTGCTCACCCGAATCGAACTTCATCTCGGGCCAGCACATCATCTGCGGCGGCGGCTTCGTGATCTAAGGCATTTGCCCAGACCCGATGACGGGGTCCAGGCAAGCACATTAATGTCTGGGCGGCCTCATGGCGGTCGCCCATGCGGAATTTCCCGCAAACTCTAATCTGGCACGATCACGACGATTGACTCACTTGCGTTATTCACCTAACGGTCGTTAGTTAGACGTTGGGGCGAAACGAAGGTCTATGGCACAAAACACGGCAAGCAAAGTCAACGAGACATCGCGCAGCGCGGTCGGACGGGACGGGGTGCTCGACATTGCCGCGCGGCTTTTCCGCGAACAAGGCTACGGGTCCGTTTCGCTCCGAAAAATTGCCGAGGCCGCCGGGATCAAGGCGGGTAGCATATACTATCATTTCGGTTCCAAGGACGAGATCGTCGTGGCCGTTCTTGATGCAGGGATTCGAGTCGTTCACGCGAGCATGAGAGACGCCATCACCGACCTGCCAGCCGATACCGACGGCGAAACGGTACTTCGCGCCGCGATCCGGGCGCATCTGCGCGCGCTTCTTGATGTGAGCGATTATACGTCGGCGAATGTGCGTATTTTCGGGCAGGTGCCGCAATCCGTGCGGGATGCCAACTTGCCCACGCGACGGGCCTATGAGGCAGAGTGGGATAGTCTTCTGTCCCAGCTTAAGAAAGACGGCACGCTGAAGCAAGACGTCGATATCCGCCGCCTGCGCCTGATGCTGATCGGTACATTGAACGCCACGCTCGATTGGTTCGACCCGGACCGCGGTAGCGCCGATGCGTTGTCACGCACCTATGCCGATGTGTTCCTCAACGGGATACTCCAAAGACAGGATACCTGACTTCATGGCACGTCTTGAAACAGCGGTGCTGACCGCATCAGAGACCTACACCCTCAACCACGCCGCACAAAGCGAGCGCGTCGAAACGCTGCGCGCGCGGATCGCCGAAGCAACGGCTGGCGGCCGCCCCGACATGGTCGCGCGGCATCGCAAGCGCAGCAAGCTGTTGGTTCGCGAACGGATCGACCTGCTGGTGGATCCGGGCACTGCGTTTCTTGAGCTGTCGTCGCTTGCCGCCTACGGTCAATACGGAGGCGAGGTGCCCGGTGCGGGGATCGTGACCGGTATTGGGATCGTCCACGGGCTGCCCTGCGTTGTGATCGCCAACGATGCGACAGTGAAGGGTGGTTCTTTCTATCACGAAACCGTGCAGAAACACATTCGCGCCCAGGAAATCGCGGCGGAAAACCGGTTGCCCTGCCTCTATCTGGTGGACTGCGGCGGGGCCTATCTGCCTGAACAGGACAGGGTCTTCCCCGATGCTCGCCATTTCGGCAATTCCTTTTATCGCCAGACCAACATGTCGGCCAGCGGTCTTCCGCAGATCTCGGCCGTGTTCGGCGGCTGCACGGCGGGCGGGGCCTATATTCCCGCCCTGTCGGACGAGGTCATCATGGTGCGCGGCAACGCGCGCATCCATCTGGGCGGGCCGTCGATCGTCAAGGTGGCGATCAACGAAGAGGTCGATGGCGAAACGCTGGGCGGGGCCGAGATGCATTCGCGTGTCTCCGGCGTATCCGACCACCTGGCCGAGGACGAGCACCACGCGCTCGCACTGATGCGCGACATTGTGGCCGAGCTTGGTCAGTCGCGCCCGATTCAGGCAGACGAGGTGCCCCAGCCGCCTGCGCGTGATCCGTCCGAGCTGCTTGGCGTCATCAGCGCCGACCGCAAGGAGCCCTACGACATGCGCGAGGTTCTGCTGCGCATGATCGACGTCGGCGAATTCCGCGAGTTCAAGCCCGGATGGGGTGAAACATTGGTTTGCGGCACGGCACGGATCCACGGCTATCGCGTGGGTATTCTGGCCAACAACGGGGCGCTTCTGTCCGAAAGCTCGCTCAAGGGCGCGCAATTCGTATCCATGTGCGATCAGCGGAACATCCCGCTTGTTTTCCTGCACAACATTTCCGGTTTCATGGTCGGCACCGACGCCGAACGCGGTGGTATCGCCAAAGACAGTGCCAAGCTGGTCTATGCCATGTCGGTGGCCAAGGTGCCGCGCCTGTCGGTTTTGCTGGGGGGCTCATACGGGGCGGGAAATTACGGCATGTGTGGACGGGGTTTCGCTCCGAATTTTCTCTTTGCCTGGCCAACGGCAGAATTGGCTACCATGTCCGCCGACATCGCCACCAATGTGATGCTGGAACTGCGCCGCCAGAAGGGGGGTGACCCAGACAAAATGGAGGCCGACATGAAGCTGATCGAAGAGCAGGTGCGCGCCCAGTATGGTGAACAATCCGATCCCTATTATGCCACCTCGCGGCTTTGGGATGACGGGCTGATCGAACCCGCGCAAACCCGCGATATCCTTGGCCTGTGTCTGGCCATTGTGACGTCGGTGCCCGAAGTCGGTCGTCATACGCCTGTTTTCAGAATGTGAGGCCGACGCCATGACGACCACTTATCAAACCATCCTTGTCGAAACCGATGCGCGAGGAGTTGCCACTGTCGCGCTCAACCGCCCGGACAAGCACAACGCGCTGAACGGCACGCTGATCGCCGAGCTTTACGACGCGGCCCAGAAGTTGGCCGCGGATGAAAGTGTGCGGATCGTGGTCCTGACCGGCATAGGAAAAAGCTTCTGCGCAGGCGGCGATTTCAACTGGTTCGCTTCGAATGTCGAGAAAAGCCGCGCCGAGCGGGTCGAACAAAGCGCTACCTTGGCACGGCTTTTGCGCCGTCTTGACACGCTGCCCAAGCCCTTGATCGGGCGGATCAACGGCCCAGCCTATGGTGGCGGTGTCGGTATGATCTCGGTCTGCGACTACACCATCGGTGCCGAAGGCGCGCGCTTCGGTCTAACCGAGGTCAAACTGGGCCTGCTGCCCGCGAATATATCGCCTTACGTTGTGGCCCGCATCGGCAAGGTGCATTCGCGTGAAACCATGCTGTCGGGCGCGTTGTTCGACACGGCCCGCGCCGAGAGGATTGGACTATTGACGGAAGTTGTCGCGCCCGACGGTCTGGACGCCGTGGTGGACCGTGTGGTGCACGATCACCTTCAGGCTGCGCCGGGTGCAGTGGCCGATACCAAGGCGCTGATCGCCTATGTCGCATCGCACGATCTGGAGACCAATATGATCTACACCGCCGACCGGCTAGCCGATGCGTGGGAGACTGAGGAAGGTATCGAGGGCATCAATAGCTTCATTAACAAGGACATTCCGTCATGGCGGGTGAAATGAGCTTCACCCGCGTTCTGATCGCCAACCGGGGCGAGATTGCCCGGCGCATCCAGCGCGGGTGCCGCAAGCTGGGATTGGAAAGCGTGGCGGTGTTTTCGGATGCAGACCGCGAAGCGCCCTTCGTGGCGGAGGCCGATCACGCCGTCTGTATCGGCGGGGCCGCGCCTGCGGACAGCTACCTGAACGTCGAGGCCATTCTGGACGCCGCGCGCGCGACCGGCTCAGGGGCAGTGCATCCGGGCTATGGCTTCTTGTCGGAAAATTCCGGTTTCGCCGCAGCGGTCGATGCGGCGGGCCTTGTGTTCATCGGGCCTTCTGCCGCTGCAATCGCACGGATGGGAAGCAAGATCGAAGCCAAGGCCGCCGCCGAGGATGCGGGAGTTCCTGTGCTGCCCGGCTATCGCGGCGAAGATCAGTCCGACGCACGATTGCTGGAAGAGGCGCGCAAGCTTGGCACCCCGTTTCTGGTTAAGGCCAGCGCCGGTGGGGGCGGGCGCGGCATGCGGCTTGTTTCTGATCTGAGCGGCGCGTCTGAAGCAATCGCATCTGCCCGGGCCGAAGCGCAAGGCGCCTTCGGCGATCCCGCAGTGTTCCTTGAGCGCTACGCGCCTCGTGCGCGGCATGTCGAAGTGCAAGTGTTCGGCGACAGCCATGGCAATGTCCTGCACCTCGGTGACCGCGACTGTTCGCTTCAACGCAATCATCAGAAGCTGATCGAAGAAGCCCCTGCTGCCGATCTTCCCGAGGCCCTTCGCGACGAAATGCGCGCAGCATCTGTGCGACTGGCGCAGGCGATAGGTTATCGGTCCGCCGGGACGGTTGAGTATCTTTATGACTCCGAGCGCTGCGAGTATTACTTCCTTGAGATGAACACCCGCCTTCAGGTGGAACATCCGGTGACCGAGGCCATCACCGGCATTGATCTGGTCGAATGGCAGTTGCGTATCGCGCGGGGCGAGACCCTGACATTGGCGCAATCGGATGTGCCGTTAAACGGCCACGCCATTGAAGTGCGCATCGCCGCCGAGAACCCCGCCGAGAATTTCCGCCCCGAAACCGGCAAGATCACCCTTTGGGCGCCGCCTGCTGGCATGCGGCTCGATAGCGGCGTCGCGGCTGGGTCAATCGTCAGCCACCATTACGATTCGATGTTGGCCAAATTGATCACCCATGCGCCGGACAGGGCAGGGGCAATCCGTCAGGCCATTGCTGCGATTGATGCCTTTGTGGTGGGCGGCGTCGGGTTGAACCTGTCTTATCAGCGGGCGCTGTTGAACCATCCTGATTTTCATGCCTTCCGGCATCATACCTCGGGCCTTGCCGAGTTGTTCCCGGATGGCTGGGCAGAACCGACGCCCAAAGCCGAGGACGCCGGCCTCGCCGCCATGGCGCTGCATCTGCACCTCACTCCGGCAGGCGCATCGCCTTGGGACAGCCTTGGATCTTGGCGGCTCACGGCCCCTGCGGGACTGCCCGGCACTGCGTTCTATTGGAGCGCATCCGAGGAAGATCCGATCCGCGTGACCGGGTCCGGGCCCGGGCCCGGGCCCGGGACGGTGCTTGCCGCCGTACAGCCGGACGGCCAGACAATAACGGCCGAAAATGTCGGCCTGACAGGGAACCGTCTGAGCGGACGCATCGACGGCGTTCCGTTTTCGCGCATCGCCCATGTCGTGCGCGCGCCGGGTCACTGGCGGGTGCACCTGCAAACCCCTGCCGGAATGACCGCGACAGACCTGCGTACGCTGGAAGATCAGCATCTGCAACGTGCCACCGGCGGATCTGGCGGCGCTGACCTGCTGACGGCACCCATGCCCGGCGCCGTCGCCGAGGTGCGTGTCGCGCCCGGAGACCGGGTCAAAGCAGGTGATACGCTGGTGGTGCTGGAAGCCATGAAGCTCTTGCAAAGCCTGCCCGCGCCGGTCGCGGGCGTGGTGACAGAAATCTATTGTGCACCAGGCGATACGGTCGCCGGGCACGCCCCACTTATCAAACTCGACCCGGAGGAAAACACATGACCAGACAAGACACCATCACCGCGGCCACCGGCCCGTTCAACGAAGACCTCAACATGATCCGCGACCAGCTGCGCCGGTTCATTGAAACCGAAGTGACCGCCAAGGCGGAGCCATGGGAAGAGGAGGGCATGGTGCCCCGTGACGTGCTGCGCCGGATGGGCGATCTCGGCGTGCTGGGGATGCGCTATGACGCGCAATATGGCGGCGCGGGGCTGGACGTGATGTCCAGCGTGGTACTGGCCGAAGAGGTGGGGCGCTCCACTTTCGGCGGGTTTTCAGCCACGGTTCTGGTCCATACGGATATGGCCTCACCGCATCTGGAAAACGCAGGCACCCCGGAACAAAAGGCGCACTGGATGCCATCGATCGTATCGGGCGAAAAGATTACCGCCGTGGCCGTGACTGAACCGGGCGCAGGATCGGACGTGGCTGGCATGCGTACCCGCGCGGTGCAGGACGGGTCGGACTGGGTGCTGAACGGCACCAAGATGTTCATCACCAACGGCGTGCATGGCGACCTCTACTTTGTCGGTGCCAAGACCGATCCCGATGCAAAGGGTTCCCGCGGGATCACCATGTTCGCGATCGAAAAGGGTACGCCGGGCTTTTCGGTCGGTCGGGCGCTGAACAAGACCGGCTGGCTCTGCTCGGACACGGCCGAACTGATCTTTGAGGATGTCCGCATCCCGGCCGAGGATGTGCTGGGCGAGGTTAACAAAGGCTTTTATTCGGTGATGAAAAACTTCCAGAACGAACGCATCGTCCTGGGCGCAATGGCCTGTGCCGAAGCGCAATCCGCGCTGGACATGACAGTGGAATACGTCAAGCAGCGCAAGGCCTTTGGCGGTGTCCTATGGGACAAGCAGGTGGTGCGCCAGCGGCTGGCAGACTGCCAGACGAGGATCGCGGCGGGACGGCAGCTGGTCTATCATGCCGCAGGTCTGGACGCGGCGGGCCACGATTGCGTGCAAGAGGTCTCGATGGTCAAGGCCTATTGCGGCGAACTGGTAAACAGCGTGCTCTACGACTGCGTCCAGTTTCACGGCGGCATGGGCTATATGCGCGAAACCCCGGTTGAACGCATGTCGCGCGACGCCCGTGTTCAGGCCATCGGCGGCGGTGCGAGCGAGGTCATGCTGGAAGAAGTCGCCAAGCGCATGTGAGCTTCCCTATCCAGCAAATCAACGATCTACAGAAACAAGGACGAAACAGATGAATTTGGAAGCCACTCAACGCCAACCGGTCGCAAGACTGACCCGAGAGATCTCAATAATACTCATCGGCACAATACTTCTGACACTATCCGCCAAAATCGCGGTGCCGTTCTACCCGGTACCGATGTCAACACAAACCCTGGTGGTCTTGGGTCTCGGCCTTTTCCTGGGGCCGGTGCGCAGTAGTCTAGTTGTCGCTGCGTACCTTCTGGAAGGTCTGTTTGGCCTGCCGGTTTTCGCTGGCACGCCTCCCGCACCGGCGGGTCTGGCCTATTTTGCGGGTCCCACTGGCGGATTCTTGATTGGGTTTGCGCTCGCGGCGGCGGCTGCAGGATGGATGGTTCAAAAGCTGGCAGGGCTTCCGCCTTCAATCAGAGCATCTGTAGCGGTCCTCTCCGGTTCGATACTTATGTATTGCGCAGGGCTATTCTGGTTGGGTGGCTTTGTCGGCTATGGCGAAAAATTGCTGAACGCCGGGCTTTACCCGTTCCTGCTTGGAGACCTGACGAAGGCAGCAATTGCTGTAGTGCTGTATACAGGTTTCCATAATCGGGGTCACGCTTGACTGCTGGGCTTTGTTGCCTTGTTCCAGCGCCGGTTCTGACCGGCGCTGGACGCCAGCCCGAGGCTTCCAAAGCTATGCAAAGCAAAAGGCGGCTTTGCAAGTCCCAGACTTTTCACTGTCAGAAAGTGGTCGTATTCAATGACAAAACGCAGCATGTTTCACACAGAGCCGGAACCGTGTCGCGCGCGTGCAGAACAGGTGGCCGAGGGAATCCTGAGGATCGTTGCGAGCAATCCCGGGAAGATGACCTATCACGGGACGAACAGCTACATCATTGATACACCTGACGGTCGGTTCATTCTCGATCCGGGTCCAGCAGAAGACAGTGCACATTTCGAAGCAATTGTCGAGAATCTGGGAGGCAACCCGGCCGGAATTCTAGTGTCACACCACCATTCCGATCATTTCGGTGCCGTGCCGGGATTGCGCGAACGGACAGGTCTGCCCGTTTATGTTTCGCGTGCCTTTCCAGACGATGCATTTCAACCCGACGGGTTTTTGGAAGACGGGCAAAGGATTGCCGGTCTTACTGTCCTTCACACACCCGGTCACGCGAGCGATCACCTCTGCTTTGCGAGGCTGGATGGAGTGTTATTCACGGGCGACCACGTGATGAGTTGGAACAGTTCGATCGTCAGCCCCCCTGACGGCAACATGCGTGATTACTGCGACCAGCTTCAACGGCTTATTGATCGCGACGATAGGATCTGCCTGCCGGGTCACGGGCCCGTACTCCAGGATCCGCGCCCTTACATCGAACGGTTACTTGCCAACCGGATGCGCCGCGAGACCCAGATCCTCAAGCATCTCCTAAATACTTCCGATACAGTCCAGAATATCGCCGCTTCAGTCTACAAGAAATCTGACCCGCATATTGTAATGGCCGCCGAAAGGAATGTTGTGGCTCATTTACAGAAACTTCTTTCTGAATCGCGAGTGGCTCAGGAAGAAGGGATCTGGAGGGTAAATTAACATAAACTTAACTATCGGATCTTTACGTTCACACGCAGGGTTTTCCCGGCCCCAAAGCGAGCCTACCTCGAAATCTCGCCTGCCAACACCGCTCGTCCGTGCACCGCTAAGGTTGCTGAGAACCTCTGACACCCAAACTTGCGGATTACATCCAGTACTCGCGCTTCGTAGGCAGCGTGACCGATCAAACGACACAGGTCGGACGCGTGGAACTGGCGGTTCGCAGTCGGGGCGGCTTGCATCTGTCTCAGCAATTCGCGCTCTTTGGGGTCTGCTACCCGTTTCTGCGATGGTTTCACCTCGGGACGAGGCGGAGTCCCTGGCGAATTCCGCCATCGTCGCATAAAGCCAAGCAGGAAGCCGGCCGGCACCTTTCCGTTGCCTCGGGACCGGTTGAAGGCGAGGAAGCGATCCCAGATGACCTGGGTGTCGATGTTCCAGCAGGGCAACGTGGCCTTCGCTGCTTTGATGAGCTCTGCCCAACTGGTCTGAAAAACGTTCGAACTCTCGGTGATTTCGATCAGCCCTGAGAAGATAGTTTTGTTATTATTATCTCTAGATAGTGATGTGTCGCCTTCACCTGACACGAGATCATGGGTTTCACTCTCCTCGTCGAAGGCGGAAAACCGAAAGATCCAGGGCGCGAACTTGCCATTCGGCTTCGCCCGCTCGAGCTGCAACTCCGACGTCTCAAGTTCGCTCAAAAGAACCGAAAGATATTGTCGTGAGACACCCATCTTCTCCGCCAGGGCAGAGAGGGTGAAGGCTGCCGTTCCGCGCGGCAAACCGTTGTAGCCATCCTTCCAGGCGATGGCATCGAGGATGAGAGTAGCAAGCTTGTGCGCAGCAACAGAGAGATTTGTCTGCGTGATCCGTCGCAGGATCAGGCCGGTCGTAGGTTCCATGGTCGAGGTCTCCTTGGAGATCCGACGCCATGTCGTGAGACAACAACATTCTTGCCAGCAAAACAACTTTGCTGGTTGCAGGTGTTTTGGCGGTGCGCTAGGAAACTCTTGTTCACGGAGTTTTCTAGCACGGCGTCAGGCTTCACGGTCTGGCGTCGTCTCCTTTTTGGGGGCTTTGCACAGCCTTTCGTGCGGGGTTGTGATGACGCGCGCGGCAAGACCGCGTGCAGATTTTGTCAGTAGCGAACTTCTTCAGAACCATAGTTCCCGGCGTGATCACGCCAGTCGACGAAGACGGAGCGGTAGAAGTAGCTGCCGCATCCATTCGGGATGCTCAGGCCAGATGCAGCCGGCACTTGGCCCACGTTGGATCTTGTCCATCGGTAGTCGCCCTGCACTCCGTAGGACCCCAATCGCGTGGAATCGGTGCGATTGCAGTCGCCATCTCGGTTTTCATGCTGGCGGTACTGAATGTGATAGACGCGAATGCTGCGCACGAAATCAAAGGCGTCGCCTGAGATGTCGATGTCGGCTTGTTCATCCGCCTGGACGCGAACAAGGGGTATCGGAGTCGATACCTGCGGTTCGGGCGGATCGCGAAACGTGATGTCATAAAGGCGTTCCATAGGCGACAACGGACTTGGTTCGTTGAACGACACACCCATCGGACACCGCCAGATTTGTAGGGGCGGCTCGATCGGCCATGGCGTGATCCGCCGAATGAAGACCGCTCTGGCATGGGCGCAGGGCGCGGAGGCAGGCCAGCCGCCCGCAAGGCAGAGGAGGATCGCACAGTCCACTTGATAGGCCTGAGCCGGACCTGACGAGGCCATTAGTCCGGATATGCTTATTGCCGTGGCTGTTGCCACGCCATGGATCACGTGCTTCATGATGCCGACTCCATCTATAATGGTGCAGCGATACGAAACAACATTACCGATAGCAAGGCCATTTGATTGATGGCTACTTGCGATTGTTCGCTTGTGTCGCGTGACGGCTTCCAAGATCTGATGACGGTTTGAGCTCTTGAGGCGTCCTGGAAGCGGCCAAAATTGCGGCCTCCTTTCACGTCCATTGCCAAACAAACAACTGTTACAAAAAGAAAATATGGCGTTCCAATACGGCCACGAAACCGGTCACGGAAGAACAGACCGCATGAGCCCGTCAAACGGCGTGTCGCAGCGCCCATGGTCCCGGGAAGGGCAGTGTCGGAAAACTGTCGAGCCCGGTTCTCCGGCTGGAATCCGGGAACGGAAGGGCGGGTGGAGCAACGATCCTGTGTTGTGGCCTATGTTGGGATCGAACATGCGCTTGAAGATTTATGGCAGTATCTGATACGATTGAGCATGGATAGGAGAGTCTGATGCCAAACGTCCACCTGACCGAACCGATGCAGAAATATGTGCAGGCGCAGATCGAGTCCGGCGCCTACGCCAATCTGAGCGAAGTCGTGCGCGCCGGCGTAAGGATGCTGATGGAGAAGGATGGCGCGCGGCAGTTCTATGCCCTCAAGGCCGATCTCGAGATGGCAGCCACCCTGGCCGAGAATGGGGATTTCGCCGAGTTCGATGCCCAAGCCTTCGAACCGGATGCGTTTGATCGCTGACCCGAATGACGATTCGGCTTTCCGGACAGGCCAAGTCCGACCTTGAAGAGATACGCACCTACACCGTCGAAACATGGGGCAGGGACCAATGGCTCGTCTATTACCGCCAGTTGGTCACCGCCTTCGAGCGGATCACTGGGGATCCCGACGCGGGCCGGGACAGGAGTCTCTTTGTCCCGGGGATGCGGTCCGTCAATTGCCAGCGACACGTGATCTTCTACAAGCGGCTCGATGCGGCGGATGGCGCGGCAGTCATCCTGCGCATCGTGCATCAGCGCCGCAACATGCCCGCACTCGTCTACTACGAGGATCTCGACGGCGGTTAAGCCCATGCGGTTGCTCAGTCCAATAGCTCGATCAGTCTTCCATAGTCTTCACTGACCTCGCGCGCCTCCTGAAACGCCCGTTGGCGCTCGGCATCAAGACAGCGGAAGTATTCCTGAATGTCGGCAATGTAGCCCTCGAAATCAGAACGCAGCAGATCGGCATAGGCACGAATGTCTTCTCGCGACTGAGGCAAGAACGGTCGTTCGGGAGGTACGCAATCTGCTGCCGCGGCTATCGGCATGCTTCCAAGCAGGAACGCGAACAGCAACGGTGCGTTGCGCGCAATAAACAACCGCAGGGCAAAACTCCTTTGCCGCCTTTAAGATTATCATTCTGTCGGCTATCACCGTTATCGGAGCAAGGCGAACTTCGTCAACACGTTATTATTGTCTTGCTATCATTAATGTTGTTTTGTATCGCTCACGGTGTTGCGACCCCGTGGGCCTGATACTGCACCCAGGCAGAACAAGGACCCAAGGGAAGGCCATGATAGAAGAAGCCCCGAATGTGGTTACAGAAGACGGACTGCGCGGCTTGCTCGCCGAGGGCTACCTCATTGAGGTGGTCTGCAAGGAGAGAGCAGAGAAGCGCCATAACAGCTGGTACGGCTCGTGGGTCATCCGCGCCGTCGCCACTGATGGGCGTGACGATAAGATGCTCGTCACCAGCCGAAGCGTCCTCAAGCTCCGCGACTTCAAAACCATCGTTGGCCTTGTCAGTTTCCTGGCCGACATGGGCTGTACGACCGCTAACATTCCACTTGAAGAAGGTGGCCGCGAGCGCCACGCCGCGCCTCCGGTCAAAGGCAGCTGACCGCGCGACTGCGCTCGTCGTTGCTTTGGGTACAGGCGTTTGTTCCGCGCCCCCGGCCCTGGCCGACGGTTTCATCTTTTCGGTTGGCCCAGACGGCCAATTGATTTCCTCTTCTCAAGAGGCAAACGGGCGCCTTTTTCTCTTCGCAGAACCTCGCGGTCCTGACGCAACGAGCGAGACAGCGATCCCGGCTCGATCCGCCGCCCGCGCCACCCCAGAAATCCTCCATGCGATCGAGACCACGGCTCTGCGGTATGCCGGGCATGGTGCGCTGCGTCGCGCAGGGCTTTCAGTCACTGATTGGGCGCTCCTTTACCGGGCCAATATCGAAGTCGAAAGCGCATACAATCCGGCTGCACGTAGCCCTGTCGGTGCCATAGGCCTTGGCCAGCTTATGCCGGATACCGCCCGCGACCTCGGCGTAGACCCACATGACATTGCGCAGAACCTCGACGGATCAGCCCGCTACTTGCTGATGATGCTCGACCAGTTCGGCGAAGGCTCTCTGGCCCTTGCGGCCTACAACGCTGGCCCTGAGGCGGTCACACGCCACGGCGGCATCCCCCCTTTTCGAGAAACCCAAGGGCATGTGGCCCGTGTGACTGCCGTGTTTGAGCGGCTCAGAGGAGATCTTTCATGACATCGAGACCTTCGATCGTCGCGCTCGGCGCGATGGCCCTTATCGTGCTGGCGGGTCCAGCGCTTGCACAGAGCATCGACCTCTCGCCGGTACAGACCCTGCTTCAAGGAATTGTCGATGCGATCACCGGTCCCTTGGGGATCGTGATTGGCACGCTCGCACTGATCGGGGTGTTCCTTTCCTGGCTCTTTGGCATCCTCGACTTTCGTCAGGCGCTCTGGGTCGTGGTTGCAATCGCCGGCATCGCCGCAGCACCCACCATCGTCGCCGCCATCTGGACCACCTGAGCTCTATCCATGGCTGACCAGTCCCGCGTGTTCATCGGTCTTCTCAGGCCACCCAAGCTGATGGGCTTGCCGATCATGTACGCCATGGTCTGGCTCTTCGGCTCAACGCTTCTGTTCCTCTGGGTGCAGAGCTGGGTGGTGGCTGTGTTCGCGGGGCTGGCCTGGCCGGCGCTCTGGAAGGCCGCAGACTGGGATCCGAACTTCCTCGATGTCCTGGTGATCACCCTGCAGGAAACCCCGCCCACGACGAACCGCAAGCTGCACGGAGGCGACAGCTATGCCCCGTGATGGAATTGTCGATGAGGTTGAGAACGCCATCGATCCGCTGACCGCGCTACCCGCATGGGTCAAGGGCGAGAAGCGGCTCTCAATGATGCTGCCTTATGTGAGCCTCGTGAACGACCGAACGATCCGGACACGCGGCAACGAACTGATGCAGTGCATCCGCCTCGAAGGGGTGAACAGCACCACGAGCGAGGACGGGCATCTCGACCGGATCGGAGGGTTGCTGGCTGGCATCGTCGCGCAGGTCGGGACGGAGTTCTCCTTCTACCTGCACAAGGTGTCGAAAGCGGTCGATGTGACCCTGCCGCCCGTTCCGGGCGAAGGGTTTGCGGCTGCCGTCGACGAACGATGGCACGCGCATCTCGGCCGCGCGGGTTTGCGCGACAAGACGCTGACCCTGACGGTGCTGAAGCGACCGGAGACCGGCAGCCGCTTGCCGTACGGACTTGGGGCGTCTCGCTCGCGACATGCGGCCGACACAACCCGCCGCTTGCGCAAGCTCGACGAGGTTGTGGGGTTTCTGCTGTCCTCCTTCGATGAGCTGAAGCCCCGCCTGCTGGCCGCAAGCACCGGCGAGCTTCTGGGCTTCCTCGGTTCACTCAACACGGGCGAGGAGCACCCGCTCTTCCCCCGGTCGCGCCTCGGTGTGATCGCCGAGGACGTAGCCAATACGCGCGTCACCTTCCGCGGCACGACCATCGCACTCTCGGACGGTGCCGTCGGCGACAAGCTCGGGGCGATCTTTGCGGTGAAGAACTACCCGGCCAAGACCGATAGCCTGATGCTCGACGAGTTGAATCTGCCCGTCGACATGGTGGTCACGCACTCTTTTGTGCCGATCAACGCCAACATCATGGCGGGCCGGATCAAGCGGCAGCTGCGGCTAATGCAGGCCGCCAATGACGGAGCCGTCAGTCTCGCCCAGGAATTGGAACTCGCGCAGGACGATCTGGAATCCAAACGCCTGATCTTCGGCGAGCACCACATGACCGTGGCCGTCTATGCCCGCACGCAGACGGCGCTTGACGACATCGCGGCCGAGATCCGCAACATCTCCGCCACTTCCGGGATCAACCTGATCTCGGAGGCCTTCGGGGCGCGGGCGCATTTCATGGCGCAGCATCCCGGCAATACCGGGGCGCGAAGCCGCAAGGCAGCGATCACGAACCACAACTTCGCCGATCTCGCCGCCTTTCACCGCACCCCGCTCGGCAAGACTGGCAAGGAAGTGCCGTGGGGCGTGCCCATCACACTCTTCCCGACGCCCGAGCGCAGTGGTTTTCGCTTCAACTTCCACGAACAGGGCGCGCCGGATCGCGAGCCCACAGGTGGGCACACGCTGATCCTGGGCCGCCCCGGCTCCGGTAAATCCGTACTGGCGGCTTTCCTGATGACCATGGCACGGCGGGCAGGTGCGCGGGTCTTCGTCTTCGACTATCGCGCGGGCATGGAGATGGCCGTCCGTGCGCTCGGCGGCAGCTATTCGACGATACGTGCCGGACGGCCCACGGGCCTCAATCCGCTCCAGACCGAGATCGACATGCGGGGCCAAGCATGGCTTGCTGATTGGCTCGCGAGCCTCTTGGAGCGGCGCGATCGACCGCTAACTCCGATTCAGACCAACCGACTGCAGGAAGTCGTGCGCCAGAACGCGAGCGCAGGACATGCGGGCCTGCGAAACTGGTCGGATTTCGCCTCGCTGCTGGTCTCGACCGATGACGAGGGCGATCTCTTCGAGCGTATGCAGGAGTGGACGGCCGAGGGCCGCTATGGCTGGATCTTCGGGGCCAATGCCGAGGACAGCTTCAGCATTGACGGCGATGTCGCAGGCTTCGATCTGACCGGCATCCTCGACTCCGAGAGCGAGCGGGAACGCATGGCGGTCCTGTCCTATCTTTTCCGCCGGGTCGAGCGCGTGATCGAGGACCGCAAGCCCACGATCATCGTCATCGACGAGGCATGGAAGGCGCTCGACAACGCTTATTTCGCGGAACGGCTCTCGAACTGGCTGGTGACTGCCCGCAAGCAGAACGCCGTCGTCGTCATGATGACGCAATATGCCAGCCAGCTCGAACGCACCCGGACCGGCAAGACCATCGTCGAAGCCGTGCCGACGCAGGTGCTTTTGCCCAACATTCGCGCCTCGGCTGCAGATTACGCGATGCTCGGCCTGACCGAGAAAGAGCTCGACGTGCTTCTGGGCGTCGGCTCGGCCTCGCGGCTCGCACTTGTACGCGACGACCGTGGTTCCGTCGTGATCGACGCCGATCTCAGCGCGCTCGGCCCGCTCGTGACCATCCTTGGCGGAATGGAGAAGGGCGAAGCACTTGTCGGCGCCGATTATCGCGAACGTCCTGATTTCTGGAGAGTGACATGACCAGTACCATCATTCGCAGCGTCGTGCTGCTCGGGCTCGGCCTGACCCTGACAGCCTGTGCACAGCATAACCCCCCGCAAGCCAACTGCTTTAATTTTCGCGAGGCTCCTGCGCAGGCAGGAACCGCCACCGCCACGATCTCGACCATGGGGGCGGAAGTCACGCGCCGCGACACGGCCTGCGATTTCGTCCTCTTGGGTGCGGGCAGTTGAGCCAATGCGGACCTGGCTTCCTCTCTCGATGATCGGCTTTGCACTGGCAGTTCCCGCGGCGGGGCCGGCGGTCGCCCAGGGCGTGCCAACCTTCGATCTGCGCCTGTTCGCAGAGCGGCAGGCGATCCTCGAGCAGACCGATCGGGACCTGACACTGCAGCAGGACCGGCTAAGCCGCGAGGAGGAACTGGCCGAGATCGAGCGTCAGCAACTCGCCTCCCTCGAAGGGCTGATGGATGCCATGTCGCTTGGCGCTGGAGATGTGGCCGGCACCGTGGCGGGGCTCGAGGCGGGGCAGGGGGCGGTTGACGACGTCGAAAGCGCGGCCGCCAGTCTTTATGCACCCGAGGACACCAATCCAGCGGCGGCGCGGATGTTCGGCGATGCCCGGGAGGGGATCGAGGAGCTGATCATCCGCGCAGCACGCGACACCCATAGTCTGTCCGGGGTCGGCCGTGCGGGCCTTTCGCTCGTGCAATGGCGCTGCCTTTTGCAGGCGCTGATCTGGCAGGAAAGTCGTTTCCAGATTGGGGCACGCTCACCCGTGGGGGCCTTCGGACTTACCCAGATCATGCCCGGTACCGCGGGCGATCTCGGGATCTACCCGGCCTATTACGACGATCCCTATCTGCAGGTCACCGGCGGTGCGCGATACCTCGCACAAATGCTGAACATGTTCGACGGCAACATCATCCATGCGCTCGCCGCCTATAACGCCGGTCCGGGCAATGTGCAGGATTATGGCGGTGTGCCGCCCTTCGCGGAAACCCAGCACTATGTCGTGGTGATCCCGCAGCAGTACAACAGCTACCTCGCGGCCGTAGGCGGCATCGATGCGCTCGGCACCATCGACCCTGTGCTCCTCGCCAACGCGAGTTTCAGCCTCTCGGCCCACGGCGCAGGGGTCTATGGCGACTATTCGCTGGTCTCGGTCCGTGCCGCCGCCCTGCGGGTGCAGGACATCATCACCCGCATTGGTGAGACCGAGGATCTCCACGAGGCCATCGCGCTCAACACCTATGCCCGGGCCGAACTGGCCCGGCTGGTCGCAATCCGGACCCGGATCAAGGCCGCCCGAACCGAGCCACTCAGTGCCGAGCAGATCGCCTTGGCGGCGGCCCAGGCTGCCGAGCGGCAATTCATGGATTTCAGTCAGGAGGATTTGCGTTGAACCTGCGCCTGCCCCGTTCCCTTTTCGCCGGTAGCATCGCTCTCGCGCTTGCCCTCAATGTCACCGGACCTGCCGCGGCACAGGGTGTGCCCACGGTGGACACCCAGAACATTGCCCAGGAAATCCGCCAGCTTCAGCAGATGCTGCAGGATTTCGGGATCCAGACCGATCTTCTGGACAATGCGTTGGAGCAACTGGACATGCTGCAAAGCCAGCTCGATCAGCTGAACGAGATGTATGCCTCGCTCACCGGGCCGCGCAGCATCCTCGGGCTCGCCATGGGCGGGGACCTCGACACCTTGCTTCAAGCCAACTTCGAAGACATCCCCGGCCTGATCCGAGGCATCCAGGCGGGCGATTGGAGCGCTCTTATCGGGCCCAATGCTGGGCCCATGCGCACGCAGATGGAACAGGCGCTGGCAAGCGCCGGGTTCGACGAAGATTCACTCCGCGAAATCGCCACCAGTGGCAATCCGGGCGCTGAAGGCGTGGCCACGCGGGCAACCACAGGTGCTGTGATGTCGGCAGCGGCGCAGAACAGCCACGCAGAGGCGGAACAGTCTCTCGAACGGGTGGAGCGTCTGGTCGAGATGATCCCGGACATGGAAGATCTCAAAGCCTCAATGGATCATAACACACGCGTCACGGCGGAACTCGCCATCGCCATGACCCGGATGTGGGAGCTGGAAGCGATCCAAACCCTAGGCGCTGGCAATGCAGGCGTGGTTGACGCCGCCACCGTTGCCGAAGAGCGCCGCTACATGGACTTCACCTTGCCGGATCTTGAGCCGTGAGTGGGGTAGGAGTGATGACTGCGCGCGAGCTCGTGGAAGAGGAACTTGTCTACGGTGCTCTGCGCCGGGAACAGCTTTGGCGGATGATCGGCATTTCCGGGGCAGGCTTTGGCGTATTCGGCTGTTTGACGGCTGCGGCTGTCGCGCTGATGGTCGAGACGCCGCCTCCCGTGGTTGTGCCCTACGATCCCGCGACCGGGATGGCGCTCCCCAATGCCACGGTTGAAACCGTGTCGCTCGCCGAACGGCCTGCCGTGATCGAAGCGCAAATCTACCGCTACATTCTCGACCGCGAGACTTACAACCAGCTCGACAACGATCTTCGTGTCCGCCGTGTCCTGGCACAGTCTTCCGGGTCGGCCGAGGCCAGCATGCGCGCGATGTGGACATCGGGTCAGGAGAACTATCCGCCGACGCGATACGGGGCTGCGGCCGAGATGGCCGTTGAGATCGCCTCGATCACCCTTATTGGCGAAAACCGCGCCCAGGTCCGGCTCAGAAAGCGTCTGACAAGCCCGCAAGGGGTACAAGATGGATCGTTCACTGCCACGTTGATGTTCGAATTCCGGCCGGAGCGGACCCGCGCGATCGACGACGTCTGGCAAAACCCTTTCGGTTTCACCGTCACCCAATATGCCATCCGATCGGACCGTTCCGAATGACTCACACTGCAATCACTACGCTGTTGGCTGCCGGATTTCTCGCGCTCGCGGGAACGACTGCCTTGGCCGAGACCACGCCCCGCCCAGGCTCTCACGACAATCGCGTGCGCGTGGCGACCTGGACTGAAGGCCAGGTTTACCGTGTCGTCACAACCCTGACCCGCGTCACCACAGTCGAATTTGGTGAGGGCGAAACCATCCGCTCGATCATCGCCGGCGATACGGTCGGGTTTCAATTCGACGGTGTCCCGGGTGGCCGTGCCTTCGCTATCAAGCCGACAGCATCTGGCGTCGCCACCAACATCACCGTCTACACCAACCGCCGCTCCTACTATTTCCATGTCGTCGAAGCCCGGGAGACGCCGCATTATGTCGTGCAGTTTCGCTATCCTGAAAACCGCGTGCAACCCACCAGGGCGGTTGCGGCCGATGCGCCGAATGCAAACTATGCGGTCAGTGCCCGAGAAGAGTTCACGCCGACGGCCATCTGGGATGATGGTACCTTCACGTATTTCCGGTTTGCACGGAACGCGCCGGTGCCCGCCATCTTCCGATATTCGAACGGCAGGGAACGCGCGGTGAACAGCCAGGCACTGAGTGACGGCGTCATCCGCGTGTCTGGCGTCAACCGACAATGGGTCCTTCGCCTTGGCGAAGATGTGGTTTGCGTCCAGGACGCAGGGCAGGCCACATCATGACCGAAGGTACGGAAGACCTCGCCGCGCGCCTCGCGGCTCTCGAAGGTTCGACAGGCAAAGCGAAGGCAAACAAGCGGCCTGCACCGCTTGCCGCGATCCTTGGAGTCGTCGGCATCGCGGCAGCAGGTGGTCTGGCGTGGGCTGCCCTACAGCCGTCGGCAGAAGCACCAATGGCGACCGCCGCGCCGGAAGAGTTCCAGAGCAGCGGCCCCGGATTCGGAGATCTGGCGCCGATTTCTGCCCCGGAGCCCAGCCAAGCCCCGCCTGCGGACACAGGTCCGAGCGAGTCGGAACTCGCGCTGATAGAAAGTCTTGCGACATTGAGAGCGGAACTCGAGGACTTGCGCGCAAGACCCGCCGAGGCCGCGGACAGCGGGGCGGAGCAAGCTATTGCGGACCTGACGGCGCAAATTGCCACCTTACAGGAAGCTTCCGCCGAGGCTCAGCGTGCCCTCGAGCGGCAACTGACCGAGCGGGATCGCGAATTGGATCAGCTCCGCATGGACTTGGAACTTGCACGGCTTGCACCACCAGAGCCGACCTCATTGGGGCCAAGTGAAGAAGAATTGCGGCTGGCCGAACTGGAAAGGCGCCGCGCAGCCGAAGCCGAGGCCCGCGCAGAGCGTATCGCGTCTCCTATGATCGCCTTCTCCGGGATGGGCGCGGGTGCGGATAGGGAGAATACGCTGGAAGCCGCGCAACTGAATGCAGATGAAGCCTTTGTTCGTTCGGGCGCGCAACCTGCACAGGTGACACGTGCCGAAGTGATCGCGAACCCATCGAACACGGTTGTTCAGGGCACCATGATTCAGGCTGTGACAGAGACGGCCCTCGACAGCACACTGCCCGGCGCGATCCGCGCCATCGTCTCGGAAGACGTCCATTCTTTCGATGGAACGCGTATCCTGATCCCGCGCGGCGCGCGGCTGATCGGGCGCTACCGCTCCGATGTCGCACTCGCCCAATCGCGCGTCATGGTGGCATGGGACCGGATCATCTTGCCCGATAATCAGACCGTGCAGGTTAGCGCCTTCGGTGGAGACGAACTTGGCCGTACTGGCACCACCGGGTTTGTCGACACCCGTTTCGCGCAACGCTTCGGCTCCGCCGCGCTGATCTCCTTGATCGGCGCCCTGCCTGCGGCTGCAGCGGGTCAGATCGACAGCGAGGCGGCGGCCGATGTCGCGAGCGATGTCGGCACGGACCTGCGCGACAGCACCCAGAGCGTGATGCAGGACTATCTGGCGATCCGGCCAGTGATACATGTCGATCAGGGCACCCGGATCACGGTCATGGTTGATCGTGACCTCGAGATTTTCTGACATGGCTGCAAGTTATCTGGAAGCGTCGCTCGACCGTTTCGGCCCCAAAGTCCTGCGCGACGACACGATCGAAATCTGCATCAATCCTGACGGACAAGTCTGGGGAGAGTTTCAGGGCGATCACTTCATGCGTGCACTGGGCAGCCCGCTGACCCAGACCGAGATCAAGGACCTCGGCAATCAAATCGCCTCCGCCGCCTCGACCACACTCAGCACCAAGAAGCCCATCGTCTCGGTCTCGATCCTCTATCGCGACCGGCCAATCCGCGCGCAGGTGATCCAGCCGCCGGCAGTAGAAGGCGGGTTCTCCATATCGCTGCGATTCTTCTCCTCCCTGCCGCTCGAGGCGATCAAGCTCGGGTTTCTCTATGGCAAGGAGCGCAGCCTCGAAGGCCTGCGCCGCGAACGTAACGCCGCGCTGCGCGATGTGGTGACATCCGGCGACATCAACGCCGCCCTGCACTTCTGCGTCGAGAACAAGCTCAACATGATCGTCTCGGGCGGCACATCGACCGGCAAGACGGTCGCGGCGCGCAAGATCCTTTCGCTGATCTCGCCCGAAGAGCGGATCATCACCATCGAGGAGGCGGCCGAGCTGCGCCCCAAGCAGCCCAATGCCGTGACGTTGATCGCGGACCGGGACACGGATGCCCGCAGTGCCGATGTGCTCTTGGCCTCAACGCTTCGCATGCGACCTGACCGGATCGTCCTAGGCGAAGTCCGCGGGCGCGAAGCGATGACGTTTCTCGAGGCAATCAACACCGGCCACGGTGGATCGCTGACCACACTGCATGCCGAGACCCCACAACTTGCTGTTCGCCGCCTCGCCATCGCCGCCCTGAAAACCGATGTGCCGATGACCTATGCCGACATGATCGATTATATCGAGGGCTCGATCGACGTGATCATTCAGGCAGGCCGCCATGAAGGCGCGCGCGGAATCACCGAGTTCTTTCTCCCGGGTCAAACCACCGATTTGAATCTCGACATGGTCGACGGCAGAGGCAACAAGAGCCCCTCCGTTGCCGCTGAGTAAAAAAGGAACCCCCCAGATGCGAAAACTAATTCTCGCACTCATGCTTGCCGCCTTGGCGGGCCCTCTTGTGGCGCAGACTTCGCCGCAGGTCTCAAACGATCTCACAGTCAATATGTCGCCGCAACAATACCGGATCTGCAACGAACGTCCGGCGCGCCCGACCTGGATGGACGAAATCAATCCGCGTGAAGCTTACAAGGCAGCAGCTTTGATGGAGTTGTACGAAATTCGTGCCTGGGAGGAGATTGCAGAATCTGGCGACTGCAGCTGTGAAACCCGCTTTCCCGCTTGGGATAGCTCCGATGGCGAATATCATGAAAGGTATGCAGGCCTTAGCCAAGCCGAGCATTCAGCGTTTCGCCGCGACTGGATTGAAGTAAGGAAGCAACTCGAGCCGAGCGTGCGTACAATCTGCGAAGCTCAAGGCAACTGGTAATGGGCGTCGTCAGCTGGATGGTCGGAACGGCAGACGCGTTCCTTGTCGATGCGGCTGAGTCCCAGTTCGGGGCCGTGGCAAGCAATACCGGCACGATCGTCCTGCTGATGGTCACGCTTTCGCTAATCGGCGTCTGCATCAACATGGCATTCCAGTTCCGCAGCATGGATGGGGCCAGCTTCTTCTGGTACCTGATCAAGCTGACCCTTATCGGTCTGTTCGCCTTCAATTGGGCAAACTTCAATGCAGTAGCAAACGCAGTCATTGGAGGCTTGGACTACGTCGCTGGCGCACTGGTGTCTTCGGTTGGCGGCGGAGGAGCCGGAGCCACACACTTTGCCGGCGAATTCGACATCCTGATCGAAAAATTCAGCCAGTACCTGAATGCCATCGGCAGCAACCTGAACTGGATGACGGGCGCGATCCTAGGCGGAATCGGGCTTATTCTTTTGAGCTTCCTTGGCTTCATGACCGGCATCGTCCTCATATTCGCCAAGATGATGCTGACCCTCATGCTCGGCCTTGCTCCGATCATGATTGCATTGTCGCTCTTCGACGCGACCAAAGATTTCTTCCACAGATGGGTCTCGACGACAGTCAGCTATGCCTTCTACCCCATCGTAATCGCAGCAATGTTCTCTACCGTCGTCGGCATGGCGAATTCGCTGCTAGCCCAGCTCGGTGATCCGAACTCGGCAACCAACATCGGATCGCTGGTGCCGTTCTTCGTCATGGTGTTCCTGGCCAAGGGATTTGTGGCAGCAACACCCCTGATCGTGCGAGGGATATCGGGGAACCTGATGGTGGCGGCGACGCCTGCTGTTGCCGCTGGATCGATCGGGATCATGCGAGGGATCTTCAATACCGACGGCGTAAAGGGCAGGGCGCGGATCGGGGCGCTCCCGACAGGCGAAGCGATCGGGCGGGGTGCGGTGCAGGCACCTGCAGTCGTACGGACCGCTACAGTGACCGCCAGCGCGCAGCTAGTCAGGATGGCGGAACGGGCAAAACGGCTGAGAGGATAGACGTCGATGAGCTGACGTTCGCCAAGGCCTTCGGCAAAGCTCACAATGCGGACAAAGCGTGTTTTCGCTGCAGTTGTTCGAGTGTCCGGTTCTCTGAGTCAGAGCAAAATTTTCACGTGAACTCCCAAGTGGCTGTCGCGCTATCAAATTGACCAGCTTTCAGGTCGTGGGAGGTTATCCAAATTTGGATCACAGCGCCGTGGTTTGCAAAACTGAGTGGCGTTCCAAACGGGTCTCCAACTTGTAGTAAAAGCTCTTTGTCCTGATTTTCATAGGCGGCACTCTGCAACAGATAACCGAAGCCAAACATCTGTAACGGAATGATACCTGTTCCTGCCAAATTGTAGTTGTTTTTTGTCCGCTCGGGCAAAGTGGTTTCTCGAATAACGTATTCGTCCCAATTCGCGGGCGCAGGACGGCGTGGCTCAGGCCCAGTTCTTCTTGGCTTAAGCACTGCAAGCGCCTTTCGGGCGACTTCGGCCAGATCTTCGGCAGCGATTGCAGCGTATTCGGGTAGGGCCACCGGTTCCAGATGCACCATGGTCCCGTCATTGGCAGCCTGCTCAATATCCGCAATCAGAGCGCAAAAATTACGCCGCACGCGTGCAGGCACCTTACCACGACACATTTGCGAAATTTCCATGAAATGCCGCAATCTGAAGTCAAACGGATAGTCAGAATCCGGGTTCAAGAAGACTTGCAAGTAAAGGAGCCAAAATTGGTATTTATGATGCTCCCAATTTGCCCGCTCCCAGAGCTCATTGATCTCGTCGATGCCCGGTCGCCTCTGCGGCGGCATATTTTGTGGAACATTGTCGCGCAGCTTGTCGCGGATCAGGTCCAACAGGCCCATGTAGATTTCTTTCGACCAGTCAAAGAGCATCTCCCAGTCCAGATGTGCTTTCGCCAGTTTGGTATCCTGACGAAACCGCAAAGGGAGCTCAGACATCCATGGTGCCTCCACCCCCTCAGGGGGGGCATGTGGATCAGGCAGCGGTGTGAGGCGGCCCAACAAGGTTTCCAACTCATCCATCTGGCGCTGCGATAGTTCATCATCTTTCAGCCAACCATCTGGAAAAGAGGTAAAAGGCAGCACATCCACATTCTGACGCCGCAGCAGTTTCCCGTCCTCAGATACGCCTTCTTCGTGCACCAGTCCCGCAAGCGCGGTGTCGTTGTCCAAAAGATGTGCCAGGTTTTCAGGAGGCGCGCGTTCGGGAACACTTTCCAAAGGTTCTTGAGTATACAAAATGACAGGCTGAGGATCATCCATCCAATGCTCAAGACACAAAAAGATGAACAAGGTGCCCGTCTCGGGCATGTCCGGCAGCTCGGTTCCCGCTGGGCAGTTTTGCCGCAAAAGCGCCAGATCAACCTGCGCAAAAAAATGGTAGGGCGTGCCGTGCGGCATTGGCCAGCTTAGCCCCTCAGGCAAATTTGGCGCGCCGCCGATACGGTAGGCCGTGTTGAAGGGCTCTGCGCGATCAGGCAATGGTTTAAGAATTAGGCCAGTTCGGCTTACGGCTGGTCGGGCACCATCATCTAACATCGCGAAATTTCCTGTATGTTTCACCTCTACTTGGTCGTGGCCCAATATGGATTTTTTAAGACGGGAATTCGCTGCGTCTGTGACGAAGCGTGAATGAATCACCTCAGGAAGAGAAACTGACAGAAAAGGCTGCAAACCGTAGGTCTCGCCAGTCTACGTTCTCAGAACCGGGCATTCGTGCACATCGCAGCATCAAGCACTTTGGGCTCGGAGCCGTTATTCGCCGCGCCTTGCGCGAAGGTCCGCAGTTGAGAAACTCATCCATGCTCCGCAATTATCGTCCTAGTCGTTTGAACGGCGGATTCCAGCGCCGCCCGGTTAGCACCCCTGATCCCCAATCCCTCGACATCAAGTGACAGCTGACCCTGGCCACCACCTGTCGCAGCAGCCCGAGCCGCTCGGCTGCGGGCTTTCCCTGAACTCCCTGGATTAGTCGTCTTTGCGCTCGGCGCATTCGCGCCGACGTCCCGCGCGACATTTGCCGCCCGCATCTCTTGCAGTTCCTGCTTCAGCCTCTCCACCGTCTCGCGGGTCTCGGTCATCTGCCGATCCCGCCGCAGGCCGTCCTCGTCCGGATACGGGAAACTCCCCGATTGACCGGCGTGCAGAACCTTCAACACTGGGTCCTCGAAATACTTCACCCTTCTTGCCCGGATCGGCATCTGCGCGTCGATCACGAGGATGACCTCGTCGAGGTCCATGCGTCGGGCCTCATCCTCGGTCAGGAGCGGGGTATCTTCTGTCCTCTCCGAGACGCTGCGCCCTTCGAATGGGTTGCGTCCAACAGCGCGGGAGCGGGTCACCACCCGCTTGGTGGTCTTGCCGACAGCCTGGCTCAGCTCCTCGATGGTCTTCTGCTCGGACGGGGTGAGGTAGAGCTTCACGCCGGCGCCGCCCTGAAGCGACCTGCGGGTGTTCTCACCATAGATCTCGTCCAACGCGGGAATCGTCTGGGTCACGATGGCGAGATTGCCGCCGAAAGAGCGCAGCGTCTTAATGCTCTCGGCGACGATCGGCATTTTCCCGAGCCGGTCAAACTCGTCGAGCATGATCATCACGGGCCAAGGCTCGTCATCGCCGGGTTCCTGTGCTTGCAGCGAGGCAATCAGGTCCGAGAAGAAGAGGCGGATCAGCGGGGCAAGCGGTCGGATCATCTCTGACTCGACCACAAGATAGATCGCATGTGGGCGGCGGCGGATGTCCCGGAATGAGAAGTCAGAGGTCGCGGTGGCCGCGTCGATCGCGCGGTTGTCCCAAGTGTCGAGACCCGATGTCATCAGGAGGGAGAGGTAGGAAGTGAGGGTGTCGTTGTTGGTCGATGCCATACGCTCGAAGATCAGTTTGGCCGACTTGTTCTTCACCTCCTGCGAACGCTTCAGGTATTCCTTCTGCTTGTCGCCCCCCGAGGCTGTGATGCGATAGATCTCGCCGATGGTCGGCACGCCGCGCTCGAAGGCCAGCATACCGGCCGCCACGAAGAGGTCGATACCCCCGGCCAAAAGCCCGCTCAGCTTTTCGTTGTCGGTCTGCAGGAAGAGCTTCGCGGTGAGTTTTAGCTCCATCTGCTGCCGGTCAGGGTTGGTCATGGCCGCGATGCGCGCCAGCGGGTTGTAACGGTGGGTCGGTCGATCCCAGTCGGTCGGCGCGAAGCGGAAGACCTTGTCACCCATGCTGGCGCGGAAGCGCGAGGTCTCGCGGAAGTTCTCGCCTTTCACGTCGAGTACCACGGCAGAGCCTTTGTAGGTGAGCAGATTCGGGATCACAAATCCCACGCCCTTGCCGCGTGTCAATCGGCATCCAAAGCTGACCCCCTATCGGCATTCAAAATTGACCCCTTTGAGCTGAGCAGGCCCGGCGCTGCGTAGCCCTCACATAGCGCAGCGGCGGCGGGCCTGCGGGGGTCCGGGTTGGCGCTATGCGCGGTTCTTGA
>NZ_VINQ01000080.1 GCF_008369105.1 Aquicoccus porphyridii | reverse complement strand
TCACTTCGAAGGCGACCTGGTTGACCGCTTCCGGGATCACCGGGTTGACCTTGCCCGGCATGATCGAACTGCCCGGCTGGCGCGGCGGCAGGTTGATCTCGTTGATGCCGGTGCGCGGGCCGCTGGAGAGCAGGCGCAGGTCGTTGCAGATCTTCGACAGCTTGACCGCGGTGCGCTTGAGCATGCCGGAGAACAGCACGAAGGCGCCCATGTCGGAGGTGGCTTCGATCAGGTCGGCGGCCGGCTTCAGCGGCTGCCCGCTGATGGCGGCCAGGCGCTCGACGGCGAGCTTCTGGTAGCCGGGGTCGGCGTTGATGCCGGTGCCGATGGCGGTGCCGCCGAGGTTCACTTCGGTGAGCAGCTCCGGCGCCAGGCGACGCAGGCGGTCGAGGTCTTCGCCGAGGGTGGTGGCGAAAGCGTGGAATTCCTGGCCGAGGGTCATCGGCACGGCGTCCTGCAACTGGGTGCGGCCCATCTTCAGTACGCCGGCGAATTCGACGCCCTTGGCGGCGAAGGCCTGGATCAGGCTGTCGAGGCTGGCCAGCAGGGTGTCGTGGCCGAGCAGCAGGCCCAGGCGGATGGCGGTCGGGTAGGCGTCGTTGGTCGACTGCGCCA
>NZ_VINQ01000079.1 GCF_008369105.1 Aquicoccus porphyridii | reverse complement strand
CCGCGGCTTACCGTGCGACTTCGGGAAGAAAGGGGAAAGCTTGGCCATCTGCTCGTCGGTCAGCCAGAAAAGGTCGCTCATGTCACCGCTCCGTTTTCCGAGCCGTGAATCACGCAGCGCGTTGGAAATCAATGCATCCTGACCCTAGCTATGAAATACCTATCCGCCCTCGGCGTCCTCGCCGGGGGATTTCTTTTAGCCCCACCACCCAAGGCCGTTCTCACCACGACGGTCTGGGTTGTTTCCCGCTCTCACCCTGTCGTCTCGGTGCTGGTCTTGCTGGCTGTGATCACGGCATGGAAGAAGGGAGACCGCGATGACTGAGGATGACACCAAGCAGGATGATATCGTCGTTATCCGGGCGTTTGATGAATACCCCGAGCACCTGTTTCGCGTTTCCGAAATCTTCGAGGACTGCGTGACTGGCTACGCAATCACTGGCCCCCTCAACGGGGAGTACGGTGAACGGCGTTGTTGCAGAACTATCCCGGTGAAGGATTCACTTCGTGAATCCATGCGGTTACAGAGGCTGCATGAGCAAGCCCCCTCCTGCCCGCTATCGCACGACGAACTGGTCCAGCTACAACGCGTCGCTGCGCAAGCGGGGGGCTCTGC
>NZ_VINQ01000078.1 GCF_008369105.1 Aquicoccus porphyridii | reverse complement strand
CGAAAATACCGAAACACTCAAAACAGAAACATGATCGCAGGCAGATAATCAGCCGTGCCCGAACTGTCCGGGAATTACTGAAATGGCTGTCCGGGATTTAGCGAAATCGCTGTCCGGTAATTTTGAAATCCGCACCATCCTGCTCCAGGTGGAGCATCAGCGGTCACTCTCGATTGTTCAGACGCTCTTCGAGCCAATCCAGCACTTCCTGCTCAACCCATCCCACCCGGTTCGAGCCCAGCTGTACCCGCTTCGGGAATAGGCCTGCTTTCTCCAGTCTGGCGATGTGTTGCGGCGAGTACAAAACCAACTCTTTGAGCGCCTTCTTCGACAGTATCCTCATCACGATAACTCCTTTGATAAGGAGCATCGCGATGCCCCGGTTGCGGTTGCCCGGTTCCAGGTTCTGCAATCATAGAGTGTGATTGCCGCTTTGGCGAGGTTGTTGTATGTTCCGAAAAGAGGCCAAGCTGTGAACAGGCGTGCAAAATTGACCCCGTAGCGGGGTAATCGGCGTCCAAAAGTGACCCCCCTGATATTTCTGTTTTGATGCTTCCTCAGATGCATGAGGGAGCGAGTTGGGGATGTTGGTTGTGGAGACGATTGCGAAGATCAG
>NZ_VINQ01000077.1 GCF_008369105.1 Aquicoccus porphyridii | reverse complement strand
TGCTCAAGGGCGCCAGCCTGGATAACAGCGACGGCCAGTTGATCAGCCAGGGCCGGCTCGACGCCATCCTCGGCGGCGCCCTGGTCAACACCGGCGCGGCGCGCCTGGCCAGCGGCGGCGACCTGCTGCTGCGCAGCGCCAGCGTCGACAACCGCGGCGGCAAGCTGGTCAGCCAGGGGCTGCTGGAGATCAGCGCCGGCAGCCTCGACAACAGCGCCTCCGGCACCCTCGCCAGCGCGGCAAGCTGGTCAGCCAGGGGCTGCTGGAGATCAGCGCCGGCAGCCTCGACAACAGCGCCTCCGGCACCCTCGCCAGCCAGGCCGGCATGAGCCTGCGCCTGGTCGGCGGCGCCCTGCGCAACCAGCAGGACGGCCTGATCTTCAGCCAGGCCGGCGCCCTCGAGGTGCAGGCCGGCAGCCTGGACAACCGCCAGGGCACGCTCCAGGCCCAGGGCGACAACCAGCTGCGTATCGGTGGCGCGCTGGACAACCAGGGCGGCCGCCTGGACAGCCGGGCCGGCAACCTCGACCTGCAGAGCGGCAGCCTCGACAACGGCGCCGGCGGCGTGCTCAACAGCGCCAAGGGTTGGCTGAAGCTGGTCACCGGGCTGTTCGACAAC
>NZ_VINQ01000076.1 GCF_008369105.1 Aquicoccus porphyridii | reverse complement strand
CGCTGGCCCAGGCATCCTCTCCGGCCTGCATCGGGCCCTGTTCGAGCAGGCCGCCGGCATCGAACAGCAGGCTACGTCGTGCCGCCACCGCCAGCTGGCGTCCCTCACCGGTGGTCAGCCGCGCGCTGCCGCGCAGGGTCACCAGGCGGATCGCCCCGCGCTCCTCGGCCAGCAGCAGGCTGCCGCTGGCGCAGTCCACCCGTCCGGCGGCGCAGYCGAGGGCGAAGGCGCCGCGCGGKTCCTCCTTCACTTCCAGGCGCATCGCGCCGCGCCGCAGCTCCAGGCGTCGCTGGGCGCCGTCGAGCAGCGGTCGCACCTTGCTCCGCGCGTTCAGGCGCAGGCGGCTGCCGTCGGCCAGCAACCAGTCGCGGCGCTCGCCGGTGCCGGTCGCCAGTTCGCCGGGCAGACCCATGCCGGCCTGGACCCAGCGCTCCAGGCCGGCGCCGCCGGCGAGCAGGACGAACAGCCCGAGGGCGCCGCCGACGAAGCGCCGGCGGCTCGACGGCTGCTCCAGGGCGCGCAGCACGGTAGCGCTCGGCTGGCCGCGCCAGGGCGAGTCCTGTAGCGGCGCGAGGCTGCCAAGCAGTTGCCGGAACACCTCGGCATGCTCGCTCGACAGCGCCTTCCA
>NZ_VINQ01000075.1 GCF_008369105.1 Aquicoccus porphyridii | reverse complement strand
GGCGAAGCGCTTGACCTCCGGCGCCAGCCGGGCGACCAGGTCGGTGGGCTGGATCTCGCCGCGCAGCGACGCCTTCACCGTGATCGTCGGCTTGCGGTCGCGGCGCCACACCAGCGGCTGCTCCAGCTCGTAGCTGACCTTGGCGAACGCGGCGCCCGGGATCGAGGTGCCGCTGGGCGTGACGATCTGCAGGCTCTCCAGGGTCTCCAGCGAGCCGCGCTCGCTATCCTCGGCGCGGCCGATGACGTTCACCAGGTAGATGTCGTCGCGCACCTGGGTCACCGCGCTGCCGGTCACCACGCTGTTCATGATCTGCGCCACGTCCTCGGAGGAAAGCCCGAGCTGGCGCGCCTTGTCCTGGGCGATGTCGATCTTGAGCATCTTCCCGGGCTCGTTCCAGTCGTAGACGATATCGCCGATGTTCGGGTTGCCGTCGAGCACGCCGGCCAGGCCCATGGCGTACTCGCGGACCTTGTCGATCTGCGGTCCGCTGACCCGGTACTGGATCGGCCGTCCCACCGGCGGCGATCTGCGGTCCGCTGACCCGGTACTGGATCGGCCGTCCCACCGGCGGCCCCATCTCCAGCGGCTGCACGTAGGTGCTGATGCCGACGTAGTCCTTGCGCAAGCGATCG
>NZ_VINQ01000074.1 GCF_008369105.1 Aquicoccus porphyridii | reverse complement strand
CAGAACTGGGCAGGTGCCGACTGGGGGCACATGGCGATCCCGCGGATTGGCCAGGAGGTGATCGTCGATTACCTGGACGGCGACTGCGACCAGCCGATCGTCACCGGGCGCACCTACCGGGCGACCAACCGACCGCCCTACGCGCTGCCCGACCACAAGATCCTCAGCACCATCAAGAGCAAGGAGTACAAGGGCAGCCGGGCCAACGAGCTGCGCATCGACGACACCACGGCGCAGATCAGTGCGGCGCTGATGAGCGACCACGGTGCCAGCGCGCTGCACCTGGGCTACCTGACCCATCCTCGGCCCGAAGGCGGCAAGCCGCGCGGCGAGGGCTTCGAACTGCGCACCGACGAACATGGCGCGGTGCGTGCGGCCAAGGGGCTGCTGCTGAGCACCGAGGAGCAGCTCAGGGCCGGCGCCGGCCATCTCGACCGAGGCGTCGTGGTGCAGGTGCTGGAGGCGGCGCTGGAGCTGGCCCCCGGCGCCGGCCATCTCGACCGAGGCGTCGTGGTGCAGGTGCTGGAGGCGGCGCTGGAGCTGGCCCGCGAGCTGGGCGACTACGCCGGGGAGCACCAGGGCGTGGGGCACGACGCGGCGCCGCAGCAAACCCTCCAGGAAGCCGTGCGCGACCT
>NZ_VINQ01000073.1 GCF_008369105.1 Aquicoccus porphyridii | reverse complement strand
GGGGGTGGTGGATKCGGCCTTGCGCCGTTGGGKGARGCAGCTCGWGGCGGAGCGCCAGGGTGTGACCCCGAAGAGCAAGGCGTTGACGCCTGAGCRGCAAAAGATCCAGKAGCKGGRRGCSCKGRTCAACCGGYTGGAGCGGGAGAAAGCGATWYTAAAAAAGGCTACYGCKCKCTTGATGTCGGACGAACKCGATCGTACGCGCTGATAGAYCAGTTGAGTRMGCAGGAGTCSGTGGAAGTGGTCTGTTCAGCTTTCGATGTGGCGCGGTCTTGCTACTACGTCCACCGTCTTCGACGTCGTCGTGTCGATGCTCGCCGCGTGGCGCTACGCAGCCAGGTCAACCAGTTGTTCAGCCAGAGTCGGGGCTCGGCCGGCAGCCGCAGCATCCTGGGCATGCTGCGCGAAGAGGGCGTGACCATCGGCCGTTTCCGAGTGCGTAGGTTGATGCGTGAGCTGGGCCTGGTCAGCAAGCAACCGGGCTCGCACGCCTACAAACAGGCCACGGTTGAGCGGCCGGATATCCCGAATCGGCTGAACCGCGAATTCGCGACCGAGCATCCCAATCAGGTGTGGAGTGGCGACATCACCTACATCTGGGCGCAAGGCCGCTGGCATTACCTGGCGGCGATGCTGGATCT
>NZ_VINQ01000072.1 GCF_008369105.1 Aquicoccus porphyridii | reverse complement strand
CGAGTACGACAGAACACCTTGAACGCCCCCCAGGAACTTCATCGCTTTATCCTCGAGCCGTTCGACGCCCGCAGCTTCGCGACACTTTGCGGGCAGTTCGACGAGCATCTCCACCAGATCGAGAAACGCCTCGACATCGAGATCCGCAACCGCGGCAACCAGTTCGAACTGGCCGGCGAACCGCGCCGGACCAAGGTCGCCGAACGCCTGCTGCAGCGTCTCTACCGCGAGGCGCAGAACGGCACCGATCTCACCCCCGACACCGTGCACCTGTACCTGCAGGAGTCCGGCCTGGAAGACCTCGAGGAATTGCAGAGCGCGCCGCAGGTCACCCTGAAATCGCGCAAGGCGCACATCCGCCCGCGCGGCGCCAACCAGCAGCGCTACGTCAAGGCGATCCTCGACCACGACATCAAGTTCGGCATCGGCCCGGCCGGCACCGGCAAGACCTATCTCGCCGTGGCCTGCGCCGTCGACGCCCTGGAGCGCGAGCAGATCCGCCGCATCCTGCTGGTGCGCCCGGCGGTCGAGGCCGGCGAGAAGCTCGGTTTCCTTCCCGGCGACCTGTCGCAGAAGATCGACCCCTACCTGCGCCCACTCTACGACGCGCTCTACGAGATGCTCGGCTTCGAACACGTGGCCAAGCTGATCGAGCGCAACGTCATCGAGGTCGCGCCGCTGGCCTACATGCGC
>NZ_VINQ01000071.1 GCF_008369105.1 Aquicoccus porphyridii | reverse complement strand
AGGAAATAGCGCAGGGCGAAGACCCGCGCCTGCCACTGCGGCGCGACGAAGTGGGCGACCATCGCATCGTTCACCGTCACCTGGCCGAACACCGCGAACATGAACAGCGCGCCGAACAGCACCACTGCGCTGCCGTGKCCGTAGGCCAGGGCCAGCAGCAGCGGCACCTGGCAGAAGGTGAGGAAGACGAACGGCAACTTCAGGTTCAGGCGATCGATCAGGCGGCCCATGATCAGTTGCGCYACCGCGCCGAAGGCATAGGCCAGGCTGACCACCACGCCGAGGGTCTGCGGCGACGCCAGCAAGTCGCTCAGGCGCTCCTGGAACAGCTTCGGGTAGGTCACGGTGCTGGCGTTGAACACCACCCCGCCGGTGGCGGTGACCAGCGCCAGCACGCCGAACACCCGGCGCATCGACAGGCCCTCGCTGTCCTCGCCACGCGCCGCGGCCTTGGCCGACAGGTGCGGCGATGGCTCCTCGCGCACGCAGAAGAAAAAGCCGATGCCGAGCAGGATGGCCACCCCGCCGGGCAAGATGAACGCCGCACGCCAACCGAAGTGCGCGGTGAGAAAGCCGGTAAGCAGCGCGGCGAAGGCGACCCCGAGGTTACCCCACATGCCGTTGATGCCGATCTCGCGGCCGCGGTTCTCCGCGTGTGCCACCAGCATCGCGGTGCCGACCGGGTGGTAGATCGCGGCGAACAC
>NZ_VINQ01000008.1 GCF_008369105.1 Aquicoccus porphyridii | reverse complement strand
AAGCGGCGCAACCGCATCGAGATCATGTTTGGCAGGCTCAAAGATTGGAGACGCGTGGCGACACGCTATGACCGCTGTCCCAAGGTGTTCCTCTCAGCCATCGCACTCGCTGCAACCGTCATCTACTGGTTATGAATCCTGACCCTAGTCTATCCCGCCAGCCACATGCTGCCCCTACCTTGCGAACGAGCGAAATATCCTCAAGCGACATCATTTGTCGCCCTCGCAGCCATGGTGCGTTTGATACATAAGGCCGCAATTTTCCCTTAACAAATGCCGCAACGCGGCGGTGCACGCCCAACAGCCGGGCAACAGCCGGAGATCACCCCCCGCTCACGGCCCGCTCCGCTGGCGTTAACCGCACCGTTCTGCCGCGATGCGGCATGGCGCGAGGCACCGGCGAAGCTGCGCATACGGGGCCAAATCTGTAACATTCCAGCGCCGGAAACTTCCCCGCCCGCTCGGTTCCGTTCATGAAATTCGTCTTTTTTCAATATCTTGAACAGTGCGCCACGGTAACATCGCCTCACGCATCCCCCGCGGTTTCTGACGCTCACGTGATGCACGGGCTCGTGAATAGCCAGTGAAGCGATCGGCTTGCTACCAATTCCCCATCGCAATGGTGCGATCCGAATGCGAAACGATCAAAAGGGAGATCAAAATGTCCAATACAATCAAGACCATGGCCATCGCCACCGCCGTCACAGCCGCCATCGCCGGGCACGCCACCACGGCCACGGCGCAGGAAAAGGTCAAGTGCTTCGGCGTTTCGCTCGCCGGTCAGAACGACTGCAAGGCCGGCGCCGGCACCACCTGTGCGGGCACCTCGACCGTCGACTACCAGGGCAACGCCTGGACCCTCGTCGACAAGGGCACCTGCACCACGATGGAGCTTCCCGAGATGGCCAACGGCACGCCCCGCATGGGCAGCCTCGAGGAACTCGACCGCGACCTGCCGCAGTCGTAACCCCTCACCGGGTGGGGGCAATCCCCACCCGGTCCCGTTTGCCCCAAGGTGATCCCGATGCTCGACCGAACCCCTGCCAACACGCTCCCCCACGCCCCCGGCGTCGGCTACAAACCCCAGCATTACAACGCGATCATGGCCGATCCCGGGCCGGTCCGCTGGCTCGAGGTGCATGCCGAGAACTACATGGGCGCGGGCGGCCGCCCCATCGCGCAGCTTCGGCACCTGGCCGAACGGTTCCCGGTCTCCGTCCACGGTGTCGGTCTCTCGATCGGCGGCGAGGGGCGGCTCGACCCCGACCACCTCGCCCGTCTGCGCCATCTCTGCGACTGGCTGCAACCGGCAAGCTTTTCCGAACATCTCGCGTGGTCCACCCATGACAGAGCCTTTCTCAACGACCTGCTGCCGCTGCCCTATACCGACGCGACCCTGACGCGCGTCGCCGATCATATCGACGAATTGCAAGAGGCCATCGCCCGCCCGATGCTGCTCGAAAACCCCTCCTCCTATCTCGCCTTCGCCGAAAGCACGTTGGAAGAGACTGATTTTCTTGCCGAAATTTCGCGGCGCACCGGTTGCGGGTTGTTGCTCGATGTCAACAACGTCTTCGTCTCCGCCACCAATCTCGGCTTCTCGCCGCAGGGCTATATCGACGCCTTCCCGCTCGACCGCGTGGGCGAGATTCACCTTGCCGGGCATGACACCGACGAAGACGATCACGGCCGCCCCCTCCTGATCGACAGCCACGGGCGCGAGGTCGATGAACCGGTCTGGGCGCTGCTCGATTACACGCTGGCCCGCTCCGGCCCCCGCGCCACCCTCATCGAATGGGACAATGACGTGCCCGACTGGCCCGCCCTCGCGGGCGAAGCCACCCGCGCCGCCACCGCCCTCACCAAGGTGCCCGCATGAGCCGCCAGAGCGAATTTCGCCGGGCGATCCTCGACCCCGCGCGTCCCGTGCCCCCCGATCTTCTCGACGGGCGGAACGGGTCCGCCGGGTGGCGCTTCTCGGTCTATCGCAACAATGTCACCCTCTCGCTCACCGAGGCGCTGGAGCAGACCTTCCCGGTCATCCGCAAGCTGATCGGCCCACAGGCTTTCGCCACCGTCGCCGGGGCCTACCTGCGCGCGCATCCGCCCACATCGCCCGTCCTGTCGCGCTATGGCGCGGAGTTTCCCGACTATCTCGCGCGCTTCAAACCACTGGCGCAACTGGGCTATCTTCCCGATACCGCCCGGCTCGAACGCGCGCTGGTCGACAGCTACCACGCCGCCGACGCCACCCCGGTCGACCCGGCCATCTTCGCCCGAACCGCGCCCGAAGACCTGCCACGCCTGCACCTGCGCCTCGCCCCGGCCGCGCGGCTCCTGTGCTCGCCATGGCCGATCCACGGCATCTGGCGATTCAACACCGAAGAGGGCGCGCCCCAGCCGCCGCATCACGCGCAGGACGTGCTCGTCACCCGCCCGGAATATGACCCGCTCCCCCGGCTCTTGCCGCCCGGTGGCGCGGCATTCCTCGCCGCCATAGCCGCCGACGCGCCACTCGGCACCGCCATGGATCGGGCCACCGAGACCTCGCCGGATTTCGATCTTTCAACCCTGCTTGGCCTGCTCCTTCAGGATAACGCCATCGCAGATGCAACCCTGGACATGGCCCCATGAATACCCTGATCCGTCTCCACCACACCGCGGCGGGCGCGCTTGAGCGCGCCGACTGGCTCCTGCCGACGCTCGCGCGCTTTCTCTTCGCCGCCATCCTGCTGGTCTATTTCTGGAAATCGGCCCTGACCAAGCTCGGCGACGGGGTGTTCGGCCTGTTCTCCCCGTCCGTGGGCGCCTATGCCCAGATCTTCCCCCGCGCGACAGAGGCCGCGGGCTATGACCTGTCGCAATTCGGCCCGTTTCACTGGGCCGTGGTCGTAGCCGGAACATGGGGCGAGCTTTTGCTCCCGGCGCTGATCCTGCTCGGGCTTTTCACCCGCCTCGCAGCACTCGGCATGATCGGCTTCGTGGTGGTGATGACCCTGACCGATCTCTACGGCCACGGCGTCATCTCCGAACCGTCCAGCCTCGGCGCATGGTTCGACGGCACACCCGGCAGCATCATCCTCGATCAGCGCGCGCTCTGGATCTTCCTGCTCGTCACCCTCGTCATCAAGGGCGCGGGGCCGCTCTCGCTCGACCGCGTGCTCTCGCCTGCGCGATGAGGCCCATGCCGGACTGACGGCATCGCCGCTCAGAAATGCGATTTCGGCTCGTCCGGGCGTCCCGCCGCCAGCGCCAGGATACCACCCAGCACACAGAACCCGATCGGGAACATGGTGAAAACGCCAAAGCCAAAGGCGTAATACATCAAGCCCCCGGCCACCAGCATGCAGATCCCGCCCCAAAGCGCACGAACCTTGGCCATCGCACCCCCGGCGATCGCCAGAACCGGCGCCACGAAACTCGCCGCGCGGATCAGCTCGACATTCTCGACCGCCCCGAAGACCTCGGTCAGTTCGGCATGCCGCGCCGTCACCTCCGTCCATCCGTAAGAGAAAAATCCGACCACCATCGCGATCAGACCGCCGATGATACCCAGCATCAAGGCCGCATTGCGCATTCTTCACCTCATTTCCCGCAGACCCGACCCTAACGCAAAAGCGCGGCCTGCACATCCTTGTCCCATCCGAGGAAGAGCTGCCCGCCCGCCTCGATCAATGGCCGTTTCATCACCGCGGGATGCGCCGCGATCAGCGCGCCGGGCGTGCCCTGCCGCTCGGCCTCACTCAACCCGCGCCACGTGGTCGAACGCCGATTGAGCAGTTTTTCGCCGAACTGCGTCAACGCACGCGCCATCACGTCATCCGGCACCCCGTCGGCCCGGATATCGACCAGAACCGCGCCCTCAAGCGATTTCAATGCCTTGCGGCAGGTATCGCAGGATTTCAATCCATAGATCCGCATCACTGCCCCCGAATTCATCACCCGATCACCTAACGCGATTTTCATCCCGGTTCATCCCCGTTTTTCTTGCTTTTTACAAAAGCGGTGCAATCATTCGCTCAGGGGAAGCCTGGTCTCGGGCCTGAACCGGCCCGATCCGGCCGGATCACAGGCCATGCCCCCGACAAGACCGGCCCGGCCCCGTGCCCGGCCAAGGACGACGCGAAAGGAGAAGCGGCATGCCGAATGGCACCGTGAAATGGTTCAACACCACCAAAGGTTACGGCTTTATCGAGCCCGAAGGCGGCGGCAAGGATGTGTTCGTGCATATCTCGGCGGTCGAACGCTCGGGGCTGACCGGCCTTGCCGACAATCAGAAAGTGACCTTCGAACTGGTCGAGGGTCGCGACGGTCGGCAGATGGCCGGGGATATCAAACCCGCCTGACCCCGCGCCTCAGCGCCGCTCGTCGCGTTTTCCGAACTCGCTTTCGAGCCTGCGGCGCAGCGTCTCCGCCGCGGTCTTGACCGTGGCGCGAATATCGGTGCCTTGCTCTTGCGCCGCATAGGGCCGCATCCCCTCGGGCCGGGCCTCGACAATGGCGTGAATATCCTCGCCACCTTTGGGCCCGTTCACATCCTTGATATGCACCTCGACCCGCGTAATCCGCTTCGCCACCGGGTTGAGCGCGCCGGCCACAACCTCTTCGACCACCTCTGCCAGGCGATCATCGCCATGGATATGATTGTCGGTGTTGACCTGAATATGCATGTTCTGCCCTTCCTGTGACCAGTCCCACAACATCAGGTAATCGCCCCCACCCCCGGGCTCAAGGGGCCGGACCGATATCTCGTCGAACCGCAGCGCGGCCCCGGCCACGGGGCCCCGCTACCCATCCGTGCCGGTTTCACCGGATCAGCGGCTGACACAGCCTTTCATGCCCTCGGCGCAATAGGGATCGGCCACCCGGCGCGCAAGGCGTGTCGCGGCCCCCTGCGCCGGATGCGCCATGGCCTGCTGATAGCTCATGGCGTGGTTCGGCGTGCCACAGCAGATCACGCCGCCGATGACAACCGGTCGAAGCCCCGCCGGGCAATGGTTCTCGGACGTCTTGTAGGCAAAGATCGGCATCGGCCCTTTCACCGGCGGCCCCTTGTAGGCATCCGACGCCATAGCCGGCACCGCCCATATGGCCAGAACCGCCCCGATAATGAAATTCGCTTTCATGAAACAACCCCCCGCTGACGTGATGAAATCGACTGCGAAAAAGCTAGGTCGATTTCCCGCGCGGGTCAAATCTTTTGGGCCTCATGTGGGGTTTGGGGATCGGACTGGGCCGGAGAGGTGCGCAGCCCCTCACCCCCGGAGCGCCGCCTCGAACTCGCGCCACTCCCGCGCGCTCATGCCCGAATTCTCCGCCGTGACCTCTTCACCCGCCAGCATCCGGCGCAGGCACGCGACCATCTGCGCCGAGAAGGTCACCGCGCCCATGCGGTAATCCTCGAACGCTTTCCAGGCGAACGGCACCCAATCGGCCACCACCTGGCAGATCGCGTCGGCATAAACCCGGATCTCGTATTGCGCATGGGCATCGGCGCGCAGCCGCAGGAAATGCATGAGGTTGTGCAAATCCACCTTCCAATACCACTGGGTATAGATATTCGCGGGCAGGTTCATCCGCGCCAGCTCGCGCGCCAGCCCGGCCTGCCCGTCGCCGGAAATCATCTCTTCGTAATGATCGTAACACCGCGCCGCATCGCCCTTGAGGATATCGAGAACCCGCGCCGCCTCCTCGTCCGTAAGCCCCTCGCCCCGGCCCTGGTTGTTGACCGAGGATTGCGCCGCCAGCGCCTCGCGCGCGGGGATATAGAACTCGCGGTCGAGGATCGAATAGCGCGCCGAATACTCGTTCACATTCGCTGTGCGATGCCGAATCCACTGCCGTGCCACGAACACCGGCAGCTTCACATGCAGCTTGACCTCGCACATCTCGAACGGCGTCGAATGCCAGTGCCGCATGAGATAGCGAATGAGCCCCTCGTCATTCTGCACGCTCTTGGTGCCCTTGCCATAGCTGACCCGCGCCGCCTGGCAGATCGCCGCGTCGTCGCCCATATAGTCGATCACCCGCACGAACCCGTGATCCAGAACCGGGATCGCGGAATAAAGGTGCTTTTCCATCCCCTCGCTCACCGTGCGCAGCGTCTCGCGCGGCGCGGCGCGCTGTTCGTCGATCTCGGCCTGCTGTTCGGGCGTCATGGTCATCCGCTTGGTCCTTCGAGTCAGAATCGCTCACCTCCTCTATATATTGAGATGCCCAACAGCGGAACCACAAGAGAGCCGGGGCGGGATTGCAACGCAAAGCGGAAAACCGTGCCCCGCGAACCTGCCTTGATTGACTTTTCGGGTTTCCAACGCGACAGTTTCGAAAAACCGGCGCCCCTCCCCGGAATTTCCCGGTCGGGGCGATCAGGAATAAAAGAATACAATCGAGGCAGATGACAAAAAGGCGGCTATCGGGATGGTGAAACAGTTTCTTTCGGTTTCGGCGCTGTGCTTGCTCGTGGCATGCAGCAGCAGCACGAACCCCTTCATGGATGACGACACGGGTGACGGCGACGGCGGTGGCGGAACCGGTGGGGATACGGACGGCGACTCCGGCGGCCCGATCGCCTCGGATGGCTCCCTGCCCCCGGGCACGACCAACCCGACGCCCGACAGCAGCATCTTCCGCAGCGAGGCGCGGGTCACGGCTTCGAACGACTCCAATTATGGCAACGGCTTCGCCAATTCCATCGCCTATGACGGCGACACCGACACCTTCTTTGTCGATGGCCTCGCCTTCGACGGAAGCCAGCCCGACGGCGTCGCATACAGCCGCGCCACCCCCGGCAACCTGCGCAGCCACGCACTTTACGAGGCACCGGCCACCCATCCCGACGACGTGGCCGGGACACCGATCGCGGAATTCACCCATCGTGCCGTCTATGGCGTCAGCCCCTCGGGCCAAACCGAATTCGCCGTCGTGCGCACCGGAAACTATACCAATTACGGCTTCGGCGGGTTCATCTACCAGCGCAACGAAGACCCCGACAATCCGACAGCGGACGATGTCGTGCTCCCCACGGAAGGCCAGGCCACCTATTCCGGCGATTACGCGGGCCTGCGCGATTTCCAGGGGCGTGGCGGGCTCGAACTGGTTCGGGCGCGGGCGGAAATTGATATCGACATCGGCGCCTTCGAAGGCAACTGCACCGGCACGAACTGCGAACACGCAATCCGCGGCTACATCTTCGACCGCGAGATTCTCGACCTTTCCGGTGCGGATGTCTCCAGCGATTATATCGCCGCCCTCAATGATGACCTGCCCGCCGGTACGGCACCGGCCACCGCCATGCCGACCATCACCTTCCGCATCGGGCCGGGCGCCATGGACGCGAATGGCGAAGCCACGGCCGGGGCATTTACCGTCGATCCCGAGGGCAACGAGCTTGACACCGGCAATTACTACCTGCTCCTGTCCGGCGATCACACCACCATGAACGGCGAGATCGTCGGCATGGTCGTGATCGAAGGCGATGACCCGCGCTTCGACAACGTCACCGTGCGCGAAACCGGTGGCTTCATCGCCACCCGCTGACGCTCCCGGGGGGCTGACCCATGCGGCACATCCTGCGGCTGGCTCTGGTGCTTGGCCTGACCTGGTCTCCCACGGCATGGGCGGATGAGCGCGCGGCACTCAGCCCCGGGGACATGCGCCTTGCCACCATCGTCGCGATCGAGGCAGGCGACACCGCCCGCGCCCGGGCACTGACCGACGCGCTCCTCGCCCGCGACCCCCACGATATCGAGGCGTTGCTGCTCGCCGCCCGCGCCCATCGCGATGCCGGCCAAGCCCGCGAGGCGCAAACCCACGCCCGCCGCGCATGGTCCGTCGCGCGCGCGCCCCGTGAACGCCATGCCGCCGCCCTTGCCATGGCACAGGCGCTGGCCTCATCCGATCAACGCACCCGGGCGCAGTTCTGGCTGCGCCGCGCCGCGCATCACGCCCCCAATGAACGCCTCCGGCAGGCGGCGGTGCGCGATTTCCGCTATGTGCGGCAACGCAACCCGCTCTCGGTGCAGCTTCGCTTCGGCATCACGCCCAAATCCAACGTCAACAATGGCAGCGCCAATTCCACCATCGACATTTTCGGCCTGCCCGATGTCAACCTGACCGGCGCGGCGCGCGCGCTTTCGGGTCTCGAAGTCATGGGGGGCGCGGCACTGCGCTACCGGGTGGCCGAAACACCGAGCCGCGCCACCGATCTCACGTTCAACGCGCTGCGCCGCGACTATCGCCTGTCGTCCGAGGCACGGCGCATCGCCCCCACCGCCCGGGGCAGCGATTTCGCCTTTGCCGCGATTTCGGCGGGTGTCACGCAACGCTTCATGCAGCTCGACACGCGGCGCGAAACCACGCTGTCGGCCGCGCTTGGCAAGACATGGTATGGCGGCAGCCCCTATTCCGATTTCGCGCGCCTCTCGGTCGGCCACACAATGCCGCTCTCGCGGGTGTCGCGGCTCAATGTCAAGCTGACGGGCGAGCGCACGCGCGGTCCCGCCGCCCCGCATGCCGATCTCGTGCGCGCACAGGCCAGCTATGCGCGGGTGCTGTCGAACCGCGGGCAGGTGGGGCTCAGCCTGCAACTGACCGACAGCCGCGCGTCGCACGCCTCGGCCGATTTCACCGAGGTCGCAACGCGGCTGAGCTATGCCCCCCCGCAACCCATCCTCGGCGTCAAGACGAGCTTCGGCCTCGGGCTGCGCGCCCGCGACTATCCCGCGACGCCCTATCGCGCCGGTGCGCGCCGCGACCGCGAGGCGTCGGCCGACATGACCATGGCGTTCGACAGGATGGACTATCTCGGCTTCACCCCCACCCTCACCCTCAGCACGAGCCGCACCGACTCGAACGTGGGCCTCTTCGATGTCGAGAACCTGGGCCTCGCCCTCGGGCTGCGCTCGGCCTTCTGATCCGCGCGCACCCCCTCGACACTGCCGATGCGGGCGTTATCCTGACGCGCGACGCATCAAAGGGGAACGACATGCACGTGAAATATCTCCACACCATGGTCCGGGTAAAGGATCTCGACGCCGCCATCGGCTTTTACGAGCTTCTGGGCCTTGAAAAGACCCGCCATTACGACAGCGAAGAGGGTCGCTTCTCGCTGATCTTCATGGCCCCCCCGGGCCAACCCGAATGCCCGGTCGAACTGACCTATAACTGGGACGGCGACACCGGACTGCCCTCCGACAGCCGCCATTTCGGGCATCTCGCCTACGAGGTCGGCAATATCTACGACATGTGCCAGCACCTGATGGACAACGGCGTGGTGATCAACCGCCCGCCGCGCGACGGGCGCATGGCCTTCGTGCGCAGCCCCGACAACATCTCGATCGAGCTTTTGCAACAGGGCGATCCCCTGCCCCCGGCCGAACCGTGGCTCAGCATGGAAAATACCGGCCACTGGTAACGCGCGCCACGAAGACAGGGGCGGCCAACCGGGCCGCCCGGCTCAATAGATATAGCGGATCTGGTCGGTCCAGTAACGCTCGATGCGTTTGAGCGCGCGGGTGATATCCTCGATCCCCTGCGCGTCGACCACACCCTTGGCCGTCAACCCCTCGGCATGGCGCGCGAAAAGCTCGCTCGCCATGTCGCGGATGTCACGCCCCTTCTGGGTCAGCCGCACCCGCACCGAGCGACGGTCAACCTCGCAGCGCTGATGGTGCATATATCCCATCTCGACCAGTTTCTTGAGGTTGTAGGACACGTTCGAGCCTTGGTAATAGCCCCGGGTCTTGAGTTCGCCCGCCGTCACCTCGTTGTCGCCGATGTTGAACAGCAAGAGCCCCTGAACCGCGTTGATGTCCAGAACGCCGACCCGTTCGAACTCGTCCTTGATCACATCAAGCAGCAACCGGTGCAATCGCTCGACCAGCGCAAGCGCGTCGAGATAGCCACTCATGAAACCGGCCCCGGCCCCCTTGGTCATCGGCATGTGAATACTCATTCTCGTCTCCATCCAAACCGCCTGGAGAGGGAGATTGAGATAAAAAGCCGAAAAATCCGTTAAATCAGGACCACATCACGGCAGGCCGCGCGCCGCTTGATACAGACATTTTTACCAAAATGCCGCTCAACCCCGGCCGATCTCGGCCGCAATCGCGTCGATCAACCCGCGCAGATGCGCGGGCGGCACCGCCTGTCCGCTCACCCATTGGTAAAGATCCTGGTCGTTCTCGTTCAACAACCCGTCATAGGCATCGAGCGCGGCCTCGTCCATCGCGTCGAGCCGGGCCTCGGCAAAACGCATCAGGATCAGGTCCATCTCCTTGATCCCGCGCCGCATCGAGCGCATCTTCATGCGCTTCAATCGCGCCTCGCGCGGCTCAGCCAAGCTGCCCCTCCCGCGCCAACCCGCGCAGGCGTTTCTCCAACGATCCCAACCGGTTGGCCGTGCGGTTGGCACGGGCTTTCAATTCCCGCAACTCGGCCAGCACCTGGCCCAGCTCGTCATTGATCGGCTGCACCTCCTCGGGTGCGTCGATGCCATCGCCGCTGCCGTCCAGAAGCCAGGTGAGAGAGACGTTGAGAACCCCGGCCAGCATCTGCAACTTGTTGGCGCGCGGCTCGCTGATATCGTTTTCCCAATCCTGAAGCGTCGCCAGCTTCACACCCAGCCGCTTGGCCAGTTGTTTCTGCGTCATGCCCGCCGCTTCGCGCGCGCCCTCGACGCGGTCGCCAAAGGTTGCTGTTTCCGGGTCGAACCAGCCCTCGGCCAGATTATCGCTCATCTCGGATCCTTTCTCTTCCCGCTTGAAGGGGATGCTGCGGCAACTTATGACAGGTGGCAGCGAAACACAAACCGGGGTTCCGACATCATGGCCTTCCTTTCCGACACGCTCTCGCGCGTCAAACCTTCGCCCACCATCGCCGTCTCGAACCTCGCGGCCGAGCTCAAGGCACAGGGCAAGGACGTGATCGGCCTGGGCGCGGGCGAACCCGATTTCGACACGCCCGACCATATCAAGGCCGCAGGCATCGCCGCGATTCAAGCGGGCAAGACCAAATACACCGCCGTTGACGGCATCCCCGAGCTGAAACAGGCGATCTGCGCCAAGTTCAAGCGCGACAACGGGCTCGATTACACTCCCGATCAGGTCAGCGTCGGCACCGGCGGCAAGCAGATCCTCTACAACGCGCTCATGGCCACGCTCAACCCCGGCGAAGAGGTGGTGATCCCTGCCCCCTACTGGGTGAGCTACCCCGACATGGTGCTGCTCGCCGGTGGTGTGCCGGTGGCGGTCGAGGCGACGCTTGAAAACGAGTTCAAGCTCACCCCCGATCAGCTCGAAGCCGCGATCACCCCGAAAACCAAGTGGTTCATCTTCAACTCGCCCTCCAACCCCACCGGCGCGGGCTATAGCCGCGCCGAATTGAAGGGCCTCACCGACGTGCTCATGCGCCACCCCCATGTCTGGGTGATGACCGACGACATGTATGAGCATCTCGCCTATGACGATTTCGAGTTCTGCACCCCCGCCGAGGTTGAGCCGGGACTTTACGAGCGCACGCTGACCTGCAACGGCGTGTCCAAGGCCTATGCCATGACCGGCTGGCGCATCGGCTATGCCGCCGGTCCCAGGGAACTGATCGGCGCGATGCGCAAGATCCAGTCGCAATCGACCTCGAACCCCTCATCCATTTCGCAATGGGCGGCGGTCGAGGCATTGAACGGCCCGCATGATTTCATCGCCCGGAACAACGCCACCTTCAAACGCCGCCGCGATCTCGTGGTCTCGATGCTCTCGGAAATCGACGGCATCACCTGCCCCACGCCCGAGGGTGCGTTTTACGTCTACCCCTCGATTGCCGGTCTCATCGGCAAGACCAGCGCGGGCGGCGTGAAGATCGACAATGACGAGATCTTCGCCAAAGCGCTGCTCGAGGAAAAGGGCGTCGCGGTGGTGTTCGGCGCGGCCTTCGGCCTCTCGCCCTGCTTCCGGGTGAGCTATGCCACCTCCGACGAGGCATTGAAGGAAGCCTGCACGCGGATTCAGGATTTCTGCGCCGCCCTGACATGAAGATCTAGGACCGAAATATGAGCGGCGAGCTTCCAGATTATTACTTCCGGGTGCGTGAAAACGGCGCCTTCGTGTTCCGCGTGGACACCGAGAACCGCCAGCGCCGGATCGAGATGGACCAGATCGCCGTCGTCAACACCCGCAACGGCGAGATCAAGCCGCATGGCAACCGCGACCTCTCGGAACGCGACCTTGAGGTGATCCGCGACTGGATGCAGGCGCGGATAGACACCCTCGCCGCGCGCGACATCGACGACATCCACCGCGCGGTGGATCACCTCAACCTCACCACCCACTGGGCCCAGTCCCGCGCCAGCGATGCCCAGCTCGAAGAGGTGACGGATGCGCTCCTGCTGGCGATGCACGACCTGCGCACGGTGCTGGTGCGCAAGAAGGCCGACCGGCTGATGAAGGACTGAGCCGCGCGCGCAAATGCAACGCTGTGCAGTCGGCGGCGTTGCGCAAGTGAGTATTTTTCCCAAGAAAGAGCAGGCAGGGCGGGCTGCGCGTTCAGAACGCGCGCGCCATCGAGACCGCGAAAAAGCGCCACGTCAGGAGGCCCGCCGCCACCGCCAGACCGAGCGCAAGGCCGAGCCAGATCCCGACCCCGCCGAAATCCAGCACGAAGCCCAGCCCATAGCTCGCCGGCACGCCCACGACCCAATAGGCCAGCACCGCGATCAGCATCGGCACCTTGGTGTCCTGCGCCCCGCGCAACAGGCCCAGCGCCATGACCTGCGCCGCATCGACCAGCTGGAACAGCGCCGCCGCCGCCATCAGGATGACCCCGATCGCCAGCACCGCCTCGCGCTGCGGATCGTTGGGGTCGAGAAACAGCCCGACCATCGGGCCGGGCACCGTCAGGAACAGCACCACCGATATCAGCGCCGCCACCATCGACAGGGCCAGCACGACAATCGCCCCGCGCCTGAGCCCTTCGTAATCGCGCCGCCCGATCGCGCGGCCCACCCGCACCGTGGCCGCACTCGACAAGCCGAGATGCACCATGAAGACCAGCGACGAGATGTTGAGCGCGATCCCGTGCGCCGCCAGCGGCACCTTGCCGAGCCAGCCCATCATCACCGAACTGGCCGCGAAGAGGCTCACCTCGGCCAGCAGGGTCAGCCCGATCGGCAACCCCACGCGCACCACCTGCCCCAGCGCCTCCCAGTCGGGGCGCCAGAACCGGCGGAACAGCGTGTGTTCCGGCGCCCGGATCAGGATATAGCCCATCAGCGCCACCAGAAGCACCGTCTGCACCACGACCGAGGCAATCGCGGCGCCGCGAATGCCCAGTTCCGGCGCGCCCCAATTGCCGAAGATCAGCGCGTAATTCACCACCACGTTGGCCAGCGCCGCCACCACCGTCCCCCACAGCACGATGCCGGTATATTCGCGCGCCGAAAGATAGCTCTTGAGCACCATCCCCGCCAGCGCCGGCAGGATGCCCCAGCCCGCGATGTTGAGGTATTGCGCGGCCAGCTCGGCGACATCCGCCTCCTGCCCCATCATGCCAAGGATGGGCCGGGCAAAGATGAAGATCGGCATCGCCGCCAGCCCGAATCCGAGCGAGGCCCAAAGCCCCATCCGTGTGACCCGCCGCACCTGCACCGTGTTGCCCTCGGCCTCGGCCGAGGCCACCGCCGGCATCACCGCCAGCGCGAATCCCGCGCCAAAGATGAACAGCACGAAAAACACCATGCCGCCCAGCACGTTACCGGCCAGCGCGCCGACGTCGTACCAGCCAAGCATGAGCGTATCGGTCAACGTCACCGCGTATTGCGCGACGTTGCCGCCAATCAGTGGCAGGCCGAGAATCAGCACCGAACGGGCATGCTCGCGATATGTGACAGGATGTCCCATGGCCTCCCCTTACGCCGCCCCCCGCGGCGCGGCAAGACCCGGTCGTGCCCTTACATCGAGATGTTCGCCGCCCCGCCATCGAGCAGGATATTCTGCCCCACGATAAAGCCCGAATGCCGCGAACACAGGAACGCACAGGCCGCGCCGAACTCGTCGGCCGTGCCATAGCGCCCGGCGGGAATCGTGTCACAGCGCGCCGCGCGCACCTCCTCGGGGGTCAGCCCCTGCGCCTTCGCGGCATTCCCGTCCAGCGCCACGGCGCGGTCGGTCGCGTGAATACCCGGAAGCAGGTTGTTGATCGTCACGCCCGACCCGGCCACCTGCCGCGCCGTGCCCGCGACATAGCCGGTAAGCCCCGCGCGCGCCGAATTCGACAGGCCCAGCACCCCGATCGGCGCCTTGACCGACACCGAGGTGATATTCACCACCCGGCCCCATCCGCGTTCCATCATCCCCGGCAACAGCGCCTTCATCATCGCGATCGGGGCCAGCATGTTGGCATCCAGCGCCTTGATGAAATCCTCGCGCTCCCAGTCATACCACATGCCCGGCGGCGGCCCGCCCGCATTGTTGACAAGGATATCCGCCGCGCCCGCGGCCTCCAGCACCTTGGCGCGGCCCGCTTCGGTGGTAATGTCGGCCGCCACCGGCACAACCTCGACGCCATGCGCCGCGGCGATCTCTTCCGCCGTCGCCTCGAGCGCCTCCGCGCCGCGCGCATTGAGCACCAGCGACACGCCCGCCCCGGCCAGCGCCTCGGCACAGCCCCGGCCCAATCCTTTCGACGAGGCGCAAACCACCGCCTTCTTGCCCGCGATTCCCAGATCCATCTTTTCGCTCCCTTGTTGTCATCTCCGGCCCCGACTTAACCGCAACCCGGCGCGGGATGCCAGCCGATCCCCACGTCGCCGCCAAAACGGCACAACAGGACAGTAATCCACGCCCGGCCCCCAAATCTCCGACACGTTGACCCGATCTCGCCATAATCCTAACCTAGGGCTTCGCCTGTCCGGCACCACCACCACGAAAAGGCCCGAAATGAGCTCCGACCGCGACCGCCCGGCCCATGCCCTGCCCGTCTACCCGTCGGCCATGCTGCGGGTGACGAACGGCGCCAACATGGGCGACGGGCTCGGCTTCGCGGATGAACTGGTGCCCGAAGACAGCTATGAACTCGCCCCCGGCGCGGCCCCGGCCCGGCTCGCGCTCCATACCGCCGATAACGGGCATTTCACCATCGCCGAGGATTCGCCGCTGGGTCGGCCCGGGGCGACCGTGGTGCTCGATTCCTGCCTCACCTTCATGACCCGCGCCAGCGACGTGACCGAGCTGCTGGTGCTGGTCGAGGTCGATGCCGACGGCCACGTCGCCGAGATCTACGGCCTGCCGCTGGCCACGCTCCAGCCCAGGACCGATTACCTGCTGGTTGGCATCGACCGCGAAACCGCCCTGTCGCGCTTTGCACAGGTCGCCTGCGTCTCCTTCGCCCGCGGCACGCGGATCACGCTGGCCACCGGCGAACAGCGCCCGATCGAGGATCTGCGCGTTGGCGACCGCGTGCTTACCCGCGATGACGGCCCGCAGGCCATTCGCTGGATCGGCCAGAACACGGTGCGCGCGGTGGGCGACTTCGCCCCGATCCTGATCACCGCCGACACCCTGCACAATCAGCACGACCTGCTGGTCTCGCCCGATCACCGGCTGTTCATCTATCAACGCTCCGACCGGATCGGCGCGGGCCGCGCCGAAATCCTCGTGCGGGCACGCCACCTCGTCAACGGCGACAGCATCCGGGTGCAGGCGGGCGGGTTCGTCGATTACTTCCAGCTTCTCTTTGACCGCCACCAGATCATCTTCGCCGAAGGCATCGCCGCCGAAACCCTGCTGATCGACCCGCGCACCCGCCCCGCCCTGCCCGACGGCGTGGCCGCGAAACTGGCCGGAACCCTGCCGCGCCACGCCATGGCCAGCCATCTCGACTTCGAGATCGGGCAGAACCTGCTCGACCGCCCCGACGCCGCCGCGATCCTGCGCCGCGCCACGACCCGCTGACCCCGGCACTCCCAACGCCACGCGCGCACCCCTGCTCTTTCTTGGCAAAAATACTCATGGCCTCGCCATCCTCCGGGCCAGCCCCCCGGCATATGTGCCCCCTGCCCATGGCGCGCGGCGGGTGGGTGGGTGGGCCGCGCGCCATGGGCAGGGGCAACGGCGTCTCGCCACCCCGCCCCGGCCTTGCGCCGGGGCCTCTCACCCTCGTCACGGGCCCCAACCCAAATCCGGGGCGCGCGCGTTCCCAATCAAACGCGACACGCTCTATCCCCCGTCGCCACGCCGCGCCTCGCTCAGTTCCGCCATCCGCTCGATCAGCTCCATGAAGGGCGGTGACAACTCGTCCTCGTCCCAATGCGCCTTGATCCGTCCCGCGCTCAGCGCCTCCCAGTAGATCCGCAGCACCGCGTTGATCCGCCGCCCGTATCCCGGCCCGAGCTTGCGAAACCACCGCACCATGTCCGCGTCGAGCCGGATCGTCACCCGATCCTTGACCGGCTCAAGCGGCTGGCGCGACGCGAGACCATTCCACTCCTCGGGCAATGACCGCTCGACCCAGTTCCTCGACAACTGCTCCTGGAAGCGCCGCAACTCCTCGACCATCCGCGCCTCGGCCATGCGTTTCGTTTCACTCATCTTACTCATCCTTTCATGCGACCTCGGCCCCGACCCTGACCGCCAAAGGTTAACGCGGCCCAAGCCGATCGCACGGCAGCCGGGCAACAGCCGGAACGCAGTCGGATGTCACCCCCCTCTTTTCTTGCCTTTGTCCAAAACCTTACCTATACGCGCGCTCATGCTTGACACCGCACCAAACCGCCCCGATCTGCCCGCCGAAATCGCCCGTCGGCGCACCTTTGCCATCATCTCGCACCCGGATGCCGGCAAGACCACGCTGACCGAGAAATTCCTGCTCTTCGGCGGCGCGATCCAGATGGCCGGACAGGTCCGTGCCAAGGGCGAGGCGCGACGCACCCGCTCGGATTTCATGCAGATGGAAAAGGATCGCGGAATCTCCGTCTCGGCTTCGGCAATGTCGTTTGATTTCAAGACGTTCCGCTTCAATCTTGTCGACACGCCCGGGCACTCGGATTTCTCCGAAGACACCTATCGCACGCTCACCGCGGTCGATGCCGCGATCATGGTGATCGACGGCGCCAAGGGGGTCGAGAGCCAGACGCAGAAGCTTTTCGAGGTCTGCCGCATGCGCGACCTGCCGATCCTGACCTTCTGCAACAAGATGGACCGCGAGGCGCGAGACACCTTTGAAATCATTGACGAAATTCAGGAAATGCTGGCCATTCACGTGACCCCGGCCAGTTGGCCCATCGGGCAGGGCCGCGATTTCCTGGGCTGTTACGACATGCTCAATGACCGGCTCGAACTGATGGACCGGGCCGACCGCAACCGGGTGGCCGAAACCATTGAAATCAGGGGCTTGAACGACCCTCTTCTCGCGGAACACATCCCCGCCGACCTGCTCGCGCAACTCCGCGACGAGGTCGAGATGGCCCGCGAACTGCTGCCCACGCTCGATCCGGCGGCGGTGCTCGAAGGCCACATGACGCCGATCTGGTTCGGCTCCGCGATCAATTCCTTCGGGGTCAAGGAACTGATGGAAGGCATCGCCACCTACGGCCCCGAACCGCAACCGCAATCCGCCGATTCTCGCCAGATTTCTCCTGAAGAAACAAAGGTTTCCGGCTTTGTCTTCAAAGTCCAGGCGAACATGGACCCCAAGCACCGCGACCGCGTCGCCTTCATGCGCCTGGCCTCGGGCCACTTCAGGCGCGGCATGAAACTGACCCATGTGCGCAGCAAGAAACCGATGACCGTCTCGGCCCCGGTGCTGTTCCTCGCCTCCGACCGCGAACTCGCCGAAGAGGCCTGGGCCGGCGACATCATCGGCATCCCCAACCACGGGCAATTGCGCATCGGCGACACCCTCACCGAGGGCGAGATGCTGCGCGTCACCGGCATCCCCTCCTTCGCCCCCGAGCTTCTGCAATCGGTCCGCGCCACCGACCCGATGAAGGGCAAACACCTTGAAAAGGCGCTCATGCAATTCGCCGAGGAAGGCGCCGCCAAGGTCTTCAAACCGGCCATCGGTTCGGGCTTCGTCGTCGGCGTTGTCGGCGCCCTGCAATTCGAGGTCCTGGCCTCGCGTATCGAGATGGAATACGGCATCCCGGTGCGCTTCGAGCCGTCACAGTTCACCTCGGCCCGCTGGGTGGACGGCGACAGGCAGGCCGTTGAAAAATTTACAGATTCCAACAAGCAACACATCGCCCACGACCATGATGGCGACATCGTCTATCTCACCCGGCTGCAATGGGATATCGACCGGATCGAACGCGACCATCCCGAGGTGACGCTCAAGGCCACCAAGGAAATGATGGTCTGATCCGCATGCCCGGCGCAGCACAGCAAGGCGGGGATTGAATGGCGCAGGACAGGCTTCGCTGGGGCATCGTCTCGACGATCAAGGCACCGCTGCGCGAGATCGCCGATTTCGCCGCCCATCACCTCGACCTGGACGCGCATCGGTTGATCATCTATCTCGACGATGACAACCCGGCGGCGTTCGAAGCACTGAAACAGCACCCCAAGATCCGCGTGTTCAAGGCCGATGCCGACCATTGGCGCAACCCCAACCGCCCGGCCAAGCATCAGGCCCGCCAGACCGCCAATGCGCGCCACGCCTATACCCGCAAGGCCGCCGATATCGACTGGATCGCGCATATCGATGTTGACGAATTCCTGTGGCCACACAAACCGTTAGAAGATCAACTTCAAGCATTGTCCGCCGATTGCCTCTGCGCCCGCATCCGCCCGGTCGAGGCGCTCTCCTCCGACGGTATCGACGACATTCCCGCCGCTCGCACCTGTTTCAAGGCCATGACCAACGACCGCGCCACCCGCCAACGCCAGACCGAGACGATCTTTCCCACCTATGGCGGGTTTCTCAATGGCGGGTTTCTCTCCCATGTCGCGGGCAAGCTCTTCTTTCGCACCGGCATCGACGGGCTCACCATGAAGATCCACAACATCCATCTTGGCGAGGAGCAGAACCCCGGGCAGGTCGAGCTTGACCAGACCGAGCTGTGCCACATGCATGCCCAAAGCTGGCACGACTTCATCACGAGCTATCGCTACCGCCTTGAACGGGGCTCCTACCGCCCCGACCTCGCCCCCAACCGCGCCCGCGACACGGGTGGTATGTCGATGCACGAATTGTTTACCTTTATCGAGAATACTGAAGGCGAACCCGGCTTGCGCGCCTTTTACGACGAAACCTGCCGCGCCACACCCGCACTGCGCGCGCGGCTCGACGCGCACGGGCTGCTCCGGTGCTACGATCTCGGCCTCGATGCCAAGCGCGCGCGCCATTTCCCATGGCTCGCCTGACCGTCATCGAAACGCGAAACGGCGGCACACGCCAAGGCAGATTGAGCCCGGACACCCCCATGTGATTGACGCTGCTCGCAGATTTCTGTATGTCTGCCGCGTGGGTTATCTATGTGAACTGCCACAGGGCCATCCGGGCCCGCCCCAAAACAGCCGCTACGGGCGCGAATTGTCCGTAAACTACGGATAAAAATGACAAAATTCTCAGACCTGAACCTCGACCCGAAGGTTTTCAAAGCCATCGCGGATGCGGGCTATGAAACACCGACCCCGATTCAGGCGGGTGCGATCCCGCACGCGCTCGAAGGGCGCGATATTCTGGGCATCGCCCAGACCGGCACCGGCAAGACCGCCAGCTTCACCCTTCCGATGGTTTCGATGCTCGCCCGCGGCCGTGCCCGCGCGCGGATGCCGCGCAGCCTCGTGCTCTGCCCGACACGCGAACTTGCCGCGCAGGTGGCCGAAAGCTTCGACACCTACGCGAAATACGTCAAGCTGAGCAAGGCGCTGCTGATCGGCGGGGTCTCGTTCAAGGAACAGGATCTCCTGATCGACAAGGGCGTCGACGTCCTTATCGCCACGCCGGGCCGCCTGCTCGACCATTTCGAACGCGGCAAGCTTCTGCTCAACGGCGTTCAGATCATGGTGGTGGACGAGGCCGACCGCATGCTCGACATGGGCTTCATCCCCGATATCGAACGCATCTTCTCGCTCACCCCCTTCACCCGCCAGACCTTTTTCTACTCGGCCACCATGGCACCCGAGATCGAGCGGATCACCAACACCTTCCTCTCCAACCCCGCCCGGATCGAGGTTGCCCGCCAGGCCACCGCCTCCGAAACCATCGAACAGGGCGTGGTCATGTTCCACCCCTCGCGCCGCGACCGCGAAGCCAGCGAAAAACGCAATCTGCTGCGCGCGCTGATCGACGGCGAGGGCGAAAAACTCACCAATGCGATCGTCTTTTGCAACCGCAAGACCGACGTGGATATCGTCGCCAAATCGCTCAAGAAATCCGGCTACGACGCGGCGCCGATCCATGGCGATCTCGATCAATCCCAACGCACCCGCACGCTCGACGGCTTCCGCGAAGGCAAGCTCAAGCTGCTGATCGCGTCGGACGTCGCCGCCCGCGGGCTCGACGTGCCCTCGGTCAGCCACGTGTTCAATTTCGATGTCCCCGGCCACCCCGAGGATTACGTGCACCGTATCGGCCGCACCGGCCGCGCCGGGCGGGACGGCAAGGCGCTCATGCTCTGCGGCCCGCGCGACGAAAAGAACCTCGACGCGGTTGAAAAGCTGCTCCAGAAGGACATTCCCCGGATCGACAACCCGCTCACGGGCGCCAAACCCGCAAATGACGCGGCCAAGGAGACGGTCCAGGAAACCGGCAAGGACGCACCTCAGAAAGAACCCAAGCCGGCTGCGAAACGCAGCACCCGCAAATCGCCCGACAAATCCGAAAAGCCCGAAAAGGCTGAACAGGACGCGCCCCGCAAGGACGACACGCCCCGCGACACCAAGCCCAAGAGCGATCAGGGCAGCGGCCAGGGCAAGCGCGGGAAATCGGATAGTGGCAACAAGGTTGTCGGCATGGGCGACCACCTGCCCGGCTTCATCGCCAAGAGCTTCGACGAACGCCGCGCCGGGTAACCCCGGCCATTCCTTCATCTTGCGAAAAATACTCCGGGGTCCGGGGCAGAGCCCCGGGTCCGCCGCAACCCGTCACGCCAGGCGGCTCGTGATCACCGTCACCTCGGGTTTCTTGCCGATCTCGTCCTGCGCCACCTTGCGCACGATGCGTTTCATCTCCTGTTCGAGCTTGTCATCATCGGCCAGCGTCTTGGCCCCGGCCCGCGCAAGGAACTGTCCAAGATCGTTCTCCAGAACCTCGACCAGCGCCGCGCGGCTGCGCCCGGTTTCGGGCAGGCCCATCACCTCGCACCATGGCTCGCCCAGCGGTTCATTCGCCTCGTCGAGGATCAGCGTCACCACCACATGCCCGTTCAATGCCATGCGAATCCGGTCGCGCACGATCCCGTCCAGCGCCCCGATCTGCACTGATCCATCGACATAGGTCCGCCCGGTCTCGACAAACCCGGCCACGCTCGGCGCATTGCCCGAAAGGTCCACCATCGTGCCGTTCACCGCCACGATACCTTCGCGTCGGCCCTCCTTGATCAGCTTGACATGCTCGCGCAGCATCCGGTGCTCGCCATGCATCGGGATGATCATCTGCGGATCGACCAGCGCGTGCATCTTGGCCAGATCGGGCCGGTTGGCATGGCCCGATACGTGATACAATCCTGCATTCTCGTCCACCACGTCGACGCCCATTTCGGAAAACTGGTTCATGATGCGGATCACGCCACGTTCATTGCCCGGGATCGTCTTCGACGAGAACAGGAACAGGTCGCCCTCCTTCATCTCGAGCCCGTTATACTTGCCCCGCGCCAGTTGCGCGCTGGCCGCCCGCCGCTCGCCCTGGCTGCCGGTGACCAGCAGCATCAGGCTCTCGCGCGCAATCCCCTGTGCCTCTTCGGGGCTCACCACCTTGGGAAAATCGCGCAGAACCCCGGTCTCGACGCTGGCCTCGATCATCCGCCGCATCGCCCGCCCCAAAAGACAGATCGACCGCCCCGTGCGTTCGCCCGCCAGCGCCAGCGTCTTGACCCGTGCCACGTTCGAGGCAAATGTCGTCGCCACTACCATGCCCTTCGCGCCCTTGAACAACTCCTCGATCTGCGGTTCCAGCTCGGCCTCCGAACGCCCGGCATGGGGCGAGAACACGTTGGTCGAATCGCACATCAGCGCCCGCACCCCCGACTTGCCGATCTCTTCCCAGACGGCCTCGTCGAACGGTTCCCCAACGAGCGGCGTGTGGTCGATCTTGAAATCGCCCGAATGCACCAGCCGCCCCTCGGGCGTGTCGATGACCAGCGCCGAGGTCTCCGGAATCGAATGCGAGATCGGCACAAAGCCGACGCTGAACGGCCCGGCCTCGGTCATCTCGGGCCAGGGCGACACCGTCCGCACGATCCGCTCATCGAGGCCGGCTTCTTTCAACTTGCCGCGCGCGATATTGGCCGTGAACGCGCGGGCATAGACCGGCACGTCCAGAAGGTCGGGAAACCGGCTCACCGCGCCGACGTGGTCCTCGTGCGCATGGCTGATGAAAATCGCCTCCAGCCGATCGCGGCGCTCGATGAGCCAACTCATGTCCGGCAGGATCAGGTCGACCCCCGGGCTGGTGTCCATGTCGGGAAATGTCACCCCCAGGTCGACGAGGATCAGCCGCTCGGCCCCCTCGGGCCCGTAGCCATAGACATAGGCGTTCATGCCCACCTCCCCCGCGCCACCGAGGGGCAGATAGATCAGCCGTTTTTTCTTGCTCATAAGGTGCCCTGTTCTTTGTTATATGCGTGAATCACGGTCAGCCCGTGCATGGTCAGATCGTCCTCGAACCGGTCGAACAGATCCTCGGATTGCTGGAACAGCGGCGCAAGGCCGCCGGTCGCGATGATCTTCATCTCGCGGTCGCGCTCGCCCCGGATGCGGACGCAGATTTCCTTGACGAGGCCGACATAGCCCCAGAACACCCCCGACTGGATACAGGCCACCGTGTTGGTGCCCACCACCTTCTGCGGCTTGGCGATATCGACATGCGGCAGCGCAGCGGCGGCCATGTGCAGCGCTTCCAGCGACAGGTTCACGCCGGGCGCGATCACCCCGCCGACATAGGCGCCATCGGCGGCCACCACGTCGAATGTCGTGGCGGTGCCGAAATCGACCACGATGATATCCCCGCCATGCCGGTCAAAGGCGGCGGCGGTGTTCACAAGCCGGTCCGGCCCGACCTGCGTGCCCGCATCCACCCGCGGCGGATGCGGCAAAAGGCATTCCGGGCGCCCCACGACAAGCGGACGGCAATTGAAGAACCGGTCGGCAAAGACCCGCAGGTTGAACACCACGCGCGGCACGGTCGAGCTGATGATCACCTCGGTGATATCCGTCTCGATCCCGTAATGCTTGATCAGCGTCGAAAACCACGTGAAATAGGCATCCGCCGTGCGCGAATGGTGGGTCGAGGTGCGCAGCGTGCACAGGAACCGTTCGCCATCCCAGATCGAAAACACCGTGTTGGTGTTGCCGCAATCAATGCACAGAAGCATGCCCCGCCCCCTCAAAAGAAAACCTCGGCCGCGGCAATCGCCCGGCGCCCATCCGCGGTGGATAGAACAAGATTGCCCCGCTCGTCCACCGTCTCGAAAACCCCGCGCCATTCCTCGCGCGCGGTGCGCGCCACGATCGCCTCGCCCAACCGGGCGGCGCGGGCCAGCCATGCCGCGCGGATCGGCGCGAAACCTTGCGCACGAAACCGCGCCTCCCACTGCGCATAGGCCGGGGCCAGCAGGTCGAGAAACTCTTCCGGGTCGACCCGCACCCCGGTCTCCCCGACAAGCGACACGGGGGCCACCGCACCCGGTTCGACCCTGTCGGGCGCATTGCACAGGTTGACCCCGATGCCGATCGCCAGATGGCCGATCCGCCCCCCCTGCCCGCTGCTTTCCAGCAGGATCCCGGCCAGCTTGCCCCCGTTCAACAGCACATCATTGGGCCATTTGAGGCTCAGCCCGCTGCCCCGCCCCACGGCCAGCGCCAGCGCGTCATAAAGCGCCAGCGCCGCCACGAAGGACCTGAGCGCCACCTCCGCCGCGCCCCCTTCGGGCCGCATCACCAGCGTTGCGGCGAAATTGCCCTCCGGGTCGGTCCAGGCCCGCCCGCGCCGCCCGCGCCCCCGGGTCTGGCGCCGCGCCAATATCCACTCGGGCCGCTCCAGCCCCGGCCCGATGCGGGCGGCCTCTTCCATCGTGCTGCCCACCTCGTCCAGCACCCGCCGCCCATATCCAACCGGCCAGTCGTTCATGACCGCACCTGCCGCTCTTTCTTGGTAAAAATACTCAAACTCGACCCTTCAACACGCAAGACGCCCGCCATCACGGGCGGGCGCTCGCAAAATGTTGCAACCTGTCTCAGTTGACCAGCGCCGCCGCCGCCGCCTGCGCCGCCGTCTCGATGCCAAAGAGGTTCACCACCCCGACGACCATGATCGCGGCACTCGCCATCAAAAGCACCCCGGCGACCGACGCGCGGCTGCGGTCCAGCGCCTCGCCCTCCTCGCCGAAATACATGTAATAGACGATGCGCAGGTAGTAAAAGGCGCCGATCACGCTCGCCACCACACCGGCCACGGCCAGCCAGACAAGCCCCGCGTCATAGGCCGCGCGCAGCACGTAGAACTTGCCGAAAAAGCCCACCAGCGGCGGCACGCCGGCAAGGCTGAACAAGAGCACCAGCATCGCCAGCGCCCGGCCCGGCTCGGCCTTGGCATACTGGTTCAACGCCGAAATATCCGTCACCGGCTGCCCGTCACGCTCCATCGACAGGATAAAGGCGAAGGTGCCCACGTTCATCGTCACATAGATCGCCATGTAAACCAGCATCGCCTGCACGCCCAGCACCGTGCCCGCCGCCAGCCCCATCAGCGCATACCCCATATGCGCGATCGAGCTATAGGCCATCAGCCGCTTGATATTGGTCTGGCCGATCGCCGCCACCCCGCCAAGGAACATCGACAGAAGCGACAGAACCGCCAGAACCTGGCCCCAATCGGTGCTCACCCCGCCAAAGGCGTCATGCAGCACCCGCGCCAGAAGCGCCATCGCCGCCACCTTGGGGGCGGTCGCGAAAAACGCCGTGACCGGGGTGGGCGCGCCCTCGTAAACATCCGGCGTCCACATGTGAAACGGCACCGCGCTGACCTTGAAGGCCAGCCCCGCCATCACGAAGACCAGCCCGAACAGAAGGCCAAGCGGCGCCTGCCCCTCGCCCGCCGCGTCGATGATGCCGGAAAACAGCGTCGTGCCCGCAAAGCCATAGGTGAGCGAGGCCCCGTAAAGCAGCAACCCGGAACTGAGCGCGCCCAGCACGAAATACTTGAGCCCCGCCTCGGTCGAACGCGCCGAGTCGCGCCGCATCGCCGCCACCACGTAAAGCGACAGCGATTGCAGCTCGAGCCCCATGTAAAGCGCCATGAGATCCCCGGCCGACACCATCACCATCATGCCGATGACCGACAGCACCAGCAAAAGCGGGTACTCGAACCGCATCATGTCGCGCTTGGCCATGAAATCCTGCCCCATGACCAGCACCGCCGCGCCGGACATGAGGATCGTGACCTTGGCAAAGCGCGAGAACCCGTCATCGTGGAACATGCCGCCAAAGGCCGCGCGCGTGCCCTCGCCGTTGATTCCGATCCACGCCGCCAGCACCGCCATCAACCCCGCAGTCAGCCAGATCAGCGGCCCGGTGAACCGGTCCTTGCCGGCATAGACCGCGATCAGCAGGGCCGCCATGGCATAGAGCGCCAGCACAATCTCGGGCAGGATTACATTCAGATCAGCCTGGATCATCTCTGTCACTCCGTCACTGCGACGCCGCGAACTGGCTTGCGGATGCCGCATTCGCCAGCGCGGTTTCGTAATTTCCAATCAGCGCCCCGACCGACGGCCCGATGATATCGGTCACAAGCGCCGGATAGACACCCAGCAAAAGGGTCATCGCCACCAGCGGCGCAAAGATCGCCTTTTCGCGCGTGGTCATGTCCTTGATCGTCTTGAGGCTCTCCTTGATGAGATCGCCCATGACCACCCGGCGATAGAGCCAGAGCGCGTAAGCCGCCGACAGGATCACCCCCGACGTGGCGAAAAGCGCCACCCATGTGTTGACCTTGAAGATCCCCACCAGCGTCAGGAACTCGCCCACGAACCCGGACGTGCCGGGCAGCCCGACATTGGCCATGGTGAAGAACATGAAGATGAGCGCATAGGCCGGCATCCGGTTCACGAGGCCGCCATAGGCGTCGATCTCGCGGGTGTGCATCCGGTCATAGATCACCCCCACGCAGAGGAAGAGCGCGCCGGAGATGAAACCGTGGCTGATCATCTGGAAGATCGCGCCGTCGATCCCCTGCTGGTTGGCCGCGAAAATCCCCATCGTAACATAGCCCATGTGCGCCACCGACGAATAGGCGATGAGTTTCTTCATGTCCTCCTGCACCAGCGCCACGAGGCTCGTGTAAACGATGGCGATCGCCGACATCCAGAACACCAGCGGGGTGAGAAGGTCCGCCCCCACCGGGAACATCGGCAGCGAGAAGCGCAGGAAGCCATAGCCCCCCATCTTCAGCAGGATCGCGGCCAGAACGACCGACCCGGCGGTCGGCGCCTGCACGTGCGCATCGGGCAGCCATGTGTGCACCGGCCACATCGGCATCTTCACCGCGAAACTGGCGAAAAAAGCGATGAACATCAGCGTCTGCATCCCGCCCACGATCTGGAACCCGAAAAGCGAGATCGTCTCGGACCCGAAATCATGCCGCAAGAGCTGGGCGATGTCGGTGGTCCCGGCCTCGGCATACATCCCCACCATCGCCACCAGCATCAGCACCGAACCGAGGAAGGTGTAGAGGAAGAACTTGAAGCTGGCATAGATCCGCTCCTTACCGCCCCAGATCCCGATGATCAGGAACATCGGGATAAGCCCGGCCTCGAAGAAGAGATAGAAGAGCACGAGGTCGAGCGCCATGAACACGCCCAGCATCAGCGTTTCCAAGAGCAGGAAGGCGATCATGTATTCCTTGACGCGGTCGGTCACGTTCCAGCTTGCCGCGATGGTCAGCGGCATGATGAAGGTGGTCAGCATCACGAAAAGAACGCTGATCCCGTCGACCCCCATCTTGTATTGCAGACCGAGGAGCCATGCGCGCTCCTCGACCATCTGGAAGCCCGTGTTCGAGGGGTCGAACCCGGCCAGGATGAACAGCGACACGAGGAAGGTCAGGCCGGTGGCCAGAAGCGCCACCCACTTGGCGTTGCGCTGTGCCGCCTCGTCCTCGCCCCGCAGGAAGACCAGCAGGATAAGCGCCGCCAGCGCCGGGATGAAGGTGACGATGGAAAGAAGGTTGTCCATTACTGCGCTCCCCCGCCAAGAGCCATCCAGGTGACGAGGATCACGATCCCGATCACCATGGCGAAGGCATAGGTAAAGATGTATCCCGATTGCGCCCGCCCGGCGAGCCGCGTAACCCACGGGATCGCGCCCATGGCCACCCCGTTGATCGTCCCGTCGATCGCCCCGCCATCGCCGCGTTTCCACAGGAACCGGCCCACCGCCTTGGTGGGACGGACCAGCACGAAGTCATAGATCTCGTCGAAATACCACTTGTTGAGCAGGAAGAGGTAAAGCGGCCGGTTCGCCTCGGCCACGCGCCTGGGCATCTTGGGATCGAGAACATAGAACCAGAGCGCCACCACCAGCCCGATCAGCATCGCGATGAACGGGCTCACCTTGACCCATTTGGGCGCGTGATGCGCGTCGTCCATCACGTGGTTGTCCGGCGCCATGAAGATCGCCCCCTGCGGCGCCACTCCGGCCATTGTTGCGGCATCCTCGCTCGCCTCGGCGTGCTGTTCGGGAATGCCGTAGAACCGGTTGACCTCGTCATGATCGCCAAAGAACGACCCGAACCAGATCATCCCCGCGAAAATCGCGCCCAGCCCCAGAACCCCCAGCGGGATCAGCATCACCACCGGGCTTTCATGGGCATGCTCATGGGTGTGCTTGTCGCCGCGCGGCTTGCCATAGAAGGTCATGAACATCAGCCGCCAGCTATAGAAACTGGTGAACAGCGCCGCGATCACCAGCGCCCAGAAGGCAAAGCCCGCATCGGTCCCCGCCCATGCGCTCTCGATCACAGCGTCTTTCGACAGGAACCCGGCAAACCCGATATGGGTGAGCGGAATACCCACCCCGGTGATCGCCAACGTGCCCACCATCATTGCCCAGAACGTATAGGGGATCTTCTTGCGCAGCCCGCCATAGTTGCGCATGTCCTGCTCGTGATGCATCGCGTGGATGACCGAGCCCGCACCGAGAAACAGCATCGCCTTGAAGAAGGCATGGGTGAAAAGGTGGAACATCGCCACCGAATAGACGCCGACACCCGCCGCCACGAACATGTACCCCAGCTGGCTACAGGTCGAATAGGCGATGACCCGCTTGATGTCGTTCTGCACAAGGCCCACGGTCGCCGCGAAAAACGCCGTCATCGCCCCGATATAGACCACGATCATCTTGGCTTCGGGCGCGAATTCCATCAACGGCGACATCCGGCACACGAGGAACACCCCCGCCGTCACCATGGTGGCGGCGTGAATGAGCGCCGAAACCGGCGTCGGGCCTTCCATCGCGTCGGGCAGCCATGTGTGCAGGAAAAGCTGCGCCGATTTGCCCATCGCCCCCACGAACAAAAGGAAAGCCAGCAGGTTCGCCGCGTTCCACTCGGTCCAAAGGAAGGTAAGCTGCGTTTCGGCCAGCATCGGTCCGGCCGCGAAAATATCGTCGAGCATGATCGAATCGACGAGGAAGAACAGGCCAAAGATACCCAGCGCGAACCCGAAATCCCCCACGCGGTTGACCACGAACGCCTTGATCGCCGCGGCATTCGCGCTCGGTTTCTTGTAATAGAACCCGATCAGCAGATACGAGGCGACGCCCACGCCTTCCCAGCCAAAGAACATCTGGACAAGGTTGTCGGCCGTCACCAGCATCAGCATCGCGAAGGTAAAGAACGACAGGTAGGCAAAGAACCGCGGGCGATAGCTTTCCTTTTCGCTGAAATTCTCGTCATGCGCCATGTAGCCCATGGAATAAAGATGCACGAGCGCCGAAACGGTCGTCACCACGATCAGCATGATCGCGGTCAGCCGGTCCATGCGGATGCCCCATGACGTGTCGAGCGTGCCCGACTGAATCCAGCGCATCACCTCGATATGCTGCGTGGTCCCGTCATGGCCAAAGAACACGATCCACGACAAAAGGCAGATCAGGAACAGGATGCCCGTGGTCAACCACTGCGCGGCCTGATCGCCGATGATCCGCCAGCCAAACCCCGCGATGATCGCGGCCACGAGCGGGGCAAAGAGAATGATCTGTTCCATGACCCCTTACCCTTTCATCACGTTGACGTCTTCGACGTCGATCGTGCCCCGGTTGCGGAAGAAGACGACAAGAATGGCCAGCCCGATCGCCGCCTCGGCCGCCGCCACGGTCAGCACGAACAAGGCAAAGACCTGCCCCACCATGTCACCGAGGAAACTCGAAAAGGCGACAAGGTTGATGTTCACCGAAAGCAGGATCAACTCGATCGACATCAGCAGGATGATCACGTTCTTCCGATTGAGGAAAAGCCCGAATATGCCGATGACGAAAAGCGTCGTCGCCACCGTGAGATAATGTTCAAGTCCGATCATGTCTGTCCCTCTTCGGTCTATCCGCCGAAATAACCGTTTGCGACCAGAACAGCGGTGAGAACCCCGATGGCCACCGCTGTCCAGGTCCCCGCGTTCATCCCTAAAGCCCCTGCCCCGGCTTCACATCCTTCAACTCGATCGCCGTGGCCGGATCGCGCCACATCTGTTGCAGCACATCCTGCCGCTTGACACCCTCGCGGTGGCGCAGCGTCAGGACAATCGCCCCGATCATCGCCACCAGCAGGATAAGCCCGGCCAACTGGAACAGCAGGAAATATTGATCATAAAGCAAGAGACCGAGCGCCGCCGTGTTCTCGACCCCCTCGGGCGTGGGCGCAGCGCGCGCGGCCTCGGCCCCCTCGGCGATGTGCCAATCACCAAAGGCCAGCCCCAGTTGCATCAGAAGAACCACGCCAATCGCCAGCGCGATGGGCAGGTATTGCGCCATCCCCGCCTTCAACTCGGCGAAATCCACGTCCAGCATCATCACCACGAAGAGGAACAGGACCGCCACCGCGCCGACATAGACGATGATGAGCAGCATCGCCACGAATTCGGCGCCCAGGAGCACGAACAACCCCGCGCTCGACAGGAAGGCCAGGATCAGGAACAGCACCGAATGCACCGGGTTGCGGCTGACCACCGTGAAAAAACCGCCGACGATGGCGGACAGGGCGAAAAGGTAAAATGCAAGGCTCGCGACGGTCATGTGTCATCTTCCTCGTTCTCGGCCAGGACATCGCGGGCCAGTTCCATGGCCCGTGTCATGGCGGGTATGCCGGCGAACATCGACATCTGCGCGATGGTCTCGGCAATTTCCTCGCGGGTGGCGCCCGCCTCGATCAGGTGGCGCACCGTCATGCGAAACGGCGTCTCGGCCTGCGCGCCCTGCATGGTCATCCCCGCCAGCGTCAACAACAGCCGCGTCTTGGCGTCAAGCCCCTCCTGCGACATGCCCTTGCCGAACCACATCTCCATCACCTCTTTCGGCATGGTCGGCCACAGCTTCTCGAACCCCTTGGGCGAAAAGGATTCCAGCGCCGGGTTGAAGGCTTGTGCCATCTCCTGCGCCTGCGCCATCATCAATTCGAAAGGGCTTTTCGCGTCGCTCATCGGTAGGGTGCATCCATCTCAAGGCTGCGGGCGATCTCGGCTTCCCAGCGGTCCCCGTTCGCCAGAAGCTTCTCCTTGTTGTAGAAAAGCTCCTCGCGGGTCTCGGTGGCGAACTCGAAATTCGGCCCCTCGACGATCGCATCCACCGGGCAGGCTTCCTCGCAAAAGCCGCAATAGATGCATTTCGTCATGTCGATGTCATAACGCGTGGTCCGGCGGCTGCCATCGTCACGCGGTTCGGCATCAATCGTGATCGCCTGCGCCGGGCAGATCGCCTCGCACAGCTTGCAGGCGATACAGCGCTCCTCGCCATTGGGATAACGCCGCAGCGCATGTTCGCCGCGAAAGCGCGGGCTAAGCGGCCCCTTCTCGTGCGGATAGTTGAGCGTCGCCTTGGGCGCGAAGAAATACTTCAGCCCCAGCCACATGCCCTTGGCAAAATCGGTGAGCAGGAAATACCCCGCCGCGCGCCTGTAATCGACATTCGCCATCAGTCAGCCCCCCATCGTCCAGCGCGCGTAAACGCCCCAGAACCATTCGAATTTTGCCGCGAAGGCCACGAACACCACCCAGCCGAGCGACAGCGGCAGGAACACTTTCCAACCGATCCGCATCAACTGGTCATAGCGGTAACGCGGCGTGATCGCCTTCACCATCGCGAAGATGAAGAAAAAGAACGCCATCTTGCCCACCATCCACAGCACGCCATCCGGCAGCCCCGGAATGGGCGACAGCCACCCGCCGAAGAAGAGCAGGCTGGTGAGCGCACACATCAGGAAAATCGCGATATATTCGCCGGCCATGAACAACAGGAACGGCGTCGCCGAATATTCCACCTGGTAGCCCGCCACCAGCTCCGATTCCGCCTCGGGCAGATCAAAGGGCGGGCGGTTGGTCTCGGCCAGCGCGCTGATGAAGAACAGGAACACCATCGGGAAATGCGGCAGCCAGTACCAGCCAAAGAACCCGTAACCCGTGTCCTGCGCCGCCACGATATTGCCGAAACTCATCGAACCCGTCGAGATGATGATCCCGATGATGATGAGGCCAAGCGAGACCTCGTAAGAGATCATCTGCGCCGCCGAACGCAAGCTGCCGAGGAACGGGTATTTCGAGTTGCTGGCCCAGCCCCCCATGATCACGCCGTAAACCTCGAGCGAGGACACCGCGAACACAAAGAGGATCGCCACGTTGATATCCGAAAGAACCCACCCCTCGTTGAACGGAATGACCGCCCAGGCCAGGATCGCCAGCACGAAACTCGTCAGCGGCGCGAGCAGGAACACCGGCTTGTCGGCCCCCGCCGGGATCACCACCTCCTTCAGCACGTATTTGAGCGCATCCGCCACCGATTGCAGGATGCCGAAGGCCCCCACCACGTTCGGCCCCCGGCGCATCTGCACCGCGGCCCAGATCTTGCGATCCCCGTAAACGAGGAACAGAAGCGAGATCATCACGAACCCCACGACCGCAAGGCATTGCGCCACGATCAGCACGAAGATCCCAAAAGGGGTGGTAAAGAATTCAGCCATCAGGTCCTCACACCATCGGTATTCCGTTCTCCGCGCAATTGCCGGCCACGACTTCGGCGTCGATGGTCTTCAATCCCCGGGGCAGCGACGGCGAGATGGTATAGACCGCATCTCCCCGCCAGCCGCCATTGTCTTCCTTGTCGATATTCGTGCGCACATGGCGCGCAAAACCGTATCCACGAATAAGCGCGTATTGCGCCGCCGCGCATTCCGCATAGCGCTCGACATGCTCGGGCTCGGCCTTGGGGCCCATGCCCACCACGAACTGCACCAATTCCCCGTCAAGCAGCCGCGTCTCGATCCCGCGATACTCCAGCCCCTCGGGCATGGGCGCCATGCGCGTCACCTCGCCCGGCCGCTCCTGCATGTCGCAACCCATCACCAGCGCCGCAAGCGCGAGGGGCGTTATGCGAAGCCCCCCGATCACTCCGCCGCCATCTTCTCGCCGGCGCGGGCGCGCGCCCGGGCCGACAGGTCGGCCATCACTTCGCTGGCGCGCGCAATCGGGTTGGTCAGGTAGAAATCGCCGATCGCGTTGCGGAATGCCACCGACCCCTTGCCAAGCTTGCCCGGCGCCAGCGGTTGCCAGTCGTTTTCGGCCAACTCGTCCACCAGCCCCAGATGCGGCACCTCGTCGACCAGCGCGCGGCGCAATTGCGCCATGCTGTCCCAGGGAAGCGTGCGGTCCATCTCGCCCGACAGGGCACGCAGGACGGCCCAGTTCTCCTTGGCCTCGCCCGGTGCGAAACCGGCACGCAACGCCAATTGCGGGCGACCTTCGGTGTTCACGAACAACCCCTGTTCCTCGGTGTAAGCGGCGCCCGGAAGGATCACATCGGCGCGATGCGCGCCCCGGTCGCCATGGCTGCCCTGATAGATCACGAACGGGCCGGGCTCAATGTCGATCTCGTCCGCACCGAGGTTGAAGATCACGTCGGCCCCCTCGACCGCCGCGGCCATGCCGCCCTCGGTCACGGCGCCCACATCCATCGCGCCGACGCGGGCGGCGGCCGTATGCAGCACCAGAAGCCCCGATTGCGATTTCTCCGCAACCGCCTGCGCGGCGGCCAGAACCGCCTCGCCATCGGCTTCGCGCAGCGCACCCTGCCCCACGATCACGAGGCTCGGCACATCCTTGACCGCGCCATAGCCCTGATCGACCAGCGATTGCAGCGCCGCGCGGTCGGTGCCCACATGGGCATATTCATAGGTCAGGTCAACCGGCTCACCGACCAGCCCGACATTGGCGCCTTGCAGCCATGCCTTGCGGATGCGCGCATTGAGCACCGGCGCCTCATCGCGCGGGTTGGTCCCGATCAGCAGGATATATCGCGCCGCGTCGATATCCTCGATCGCCGCCGTGCCGACATAGGCGCCGCGATTGCCCGCAGGCAGGCGCGCCCCATCGACACGGCATTCCACCGTTCCGCCGATCCCCTCGACCAGCGATTTGAGCGAATAGGCCGCCTCGACCGGCACCAGGTCGCCAACCAGACCGGCAACCTTGCTGGCCCCGTTCATCGCCTCGGCCGCGCGGCCCAGCGCCTCGGGCCATGTCGCGGGGCGCAACTTGCCATTCTCGCGCACATAGGGCCGGTCCAGCCGCTGACGCCGCAAGCCGTCCCAGATGAACCGCGTCTTGTCGGAAATCCATTCCTCGTTCACGCCGTCATGGTTGCGCGGCAGCACCCGCATCACCTCGCGCCCCCGGGTGTCCACCCGGATCGACGAGCCCAGCGCATCCATCACGTCGATGCTTTCGGTCTTGGTCAACTCCCACGGCCGCGCGGTGAACGCGTATGGGCGCGACACCAGCGCGCCCACCGGGCAAAGGTCGATGATATTGCCCTGCAGGTTCGAATCGAGCGTCTCGTTCAGATAGGTGGTGATCTCGGCATCCTCGCCGCGCCCGGTCTGGCCCATCTGCATGACGCCCGCCACCTCGCTGGTAAAGCGCACGCAGCGCGTGCACGAGATGCAGCGCGTCATGTGGGTCTCGACCAGCGGCCCGAGATCGAGGTCATCAACCGCCCGCTTGGGTTCGCGGTAGCGGCTGAAATCGACGCCATAGGCCATCGCCTGATCCTGCAGATCGCACTCGCCGCCCTGGTCGCAGATCGGGCAGTCGAGCGGATGGTTGATCAGCAGGAATTCCATCACCCCCTCGCGGGCCTTCTTGACCATGGGCGAGTTGGTCTTGACCTGCGGCGGCTCGCCGTCGGGAAACGGGCGCATGTCCTTGACCTGCATCGCGCAGGACGCGGCCGGCTTGGGCGGTCCGGGCTGCACCTCGACAAGGCACATCCGGCAATTGCCCGCGATCGACAACCGCTCGTGATAGCAGAACCGCGGGATCTCGACCCCCGCCTGCTCACAGGCCTGGATCAGGGTCAATGCGGGATCGACCTCGATCTCCTTGCCGTCGATGATGATCTTTCGCAGGTCGCTCATGCTTCCCTCACTTCGCTTTCAACAGGGTGCCGATGACGCTGTTCCGCGCGATCTCGGCATGGCCGAGTTCGCACAGATCGCCGGCGTCGCCCGGATCGAACCCCTTGGATTTCACATAGGCCTTGCCCCGCGCCTCGATGCGCGCCTTCTCGGCGTCGCTCTTGCGGTAGGCGTTGATCTCATCGTCGCTATAGCCCAGCGCGTTGGCTTTCTTCTTGATCGACCACAGGAAATTGAGCCCTTTCAACGTCCGCGCGTCGATCTCTCCGCATTCTTCGCTGATCCTGAGCGCGATCCCCGCCCACAGCATGTTGTCGTCGATCTCGCGCACGTCGCGCAGCGGGGCCTTGGCATCGGCGGCGGCCTGCACCGCCCCCGCCATCAGCATCAACCCCACCAGTCCACCTGTCACCAGTCGCATCACGGCATTCCTTTCACGCAGCATGGAAGGGGCGGCCACCATGGCGCCCCCCTCTTCCTGCGAGATGGGTGTCCGCGCCCCCGTTATGCAATAACCGGACGCCGTCCCGGCAGCATTCCGCCCGGATAGCCCGCGATATGCGCACTGCCTCACCATCCGTCGCAGCGCCCCCGAAGCGTCAGCGTGCCGTTCTCGATCAGCAGTTCCTCGTCCTCGGGGCCGATCTCCCATTCAAGATCCGAGCGCCCGAAATTCTCGATGCAATAGCGCGTGGCCTCATGCGCACCCGCCGCCCGCGCACCCACGAGGCTCTGGCCCGCCCGGGGCACGGTGATCGCGAATTCCTCGCGCGCCTCGCCCACCTGCTGCGACCGGGGGCGAAACTCCACCCCGTCGAACGCCACCCGGTTGGCCCGCGCCCGGTCGGTTATCCCGCACCCGGCCAGCAGCGCCGCGATCAGCGCGCCCCCGATGATATGACTGAACCGCATCCCGCTCACTCCGCCGCCATCGCGCCCATGCGGCCCGATTTCTGTGCCTTGATCCGGTCTTCGATCTCCTCGCGGAAATTGCGGATAAGCCCCTGGATCGGCCAGGCCGCCGCATCGCCCAACGCACAGATCGTGTGGCCCTCGACCTGCTTGGAGACATCAAACAGCATGTCGATCTCCTCGATCTCGGCCTCGCCCTTCACCAGCCGCTCCATCACCCGCATCATCCAGCCGGTGCCTTCGCGGCAGGGCGTGCACTGGCCACAGCTTTCATGCTTGTAGAATTTCGCCAGCCGCCAGATCGCCTTGATCGGGTCGGTGCTCTTGTCCATCACGATCACCGCCGCCGTGCCCAGACCCGAGCGCAATTCCTTTTGCAGATGGTCGAAATCCATGATCGCGTCGCGCATGTTCTCGCCGCGCACGCAGGGCACGGATGCGCCGCCCGGGATCACCGCCAGAAGGTTGTCCCAACCGCCCCGGATGCCGCCGCAATGGCGCTCGATCAACTCCTCGAAACTGATCGACATGGCCTCTTCGACCACGCAGGGGGTGTTCACATGGCCCGAGATCGCGAACACCTTGGTGCCCGCGTTGTTCTGACGGCCAAAGCCCGAGAACCACTCCGCGCCGCGGCGCAGGATCGTCGGCACCACCGCGATGCTTTCGACATTGTTGACCGTGGTGGGACAGCCATAAAGCCCCGCCCCGGCGGGAAACGGCGGCTTCATCCGCGGCATGCCCTTCTTGCCCTCAAGGCTTTCCAGAAGCGCGGTTTCCTCGCCACAGATATAGGCCCCCGCACCGTGATGCAGGTAGAGGTCGAAATCCCATCCCGACCCGGCCGCGTTCGGCCCCAAGAGCCCCGCGTCGTAACATTCGTCGATCGCCGCCTGCAGCGCCTCGCGCTCGCGGATATATTCGCCGCGGATATAGATGTAGCAGGTATGCGCGTTCATCGCGAAAGACGCGATCAGGCACCCCTCGATCAAGGTGTGCGGATCATGGCGCATGATCTCGCGGTCCTTGCAGGTGCCGGGCTCGGATTCGTCGGCATTGACCACGAGGTAGGCGGGCCGCCCGTCGCTCTCCTTGGGCATGAACGACCATTTGAGTCCAGTCGGAAAGCCCGCGCCGCCACGCCCGCGCAATCCGCTCGCCTTCATCTCGTCAACGATCGCATCCCGCCCCCGCGCGATGATCCCGGCCGTGCCGTCCCAGTGGCCACGCGCCTTCGCACCGGCAAGGCTGCGTTCATGCATGCCGTAGAGGTTGGTGAAGATGCGGTCCTCGTCCTTCAGCATCGCTTTAGCCTTCCATGTCCCGGCGTGCCCGCCGGATTTGAAAAATCATCACGAAGGCAAGGATGAACCCCGCCAGCGCGATCAGGTCGAACAGGGCCATCACCCGGTTGCTCAGACCCATACCATTGCCAATCAACATGGCCAGGATCCAGAACACGCCGGTCCCCGCGATCACAAGCGCGGTGACCCGCCCCTTGCGCGCCAGTTGTTGCCGCTCGTCCTCACCCATGTCTCAGCGCCTCAATAGACCTCGCCCTTGCCCACGCGCTGCGAGAAATCGGTCTCGCCACCCGCGGCCAGCGTCTTGGCCTGTCCCACCCAGTCGTCGCGGCTCACGCGACCCTTGAATCCTTGCAGATTGGCATCGACCCAGGCCACCTCGTCCTCGGTCCAGCCCGCGATCTGGTCGAAATGATAGAACCCGAGCTCGTTACACAGTTTTTCCAGCTTCGGCCCGATCCCCTTGATCTGCTTGAGATCGTCCGGCTGCCCGTCGCGCGCCGCACTCAGCGCCTCGGGCCGGGTGCCCGTCACCTCTTCGGCCACATCCGCGACCGTCGACGCCGCCGTTGCGCCTGCATCCTTGGCTTCGTCCGCGACGTCTTCGGCGGTGTCCGCTGCCTTCTCCGCCACCTCTTCGGCCGTGTCCGTCGCCGCCTCGGCGGCCTCTCCGGCCGTCTCCGCCGCCGCTTCGGTCACATCCTCGGCCTTGCCGCTCATCTTGTCGGCGCTGTTCTCGGCCTTGTCGGCCATCGCCGTCGCCCCCGCGGCCATCGCGGTGGCCCCGGCTGCACCGGCTTCGGCGGCCCCGCTTGCCACGGTCTGGGCCGGTGTCGGCCCATGATCCGCATCAGGATCGGTCACCGACCCGCCACAGACCAGCCTGAGCAAAATCAACCCGACGAACACCGCAACGGAAATCCCGATCAAGAGCGCAGGCAGCCATGTCACCGCCCCAACCGACATCCAATAGGCAAGAATCCCGGCCACGATGCCGACACCCCAGCTAACCCAGCCGCAGGTTCCCAGTCCTGATTGTTCCGTCATGATCTCATCCCTCTATCGGTTGATGCGTGCCTGTCCTGTCCTGATTCCTGCTCACTCTTCCTTCTTGTCGCGCGAGACCCCGGTCTCGCCGCCATCTGCCAGTCTGCGGGCCTGTTCGATCCAGTTGTCCCGCGCGATGCGGCCCTTGAATTTCAGACGCGCATCGACCCAGGCCACCTCGGCCTCGGTCCATTTGGCGATCTGGTCGAAATGCCAGAACCCCATCTCGTTCAACAGCCCTTCGAGCTTGGGCCCGACCCCGCCGATCTTCTTGAGATCGTCGGCCCCGCCCGCGCGCGGCGCGCTCAGCGTCTCGGGCGCTTTCTCGGCGACGGCCGTCTCGGCGGGTGCCACCGCCTCTGCCCTTGGCTTGCTGGCCGGGGCCTTGGGCGCCTCGGACGTGTTGGCCGTCTTGACCCCCTTGCCCCGCGCCCAGGCATCGAGCCATGGCGTGCGCAGCGGCTCTTCGCTGCCGTCGATGCGTTTCACCGTCTCGCCCAGTTCCACCGCCCGCGCGACGCTGGCATTGTACTGCGTGCGCCCGCTCTCGAATGCGCTGAGCGACGTCAGCCCCGATGCGGGCTCCGAGGCATAGCGCCCGCTCTGCGGCCCCGGCACCGGCACTTCGCCTGCACCGAGCGCATCGATGATCTCCGACAGGCGCTCGGGACTCAGATCCTCGTAGTAATCCTTGCCGATCTGGGCCATCGGTGCATTGGCGCAGGCCCCGAGGCACTCGACCTCTTCCCACGAGAACTTGCCATCCTCCGACACCTCGTGCGGGTTGGCCGCGACCTTTTCCTGCAACACCTCGACCAGCGCCTCGGACCCGCACAGCATGCAGGGCGTCGTGCCGCAGACCTGGAAATGCGCAACACTGCCCACCGGCTGCAACTGGAACATGAAATAGAAACTCGCCACTTCCAGCGCCCGGATGTAATCCATGCCCAGCATGTCCGCGACATGCTCGATCGCCGGCTTGCTCAGCCACCCCTCCTGCTCCTGCGCACGCCACAAGAGCGGAATGACCGCGCTGGCCTGGCGACCCTCGGGATACTTGGTGATCTGCGCTTCGGCCCATGCCCGGTTCTCGGGGGTAAAGGCAAAGCTCTCGGGTTGCTCCAAATGAAGGCGGCGCAGCATCAGGCACAGGCTCCTGTCATCAGTTTCACACCCTGGTCCCCGGGCAGCTTCTCGGCCTTCCCGCTGGCAAGGTGATACTCGGTCAACGCGACCGCCTGCTCACGAGTCAGCCCGGCCTGCAACTCGACCGGCAGGTATTGTTTCTCGCTACGCATCACGCAGCCGACACTGGCCACCGCGGCAAGGTAATCGTCGCGCATCTCGGGCGTGGTGTCCTTTGGCGGGATCGCCAGGCAGCCGGACAAAATCGTGGCACAGGCCATCGCGAATGCAAGTTTCTTCACCGGTCAATCTCCCCGAACACGACATCGAGCGACCCGATGATCGCTGCCACATCGGCAAGCTGATGACCGGTCGCGATATGATCCATTGCCTGAAGGTGCGGATAGCCCGGCGCCCGGATCTTGGCGCGGTAGGGCCGGTTGCTCCCGTCACTCACAAGGTAGACGCCAAACTCGCCCTTGGGTGCCTCGACCGCGGCGTAAACCTCGCCCGCGGGCACCTTGAACCCCTCGGTGTAAAGCTTGAAGTGATGGATAAGCGCCTCCATTGAGGTCTTCATCTCGCCGCGCCGGGGCGGCGTGATCTTGCCGCGCGCCAGAACCTCGCCCTGGTTCTCGGGTTCGCGCAGCTTGGCACAGGCCTGCCGCATGATGTGGATCGACTGGCGCATCTCTTCCATCCGCATCAGGTAACGGTCATAGCAATCGCCGTTCTTGCCCACCGGGATCTGGAAGTCGAACTCGTCATAACATTCATAGGGTTGCGCCCGGCGCAGATCCCACGCCATCCCGACCGACCGCGCCATCACGCCCGACATCGCGTAATCATGAACATCCTGTTCGCTGATCACGCCGATATCCACGTTGCGCTGCTTGAAGATGCGGTTCTCGGTCAAGAGCTCGTTGATATCGTCGAGGAATTTCGGGAACCCCTCGGCCCATGCGTCGATATCGTCGATCAAATCGGGCGGCAGGTCCTGATGCACGCCACCGGGCCGGAAATAGGCCGCATGAAGCCGCGCGCCACAGGCCCGCTCATAGAACACCATCAGCTTCTCACGCTCTTCAAAGCCCCAGACCGGCGGGGTGAGCGCGCCGACATCCAGCGCCTGCGTGGTGATGTTGAGGATATGGTTGAGAACCCGCCCGATCTCGCAGTAAAGCACCCGGATCAGGCTCGCCCGGCGCGGCACCTCCACCCCGGTCAGCTTCTCGATCGCCAGGCACCAGGCGTGTTCCTGGTTCATCGTGCCGACATAGTCGAGCCGGTCGAAATAGGGCAGGTTCTGCAAATAGGTCCGGCTCTCCATGAGCTTCTCGGTCCCGCGATGCAACAGCCCGATATGCGGATCGCACCGCTCGACCACCTCGCCATCCAGCTCCAGAACCAGCCGCAGCACCCCGTGCGCCGCCGGGTGCTGGGGGCCGAAGTTGATGTTGAAATTGCGGATCTTCTGCTCGCCCGTCAGCGCGTCGTCGAAACCCTTGGAGCCATCCATCATGTCATCCCTCAACCTTCCAGCGCCGGGCCGCTCGCGACCCGGAACAGCTTGGTGATCAGCTTCCATTCACCGCCGACGTGAAAGAAGCCGAGGTAATCCTCGAACCGCCGCGGCGGCATGTCGACCCAAAGCTTGACATGCGCGATGCCATGCCCCGCCACGTCGACCGTCTCGATATGATAGGACGGCTCGCCTGCAAAGGCGTCGCGCGCCGCGACCCGGCCGACAAACGCACGCTTGTCGATGAACCGCCCCTGATTGTCCTCACCGACATATGTCATCAGGAAATTCTCGTGGCACATGTCTTCGAAAACGGTTTCGTCCGACCAGTGCAGCGCCTCGCAATAGGCGCGCGCCCTGTCGGCAACCTCCTGAACCGGCAGGCTCATCATTTCGCCTCCCCCTTCTCGTCGCCCGGCAGGATGTATTTCGCACCCTCCCACGGGCTCATGAAATCGAACTGGCGATATTCCTGAACAAGGTTGACCGGCTCATAGACCACCCGCTTCTGCGCCTCGTCATAGCGCAGCTCGACATAGCCCGTGGTCGGGAAATCCTTGCGCAGCGGATAACCGCGGAACCCGTAATCGGTCAGGATACGGCGCAGATCGGGATGCCCCGAGAACAGGATGCCGAACATGTCGAACACTTCGCGCTCGAACCAGTTGGCGCTGGGATGGATCTCGGTGATCGACGGCACGATCTCGCTCTCGCGAATGGCCACCCGCAGCCGGATACGCTGGTTCTGATGCATGCTCAGGAAATGATAGACCACGTCGAACCGCCGCGTCCGTTCCGGGTAATCCACCGCGGTGATATCGACCAGCGTCGAGAACCGGCAGGTGCCGTCGTTGCGCAGGAACTCGATCAGCCCGGCGATATTGGCCGGGGCCACGTCCAGCGTCAGCTCGTCATGGGCAATCGCCCAGCCCAGCACGCAATCGGGGCGCTTGCCCTCGATATGCGCGCCCAGCTCTTCCAATGCTTCACTCATCGTCTCTTATCCTTCCCACGCCCGGCGCGGCCTGATGCCTTGCGCCTCAGCGCACGATCGTCCCGGTCCGGCGGATCTTGCGCGACAGTTGCAGGATACCGTAAAGCAGCGCCTCGGCCGTCGGCGGACAGCCCGGCACATAGATATCGACCGGCACGATCCGGTCGCATCCGCGCACCACCGAATAGCTGTAGTGATAATACCCGCCGCCATTGGCACAGCTTCCCATGCTGATCACGTAACGCGGCTCGGGCATCTGGTCATAGACCTTGCGCAGCGCCGGCGCCATCTTGTTGGTCAGCGTGCCCGCCACGATCATCAGGTCCGACTGGCGCGGGCTGGCGCGCGGCGCGGTGCCGAACCGTTCAAGATCATAGCGCGGCATCGAGGTATGCATCATCTCGATCGCGCAACAGGCGAGACCGAAGGTCATCCAGTGCAGGCTGCCGGTGCGCGCCCAGTTGATGACATCCTCGGTGGTGGTCAGCAGGAACCCCTTGTCCTGCAATTCCGCGTTCAGCGACTGCGTGGCAACCTCGCGATCCGCTTCGGCGGTGTTGGCTCCGGTCATGACCATTCAAGCGCCCCCTTCTTCCATTCATAGGCAAAGCCAACGGTCAGAACGGCCAGGAAGATCATCATCGACCAGAATCCGACATCGCTGACATCGCGGAACGCCACGGCCCATGGAAACAGCATCGCGATTTCCAAATCGAAGATGATGAACAGGATCGACACGAGATAGAACCGCACGTCGAATTTCATCCGCGCATCGTCAAAGGCATTGAAGCCGCATTCATAGGCGCTCAACTTCTCCGGATCGGGATTGCGCACCGCCAGAACCACCGCCGCGAGGATCAGCACGATCCCAAGTCCGATGGCGATTCCCAGCAGGATGAGGACAGGCAGGTACTCCCTGAGCATCTCTTCCACAGATTAGCTCCTTTCCGGGCACGGCGTTCGCGCGTGCCAAAGTGGCTGCAAAACTCGTCCTCGGGTTTACTCCCGGCCCCGGGCAGGGTCAACCGACGCCCGGACACATTCCGGAATATGAACATATCGGAATGCCCCGGTATGCGATTGCACACAAATTCAGTAAAACAAGGGCTTCGCGGCAGCGCAGCATCGCAAGGCGGCCCGATGCCGGAATCGCCCCGGAAAACATGTTTCTCACCCGCCTGTTTTTGCGGCCCGGTTCGCGGCGACTCGCGGTCGTGCGGGCGCCGCGTTAACCGTTTTGCTTAACAAGGTCTGAACCCGCCCCCGGCAGCCGGATGGCAGCCGGGCAGCAGCCGGGAGTCACCCCCCGGTTTCTGGCCGGAAAATCGCCGTTAACCACGCGGCACGCCGGGGTTACGATCCGTCAACCACCCATGGCGCCGGGCGCTTGGCAAAGAACGCCTCGATGCCGGCGCGCGCCTCGTCCCCTTCCCATGTCTGCACCAGCCGCTCGATGGTCGCATCGACGATCTCGGACGTGATCGCAGGCCCCAGCATCCGCGCCAGGCGCTTGGATTCCGCCACCGCCCCGGGGGCCGCCGCCAGGTAGGGCCGCACCTCTTCCTCGACCGCCGCATCGAGCTGGTCCTCGGTCACGACACGTGACAAAAGGTTAAGCTTTTCAGCCTCTTGCGCACCAAATATGCGCGCCGACATGAACACCTTCCGGGCATGGGTCTCGCCCATCCGGGCCAGCACATAGGGGCTGATCGTCGCCGGGATGAGGCCGAGGCGTACCTCGGTCAGCCCGAACTTCGCCGTGTCCGCGCCGACCGCCACATCGGCCACCGCCATCATGCCCACGCCGCCCCCGAACGCATTGCCCTGCACCCGCGCGATCAAGGGTTTCGACAGCGTGTTGAGCGCATAAAGCGCCATCGCCAGCTTGCGCGCCTCCGCCCGCCGCTGCTCGGCCCCCGCTTCCATCTGCGCCTGCATCCAGCGCAGATCCCCCCCCGCGCAAAAGCTCTTGCCCCGCGCCGCCAGAACCACGACACGCACCTGCGCGTCCTCGTCCAACACCTTGGCAGCGCTTGATAATTCCTCGATCATCGCGCCCGACATGGCATTGTGTTTCTCAGCCCGGTCAAGCCAGAGCGTGGCCACCCCGCGCCCGTCGCGCTCGATTACAAGCGTCTCATACATCGCGTTCAACCCTCATCTGCTTCGCCATTCCGGCCGCCTCTTCAAGGGCTGCCCGATCCAGCCCCGTCTCGTATCCCAATGCCACCAACCGGTCATGCACGGCTTCCGTCGCCACGTTCCCCGCCGCCCCCGGCGCATAGGGGCATCCGCCCAATCCGCCCACCGCGGCATCGAACACCCGCACCCCCCGCGCCAGCGACACCTCGATATTCTCCAGCGCCCGCCCGGCGGTATCGTGGTAATGCCCGGCCAGCTTCCCGGCCGGCACCACATCCAGCACCGCGCCCAGCATCGCGTCGATGCTTTCCGGCGTGCCCTGCCCGATCGTGTCGCCGAGGCTGATCTCGTAAACCCCCATGTTCCAAAGGATTTCTGCCACGCGGGCGACCTCCCCGGGCGGGGTTTTCCCATCATAGGGGCAGTCGGTAACGCAGGAAATATAGCCCCGCACCGGCATGCCTTGCTCCTGCGCCGCCGCCATGATCGGCCCGAACCGTTCAAGACTTTCGGCAATGCTCGCGTTGATATTGGCCCGGCTGAACCCCTCCGAGGCCGACCCGAAAATCGCCACCTCGTCGGCCTTCGCCGCCACCGCCCCCTCGAATCCGCGCAGGTTCGGCGTCAGCGCCGCATAACGCACGCCCGGCGCGCGCACGATCCCGGCCAGCACATCCGCCGAATCGGCCATCTGCGGCACCCATTTCGGGCTGACGAACGACGCCACCTCGATCCGCCGAAAGCCCGCCCCGCTCAGGCAGTCGACCAGCGCGATCTTTTCCACCGTCGGGATCTGCCGCTTTTCATTCTGCAACCCGTCACGCGGGCCCATCTCGAAAATCTCAACGCGTTCAACCATTTGAACCCCGCCTTTCATCTTGCCCAAAATACTCCCGCCGGAGGCATCCGACCGCGCGGCTCAGCCCTCGGGCACCTCATAGAACTCCCGGTCATAGAATTGCTGCAACCCCTCGGCCTCCAGCGCCCGCTGATAGGCCGGACGCGCCTCGATCCGCGCCTTGTAGTCCGAAAGCTTCGGAAACCGGTCGAATCGCACGTAATGCCGCGCGCTTTCCAGCGTGAACCCCATCATCGTGTCGGCGGCCGAAAACCCGCGCCTGAGCAGGAAGTCCTGCTCCGCCAGAATCCGCTCCAACGGCTTGAGCGAGACCGCCAGCCGCTTGACCTCGATCCCGATCACCGTGGGCGAACGCATCGCCGGATCGGGCAGGAACACCTGTTGCAGGTTGAGGTTCTGGATCAGCACGCCAATGGTCTCGGCATAGTGCAACCATGTGAGATATTGCGCCCGCTCATCCTCGCCCGGCATCGGCGCAAGCCCCTTTTCGGACCGCGTTTCGCACAGGTATTCGGTAATCGCCCCGCTCTCGAACAAAACCTGCCCGTCGATCTCCAGAACCGGCACCCGCCCCGCCGGGCTCAGCCCCTGGAAATCGGGCTTGCGCAACTCGCCCTTGGCGAGATCGTAACTGATCACCTCCGGCTCCAGCCCCATCTCGTAAAGCAGCCACAGCACCCGGAACGACCGGCTGCCCGCCACGCTGTGCAATCTGATCGGCTCTTGCATGATCCGCTCCTCTTCGCCTCGATCCCGCGCCTTCGCGCAGCCGCGCGCCATGAGTATTTTTCCCAAGAAAGACGCCCGGTTGCCCCTTCAGGCCACCGCCGCCTCTTCCTCCTCCAGCCGGACCAACGCCGCACCGGCCTCGACCTGTGCCCCGGCCTCGACCAGCACCTCGGCCACCACCCCGTCGCGCGGGGCAAGCAGCGCATGTTCCATCTTCATCGCTTCCAGAACGGCCAACCGATCACCCGCCTGCACCGCCTGTCCCGCCTCGGCAAAGACCGCCTTGACCAGCCCCGGCATCGGCGCCTCGATCACACCGACCCCCGCCCCCGTGGCCGCCGCACGCTCCAGCGGGTCGATCACGCGGAAACCCTGGCCATAGCCATCGAACACCGTGATCTGCCCCTCGGCCGCGGCCCAGGGGGCGGCTGGCCTGCCGTCGAACCGCCAGCCATCACGCCATTCGGCCTCGACCTCGGCCTCGCCCACCCTGATCCGCGCGGCCCCCGGCCCGTCCACGATCACGGCAATCTCCTGCTCCGCCTCGCCCTGCGCCAGCAATACACGACGCGGCGCAGGCGCCCAGAGCGCGAACCCCCGCGCCCAATCCGGCGCGCCCATCAGGCCCAGCGCCACCATCGCCGCCTGCGCCACCACGCGCGGCGCCGGGGCATCACTCGCGATCAGCCGCTCAAGATCGCGCCCGATCAGCCCGGTATCGACATCGCCCGCGGCAAACCCCTCATGCGCGCAAAGCGCCCCGAGAAAGGCAAGGTTCGTCACCGTCCCGGCCACCTGCGTCTCGCAGAGCGCCTGCGCCATGCGCTTCAACGCGATCTCGCGCGTGGCGCCATGGGTGATCAGCTTGGCAATCATCGGGTCATAGAAGGGCGAAATCGCATCGCCCGCCCGCACCCCGCTATCGGCCCGGGCATTTTCGGGGAAGTGCAGATGCGACAGCGTTCCGGTCGCGGGCAGGAACCCCTTGGGCACATCCTCGGCATAAAGCCGCGCCTCGAAGGCATGGCCGGTGATGCGCAACGCGTCCTGCCGCGCGGGCAGGGACTCGCCCGCCGCCACGCGCAACTGCCATTCCACGAGATCAACGCCGGTGATCGCCTCGGTCACCGGGTGTTCCACCTGCAAGCGCGTGTTCATCTCCATGAACCAGAACCCGTCCGGGCGAAGCCCGTGGCTCCCGTCAACGATGAATTCGACCGTCCCCGCCCCCTTGTAGCCGATCGCCTCGGCCGCGCGCACCGCCGCCTGCCCCATGGCGGCGCGCATCGCTTCGGTCATGCCCGGTGCCGGGGCCTCCTCGATCACCTTCTGGTGACGGCGCTGAAGCGAGCAGTCGCGCTCGAAAAGATGCACCGCGCTGGTGCCGTCGCCAAAGACCTGCACCTCGATATGGCGCGGCTTTTCCACGAATTTCTCGATCAGCACGGCCTCGTTGCCAAAGGCGGTTCTGGCCTCGCTCTGCGCACTGGCGAGCGCATCCATGAACTCCCTTGGCGTCTCGACAAGGCGCATCCCCTTGCCGCCACCGCCCGCCACGGCCTTGATCAGCACCGGATAGCCGATCGCATCCGCCGCACCTGCCAGATGCTCGGGGTCCTGGTTGGCACCGTGATAGCCCGGCACCACCGGCACCCCCGCCTCTTCCATCAGCGCCTTGGCCGCGTCCTTGAGGCCCATCGCGTCGATCGCCTCCGCCGATGGCCCGATGAAGATGAGCCCCGCCGCCTCGACCGCGCGCACGAAATCGGGGTTTTCGCTGAGGAACCCATAGCCCGGATGTATCGCCTGCGCCCCCGTCTCCAGCGCCGCCTCGATGATCCGCTCACCGCGCAAGTAGCTCTCGGCGGGCGCGTTGCCGCCGATATGCACCGCCTCATCCGCCGCCGCGACATGGGCCGCGCCCGCATCCGCATCGGAATAGACCGCCACCACCCGGCAGCCCAGCGCCCGCGCCGAGCGCGCCACCCGCACCGCGATCTCGCCCCGGTTCGCAATCAGGATCTTGTCAAACATGTCCAGCCTCCTTCACCACCGCCCCGGGCGGCACCTCCGCGCACACCACCGGGCACCCGCCAAACCCCGATCATGCCGCACCCCTGTTCTTTCTTGGATAAAATACTCAAATCCTGTCCCAACCACCTGCGCGTCGCCCGGGCACAGTGCCCCCGGGCGGCGCGGGTCGGGCGGGCGCGCGGCCCGGAATCGGGGATCAATCGCAACGAAACGCCTCCACTACCTCGAACCGTTCCAGCAGCATCTCCATCCCGGAAACGAAACCGACCGTCCGGCCCAGATAGGCCTCATATCCCTTTCGCCAATCCTCAAGGTCGGCAAACTCACCCTGCGCAGCCACCAGCGCCTCGGACACCGCCTCGAAGGGCATCCGCATCACCTCGATGGTGCGAACAGCACACACTGGCCGCCACTCCCAGTCACAAGCGATATCCACACGCCCCGGTTCGGGCGGCGTCTCGCCACGCGCCTCAAATCCTGCCACAGCATCACAGGTCACGCTTTTGCGCCCCGCCAGAACCAACGCCAGAATCTCGGAATTCAGAACCGGCCCGTCGCCAAACCGGAACCTCTGCGCACCCGGATAGCAAGCGAGGGCAGCATCAAGATTCACGCCTTGCCCTCCGCGTCCCGGTAACTGCGAAACCGATGTGCATAGATCATGTTGGGCCGGTCGCCCTCCCACAGGTAGACCGTGATCGCGAGGATCGCGATCAACTCGCCCAGCACCCAAAGCGACGCGGCCAGCCCCGCATCGGCCGTGCCGTCAAACCCGCGCGACAGGATGCCAAAGAGCGCGAAAAGCCCCGTGCCCACCACCAGAACCCGCGCCAACGCCGCCCGCATCCACAGCAAAAGCGCCGTTACCAGCGGCAAGGCCACCACCCCGAGGACAAGTGCCATACCCGCGCCCTGCCCGGCCACCATCCAGCCGCGCGTCAGACCGGCGAAAAGAAAAAAACCGATGATCAGGTACATCACCCAGTCAAGCTGCCCCAGCGGATGCCCATGCGCCGCCTCGCGGCTGACCTGGACCCAGGCGATGCCGGTCTCGCGGTCGCGCTTGCCGCGCCGCATCTCGCCGGGTTTCAGCCGCGCGCCCATCAGGTCACATCCGGAAGACGCCGAACCGCGTCTCCTCGATCGGTGCATTCAACGCCGCACGCAACGACAGCGCCAGAACATCGCGGGTCTTGCGCGGGTCCACCACCCCGTCATCCCAAAGCCGGGCAGAGGCATAGAGCGGGTGGCTTTGCTCCTCGAACATCTGGATCGTGGGCCGCTTGAACTCGACCTCCGCCTCGGCCGACCACGCCTCGCCGGCACGCTCCATCGCATCGCGCTTGACGGTGGCCAGAACCCCCGCCGCCTGCTCACCGCCCATGACCGAAATCCGGCTGTTGGGCCACGTCCACAGGAACCGCGGGGAATAGGCGCGCCCCGCCATGCCGTAATTGCCCGCCCCGAAGGAACCGCCCACCAGCATGGTGATCTTGGGCACCGAGGTGCAGGCCACCGCCGTCACCATCTTGGCCCCGTGCCGGGCGATGCCTTCATTCTCATAGCGACGCCCCACCATGAAGCCGGTGATGTTCTGCAGGAACACCAGCGGGATCTTGCGCTGGCTGCACAGCTCGACGAAATGCGCGCCCTTCACGGCGCTTTCGGAGAAGAGCACGCCATTATTGGCCACGATCCCCACCGGCATGCCCTTCACATGGGCGAACCCGCAGACCAGCGTCTCGCCGAACCGCGCCTTGAACTCGTCGAAACGCGAGCCATCGACGACTCGCGCGATCACCTCGCGGATGTCATAGGGCGTGCGCAGGTCGGCCGGCACCACCCCGAGGATCTCCTCGGGGTCATAGGCGGGCTCTTCGGGCGATTGCAATTCCACACCAAGCGCGTTCCCGGCGCCGAGGTTCGAGACCGCCCGCCGCGCCAATGCCAGCGCATGCGCGTCATCCTCGGCGAGGTAATCCGCCACACCCGAAAGCCGCGTATGCACGTCGCCGCCGCCCAGATCCTCGGCCGAAACCACCTCGCCCGTCGCCGCCTTCACCAAGGGCGGCCCGGCAAGGAAGATCGTGCCCTGTTCCTTCACGATGATCGACACGTCCGACATCGCCGGAACATAAGCCCCGCCCGCCGTGCACGATCCCATCACCACCGCGATCTGGGGAATGCCCTTCGCGCTCATGTTGGCCTGGTTGTAGAAGATCCGCCCGAAATGCTCGCGGTCGGGGAACACCTCGTCCTGCTGCGGCAGGTTCGCACCGCCCGAATCCACGAGATAGATACAGGGCAACTGGTTCTGCTCCGCGATCTCCTGCGCGCGCAGGTGTTTCTTCACCGTCATCGGGTAATAGGTGCCGCCCTTCACCGTGGCGTCATTGCACAGCACCATGACATCACGCCCATGCACCTGCCCCACGCCACAGATCATCCCCGCACCGGGCGCGGCCCCGCCATACATGCCATGCGCCGCCGTCGCACCGATCTCAAGAAAGGGCGAGCCGGGATCGAGCAGCCCCGCCACCCGCTCGCGCGGCGGCATCTTGCCCCGGCTCACATGGCGCGCGCGCGCCTTCTCGCCACCACCCGCAGCGGCCAGTTCGGCGGCCTCGCGCACCACGCGCAAGGCCTCGAGATGGCCGTCGCGGTTGGTCTGGAACGCCTCCGACGTCGGAATGGCCTGGGATTGCAGTTTCATGGGAACTCCCCCGGTTTAACAAGCGGTCTAGGTGTCGCGCGAAGCGCGCTTACCCCATCAACCCCATCAATTCGCGGCCCACCAGCATCCGGCGAATCTCGGACGTCCCCGCGCCGATCTCCATCAGCTTGGCGTCGCGGAAGATGCGGCCCACCGGGTTGTCGGAAAGATACCCGGCCCCGCCAAAGGCCTGCACCGCTTGGTGGCTGACCTTCATCGCCTCCTCGCTGGCATAAAGCACGCAGGCCGCCGCGTCCTGCCGGGTGACCTCGTCCCGGTCACAGGCCTTGGCCACCTCGTAGACATAGGCGCGGGCCGAATTCATCGCCGTGTACATGTCGGCGATCTTGCCCTGCATGAGCTGGAAATTCCCGATCGGCTGGCCGAACTGCTGGCGCTCCTTCATGTAGGGCATGACCTCGTCCATGCAGGCCGCCATGATGCCTGTGCCGATGCCCGACAGCACCACCCGCTCGTAATCAAGACCCGACATCAGCACCGCCACGCCCTTGCCCTCTTCGCCCAGCACGTTCTCGAACGGCACTTCGACATCGTCGAAAATGAGCTCGGCGGTGTTCGACCCGCGCATGCCCAGCTTGTCGAAATGCGGGCTGGTCGAGAACCCTTTCATGGTCTTTTCCACGATGAAGGCGGTGATCCCCTTGGGGCCCGCCTCCATGTCGGTCTTGGCATAGACCACCAGCACATCCGCATCCGGCCCGTTGGTGATCCAGTACTTGTTGCCGTTGAGGATATAGCGGTCGTTCTTCTTGTCGGCACGCAGCTTCATGCTCACCACGTCCGACCCGGCCGAGGATTCGGACATCGCCAGTGCGCCCACATGCTCGCCCGAAATGAGCTTGGGCAGGAATTTCAGCTTCTGCTCATGGGTGGCGTTGCGGCGGATCTGGTTGACGCAGAGGTTGGAATGCGCGCCATAGGAAAGGCTGACCGAGGCCGAGGCCCGCGCGATCTCCTCGACCGCGACGACATGGGCGAGATAGCTCATCTCCGCCCCGCCATATTCCTCGGGCGTGGTCACACCCAACAGGCCCAATTCACCGAACTCGCGCCACAATTCGTTGGGAAACTCGTTGCTGCGGTCGATCTCGCCCGCCATCGGCCTGATCCGCTCCTGCGCCCAGCGATGCACCATCTCGCGCAGCGCGTTCACATCCTCGCCCAGATCGAAATTCATTGACCCCATGAACATGCGGCCGCCCTCCGGTTTATTGAACAGTTGTTCATTTCCTACCCCATCCCCCGATTCGGATCAACCTGAACCATGGGTCCGCACAAAACCGGCGCCTGGGGGTTTCACCCCCAGACCCCCAAGGTATTTCAGGTCAGATGAAGATCGGGGAATTGGGCTTCATCTGACCGCAAATACCTCGGGGGTGCGGGGGCTGGCCCCCGCTCCCGTCTTTCCGGTTCGCACCCGGGCCGCCTTTACTCGCCCTGGAACACCGCGCCCACCTCGGCGCGGATGATCCGGGCGATGAGCGCGCAATCGTCGAACCCGAAGGTCAGCGGCAGGCGCATGTCGAGGATGGATTTCAGGATGCGGTCGCTTTCGGGCATCGGCATCGAGGGCGCGTAGCGCCAACTGTCATAGCGCGAGGTAAAGCCCGCCGGCTCGGCCCCGCCGAACCACTTGAGTTCCACCCCCCGCGCGGCACAGCGGCGCAGGACCGCGTTGATCTTCTCCTCGGCCCAGTCGAGCAGCAGGAACTGAATCGAGGAGCCGACGAATTCCTCCTCTTCCGGCCGTTCCACCACGGTCAGCCCCGGCGCGCCGCGCAGCCCTTCCTCGACCACCCGGTAACGCGCCGTCCATGCCGCGCATTGGGCGTCGAGCCGGGCAAGCTGCGGGCGCAGGATCGCCGCGCGCAAATTGTCCATCCGCCCCGAAACATTGGGCGTGTCGTATTTCACCGCCTCGAACACCGCCTCCTCGGGCGCGGCGAGATGGCGACCATAGAGCATGTAGGACCCCGACAGCACGACCGCCCGCGCCGCGATCTCCGCGTCATCGGTGATGAGGAACCCGCCCTCGCCCGAATTGAGATGTTTATAGGTCTGGGTCGAATAGCACCCGATCAACCCGTCCCGGCCCGAAAGCCGCCCACGCCAGCGCGCGCCCATCGTGTGGGCGCAATCCTCGATCACGGTGATGCCATGGGCGTCACAGATCTCCATAAGCCGGTCCATGTCGGCCAGGTGCCCGCGCATATGGCTCAGCATCAGCACCCGCGCCTCGCCCGCCTTGGCCGCCAGATCGTCAAGGTCGATCACCAGCCCCTCGGTCACGCCGACGAAAACCGGCACCGCGCCGACACTGGCGATCGCCCCCGGCACGGGGGCCAGCGTGAAGGCATTGGTCAGCACCGGCTCACCCGGCTCCACCCCCACCGCGCGCAGCGCACAGGCCAGCGCATACCCCCCCGAGGCCACGGCAAGACAGTATTTCGCACCCATGGCCTGCGCGAATTCGCGTTCGAGAAGCGCCGCTTCGCCCGGATCGTCGCCCGCCACGTTGTAGCGATGCAACCGGCCGCTTTTCATCACCTCGATGGCGGCCTCGATCCCGGCATCGGGAATCGGCTCCTGCTGGGTGAAGCTGCCTTTGAAAACCTCGCTCATGGGATATTTCTGCGCCACGCCGCGCGGCGCGTCAACGGCACATGCGCCGCTTATACCAGCAATCGCTCCACCACGCCGGGCAATTCCTCGTAGCTGTCGATCATCGCCTCGGGCGCCAGTGCCGCCATATCCGCACCCGATGGCCCGAACGTCACCAGGACCGACGGCACGCCCGCCGCCCGGGCGGTCAGGCGGTCGGTGTCGCTGTCACCCACCAGAAGACAGCGCGCCGGATCGCCGCCCAACCGTCGCGCCGCCTCGCGCAGCGGCGCGGGGTCGGGCTTGCGCACCGCCAGCGTATCGGCCCCCACCAGTGCGCCGAAAGCCGCGCGTGCACCGAGGCTCACCATCAGCCGCTCGGCCAGCGCCTCGGGCTTGTTGGTGCAGATCCCCACGCCGTAGCCCGCCCGCGCCAACAGCTCGACCGCCGCCATCGCCCCGGGGTAAAGCACGGTGTGCCGGTCGATGGCGCCCGCGTATTCCTCGAGCAGGCGCGGATACCACGCCTCGATCTCGTCTTCGCGCGGGCCGCCCATCCGGGCAAATCCCAGCCGCAGCATCGCCTTGCCCCCGCGCAGGGCAGTGCCCGCATCGCGCCCCGGGACCAGCAGATCGCCCGCCCCCATCGCCCGGAAACAGGCATTCGCCGCCGCGATCAGATCGCCCGACGTGTCCGCCAATGTTCCGTCGAGATCGAAAATCACCGATTTCATCTGCCTGCCCCTTCCCGGCGAAAACCCGCCTGCCCCTGTTACACGTCGCAAACTATCTTGAAGATTCGCGCCCTTGTCATGCGATACCAGCCGGATAAAACGGGCGCCAATGTATTAACAAGAGAATCGTTGATGAGCACCAACCTGATTATCCTCGCCGCCGGGCAAGGCACGCGCATGAACTCCGATCTGCCAAAGGTGCTGCATCCTGTGGCTGGCGCGCCGCTTCTGGTCCACGCGATGAAATCCGGTGCCGCGCTCGCCCCCGAACGCACCGTCGTCGTCGCCGGCGTGGGGGCCGACGCGGTCGCCGCCGCGGCGCAGGCCTTCGATGACACGGCACAGGTGGTGATCCAGTCCGAACAGCTTGGCACCGGCCATGCGGTGCTCTGTGCCCGCGAGGCGCTCAAGGGGGCATCGGGTGACGTGATCGTGCTTTATGGCGATACACCCTTCATCCGCCCCGAAACGCTCGAACGCATGGCCGAGGCGCGGGCGCGCCATGATGTCGTCGTGCTGGGGTTCGAACCGGCCGATCCGGGCCGCTACGGGCGCCTCGTGATGCAGGGCGAGATGCTGGAGCGGATCGTCGAATACAAGGACGCCTCCGACGAAGAGCGCACCATAACCCTTTGCAACAGCGGCGTTATCGCGGCCTCGGCCGACACGCTTTTCGACCTGCTCGATGCCGTCAGCAACGACAATGCCAGCCGGGAATACTATCTCACCGATATCGTCGCCATCGCCCGCGATCGGGGGCTGTCCGCCAGCGCCGTCACCTGCGATGAGGCCGAGACGATGGGCGTCAACTCCCGCGACCAACTGGCCCGGGCCGAGGCGGCGTTCCAGGCCCGTGCCCGCGCCGAGGCGCTGGAAAACGGCATCACCCTCACCGCCCCCGAAACCGTGTTCTTCGCCCATGACACGGTGATCGGCCGCGACACGGTGATCGAACCCAACGTGATCTTCGGCCCCGATGTGACCGTCGAATCCGGCGCCCGCATCCGCGCCTTTTCCCATCTCGAAGGCTGCCACGTCTCGCGCGGTGCCGTGGTCGGCCCCTATGCACGGCTGCGCCCCGGCGCGGAACTTTCCGAAAACGTCCATGTCGGCAATTTCGTCGAGATCAAGAACGCCACGCTCGCCGAGGGGGCCAAGGCCAATCACCTCAGCTATCTCGGGGATGCCAGCATCGGCGCGGGCACCAATATCGGCGCGGGCACGATCACCTGCAACTATGACGGCGTGATGAAACACCGCACCGAAATCGGCGCGCGCGCCTTCATCGGCTCGAACACCATGCTTGTCGCCCCGGTCCGGGTCGGTGACGACGCGATGACCGGTTCCGGCACCGTGGTCACCCGCGACGTGCCCGATGCGGCGCTGGCCGTCGGTCGCGCCGAGCAGGTCAACAAGCCGGGGCTGGCGCGCAAATTGTTCGAAATGTTGAAATCCAAGAAAGCAAAACGCGATAAGGAGGCTGGATAATGTGCGGAATTGTAGGGGTTCTGGGCAACCACGAAGCAGCACCCATCCTCGTCGAGGCGCTCAAGCGGCTGGAATATCGCGGGTATGACAGCGCCGGTATCGCCACCTTGAACGGCGGCCATCTCGACCGCCGCCGCGCGGTCGGCAAACTGGTCAACCTCTCCGATCTCCTAGTGCATGACCCGCTCACCGGCAAATCCGGCATCGGCCATACCCGCTGGGCCACCCATGGTGCGCCCACCGTGGATAACGCCCACCCGCATCGCGCCGGGCCGGTGGCCGTGGTGCATAACGGCATCATCGAGAATTTCCGCGAAATCCGCGCCGAACTGGCCGAAAAGGACATCCGGTTCACCACCGAAACCGACACCGAAACCGTGGCCCTGCTGGTGCAATGCCTCATGGAGCAGGGCCTGTCACCGCGCGAAGCCGCGCTCGAAACCATCAAGCGGCTGACCGGTGCCTATGCGCTCTGTTTCCTCTTCGAAGGCGAGGAGGATCTGCTCATCGCGGCGCGACAGGGCTCGCCGCTCGCCATCGGTCATGGCGAGAACGAGATGTTCGTCGGCTCCGACGCCATCGCGCTCGCCCCGATGACCAACCGCATCACCTATCTTGAAGAGGGCGATTTCGCCGTCATCACCCGCAGTTCACTGGAAATCCTCGACCGCGAGAACCGCCCCGCCAACCGCGAGATCCGCACCGTTTCGATCAAGAACACGCAGGTCGACAAGGGCGGGCATCAGCATTTCATGGCCAAGGAGATCGCCGAACAGCCCAAGGTGATCGGCGAGGCGATCCTGCATTACCTTTCGGATGACGGCAAATCGGTGGTCCTGCCCGGCAAGGGGGTCGACTTCACGCAAATCGACCGGCTCTCGCTGGTCGCCTGCGGCACCGCCTTCTATGCCTGCCTCACCGCGAAATACTGGTTCGAACAGATCGCCGGCCTGCCCTGCGATGTCGATATCGCCTCCGAATTCCGCTACCGCGAACCGCCCATCCCCGCCCGCACCGCCGCGCTCTTCGTGAGCCAGTCGGGCGAAACCGCCGACACGCTGGCCGCACTGCGTTTTTGCGAGGGCAAGGCCTCCTCCATCCTGTCGGTGGTCAACGTCCCCGAAAGCTCGATCGCGCGCGAATCCGACCTCGCGCTGCCGATCCTTGCAGGCACCGAGATCGGCGTCGCCTCGACCAAGGCGTTCACCTGCCAGCTCACCGTTCTCTACATGCTCGCCCTCAAGGCCGCACATGATCGCGGTGCCATCGGCGATGACCAGCTCACCGATCATCTCAGCGCCCTGCGCGCCCTGCCCTCGGCCTTCAACACCGCGCTCGAAGGCTCGCAAGCCATGGCCGCCGCCGCACAGAAGCTCGCCGAAGCGCGCGACATCCTCTTCCTTGGCCGCGGCCTGATGTTCCCCCTCGCCCTCGAAGGCGCCCTCAAGCTCAAGGAGATCAGCTATATCCACGCCGAGGCCTACGCATCCGGCGAACTCAAGCACGGCCCCATCGCGCTCATCGACAAACATGTGCCCGTGGTCGTGATGGCTCCGCGCGACGCGCTCTTTGACAAGACCACCTCGAACATGCAGGAAGTGATCGCCCGCAGCGGCCGCGTGCTCCTGATAACCGATCCGCCCGGCGCCACCGAGGCCGCGGATGACGCATGGATCACCCTCACCCTGCCTCAGGTCGAGCCCAATCTCACCCCGATCCTCTACGCCCTCCCGGCCCAGCTTCTGGCCTACCACACCGCCGTCGCCAAGGGCACCGATGTCGACCAGCCGCGCAACCTCGCCAAATCGGTGACGGTCGAGTAATCCGCGATGACCCTTTCCGATGCCCTCGACCAGCTGCGCGCCCATATCGAACCCGGTCGCGCCGAGGGCCAGAAAGCCTATCACAAGCAGGGCCGCGAAGTGCTGGGCATCCCCAACCCCGCGCTGAACGACCTTGCCAAGGCGTGGCGCCGGTCGCTCACCGTGGACGAGCGCGTCACCCTCGCCGATCAGCTCTGGCAGACCGATATCTTCGAGGCCCGCATCGCCGCCGCCAAGCTGCTGACCCAGGCCCGCATCCGCCCCGACGCCGCCGCCTGGGCGCTGATCCAGGGCTGGGTGCCCGATTTCGACAGTTGGGCAATTGCCGATCACGCCTGCATTGCCGGGCAGAAACGTCTCGTCGCCGACCCCGCGCGGCTCGACGCGGTCGAGCCCTGGACCCGGTCCGACCATATGTGGACGCGCCGCGCAGCACTGGTCATTACCCTGCCCTGGACCCGGCAGAACCACCCCGGCCCGGATGATCTGGCACTCCGCGACAGGGTGCTGGGGTGGGCCGCCTCTTACGTCGATGATCCGGACTGGTTCATCCAGAAAGCCGTGGCCTGGTGGCTGCGCGATCTTTCGAAACACGACCCCGCCAGAAGCCGTGCCTTCCTCGACGCCCACGGGGCGCGAATGAAACCGTTTGCCCGCAAGGAGGCGGGGAAATACCTGCCATGAGATCCTGCACACGCGTCGCCGCCGCGCGCAGCCTTTACCATTTCGGCCGCCCGTTTCGCTGCATCGCGGCGGTGCACGCCCAACAGCCGGGCAGCAGCCGGGGATCACCCCCCGGATTTACACCGAAACCCCGCGTTAACCCGGCGGGACGGTGCGGTCACTCACTGTAAACCTCGACCTCTGGCAGGTCGGTCAGCGGCGCCTCGATCACCCGAAAAGCGGCCAGTGACATGCGGCTTCCGGCGCCACGCGGTGCATCAATCGGGATCAGGTCAAGCTCTACCGCCTTGCCATTGCTGGGAAAAATCACGCGCCCCTGCCCCGCGGCGGAAACAAGCGGCGTCTCGATCCACAGGCCCGGCCGCGCCGGATCGCCCAGCGACGCGATGGTGCGCCCAAGGCTGCGCCCCTGCCCGCCAGCCTGCGCCGTCTGCCCGGCACGCTCGGCCGCCTGCCTTTCCTCGGCGCTGGTGGTGTCGAACTCCTCGACCGTCCGGGTCCGCATGGACGGGCGCACCGCGGCATCCGCCTCCCCTGGCCGCGCCACCGGGCGGACCTGCGGCTCGCCGCCGCCATCGGGCGCAACCCCCTGTTCCATAGGCATGATTTCCCCGCATCCTGCCAGGAAAACCGCCACACCAACACTCACGAACCGCTGTTTCATGGGGACAGGTTACGCCCTTCCCCCTGCTCCATCAATCGCGCAGATCGCCCTTGCGCGTGGCACCGCCCACGCATAGGTTCCTTGTGTCATGACAGCACCCCTGATCGACCCATTCCAGCGCGCCATCTCCTACCTGCGCGTCTCGGTGACCGACCGCTGCGATTTTCGCTGCGTCTATTGCATGTCCGAGAACATGACCTTCCTGCCCAAGAAGGAACTCCTGACGCTGGAAGAGCTTGACCGGATGTGTTCCACCTTCATCCGCCTCGGTGTCGAGAAACTGCGCATCACCGGCGGTGAGCCGCTGGTGCGGCGCGACATCATGACGTTTTTCCGCTCGATGACCCGCCATCTCGACTCCGGCGCGCTCAGGGAATTGACGCTGACCACCAATGGCAGCCAGTTACACCGCTTTTCCAAGGACTTGTACGATGCCGGCGTGCGCCGGGTGAACATTTCACTCGACACGCTCGACCCCGACAAATTCGCCGCGATCACCCGCTGGGGCAAGCTCGACAACGTGCTGCGCGGGATCGACGCGGCGCAAGAGGCGGGCCTGAGGGTCAAGATCAACGCCGTCGCGCTCAAGGGTTTCAACGATGTCGAACTGTTCGATCTGACCGAATGGGCCGCCGCCCGCGACATGGACCTCACCTGGATCGAGGTCATGCCGATGGGCGACATCGGCAACGAGGACCGGCTCGATCAATACTGGTCGCTCAAGGATCTGCGCGCAAAACTCGAATCACGCTACACGCTCACCGACCTCGCCGAGCGCTCGGGCGGACCTGCGCGCTATGTTAAGATCAATGAAACCGGTCAGAAGATAGGTTTCATCACGCCGCTCACGCATAATTTCTGCGAAAGCTGCAACCGCGTCCGCCTCACCTGCACGGGCGAACTTTTCATGTGCCTCGGACAAGAGGATCAGGCCGACCTGCGCGTGCCCCTGCGCAATCACCCCGACAGCGACGCGCCGCTCGAAGCGGCGATCCGCGCCGCCATCGCGCGCAAGCCCAAGGGCCATGATTTCGATTATTCGCGGCAGGACGTCTCGGGCCAGATGCCCCGCCACATGAGCCACACAGGCGGATAGGCCAAAGGGCAGGGTCACATCACCCCCGCCCTTTGTTTTCAATGCCTTACGCGGCAGGCATCCGCTTTTCGACCATTTCCGTGAACCATGAACAGCCCGCCGGAATCGCCTCGTCATTGAAGTTGTACTTGGGGTGGTGCACCATCGCCGTGTCGCCATTGCCCAGCAGGATATAGGCCCCCGGCCGTTCCTCCAGCATGAAGGCGAAATCCTCGCCCCCCATCACCAACGGCGCCTCGCCGCAATCGCCCGAGATGGATTTCGCCACCTCGATCGCGAAATCTGTCTGCTCGGGATGGTTCTCCATCACCGGGTAGCTGCGCAGATAGTCGATCTCGGCCCGCCCCCCGAACGTGGCCGCAATCCCTTGGCAAATCTCGGAAATCCGGCGTTCGGCAAGGTCGCGCATCTCGGGGCTCATGGTCCGCACCGTGCCCTTCAGCTCGACCTGCTGCGGGATCACGTTGAACGCTTTCGACGAGGTCTCGAACGACGTGACCGACACCACGACCCGATCAATCGGATCGGCATTGCGGCTGGCGATGGTCTGAAGCGCCGTGACCGCCTGCGCCGCCATCACCGTGGTGTCGACCGTCTCATGCGGCTTGGCGGCATGGCCGCCAAGGCCCTCGAAGGTGATGTTGAACCGGTCCGCCGCGGCAAAGAACGGCCCCGAGCGGATCGCGAACGCCCCCACCGGCAAGCCCGGCCAATTGTGCATCCCGTAAACCTCGTGAATGTTGAACCGCTTCATCATCCCGTCGTCGCACATCTCCTTGCCGCCGCCGCCGCCTTCCTCGGCGGGCTGAAAGATCACCACCGCCGTGCCGTCGAAATTGCGCGTCTCGGCAAGATGTTTCGCCGCCCCCAGAAGCATCGCGGTATGCCCGTCATGGCCACAGGCATGCATCGCGCCCGGCGTCTTCGACGCATAGTCGAGCCCCGTCGCCTCATCCATCGGAAGCGCATCCATGTCGGCCCGCAACCCGATGGTTTTGCCCGACTTGTCGCTCTTGCCCTTGATCACGCCCACGACCCCGGTGCGCCCGATTCCTTCCACCACCTCGTCACAGCCGAATTCGCGCAGCTTCTCGGCGACCAACGCCGATGTCCGGTGCGTATCGAACAGGATCTCGGGATGTTGATGGATATCGCGTCGCCATTCGGTGATTTCCCCGTGCAGCTCCGCAAAGCGGTTCTTGACTGGCATCTTTGTCTTTCCTTCTTGTTGCTATGTCTCAGCCCAGCGGCATCCGCGTCTCGGCCAGTTCGGCAAACCAGCTCGTGCCGAACGGGATCGCCTCGTCGTTGAATTCGTATTTCGGGTTATGCAGATCGGCACTCGCCCCGTTGCCGATGAAAATATAGGCCCCCGGTCGCGCATCGAGCATATCGGCGAAATCCTCGCCGCCCATCACCGGGGTCATCTCGGTCTCGACCGCATCCGAAATCCGCCGCGCGGCATGGGCCGCGTTCTCGACGCCTTGCGGATCGTTCACCAGAACCACCCGGTCGGCGATATAGGTCAACTCGGCCTCGGCCCCGTGCGCCTGCGCCGTCAGCCGCGCCAGCACCTCCATCCGCTCGCGCACCAGCGTCTGCACCTCGGGCTTCAACGTCCGCACCGTCCCCTTGAGCGTCACGCTGTCGGGCAGCACGTTGTAGGTGTCGCTCTCGCTGCGAAACCCGCAAACCGACACCACCACGTTTTCGAGCGGATCGACATTGCGCGACGCGATGGATTGCAGCGCCTGCACGATCTGCGACGCGGCCAGCACCGTATCGACCCCCAGATGCGGCATCGCGCCATGCCCGCCCTTGCCCCGCACGAGGATTTCGAACTTGTCCGGCGCGGCCATCTGTGGCCCCGGACGCATCGCGAAATGGCCCACCGGCATCCCGGGCCAGTTGTGCAGCCCGTAAACCTCGGCCACGTTCCAACGCTCCATCACGCCCGCATCGACCATTGCCCTCGCGCCACCGCCACCCTCTTCGGCGGGCTGGAACAGCAACACGACCGAGCCGTCGAAATTGCGCGTCTCGGACAGGTATTTCGCCGCCCCCAGAAGCATCGCGGTATGCCCGTCATGGCCACAGGCATGCATCTTGCCGGGCCGGGTCGAGGCATGTGCCGACCCGGTCGCCTCATTTATGGGCAATGCGTCCATGTCGGCGCGAAAGCCAATCGCACGATCGCCACCGCCCTGCCCCCGGATCACCCCGACAACACCCGTGCCGCCGACACCCTCGACCACCTCGTCACAGCCAAAGTCGCGCAGCTTTCCGGCCACGAAACCGGCGGTTTCGTACTCCTCGAACCGCAGTTCCGGGTTGGCATGCAGATGATGTCGCCACCCGGCGATGTCTTGCTGCATTTCGGCCAGGCGATTCTTGACGGGCATGGTGTCTCTCCTGTTGCGCAGCGTTGAACTTACTCCCCTCACCGGCATGGGCAAGGGGGGGGTCAGAGATCGGGGCCCAGCTCCAGTTTCGAGCCGTCGGAAAAACGCGACAAACGGAACCGGCCCAGATCATGCCCCGGCGTCTCGCCGCACATCAGATCGGCCATGATCCGCCCGAACCCCGGGCCAATCCCGAACCCATGCCCGCACATGCCGGTGCAGATGAACAGCCCCGGCAGTTTTGCCGCCTCATCCACCACCGGCACCACGTCGGGCATGGTGTCGATCATCCCCGCCCATTTGCGCGCCACCGGCACTTTTCCCAGCGCCGGAAAGGTCTCCTCGAACCGCCGCAGCACGTCGGTCAGCGCCCGCTCGTTCGGCGCGGGGTCAAGAATACGCATCCGCTCGAACGGGCTTTGCTCGTCCAGCGACCAGCGCCGTGGCGTGCCCCAGCCATCCGGATAGCCCTCGGGTGCGAACAGCCGATAGCGCGGCCCGAACGGATCACCCATCAGAAGCTGCCGATACTGCGGCAGCGCGCGGAACGCATCCGGCCCGATCCAGAACTCGTAGAACCCAGACGAAGCCAGCGTATAGCCGCCATCCGCCCGCCGCCGAAACGCCATGCCCGATTCGCCCGCCGCATCGCCATGCACATCCGCCACCGGCCCCGTGGCCAACACGTTCGAGCGCACCGAAAGCTGCGGGATCTTCACCCCCTCGCGCCGCAGGAAAAGCGCCGACCACGCCCCCGCCGCCACCAGCACCCGGTCGCAAGCGATGCGCCCCTTCTCGGTCACCACCCCCGCAACCCGCCCCGCCGCGATATCAAGCCCGCGCGCTGCGCAACCCTCGATGATGGTCACACCCGCACGCATGGCCCCTCGCGCCAGCGCCGGCACCGCCACGAACGGTTCGGCGCACATGTCGCTGGGCGTGTGCAGCGCCCCGGCCCAACCCCGCGCCGCACCCGGCATCATCGTAGCCAGCTCGGCCTGGCTCATCATCCGGCTGTCCACGCCATTGGCGCGCGCCTCGGGCAACCATGCCTCGAACGCCGCCAGTTTCGTCTCGTCCGCTCCGAGAAACGTGATCCCACAGCTCCGCAGGCCGATATCCTCGCCCGTTTCCTCGGCCAGTTCGCGCCAGCGCGACAGCGCCTCGACCATGATCGGCAACTCGGCGCGGTCGCGCCCGGTCTGGCGAATCCAGCCCCAGTTGCGCGCGCTTTGTTCGGCAGCCACGCGGCCCTTTTCGACCACGACCACCCGCTGACCCTTGCGGGCCAGATACCATGCCGCAGTGATCCCGATCACACCGCCCCCGATGATCACCACATCGGCCATTTCGGGCAGCGCCGCGTCATGTTCCACCGCCTGCCCCATCGCAATGGGAAAACCGGTCACGCCAATTCCCGCAGCAATGCCTTCATGAAATCATGGCCCGCATTGAACTGCGCCACGCTGATGAACTCGTCGGGCTGGTGCGCCTGTTCGATACTGCCCGGGCCGCAGATCACGGCCGAATACCCCGCCGCCTGGAACTGCCCGGCCTCGGTGCCGTAGCTCACCACGTGGGTTCCGTTATCCCCGGTCAGCCGCCGCGCCAACGCCTCGGCCGCGCCATCCTCTTCCGGTACCAGCCCCGGCACGTCAAAGGCTTGCTCGAAGTCGATGCGCGCCTCGGGGCGGATCTTCTTCATCTCCGCCTCGACCTCGCGCAGCTTGGCGATATATCGGTCGCGCCAATCCTCGGCCGACTGGCTCGGCACCACGCGATAGCCTAGGGTAAACCGGCAATCCTTGGCCGTGATATTGTTGGCCGTGCCGCCCTGAATCGTGCCGACATGGCCCAGCGTCCAGGGTGGCTCGAACATCGCGGCCAGTTCATCCGGCTCGCGCGCCATCTCCTCGGCATTGACCTGGTTGGTCCAGTCGATGATCTTCGCCGCCTCCATGATCGCGTTGACCCCGGTGTGCATCAGGCTCGAATGCACCTCGAACCCCACGATATTCGTGACGATACCGATCCCGCCCTTGTGCCCCGTGACCGCGCGCATCTCCGACGGTTCGCCCACGATCACGGCACTCGCCCTGGGGATCGGCCCCTGCATCGCCCGGATCATCGGCGGCGCCCCGACACAGCCCACTTCCTCGTCATAGGAAAGCGCGATCTGAAGGGGGCGCGTCACGCCCTGATACTTCGCCTCGACCAGCGCCCAAAGCGCCAGCGCGTCAAACCCCTTCATGTCGCAGGTGCCACGCCCGAAATACTTGCCGTCGCGCTCGGTTACGGTGAACGGGTCGCTGGCCCATGGCTGGCCATCCACCGGCACCACGTCGGTATGCCCCGAGAGAATCACCCCGCCCTCGACCTCGGGGCCGACATGGGCGAAAAGCGCGGCCTGTTCGTTATCCTCACGGTAATGTCTGTGACAGACAATCCCGTGACCGGTCAGGTATTCCTCGACCCAATCGACAAGCGGCAGGTTCGAATCGCGGCTCACCGTCGGAAAGCTCACCAGCTTTTCCATCAGTTCCAGCGGGCTCAGTCGTGTGGTCACAGTCTGTATCCTCCTGACACGGTCAGCACTTCTCCGGTAATGAACGCCGCCTGATCGCTGATCAGGAAACACACAGCGTCCGCTATGTCCTGCGGCGTCCCCATGCGGCCAAGCGCGGTCATTTCGACAAAGGCCTGCTTCAGAGCCTCATCGCGCGCCGCACCGGCCACGTCAATGGCACCGGGCGCAATAGCGTTGACTCGAATACCTTGCGGTCCCAGTTCCTTGGCCGCTCCGCGCGTCCAAAGCTCAAGGGCCGCCTTGCTCGCCCCATACATCGACGCACCACTTGGCGGAAGGACGGCGTTGACCGATGAAATATTGACCATCACCCCCCCGCGCCCGAAATGTGGCCGCGCCGCTGCCAACAAGCCTTGTGCAGCAAAGAGATTCACCTCGAACATCGCGCGATATGCATCGGGGTCGAAGCTGTCGAGGGGCGAATCTGCGATCACACCGGCATTGTGCACAATCGCGTCAAGCCTGCCAAAACGCGCCATTGCTGCCTCAACCGCGCGGGCCGGCGTGGACGGGTCGGTCAAATCACCCTGAAACACGGCGCATTGCCCGATCATATCCGTGTCCGGCCTCGTCCTGTTGTAATGGACAGTCAGATCATGATCGGGGTAGAGGGCGGCAACGATTCCCTCTCCGATGCCCCGCGCTCCTCCCGTGATCAATACCGATTTGCGCGGTCCTGCCTTGGCCATGCCCGCTGATCCTCAATACCCGCTGTCGGTGGTCAGGATGAAATGGCCCGGGCTCACCTCTTCGTATTCCGAAGGTGCGGGCTCGTAATCCACCGGGTGCATGGGCGACGGGATCGGTTTGAAGTTCAATTCCTTTTCCGATTTCCGCCGGTGCGGATCGGCGATCGGAACCGCCTTCATCAATGCGCGTGTATAGGGGTGCCGGGGGTCTTCGAACACGGCCCGGCGCGGCCCCATCTCGACGATGCGCCCAAGATACATCACCCCCACATCGTGCGACACACGCTCGACCACCGCCATGTCGTGGCTGATGAACAGGTAGGACAGGCCCAGCTCCGCCTGAAGCTCCATCATCAGGTTCAGCACCTGCGCCTGCACGCTCACGTCCAGCGCCGAAACCGCCTCGTCCGCGACGATCAGCTTGGGATTCAGCGCCAGTGCCCGCGCAATGGCCACCCGCTGCCGCTGCCCGCCCGACAATTCATGCGGGAAGCGCCGCAGGAAACTGCGCGGCAATTCCACCCGGTCGAAAAGCTGTGCCACCCGGTCCTGCAATTCCTTGCCCTTGACGACATGGTAATTGCGCAGCGGCTCGGCCACCTGGTCCATCAACTGCATCTGCGGATTGAGGCTCGCGAACGGATCCTGAAACACCATCTGCATGTCGGCCCGGGCCTTTTGCAGCCCGTCATGGCCCAGCGCGATGATATCCACCCCGCCCAGCGTCACATGCCCTTCCTGCGGCTCGACCAGCCGCAGGATCGAGCGACCCACGGTGGATTTTCCGCATCCCGATTCGCCCACGAGGCTCAGCGTTCGACCCTTGCGAATCGAAAAGGACACGTCTTCGACCGCATGCACATTGGCCACCGTCCGGCGGAAAAACCCGCCCTTGACCGGAAACCGCGTGGTCAGGTTGCGCACTTCCAAAAGCACGTCTTCACTGCCCGGAATCGGATCGGTGCGATGTCCCTCGACCCCCAGGAGCTTCATCGGCTCGGGCAGATCCTTGCCGGTCATCTCGCCCAGCCGTGGCACCGCCGAGAGAAGCGCCTTGGTGTAATCGTGCTGCGGATTCTCGAATATCTCTTCGACCGTTCCCTCTTCGACCTTGTTGCCGCGATACATCACGACCACCCGGTCGGCCATCTGCGCCACCACCGCCATGTCATGGGTGATGAACATCACCGCCGTTCCGGTCTCGCGCTTCAAGCGGTCCACCAGCGCCAGGATCTCGGCCTGGATCGTCACGTCCAGCGCCGTCGTCGGCTCGTCCGCGATCAACAGCCGCGGCTCACAGGCCAGCGCCATCGCGATCACCACCCGTTGGCGCATGCCGCCGGACAATTCGTGCGGATATTGCTTCAATCGCCGCTCGGCCTCGGGGATTCGCACCTGGTTGAGCAGTTCCAGCGCCCGCGCCTCGGCCTGTTTGCGGTTCATCCCCATGTGCAGGCGCAACCCTTCGGTCAACTGCCGCCCCACGGTAAACACCGGGTTGAGCGCGGTCATCGGCTCCTGGAAGATCATCCCGATCTCGTTGCCGCGAATCGTCCGCATCAGCCCCTGGTCGGTTTTCGCCAGGTCGATCTCATCGCCCTCGCGCCGGTTGAACAGCAACCGTCCGCCCGCGATCTCGCCGCCGCCATACTCCACCAGCCGCATCAGAGACAGGCTCGACACCGACTTGCCCGATCCGGATTCGCCAACGATGCAAACGGTTTCGCCCGGCTTGATATCGAATGACACATCCTCGACCCCAACCACCGGGCCATCCTTGGTCTGAAACTCCACCCGGAGCTTCTCGATCGTCGCAATCGGCTGGTCGAGCATGGAAATCCCCATTGCATGTGCTGGATATTGCGAAACGCTAACGGCAGCTTCGGCAAGATGTCAAACAATTGGGCGGTGATGAAAAAAAAGGCGCAGACCCGGACGCAAGCCTTGCAATTTGCGGCCACTCGGTCTGTGATGCGTCACAGTTGTCGGGGCGGATGCGCGAAATCGGGGGTTTTTGTCCCCTCGAATGTGTTACATATCATTCCGGCAAACCAATCGAAAACCACGCCCTTCGCGTGGCAACAAACGCACAGGTTCAAATCCTGTCCAACAAGGAGTGAGACATGAAAATGAAATCAACCCTGCTCGGCGCCGCCGTAGCGTTCGCACTGGCCCCCGCGGCCATGGCTGAGCGCGGATCGGACGGCCATGTCGGCGTGATCTACTGGCAGGCGCCCTCGATCCTGAGCCCCTATCTCTCGGGCGGCACCAAGGACATCGAGGCCTCGTCGCTGGTGATCGAACCGCTTGGCCGCTTCGATGAGAACGGCAACATGGTGCCGTTCCTCGCACGGGAAATCCCGACGATCGAGAATGGCGGCGTGGCCGAGGATCTGACCTCGATCACCTGGAAACTCAAGGAAGGCCTGGTCTGGTCGGATGGCACGCCCTTCACCTCGGCCGACGTGAAATTCACCGCCGACTATTGCATGCATCCCGAAGGGGGCTGTGCACAGCTTTCGAAATTCGAAGGGGTCGAAAGCATCGAAACCCCGGATGATCTGACCGTCGTGATCAACTTCAAGCGGCCGCAACCCTATCCTTACTCGGCCTTCATGGGCGCGCAATCGCCGATCATCCAGAAGGCCCAGTACGAGAACTGCATGGGCGCGAAGGCGCAGGAATGCACCGACGCGAATTTCGGGCCCATCGGCACCGGACCCTTCATGGTGGAAGAGTTCAAGCCCAACGACGTGATCCAGTATGTCGCCAACCCCAACTACCGTGACCCGGCAAAGCCCGCCTTTGCCACGCTCACGCTGAAAGGCGGCGGCGATGCCACGGGCGCCGGGCGCGCGGTGATGGAAACCGGCGAATACGACATCGCATGGAACCTGCAACTTGCCCCCGACGTGCTCGCCAAGATGGAAGAGGGCGGCATGGGCAAGGCGGAATCGGCCTTCGGAACGCTGGTCGAGCGGATCGAGATGAACATGACCGATCCGTCTCCCGATCTCCCCGAAGGAGAGCGCGCGACCGTCGCGCATCCGCACCCGATCCTGTCGGACATCCGTGTGCGCAAGGCGCTCTCGATGGCGATCGACCGCGAATTGCTGACGGAAATCGGCTATGGTCAGGCAGGTACGCCGACCTGTAACCTGGTGCCCGCCCCGGAAATCTATGCCAGCGACAACACCGATTGTCTGGTGCAGGACATCGACGGCGCCAACGCGCTTCTCGACGAAGCCGGCTGGACCATGGGATCGGACGGCGTGCGCACCAAGGATGGCATGCGCCTTTCGCTGCTCTACCAGACCTCGACCAACGCCGTCCGTCAGGACTTTCAGGCGCTGATCAAACAGTGGTGGGAAGAAATCGGCGTTGAAACCGAGCTGCGCAACGTCAACGCATCGGTCTTCTTCGGCGGCGACCCGGGTTCGCCCGACACGTTCCAGAAGTTCTATGCCGACGTGGAAATGTATGCCAACAACTTCGATGGCGCCGATCCTCAGCCCTACCTGGCGCAGTATCGTTGCGGCAACGAGCCCAAGCCGTCGAGCCAATGGGCCGGTGAGAACATCAACCGCTTCTGCGATCCCGCCTATGACGCGATGATCGACGAACTGGCCGCCACTGGCGAGCTCGAGGCGCGCGCGGCACTGGCCAAGAAGATGAACGACATGCTGACCAAGGACACCTACACCATCGTTCCGCTGGTGAACCGTGGCCGTGTGACCGGCGTGTCGAACACGCTCGGCGGGTTCAAGCACAGCACCTGGGACAGCCTGCTGTGGAACGCGGCCGACTGGTATCGCACCGAGTGATCCGCGACTGAGCTGATAAAGGCGCGCGCGCCCCCCCGAATTCACGGGGCGCGCGCGCATACATATCGCCGCAAGAAAAACAACAAGACCGATCAACAAGGGCGTCCCCCATGCTGACATATACCATCCGACGGCTGGTTCTATCCGTGCCGACACTCTTGTTCATCGCTCTTATCATCTTCCTTCTGCTGCAACTTGCCCCCGGCGACCCGATGGCCCAGGTGCCGCTGACCGTCCCGCCCGAGGTCAAGCAGAAGATGCGCGAGGCCCTCGGCCTCGGTCAGCCGATCCACGTGCAGTTCTGGAAATGGCTGGTCCAGATGTTCTGGATCGAACCGCAGGTCTTCATCGACTGGCTCACCAACAAGAGCGCCCTGTTCGGCTGGCTGCCCGATACCAATCTCTACACCGCCTGCGGTCCGACCGTCGAAGGCCCCTGCGATCTGCGCGTGATCTCGTGGCAGACCCGCTCGCCGGTGATGGACATCGTGGTGCAGCGCCTGCCGCAAACGCTCTGGGTCGTGGGCATGGCCTATGTCGTGGGCATCCTGATCGCCATTCCCATCGGCATCTACTCGGCCTATCGGCAATATTCGGTGTTCGATCAGGCGGGCACATTCATCACCATGATCGGCTTTTCCATCCCGCCCTTCTTCACCGGCCCGCTGCTGATCGTGATCTTCTCGGTGCAACTGGGCTGGTTCCCCTTCATCTATGACACTACCCATGTGGTCGACGACTGGGACAGCTTCGTGTTTCAACTCCAGCAGATGCTCATGCCGGTGATGGTGCTCGCGCTTCAGACCACCGCCCAGATCAGCCGTTTCATGCGCGCCTCAATGCTCGACAACCTCAATCAGGACTACGTGCGCACCGCCCGCGCCAAGGGCCTCTCGGAGGCGATCGTCGTCATGATCCACGTGCTGCGCAACTCGATGATCCCCGTCGTCACCGTGATCGCGCTCGGCGTGCCCGCCATCTTCGGCGGCGCAATCATCACCGAGGTCGTGTTCTCGGTGAACGGTATCGGCCAGTTGCTGATCACCGCGCTGTTTGCCAATGACCTGCCGATGGTGCTGACCATCACCTTCATGTTCGCGGTACTCATCGTGCTCTTCAACCTGATCGCCGATATCCTCTACGGCCTTCTCGACCCGAGGATTCGATATGACTGATCCCATGCCCAACACCCCGCTCAACGCCCTTCAGGACCCCGAGATCACCCAGCCCGCGCGCTCGCAATGGCGCGATGTCTGGGACCAGTTCAAGCATCACAAGGGCGCGCTTCTGGGCGGCGGTTTCCTGATCTTCGTCACGCTGGCCGTGCTGTTCGGCGACATGATCTGGCAGATCGACCCCAAGAAACTCGACATCCGCAACAAGGACGTGCGCCCGATCTACACCGCGATCTGGAATTCGGACGCCAAGGTCAGTTGGGGCAACCCGCTGGGCACCGACAATCTCGGACGTGACCAACTGGCCCAGGTCATCGCGGGTGGGCGCGCCTCGATGGCCGTGGGCTGGGCCGCAATGATCCTGACCATGCTGATCGGCACCACCATCGGCGTGCTGGCCGGGTTCTTCAAACGGCTCGACGGGCCGCTGATGCGCTTCACCGACCTTGTGCTGTCGCTGCCGATCCTGCCCTTGTTGCTGGTCGCGGTGACGCTGTTCCGACAACCGCTCAGGGCCAATTTCGGCCCCGAGATGGGCATGTTCATCCTCATCGTCGGTGTCATCGGCGTCACCTCGTGGATGCAGGCCGCGCGGATCGTGCGCGGCGACATCCTCGCCCTCAAGGAACGTGAATTCGTGCTCGCCGCCCGCGCCGCGGGCACCACCTCGCGCGGCATCATCTTCCGCCACCTTCTGCCCAACGTGCTCTCGCCCCTCATGGTCTCGGCCACACTGGGCCTTGCCACCGCGATCATCACCGAAAGCGCGCTCTCGTTCCTCGGTGTCGGCTTCCCCTCGGATTTCCCGACCTGGGGCAAAATGCTGGCCGATGCGGTGCCACGGATGCAGGAATATCCCGAACGGGTGATGCTGCCGGGCCTGATGATCTCGCTCACCGTCCTGTCGGTGAATTACCTCGGCGACGGGCTGCGCGACGCGCTCGATCCGCGCATCCGCGGCCGTTAAAGCAAAAAAGAACCAGTATCACCAGCCCGCCCTCGTGGCGGGCTGTTGCCCTTGTGCGGGCGGTGCAGGGCAAACCGACGTTTTTCGAACAGGCCATGAATCGGGAAACTGTTCCGCCTCGGATCGGGCATGCAACACCCTGCGGGCTTGATATGCACGCGACACGGGCGCATCTGGAACGAAATTCCTGTTTTGAACGAAAGGTGCCCCATGTTCGAGAGCTTCGGCTTTGAGACCCTGACCGCGCCACAGGCTGTGGTATGGTACGCGCTCGCCCTTGGCTTGGCCTTCGGCGCGCTGGCACAGATCACACGGTTTTGCTTCCGGCGCATCATCGACGGTGACGACCGGCGACAGGCTGCGGGCGTATGGCTGACCGCGCTGGCGGTGGCGGTGCTGGGCACGCAAGCCGCGGTTGCGCAGGGCTGGATCACCTTTGGCGATCACCGCTTCATGGCGCCCGGACTGCCGGTGCTGGCCATCGTTCTGGGCGGGCTGATGTTCGGTGCCGGCATGATCCTGACACGTGGTTGCATCTCGCGCCTGACGGTGCTGGGCGGCACCGGCAACCTGCGCGCCGTGCTGGTTCTGGTGGTCTTTGCCGTGGTCGCCCATGCCACGCTCAAAGGCGTGCTTGCCCCCGTGCGCACCACGCTGGGCAGCATCACACTTGATGTTGCACCCGCCCTGCCCGGCCCCGCGTTGCTCTGGGCCGCACTTATCGCGCTGGCCGCCCTGGCCTTTGCGCTGCGTTCGGGCAACCGCACCGGCACGCTGGTGCTGGCGGGCTTGCTGGGCGCGCTGGTGCCCTTGGGCTGGGTCGGCACCGGCTTCATCCTCTTTGATACGTTCGAACCGATCCCGCTGGCATCACTGTCTTTCACCGCCCCCACGACCGAGGCGCTGTTCTACACCATCGCCTCGACCGCCATAGAGCCCGGGTTCGGCACCGGGCTGGTGGGTGGTGTGCTGGTCGGTGCCGCGCTGACCGCGCTCATCCGGGGGCAGTTCCAGTGGGCCAGTTTCGAGAGCGCGCGCCAGACCGGGCGCTACATGGCCGGTGCGGTGCTGATGGGCGCAGGCGGCGTGCTTGCGGGCGGCTGCACCGTGGGTGCCGGGCTGTCGGGAATTCCCACCCTGTCGCTGGCCGCGATCCTTGCCATCTCCGCCATCGGTGTGGGCGGCCTGGCCATGCGCGCGGGCCTCAGTGCAGTTTCCGCTGAACCCGCCGGATCAACCACCAGACAAGCCCCGCAACCGGCAGAGTGATCGCCGCCGTGAGCCACCCCTTGGCCAGGCCCGTCGCCTCGGCCAGGGGATAAAGCGCGTATGAAGCCAGCGACACGGCGTAATAGCTGATCGCCACCACCGACAGCCCCTCGACCGTGCGTTGCAGCCGCAATTGCAGATCGGCCCGCCGGTCCATGCTCTCCAGAAGCGCCTGGTTCTGCGCGCTGCGCTCCACGTCAACGCGCGTGCGCAACAGGTTCGCCGCCCGCGCCGCCCGTGCCACCATTACTTGAAGCCGCGCCTCGGTGGCCCTGACCGTCCGCATCGCCGGATCGAACCGCCGCAGCATGAATTCGGCGAAGGTCTGGCGCCCGGCGAACCGCACCTCGTGCATCACCTCGACCCGCTCATGCACCAGCCGCTCATAGGCCGCCGTCGCGCTGATCCGGAACGAGGTCTGCGCCGCGATCTGCTCCAGCATCCCCGACACTTCCAGCAACTGCCCAAGCGTCTCCTCCGCCGGGCGCGCCTTCTCTCCCATGTCCTCCACCAGCGCGGTAAGCCGCGCGCCAGTCCGCGCCAGTTCCGGCGAAAGCGCACGGGCCCGCGCAAATCCCAACAACGACAGCGTCTTGTAGGTCTCGATCTCGCAGAGCCGCTGCACGATCCGCCCGACCCGCCGCTGGCCCACCCCGTCCGAGACGAAAACCGCGAACCGCAGATGCCCCGCCGGGTCGATCCGGAAATCGCCCGCCATCACCGCCGCATCGTCCAGAACGTGACTGACGGCAAGGCTCTCGGGCTCGAACCAGTCGGCCATCCGTGCCGCGATTGCATCCACGTCCGCGTTCCCCCGCGGCTCCACCCGGATCAGGGCCGACGTGATCCGCTGTCCGGGCGCCGCCTCCAGCCAATCCGCCGGAAAGACTTCGAAATCGGCAGGGTCAAAGACGCGCAACGACAGCCCGCCGGAAAAGGCGGTATAGGTCACGACCTCGGTATGGCTCTCCCATTTGAGCCAGTACCGCCCCACCTGCCCGAAATAATGCGTGGCATCGGCCTTGGGATGCGACGCGCCGTGCCGGTCGAGCAGCGCACGAAGATGTGCCATGTCCTCGCCCCGGTCGCGCCCGGCCGCATTTCCGGGCCGCTTCAACGCGAGAAACACAGCCGTGCACGGCACATCGAGCGCCGGAAAAGGCCGCGCATGCATCTCGTTGGCAAGCTCGTATCTGAGCGGATGATCTTCCACCGGTCCTGTCCTCGCGTCGCGTCACTCAAGGCCAGAATACCCGTTGCGCCGCTCCACTCAATCGGCCAAAACCGCGCGGGGCCTGTCAGCCGTAGTCTGGCGCGCGTTTTTCACCCATGGCCGCAACGCTCTCGGCAAATTCCGGTCCCTGCAATTGCGCCGCGAAAAGCTTCGACTCCGCAGCCATGCTGTCGGCCACTGCCTCGCGCCCCTGCCGGATCAACCCTTTCGAAAGCTTCATCGCCACCGGCGCCGACGCGGCCACCCCGCGCGCGATCTCCCTGACCGCGCCCATCAGTTCCGCATCGGGAAACACCCGCGCCACCAGTCCGAACCGCTCGGCCTCACCCGCGCTCAGGGTCCGCCCGGCCAAAAGCATGTCATTGGCCACCGCCATCCCCACCGCGGCGGGCAGCAAGAGCGACGATCCCGCCTCCGGCACCAGCCCCAGCTTCACGAAGGGCACGCCCAGCGTCGCACTCTCACCCGCATAGACCAGGTCGCAATGCAGCAGCATGGTCAGCCCGATCCCGATTCCGGGGCCGTTCACCGCGGCGATCACCGGCTTGGGACAATCGCGGATCGCATGCAGGAACCGCCAGACCGGCGGCACCCCGGTCTCGCGATCACCCTTGGCGAAATCCTTGAGGTCGTTGCCGGCGGTGAACATGTCCCCCGCCCCGGTGATGACCAACGCGCGGTCCGCATCGCTCTCGGCATAAGCCTCAAGCGCATCGGCCATCGCACCATACATCTCCTGCGTCAGCGCGTTCTTCTTCTCGACCCGCGCAATGGTCAGCGTGACGACCCGCCCCTCGCGGGTGATGATGATATTCTCGCTCATGGAAACCCTCCCTCCGGCGTTTCCCATCTGCTAGGCCATCCCTGCCCCCCGATCAACGCGCCATCCATGTGCCGTTGCGGCACGCCACGCCATCGGCGCACCCCGCCCCGCTTTCATCTTGCCGAAAATACTCCCGCCGGAGGCACCCACCGTCACCCCAAGACCCGCCCCCTCTGGCGACCGGGGCGGGTGGGCGGTCGCCAGAGGGGGCGGTCCTCAACGAAAAAGGGCGCCCCGCAAGGCGCCCTTTCCCGAACTATGATTGTCGGATCACTCGATCAGCGACAGCAACTTGTCGAGGCTGGCCTTGGCATCGCCATAGAACATCCGCGTGTTCTCCTTGAAGAAGAGCGGGTTCTCGATCCCCGAATACCCGGTCCCCTGCCCGCGCTTGCTGACGAACACCTGTTTCGCCTTCCACACTTCCAGCACCGGCATCCCGGCAATGGGGCTGTTGGGATCGTCCTGTGCCGCCGGGTTCACGATGTCATTGGAACCGATGACGATGGCCACGTCCGTCGAGGGGAAATCCTCGTTGATCTCGTCCATTTCCAGCACGATATCATAGGGCACTTTCGCCTCGGCCAGGAGCACGTTCATATGCCCCGGCAGACGCCCCGCGACCGGGTGAATGGCGAACCGCACGTTCTTGCCTTTGGCCCGCAGCCGCTTGGTCAACTCGCTGACCGATTGCTGCGCCTGCGCCACCGCCATGCCATAGCCCGGCACGATGATCACGCTGTCCGCCTCGTCAAGCGCCGAGGCCACGCCATCGGCCTCGATCGCGACCTGCTCGCCCTCGACCTCCATCGCCGGACCCGACGTGCCGCCGAACCCGCCGAGGATGACGCTGACGAAATGCCGGTTCATCGCCTTGCACATGATATAGCTCAGGATCGCCCCCGAGCTGCCCACCAGCGCACCGACCACGATCAAGAGGTCATTGCCGAGGCTGAACCCGATCGCCGCCGCGGCCCAACCCGAATAGGAGTTGAGCATCGACACCACCACCGGCATGTCGGCCCCGCCGATCCCCATGATCAGGTGATAGCCGATGAAGAACGCCAGCAAGGTGAGCACGATCAGCGTCCACATGCCCGCACCGCCCAGGTACATCGCGGCAAAGACCAGCGACAGAACCGCCGCCCCCGCGTTGAGCATGTGCCCGCCCGGCAGCTTCTTGGCCGCGCTGTCGACCTTCCCGGCCAGCTTGCCATAGGCAATGACCGACCCGGTGAAGGTCACCGCGCCGATCCAGATGCCCAGCATCAGCTCGACCTTGAGGATGTTGATTTCCACCGCCGTCTTCTTGGCGACGATCGCGGCAAACCCGGTGAACTGCTTGGCAAATGCCATCGCCTCGAGCGAGGCTTCCTCGAGCCGCGGAAAGGCCAGCCCAGCCTCGCCAAAGGCCGCGGCGACGCGCCCCATCTCGAGATCGGCATTGAGCCCCACGAACACCGCCGCCAGCCCGACAAGGCTGTGCATGATCGCCACCAGCTCGGGCATCTGCGTCATCTGCACGCGCGTGGCGAGCTGATACCCGACGAGTCCCCCCGCACCGATAAGCACCAGCGACAGAAGCCAAAGCCCCTGCCCCGGCCCGACCAGCGTGGCCAGAACGGCGATCGCCATGCCGACGATCCCGTACCAGATCGCGCGCTTGGCGCTTTCCTGTCCGCTCAATCCGCCAAGGCTGAGGATGAAGAGAACCGCTGCGACCGCATAGGCCGCTATCGTGAATCCGAAGTCCATAATCCCCTCCGCCTTATGATTTCTGGAACATGGCGAGCATGCGCCGTGTCACGAGGAAGCCGCCGAAAATGTTGATCCCGGCCATGAAGACCGCGAGCGCGGCGAGGATGGTGATCAGCACCGAGCTCGAGCCGATCTGCATCAACGCGCCGAGGATGATGATCGACGAGATCGCGTTGGTCACCGCCATGAGCGGCGTGTGCAGGCTGTGGCTCACGCCCCAGATCACCTGGAATCCGACGAAGACGGAGAGCAGGAACACGATGAAATGCTGCATGAAGCTCGCCGGGGCGACGAGCCCCACCGTCAGCACCAGCGCCGCACCGACAGCCAGAAGCGTCACCTGTTGCTTGGTCTGCGCCTTGAAGGCGGCCACCTCGGCGGCACGCTTTTCCTCAGGCGTCAGTTCCTTGACTTTCTCCTGCGGGCGCGCCGCGATTGCCGCCACCTTGGGCGGCGGTGGCGGAAAGGTGATCTCGCCGTCAAAGGCCACGGTGGCCCCACGGATCACGTCATCATCCATGTTGTGGTTGACCTGACCGTCCTTTTCCGGGGTCAGATCGGTCATCATGTGCCGGATGTTGGTGGCATAAAGGCTCGACGCCTGCGCCGCCATCCGGCTCGGGAAATCGGTATAGCCGATGATCGTGACGCCATTGTCGGTCACGACCTTCTCATCGGCGACCGTGCCCTCGACATTGCCGCCCTTCTCGGCGGCCAGGTCCACGATGACCGACCCGCGCTTCATCGCCTTCACCATGTCCTCGAGCCACAGCTTGGGGGCCTCGCGGTTGGGGATCAGCGCGGTGGTGATCACGATATCCATCTCCGGCGCCAATTCGCGGAACTTGGCAAGCTGCGCCTCGCGGAATTCGGGGCTCGACACGCTGGCATAGCCGCCGGTCGCCGCGCCGTCCTGCTGTTCCTCCTCGAAATCGAGATAGACGAACTCGGCCCCCATCGATTCGACCTGTTCGGCCACTTCGGGGCGCACGTCGAACGCATAGACCACCGCGCCAAGGCTCACCGCGGCCCCGATCGCGGCAAGACCCGCCACGCCCGCGCCCACGACCAGAACCCGCGCCGGGGGCACCTTGCCCGCCGCCGTGATCTGACCGGTGAAGAACCGGCCATAATTGTTGCCCGCCTCGATCACCGCGCGATAGCCCGCGATATTGGCCATCGAGCTGAGCGCATCCATCTTCTGCGCCCGGCTGATGCGCGGCACCATCTCCATCGCGATGACATTGGCGCCCTTGGCCTTGGCGGCCTCAAGGCCGGCCTCGTTCCCACCGGGATTGAAGAAGGAAATCAACGTCTTGTTCTTGGTCAGACGGCCCATTTCCTCATCCGTGGGGATGCGCACCTTGGCGATGATGTCGGCATCCTTCCACAGCGCGTTGGCCGTTTTCTTGATCGTGACCCCGGCTTCCTTATAGGCCGCGTCGGTAAAACCCGCGGCCAGTCCGGCGCCGGTCTCGATCAGGCATTCATAGCCCAGCTTCTGCAATTGCAGCGCCGAGTCCGGGGTCATCGCGACACGCGCTTCCCCCTCGATGACTTCTTTTGGCGTTCCGATTTTCACCTTGTCACTTCCCTTTTCGTTCCTGTTCACCGCGCCCCCCGGCACGGCCCCTCGCGTGGCTGGCTGCCCTTATGGCATATCCCGTCACGATCTTCGATTGCCGCGATGTCGCATTGCAACCCTGTTTTGTCGCTCGAGGCTCCATGCCGTCGGATTTTCCATCCGTCAAACCCAACGCCGCGTCTTTTGGCAATAGCGCGCGAAATCTGCGCGGAACTGGCGGCGCAGGCGGTTTTCCTCGGGAATGATGAAATGCCGTTCGATCCACCACACGAAGACCGGCACCAGTGGCAACGCCAGCACCGCATCCCAATAGAGGATACACCCCAGAAGGATCAGCGCATCACCGAGGTAGATCGGGTTGCGCGTGCGCGAGAATATCCCCGTCTGCACCAGCGCGTCGGCCTCGCGATGCGGGATGATCGTGGTGCGCTGGCGTCGCATCTCGTGAACCGCCAGCGCCATCAACACCAGCCCCGCCCCGACCAGCAGCCCACCAAGGAAATCCGCCAGCGCGCCGCCGAAGCTCAGCCCCATCGGGTAATGCACCGCCTGCCACCACGCCAGCCCGAGGCAAAGCGCCAGCCAGGCCGGCGGAATGTCGATCCATTTCAGCATCCCTTGCGCCCTCCTGTGCCTGCGCGAATTCGCGTCACGGCTTATACACATTCGGCCATCCGAATGTCGACCGCCATGACGGAACGGCACGACTTGCCCCCGGGGCGTGCCTCGCTACTGTGGGCACAAATCAGGGAGGATATCCAAATGATGTTGAACGACAAACACGCGCTCGTCACCGGCGGCGGCACCGGCATCGGCCTTGCCATCGCCCGCGCCCTCGCCGCCGAGGGCGCGCAGGTCACGATCACCGGGCGTCGGCTTTCGGTGCTCGAAGAGGTGGCCGAGAACGGCATGCACCCGCTCGCCATGGACGTCGCCGACGAGGCGCAGGTGCGCGACGGCATCGACGCCGCCGTGGCCGCCCGCGGCCCGGTCCAGATCTGCGTCGCCAACGCGGGCATCGCCGAGGGGCGCAAGCTGCACAAGACCGACACCGAGCTTTGGCGGCGCATCATGTCGATCAATCTCGACGGCTGTTTCTTCACCATCCGCGAATCGCTGCGCTCGATGACCGGCACCGATTGGGGGCGGGTCATCGCGGTCTCGTCCATCGCCGGTCTGCGCGGTGCGCCGGGCGCGGGCGCCTATGCCGCCTCGAAACACGGCGTCGTGGGCATGATGCGCAGCTTTGCCGAGGATTTCCTCGGCCAGCCCTACACCTTCAACTCGATCTGCCCGGGCTATGTCGACACCCCCATCGTCACTCGCAACACAGACGCCATCGCCGACCGCGCCGGCGTGTCCAAGGACGAGGCGCGCGACATGATGGTGCAGATGAACCGCCACCAGAAACTGATCTCGCCCGAAGAGGTGGCCGCCGCCGCGCTCTGGCTGTGTAACCCCCTGTCGGAGAGCACCAACGGCACCGAGGTGCGCATCGCCGGCGGTCAGGTCTGAAACCTGCTCGCAGAAACGTCACAGGCCGGGCAAAACCCGGCCTGTTATCGGATAACACGCCCCCCGGCTCCACCTGTTTTTGAATGACAGGGCGACCTGCGCCCATCCTGCCTCGACGACTGCGGCCCACAAGCGGGCCAACGCAAGACGGAGGCAAGAATGACCCGCAAAACCACGATCCTGGCCCTGACCACCCTGGCCTCAATCGCGCTTGTCATGGCGCTCACCCTCACTGGCGGACAGGCGGGGCAGGAAACCGCACGCCTCGCCGCGCCCGCCCCGGTCACGACCGAGCCGCTTTGACGGGGCTTCAGAACAGGCCGGAAAACCGCTCTGGCAGCTTGAACTGCAAGCCATAATCCGGCCGATCGAACTCGTAAAACCCGGTATCGCCGCGCGGGCCGAACGTGTCGCGCATATGCTGGCGATAGGGCGCCATGTCGAACCCCTCGACCGTCTCAAGCGCGGCGAACCCCTTGAAGACGGCCCGATCCTCGCCGCGCGCCTCGGCGAACCAGTGCCGCCCGATCGCCGTTTCCTTCACCCCCGCGCCGATCTCTTCCGTGACCGCGTTGCGCCGGTTCATCGCGCCGACATATTCGGGGAAATCACAGAATTTCAGGTGGAACAGGTAAAGATCATCCGGCGCATGCAGCTTGCCATGTTGCGTGAAATGCCCGCCCCGCGCGATCTTGGTGCCCACCGACACGACGCAAGGCTTGGAATAATGCGGCGCCAGCCGCACATGCCGACGCGGCCCGAGGATGCGCGCGCCCACCGCCTCGGGCTCGATGTCGATCCGGTGAATCACCTCCAGCCCAAGCGGCGTCAGAACCCGCCGAAGCGGTGCATCCCAAAGGTATTCCAGCAGGCTCTTGCCGCTGGCCGGATCGACCACCACCAATTCATCCACGTCGCCCACGACCACGTGATCGTAATAGCTGCGCAGCCCCATCACGAGGTTGTTCAAGAGCCGCCAGCGTTTCATGTCGAAATTCCTGTGCGGATCGCCCGGAATGCCGATGATGTTGCACCCCGCGGCCAGGTCGGCCACCGCCTCGCCCCGGCCATGGTTGACGATATAGCAGTTCTCGCGCCCCAGGACCTCGCCGTAATGCCGTAGCCATGCGCGCAGGAAAAACAGATCCTCGCGCACCATGGTCAGTGCCGCCACCTTCGATTGCATCGCCCCTCGCACCCCTTTCAGCCCCCGACCGGGGCCTTGTTCATGTCGTGTGATGTCCTAACCGGTTTGATGCGGCAAAAGAAATGAAATATTCTTCGCCCAAACGGCCCGCCAATGCGTGCCGACAGAAACGAGGCCGGGCCGCATGACCTACCCCATCCCCGAGGGTTTTCGCCAGAGCGGGCGGCTTATCGCGCGCGTCAACGATCTCGCCCTCACCCGGTTCCAGGTGCTCGGCGAACGCGCCAGCGCCACCAACCTCGTGCGCAAACTGATCGAGAAAAACCTGCAAATCCGGCGCAGCGAGGCGCTGGGATGGAAACATGCCGCGCCCCACATGGTCGCGATCCCGGCCGACTTCCTCACCATCGTGGTGGTGCGCCACGCCGAAAGCTGGGCGCTGTCGATGTTCAGGCGCCCCTGGCATGCCGACCCCGCGATCCAGGCGCTGGGTTTTCCTGAATTCCTGCGCGCCGAATGGCGCGGCGTGGTCGACCGGCTGGGCGATTTCGACGAAATCCCGCCCGAGATCGCCAAGGATGTGCACAACCGCGAATTGCAGTTCGACCGCCACCCCGTCACCGGCGCGCCCTTCCCCAATCTCTTTGCCCTGCGCCGGGTCAAGCTGGCGGCGATGCTGGGCATGCTCAACCGCGACTGCAACCTGATGCTGCTGCGCGCCGAAGAGGTGCAGGCCGACCCCGAAGCCTTCATCACATGGGCCAGCGACGCGCTCGGGCTCGACCGCAAGAGCGACGCGTTCCAAGGTGTCACCCGCCGCATGGGCAACCGCTTCCGCCGGGCGGTCCCGATCGACACGGCCCCCACAGGGCTCGATACCGCCGACCACGCCTTGATGATGGGCGAGCTTGACCTCGCCCTCGAATCGACCCTCGGATACGATTACGCGCGGGGCTGAGCGTTCCTGACCGCGCGCACGCCCTTCAACGCCAGCAGGACAAAGGGCGCGCCGTGCATCGCAAGATCGAAAATGTCGATGCCACGCGTCAACTCACCCGCCGCCAGCATCTTGAGCTTTTCCCAGATATGCGGCTCGGGCACGAACGGCGCGAGGCCCAGCAACACGGCCATGAGTGCCAGCACCGTCCATGAAAGACTGTCCAGAAATCGCATCATGCCGCCGCCTTGCACTACCCCGATAACGAAAAAAGCGCCCGCAAGGGGCGCCTTTTCAAAGCAGCGGTGGCGCGGTTGACGGGGCTCGAACCCGCGACCCCCGGCGTGACAGGCCGGTACTCTAACCAACTGAGCTACAACCGCCCACTGCTTGTGCCCGGGCTGTTCGCCTGAGCGTGGCGCCGTGTTTAGGGCCAGCCGCGCGGGGCGTCAAGCGCCTCTTGATAGGATATTCGCGAAAAATGCGCTTGCGCCTCGTTGCGCCATGGCCACATCCGATCCCCGACTCCGTTTTCGCCGCATTTCGCCCCGGGGCCAGGCCGAAACCCGTGATCACCGATTACACTTCGCTTTGACGTGACAGTGCCACGCCGGCGACCTATTCTGCGCACATGAGCACCCCGATTTCCTCGATCCGCAATCTCGGCCCCGCGATGGAAGCGGCCTTTGCCCGCGCCGGAATCACCTCGGCCGAAGAGCTGCGCCAGATCGGTCCGGATGCTGCCTATGCAAGGCTCCTCGAAACCGGCCAGCGGCCGCATTTCATCGCCTATTACGTGCTCGTCATGGGGCTTCAGGGCCGCCCGTGGAACGATTGTAAGGGCGATGAGAAAGCCGCCCTGCGCAAGCGATTCGACGCGATCAAGGCGAGCGGACATGACAAGGGCCGCTCCGATCTCGAAGCGGCCCTCAACGCGATTGGCGTGATCGAACGGCGGACTTAGCCGACCAGTTCGAGACCCGAGAAGAAGAACGCGATCTCTTCCTTCGCCGTGTCCGCCCCGTCCGATCCGTGAACCGAGTTTTCCCCGATCGACAGCGCGAATGTCTTGCGGATGGTGCCCTCGTCGGCCTCGGCAGGGTTGGTCGCGCCCATGATCTCGCGATTCTTGGCAATGGCGTTCTCGCCTTCCAGCACCTGCACCACGATCGGCTCGGAAATCATGAATTCGCACAGTTCATCAAAGAACGGGCGCTCCTTGTGGACGCCGTAAAAGCTCTGCGCCTGCGCCAGCGTCAGCCGGATACGTTTCGACGCGACGACGCGCAGCCCGCCGTCTTCCAGCATCGCGGTGATCTTGCCGGTCAGGTTGCGGCGGGTGGCGTCGGGTTTGATGATGCTGAACGTGCGTTCGAGTGCCATGTGTCAAGGCTCCTTCAAGGGGGTGGTTGAATGAATTGGCGTCGCCCTAGCATGGGCCACGGGGATTGAAAAGCCGCCACATCGGGCGCCGCTTACATCTGCGGTCGCATCCGTTCCAGACGCCCCACCGCATAGGCCCCGACGAGCCCGATCATGCCCGAAACCGACAGCGCCCCCATCAGCACGTAAACCCCGAAAGCATTGGCCACCAGCGCCCCCACCAGCGTCGAGATCACGGCACCCCCCGCCAGCGTCAACGCCCCCGAAAGCCCCGAGGCCGACCCCGCCAGGTGCGGCGCCACCGACATCACACCGGCATTCGCCCCCGGCAGGGTCAGCCCGTTACCGATCCCGACACAGACCGACCCGGCAAAGAACACCGCCGGGTGCAGCGCACCCCCCGCGACCGCCGCCATCGCCAGCAATGGCCCGATCACCACCACCCAGCGCCCCAGGATCATCAACCGCACGATCCCCCAGCGCCGCGTCATCCGCGCCGCAACGATATTGCCGAGCATGAACCCCGCCGAGGTCGACCCCATCCCGATGCCAAGCTCGGTCGGGCTCAGCCCGTACTGCGCCTCGGCCACCTGTGGCGCACCGCCCATGAAGGCGTAAAACCCACCCACCGAGAACACGAGCACCACGCAATAGGCCCAGAAAAGTGCCGCGCGAAACAGCTCGGGGTAAGCACGAAACTGATCCGCGAAACTGGCCGACGGGGTCAGGTTGGTCTCGCCCATGTCGGACCACACCAGCCAGGTGAGCATCACGCCAAATGCCATGAACAGCCAGAAACTCGCCCGCCAGCCGAAAAGCTCGTCCAATACCCCGCCGATCACCGGCCCCATCAGCGGCGCCAGCGCCATCGCCGTGCCCACCACGCCCAAGAGCCGCGCCGCCTCTTCGGGCGGGCACATGTCGCGGATCACCGCGCGCGACAGCACCATGCCCACGCCGACCCCGCATTGCAGCATCCGGAACCCGAGGAAAACCCAGACATTTTCCGCCAGCGCACAGCCGATCGAGGCCAACGCGAAAACCGCGATCCCGCCAATCATCACCGGCCGCCGCCCGATCCGGTCGCTGAGCGGGCCAAGGATCATCTGCAACAGCGCCGACATCGCGAGGTAGCCGCCCAGCGCCAGCGACACCAGCGCGTAATCGGCCTCGAACTCGGCCGCGATCTTGGGCATCGACGGCAGGAACATGTTGAGCGCCAGAACGCTGATGCCGGTCAGCAGGATCAGGGTAAGCAATCGGGGCGGGGTGCGCGCGGGCACATCGGGCGCAGCAGGGGCGGCCATGGGATATTCCGTTAACGTGTCAACAGGCCAGCGGTAGCGCCCCACCCTCCGGGTTGCAAGGCCACCCCCGAGAAATGCCGCCGCGTCAGGAAAGCGCTCGTGGCAACAGGTCAAACCTGATCGGGCGGGGTGGATGGCAGTTGAGAGACCATTGTGGTCATTTGTTCCCACGGCTATCGTCCGATCAAACGAGGATCGACATGAAAAAGATTGGCATGATCGGCGGATTGAGCTGGGTTTCCACCGCCGAGTACTACAAGCGCGTCAACGAGATCACGCAGGAAATTTCCGGTGGCGTGTCTTCCGCACGTATTGTTCTCGAAAGCGTAAATCGGCAGGAATATGTCGAGGCCGTCATAGATCGGCAGGATGAAGCTGCCGCCTGTGCGCAAATAGGACGCTCTGCTCAAGCTTTACATGCTGCCGGAGCTGACTTCATCGTCATTACCTGCAACGACGTGCATCGTTTTGTGCCCGATCTCCAACCCGACCTGGACATCCCATTCCTGCATATCGCCCAGGTAACGGCCGATGCCATCAAGTCCAAAGGTTTGAGCAAGGCGGCCATTCTTGGCGTTCGCAAGACTATGGAGGAGGACTTCTACCCCGAAATCCTGGCTCGCAACGGCATTGACGTGCTCATCCCGAATGAAGCTGAAAAGCGGTTCATCCATGACAGCATTTATCAAGAGCTGGTTCAGAACCATTTTTCGAGCGCAACGCGCGAAGAATACAAGAACGTAATCTCATCACTTGGTGATCGCGGCGCAGACTGCGTAGCGCTGGCCTGCACCGAGATCCCACTTCTCCTCGCACCTGAAGACGCGCCGATACAGGCTTTTTCTACGACGGAGCTTCACTGTCAGGCAGCCGTCACCAAGGCGCTTGCCATTCCCTGATTGCGGCAAAGTCCGCATAACCACCGAACACCACCCGTTGCCTCGGCCGCCCGCCGCCCTAACCGCCCGCCTCGGCCTTCATCTCCCAGCGGCCCGATTTCTCGGACCAGTATTTCGCCGCACAGCCCGCCTCGGTCAGCGTCTTCCATTGCGCCCGCGCACGGGTCAGCGCCGCATCGACATTGCCATCAAACAGGATGCACACCCGGTCGAGCGCACCCACCTCCGCGCCTGTCACCTCGGCCCCGTCCACCGCCATCAGGCAGGCCGCGCCGTTGGGCATCGCTGCTTCGCTGGTCAACAGCACGGGCTGCATCGCGTCATGCGGCCCCCCCGCCACTCCATGCGGCAGGAAACTGTCCTTCGGCTCCAGCCACAGCCGCTCATCGAGCCATGCCATGCGCCCCGCGTCCGTGCCGCGCACCGCCACCTGCCAACCGCGCGCGAGCGAGCGCGCCAGCAGATCGGGCAGTACCGCCTCAAGCGGCCTCCGGGTCAGGTGGTAGAAATAGACATCGCCCATAAGGCCCCGTTATCCCTCGTAATTCTCCGCCACCAACCGGTTGAGAGCCATCACGCCCCAGCCCGTCGCGCCCTTCGGGGCATAGGTGGTCTCGTCCTTGACGTGGGCCACCCCGGCTATGTCGAGATGAATCCACGGGCAGCCTTCCTTGACGAATCGCCCAAGGAACTGCGCCGCGGTGATCGACCCGGCGGGCCGCCCGCCCACGTTCTTCATGTCGGCAATCGTGGATTTGAGCATCTTGTCATAGGCTTCACCCAGCGGCATCCGCCACGCGCCTTCGCCCTCGGCCTCGGCCGCCTTCAGAAAACTCTTGCAGAACCCGTCGTCATTGGAAAAGACGCCCGCCCTTTCATGGCCCAGCCCGATGATGATCGCCCCGGTCAGCGTCGCCAGATCGACCATGCCCACGGGGGCGAACCGCTCCTGCGCATACCACATCACGTCGGCCAGAACCAAACGCCCCTCGGCATCGGTGTTGATCACCTCGATCGTGTCGCCCTTCATCGAGCGCACCACGTCACCGGGCCGTGTCGCCGTGCCAGAGGGCATGTTCTCGACCAACCCGACAAGCCCCACGACATTGGCCCCCGCCTTGCGCCGCGCCAGCGTGCGCATCACGCCCGCCACCACGCCTGCGCCGCCCATGTCCATGGTCATGTCTTCCATGCCGGCGGCGGGTTTGAGCGATATCCCGCCCGTATCGAACACCACGCCCTTGCCGACGAGAGCCAGCGGCTTGTCGTCCGCCTTGCCGCCCTTCCAGTGCATCACCACCACTTTCGACGGGCTCGCACTGCCTTGGCCCACCGACAAGAGACTGCCCATACCAAGCTTTTCCAGATCCGGCTCCTCCAGCACCTCGACCTCAAGGCCCAGCGCCTCCATCTCCTTGAGCCGCTCGGCAAAACTGATCGTGGTCAGGTGATTGGCCGGTTCGTTGACCAGGTCACGGGTGAAATGCACCCCCTCGGCCACCGCCAGCGGGGCCGCCACTGCGGCTTCGGCCTCCTCTGGCTTGGCGCACATCACCGTCACCGCGCCGCGCGGGTCCGGCTCGGCGCTCCTGTGCCGGTCGAAATCATAATGCCGCAGGGCAAGCCCGGTCACAATGGCAGCGAGCCGCGCATGATTGCCCGCGAGCAGCATGAGATCCGCCTTGCCCATCGCCCGGGCCAGCGCCACGCCCGCGCGGCGCGCGTCCTGCACGTCACAACGCCGATCGAGCCGGACCACGTCCACCGCCTCGGCCGCCATGCCCGTCGGATAGGCAAGGCTCAGCACCTCGCCCGGCTTGGCCTTGGCGAACCGCTCGCCCTCGACCAGCCGCGCCAACGCCCCCTTGGTCAGGCGGTTCACCCGCCGCGCACCCCGGTCGAGCCGCCCATCGCCCCCCACGATCACCGCCACGCGGCCTTCGGCCCCGGCAATGCGGTCGATATCGGTCTCGGCAAAGGTGAATGTGACGGGTTCTGTCATGGCGCGGCTCCCTTTATCTCGCTCATGCGCGAGTCCTAGCGTGCACCCGCCAACTTGGCCAGATAGCAGTTTACCATCCCTTCGGCTTTCCTGTAATGTCCGCGCAATATCTTGTTACCTACATGGTGCCTCGGGGGAGTGCGGACTTGGCCAGATTCGACAGATACCTGCTGTCGCAGCTCATGGTCCTGTTCGGATTCTTCGCCCTCGTTCTGGTCTCGATCTACTGGATCAACCGCGCGGTCAAACTCTTCGACACGCTGATCGGCGACGGCCAGACCGCTTGGGTCTTTGCCGAGTTCACCGCGCTCACCCTGCCCGGCGTGATCCGCCTCGTGCTGCCGGTGGCGGGGTTCGCCGCGGCGGTCTATGTCACCAACCGGCTCAGCTCGGAAAGCGAGTTGACGGTGATGCAGGCGACCGGCTTTTCGCCATGGCGGCTGGCACGGCCGGTGCTGGTCTTCGGGTTGATCGTGGCGGGCATGATGTCGGTGCTGACCCATGCGCTGGTGCCGATGTCGCTGGCACAGCTCAAGGACCGCGAGATCGAGATCTCGCGCAACATCACCGCCAAGCTTCTGACCGAGGGCACGTTTCTGCACCCGTCCACCGGCGTCACCTTCTATATCCGCGAAATCACCCCCGAAGGCGCGCTGCGCGACGTGTTCCTCTCCGACCGGCGCAATCCCGGCGAAAGCCAGACCTACACCGCGCAAGAGGCCTATCTCGTGCGCAATGACGACACGTCGAAACTGGTGATGGTCGACGGGCTTTCACAATCGCACACCGATGCGACCGGCCGCCTCTTTACCACGCATTTCGATGATTTTTCCTATGATATCAGCGCCCTGATCGACGACCAGCAAACCGCGCGGTTCGAGGTCGGCCACGCCACCACCGCCGATCTCCTCCGCGATCCTGACGGGGTCGCGGCGCGGGCCGGGGCCGCACCCGGGCTCAGCACCGACGAGCTTCACAGCCGCTTCGCCCAGCCGCTCTTCTGTCTCGCCGCGGCGCTCATCGGCTTTGCCGCGCTGCTCACCGGCACGTTCAGCCGCTTTGGCGTCTGGCGCCAGATCACCGGCGCGATCTTCCTTCTGGTGATGCTCAAGCTGACGGAAGGGCTGGTGACCGACCCGGTGCGCGCCGACCCCAAACTCTGGCCGCTGATCTATGCCGCGCCACTGTTGGGGCTCGGGGCCGCGACCGGGCTCTTGGCGCTTGCCGCACGCACCCGCACCCCGCGCCGCCGCCCCCCGCTGGAGGTGAGCGCATGAGGCTGCACCTCTATTTCGCGCGCAAATTCGCCTGGATCTTCACCGGGCTCTTGTTCCTCTTCTTCCTGCTCCAGGTGCTCGTCGATCTCATCGAACAGGTCCGCAAACTCGACCACACCGATGTCGGTTTCGCCGAAGTGATCGGGCTCACGCTGCTTTCGGCGCCGGGCGGGCTCAACACCATCCTGCCGCTGGTGATGATTCTCGCCACGGTCGCGCTGTTCATCGGGCTGGCGCGGTCGTCGGAACTGGTGGTCGTGCGCGCCGCCGGGCGCTCGGGGCTCAAGACGCTGATCGCCCCGGTGCTGGTGGCCGCGCTCATCGGCGGGCTGGCGGTCAGCACCTTCAACCCGATCGTCTCGGCCACCTCGAAACGCTACCAGGAACTGTTCCAGCGCCATGTCTCCGGCGGCGCCGACGTGCTGTCGATCTCCTCCGAAGGGCTCTGGCTCCGGCAGGGCGGCCCCGAGGGCCAGACCGTGATCCGCGCCACCGCGGCCAATGCCGATGCCTCGATCCTCTATGACCTGAGCTTCATCATCTACGCCCCCGAAGGCGGCCCGCAGCGCCGGATCGAGGCGCGCGAGGCCCAGCTTGCCGATGGCGCGTGGCGCATGCGCGACGCCAAGTCATGGCCGCTCGCATCCGGTCTCAACCCCGAGGCCACCGCCGAATCCCACGCCGAGCTGCGCCTCCCCTCGACCCTCACGCAGGACCGCATCCGCGACAGTTTCGGCCGCCCTGACGCGATCTCGATCTGGGATCTCCCCGCAGTCATCGCACAGCTTGAACAGGCCGGGTTCTCGCCGCGCCGCCACGCGGTCTGGCTCCAGATGGAACTGGCCCGGCCGCTGTTTCTCGTCGCGATGGTGCTGATCGGCGCCGCCTTCACCATGCGTCACCAGCGCGGCGGCGGCACCGGGGTGGCGGTGCTTGTCTCGCTCCTGATCGGCTTTTCACTCTATTTCATCCGCAATTTCGGGCAGATCCTGGGCGAAAACGGCCAGATCCCGGTGATGCTCGCGGCCTGGGCCCCACCGGTGGCCTCGGTGCTGCTGGGTCTCGGCCTCGTCCTCAACACGGAGGACGGATGATGCCCCCCCGCTTGCTCCCGTTCCGCGCCGCGCTCGTCGCGGCTCTCGCGCTGGTCCTGTCGTTGGCCCTGCCCGCCCTCGCCACGGCCCAAGGCGAGAGACAGGCGGACACCCAACCCGCCGCCCCCGCCATTCTCGTCGCCGACAAGGTCTTTCTCGAAGGCAAGACCCGGCTCGTCGCCGAAGGCAATGTCGAGGCCTTGCAGGACGGCACGCGGATCAAGGCAAGCCGCATCGCCTATGACCGCGAGGGCGACCAGCTTACCATCGAGGGGCCGATCACCATCACGCAAGGCAATGACACGCTGGTTCTTGCCGATTCCGCCGAGATGGATGCGGGCTTTCGCAACGGGCTGTTGCGCGGGGCACGCATGGTGCTCAATCAACAGGTTCAGCTCGCCGCGCATCAACTCAACCGCGTCAACGGCCGCTACTCGCAGCTTTACAAGACCGCCGCCACCTCCTGCCGGGTCTGCAACTCCACCGAGCCGCCGCTCTGGCAGATCCGCGCCCGCAAGGTGATCCATGATCAGGTCGAACGACAGCTCTATTTCGAAGACGCCCAGGTGCGGGTCATGGACGTGCCGATCTTCTACCTGCCCCGGCTGCGCCTGCCCGATCCGACGCTCGCCCGCGCCACCGGCTTTCTCATCCCCAGCCTGCGCGGCAATTCGCGGCTCGGGACCGGCATCCGCGTTCCCTATTTCATCCGGCTTGGCGATCACCGCGACCTGACCATCGCGCCGTTCATCTCGCGCAACACCCGCACGCTCGAATTGCGCTATCGCCAGGCATTTCGCCGCGGGCGGATCGAATTCGAAGGCGCGGTATCGAATGACACGATCTTTCCCAACACGCGCGCCTATCTCTTCGGGCGGGGCCAGTTCGACCTCAAGCGCGATTTCAAACTCGGCTTCGGCATCGAGATGGTCAGCGACAAAAGCTACCTGATCGACTACGGCTATTCCGACAGGGACCGGCTCAAGAGCGATATCACGCTGAGCCGCGTGCGCCGCGACGAATATATCAGCGGCGCGCTGGTGCATTACCATAGCCTGCGCGTCGGCGAAGACGCCTCGACCCTGCCCACCATCATCGGCAATTTCGATTATGAACGGCGGTTCTTTCCCCGCGCGCTGGGGGGCGAGCTTCGCTTCTCGGCCGGCGCACACACGCATCACCGCTATTCCACCCTGCCCATCGACGGGCCCGATTCCGACACCATCGTCGACGGGCGCGACGTGACCCGCTTCGGGGTCGAGGCGATGTGGCGGCGCAACTGGACGCTCGCGGGCGGTATCCGCGCGCGCATGCAGGCCGGGTTCGCCGCCGACCAGTTCGTCACCGCCAACGATGCCACCCGGCCCCGCCGCGCGGCCGGGGTGACCCCGATGGCCGCCGTCACCCTGCGCTGGCCATGGCAGAAGATCACGCCGAGCGGCGCGGCGCATGTGATCGAACCGGTGGTGCAATTCGGCTGGACCGGCGGCAAGCGCCTCTCGGTCGCCAATGACGAAAGCACCCGGGTCGAATTCGACGAGGGCAATCTGCTGTCGCTGTCGCGCTTTCCCGCCCCCGACCGGCGCGAACGCGGCGCGGTCGCGGCCTATGGCCTCAACTGGAGCCGCCTTGGCCCCGGTGGCTGGCAATCGGACCTGACGCTGGGACAGGTCGCCCGCGCGCGCGCCGACAACGCCTTTTCGCCGACATCGGGCCTGCGCGGCGCCCGCTCCGATCTGCTGGTGGCGGGTCAACTCAAATCGGCACAGGGCCTGTCGCTCACCGCCCGGGCCCTGTTTGACACCAACCTCGACCTTTCCAAGGGCGAGGCCCGCGCCGGGTATCAGACCTCGCGCCTTGCGCTCGGGGCAAGCTATATCTGGCTTGGCTCCGACGCGTTCGAGGATCGCCCCGACACTGTCTCGGAATGGTCGATCGACGGGCTCTACCGGATCGGCCGCCACTGGTCGAGCCGCGCCAATGTCCGTTATGACGTGGTCTCGAACAAGGCGGCCGAGGCGGGGATCGGCCTGATCTACCGGAATGAATGCGTCGAGATCGATCTTTCGCTCTCGCGTCGCTTCACCTCATCCGTTATCCTCACCCCATCGACGGATTTCAGCTTCACCGTGGGGATCAAGGGCTTCTCGACCCGCAGCACGGATAAAAGCTATACCCGAACATGCAGGAACTAGGCAGACCCATGAGCAGACTGACAAAACCCATGCATTCGCTGACCCGTGCCGCACTGGCACTGACGCTGGCCGCCCTTGCATGGATCGGAACCGGCGCGCCGCAGGCCCACGCCCAGAACCTGTTCGCACCGGCGATCAAGGTGAACGACAATGTCATCACCCGCTACGAGCTCGAACAGCGCGCCCGCATGCTGCAACTCTTCCGCTCGCCCGGCGACCCGGAATCGACCGCCCGCGACCAGTTGATCGAGGACCGGCTCAAGCTCGACGCCGGCACCGCCGCCGGTCTGCGCCCCACAAGCGAAGAGATCGAGGCCGGGATGGAGGAATTCGCCGGCCGCGCCGACATGAGCGCCGAAGAGCTGATCAACGCCCTGAACGGCGCCGGGGTGGCCGAGCAGACCTTCCGCGACTTCATCATCGTCGGCGTCACCTGGCGTCAGTTGGTGCGCGCGCGCTTTGCCCCCCGGGTCGAGGTCTCGGAACGCGAGATCGACCGCGCCCTCGGTCAGACCGGCGCAGGCAGCGTCCGGGTTCTGCTGGCCGAGATCATCATCGCCGCCGAGCCCGGACAGGAAGCCGCCGCCGAGGCCCGCGCCCGCGAAATCGCACAGATCACCACCCCCGGCGCCTTTTCCGCCGCCGCACGCCGCCATTCGGCCTCCGAGTCGCGCGGGCGCGGTGGGCAACTGGGCTGGCAGACGGTCTCGGACCTGCCCCCAGCGATCCAGTCGCGCGTGCTCGGCCTCGCCCCCGGCCAGGTGAGCGAACCGATCCCGATCCCCGGCGGCATCGCGCTCTTCCAGATGCGCGCCATCGAAGAGGGCCGCGTGGCCGAACCCGAATACGCCGCCATCGAATACGCCGCCTATTACATCGACGGCGGGCGCAGCGACCAGGCACTTGCGCGAGCACAGAAGATCCGCGACAGCATTGACACCTGTGACGACCTTTACGGCATCGCCAAGGGCGAGCCTGAAAACGTGCTCGACCGCGGGGCGAAGAAGCCCGAGGAACTTCCCGCCGACATCGCCGCCGAACTGGCCCGGCTCGACCGGCACGAGGTGTCGACCGCGCTCACCCGCGCCAATGGTCAGACCCTCGTCTTCCTCATGCTCTGCGGCCGCACCCCCGCCATCGCCGAGGACATCTCGCGCGAGAACGTGATGCTGAGCCTGCAAAACCGCCGCTTGGAGAGCTTTGCCAACGGCTATCTCGAACAATTGCGGGCCGAAGCGCGCATCATCGAGAAATGACCCGCCCACCCATCGCGCTCACCTGTGGCGAGCCCGCGGGCATCGGCGCCGAGCTTGCCTTCAAGGCGCATGCCGCGCTCAAGGGCGAGTTGGCTTTCTTCTGGCTGGGCGATCCCCGGCACCTGCCCGACGGCGCCGCCCCGGTCCTGATCAACCACCCCGCCGAGGCCCCCGCCGCCATGGCGCACGGGCTTCCGGTGCTGGCGCATGACTTTGCCGCCCCCACCACGCCCGGACAGCCCGATCCAGCCAACGCAAGCGGCGTGATCGACGTGATCGCCCGCGCCGTCGACCTGGTGCAGACCGGCGCGGCAAGCGCGATCTGCACCCTGCCGATCCATAAAAAGGCGCTCAAGGACGGGGCGGATTTCGCCTATCCCGGCCATACCGAATATCTCGCCGCCCTTGCCGGGGTCCGGCGCGTGGTGATGATGCTGGCCAGCGACGCGCTCCGCGTCGTGCCCGCCACGATCCACATCCCCCTGCATGACGTGGCCGAGGCGCTCACCGCCGATCTGCTCGAGGAAACCATCCGCATCACCCATGCGGGCCTGCAAGCACAGTTCGCCATCCCCGCCCCGCGCCTCGCCGTGGCCGGGCTCAACCCCCATGCGGGCGAAGGCGGCGCGATGGGGCGCGAAGAACTCGACATGATGATCCCGCTTCTCGACCGGCTGCGCGCCGAAGGGTTCGATCTCGCCGGTCCGCTTTCGGCCGACACGATGTTTCACCCGGCGGCGCGCGCGCGCTATGACGCGGCGATCTGCGCCTATCACGATCAGGCGCTGATCCCGATCAAGACGCTCGATTTCGACAATGGCGTGAACGTGACGCTGGGCCTGCCCTTCATCCGCACCTCGCCCGACCACGGCACCGCCTTCGACATCGCGGGCAAGGGACAGGCCAACCCCGCCTCGACCATCGCCGCGCTGCGCATGGCCGCCCGCATGGTCCAAAGCGCCGATGCCGAGTGATCCGCTTCCCCCCCTGCGCAGCGTGATCGCCGATCATGGCCTGTCGGCGCGCAAATCGCTGGGGCAGAATTTCCTCCTCGATCTCAACCTCACCGCCAAGATCGCGCGTTCCGCCGGGGATCTCACGCAATGCGACGTGCTCGAAATCGGCCCAGGGCCGGGCGGGCTCACCCGTGGGCTCCTTTCCGAGGGCGCGCGCCACGTGCTCGCCATCGAGAAGGATTCCCGCTGCCTGCCCGCGCTGGCCGAAATCGCCGCCACATGGCCCGGCCGCCTCACCGTGATCGAGGGCGACGCGCTCAAGGTCAACCCGCTTGATCACCTCACCCCGCCGATCCGCATCGCTGCCAACCTGCCCTATAACGTGGGCACCGAACTGCTCGTGCGCTGGCTCACCCCGCCCGATTGGCCGCCCTTCTGGCAAAGCCTCACGCTCATGTTCCAGCGCGAAGTGGCCGAACGCATCGTCGCCGCGCCCGGGTCCAAGGCCTATGGGCGGCTCGCGCTGCTGGCGCAATGGCGCTGCGATGCGCGCATCGTGATGAGCCTGCCGCCACAGGCCTTCACCCCCCCGCCCAAGGTCTCGTCGGCGGTGGTGCATCTCACCGCCCTGCCCGAACCGCGCTTTCCGGCGGATGCCAAGACCCTCGAACGGGTGGTCGCCATGGCCTTCAACCAGCGCCGCAAGATGATGCGCGCCGCACTCAAGGGGCTGACCCCCGATATCGAGGACAAACTGCGCGCCGCGGGCATCGCCCCCACCGATCGCGCCGAAACCGTCGATCTCGAACGCTTCTGCGCCCTCGCGCGGTTGATCAAGACATGAAAAAGCCCCGGCCTTGAGACCCGGCCCTTTGCATTTCGTGGTGCACGCTTGGGCGAAACCCCTTGTGACTAAGAAGCCGTGTTGAACAAAGGCTCCCGAAGAATTCTTCGGGAGCCAGGTGTGCCAAAAGCCAACCAACGGCAGTTAAGTTACAGTAGCCGGACTGAAATGCCACCATCCACGCACATCGAGGCACCTGTCATAAACCCCGAGCGGTCCGATAGAAGGAACATAGCGGCCTGAGCAATCTCTTTCGGGGCCGCCATCCGCTTCATAGGGTGCAGGCCCGCAATGAAATCCAGTGTAGCCTGATCTCCCTCACCGCCCATTTGGGTGACCGTGCCGCCGGGCAATAGTGCATTGCAGCGTATTCCCTCGGCGGCGTGGTCCGATGCCAATGATTGGGTCAAGCCGATGAGACCCGCCTTCGACGCCGCGTATGCCCCCATGCCAGGCATGCCACCGTTGCTGAAACCCACGAAGGAACTTGTGTAGACAATCGAACCGCCACCTCGTTTCCTCAGCGCGGGAAGCTGCGCCTTTGCTGCGAAGAAGCCGCTCGTGAGATTTGTCTCGATGACAGCACGCCAAGTTCCGTTATCCATCTCCGGAACCGCGCCCATGTCGCCCACAACCCCGGCATTATTGAACGCACCGTCAAGCCCGCCAAACTCTTCCTCGGCCAGGGCGACGAGTGCAGCGGCATAGGACTCGTCGGTTACGTCCCCGGCGAGACATGCCGCGTGTCCATTGCTTTGCGTGACCTGCCCGACAAGCTTCTCCAGCTCGGATTGCCGGCGCGCGCCGAGGATTACATTAGCCCCTTCCGCCGCAAACAGGAGGGCAGCGGCGGCTCCGATACCACTGCTTGCACCTGTGACGATGAAAGTCTTGTTCTTTAGTTCCATGGTCATGCCTTTCTTTGGTTGCATGACCTGAGAGTATTGGAGACGGCATCGGCCCAACGACCCGGTTCCTGCTGTTAAGGACGATGCTGATCGCAAAGAGCAAGAAACGGGCCGCGTTCGTGGTATTCTGTTCCAAGTGTTGACGTAGGCGACAGGCCAGGTTCGGAGCTGACATTGCGCTCCGAGCCTAAGGAGCATTCATCTGCACCACGAAATGCAAAGGATTGAAACTCAAGGCCGGGGCAAGTGTTTCCAACCAAACGCGAAACGTGTCAGCCCGCCGCCTTGGTCTCGTCGTTCCCGCCACCCTCGGCGTCGTTCGGCGTGTCCGGCTTGGGTTTGCGGCTGCGCGGCCTTGGTTTGGGCTTGGGCTTGGGCTTGTCGCCCGCGCTTTCCGGCGTCTCGACCAGGTGGCTGTCGCTCTCGCTGGTGTCGATCACGTCGGGCTGCGGTGCGCTGACCTGATCCTCGCCCGCCTGGCCGCCATTCGACTCGCGCTCCTGCCGCTGGGCACGGTCGCGGTCGCGGTCGGCATTGCGGTCACGATCCGTCTGGCGGTCGCGATTCTGCCGCTCCTGCTCTTCGCGGCGCTGGTCCATCTCGCGCTGAGCCTCGTTCAGCATGCGCTGGTAATGTTCCGCATGCTGCTGGAAATTCTCTGCCGCGACCCGGTCATTCGACAATTGGGCATCACGCGCCAACTGGTTGTATTTCTCGATGACCTGTTGCGGGGTGCCACGCACCTTGCCCTCCGGGCCGGAACTTTCGAACACGCGGTTGACGATATTGCCGACCGAGCGGTTGCGGTTGCTCTTCGACCGCGAGCGGGATTTCGATGATCTCATGTTGTCCTTGGTCCAGTTGACTGTCTGGCCTTCGTTTTCCCGGATGGCGCCTTCGGCACCTGTATTTCACCCGGGACGAACTATGTATGGCTTAACATCGGGCGGGACCGCGACTTTCGCATCCACCGCGCCAATAGGTATGTCTAAACATGCCACACGGTGATTAACAAGGGCTAACCGGCTCTTTTACCCGGTCGATCCGCGGTTTTTCGCCATATACGTTGCGTTTCAGCCGCGCTTTTGCGGCATTCGGGCGCTCACGACGCGGTCTCTGCCATCAAGATCGGGATGCACGCGGATGTTTTCAAGCCCCGCCACCCGGATCATTTCTGCCACCGCCCGCCCCTGCGTCGACCCGATCTCGAGCAAAAGCCGCCCGCCCGGTTCCAGGTGCGTCACCACCCCGCCCGTGATCGCGCGATAGGCATCCAGCCCGTCACCCTCGTCGGTCAACGCCATGCGCGGCTCGTGGCCAAGCTCCGGGGCCAACCCCGCCATCTCGCCCACCGCGATATAGGGCGGGTTCGACACGATCAGGTCGAACCGCCCCTCCACCGCCCCGAACCAGTCCGACACGAGAAATTCGCAGCGCCCCGCCACGCCCAGCGCCTGCGCATTCTCCCGCGCCACCGCCAGCGCCGCTTCCGAGAGGTCCGTGCCCAGCCCCCGCGCCTCCGGCCGCGCCGCCAGAAGCGACAGCAGGATCGCCCCCGACCCGGTGCCAAGATCGAGAACCCGGGCAAACGTCGCCTCGAGCGCAGCCAGCACCAGGGCCTCGGTTTCCGGCCTCGGGTCGAGCACATCACCCGAAACCGCGAACCGGTGGTCAAAGAAATCCCGATAGCCCAGCAGATGCGACAACGGTCGCCGCGCCGCCCGCGCCCGCCCCATCGCCAACGCCGCCTCCCGCTGCGCCGCGCTCACCGGCGCCTCCATCGACAGCGACACCCGTTCGCGCGCAATGCCACCCGCATGGCCCGCGATCAGGCGCGCCTCGCGCGCCGCGCCCTCGATCCCCGCCGCCTCGAGCACCGCGCGCACCGCCGCCACCGTCTCGCGCAGGGTCCGCCTCACCGCTCCATCTCCGCCATGAGCCGCGCCTGGTGATCCGAGATCAGCGCGTCGATCACCTCGTCGAGATCGCCCGCCATCACCTGGTCGAGCTTGTAAAGCGTGAGCCCGATCCGGTGATCCGTCATCCGCCCTTGCGGGAAATTATAGGTCCGTATGCGCTCCGAGCGGTCGCCCGTGCCGACCTGCGCCTTGCGATCGGCGGCGCGCGCCGCGTCGGCCCGCTGCCGCTCCATGTCATAAAGCCGCGTCTTCAACACCCGCATCGCGATCTCGCGGTTCTGGTGCTGCGATTTTTCCGAGCTGGTCACCACGATACCGCTGGGCAAATGGGTGATCCGCACCGCCGAATCGGTGGTGTTCACATGCTGCCCGCCCGCGCCCGAGGCCCGCATCGTGTCGATCCGAAGATCGTTCGGGTCGATCACCACATCCACGTCCTCGGCCTCGGGCAACACCGCCACCGTCGCCGCGCTGGTGTGAATCCGCCCGCCCGATTCGGTCTCGGGCACACGCTGCACCCGGTGCACGCCACTCTCGAACTTGAGCCGCGCGAACACGTTCTGCCCCGACACCCGCGCCACCACCTCCTTCACCCCGCCGAGCTCGGTCAGCGCCTGTTCCAGGATCTCGAACCGCCAGCCCTTCGCCTCGGTATACCGCTGGTACATCCTGAGCAGATCGCCCGCGAAAAGCGCCGCCTCGTCACCCCCCGTCCCGGGCCGGATCTCGATCAGCGCCGGGCGCGCATCGGCCGCGTCGCGCGGCAACAACGCCAGTTGCAGCGCATGTTCCACCTCCGGCAGGCGCGTCCGCAAATCCGCCAGCTCCTCCTCGGCCAACGCCCGCATCTCCGGGTCCGACAGCATCGCCTCGGCCTCGGCAATATCGCCCAGCAAGGCGCGATAGGTGTCGATCTGCTCGACCACCGGGCGCAGTTCGGCATATTCGCGGCCCAGCCGCGCAAGATCGCCGCCGCCCTCGGCCATGCTCGCTTCGAGAAACTCGAACCGCGCTCTGATCTCGTTCAGTCTGTCCAAGGGCACCATGGCCGCCTCTTTCCCCATTCCCCGGACTTGGTCAAGCCCGCACCGCATGCTATATTCAGCATATGCGTTATCTCATGCTCGCCTTGCTGATGCTGCCTACCCCCGCGCTGGCCGACGCCACGATCGGCGGCAAGACGGTCGATTGCTACTGCACCGACCGCTCGGGCGGGCGGATCGAACTGGGCGAAACCATCTGCCTGCACGTCGATGGCAAGATGTTCATGGCCCAGTGCCAGATGTCGCTCAACGTGCCGATGTGGCGCAAGCTCTCGGATGGCTGCCTGAGCTCAGAGCTTTTCCAACCACGCCTCGACCCGCTTTCGGTTGACCCCCATATCGCCACGCCCAAATCGTAACCGCGCGTCGATCTCCAGCCGCTCCCCCGCCTGCCGCGCCGTGGTGTAATCGGGAAACCCCCACAGCGCCGAGCGCGTGACATAGCTCACCATCCCCTCTTCGACCGACCCGGCCAGTGCCTGCGTGCGCGGCCAGCCCCGCGCCACCGCATCAAGCCGCGCCAACCCCTCCGGCCCGGCCTCGACCACCCGCATCACGCCACCATCGAAATCGCGGTTCTCAACCCGGTCAGGCATCACATGCCAACGCCCCGGGTCCGACGGCGCCAACCGCACCCAGACCCCGAACACCACCACCGCGGCCACCACAACCCACACAAAAATCATGATCACCCGCCCCATGGTTCTTTCTTGGAAAAAATACTCATCTGCCCGGTCTCACCCCCACGCCCGCCCCAAAGCGTGCAGCACCGCAACGACTCCAAGCCACACGCCCTAGTCACCCCCGCGCCGGGTCCAGCCCCAGAGACAGATCAGCTCCATCGCCACATGCGCCGCCGCCACCGCCGTCGCCCCGCTCGGATCATAGGGCGGCGACACCTCGACCACATCACCCCCGACGACATTGATCCCCGCCAGATCGCGCAGGATGATCGCCGCCTGCCCCGTGCTGAGGCCCCCCCAGACCGGCGTGCCGGTGCCCGGCGCAAACCCCGGGTCGAGCCCGTCAATGTCGAAACTGAGGTAAACCGGCCGCGCGCCGACGATCTCGCGCGCCTTCTTCGCCACCGCCTGCGGGCCGGTCTCATGCACCTCGCGCGCGTCGATGATATTCACACCCAGCGTATCCGCATTGGTGGTCCTGATGCCGATCTGAACACTGGTGGCCGGGTCCACGATCCCGGCTTTCACCGCCTTGTAGAACATCGTGCCATGGTCGATCCGGTCAAGATCGTCATCGGCCCATGTGTCGGTATGCGCGTCGAACTGGATCAGCGACAGGGGCCCGTATTTCTCGGCATAGGCGCGCAGGATCGGGAACGAGATATAATGATCCCCGCCAATCGCGACGCTCGCCGCGCCCGCATCGAGAATGCCCTTGATATGGGCCTGAAGCGCGCCGGGAAACGCCGGCACGTTGGCATAGTCGAACGCAAGGTCGCCGTAATCCACGATGTTGAACGCGTCGAGCGGCGAATAGCCCCAACCATAGGGCGGATCGGGCGAGAGAAGCGCGCTCATCTCGCGCACCTGCCGCGGCCCCAGCCGCGTGCCCGGCCGGTTGGTCACCGCCTGGTCGAACGGAATGCCCGTCACCGCCAGATCGACATCGCTCAGGTCCTTGGTATAGCGCCGCCGCAGGAAGGACGTGGCGCCGCCGAACGTGTTCTCGAAGGAATGTCCCCGGTCGCTTGTCCGGGTAAAGGCCCCGTCCACCTCTTTCTTCGCATCTTCCAGCGCCATCGCGCGTCTCCCCATCCCTTGAACTTGACCGGCCCATGCTTGGCCCGCCCGCGCGCCGGGTCAAGCGCATTTGCGCCACGCCTCCCGCGCGCCGTGTTAACCGTTTCGCCCGCCGTTTTCGCTGCAACGCGGCGGTGCACGCCCGACAGCCGGGCCGCAGCCGGGAATCACCCCCCGGTTTTGCCCGCCCCCGCGCCGTTAACCCGCGCGCACGGTGCCGCAACATCACGTCAACAAAATCGCGACCCCGGCTTCATCCTGCCCCGAATACTCCCGCCGGAGGCACCTCTAAAGCGCCCCCGCCCGCTCGACCAGGCGGGCCAGGAACGACGCGCCCACCGGTGCGATCTCGTCGTTGAAATCGTATCGCGGATGATGCACCATCGCGCCGTTTTCTCCATTCCCGACAAAGACATAGGCCCCCGGTCGGGCTTCGAGCATGTAGGAAAAATCCTCCGCCGCCATCATCGGGCGCGCGGCGTCGTCCACCTGCTCGGCCCCGACCACCTCGCGCGCCACGTCGGCGGCGAAAAGCGTTTGTTTCTCGTGATTTATCGTCGCCGGATAACCCCGGTCATAGTTCAGTCGCGCGCTCACGCCAAAGCTCGCCGCCTGCCCCGCCACGATCTCGCCCATGCGCCGCTCGACCATGTCGCGCACCTCCGGATCAAAGGTCCGCACCGTCCCACAGATATGTGCCGTGTCGGGAATGATATTCGTCGCCGTCCCCGTCTCGATCTTCGTCACCGACACCACAAGCCGCTTCTGCGCATCTGCATTTCGGCTTACAATCGTTTGAATTGCCTGCACAATTCCAACGGCGGCCACGACCGGGTCATCGGCGTCATGCGGCATCGCCCCATGCCCGCCCCGGCCCTGGATGTCGATATAGAAGCTGTCCACCGCCGCCATCAAGGGCCCCGGCGCCATCGCGATCATCCCCGAAGGCAGGCCCGGCCCGTTATGAATGGCATAGACCTCGTCGATGGCATATTTCTCCATCACGCCTTCCTGCACCATGGCTTCGCCGCCACCACCGCCTTCCTCGTCGGGTTGGAACAAAAGCACCGCGCGCCCCCGGAAATTTCTGGTCTCTGCCAGGTACTTGGCCGTCCCCAGCAGCATCGCGGTATGCCCGTCATGGCCACAGGCATGCATCTTGCCCGGCACCTTCGACGCATAGTCGAGCCCGGTGATCTCGGTCATCGGCAGCGCATCCATATCGGCCCGCAACCCGATGACAGGCCCCTCGCCCTGCCCCTCGATCACCGCCACGACGCCACTTTCCGCCCAGCCGGTGCTGATATCCGTGACGCCGAATTCCTTCAGCCGTTCAACCACATAGGCCGCCGTCTGGTGGCACTCCCGGCCGAGTTCCGGGTTCTCGTGAATATGCCGCCGCCACGCGGTCATCTCGTCGGCAAAGCCTGCAATGCGGTTGATAACGGCCATCTGTCGCGCTCCTTGAATGTCCTGTCCGCGCACTCAATCCCAATCGCGGCGCGGCGGCAAGCCTCAACCGACCGAATGATGCCGCTCGATCAGCCGCGCAAAGAACGACGCCCCGATCGGCGCCACCTCGTCGTTGAAATCGAATTCGGGATGGTGCGCCGACGGGCCAACCCCCTGACCCAGAAAGAAAAACGCCCCCGGCCGCGCCTCCAGCATGTAGGAGAAATCCTCCGCCCCCATCTCCGGCGGCAACGCGGTCAGCACGTTGTCGGCGCCCATGATCTCGCGCGCGATCACGGCACCTTTATCGACCTGCCCGGCATGGTTCACCGTGGGCGGATAGTTCCGGTGATACTCCAGTCGCCCAGCAACCCCGTAAACCTCGGCCTGCGCCGTGACGATCTCGCCGATCCGCCGCTCGGCCAAGTCGCGCATCGCGGGCGAGAAACTGCGCACCGTCCCGGCCAGATAGGCCTTTTCCGGCACGATGTTCATCGCCGACCCGCCATGGATCTGCGTCACCGACACCACCAGTGCCTCGAGTGGCGGGCGGTTGCGGCTCACGATGGTCTGCAACGCCTGAAGCGTCGCCGCCGCCGCCGGAAGCGGATCGACACAAGCATCGGGATAGGCCGCATGCCCGCCCGTGCCGGTCAGATGAATCTCGAAATCGTCCACCGCCGCCATGATCGGCCCGGCCGTCGTGCGAAATTCGCCCAAGCCGCCAAACGGATCGGTGTGCAGAGCATAGACCTCTTCCACCCCGAACCGGTCCATGATCCCCGCTTCCACCATGAGCCGCCCACCACCGATGGTTTCCTCGGCCGGTTGAAAGATCAGAATCGCCCGGCCCGTGAAATTCCGGCTTTCCGCCAGATACTTGGCCGCGCCCAAGAGCATCGTGGTATGGCCATCATGACCACAGGCATGCATCCGCCCCGGCACCTTTGAGGCCCATTCCGCCCCCGTCGCCTCGTCCATCGGCAACGCATCCATATCCGCGCGCAACCCCGTCACCGGCCCGTCGCCGCGCCCCTCGATCACCGCGACCACGCCGCTTTCGGCGATCCCTTCATGGATCTCGTCGACCCCGAATTCGCGCAGTTTCTCAACCACGAATCGCGCCGTCTCGTGACATTCCAGCCCCAGTTCGGGATGCATGTGCAGATGCCGCCGCCATCCGGTCATTTCGTCGGCAAATCCTGCAATTCTGTTGATCACGGCCATCGTCTGGACTCCCTTTGTCTCACCCGGCACAAAGAACCCCGAAAAAGGAGCCCTGCGCAATGGCCAATGATGATCTGATCCACGACTCCCATGGCGGCATGCCCCGGCTGCTGGAAATCATGCGCCGCCTGCGCGACCCCGAAACCGGCTGCCCGTGGGACATCGAACAGAACTTTGCCACCATCGCCCCCTACACGATCGAAGAGGCCTATGAAGTGGCCGACGCCATCGAGCGCGAAGCCTGGGACGAGTTGAAAGGCGAATTGGGCGACCTGCTGTTCCAGTCGGTCTTTCACGCGCAAATGGCCGAAGAGGCCGGGCTTTTCACCTTTGACGAGGTGGCCGACACCATGTCCGACAAGATGGTCGCGCGCCATCCGCATGTGTTCGGCGACGAATCGCGCGACAAATCCGCGGAGCAGCAAACCCGTGACTGGGAAAGCATCAAGGCGGCCGAGCGCGCCGACAAGGCCCAGACCGGTGTGCTCGACGGGGTGGCCACCGGCCTGCCCGCCCTCCTGCGTGCCCTCAAGCTTCAGAAACGCGCCGCGCGCGTGGGGTTCGACTGGCCCGCGACCGACAACGTGATCGACAAGATCATCGAAGAGGCCCGCGAGTTGAACGAGGCCCGCGACAGCCTCGGGCAGGACGAGATCGAAGAGGAATTCGGCGATCTGCTTTTCGTCATGGCCAACCTCGCCCGCCATCTCGGGATCGACCCCGAATCGGCGCTGCGCAAGGCCAACGCCAAATTCACCCGCCGCTTCCGCCGGATCGAAGAGCTTTTGGCCACATGCGACAAAACACCCGCTGACAGCGATCTCGCCGAGATGGACGCGCTTTGGAACGAGGCCAAGCGCGAAGAAAAGGGTGCGCCATAAGGCGCTATTATAAAACAATAATTACAACCCGGCGTGTTCTGAGAAGCGTTCAAGCACGCCTCGACGCGCGGCCTCCCGATCAATACCTGACAAAGTTACACAAGTATTGACCCGACAAAAAAACTCGGATTTAAGGGCGTCGGAATAAACGCACCCAAGGAGGACGACATGATCGCCCGTATCGCTCTTATTGCCGCAATCACGGCCACGCCGGCCGTCGCGCAAGAGGTTAACATCTACTCCTATCGGCAGCCGGAACTGATCCAACCCCTGACCGATGCCTTCACCGAAGAAACCGGTATCAAGGTCAACGTCGCCTTTCTCAACAAGGGCATGGTCGAACGCCTTCAGGCCGAGGGCGACCGCTCCCCGGCGGACCTGATCTTTACCGTCGACATCTCGCGCCTCGCGGCGGCGGTGAACGCCGGTCTGACCCAGCCGGTGACGTCCGACACGCTCACCGCCAACGTGCCCGATCAATATCGCGATCCCGACGGCCACTGGTGGGGCCTGACCACGCGCGCACGCATCGTCTATGCCTCCAAGGAGCGCGTCGCCGAGGGCGAAATCGCCACTTACGAAGACCTCGCCGACCCGAAATGGGAGGGCCGGATCTGCACCCGCTCGGGCACGCACCCCTATAACGTGGCACTTGTGTCGGCCATGCTCCACCATCACGGCGAGGAAAAGACCCGTGAATGGCTCGAAGGCGTCAAGGCCAACCTCGCCCGCAAGCCACAAGGCAACGACCGCGCACAGGTCAAGGCGATCTGGGCCGGCGAATGCGACATCAGCCTCGGCAACACCTATTACATGGGCAAGATGCTCGAGAACGAGGATCAGCAAGCCTGGGCCGAGAGCGTCAACATCGTGTTCCCCGTCATCGGCGGCAAGGGCGCGCATGTGAACATCTCGGGCGTCGCCATGACCAAGGCGGCACCGAACCGGGACAACGCGCTCAAGATGATGGAATTCCTCACCTCGCCCGAGGCTCAGGAAATCTATGCCAAGGCGAACTACGAATACCCGATCGCACCGGGCACCGAGCCCATCGACCTGGTGGCAAGCTGGGGCAGCTTTACCCCCGATGACGTCAACCTGATGGACCTCGCCAAACTGCGCCCGGACGCACTGAAACTGATCGAGCAAGTCGACTTCGACGGGTAACCTCCCAGTCCCCGTCGAAACCTTTGGGGCGCCATTCGGCGCCCCATTTTTCGTTCCGGCACACGGCTGCCCAAAGGCCACAGCCTTGTGGACATCCCCGGCCCCGCTTGTCACTGTCGCCACATCGACAGGAGACGCGCCATGCCACCACGCAAGATCATCATCGACACCGACCCCGGACAGGACGACGCCGTCGCCATCCTTCTGGCACTGGCCAGCCCCGAAGACATCGAGCTTCTGGGACTCACCTGTGTCGCGGGCAATGTCCCGCTTGCCCTCACCTCGAAAAATGCCCGCATTGTCTGTGAGTTGGCGGGCAAACCTCATGTCAGGGTCTTTGCCGGATGCGACCGTCCGCTGGGCCGCGATCTGGTCACCGCCGAGCATGTCCATGGCAAGACCGGCCTCGACGGTCCCGACCTGCCCGACCCGGCCATGCCGCTTCAGGACCAGCACGCGGTCGATTTCATCATCGACACGTTGCGCGATCACCCGTCCGGCACCGTCACGCTCTGCCCGCTGGGGCCGCTGACCAATATCGCCACCGCCTTTGAAAAGGCCCCCGACATCGTTCCCCGCGTGCAGGAGATCGTGCTCATGGGCGGGGCCTATTTCGAAGTAGGCAACATCACCCCCACCGCCGAATTCAACATTTACGTCGATCCACAAGCGGCTGATATCGTGTTCAAATCCGGCGCACCAATCACCGTCATGCCGCTCGACGTCACGCACAAGGCGCTGGTCACGCCCGAACGCAACGCGGCGTTCCGCCGCCTCGGCACACCGGTCGGCATCGCCGTGGCCCAGATGACCGATTTCTTCGAACGCTTCGACAAGGAAAAATACGGCTCCGCCGGCGCGCCGCTGCATGATCCGTGCGTCACCGCCTACCTGATCCGCCCCGACCTCTTCTCCGGCCGCGTGATCAATGTCGAGATCGAAACCGGCTCCGACCTGACCCTCGGCATGACCGTCGCTGACTGGTGGCGCGTCTCGGGCCGCGACCCCAACGCCCTCTTCATGGGCAACATCGACGCCGACGGGTTCTTCACCCTTCTGACGGAAAGGCTGGCGCGGCTATGAGCACCCTTCACCTCGCCCGCCCCGAAGATATCGACCGGCTGGAGCCGATGGTCGCGGCCTATCATGGATTCGAGCAGATCGACTCGACCGAAGACGCCCGGCGTGCCGCGCTCGCACCCTTGCTCGATGGCACCCCCCACGGCGTCGCCTATCTCATCGGCCCGCGCCGCGCGCCGGTGGGCTATATCGTGGTTTCCTTCGGCTATTCGGTCGAACTGGGCGGGATCGACGGTTTCATCGACGAATTCTTCATCCGCGAACGGGTGCGCGGGCGTGGCATGGGCTCCGACGTCTTGCACACGCTCCTGCCCGCGCTTTCACAACACGGGGTCAAGGCGCTCCATCTCGAAGTGGATATCGACAACACCCGCGCCCGCCGCCTTTATGAACGTGCCGGTTTCAAGGCGCGCGAGCGATATCACCTGATGACCCGCACCGCCTGAGCCCGCCAGGTATCGCACCCACTGGAAAAGATGTCTTCCAAGGTTATATTTGCCTCATGACCCTGACAATTCCCTTCTCGAACAGCTACGGGCAATTGCCCCCGCGCTTTTTCACCCGCCAGGCCGCGACCCCCGTCGCCGCCCCCGAACTCATCGCTTTCAATGACGCGCTGGCCGACCGCCTCGGCATCACGCGCGGGGCGGATGGCGACATGGCCCGTGTCTTCTCCGGCAACGAGGCCCCGCCCGGGGCCGACCCGCTGGCACAGGTCTATGCCGGGCACCAGTTCGGCGGCTTCTCGCCCCAGCTCGGCGATGGCCGCGCCCTTCTGCTGGGCGAGGTCGAAGCCCCCGACGGCACCCGCTTTGACATCCAGCTCAAGGGCGCGGGCCGCACCCCCTATTCGCGCGGCGGCGACGGGCGGGCCTGGCTCGGGCCGGTGCTGCGCGAATATGTCGTCTCCGAGGCCATGGCCGCGCTCGGCGTGCCCACCACCCGCGCCCTCGCCGCCGTCGCCACCGGCGAAACCGTGTGGCGTGAAACCGCCCTGCCCGGCGCGGTGCTGACCCGCGTGGCCACGTCCCATATCCGCGTCGGCACGTTTCAATTCTTTGCCGCCCGGCGCGATCTCGACGCGCTCAAGGCGCTCTTCGATTACACATGCGCCCGCCACTATCCCGACGCGCGCACGCCCGACGACCTGCTGATCGCGGTGATCGACGCGCAGGCCGCATTGGTGGCGCAGTGGCTCTCGCTGGGCTTCATCCACGGGGTGATGAACACCGACAACACCACGCTTTCGGGCGAAACCATCGACTATGGCCCCTGCGCCTTCGTCGACGATTACCATCCGCAGACCGTGTTTTCCTCGATCGACCGGCACGGGCGCTATGCCTATGACAACCAGGCCAATGTGATCGTCTGGAACATGGCGCAGCTTGCCACCTGCCTCGTGCCGCTCTGCGATGATCAGGAGGCGACCGTCGAACGCTTCACCGCCGCCGTTCACGCCATGCCCGACAAGATCGAAGCGCAGCGCCTCGCCCGGTTCGGCGCCAAGATCGGCCTGTCAAACCCGACCGACGACGACCGCCCACTGATCAACGACCTGCTCGACCTCATGGCGCGCGATGGTGCCGATTTCACCAACACGTTCCGGGCGCTGGCCCACGGCAGCGCCCGCGATCAACTCACCGACCGCGCCGCCTATGACGACTGGCACACCCGCTGGCAGGCCCGGCTTGCCGCCGAGCCGGACGCGCACTCACTCATGTTGCGAACCAACCCCGCCTTCATCCCACGCAATCACCGCGTCGAAGAGATGATCCAGGCGGCCGTGGCCGGCGATTTCGGCCCCGTCCACCGTCTGCTTCAGGTGCTCTCGACCCCCTACACGGATCAACCCGATGCCGCCGATCTCACCCGCCCGCCAGCCCCGCACGAGCGCGTGCAACAAACCTTTTGCGGCACCTGACCCGGCCCTCTTTCTTGGCTCAAATACTCAAATTCCCACGTGAAAACCGGCGCGTGGCCTCGCGACCACAGCCCGTCACCGCCGATTGATCAACGTGATCCCGACCGCCACAAAGACCAGCCCGCCAATGATATGCGGCCCCACATCTTCGCCCAGCATGAGCCAGCCGAGGATCACGCCGAAGACCGGTGACAGGAACGAGAATGACGCCACGCCCGAAGCCGGGTAAAGCTTGAGCAGGAAGAACCAGAACAGATAGCCGAAACTCGCGATCGCCAGGACCTGGAACGCCAGGCCCGCCCAGTGGATCGGCGCCAGCTCGCGGATGAACGGCCCGAAGAACGGCGCCAGCAACAGCAACAGCACCGACGAGATCACCAACTGGCTCAAAAGCTGCATCTCGGGCGCCACCCGTTCCAGCGGCGTCACCCGCACCACCAGCGCGATTCCCGCCCACGTGATCGCCGCCAGAAGCGCCATAAGATCACCGCCAAGGCTGGCCTCATTGCTGCCCCGGTCGGCCATCACCCAGGCCACGCCCGCCATGGCCAGAACCAGCCCCAGCGCCCGCTTGCCCGAGATCCGCTCGCCCGGCAGCCACAGATGCGCGGCCAGTGCCACGAAAACCGGCATCGAGTAAAAGATGATCGAGGCCCGCCCGACGCTGGTGCGGTCGAGCGAGAGATAAAGAAACACGAACTCGGCAGTGAACAGCAGGCCGAGCATCACCGCCCCGCCCCGCGCCTCGCGCGGCAACACAATGCGGATGCCCCTGAGCCGCATCCAGAGCAACAACGCCGCGCAGGCCCCGACCGAGCGCAGCCCGGCCAAGAAGACCGGCTGAAACCCGCCGGTCGACACCTTGATCACGACCTGGTTGAAACCCAGCAGAAACGCGAAGGCAACAAGCGCCGCGACGCCCGCCGCGTCGATACTGTCTTTTCTTTCCATGGCCGCCATCAAGGGTGCAAAGCGACCAAAGGTCAATCCGCGTCGTCGCGTCGCGCGCGGGTGACGTCAATCTGCCTGAACCGCCGGAAATAGCGCGGGTTTCGCTCGATGAACTCGTCAATGAGGCGATGCACACCCGGCGCCGATATCCCCTTGAGATAAAGCCACCCGGCAATCGCCGCGAGAAGCGCACCGATCATGTCGACGATCAGGTCGACCATCGTGTCGAGGGGCGATTTCTGCATGTTCATGCCAAAAACCTGGTCCATGGCGAATTCGAAGATTTCCCAGACCGCCCCGATCATCATCGCAAAGCAAAAGGCGAAGAAGGCGATCACCCAATGCGGCGCGGCAAAACGGTCGCCCTGGAACAGCATGAAGACGATGACGAAACCGATCAGGCCGAACCCCATCGCGCTGCCGAAATGCATCAGGATGTCCCACCACCAGAACCGGACGTAAAACCCGTAGACCTCGCCCAGGAACAGCGTGCCGCCCACAAAGGCCACCACCGCGAGCATGAAAGTCGCGGGCACATGAATCTGCGCCCAGCGCGCCACCATGGCCGGCGCCATGGAAAGCGTCAGCGTCGCCAGCGCGATGAACACCAGCGACAATTGCCAATTCCAAAGCGCATCTGCCGCCGCAATGAGCAATGCGACCCAGATCAGCTTGGTCAGCCATGATTGTTCGCGGATCATACCGTGACAACTCCCTGCCCGGCTTGCATATAGATGCCATGAAGGCGCAAAGCATCCGGATTGCAAGTTACAACCTGCAAAAATGCGTCGGTCTCGACCTGCGGCGCAGGCCGGACCGTTCGTTGCAGGTGATTGCCAACCTTTGCGCAGAACTGGTCGTGCTGCAAGAGGCCGACAAGCGCCTGCCGCCGCGCCCGGCGGCGCTGCCGCATGACATGGCCGAGGCGCAGGGCTGGCGGGTTGTCGATTTCGGCGACCCCGCGGCCTCGCTCGGCTTTCACGGCAACGCCATGCTGATCCGCCCGGGCGTGAAGGTTCTGACCGCCGACCATATCGACCTGCCTGGGCTCGAGCCGCGCGGCGCGATTCGCGCCGACCTCGAGACCACGATCGGCCCGCTGCGCGTCATTGGCACCCATCTCGGGTTGATCCGGCGCTACCGGCTGTTGCAGTTGCGCGCGATCATGCGCCATCTTGCACATCTCGGGCCGATGCCCACGGTTCTGGCCGGGGATTTCAACGAATGGGGGCCAGCGCGCGCGCTCGACAATGCCACGCCCGGGCTGCTGATCCTGCCCGAACGGCCAAGCTTTCCCTCACCGCGCCCGGTCGCGCCGCTGGATCGCTTCGCGATCTCGGGCGACCTCGTGGCGAAAGATCACGGCACGCACAGCGCCCGCCCGGCACGGGTCGCCTCGGATCACCTGCCCGTCTGGGTCGATCTCGTCCCGGCATGAAACAGGCTCTCCGGGGTCGCTCCCCGTCCCCACGCGCCCGCTACCAGAGTCCGGCCCGTGCTTTGCAATATGTCCGCTCCCTTGCTACGCGCTGATAGAAACATTCTGACCGGAATAATGCCATGACCCGCTATCTCACCTTTGACGTCTTCACCAGCCAACCCTTTGGCGGCAATCCCCTTGCCGTTATTCCCGATGCGCGCGGATTGCCCGAGGCGACGCTGCAAAAGATCGCCGCCGAATTCAATTATTCCGAAACCACTTTCGTCTATCCGCCCGTTGATCCGGGAAACACGGCGCACGTGCGCATCTTCACACCTACGATGGAAATACCCTTTGCGGGCCATCCGACAATCGGCACCGCGGTGGCGCTGGCGCGGGCCGGGTATGGCCCCGACATGGTGTTTGAGCTGGGCGTTGGCCCGCTGCGCGTCCATGCCACGGCCGAGGCGGCCCGTTTTACCACCACGCAACCGCTGGAAATCCTCGCCCATCCCGCACCCGGAGAGATCGCCGCCGCGTTGTCGCTCGACCCCGCGCAAATCGCCACGATCGCACATCCGCCCGTCATGGCCTCACTCGGCCTGCCCTTCACCATCACCGAACTGGCCAGCCGCGAGGCGCTCGCCGCCGCCCTGCCCGACATCGCCGCGATGCGTGCGGGGGCCGCCCGATATCCCGCCTCGCTCGATTTCGCGCAATTCGCCTATTGGCGCAATGGCGTCACGATCCATGCCCGCATGTTCGCCCCGCTCGACAATATCCCCGAAGACCCGGCCACCGGCTCCGCCGCCGCCGCCCTCGCCGCGCTGCTGGCCCACATCGAGAACACCGAGCAACGCCTCACCCTGCATCAGGGAGAGGATATGGGCCGTCCCTCCCTGATCGGGCTGGCGACGGAAAACGGTGGCGTCACCGTTTCCGGCACCGCCTGCCCGGTCATGGAAGGTCGCCTGCTGCTCTGAACAACGGGCGACCGCAACGTTTTCCTGTCAGGCCGCGGCCCTGCGCGCGCCACCGCCACCGCCGCCGCTGCGACGCCGCCTGCGGCGCTGGCCGCCATTGCCATTGCCCGCGCCTGCGGGTTTCCCGCCACCGCCACCCCGGCTTTGGCGTTTCGCGGGTTCCATCGGCTCCCACGCCTCGCCCGAGGCGACGGGGATGGGCATGCCCATGACCTTCTGAATGGCCTTCAGCTCGCCCATCTCGTCGGGTGCGCAAAAGGCGATTGCCGCGCCATCGGCCCCCGCGCGCGCGGTGCGGCCGATCCGGTGCACGTAATTGTCGGGCACGTTGGGCAGATCGAAGTTATAGACGTGGCGCACCTCGGGAATATCAAGCCCCCGTGCCGCCACATCCGTGGCCACCAGAACCCGGGTGCTGCCGGATTTGAACGCGTTCAAGGCCCGGTCGCGCTGACCCTGGCTCTTGTTGCCATGGATCGACTCGGCGGCGAACCCGGCTTTTTCGAGCTGGTTCTTGATCTTTTCCGACCCGTGCTTGGTGCGCCCGAAAACCAGCGCGCGCTCATCACGATGCGCGTCCAGAAGCTCGATCAACAGGCCCAGCTTGGCGGGCTTGTCGACGAAATGCACCACCTGCTCGATCTTGTCGGCGGCCTTGCCCGGGGGCGAAACCTGCACCCGAACCGGGTCTTTGAGATAGGATTGCGCCAGTTCCGACATCAGCTTGGGCATGGTCGCCGAAAACAGCATCGTCTGGCGCTGCGCCGGCAACAGCGCCGCGATCTTGCGCAGGCTGTGGATGAAACCCATGTCGAGCATCTGATCGGCCTCGTCGAGCACCAGGAACCGCGTCTCGTCCAGCCGCACCGCCTTGCGGTCCAGCAGGTCGATCAACCGCCCGGGCGTCGCCACCAACAGGTCGGTGCCCCGCTCCAGCCGGTTGATCTGGCCATTGATCCCGGCACCGCCGACGACCAGCCCGACCTTGAGCGGGCTGCCCTTGACCAGTTCGCGCAGGCTCTCGCTGATCTGTTTGGCCAACTCGCGCGTCGGCGCCAGCACGAGGCCGCGCACCGCGCGCCTGGAGGGCCGCACACCATCGCGCAGCATCACCGAGGCCAGCGGCAGGCCAAAGGCATAGGTCTTGCCGGTGCCGGTCTGGGCAAGGCCCATCACGTCGCGGCCCGCCATCGCATGCGGCACGGCTTCGGCCTGGATCGGGGTGGGCTCGCTCAGCCCCAGTTCGCCAACCCGCGCCAGAAGCAGCTTGGGCAGGCCCATTTCATTGAAATCTCTCATAGTGTCCTTTCGAACGCGCCCGGGTCACCGGACACGCCTGTGTAAAAATGCGGGGCCGCACCCATATCGGGCCGACTCGCTCGGGGTTGCGCCAATGGACCTGACGAAACGCGCCTCTTGCCCGTTCCGCCGCACCGGCGTCTGAACCCACGCGTGATTTTGGGAACATTCCTCGACGTTTTGTGTCTGATCCGGTTCACCCGGATGTTGCTTTACTGCTCACGCGGCAGAAAACGTCGGTTGCGGCCTACATGGTGCCGCAGCGCGGCGAAGTCAATCCAAGATTGCCATTGCGGGTGGAAATCGGTTCTGCATGTGGCTAAACCGGACCATGACAGGACGACCCCGGGGCGGCACATCACCATGACCGATACAATCACCGAACGCTGCGAAGCCAAGGGCCTGCGCATGACCGGCCAGCGCCGCACCATTGCCGCGGTCCTGCAAGAGGCCGAGGATCACCCCGACGTGGAGGAACTTCACGCCCGCGCCTCGGCGCGTGATCGCGGCATTTCCATCGCCACGGTCTACCGCACGGTCAAGCTGTTCGAGGAGGCCGGGATTCTCGACAAGCTCGAATTCGGCGACGGGCGCGCGCGCTATGAAGACGCCGAGCGCGACCACCACGACCACCTGATCGACATGAACTCGGGCGAGGTGATCGAATTCGTCGATCCCGAGATCGAGGCGCTTCAGGAAAGGATCGCCGAAAAGCTGGGCTACCGCCTCATGGGGCATCGGCTCGAGCTCTATGGCGTTCCCCTCAAAAAGCCTGCTAAGGACGGGCCGTAATCCGGGGCGCGTGCCCCTCGAAAGGCCCCTCCATGACCGCCGCCAACCCAGCTTCGGACAACCTGCGTGGCATTGCGCTCATCGTTGTCGCCATGGCGTTCTTCGCCGCCACCGACGCCTGCGTGAAACTGGGCGCCGAGGCGATGCCCAAGGGGCAGGTCATGGTATTCCTCGGGCTCGGTGGCGCGATCATCTTTTCCACGCTCCTGCGGGTTCAGGGCCGCCGCGTCTTTGCCACCGATTTCTTCACCCCCGCGCTCCTGATGCGCAACGGGGCCGACGTGATGGGCACATTCTGCTTCATGACGGCCCTCGCCACCGTGGGCATCGCCCTGCCCTCGGCCATTCTTCAGGCCACACCGCTCGCCGTGACCGGGCTGGCCGTGGTGCTTCTGGGTGAAAAGGTCGGCTGGCGCCGCTGGGCCGCGATCGTGGTCGGGTTCTCCGGCGTGCTGATCATCATCCGCCCCGGCGCCACCGGGTTCGACCCCAACGCGCTCTGGGCCGTGGCAGGCATGCTCTTTCTCGCGCTGCGCGATGTCTCGACCCGGCTCATGCCGCCCTCGACGCCCTCGTTGCGCATCGCCGCCTACGCGATGATCATCCTGCTGCCCGCGGGCAGTATCATCGCGCAGTTCCAGGGCGGGTTCGTGCCCCTGACACCGCAAAGCGGCGCGATCGTCATGGCCGCGTCCCTGCTGGGCGCCGCCGGGTATTTCTGCATCGTGCAGGCGATGCGCACCGGCGAAATCTCGGTCGTCGCCCCGTTCCGCTACAGCCGGATCTTCTTTGCCCTGATCATCGGCTACCTGATCTTCGGTGAACAGCCCGACGCGCTCACCTATCTGGGCTGCGTCGTCACCATCGGCGCCGGGCTTTACACCTTCCTGCGCGAGGCCCGGCTCAACCGCCGCCCGGTCGCGCCCCCACTCTGAGCATCGAGAGGCATCACATGAAAGCACGTGTCAAATGGATCGAGAACCGAAGCTTCGTGGGCCAGACCGAAAGCGGCCACGCCATCGCCTTCGGCGCGGAGCATGACGGTCTGAAACCCGGCCCCTCGCCGATGGAACTGCTGCTGCTGGGCACCGGCGGATGCGCCGCCTATGACGTGGTGCATATCCTCGAACGTGGCCGCGAACCGGTCGAGGGCGTCGAGGTCGAGATCGACGCCACCCGCGCCGAAACCGATCCCAAGGTCTATACCCGCATCCACATGCATTTCATCGTGCGCGGCGCAGACCTCTCCCCGGCCAAGGTCGAGCGCGCCATTTCCCTTTCGATCGAGAAATACTGCTCCGCCTCCGCGATGATGGCCGCCACCGCCGAACTGACCCATGATTTCGAAATCGTCTAGGGCTGATTGCCCTTGATCGGATTCGACCGATGCGGGTTATGCCAGACGAAAGGGCCGCACCCGGCCGCGGTCGGGTGCTCACACCATCGGCGCAGGGCAGTTTATCTTGCAAAGTCATCCCACACCCGAAGCGACGCGCACCCTCTCAAAAGCACCCGGCCGGGGGGCGGCCGTGTGCTGCCCGGGCGGCTTCGCCGCTGTTCCGGGCTGGGACGTCAATCTAGGGCCATCCCCCCAACCACCGCCCCACGCACAGGATGGACAGGCCCCCAGTAAACCGCTAGGAATACTTCAAGCTTGAAGCAAATGAGGCCACCATGACCGATTTCGCCCGCACCAAATCGCTGTTCCACCTGCCCGAGGGCGTGATCTATCTCGACGGCAACTCGCTCGGTCCCCTGCCCAAGGCGGCGCCGGGGCGCATACAATCGGTCATGCAGGACGAGTGGGGCGAGATGCTCATCACCGGCTGGAACAAGGCCGGATGGATGGCGCAACCGACCCGCGTGGGCGACCGCATCGCGCGCCTCATCGGCGCCGAGCCGGGGCATGTGGTGATCGGCGACACGCTCTCGATCAAGGTCTATCAGGCGCTGGCCTCCGCCCTCGAGATGCGCCCCGACCGCAAGGTGATCCTCAGCGACAGCGGCAATTTCCCCTCCGATCTCTACATGGCCGAAGGGCTGATCCGATCGCTGGGCCGGGGCCATGAATTGCGCGTCGTCGCCCCCGAAGAGGTCGAGGCGAACATCACCGAAGAGGTGGCCGTGACCCTCATCACCGAGGTCGATTACCGCACCGGGCGGCTGCATGACATGAAGGCGCTGACCGCAAAGGCCCATGCCGTGGGCGCAATCACCGTCTGGGATCTGGCCCATACCGCCGGGGCCACGCCGGTCGATGTCAGCGGCGCCAATGCCGATTTCGCCGTCGGCTGCACCTATAAATACCTCAATGGCGGCCCCGGTGCGCCCGCCTTCATCTATGTCGCCCCCCGCCATGCCGACGCCGCGCGCCCCGCGCTGTCGGGCTGGCTCGGTCATGATGCGCCCTTTGCGTTCGAGCAAAGCTACCGCCCCGGCGCCGGGATCGAGCGGATGCGCGTCGGCACACCGCCCGTGCTGGCCATGGCCGCCCTCGAATCCGCGCTCGACATCTGGGACATGACCACGATGGACGACATCCGCGCCAGATCGCTTGAACTGACACAGCTTTTCATCGACGAGGTCGAGAAACGCTGCCCCGATCTCGACCTCGCCACCCCCCGCGCCCCCGATGCGCGCGGCAGCCAGGTCAGCTTCCGCTTTGCCGAAGGCTATGCCGCGATGCAGGCGCTGATCGCGCGTGGCGTGATCGGCGATTTCCGCGCCCCCGACATCATGCGCTTCGGCTTCACCCCGCTCTATATCGACGAGGGTGACGTCATCGCCGCCGCCGAAATTCTTGAGAGCATCATGCAGAACCGCCTCTGGGACACCCCCGAATACAAGGCCCGCGCCCGCGTCACCTGAGCGTTTCGCCGCCGATCAAGCACGCCACCCCGGGTCGATGCGCCCCCGCCTCGTGGCCGGCTTGTCATCAAGGGTCGCTTCTTTGCGACGCCTCACCCTGGAACCAGGACGATCAGAATGCCCCATTCCGTAAGCAACAGACTCTATATCTTCGGGGCGTCCGGCTCCGGCACCACCACGCTCGGCGAACATGTCGCAGCCAGAGAGGGTCTGGTTCATGTCGATTGCGATGACCATTACTGGGCACCGGTTGATCCGCCGTTCTCGGTAAAGAGAGCGCCATCGGAACGTGTCGCCTCGATGTCAGAGGCTCTGGGTTCGGATGGCTGGGTGCTTACCGGTGCGTGCAATGGCTGGGGCGGCGAATTGATTGATCAAGCCGACTTGATTGTATTCGTAGCCCTGCCAACGCCTGTTCGGTTGAAACGATTGCTTGCCCGCGAGCAGAAACGCTACGGCGACCGGATCAAGGAAGGCGGCGACATGCATCAGATTCACAAGGACTTTCTCGATTGGGCGCGGGGGTATGACAACCCCGACTTTCAAGGACGGAACTTGGCAGCGCATGAGAAATGGCTTGGCGAGCAGGTCAAGCCGATCTGCAGGATTGATGGAGAGCAACCTCTCCAGCAGTCGATAAATGCGGTAATCTCGTCGCTTCGCCTGCTTGGGTAGCGTCCGCACCCTCCCCCATGGCACCCAGATAGAGCACGGTTTCCTGCCCGCAACAGCCGCGCGCACCACCCCGCGCGCCCGAACTTCGCCGCAATTCGTCCACACTTAGCCCCCGCCTGCACCAATTGTCGCCGCAGCAGCATTGTATCCATCCGGGAAACATCAGGATGCGAATGCCATGCCCACGACGTTCAACTGGATTCATCTCGGCCAGTCCGCCACGACCATCGACCCGGTCGAGGGCAACACCCTGTCCGAGGATGCGGGCCTGCTTGTCGGCTCCTCCTACGGCACGGCAGGCGATCCGCTCTACGAGCATGTCACCCGCGCCACGATGATCGACAATGGCGGTTCCTTCACGGCGCTCGACACGAACAACAATACTTCGAACGACCAGTTCGTGACCGATATCGGCAACGGCCCCGAAACCTTCACCTATGACGGGGTCGCGGTCTACCAGGCGACGCTCACCTATAGCGACGGCACCACCGCCAGTTTCACCGCGATCGTCGCGCAGGACACCCAAGGCCACCTCTTTCTCGCCCCGCCGCTCAGTTTCAACGCCGATGTCGCCACCCTCACCGCCCGCCCGATCGAATCGATCACGCTGGACAACATGATCGCCAATAACGGCAACCTCGGCGCCGACCGGCAGGATATCGGCATCAAGGACGGCATCGTGCAGGGCACCGCTGGCGACGACCTGATCGACGCGAGCTATATCGAGCCGCTCGAAAACGGTTCCGACCGGGTCGACAACGACGACGCTCCCGACGGCGGCCATGCCGACGTGATCGAGGCGGGCGCAGGCAATGACACGGTCCTTGCCGGGCTCGGCGATGACACGGTCCATGGCGGCACCGGCGATGACCTGATCGACGGCGGGGCGGGCGACGATCTGCTGTTTGGCGAGGATGGCAACGACACCCTGTTCGGCAGCACGGGCAATGACAGCCTCTTTGGCGGCGCCGGAAACGATGTGATCCATGGCGACGGGCCCTTGGGCGGGCGCTGGGAATACGAGGTCTACACCCGGGATTTCAGCTCCGCCAACGGACAGGCCTTCACCATCGAGACCGGCACGCTGGCGGGCAGCGGCAGCGCCGACGCCTTCGACATTCGCGGCCTCGGACAGGCCGCCACCGGCCAGGGCGATCCCAACGATTTCGGGGTGATCTATACCTCCACGCTCCACGCCCCCGACAGCGGCACCTACCGGTTCGAAACCACCTCGGACGACGGTTCGACCATCCGCATCCTCGATGCCGAGGGCAATCCGCTCACCTTCACCAACCAGAACGGCACCACCGAGTCGTTCATGAACAACGACTACCACCAGGCCGCCACCACCCGCTGGGGCGAGGTCGAACTCGACGCCGACACGCTCTACACGATCGAGGTCCGCTTCTGGGAGAACGCAGGCCAGGAGGTGCTTTCGGCACAGGTCACCCCGCCCGGCGGCACGGCCGAGGATCTCGCGACAAGCGAGCTGGTGATCGGCCCGGAGGGCGATGGCGGCGACGATGTCATCGACGGTGGCGAAGGCGCCGACCTGATCTTCGGCGGCGCTGGCAACGACACCATCTTCGCCGGGCAGGACGACACGATCTTCGGCGGCGACGGCGACGATCTCTTCATCCTCACCGATCCGGGCGAGCCGGGCAGCGGCACGATCTTCATCGACGGCGGCGCCGACGGAACGTCGGATAACGATACGCTCGACCTCGATGGCGCCGCCGATCGCACCACGCTGACCCAAACCCCCTCGACCCTCGATCCCGACGCCTATAACGGCACGGTCACGCTTCTCGATGGCACGATCGTCAACTTTTCCAACATCGAGAACATCATCTGCTTCACCCCCGGCACGCTGATCGCCACGCCCGCGGGTCCGCGCGCGGCCGAAACGCTGCGCCCGGGCGATCTGGTGCTGACCCGCGATGATGGCGCGCAACCGCTCGGTTGGGCCGGGCGCTCCACCGTGCCGGGCATGGGCAAATTCGCCCCGATCCGGCTCGACCCCGCGCTGACCGGCGCGCGGCGCGCGCTCACCGTCTCGCCCCAGCACCGGATGATGATCGAGGACTGGCGCGCCGAACTGCTCTTTGGCGAGGCCGAGGTCTTCATGCCCGCCATCCACATGCTCGATTTCCACGGCGCCGACGCCGCCCCCGTCGCGCAGGTCACCTATATCCACCTCATGTTCGACCGTCATCAGGTGATCTATGCCGAAGGCGCCGCCACCGAAAGCTTCCATGCCTCCGATCAGAGCCTCGATGCCCTCGTCCCCGCCGCGCGCGCCGAGATCTTCGCCGCCTACCCGGCCTTGCGCCACGACCTCGCCGCCCACGGCCCGACCGCCCGGCCCTGTCTCAAATCCTACGAATCGCACGCCCTTCTGACCCGGATGCACAAGGCCCGGCGCACGGCCCACGCCATGGCCGCCTGACAGCCCCGAAAGCCCGGTCTGCGACACGATCCGGCCCAATGCCACGGCAGCGGATGCCGTTCTGGAAGGTCAAAGCGGGAGCCTGTTATCGCGGCGGCAAAAATTCGGCGGCGCAGCGATCCTTCCGGAACGCTCATTCCGTCTTCCAGGGTGCGCCATCGGCCAGGTCATGGCTCAAGGCGTCGATCAACGCCCTCAGCTTTGCCGGCATTGGCTGGACCTGCGGCCAGACCGCGCTTATCGGCATGTCGCGCGTCGCGGTATCCGGCAGGACACGCTCAAGATCCCCCGACGCGATGGCCGGCAACGCGATAAAGCCGGGAAGCATGGCCAGCCCCAAACCGGCAATGGCAAGATCGCGCATCGTTTCACCATTGTTGACCATCGCGGCTTCGCTCACGGCCGGATGAACATCGCGGCGGCCCACCCGAAACCGCCACAGCGCGGAATTGGGCATGTGGCTATAGCCGATAACCGGCTGGCCGGTGATGTCCTGTGGCGTTTCCGGGCGCCCGTAGCGATCAAGATACCCCGGCGAGGCGCACGCGATCGAAACATCGTCGCAGAGTTTTTTGGCCATCAGAGCGCTATCCTGCAACGGCCCGATCCGCACCGCGAGATCGAACCCCTCGCGCGCAAGATCGACGGTCCTGTCATCATATTCGACGCGCAGGCTCAGCCCCGGGTTTCGCGCCGCGAACCGCGCCAGTATGGGCGACAGGTGCAGCGTGCCGAAACTCATCGGGGCGGCAATCGACAGCGTCCCGCGCAGTTGCTCGCTCCCGCCCCAGGCCGCCGCCTCGGCGGCGGCACGCAGATCGGCGAGCGCGGGCCTGATCCGTTCCGCGAATCTCTGGGCACTTTCCGTCGGAACGATGCGCCCCGCATTGCGCCGGAACAGCGCGGTTCCCAATTCAAGCTCGAGATCGGAAACCCGCTTGCTGATCACCGATTTCGACAGGTTGAGCCGCGCCCCCGCCGCCGTCACGGTGCCGAGTTCGAGAACGGCAAGAAAGGTTTCGAGCTGGTCGAGATCATAACGCATGACGCGAAATCTACCCGCATCGTTCGCAATTGTCGAACGCCGCATGCGGCATTGGCTGGCTGGATCGAATGGCGCGGCACATGCATATTGAAGGCAACGAAAGGAGGCCGACAATGCAACTTACCGGCATACACCACCTCACGGCCATCACCGCCGATGCCCCCGGCAACAACCGGTTCTATACCGATACCCTGGGCCTGCGGCGGGTCAAGAAGACCGTGAACCAGGACGACACCTCCGCCTACCACCTGTTCTTCGCAGATGGGGCAGGCAGCCCCGGCAGCGATCTGACCTTTTTCGACTGGCCCGTGACCCCTGAACGGCGCGGCACCAACTCGATAAGCCGCACCGGGCTGAGGGTGGCCGAGGACAGCCTCGATTACTGGGCCAACCGCCTGCGCGACGCCGATCTGAGCGTCGGGGACATTGCCGCGCTCGATGGGCGCGCAAGCCTCGATTTCGAAGACCCGGAAGGCCAGAGGTTTCGCCTCACGGCCGACGAACCCGGAGAGGCGCACCCCTGGGAGCGCAGCCCGGTCCCGAGCGAACACCAGATCCGCGGCCTCGGCCCGATCACGATCTCGGTGCCCGATCTGGCCGGAACCGACCTGATCCTGACCAGGGTCATGAACATGGAGAAAATCCGCGATTACGCCAGCCCCGACGGTGAAGGCCAGGTCCACGTCTACAGCATGGGCAAGGGCGGCCCTTCGGCGGAACTTCATGTCGCGGTGCAGCCCGGCCTGCCGGTCGCGCGCCAGGGCGCCGGTGCGGTGCACCACGTCGCCTTCCGGGTGCCGGACGTGCCGACGATACAAAAATGGGTTCAGCGGCTGAACGACTTTCGGGTTCCGTCATCGGGCGAGGTGGAACGCTACTATTTCCGCTCGCTCTATTTCCGCGAACCCGGCGGCAACCTCTTCGAGATCGCCACCGACACGCCCGGTTTCGCGGTGGACGAACCGTTCGAAACCATGGGCGAGGCGCTGTCGCTCCCGCCCTTCCTCGAAGCGCGGCGCGCGCAGATCGAGGCCGGGTTGAAACCGCTGGACTGATAACCTCGGGGGCTGCCATGAAATCGGCAGCCCCTTTTGCGGTCAACGTCTCAAGAGTTGCGAACCACCGGGCAGTTGGGCAAGTTTCCAGTGCGAACGGGGGAATCAACGATGAAAGAATTTCCGATCTGGCGAAAGCCGCAACATTACATGGATGCCGAGAATCCGTCGGACCATGTTCATTGGGTCGAACTGTTTTTCGACCTCGTCCATGTCGTCACGATCTTCCTGCTGGGGAATTTCCTGTCCCATCACCTCGACCTGCAGGGGTTTCTGATTTTCACCGGGCTGTTCATCGCGTTCTTTTACGCCTGGGCCGACAGCTCGGTTTACAACTCGCTCTATATCTCGACCGACATCCCGCATCGCGTCATCATGGCGGCGCAGATCGTGACGGTCATGTTCTTTGCCGCTTCCGTGAACAGCGTGACCGGCAATGGCTGGGTCTATTTCGCGCTGGCCTTCGCGGCCAACCGGGCACTGACGGCACTGCTCTACTGGCGGGCGCGAAGCCACGACAGCGACCGGACCGGCCTTGCCTATGAGCAGGGGCGCAATTTCTTCATCCTTGCGGTGGTCTTCGCCATCGCCGCCTTCCTGCCGCGCCCCTTGGCCTATTGGGTGTTCGGGGCGGGCGTCGTTGCCATTCAGCTGCAATACATGCTGCCGCGTATCGGCACGCTGAGATTCGAACGGTTTGTGCCCCGGCTCGGCCACATCTCCGAGCGTTTCGCCCTGATCATGTTGATCCTGCTGGGCGAAGGCTTTTTCAAGATGGTCGTCACGCTATCGGACAAGGGCATATACAAACCCGGCGCCGGCGCACTCTTCAACATGGCAATCGGCGGCCTGTCGCTTTTCGCCCTGGCCTGGGTCTATTTCGACGGGGTCGGCAACGCCCGGCCAAAGTCGCGCGACCTGGGCACGCTTCTGGCCTATTGGTTCGGGCACATCGTCCTGATGTGGTCAACGGTCCTGGTCGGCGTGGCCCTCGCGGGGGAAATCTATGTCGGTCTACTTGACCCCTACCCCTATGATTACGGCATCATCGGAATCACCGGGCTGACGGTTTTTCTGGCGTCGGTCTGGCTGTTGCAGCGCCTTGTCGAAGGGCGCGACATCACCAAGCGCCATTCGCATGGCGGGGTGCGCGTGTTCGGGATCGCGGTCACGCTCATCCTGCTGCTGGTTCTGGCGCATGTCCCGGCAATACTCGGCAACACGCTGTTCGGGATCGCGCTCTTCTCGCAAATCCTGTGGCCGCTCAGCACCGCCCTGCGCGAAAGGCGGGCGGGCCGATGAACGCGCCGGCCGTTTCGCCGCGGCATCGGGTTTTCCAGGTTCTGGAAAACCCGAACCGCGCCGACAGGCTGTCCTGGGCCGTGGAAATCGGCCTCATTGTCCTCATCCTGGCCAGCGTCACCGCGGTTGCATTGGAAACCGTGCCGGAACTCTTCGCCCGATTCCACACCGAATTCCGGCTCTTTGATCTCCTCATCACGCTGGCCTTCACGGTCGAATACATCGCCCGTGTCTGGGCCGCCCCCGAGGACAAGCCCGACAAACCGGCCTGGCTGGCCCGGCTGCATTACATGCGATCCCCCATGGCGATCATTGATCTGGTGGCGATCCTGCCGTTCTACCTCGCCCTTTTCATGCCGCTCGACCTCCAGCTTCTGCGCGTGCTGCGGCTGCTGCGCATCTACAAGCTGGCCCGCTATTCCCCGGCACTTACCGTCCTGATGTCGGTGATCCGCGAAGAAGCCGCCACGCTCCTCGCCGCCTTTTCGATCCTGACGATCCTGCTGATCTTTGCCGCCGCGGGGGCCTATTGGGTCGAACACGCGGCCCAGCCCGAAGCCTTCGGCTCGGTTCCCGCCGCGATGTGGTGGTCGATGGTGACGCTGACCACCGTCGGATATGGCGACGTGACGCCGATCACGCCCATGGGGCGCGTCTTTGGTGGCGCGATCACCATTCTGGGCGTGGGCATGGCCGCACTTCCCGCCGGCATCATCGCCAGCGGAATGGCCGATCACCTGCATCGCCGCCGCGACCGCCTTCGCGAGGAATTTCGCTGCGCGCTGGAAGACGGCCATATCGACCTTGGCGAGGGCCGCAAGATCGAAAGGCTGCGCCGGGAGTTGGGGATCAGCCGGGAGATCGCACACGGCATCCACCAGGACGTTCGCAGAAAACAATTCCAGCGCCTTCAATGCACCTGCCCGCAATGCGGACATGAATTTCAACACAAGGGAGATGACGAATGAAAACCGTTCTCGGACTGTCAGGCAGCCTGCGCAAGGCGTCGTTCAACGCGGGCCTGCTGCGCGCGGCCGCCGAACTGGCGCCCGACGGCACAAGGATCGACATCGGGTCGATTGCCGATGTGCCGCTCTTCAATGCCGATGTCGAAGCCGCCGAAGGTCTGCCGCCCGCCGTGCAGACACTTCAGGACCAGCTTCGATCGGCGGATGGGCTGCTGCTCGTGACGCCGGAATACAACAACGGCATTCCCGGCGTGTTCAAGAACGCGATCGACTGGATGTCGCGCGGCGATGGGCTGAAACTATTCGTCGGCAAACCCGTGACCGTGATCGGCGCATCGCCGGGCGGGTTCGGCACGATCTTGGCCCAGAACCACTGGCTGCCGGTATTGCGGACGCTGAAATGCGATCTCTGGACAGAAAGCCGGCTGATGGTGTCGCGCGCGGGCGGCCTTTATGACGACGCGGGCAACCTGACCGACGACAAGACGCGCGACATGCTTGGCGATTATATCAAGGGCTTCGCGGCCAGCCTCTAGACCCGGACCCGGGGGCCATCCGGCCCCCGATTTTCCGCCTTACGGATCTTCGCCGGGTTTCGTGGTGAAGAGATCCGCCCATTCGGGGTGCTTGGCATACTGGCTGCGCACGAAGGGGCAAAGCGGAATGATGCGCAACCCGCTTCGCCGCGCATCCTCCAGCATGTAACCCAGCAGCGCCTTGGCGACACCCTGGCCAGCCATTTCATCCGGCACCCCGGCATGATCGGCGCTGATGATGCCCTCACCACGATGCCGAAACGTGATCTCGCCCTCGGCGTCGATCCCGGCAAGGCGGGCAACGTATCGCCCGCGCCGCTCGCCGTCTTCCTTGCTGAGTTGAAGTTTGCTCATGTCGCTTCTCCTTGCTTCCTCGATGCCAGCCAATCGGCGGCAATACGCAGATCCTCCGCCGACAATTCATGCCCGGCGTCGATCACCCGCGCATCAACGGCCGCACCCCCCGCCTTGAGAGAGGCCTCAAGCGCCGGGGCCATGCGCCCGAACGGGTCTTGCGCACCGGTGAGCAACAGGACATCACTCGCCTTCAGATCGGCCTCCGGCGCGTCTTCCAGCGCCTCGATGCCGCGCAACAGGATCGCACGCCGCACGGCCCCCGGATGCAGGCGCAGGATCGCACCAAGCAGGTTGGCCCCGTTGGAATAGCCCAGAAAGGCCATCCCCTGCGGGTCGAGCCCATATCCGCTGATCGCCCCCTCGACGAATCCCGCAAAGGCCTCCGCCTCGGCGCGAATGTCATCCTGATCGTATGTCACCGCGTCAAAGCGGCGGAACCAGCGGGTGATCCCCTCTTCGGTCGACCGGCCGCGCACCCCCAGAAGCGTCGCACGCGGGTTCAGTTGCGCGGCCAGCGGCATCAGGTCGGCCTCGTTTCCCCCGGTGCCATGCAGCAGCACGATGACGGAACCGTCAGGATTTTCCGGCGTATGGAACCGGTGAACGAATGGCAGGTCTCTCATGGGTCTCCTTTCCTCGCCCGGACGGGCGAATTGCGGCAGTTTCACGCGCAGCTCCGCCGCGCGCGCCGCATCAGTGGCCGGGATCATCAGCGTTTCTCCCAGATGTTCGGGCGTTTCATCCACGGTGAACCCGGGGACATCGGTGGCGTATTCGAACAACGTACCCATCGGTTCACGCACGTAAAGCGACAGGAAATACTTGCGGTCATGAACATTGGTCACGCCGTCATGATCGCGCAGCTCCAGCCGCATCCGCCGCACCGCATCGCCGTCGCGGGCGCGAAACGCCACATGGTCGAACTGGCCGGTGCCGGGAATCGCCGGGACAAACCCCGCCGACGCCCGCACATCCACCACGTCACGGTCCGAACGCAGCCGGATGAACGGCCCCTCGCGCTTGTCCTCGCCATAACCGAACCGCGCCACGAAATCGGCCGTCGCCTGCGCATCTTCCGACAGGATCGTCACGCCATGAATGCGCGTCGGCGCGTTCGGCTCCGCAAGCGGCGCATCGGCCGGGGCATCGACACCCACCAGCTTGACCACGATCCCGTCCGGATCGCGCAGGCGCAAAACGCTTTCGCCCAGTTCCCGCGTCGGCCCGCCGACCGGCACACCGGCGGTCATCGCACGGGTGAGCCACGCCCCGAGGCTCGCCACCGGCACGGCCAGGGCAATCTCCGACAGCGCGCCAAGCCCGGCACGGCCCGGCGCACCGTCCTGCCAGACGAGGAAGGTCACGATGGAACCGGGACTCCCGAGCGCGTCGCCATAGAACAGGTGCAACTGCTCCGCGTCCTCGTAACCGCCGGTTTGCTTGACCAGCCTGAGCCCCAGGAACCCGGCATAGAAATCGACGTTCTTCTGAACATCGCGGGTGATCGCGGTGACATGATGGATGCCGGTTGTCATGGCGCCCCCCTTTCCTGAAACGAATGCCTGCCAGAGACCTGCCAGAAACCTGCCTGTGAGATGGCGGTGACGGGGCGTTCTCTCAACACTGACCGCGCAGAACCCCGCGTTCCATGCTAGCGAACACATATGGCTTTTCAAGCGCACGATCTTCCGGCTACCCTCGTTCCCGAAAGGAGACCGCCATGAGTTGGAACCCCGCTCTCGACCCTGGCTGCCCCGACGAGATCGGGGTGGATTCCATTGAAACCCTGATCATTCCCCGCGCCCGCGATCTCGGCGGGTTCGAGGTGCGCCGCGCCCTGCCCGCACCCAAGCGGCAGATGGTCGGCCCTTTCATCTTTTTCGACCAGATGGGCCCGGCCGAGCTCCTGACCGATCAGGGCATCGACGTGCGCCCGCATCCGCATATCGGCCTCGGCACGGTGACCTACCTCTACCAGGGGCATTTTCAGCACCGCGACAGCCTTGGAACCAATCAGGTCATCCACCCCGGCGCGGTCAACTGGATGGTGGCCGGTCGCGGGGTGACCCACTCCGAACGAAGCACCCCGGACTCGCGCAAGGCGCCACAGGACCTGTTCGGAATCCAGACATGGATGGCCCTTCCCGAAGAGGACGAAGATCGCGCACCGCTCTTTGAACATCACGGGCAAGACGCCCTGCCCATGATCGAGGCCGAAGGGATCGAGGCCCGGCTGATCCTTGGGACAGCCTATGGCAAGACCGCCCCCGTCACCATGTTTTCCGAAACCTTCTACCTCGACGTGACGCTTGCACCCGGCGCGCGCTTCCCGCTCCCCGACGATCACGAGGATCGCGGCCTCTATATCACGCAAGGCGCCGTCGGCATCGCGGGCGAAACCTTTGAAACCGGGCGCATGATGGTGTTCCGCCCCGGCGACAGGATCTCGGTTCAGGCCGGGCCACAGGGCGCGCGGCTCATGGCGCTTGGCGGGGCCACCCTGAACGGCCCGCGCCATGTCTGGTGGAATTTCGTATCGTCGAGCCGGGACAAGATCGAGGCGGCCAAGGAAGAATGGCGCGCCGCCAACTGGGGCAAGGGCGCGTTCGACCTGCCACCGGACGACAAGAACGAATATATTCCATTGCCGGAAAGGTAACCTCGATGAAGACCCCACAGGATATTCGCGACTTCTGGTTCTCGGACGCGGTGCAGCCCTTCTGGTTCGCCCGCTCCGAAGAGATCGACGCCCGGATCGCAAGCGATTTTTCCGACACCTACGAAGCGGCGCATCGCGGCGATCTCGATCACTGGATGGGGACCGCCCCCGACGCGCTCGCGCTGGTCATCGCGCTCGACCAGTTCCCGCGCAACCTCTTTCGCGGATCGGGGCGGTCATTCGAAAGCAACGATATCGCGCTGGCCCATGCGCGCACCGCGCTTGATCGTGCCTACGATCAGGCGCTTTCGGAAACCGAACGCCAGTTTTTCTACCTGCCCTTCATGCATTCCGAGGATCTTGCCGATCAGGACCGGTCGGTGAAACTCTACGAATCCCTTGGAAACGAGAACGCGCTTGATTTTGCCCATCAGCACCGGGACATCATCGCGCAATTCGCCCGCTTTCCGCATCGCAACGCGGTGCTCGGGCGAAGCGATACGCCCGAAGAGGCCGAATTCCTGAAAACCCACACCGGGTTCTGAGGCGTATCAATCACCCAGCGGAGCCCTGACCGGCTGCGGTCTGTAGGTCAGCACCAAAAGCGCTGACACGGCAATTGCACCTGCGGCGAACACGAAAAGTCCAGGGCCCAGGGCGACATAACCGATCCCGCCCGCGATCAGACCGGCGATACTCGCCACGGCCCCCGCGCTTTGCGCATAGCCCTGCACCGCACCCTGAAGCCGGTCCCCTGCCGCCTTGGACAGGACCGCCATGAAGGTCGGCCACATCAGCCCATTTCCGAGCGCGATCAGCGCGGCGCCGAAATAAACGGCGACCGTCTCGGGAACAAGCAAGGCGACAAAGCCCGACGCGAGGCACAGCGCGCCAAAGCTCATCAACGCCCTGTCGCCGGAGATTTTCCCAACCCGCGCCAGAACCGGCCCCTCCACGAGGATCATCACAAGGCTGAGGACCGCGAAGAAAATGCCGATCTGGATTACATCCCATTCCAGCCCTTCAACCGCATGCACAGGGAAGGCAACGTAGAAGAAGCTGAACCCCAGCATGACGAGGAAGTTGACAGCCATGAGCGCGGGCATGTGCGTGAGAGCTAAAACTGCACCCATACCATTTGGCTTCGCACAATCGAGTTGGTAGGCCGATTGCGTTTCCTGTCCATAGAGGTCACACGCGCTCGGCTCTTCCAGGGTTGCCGCAATCGGCTTCGGCGCCACGTCCACCAGGCCGAACTGAATGAGCCCCAGAGCTATAGCGGAAATGGCCAGCGCGGCGATCACGGGCAAAACTTCACCCAGGATTGTCGCGCCTAGCAACCCTGCAAGTGCTGGCCCAATCACAAATCCAAGATTGCTGGCTACGGCCATTTGACCAAAGTTCTTTGTTCGATCCTCATCGGTCGTGATGTCAGCCAGATAGGCATTCGAAACCGACACATTGCCCCCGGTAAGCCCGTCAGCCGCCCGCGCGACAAACAAGACGAGCAAGGGAAGCGTCAGCACGAAATCGCCAAGCCATCCACTCGTGACATGGCGCAACGCAGCATCGGGTAATGCGAAGGCAACGAGAAAGATTGCCCAGGACAGCAATGTCCCAAACTGACTCAACAGCAGTACGCGCCTGCGCCCGATCCGATCAGACATTTTGCCCAATATCGGCGCGCCAAATAGCTGGAAGAAAGAATAAGTTGCCGCGAGTATTCCATAGACGACCGCGTTTCCGCCCCATTGCGTGACGAGAACAACAAGGAAAGGCGTGACAATGGAAAAGCCCAGTGTGCCCACGAAAGTCACCGCCAGAAGCGGCGCTATGGAAAACTTGTGAGTTGTTGTGTTCAAGACGCTAACACCGATTCACCATTCCCAATCCTAGGGCGCGTCTCGGCCTGGGACAACATTGGCTAAACGTCCTTGATCCTTCATGATCGGCGCAAATCGAATTCCGGTCATGCAGGCATGGGTAAAATACGTCCTGAGAGCGATCGCTACTTAATCATTCGCGCCTGATCACACCTTTTGCGGCATCGCATCTGGCGATCCGGGCTCACCCCAGACCTTTGAGGGCAGTTCGAACCCGCGCAGCATAGACCGCCGCGCTGGACAGAATCACTTGGAAACGAGAACGCGCTTGATTCTGCCCATCAACACCGGGACATCATCGCGCAATTCGCCCGCTTTCCGCATCGCAACGCGGTGCTCGGGCGAAACGATACGCCCGAAGAGGCCGACCATGATACGCCCGCCCCCCTTGTCAGGCAGAGCGCAACATCGGCGTCGCCCGGCGCTCTTCGGCCCAGCGCCGCACCGCATCGCCAAAGGCCGTGAACAGCGGTCGCGACACCGGGTCGTTGGCCGCGTTCCATTCCGGGTGCCACTGCACCGACAGGCTAAAGCCCGGCGCATCGCGAATATAGGCCGCCTCGGGCGTGCCGTCGGGCGCGTATCCGTCGATCACCACCCGCTCGCCCGCGCAGCAGACGCCCTGCCCGTGCAGCGTGTTGGTCATCACCTCGCGCGCCCCCAGAAGACGGTGGAACACGCCACCATCGCTGAAGGTCACCGTGTGGCGCAGGGCGAATTTCTCTTCCAGCGTGCCATCGGGCGGCATCCGGTGATTGTCGCGCCCCGGCAGATCGCGAATCTCGGGATGCAGGGTCGAGCCAAACGCCACCGCCACTTCCTGGAACCCGCGACAGACCCCGAAAAACGGCTGCCCCCGCTCGGCGCATTTGCGCACGAGCGGCAGGGTGATCGCATCGCGGCCACGGTCGAAATCGCCATGCGCCGGGGTCGGCGCCTCGCCATATTCCTCGGGATGGACATTCGGGCGCCCGCCGGTCAGCAGGAACCCGTCGCACACCTCCATCAACTCATCGACACTGACGAACCGCGGGTCCGCCGGAATGAGCAACGGCAGGCAGTCCGACACGTTCGCCACCGCGTCCGAATTCATCGACCCACCGGCGTGCACCTCGTAGGTGTCGTTGATCAAATGTTGATTGCCAATAATTCCGACGACTGGGCGGGTCATGATCCATCCTGTGCGCTGTTATGCCGCCTAGATAATATGGCCAGAGGACAATTGAAACCGCAAACCGCGCAGACCTGCTGTGCGCGGGTCGGACACATTGCCGGTGTCACATCCCGCCATCACATCGCGAGAGTCTGCGAACCCCGGCATCCCCGGCCCTGCGCCTATCGGCCCCGCGGCGAGGAAAAAGTCAACCAGATCAAAGCGCAAGGCTAACCCGGCGGCGATCCGCACATGAAAGGATTCGTTGACAGAATCGGGCGCGCGCGCCACACTGGCGCAATCTGTCGGCGTATGAACATCGCACATATTCTAGGCGCGCCGCCCACCACGTGGTCGGATCGTTATGTGCCGGGGGGCCGAATGAAACTGATCTGGACACAAGCCATCGCTGTGGCAATGGCGTGTGGGGTGGCTGTCATGGGTGCTGTGGCACAGGAGAACGCGATCCCCGTCAAGGCAGAGCCGATCTGCCCGATGCGGGTGCATGTGTTCGAACCGGATGCCCGCTTTGACGAAGACGCGGAGCTGCGCAAGCAGGCCGTTATTCTTTTCGCCCGCCTTAGCCGCGACGACTTCGAAACGGCCATGCAGGGCATGGAACCGGGCGAGGCGCGCGACGAGTCGGCCCGCTTCAAGGGGCCGGATGCGCGCTGGCGGTTGCAGCGCCCCGTCGATATCCCCGATGATCCCGATGCCTTCGTCATCCTGCCGACGCAGGTTCAATACCTGGTCCGGATGCCCCGCGACAGCCTGATCGAAAGCCTTGTGCTGGTCGGCCTTCCCGAAAACGGTCAGGTGACCCGCCCCGCCCTTGCCGGGCGCCTCGGGGCGGCGGCCGGGGAACATGCCGGGCAATTGTTCACCGCCGAGCCGGAGACCGAGGCGGACCGCTGCCCGGTGGTGCCGGGCGAAGTGGCCGACTGGGCTCAAAATCTGCTCCACACACAATTGACACACCACGGCCGACTGGATGAGGGTGCATCACAGACTGACAGTTAATTTTTGAAAATTTATGAGAGGGGGACACAATGGCTGGTTCCAAAACAGTAGCTGCAAACTCCAACACATTGCTGGCGGGCCTTCAGCGCACCAACCAGTGGGACAGTTCGAGCCTGACCTACTGGATCGCCGAGGCCGGTGATTCCGACCGGATCGACGACATCTACGAAGACAAGTATGGCGTTGCGCCCGCCGCCGACAACCCGCACGAGCCGATCAATCAGACGACGGCCCCGGCCTGGGACGACGCGATCGAGAACGCGCTCTACCACATCTCGCTCGCGACCGGCCTCAGCTTTACCGAGGACACGTCGGTCGATACCGGCGACATCATCTTCTCCGGCGGCTATCCCAGCACCGCGGGCGTCGTGGCCTGGATGAACGGGCCGGGCACCATGCTCAAACCCGACGAGACCGACGATTACCAGTCGTTCCTGACCAACCGGATGGGCAACGCCACCTACGACCAGGCGGCCGAGACCGGCGCCGGCAGCTTTGCCGATTTCGTGATCCTGCACGAGCTCGGTCACGGGCTGGGGCTGAGCCACCCGCACAACTCCGATTCCGGCACCACCGCTTGGGCGAACAGCGCCGCCACATCCGCCGACAACAAGGCCGACAACGCCCGCTACACGGTGATGTCCTATGAAATCGGCGGCATCGACACGCAGGTCTTCTCCAACTTCGGCAACAGCGTCACGCTGGCCGCGCTCGATATCGCCGCGCTTCAGGCGGTGCATGGCGCGCCCGCGGCCCATACCGGCAACACCGTCTATACCCTGACCGATCAGGGCAGCACCGCGCGCGATCTCGACGGCTCCGACGGCTCGATCTCCATCGGTCGCGCCTTCTACACGATCTGGGATACCGGCGGCACCGACGAGATCGACTATTCCGGCGCCAACAACGCCTATATCAACCTGCAAGACGCCTCGCTCGTGCAAGAGGCGCGCAGCGCCGACGCGGCCATCCTCGAGATGATCCGCAAGACCGACGCCTACGGCGAAATGAAGGACGACCACGGCGACGGCGCCACCAGCCAACCGCGCAACGAACTTATCGATCCCAACTATCACGCGGGCGGCTATGTCTCGACGATCTCCGACGGCGGCACCGGCACCCAGCTTGGCGGTTACACCATCGCCAACGGCGTGGTGATCGAGAACGCCACCGGCGGCTCGGGCAATGACATGCTGATCGGCAACGGCGCCGACAACGAATTGATCGGCAATGACGGCGACGACATGCTCGCCGGTGGCGCGGGCGACGACACGCTCGAAGGCGGCGCAGGCGATGACGAGCTGATCGGCGGCGCGGGCGACGACATGCTCGACGGCGGCGCGGGTCACGACGTGGCCTATTTCTCCGGCCCCTGCTCGGCCTACACGATCGACCGCGACGATGACGGCGTGGTGACGATCTCGCATCTCGACGGCTCTGGCAGCGAGGGCGTCAACACCCTTGTCGGGGTCGAAGAGGCGAAATTCTCCGATGCCACGATCGAACTTCTGGGCGAAGAAGACCCCGAATGCCCGCCGCTCGATTTCATCTTCCTGGTGGACCTCTCGGGCTCGTTCTTTGACGATTTGCCCAATTTCGTGACCGCGGCCAAGCAGATCGCCGCCGACCTGCGCGACGAGAACCCCGACGTGCAGTTCTCCATCGCCTCCTTCATCGACAAACCCGAAAGCCCGTGGGGATCTCCGGGTGACTACCTCTACCAGGCGCACCTGGAATCGACCTCCGATGTCACGGCCTTCGAGACCACGCTTGACGGGCTCTCCACCAAAAGCGGCGGCGACTTCCCCGAGGCGCAATGGGTCGGCCTCTACCGTGCGGCGCGCGGTGACGGGCTGAACCTGCGCGAGGATGCCTCGCGGATGATCTACCTGGCCACCGACGCATCGGCGCATGATGCATCCGATTACGGCCTCGACGAAAGCACCATCCAGGCCTTCCTCGACGGCGAGGATATCGACGTCGAAGGCGGCAGCGCGCTGTCCAGCACGGAAAGCACGGATGACGACGGCATGACGTCGTCGGGCGAAGGCGACACCGCCGGGCTCGAGATCGAACCCGACCCGCGCGATCCCGATGATCCCGGCCATGACACCGGCAACGACGAACCGGTCCCGACCGACGACCTCTTGCTCGGGGCGGTGGGCGATGCCTTGCGTGACTTCGGCGCCGTGCCGATCATCGGCACATCCAGCTCGTTTACCGCTTCCGAATACGAAGAGGCCCTCGCCGACATGGGCAGCGAAGGTGTCGTCGTCGCAACATCGGGCGACAGTTCCGACGTGGCCGACGCCGTGCGCGCAGGCCGCGCCGCGATCGCGGGCGACGTGACCGAAACCGGCACCTCGGGTGCCGACTCCCTCGTCGGCACCGAAGAGGATGACGTGATCCTCGGCCTCGGCGGCAACGACACGATCGAGGGCCTGGGCGGCAACGACACGCTCGACGGCGGCGCGGGCAACGACTCGATCCTTGGCGGGGATGACAATGACGCCATCTTCGGCGGCACCGGTGCCGACACGCTTGACGGCGGCGCGGGCGATGACCTGTTCAGCCCCGGCGCAGGCATCGACGTCATCACCACCGGCGCGGGCGCCGACGTCATCACCGGCCCTGCCAATTCGCTCGATGGCGATACCATCACCGATATGAGTGCCGAAGACCGGGTTCTCGTGCGCTTCACCCGGATGCAGGACGACCCGACCCTCGAGTTCGACGGGGCCAACACGTTGCTGAGCTTCGACACCACCGGCGACGGCACACAGGATTTCTCGCTGACCTTCGAGGGCGACGTGACGGGTCTCGACCTGCTGATCTCCAATGCCGGTGAGGACGTGCGCATCGGCACGCCACCCAACATGGCGCTGCAGGTCAATGACCGCGATGGCAACCCGCTCGACGTGGAAGGCGCGACCTTCCGCGGCCCCGGCGATACCGAAGCCAGCGGCGCCGCCGGTGGCACGCCGGGCAGCTTCACCTTCATGGCCCTTGGCACGGCCGAGGGCACCGTCATGCCCGAGCTGCCCTATGACGCGACCGACCACGGCGCCCCGTCCGCCCCCGGCGCGCTCGAAGCGCTGCGCCTCGCGGTGGGCCTCAACCCGAGCTGGGGACCGGCGGGCGGAGAGGATTTCATCGCCGCCGATTTCAACGGCGACGGCGACGTCACGGCAGGCGACGCGCTCGACATGCTGCGCCTCGCCGTCGGGCTCGAAGCCGACCACGCCCCGCGCTGGGTCTTCGTGAACTCTGAATCCGACACCAGCGGCTTTAGTGCCGATAATGTCGATGTCGAAGCTGCCGCCATGGCCGCCCTGCCCGGGTTCGAGAACGACATCTCGATGACCGGCATCCTCGTGGGCGACATGCGCGACTTCGGCTGACGCAAAGCGGCCACGACCGCGAAACACAGACCGGCGCCGGGGGGAAACCTCCGGCGCCGATTGCGTGTCGCACCCCGCGCCCGGCGCGCGCATCGTTAACCCTTTTCGGCGCCATTTTCGCCGCGTTGCGGCGGTGCACGCCCGACAGCCGGGCAACAGCCGGGATTCACCCCCCGGTTTCGTGCAGGCCCACGGCCGTTAACCCCTCCGAACGGTGCCTCACGGCCGCAACACGGTTTACCCCGGCACGCCCGCGCAGTACCTTCGCCCAACCGATCACCACAACGATGGACTCCACCCCCGCATGACGCCCCTTGACCAACGCGACCTTGCCATCCTCAAGACCCTCTCGACCGATGGCCGCATGACCAAGGCGGCGCTCGCCGATCGCGTGGGCCTGTCGCCAACGCCCTGCTGGGAGCGGTTGAAGAAGCTGGAAAAGGCTGGTTTCATAACGGGTTACAGGGCCGAAATCGCGCTCAAGAAACTGGCCGCCCATGTCACCGTCTTCGTCGCCGCCGAACTGGCCGACCACACGGCGGCCACCTTTCGCATCTTCGAGGACGCGGTTCAGCGCCAGGACGAAGTCACCGGCTGCTGGGCGCTCGGCGGCGGTTACGACTACCTCCTGCAGATCGTCACCCGCGACATCGACAGCTACCAGCGCCTGATCGACGAGTTGCTCGAACGCCGCATCGGCCTCGCCCGCTACTATAGCTACATCGTCACCAAACCCGTCAAAGGCCCCACCCCACCCCCCTTCGACCTGCTTCTGGGTTGAAATCATTCAGGAAAATCCGCCAGACGGATCGCCTGCCCAGGCCCCTTCCAACAGTTGGATCGTCTGTTCGGACGCCCGAATTCAGACCCGATCCCCCCACGTCTTGGTCCAACATGTCCCCCAAAGGAGGCCATGTCATGGAAACCACAGCGATCTCTCTGCACCCCGACATCACCGATAAACGCCTGGTGCGGGCGTTCTCCTATATCGGCGGCAAATGGACCGCCGCGCAGGACGGCACCACGCTCGGCGTCACCAACCCCGCCGACGGCAGCGCACTGGGCGACATCGCCTGCCTGTCCACCGACGAATCCGCCCGCGCGGTCGACGTGGCCCAGACCGCCTTTTCGACCTGGTCCGCGCTCCTGCCACAGGAACGCTCGACCATGCTCCGCCGTTGGTTCGACCTGATGATCGAGAACCGCGAAGACCTCGCCCGGATCATGGTTCTGGAACAGGGCAAACCCCTCTCCGAAGCACGCGGCGAGATCGACTATGCCGCGAGTTTCGTTGAGTTTTATGCCGAAGAGGCCAAGCGCCCAAATATCGAGGGCGTCACCAGCCACCTGCACGATGCCGAGGTCGAACTGTGGCTCGAACCGGTGGGCGTGGTGGCCCTCGTGACGCCCTGGAACTTCCCCGCCGCCATGCTCACCCGCAAGGCCGCGGCGGCGCTGGCGGCGGGCTGCACCGTGGTGGCGCATCCCTCGTCCGAAACCCCCTATTCCGCGCTGGCGCTGGCCGAACTGGCCGAACGCGCGGGCCTTCCGGCGGGCGTCTTCAACGTGGTGACCGGCAAAGCCTCCGACATCGTGACCCCCTGGACCGCCGATGCGCGCGTGCGGGCGCTGTCGTTCACCGGCTCGACCGAGGTGGGCCGCCTACTCTACCGCGCCTCCGCCGAGACGGTCAAGAAACTGGTGCTCGAACTCGGCGGCCACGCCCCGGTGATCGTCTTCAAGGGCGCCGATCTCGACGAGGCCGTGACCGAAACCATCATGGCCAAATTCGCCACCTCCGGGCAGGATTGCCTTGGCGCCAACCGCATCTATGTCGAACGCCCGGTCTATGACGAATTCTGCCGCCGCTTCATCGAGGCCACCAAGGCGCTCAGCATCGGCACCGGCATGGACGACCCCGATATCGGCCCGCTGATGAACGAAAAGGCCGTGGCCAAGCAGGAAGAGCACGTCGCCGACGCCGTGGCCAAGGGCGCGAAACTGGCCTGCGGCGGCAAACGCCACGCGCTCGGTCCGCTGTTCTATGAACCGACTGTCCTCACCGACGTGCCCGACAGCGCATTGATCATGCGCGAGGAAACCTTCGGCCCGGTGGCCCCGATCACGCCTTTCGAATCCGAGGAAGAGGTGATCGCCCGCGCCAATGACAGCGAATTCGGGCTGGTCGCCTATGTCCATTCGCTCGACCCGCGCCGCATCTACCGGGTGAGCCGGGCATTGCAATTCGGCATGGTCGCGGTCAACCGCACCAAGGTCACCGGCGCCCCGATCCCGTTTGGCGGCACCAAGCAGTCGGGCATGGGCCGCGAAGGGGCCCGCCGCGGCATGGAAGAATTCATGGAAATCAAATACGTCTGCCGCGATTGGGCATGACATCAACCCCCGCGCCATTCGAATTTTCGCCGAAAATTCGGGGCGACATCTCAACGACAAGGACCAGGACAATGCTGAAGAACGACCAACTCGAACAATGGGACCGCGACAATTTCTTTCACCCCTCGACCCATCTGGCCGAATTTGCCCGCGGGAACGCGCCGCAACGGGTGATCACCGGCGGCTCGGGCTGCCACATCACCGACCGCGAGGGCAATCGCCTGCTCGATGCCTTTGCCGGGCTCTATTGCGTCAACGTGGGCTATGGCCGCCCCGAAATCGCCGAGGCAATCGCCGATCAGGCGCGCGAACTGGCCTATTACCACGCCTATGTCGGCCATGGCACCGAGGCGGCGATCACCCTTTCGAAAATGATCCTCGACCGCGCACCCGCCAACATGTCCAAGGTCTATTTCGGGCTTGGCGGCTCGGACGCCAATGAAACCAACGTCAAGCTCATCTGGTATTACAACAACGTCCTCGACCGCCCCGAAAAGAAAAAGATCATCTCGCGCTGGCGCGGCTATCACGGCTCGGGGCTGGTCACCGGCTCACTGACCGGGCTTGAGCTGTTTCACAAGAAATTCGACCTGCCGCTCGCACAGGTGATCCACACCGACGCGCCCTATTATTACCGCCGTGACGACCTCTCGATGAGCGAGGCCGATTTCACCGCCCATTGCGCCGCCGAACTCGAAGCCCTGATCGAACGCGAGGGCGCCGACACCATCGCCGCCTTCATCGGCGAGCCGGTGCTGGGCACGGGCGGGCTTGTTCCCCCGCCCGCCGGGTATTGGGAGGCGATCCAGAAGATACTGAAAAAGCACGATATCCTGCTCATTGCCGACGAGGTCGTGACCGGCTTTGGCCGCCTTGGCACGATGTTCGGCTCGACCCATTACGGGATGGAACCCGACATCATCACCATCGCCAAGGGCCTGACCTCGGCCTATGCGCCGCTCTCGGGGTCGATCGTGTCCAAGGACGTCTGGAAGGTGCTCGAAGAGGGCACCGACATGCTCGGCCCCATCGGCCATGGCTGGACCTATTCCGCCCACCCGATCGGTGCCGCCGCCGGCGTGGCCAACCTCAAGCTGATCGACGAATTGAAGCTCGTGAAGAACGCGGGCGAAACCGGTGCCTACCTCAATGCCGCCATGGCGGATGCGCTTGGCGCGCATGCCCATGTCGGCGACATCCGGGGCGAGGGCATGCTCTGCGCCCTCGAATTCGTCAAGGATCGCGACACGCGCGAGTTCTTCGATCCGTCCGACAAGGTCGGCCCCCGGATCGCGGCCGCTCTTCTCGAAGAAGGCGTGATCGGACGCGCCATGCCGCAGGGTGACATCCTCGGCTTTGCCCCGCCCTTCTGCCTCACCCGCGACGAGGCCGACGAGGTGGTCGCCAAGACCGCAAAGGCAGTTGCCGCCGTCCTCGACTGAGCGACACCGACAAGGCACCGCCCTGACCGGCGGTGCCGCGCGGCGGGGTGCCGCCATGACAGGTTTGGATTGCATATGCCGCCCCGTTCACTATGACGGGGCGGATCGGAAATGAGGGCCTGCCATGTCTGTCTCGATGCTGTCCACCTTCGTCAAACCCATGCACCCCGAAGGCCGCCGTTTCGTCGCCATCGCGGGCGCGGTGACGCTGGTCCTGTTCTGGATCTGGTCGCCGCTCGGCTGGCTCGGGCTCGGCCTGACCGTCTGGGTCTACTATTTCTTTCGCGACCCGCCCCGAGTCACACCGACCCGCCCCGGCCTCATGGTCTCGCCCGCCGACGGGGTGGTCTCGCTGCTCGAACCCGCCGTGCCGCCCGCCGAACTGGGCCTTGGCGAGGCCGAAATGACGCGGATCTCGGTCTTCATGTCGGTGTTCAACTGCCACGTGAACCGCCTGCCCGCCGCCGGCCGGATCGAGCGCGTCGCCTATCGCCCCGGCAAATTCCTCAACGCCTCGCTCGACAAGGCATCGGCCGACAACGAACGCAACGGCCTCACCGTCGCCCTGCCCGACGGCACGCGCTATGGCGTGGTGCAGATCGCCGGGCTCGTCGCCCGCCGCATCCTCTGCTGGGCCGAGGAAGGCCACGAGATGGCCCGGGGCGAGCGTTTCGGCCTCATCCGCTTCGGCTCGCGGCTCGACATCTACCTGCCCGCAGGTGCGCACCCCCTGGTGCGCATCGGCCAGACCATGGTCGCGGGCGAAACCGCGATCGCCGATCTCACCGGCACACAGGGCGAAGGCTGAACCATGATCGACCCCGACGATCGCACACCGGGCGAACCTCAGGGCGACCATCAGGGCGACCATCAGGCCGAACACCAACCCGTCTCGCTGCTGCTGCTCATGCCCAACATGGTCACGCTCATCGGGATGAGCTTTGGTCTCACCGCGATCCGCTTTGCCATCGAGGGGCGGTTTTCCGCGGCGGTGTTCCTGATCCTGCTGGCGGGTCTGGCCGACGGGCTCGACGGGTTGCTGGCGCGGCGTATGGGAGCCGAATCCGCGATGGGGGCACAGCTCGACTCGCTGTCCGATTTCCTGTGCTTCGGCGTGGCCCCGGCCATCCTGATCTACCAGGTCCACCTCGCCGCGACCGGTGGCATGGGCTGGACCTTTGCCCTGCTCTTTGCTGCCGCCACCTGCCTGCGGCTGGCGCGGTTCAACGTGCTGTCGGGCGCCGCCGACACCACGAAAGAGGCCAAGCGCCATTTCATCGGCGTGCCCGCCCCCGCCGGGGCCTTCCTCGGGCTCTTGCCGGTCTTTCTCACCCAAGCGGGCCTGAGCGCGCCGGGGGACGCGCCGACACTGGTCGCGATCTGGCTGGCGCTGGTCGGCGTGCTGATGATTTCCAAGCTCAAGACCCTGTCGCCCAAGACGGTCAAGGTGCCGCGCCGACTGGTCGCGGTGATCCTCTTTGCCACCGTCACCGTGATCGGGCTGAGCCTGACACGCCCGTGGTATATCCTCGTGATCCTCGCGCTCGCCTATCTCGCCACGGTGCTGCACGCCATCATCCGCGCCCGGGGACAGCTCTTTCGGTAGGTGATTGCCAGACGATAGGGCAGCACAGGGCCGCGGCCATGTGCTGCCCGGGCGGCTGCGCCGCTATCCCGGGCGGGGCATATCCGATCAAGCACAATCCGCCCTCTGATCCACCAACGATCATGACGTTCCGTCATCGCCCTTGCCTTACCCCCCGCCACATGGAAACTGACCCCAAAGCGGGAGGACAAGAAACATGGCAGACGAGAACCCGATTCTCTGGACACCGGGCGCGAACCGCATCGAGAATGCGCGCATCGCGCAATACATGCGCTGGCTCGAAGCCGAGCGCGGCCTGACCTTCCCCGACTACAACGCGCTCTGGGACTGGTCGGTCCGCGAGATCGAGGATTTCTGGACCTCCATCATCGCCTTCTGCGACCTGCCGATCTCGGGCTGGTCCGAGGTCTTGCCCGAACGCAAGATGCCCGGCGCCGACTGGTTCCCCGGGGCGGTCACGAATTTCGCCGCCCAGATGCTCAAACCCGCCGAGATCCGCCCCGATGACACGGCGATCATCCTGCAATCCGAAACCTTCGGCCGACAGGAGCTGAGCTGGGGCGAATTGAAGGCCCGCGTCGGCGCCACACAGGCCGGGCTGCGCGCCGCCGGCGTGAAACGCGGCGACCGCGTCGTCGCCGTCCTGCCCAACAGCCCCGAGGCGCTGATCTCGTTTTTGGCCGTGGCCGGGATGGGGGCGATCTGGTCGCTCTGCGCGCCCGACATGGGCCATGTCGCGATCCTCGACCGGTTCCGCCAGATCGACCCGAAACTGCTCATCGCGCAGGATGGCTATGTCCATGCGGGCAAGACAATCGACCGCCGCGAATTGCTCGACGGGATCGCCACCGACCTGCCCGGCCTACGGCAAAAGGTGATGGTGCCCACCCTCGGCCCGGCCCAGGACGGCTGGACGACATGGGCCGATTTCACCACCCATGAGGCCGCGCCGCAAATCGACATGGTGCCGTTCTCGCATCCGCTCTGGATCGTCTATTCCTCGGGCACGACCGGCAATCCCAAACCCATCGTGCATGGCCATGGCGGGGTGCTGCTGGAAGGCACCAAGCAATCCCTGCACCAGGATCTGGGCCCCGACGACCGGTTCTGCTGGCTGACCTCCTCGGGCTGGATCATGTGGAACGCACAATGGGCGGCGCTCGGTCAGGGGGCCACGGTGGCGCTCTTTGACGGCGCACCCAATCATCCCGACATGCTCGAAGTCTGGCGCATGGTGGCGCGCGAAGGGCTCACCTATTTCGGTGCGGGGGCCGCGTTCTTCGATGGGTGCCGCAAGGCCGGCATACGCCCGGGAACCGAGCTTGACCTCTCGGCCCTGCGCTCGCTCGGCTCGACCGGCTCCCCGCTCAGCCAGGAAGGCTATGACTGGATCTATGCGCATGTGAAACCCGATGTCTGGCTGGCGCCGATCTCGGGCGGCACCGACCTTGCCGGGGCGTTCGTTCTGGGCAACCCGATGATGCCGGTGCGCGCCGGTGAAATGCAGTGCCGCGCGCTCGGCAACGCGGTGCGCGCCTTCGACGAAGAGGGCCGCGAGGTGATCGGCGAGGTGGGCGAACTCGTTTGCACCGAACCCCTGCCCTCGATGCCGCTCATGTTCTGGGGCGACGACGACGGAAGCCGCCTCCACGAGAGCTATTTCGACACCTATCCCGGCATCTGGCGGCATGGCGACTGGATCATGTTCACACCCGAGGGCGGGTCGATCATCTATGGCCGGTCGGATGCGACGATCAACCGGCGCGGGCTGCGCCTCGGATCGAGCGAGATCTACCGCGCGGTCGAGGGGCTCGACGAGGTGATGGACAGCCTCGTTGTCGATCTCGAATTCCTCGGCCGCGAAAGCTTCATGCCGCTTTTCGTGGTGATGAAAGAGGGCCACGCACTCGACGACGCGATGCGCGACCGCATCCGAAGCGCGATCCGCGCGCAGGTCTCGGCGCGCTTCCTGCCCGACGACATCGTCGAAATTGCCGAGGTGCCGCGCACGCTCTCGGGCAAGAAGCTCGAAGTGCCGGTGAAGAAACTCCTGCTGGGCGGCGACCCGGAAAAGGTGGTGAACCGCGACTCGATGGCCAACCCCGACAGTTTCGATCCGTTCATCGCCTATGCCATGACCCGGATGAGCCCGGATCACGCCTGAACACCGCCGGTTTCCCGACCCGGCGCACGCCGCGTTAACCTTTTCAGGCCCCCCGCAGGGGCGTTTTCCCCGGCAGCCGGGCGACAGCCGGAAAGCAGCCGGATGTCACCCCCCGATTTCGACGCGTCCGGCGGCGTTAACTTTTTACGGGTCCGCAGGAGGCGGATTCACCTGTAAATCACGTTTTTATCGGTCGGCTGTGGGAAATGTGATATATTTCTTCAAGAAAACCCTTGAAGCCCGACCACAATCGACCAAACTTTAAGACTATGAGGCCACAGTCACCGAGGGTGCTTCCCCGATGACGCAGTTAAAGGAGCATGGGGACAACATGCCTTCATTCTCGACCACGCTAGAGCAGGCAATCCACAGCGCCCTCGCGCTCGCCAATGCCCGCCGACACGAATTCGCAACGCTGGAGCACCTGCTTCTGGCGCTCATCGACGAACCCGACGCCGCCCGCGTCATGCAGGCCTGTTCGGTCGATGTCGAACAACTCCGCCAGACCGTGGTCGAGTTCATCGACGACGACCTGTCCAACCTTATCACCGAGATCGAAGGCTCCGAAGCGGTGCCCACCGCCGCGTTCCAGCGGGTGATTCAACGCGCCGCGATCCATGTCCAAAGCTCGGGCCGAACCGAGGTGACCGGCGCCAACGTTCTCGTCGCGATCTTCGCCGAACGCGAATCGAACGCCGCCTATTTCCTTCAGGAACAGGACATGACGCGCTATGACGCGGTCAATTTCATCGCCCATGGTGTCGCAAAAGATCCCGCCTTCGGCGAAGCCCGCCCGGTCCAGGGCGCCGAGATCGAGGAAGAGGCGCAGACCGCCCCCGGGGGCGAGGAGAAGGACTCCGCGCTGGCCAAGTATTGCGTTGATCTCAATGCGAAATCCCGCAAGGGCGATGTCGATCCGCTGATCGGTCGCGCGCATGAGGTCGAGCGCTGCATTCAGGTGCTGTGCCGCCGCCGCAAGAACAATCCGCTTCTGGTGGGCGATCCCGGCGTCGGCAAGACCGCCATCGCCGAAGGGCTCGCTTACAAGATCGTCAACGGCGACACCCCCGAGGTGCTGTCCAACACCACGATCTTTTCGCTCGACATGGGCGCACTGCTGGCCGGGACACGCTATCGCGGTGATTTCGAAGAGCGGCTCAAAGCCGTGGTCAACGAGCTCGAAGACCACCCCGACGCGGTGCTCTTCATCGACGAGATTCACACCGTGATCGGCGCCGGAGCCACTTCGGGCGGGGCGATGGATGCCTCGAACCTGCTCAAACCCGCGCTTCAGGGCGGCAAGCTGCGCTGCATGGGCTCGACCACCTACAAGGAATTCCGCCAGCATTTCGAAAAGGACCGCGCCCTCTCGCGCCGGTTCCAGAAGATCGACGTGAACGAACCCTCCGTCTCGGACGCGGTCAAGATTCTCAAGGGCCTCAAACCCTATTTCGAGGATCACCACAGCGTGAAATACACCGCCGACGCGATCAAGACGGCGGTCGAGCTTTCGGCGCGCTACATCAACGACCGCAAACTGCCGGACAAGGCCATTGACGTCATCGACGAGGCCGGGGCCGCCCAACATCTGCTGGCCCAGTCCAAACGCCGCAAATCCATCGGCGTGAAGGAAATCGAAGCCATCGTCGCCAAGATCGCGCGCATCCCGCCCAAAAGCGTGTCCAAGGATGACAGCGCAGTGCTCAGGGATCTCGAAAAATCGCTCAAACGCGTGGTTTTCGGTCAGGACAAGGCCATCGACACACTGGCGTCGGCAATCAAGCTTGCCCGCGCCGGCCTGCGCGAACCCGAGAAGCCCATCGGCAACTATCTCTTCGCCGGGCCCACCGGTGTCGGCAAGACCGAGGTGGCCAAGCAACTGGCCGATACCCTCGGGGTCGAACTTTTGCGCTTCGACATGTCGGAATACATGGAGAAACACGCGGTTTCGCGCCTCATTGGTGCACCTCCGGGTTATGTCGGTTTCGATCAGGGCGGGCTTTTGACAGATGGGGTCGATCAACATCCCCACTGCGTTCTGTTGCTCGACGAGATCGAGAAGGCGCACCCGGATGTCTTCAACATCCTGCTTCAGGTCATGGACCACGGCGAGTTGACCGACCATAACGGGCGCACGGTGAATTTCCGCAATGTCGTGCTGATCATGACGTCGAATGCCGGAGCCACCGAACAGGCCAAAGCGGCGATCGGGTTTGGCCGCGACCGCCGCGAGGGCGAAGATACCGCCGCGATCGAGCGCACCTTCACGCCGGAATTCCGCAACCGCCTCGATGCCGTCGTGTCCTTTGCGCCGTTGCCCAAAGAGGTGATTCTGCAAGTGGTCGAGAAGTTCGTGCTTCAACTCGAGGCACAACTGATGGACCGCAACGTGACGATCGACCTGACCAAGTCTGCCGCCGAATGGCTCGCCGACAAGGGCTATGACGACAAGATGGGCGCCCGCCCCCTGGGCCGGGTGATTCAGGAATACATCAAGAAACCGCTCGCCGAAGAGTTGCTCTTCGGCAAGTTGGCCAAGGGTGGTGTGGTGCAGGTCGGCGTCAAGGATGGCGAGCTTGAACTGCGGATCGACGGCCCGGGCAATCCCCGCCTCAAAGGCGACAAACCTCGGCTGTTGACTGCGGATTGACCGGGGCCTTGTCCCGGGATCGGCACGAGAGGACCGTGTCGCAACCGCTGTTTCTAGCCGTTGTGACGCTTGCTGGCATGTGTCTCGCCCTGCCGCTGCGGGGCGAGGCACCGCGGCTTGCCCAGCCCATCGACTGCACGCTCGGGGAAGACTGCTATATCCAGAACTATGTCGATCACGATCCAGGCCCCGGCTACGCCGATTTCACCTGCGGCCCCCTGTCTTACGATGGCCACAAGGGCACCGATTTCGCCCTGATCTCCCGCGCAGCAATGACCGCCGGTGTCACGGTGCATGCTGCCGCCGCCGGGCGCGTGACGGCTCTGCGCGACGGGATGACAGATGGTGTCTTTCTGGAAGATCCTGCCGCGGTCAAGGATCGGGAATGCGGCAACGGCGTGGTGATCGACCATGGAGAAGACTGGCAGACGCAGTATTGCCACCTCCAGAAGGACAGCGTTTCCGTTACCAAGGGCCAAAGCGTGAAGGCCGGTGCGCCCCTTGGCCGGGTTGGCCTTTCCGGGCGGACCGAGTTTCCGCATGTGCATGTCTCGCTGCGCCATGATGGAAAGGCCGTCGATCCTTTCAATCCGGATGGAGATCACGCCTGCGAAGAAATGCCCCGGCGCACCTTGTGGCAAGACCCGGCACCTCACTATCGCCCGGGCGGCATGCTCAGCGCCGGGTTTTCCGATGCGGTTCCCGCCTATGATCACGTGAAATCGGGCCGCGCCGCCACCGTGCATCTGCCTGCCGACGCTCCTGCACTGGTGGTCTGGGGATTTGCCTTCGGGGGGCGACCGGGCGATCGGGTCATGCTCGAGATTAATGCGCCCGATGGATCAAGAATCATCTCGCATACCGTCGAACTTGAAAACCCCATGGGGCTTTTCTTTCGCGCGGCCGGCAAACGACGTAGCGGATCGGCATGGCCGAAAGGCGTCTATCATGGCCAGGTCTCGCTCCAGCGGGACGGTCAACACCTTGGCACACAACATACCACCGTCACGATCGGGCCCTGACGCTCCGGTCACATAGTGAGGGTAAAGAACACCCGGCGAAACGGGAACAGCACCGCGCCATCGGACCCGCGCGGATAGGCCTTTTCCATCACCTCTTCATAACGCCGGATCAGTTCAGCCTGCTCATCGGGCTCCAGCACCGCAAGGATGGGGCGCGCAAAGGTGCTTTCGGTGAAACGCCGCACCGGATGGCCGCCCTGATCCGCGCTCAACATCTGGTAGTAATCCGTTTCCCACAGCGACAACGCCCCCAACCCGGAAAGCAGATGGTGATAGCGCGCAGGCTTCATCACGCCGGGGGCCGCATCCACGTCGATCCGTCCCGGGAAAAGCTCTTCGGCGAGGCTCAGCCAGACCCTGTGCGATGGTGCGTTGTTCTGATGCGGCATCTGCACCGCCAATGTTCCCCCGGGGGCCAGCATTTCCGCCAGACGCGGGAAAAGCACTTCGTGATCCTTGAGCCAATGCAACACCGCATTCGAGTAGATCAACCCGGCGCGCTCGACCGACCAGTCCGCGATGTTGCGCTCCTCCAACGCGTCATAGGCACCGCTCTCGGCCGATTTGGCCAACATGGCGGGGCTCTCATCCACGCCCACGATGCGATGCCCCAAGTAACGTTGCCGCAGGACCGGCCCCATCGCCCCTGTCCCACATCCAAGATCGATCACATCACCGCCGCCCACCGAGCGGACCGCCAGCATCAGGTCAATCGCCGGGCGCAAACGCAAATCCCGGAACCTGGCATAGGCCCCGGGATTCCAGTCCGTTGTCATCGTTGACCCGCTCATGCGGTCGGCTCAGGTTCCAATTCACCGTCATCCCGGGGCTTGGGCCGCGGCTTGGTCTTGGGAATCGCCGCGACCGAGGGGGCGCTGCCTTCGCCGGAGGCCGCATCGTCATCGCCCTTGTGCGGCGGCTCACCACGGATCACGCGCTCGATTTCTTCACCTGTCAGGGTTTCGTATTCCAGAAGACCATGCGCAAGCTTCTCCCAGTCTTCCTGACGGTCTTCCAGGATGCTTCGCGCGTGCTGATAACCCGCATCAATGATGCGCTTGACCTCGTCCTCGATCAGTTCCTTGGTATGGGCCGAGATCGAGAAACCACCCGCCCCATTGCCACGGAATGCTTCGGCTGCCTCCTGATAGTCGATATTGCCCACCTTGTCGGACATGCCCCACCGCATCACCATCGCCCGGGCCAGCGCCGAGGCCTGCATGATGTCACCGGCCGGTCCGTTCGAAATCGCGCCTTCGCCGTACTTGATGATCTCGGCAGCCTTGCCCGCCATGGTCATCGCGATTTTCTGTTCCAGCTCATCCTTGAAATAGTTCAGCTGGTCCATTTCAGGCAGGGACATCACCATGCCCAACGCCTGGCCGCGCGGAATGATCGTCGCCTTGTAGACCGGGTCACATTTCGGAAGGGTCAGTCCGACAATCGCATGCCCGGCCTCGTGATAGGCGGTCATTTCCTTCTGCGCCGGCGTCATCACCATGGACCGCCGTTCGGCGCCCATCATGATCTTGTCCTTGGCCATTTCGAAATCTTCCATCGCGACAAAGCGCCGCCCCACGCGCGCCGCCGTCAACGCGGCTTCGTTCACAAGATTCGCCAGATCGGCCCCGGAAAAGCCGGGCGTGCCGCGCGCAATGATACGCAGATCGACATCCGGCCCGAGCGGGGTCTTGCGGGCGTGCACGCTCAGGATCTTCTCGCGCCCCTTGATGTCCGGATTGGGCACCGTCACCTCGCGGTCAAAGCGGCCCGGCCGCAACAGTGCAGGGTCCAGCACATCCTTGCGGTTGGTTGCGGCGATGATGATCACGCCCTCGTTGGCTTCGAACCCGTCCATTTCCACCAGCAACTGGTTCAACGTCTGCTCACGCTCGTCGTTGCCACCGCCATAGCCCGCTCCACGGTGGCGACCCACGGCGTCGATCTCGTCGATGAACACGATGCAGGGCGCGTTTTTCTTGGCTTGTTCGAACATGTCACGCACCCGGCTCGCGCCCACACCGACGAACATTTCCACGAAGTCCGAGCCCGAAATGGTAAAGAACGGCACCCCCGCCTCACCCGCAATCGCGCGCGCCAGAAGCGTCTTACCGGTGCCCGGCGGCCCAACCAGAAGCGCGCCCTTGGGAATCTGCCCGCCAAGACGGCTGTATTTCTGCGGATTGCGCAGGAATTCCACGATCTCTTCGAGTTCTTCCTTGGCCTCGTCGATACCGGCCACGTCGTCAAACGTCACGCGCCCCGACTTCTCGGTCAGCATCTTGGCCTTGGACTTGCCAAAGCCCATGGCTCCGCCGCCCCGGCCACCCTGCATGCGGTTCATGAAATAAATCCACACACCGATGAGCAAGAGGAACGGCAGCAGGCTCAGGATGAAGGTCTGAAAACCCGATTGTTGCTGGCTTTCGGCTTTGACCGGAATGTTCCTGTCGATCAAAAGCTGCGTGACCTCGGCATCCTCGGGCTTGATTGTCACGTAATCCTGACCATCGTCTGCGCGATAACGCACCTGCTCACCATCCAGCGTGACCGAACTTACCCGGTCCTGCTCAACCGCCCTTACGAATTCGGAGTAGCTTATTTCCCGGCTTTGCAGCGTGTTTCCACCGCCACTGAAAAGATTGAACAGCGCCAGTATCAGAAGAAACAGCACGACCCAGAAGGCGATATTTCTCGCGTTGCCCAAGGCAAATCTCCCATGAAAAACTCTGGCCCCGCGCTTATCACAGGAACCTTTGGACTAAAATAGACATCGCGGGCCAAGGTTCAATCCCGACATAGCCAGTTCTCGAAGCTTGGCCCGATCCGCACAGCCTTGTGGCGGGTTTCGGCCGTGGACACCGGTGACCAGACAAGCCGACCCGCGTCCCACACCGCGGGAAGGGACAGCAAGACCCGGCGCGGCAGGCCCAGATCGCGCCAATCGGGGCACTGCTGCAACCCCTCTGCACCCAGGGCGCGAATATCCATCCCGTCCAACGGCCCCTCGATCTGCCATCGTCCGTCGAAGGGCGATCCATGCAAATCCATGACCGCCTGATACTCGCGTGCAAGCCACACCCGATCCTGCGCGACCCAGCCGATCACCCCGCCCAGGGTCTGCGTTCCGCGCCCGAGCAGCACAGCCTCGAACCCACCCTGCGCAGTCGAGCGTGGCGAATACTGCGCCCCGGAAATCCATTGCAGCGCCGCATTCAGAAACCGCCGCCGCACCTCGGAATGCAGCGCCTGGAAATCGTCATGGCTCAATGACAGTGCCCCACACCGTTCCACGACCTTGCCGTGCAGGGCCTGCTGCACGGTTTGACGCAACAGGCTGTTTTCCGAGGCAAGGTTCTCTGCCACCGCCCCCAACACTTGCGCATCAATCCCCAGCGGGGCCAGAACCTCCAGCGCCTTGCGCACCCGGACACGTTCGAACCCGTCATCGGCATTGCTGGGGTCTTCAACCCATCCGACCCCCTGTCGCTCGAGATATCGGCGCAGCATCGACCGCTCGACCCCAAGCAACGGGCGCACCCATTCCATCCCGTAGCGCTCGAAACGCGATGCCATCCGCCTCAGCCCGTCACTGCCCGCCTTGCGCGCCAATCGCATCACGAAGGTTTCGGCCTGATCGTCGCATGTGTGACCAAGTCCGACCGCCTCGACCCCGCGTTGGCGTGCCCATTGCGCGATCTCGCGATAACGGGCCATGCGCGCCGAAGCCTGAAGGTTGCCCTGCCCGTTCCAGCCCGCCCAAGTCAGGATGTCATGCGCGATCCCGCGTTCACGGCAGAGCCGGGCCACCATCGCAGCCTCTTGTGGCGCCTCCGCCCGCAACCCGTGATCGAATGTCACCGCACTCAACCGCGCGCCGGAACGTGCCGCCCAATCCTGCATGAGAAGCAACAAGGCCACGCTGTCGCCACCGCCCGAGACGGCCACGCCGACATGATCGAAAGGCGTGGCCGTGAACGTACGCGCCACCGCATCGACAAGGGCGGCGTCCGCGGCTTCGCTCACTGGCACTCGAGGCGTTGGATTTCCTCGCGTGCCTTGGTCTCTGCCGCGGCCCCGGGAAACCGTGTGCCGACCTCATGCAACGTGACACAGGCCTCGTTGGTCTGCCCCAGCCGACCCAGCCCGCGCCCCAGCTCGAACAGCGCATCCGGGGCGTCCTTGCCATCCGGATCGGCACTGAACGCCGCCAGGTAGGACCGTGCCGCCTCGGTCAAATTCCCCGATGCCTCGAGCGCACGACCACGACCCAGATGCGCCGCCACTTCCAGCGGGCTACCGGGATAGGTCTCGTTGAACCGGGCAAACCCGTCGGCCGCCGCGTCATGGCGTCCCTCGTCAAGGGCCTTTTGCGCCGCATCGAAATCGGCCCGTTCCCCCATGGCAAGTTGCGGGCCTTCCGGGTCTTGCGTGGACTGATCCGCCGGGGCGGCGGCATCCGATCCCTGTGTTTCCTGCGCCCCACCCAATGTGGTCGTTTCTCCGAGTTGACTGACGTCCCCGCCCTCAAGCTCGACAAGACGGAATTCAAGATCGGCAACACGGTTCGTCCCGTCGCGCACGATGTTGCCGATCCGCATTTCCAGCTCTTCGGTCTTGGCCGTCAGGCGCCGCACCTCGGCCTCGATCGTATTGACACGATCAAGCACGGAATCGCCCTGTACCACGGCACCCGAGGCCCCCGTGGTGGACAACTCGCGCTTGAGCTTCTGAAGCTCCACGTGAAGAACGGTAAGATCCTGCCGGATATCGGCCAGCGTCTGCGAGCGATCCTGCGCCGCCCCGGTGCCAGCCAGGAAAACTGCCACCAGAAGTCCCAGACCCCACCGCATGCCTTGCACTCCGGTCCTCATGCCGTCACCCGGTCAGTCCACTGGCCAGAACGGTGACCGCGCGGCGGTTCTTGGCATAGCAGCTTTCTTCACTACAGATCTCGATCGGTCGTTCCTTGCCATAGCTCACGGTTTTCAAACGGTTCGACGAAATGCCGCGGGAAATCAGGTATTCGCGCACGGCACTGGCCCGGCGCGCACCAAGGGCAAGGTTGTATTCACGTGTGCCCTGTTCGTCGGCATGGCCTTCGATGATGACATTATAGTCGGCATTCGTGGTCAACCAGCTTGCCTGCCCGTCAAGCACCCGCTTGGCCTCGTCATCGAGCGTTTGACGGTCCACCTCGAACAGCACCCGATCACCAATCGCCTGTTGGAAATAGAGCGGAGATTTCGGATCGCTTGCCGAGCCCGCGATAGCGGCATCGCTGCCTGCTCCCGCCCCCGTGCCATCGTTGTCGAACCGGCCCGCATTGGTGCAGGCCGCAAGGGAAAGCCCCGCCACGAGCAGGATGGATTTCGCCAGATAGGTCATGTGTCAAGCCTCATAGGTTTTTCTGTTTCTACTACTACCACAAGGCAGGGCCTGTGTGAATCTGCTCTCGGTCGGGCATCGAATTTTTCGAAATTCCGCCGCCCCTTCATTTCTGCAACGGGCTCCATGACGGGTCGGATGCACCGTCGGGTGTGCGCACCTGCTTGAGGTTCCGCCCCGTGATGTCGACCGTATAAAGGCTTGCTTGTCCTTGCGCGCCCTGCGTCTCGCGGGTGAACATGATCACCCGCCCGTTCGGGCTCCATGTCGGCCCCTCTTCAAGGAACGACGCCGTCAAGAGCCGCTCGGCACTGCCATCGGTTTTCATCACGCCGATGTGGAACCGGCCTTTCGATTGCTTGGTAAAGGCGATCAGGTCGCCGCGCGGGCTCCAGACCGGGGTGCCGTAATTGCCGCTGCCCTGGCTGATCCGCTGCGCCTCACCCCCGGTCGCCGGCATCACGTAAAGCTGGCGCGAGCCGGAGCGGTCGCTTTCAAACACGATCTGGCTGCCATCGGGTGAATAGCTGGGCGCGGTCTCGATCGAAGGCGCGCGCGTCAGGCGCGTCTCGGCCCCGGTCGAGATGTCTATCAAGTAGATATCGGTATTGCCTCCCGTTTCGAGCGAGAATACCACCCGCTGACCGTCCGGCGAAAACCGCGGTGCAAAACTCATCGTGCCTTCGCGACTTTGCAAACCACGGCGGCCGACATTGGCCACGTCCAGAATATAGATCCGCGGAAAACCGCTCTCGAAACTGGTATAGAGTACGCGGTCGCCCGTGGGCGAGAATCTCGGAGCAAGCACCAGCGACGTGCTGTCGGTCAGGTACTGGACGTTCGCGCCATCATAATCCATGATCGCCAGTCGCTTGCGGCGGTCGTCCTTGGGCCCGGTCTCGCTCACGAACACGACGCGGCTATCGAAATACCCGGACTCGCCGGTGATCCGGCTATAGACTTCATCGGCCACTTTATGGGCCATCCGCCGCCACCCGCCTGTGGTGCCCGCAAATTGCAGCCCGTTGCCCAGTTCCTGACCACCAAACACGTCCCAGACCCTGAATTTCACCGTGACGTTGTCGCCTTCGACTGCCACCGCCCCGGTGATCAGCGCCTGTGCGTTGATCGCCCGCCAGTCGGCAAACTCGACCGGGCTGGAGAAACTGGTGATCTGGCTGATATAGGCCTCCTTGCCGATCTCGCGAAAAAGCCCGGTTCCGCTCAGGTCAGCCGCAACCACCCGTGCGATGTTCACGGCCATCTGCGACGCCGCCCCGTTCTCAGGCACGAAATCGGGCACCGCATAGGGCAAGGGTTCCATCACCCCGTCGGTGATCTCGATCCGAAGTGGTCCGTTCTGCGCCTGCGCGGGGGTCACGAACAGCCCCGCGGCAACAAGCATCATCATGAAGGTTCCGATCAGTCTCATCATCATCTGAGCCTCATTTTCTCCGGATTGAACGTCATCTCGATTTCACGCCAGCTTTCGTATTTTTCCTGCGGCAGGTCGAACCCGCCACGACCACAGGCGATGACCGCCGTGCGCGCATTGCGAAAGGCAGCATCACGCGCGCCCTGATCGCCACCTTGCGCCGAGACGAGGCTGGGCGAGCCGGCCAATGTCCCATCGCGGTTCAGCGCCACTGATACCACAACCGTAACCTCGGCGGCAGTCGAACCGGGATCAACATTCCAGCAATTCGAGATTGCCAGTATAAGCGCATCGACTTCTCCCTCGCTCAGTGCGGGGGCCGTCGATTGATCCTCCGATGCTCCGCTCTCGTCCCCAAGCGCCTGTTGCAGCACCGAACTCACCGCGTTGGCAGTATCGGCACCCGGGCCATCTTCCACCTGTGCGGTGGCGCGCGGACGCGGGCGTGGGCGCACCGATTGGCGCGGAGCGGCCGTGACCTCATCGGCGGCCTCGGGCGTGATGTCGGTCACGGATTCCTCGGGCGCGGTGGCCTCTTCTTCGGGGCGGGTCTCTTCGGCCGGCGTATCCGCGGTCTCTTCGCGCACCACTTCATCCGGCGCCGCTTCGGGCTCGGGCGGTTGAGCCACCGGCACGGGGGCGACGCGCTCGACGGGCCGGGCTTGCGGGCGCGCAGAGAGTTGCGGCACCAAAAGCGCGCTTTCCTCCTCGGCGGGGGGCGCAATCTCGGGCGGCCGGTCCTCGATCTCTTGCGGCTGCGGCAAAGGCGCCGCGGTTTCCGGCGGCTCATCGGGCGGCGGTGTTTCGACCACCTCGGGTTCGGCCTGTTCCGGCGTGATATCCGGCGTTGACGGCATGTCGGGCTCTGGCGGCTGATCCGCTTCGGGCGCTTGCGGCGTCGCCACGTCCGTGACCGTCTCGGGTGCGCGCTGCGCCGCCATCATCGCCTCGAACTCCTCGCCCGAAATCACTGTCACATCCCTGACCTCGAACGGCAGGGGCTCGGCATCGAACTGCCCCCCGAACAGCAACCAGCCGATGAAGCCCACGTGCCCCACCGCGGATATGATCTGACCGGTGTTCATGCTCGAACCCGTCAGTTCCCCGTCTCGTCAAGCGATGGGCCGCCAATATCCGTGACCAGCCCGATATTCGAGAACCCGCCGCGATTGAGCGCCCCCATCACTTGCACCACCTGTTCATAGGGCACCGCCCCGTCGGCCCGCAGGAAAACCCGGTTGCTGGCTCGCTCGACCGCCACCGCGCGCAGCTTGGCCAAAAGCTCGTCACGCCCCACTTCTGTGCGCTGCAACAGCACCACACCCTCGGCGGTGATCGTTACGGTCAACGGCTCCTCGGCCTCGCTCGGCAGCGCATTGGCCGCCGTCTTGGGCAACTCGACCGGCACACCCACCGTCATCAGCGGCGCGGCCACCATGAAAATGATCAGCAGAACCAGCATCACATCGACAAAGGGCGTCACGTTGATCTCGCTCATCGGCACCGCGCGCCCGCCCCGGCGCCTGCGGCGCGATCCGCCACCCGCGCCCGACGATTTGATGACCCCCGCCCCCATCTCAGCTGTCCAGTTGACGGCTGAGGATGGTGGCGAACTCATCGGCAAAGGCCTCGTAGCTGGCGATGATCCGGTCGCTGTCGGCCGAAAGCTTGTTGTAGAAGATCACCGCCGGGATCGCCGCCAAAAGGCCCAGCCCGGTGGCCAGAAGCGCCTCGGCAATACCCGGCGCCACAACGGCGAGATTGGTGTTCTGCTGCTGCGCAATCTCGATGAACGAATTCATGATCCCGATCACCGTGCCGAACAACCCCACGAATGGTGCGGTTGATCCCACCGTCGCCAGCACCGGCAAACCGGCCTGCAAACCTTCGGCTTCCTTGGCGATGGCCACATCCATCGACCGGTCGATACGGGCCTGTGCCCCGGCGATGAACCTGCCATCCGCCCGGTGCGAACGTCGCCATTCGATCATGCCGGCCGCAAAGACCTTTTCCGACTGCCCCTTGGGGTCGGGTCCTATCTGTTCGAAAAGCTGATCCAGCGGCTCGCCCGACCAGAACGCCCGGTCGAACCGCGCCGCCTCGCGCCGCGCCTTGCGATAATCGATGAGTTTCTGGAAAATGATCGCCCACGACCAAAAGGACGCGACGATCAGAACGATCATCACGAGTTTCACCGTGATCGTGGCACGCGCGAACAACGCCCACAACGTGAACTCGATCTCTTGCGCCAGGGCAAGGGTTTCTGCTTCCATCTGCCTGCTCGTTGTTTCGACCGTCTGTTGCGGCCCTTGTTGCGATCCAAATTAGCTGATTTTCAAGGGGAAAGCCAACAGCTTTGCATCACGTTTTCGAACCCGCACCCCGGGTGGCGGTTTCCCGCCGTTCACCCCGCGGGCGCGTCCCAGTCCGGCAACCGCACCGGCTTGCCGTCAAGCGTCATGCAGATCACCGTCACCATGGCCCGAAACAGAACCTTTTCGCCACGTTTGACCTCTTGGCCCATGACCATCCGCACCGGCTTGCGGCTCTCTACCCATGTCTCGACCACCAATTCGTCATCGAGACGTGCGGGCGCAAGGTAATCCGCCTCGACCCGCCGCACGGCAAAAACGATGCCGTCCTGGTCCTTCATCCGGTTCTGATCGAGCCCGACCTCGCGCACCCATTCGCTGCGCCCACGCTCGATATATCGCAGGTAATTGGCGTAATAGACGATACCGGCCATGTCGGTATCCTCGTAATACACCCGGATCGGCAGCTTGTAGATCATGCTCGGCCCCTCGAAACGCTGCCCGCAAACTAGGTCGGGCCGGCCCTCGCCGCAAGCACGAAGCCGCCCCTTCATCTGACCCGAAATACCTCGGGGGTGTGGGGGCAGCGCCCCCACGACCACCTCACATTGTCATGCGAAATCGACGAATTTCGAGAATGGCATCTCCCGCAACCGCTGCCCGGTCGCAGCAAAGATCGCGTTGGCCAGCGCGGGTGCGGCGGGCGGCACCGGCGGCTCACCGATGCCCAGAACCTTGTCGCCGTTCTCCAACCCACGCACCTCGATCTCGGGGCACTGGTCGATCCGCATCGCCTCGAACAGATCGTAATTCTCCTGCTCCACCCGGCCATCGGCAAACGTGATCTCGCCCAGCATGGCATGGCCCAGCCCGAACACCACACCGCCCTTGACCAGCCCGTCGAAATTGACCGGATCGACCACCCGGCCCACCTCGGCGGCGACCCAGACCCTTTCGATCCGCAGCCCCAGCTCGGTCATTCTCACCTCGACGATCTCCGCACAGGGCACACCAAAGGACGTGACCAACGCCACCCCGCGCCCCACGCCCTCTTCGGGGCGCGGTCCCGACCATGACGCCATCTCGCCCACCGCCTCCAGAGCCTTGCGCGTGGGCTCGTGGAAACACATCCGCAACCGCTCCTCCAGCGGGTCGGCCCCGGCCGCATGGATCAACTCGTCAAGAAACCCCTCGTGGAAAAACCCGTTGATCGACGCCCCGACCGAGCGCCATGAACTCACCGGCGCAAGTCGCGGCGCACGATAGCCCGTGACCCGATAATCGGGGATCGCATAGGCCTGATCCCAGGCCGCCTGCGCGATGGTCATGTCGGGCCCCGGCATCGGCAGGCCCTGCCGCTCGCCCATCTGGCTCGCCATGATCGACGGCGCGGCGACATGCAGATCAAGCGCCCGGACCTGTCCATTCCCGACCGCGCCCTTCATCCGTGCCATCCCGGCGGGGCGCAGGAAATCCTGCCTCGTATCTTCCTCGCGGCTATAGGTGAGCTTGACCGGCCGCCCGCCCGCCTGCATCGCGATCTGTGCCGCCCGGATCACCACGTCATCCTCAAGCCGGTGACCGAAACTGCCCCCCATCATCAGCACATGCACATGCACCTGGTCAGCCTTCACCCCGCAAATTTCCGCGACATGCGACTGGGCAAAGCGCGGCACCTGCGTGCCGGTCCAGACATCCACGCGCCCCTCCTGCACCCAGACCGTCGCGTTGATCGGCTCAAGCGGCGCATGCGCCAGATAGGGCGCGCGGTACTCCGCCTCGATCGGCGCATCGCCCAGCGCCGCCTCGACATCGCCCTCGTCGCGCTGGCGCGAGTCCTGCCGGTCGGAAACAAAGCTTTCAGCCAGCGCCTGCCAGTGTTCGGCCTGTTCGTCCGGGTAATCCGCAGGCCCCCAGTCACACTCGACGGTCTCGGCCGCGCGAAAGGCCCGCCACGTGTTGTCGGCCAGAACCGCGACCCCACCGGGGATCTCGAAAACCGCTTCGACCCCGCGCATCCCGCGCGCCTCCTGCGCGTCGAACCCGTTCAAGGCCCCGCCCCGGCGCGGGTTGAGCCGCACCGCCGCATGCACCATGTCGGGCAATTCCACGTCGATACCGTAGTCCTGCGTGCCGGTCGATTTCGCCGCGATATCAATGCGCTTCATCGGCTTGCCGATATAGCGCCATTCCTCCGGCGCGCGCAGCCGCACCTTGTTCACCGGCTTCAGCCCTGCCGCCACGGGTGCCAGCTCTTCATATGTCAACGCGCTGCCATCCGGCAGGATCACCCGCCCCTCGCCGGTTTCCAGCGCGGTCACGTTGATCCCCGAAACCTCGGCCGCCGCCGCCTTCAATGTCTCGCGCGCCACCGCCCCGGCCACGCGCAGCTTCTCCCAGGCATCCGGCACGGTGGTTGACCCGCCGGTGATCTGCATGCCCAGGAATTTCATCGGCGCATCCATCACATCCCGCAGCGTCTCGGCCATGACCCCCTCGTCATAATAGGCGAAAGGCACCGCCTCGGCACTCAGCGCGGTGTTGTAATAGGCCGCGTCGGGCGGGCCGGGATCGACCTTGATCTTGTCCAGATCAACGTCGAGTTCTTCCGCGATCAACGCCGCCTGAACGTGATACGCCCCCTGCCCCTTGTCGCCGCGCGGCGTGATCAGGGTCACCCCCTCGGCATTGATCAGCACGTAAGGCGTGAGCGCCGCCTCGCCCTCGCCCAACCCGTCGAGAAGCGGGTTCTTCGCCGGACGCTTGTACATCACATACCCAAACGCCACGCCCCCCAGAACGGCCGCCGACCCGATCAGGAACGTGCGCCGCGCGATCTTTCCAACCTTGCCCATGATCACCCCTCCCTGACGCGTTCGGCCGCCGCCTTCACCGCCGCACGAATGCGCGGATAGGTGCCACAGCGGCACAGGTTGGCCCGCATCGCCTCGTCGATCTCGACATCGCTCGGGTCGCTGTTCTCGCCCAGGAACGAAGCGGCCAGCATGATCTGCCCCGACTGGCAGTATCCGCATTGCGCCACCTGGTGTTCGATCCACGCGGCCTGCACGGCCTGCAAGACGGGAAACCCGCCCACGTCTGCCCCGATCGTCGTGACCTCACCCCAGACATCACCGGCAAAGACCTGGCAGGATTTTACCGCCTCGCCGTCAATATGCACCGTGCAGGCCCCGCATTGCGCGATCCCGCAGCCATATTTCACGCCCTTGATTCCCAGTTCGTCCCTGAGCACCCACAAAAGCGGCATGTCCTCTTCGACATCCACCTCATGGGCAACACCATCCACCACGATCTGCATCACCGTCTCCTGTTCCGCGTTCCTGCTTAATGTAACCCGGATTCCCGCTGTTGAAACTTGCATATCGCGCCAAAACGCATTCAAACTGCGCCAACCCGCCGCCGCTGGCCGGAAATCGCCACCAAGCCCGGCTTCACGCCGCCGCACAGGAAGGACGAAACGAAACCGATGCGCCTGCCCGATCATTTCGCCATTGGCCCACAACTGGTTCACGCCGCAAAGGCGATGGACCTGCCGCCCGGGCGATTGCTGCGCCGCGCCGGGCTCTCCCCGGCGCTGCTCGAACCCGATCACCGCGGCGTGACGGCCGGGCAGTTCTTTGACCTCTGGCATGCCGCCGAGGCCGAGGCCGGACGCCCGGGCCTTGCCCTCGATCTCGGGCGCGCGATGGCGCATGGACCGATGGTCCCGGCGGTCCAGGCCTTTGCCTCAAGCCCCGACATCGCGACCGGGGTGCAACGATTGGCCCTGTTCAAACCTCTCGTCGCGCCGCTTCATGTCGATGCCGAGAAAACCGAAATCGGTTTGCGCCTGCGCTGGCTGCCGATGCCACGGGGCACGCCGATGCCGCCACTTCTGGCGATGTTCGAACTGGTTTTCTTCCTCGAATGCTGCCGCCACCTGACCGCGGCACCGATCGTGCCGGTCGCACTCGGCCTGCCCGGCGAAACCCACACCGACACGGACCTGCGGGCCTTTTTCGGAACCACGCCCGGGCGAACAGACCACACCGAAATGATCCTGTCCGCGGCCGATGCGACCCGCCCGATGATATTCGCCAACGAGGATCAATACCGCCTGATCGAAAGCTCCCTGCGCCAGCAAATGGCCGAGCGGCGCGCCACCACGATCACCGACCGGGTACGCCGCGTGCTCGTTGACCTGCTCCCCGGTGGCGAGGCCTCGGTCGATGCGGTCTGTGCCCGGCTGGCCCTGTCCCGGCGCTCCCTGCAACGCAAACTGCACGCCGAAGGCGTCTCGTTTCAGGTCATTCTCGATCAGACCCGGGCTGAACTATCGCTGCATTACCTCGCCCGGCCCAACCTGTCGGTGCAGGAAATCGCGTTCCTGTTGGCCTATCGCGATCCCAACTCCTTCTACCGGGCCTTCCAGGGCTGGACCGGCATGACCCCGGGCGAGGCCCGATTGCAGGCCGGACCCTGACCCGGGAACGAATCGACGCTGTGCAAGATCGCGGAAAACCGACTTGCACAGGCCACCACGCAGGGCTATCTAGGGCGGTGCGCAGCGGGTATGGTGTAGTGGTAGCGCGCCGGCTTCCCAAGCCTGAAGTGCGGGTTCGATTCCCGCTACCCGCTCCAAATCACCTCTCAGGTTTTCCAAACAAGGCCGGGGCCATCGAACAACCGGCACACGATCTGTCGGCCAGTCACCAGTTGTCCTTGAACCATTTGACCGCGCGGCGCAGCGAGCGGGCGGGGTATTTCTCGACCGGCAGTTCGAAATCCCACCATTCATCCTGCGGATGGGCCGCGAAAAGGCACATGCCCACGGCGCTGGCAAAACCCGGCCCGGTCGCCGCCTGTGGCAATCCGTGCACCCGCATCGGTCGGCCCAGACGCACCTGCTGCCCAAGGATTTTCGAGGCCAGCCCGTCAAGCCCCGGGATCTGGCTGCCCCCACCGGTCAGCACGATCTGCTGGCTCGGCAGGTGCTCGAACCCGGCCGCATCCAGCCGCACGCGCACCTCTTCGAGAATCTCCTCGACCCGCGGACGCATGATCCCGATCAACTCGGCCCGACTCACCTGACGCCGGTCATGTTCCCAATCGCCGGTCTCGCCTTCGAGGTCGATCATCTCGCGATCATCCATCCCCGTGGCCACGACACCGCCCAGAAAGGTCTTGAGCCGTTCGGCGGTGGCGGGTGGCACCTGAAGCCCCAGTGAAATATCGCTGGTCACGTGGTCGCCGCCCATGCTCACCGCATCGGCATAGATCATGTGCTTTTTCATGAAGATCGAAATGCCGGTCGTGCCGCCGCCCATGTCGATACAGGCGGCGCCCAGTTCCTGTTCGTCCTCGACAAGCGCCGCAACGCCCGAGACATAGGCCGAGCTGGCGACCCCCGCCAGTTCCAGATCACAACGCCGCACCGCATGGGCAAGATTCTGGACCGCGGCCGCCTCGACCGTCACCATATGCATGTCCGTGGCCAGGCGTGTGCCCATCTGCCCGCGTGGGTCAATCAGGCCCGAACGGTGGTCGAGCGCAAAATTCACCGGCTGTGCATGCAGGACTTCGCGGCCCTGCCCGTAATCGGGCACATCACAGGCGCTCAGCACCCGGCTTATATCCTGTTCGGTCACGACCGTCCCATCGAGATCGACCTCGCCCGCCAGCCCGTAACTGCGAGGCCCCGCCCCCGAGAAACAGGCGATGACATGATCGACGCGGATATTGGCCATTTTCTGCGCTGCCTGCACCGCCGTGCGGATCGCGCGTTCGGTCTCGGCCATGGCCTCGATCTCGCCGAACCGCACGCCGCGCGATCGTGTGGTCGCCGCGCCAATCACCCGGAACCCGGCCTGGCCCGCCATCGAACCGACATCGCCTCCGGCCGGGTCGACCCCGTCAAAGCGCAGCACCAGGCAGGCAATCTTGGATGTGCCCACGTCCAGCACGGCCACCACGCCGCGTTGCATCGCCGCCTTGCGCATGTTGCGCATCGCCCTCTGAGATTCATAGAGCTCGATCATGATCCGTCGTTCTCCACCGATATACTTCTGATTTCCCACCAGTTCTCGACCGCGTTCTGGCTCATGCGGAGCGTCGGGCGCTCGGCCAGGCGCATGTCCACTGCCACGAGATCGCGCGCCAGCATGTCCTGTGCATCCGACAGCGCGATCACCCGTTCCAGGGCCTGCACCGGCGCATGTTCGGGCAGCAGGATTCTCTGCCCCCGGTCCAGAACGACATCCCAGCGTCGCTCGCCCTTGCGCACCAGCCCACGCAGCCGCGGGGCCAGTGGTCCGCTAGCTGCATATATGGCCATTGCTTCCTGCAAATGCCGGTCTGCGCCGGTTCCTGCCAAAAGCGGCAGTTCGGGATACGCGGCCCGATGCGCCACGTCATCCAGAACGACCCCTTCGATATCGACGCGGTAAAGTCCATCGGCATCCCGCCACAGTGCCACGGGCTGACGCTCGACGACGTCGATCTGAAGCACACCGCCATTGCGGATGCGCACGCTTGCGCTTTTCACCCCGGCCAAACCGGCAACGTCCTGCCGGATCGTTTCGAGATCGAGATCAAAGGACGATACCGGAAAATCGTAGGGAACGATTTCGCGGATATCCTCGCTCACCCCGTCGCTCGCCCCGTCCACCGCCATCAGTTGCACGGTAAATTCGGGACGGGTGTAAATCTCGGTCCGGATATCGGCAATTGCCAGCCGAATTGCATCACGGCGACCTTCGTCGGAAAGGTAAATCAACCCTGCGAGCAGGCACAGGCCAAAGGGCACGCCGAACCGCAGCAGGTTGCGGAAAACCGGCGTCAACATCAGCCGCTGAAAGCGATAGGCCCACCGGCTCGGGGCGGGGTCCGGCTTCGATACCCGCTTCTCGCCGGTCATCGGTTGCATGACGCGTCCTCTACCATCCAGCGGCACAAGGCGCCGAAACTGATGCCCCGGGTCTCGGCCTGCTCGTTGGCCAGCGACGTGGGCGTCATCCCCGGCTGGGTGTTGGTTTCAAGCAGGACAAGACCATCAAGCCCCCGCGCCTCGTCCCAGCGAAAATCGGTCCGGGTCACCCCGCGGCACCCCAGCGCCCGATGCGCGCGCAGCGCATACTCGAGGCAGGTATCGTAAATCTCGGCGGGCAGATCGGCGGGCACCACGTGCCGCGAGCCGCCTTCGGAATATTTCGCGTGATAATCATACCAGCCATCGGTCACGATATCGGTGACACCCAGCGCCCCGGGATCACCCGCTTCGCCCCCCATCACCGTGGTGGTCAATTCGCGCCCCGGCGCATAGGTCTCGACCATCACGACATCGGGCATGTCCTCGGCCAGTTGCGGTGGACCGTTCGCGGCTTCGTGCACGATATAGACGCCCACGGATGAGCCTTCGTTATAGGGTTTGACCACATAGGGTGGCGCCATCACATGGCGTGCCGACACATCCTCGCGGCGGGCCAGAACGCTCTCGACCACAGGCAGCCCCGCGGCACGGTAGACCTCCTTGCTGCGTTGCTTGTCCATGGCCAGCGCCGAGGCCAGAACCCCCGAATGGGTATAGGGCAGGCCCAGCCATTCGAGCATCCCCTGCACACAGCCATCCTCGCCCCAACGGCCATGCAGCGCATTGAACACGACATCGGGCCTGATCTCGTCCAGACGGGCCACCAGATCGCGCCCGGCATCGAGTTCGACAACGTCGAACCCCTCGCTGCGCAGCGCCTCGCCACACCCCTTGCCGGTGGCGAGCGAGACCTCGCGCTCGGCAGATGGGCCGCCCATCAACACCACTACTTTCGGGGGGACTCCGCCCGACATGCCTGTCACTGCCTCAATATCGCGGGCCTTTTGTGACCCTTGTTTCGCTCTTGCTGCCTGAACGGGCCGGTCTTTATCGCGACCCTTGTTCCGGAGCCGGTTCGCCGACCCTCATGATTTCCCACTCTAGCGTGATACCGCTGGAATCGTAAACCTTTTTTCGCACATCTTCGCCCAGTTGTTCGAGATCCGCCGCACTTGCCTGCCCGGTGTTGATCAGGAAATTGGAGTGTTTTTCACTCATTTGCGCCCCACCGCGCCGCGCGCCGCGCATACCGGCCGCGTCAATCACCTTCCACGCCTTCATCTCGTGCGTGTCATCCGCCTGTCCGGTCGATGAAAAGCCCGCCGGGTTGCGGAACGTGCTGCCTGCGCTGCGCTCTTTCACGGGTTGGGTGGCATCGCGCTTGGCGATCTGCTCCTGCATCCGCGCCTCCAGGGTCTCGGGCACACCTTCCGGCCCCTCGAAGACCGCCTCGACGATCACCCAGCCCTCGGGCAGATCGCTCTGGCGATAGCGAAAATTGAGCTCCTGCGCGCCCAGCGTGACCACCTCGCCCGCCCGCGTCACCGCCTTGGCCTCGATCAGGACATCCGCCACATAGGTGCCGTAACAGCCCGCATTCATCCGCACCGCGCCGCCGATGCTGCCCGGTATGGTGCGCAGAAAGGTCAGGTCGATCCCCGCCTGCGCCGCCTTGCGCGCGACATGCGCATCAAGCGCCGCCGCCCCCGCTCGCACCCGGTTCCCTTCGATCTCGATCCCGTTGAAACCGCGCCCCATGCGGATCACCACCGCACGCAAACCGCCGTCGCGCACAATGAGGTTGCTGCCCACCCCCATCGGAAAGACCGGCACCGCACGATCAAGCGCCGCCAGAAAACCGGCAAGATCCCCGGCATCCGCCGGCATGAACAGCCAGTCCGCCGGCCCGCCCACGCGCAACCACGTCAATTCGCTCAACCTCTTGCCGGGGATCAGCTTTCCCCGCACCTCGGGCATGTCAGCCATGGATCAATGCTCTCTTCGTTTCGGGCGACATACACCACGCCCCACGCCCACGAAACCCGGCACGCATTCACCTGCCTCTCATGCGGACCACCGCGGCGCCCAGCAACATCCCCAACGCCATCGGCGCCAGCAACAACAGCGCGGGCAGGAAGGTGGCAATCGCGTCCCACCCATCGGTCTTGCCTTGCGCACTAAGAAAAAGCCACCCGGCCAGCACCGTCGCCGCCACAACCGCCGACCAGAACGCCCCCCAACGTGCGTGCCGCGCCAGCACCACACCAAGGATCACGCCCCCGGTCAGGAACAGCAGCGGAATGGCATAGATCATCGCGCCACCTTTCGCCGCAGCCAGCGCATCAGGTAAATCACCGGCCAGCGCAGCACGCTCAGCCCCGCCACCAGCGCCAGCAGACCCACCCACCACGGGTTTTCCCAGAAGATCCACAAGAGCAGCGGCAGCCCCGTCGCCATCAGCCCATAGGCCCGCCGCCAGTGGTTGTCCTTCGAAGGCAGCATCGCCGCCATGTTCGCCACCACCAGCCAGACGAAAAGCGCGATCAGCGACAGGTTCACCTCGGTCCCTCCCGGTTCGGCTCCGACGGCAATTCCGGCGCAGCGCCCCTTGCCCGACGCCACAGGTATCGCAACGGGTTGCGAAACATCGACACGAATGCCGCCGCGCCCAGAACCGCCATCACTGCCCCGTGCGCAACCCCGATCCAGGCAATCACCCCCGGCGCCGCGATCAACAGGACGAGCCCCGGCCGATATTGCTGCCGCATCGGCAGAAACGCCACCATCGTGGCGGCCAGCACCCAAAGGCTTGCCGCGATCAACGCCTCACTCATCCGATCCGCCCCACCGACAGGGGATCATCGCATAGGGTGCGCCCAGACCATGAACCCGGCGCCAACGGCCTTAGCGGATAAACCTGATACATCCCGGACTCCCCTTTCATCTTTCTTCATATACTCAATCAAGATTTACCGGGAGTCACCACGCTCAACCTGCCAGGGGCCGACGCCCGTTCATTCCCCGGCACCAAGCCGTTCAGGCAGGGCGTTCGCCCAGCCGCTGATCGTGCCCGCGCCGAGGCAGACCACCATGTCGCCGGGCCGTGCCTGCTCCCGCACCAGCCGCACCAGATCGTCCAGACCGTCGATCCCGCATGCATGCCGATGGCCATGAGCAATCAGCCCCGCGACCAATGCCTCCCGGTTTGCCCCTTCGATTGGCGCCTCACCAGCGGCATAGACTTCGGCAATCGCCACCATGTCGGCCTCGTTGAACGCCGAACAGAACGCATCGAAATGGTGGTGCAGGCGGGTATACCTGTGCGGCTGATGCACCGCGATGATCCGGCCGCCCGGATCGGTGCCGATGGCCTGCCGCGCGGCCTTGAGAACGGCGGCGATCTCGGTCGGGTGGTGGCCGTAATCGTCGATGATGGTCACGCCGCCCACCTCGCCCACGCGGGTAAAGCGCCGCCCGACCCCCTTGAACCCGGCCAGCGCCTCGCGGATTTCGTCGGGCTTCATGCCAAGATGACGCGCCACCGCCACCGCGCCGAGCGCGTTGCTGACATTGTGATCGCCCGGCATCGGCAGGGTGCAGCCCTTAATCACCCGCCCCTCGGCCTGAAACGCGATGTCGAAATGCGCGATACCCTTGTCATAGCGCAGGTTCACTGCCCGCACATCGGCCTGCGCGTTGAACCCGTATGTCACCACCCGCCGGTCGGTGATCTTGCCCACCAGCGCCTGCACATCGGCATCATCGGTGCAGCACACCGCCAGCCCGTAGAACGGGATGTTGCTGACGAAATCGTAAAATCCCCGGTGCAGGTTCTCCTCGGTGCCCCAATGCTCCATATGCTCGGGGTCGATATTGGTGACGATCGCAATCGTGGCTGGCAGACGGTTGAAGGTGCCGTCGCTCTCATCCGCCTCAACCACCATCCATTCGCCCTGCCCGACGCGGGCATTGCTGCCATAGGCATGGATGATGCCGCCATTGATCACCGTGGGATCGAACCGCCCCGCATCCAGCAGCGCCGCCACCATCGTCGTCGTGGTGGTCTTGCCATGGGTGCCCGCCACCGCGACATTGGATTTGAGCCGCATGAGTTCGGCCAGCATCTCGGCCCGGCGCACCACCGGCAGGCCCCGCCTGCGCGCCTCGTCGAGTTCGGGATTGCCCGGCTTGATCGCGGACGAGATCACCACCACTTCGGCGCCTTCCAGGTTCTCGGCCCGCTGACCCTCGAAGACCCGCGCGCCCATCCCTTCCAGCCGCGTGGTGATCTTGCTTCGTTTCAGGTCGGACCCCTGCACGGCATAGCCATGGTTGATCAGGACCTCGGCAATGCCCGACATGCCGATCCCGCCGATCCCCACGAAATGGATCATCCCCACATCCCCGGGAAGTTTGGTCGCCGCTGCACTCATATCGAACCTTTCCTGCTCATCCCTTGGTGGGGCCAACCCACCGTCGCCCGCGCCCTAGCCCGCCAGTTCCTCGACCAGCGCCACAAGCTCTTCCGTCGCCTCGGGCTTGCCCACCGACAGGGCCGCATGGGCCATCTTCACCGCACCGTCGGGCTGGGTCAGGATGCTTGCGATCTGCTCTGCCATGATCTCGACCGTCGCCCGGCTCTCAGGGATCACGATCGCACCACCCGCCTCGGTCAGCCCGCGCGCATTCGCGCTCTGGTGATCGCCCGTCGCATGCGGATAGGGAATGAGGATCGACGGTCGCCCGATCACGCTGATATCGGCCACGCTCGACGCGCCTGCGCGCGAAATGACAAGTTGTGCCTCGCTCATCCGTCGCGGCACGTCGCGGAAAAATGGCTGCACATCCGCGTCGACCCCGTTTTCGGCGTAAAATTGCGCCACCCGCGCGCCGTCCTCGTCGCGCGCCTGGTGGCTCACCCGGATATTGCGCAGCACATCCATCGGCAGCGCCGCAATCGCGGGCGGCACGATATCGCTCAGAACCCGCGCGCCCTGGCTACCGCCGATCACCAGGATCGACATCGGGTAATCGCCGGGCGGGATATAGGGCGCGCCGGCGCGCTCCTGCACCGCGGCGCGCACCGGGTTGCCGGTATGCACGCCCGCGACGCCCTCGGGCAGGTCCGCGGGCCATGTGCCACAGGCGACCCGGTCGACCCGCCGCGAAAAGACGCGGTTCACCCGGCCCAGCACGCCGTTCTGCTCATGGATCATCCGCGGCAGCCGCAGCACCCGGGCCGCCGCCATCGCCGGAATCGCGGGATAGCCGCCAAAGCCGACCACCACGTCGGGCCGGTCGCGCCACATCCGCCACGCCGCCGCCAGCGTGCCACCGAAGATGCGCAACGGCGCCACCAGCTTGGCCAGCACCCCGCCGCGCACGAAACTGGCGCTCGCCACCTGCTCGATCTCGACCGTATGCGGGAACCCGCCAGTATAGCGCGCACCCCGCGCATCGGTGGACAGTTTCACCCGCCATCCCTTGCGCAGCATCACCTCGGCCAGCGCCTGGGCCGGGAACATGTGCCCGCCCGTACCGCCCGCCGCGATGACCAGAAGTCTCTGCCGCTCCGTCATGTCATCCTCTTGTGCCGACCGCCGACACGCCTCTCGGCCTACTACCGCCCAGCGCGGCCAAAAATCTCGTCAATTCCGCCCTGCGGACGGCTCCGCGTCAGGGCCAGCAACATCCCCACCGCAATGCCCCCCGCGATCAGCGAAGACCCACCATAGCTCACGAAGGGCAATGTCATCCCCTTGGCCGGCAAAAGCCGCACCGCCACACCCATGTTGATCATCGCCTGAACTCCGAACATCGCGGCAAGCCCCGTTCCCGCCAGCCGGATGAACGGGTCACGCTCACGCACCAGCCGCCAGAGCGACCGCAAAACGACGCTGGCATAAAGCGTGATGATCACGAGGACAAGCACCAGCCCGTATTCCTCGGCGGCCACGGCGATGATGAAATCGGTATGCGCATCGGGCAACGACCACTTGACCTGCCCTTCGCCCACGCCGACCCCGAACAGACCGCCCTCGCGGATCGCGTTGAACGCAAAGCCAAGCTGTGTGCGCGGGTCCAGTTCGGGATTGAGAAACCCGTCGATCCGACGCGCGAAATGCTCGGAGGCGTTATAGGCGAACGACCCGCCCAGCACCACGAGACCGGCCAGCGCCAGGAGAATGACCATCGGCGCCCCGGCCACGAAATAGACCACGCCCCATCCGAACAAGATCAGCGCCGCCTGCCCGAAATCGGGCTGTAGCGCCAGAAAGATCACGATCACCCCGGCCAGGATGAGCGACAGGCTCTTGCCCGGCGGGCCGTTGATTTCCTGGCTCGCGGCCATCATCCATGCCGCGACGACCACGAAACCGGGCTTGAGAAACTCGCTCGGCTGGATACTGGCAAATCCCAGCGAATACCACCGCACCGCGCCCTTGCCGAAATCGGTGCCGAAAAACGGCAACCCCATCAGCGCCACGAACGCCACCAGGAACCCCAGCACGGCAAGGCGACGCACCATATCGGGGGGCAACATCGACGTGATTAGCATCACGATCAGCGCCACAACGCCGAAAATCGCCTGCCGGGTGACGTAATGGAACGCCCCGAACCCGTTCTTTTCGGCCAGGGGCACGCTTGCCGCCAGCGCCAGCAAAAGCCCGATGCCAAACAGCATCAGGATGCAGGACAGGCTCCACTTGTCCACCGTCCGCCACCATCTGGGCAATATCGGATCGCCCGATCGCGCGGGCACCGCGCCATAGACCATTTCCGTCATGGATAAAACACCGCCAACTCTGCCTCTTGTCCCGTTTCCGGGCCGCCCCTTCACCGGGGTCTGTCAAACAAGTTTAGCACGGCGATTCGCCCTTGGGAAGCATACGATTCGCGGCAGGCGCAGGGTCGCCCCCTCTTGCCCCGCGCACCCGCATCGGGCATGGCGCGCGCATGCAAGTCGAAACCCTCATCCTCGGGGCCGGCGCCGCCGGCATGATGTGCGCCGCCCATGCCGGGCCGGGCACGCTGGTGATCGACCATGCCCGCGCGCCCGGCGAAAAGATCCGCATCTCCGGCGGCGGGCGCTGCAATTTCACCAATCTCGATTGCGGCCCGGCACAGTTCCACGGCACCAACCCGCATTTCGCCAAATCCGCGCTGGCCCGCTATACCCACTGGGAGTTCATCTCGCTGATCTCCGAACACGGGCTCGCATGGCACGAGAAAACGCTGGGCCAGCTCTTTCTCGATGACAAGGCGACCGGGCTCGTCGATCTCCTGCGCGGCCTCATGGCACGGGCCGGGGCCGAGCTTCGGCTCGAAACCGCGCTCGTCGACCTTTGCCATGACGGCACCCACTTTCACGCCACGCTCGAAACGCAGGGCCGCCGCGAAATCGTCACCGCGCGCCGTCTCGTGGTGGCGACGGGGGGCAAGTCGATCCCGAAAATGGGCGCGAGCGGGCTGGCCTATGACATCGCGCGCCAGTTCGGCCATGCGCTGGTGCCACCCCGCCCCGCGCTGGTGCCGTTCACCTTCCCCGACGGCCGCTTTGCATCGCTCGCAGGCGTGTCGCTGCCGGTGCGCGCCGATGCGGGCGGGCACGGCTTTGACGAGGCGATGCTGTTCACCCATCGCGGCCTCTCCGGCCCCGCGATCCTGCAAATCTCCAGCTTCTGGGCCGAGGGCCAACCCATCACCATCGACCTCGCCCCCGGCGCCGATCTTTTCAACCTCCTGCGCACCGAACGTCAAACCGCGGGGCGCAAACAGATCGGCACCGCGCTGGCGGCGCATCTGCCCGCACGGCTCGCCCAGTATCTCGCCGACACCCTGCACCTCAACGGCAATCTCGCCGATCAACCCGACAGCCGCCTGCGCCCGCTTTGCGAGACGCTCCACCATTGGCGCCTGACCCCCTCGGGCACCGAAGGCTGGCGCACCGCCGAGGTGACGGCCGGCGGCGTCGCAACCGACGGGATCTCCCCGCAAAGCATGATGTCGAAAACCGTGCCCGGTCTCTATTTCATCGGCGAATGCGTGGATGTCACCGGATGGCTCGGCGGCTACAATTTCCAATGGGCATGGAGTTCGGCCATGGCCGCCGCCCGGGCACTCACCGCCGACTGACCGCGCAGGTGCCACTGCCAGACAAATGAGTATTTGGACCAAGAAAGAGAGCGGGGCCAACATACCCACCCCCGCTCTTTCTTGGAAAAAATACTCAAATCTGGACCATCAAAGCGTGCCCGCCGTTCCGGCCTTCAGCGCTGGATGCTCTCCAGGTAGACCATCAATGCCGCCAGCGGGCGCGGCACCGGCGACAGAACCCCGTCGCCCGTATCCAGCGGAACGGTCGGCCCCTCCAGAAGCAGGCCGAACTCGGGCATGTCCTGCCCCGGTAGCCGCCCGCGCGTGTATCCGTCGATGTAAGAAAGAACCTGTGCACGCGGGAAATCGCCCCCGTTGGACCGCGCGATCATCGTCAGATCGACGGGCGCGCGCCCGCTCTCCGCGCGGATCTCGCGCGCCAATTCACCGTTCCCACGCCCGGCCGCCCCGTGGCACATCGCGCAATTCTCGACATAAAGCGCGGCACCTTCTGACGCTTCGGGCATCTCCTGAGCGGCACAAGCCACCAGGAGCCCGGCCAGCCCGGCCACTGAAATCATCCTAAACGTCGCCCGCATATCGTCCTTTCCCGGCCCGTCCGGCCGCTATTCCTGCACCGTTTGCATAGTTTGCAAGAAACTCACCAGATCGGCAATCGCACGACTGGTCATGACCCTCTGCCCGCTCACCGTTTCAAGCGTGGTATCATCGCCTTCGAAGAAATCGCCATAGACCGGCATCGGGCTTCCGTGGGCGACCAGCGGGTCACGCCCGTCAATCCGCCGGATCACCCGCAAGACCGGGAAAGCACCGCCCGCGCGCGCCGCAAGGGTGGTGAGGTCGGTGGGCTGGATCACCAGAACCCCCGCCATCGGCCCCCTCCCTTCGCCGCTCACCCCGTGACAGGTGGCGCAATGACGCTCGTAAAGCAGCCCTCCCTCGGCGGCATCCTGCCCCGCCGCCACGGTGCCGAGCATGGCCACGCACAGGGCCAGCGCCCCGGCCTGCCTTGAAATCCCTGATGTCCGCACCGGTCGATCCTCCGATAATGTATCCGGCCCCGTCACCGACCATCCTATCACGTGACACGGGCGCGACTTTGACACGGATCATGTCGCAAGCGATCTGCGTTTCATCCCTGTCAGGGCTGGAACACCGCCAAGAGCCGTGCCAAACTCCGCGCCAAAGCGGATGCGCCGAACAACGCAGCCGAAACACGAGGCAGGGACGGAGCCACATACCATGACCGTAACGACCGACGCCGCGCAGGCGCTTCTGAAAGAGGGCTTTGCGCCATGGGTCCAGGCCCTTGATCTCAGCATCACCGAGATCGGGCCCACCGGCGCCACGCTCACCATGCCGGTAGCCGAACATCTCGAACGGGTGGGCGGCATCGTCTGTGGGCAGTCGCTGGCGGCGATGGCCGACACCGCGATGGTGTTCGCCTGTATCGGGCACATGAACCGGTTTCACCCGGTCGCCACCACCACGCTCGACACCCAGTTCCTGCGCCCCGCCACAGGCGACGCGATCCGCTGCGAGGCCGAGGTGGTGCGCGCCGGAAAGGCGCTGATCTTCACCCGCGCCACGTTGATCGCCGAGCCTTCGGAAAAACCCGTGGCCACCGCCACCGCCACGTTCTTCGTGCCGTGATCAGGAACCCGCCCATGACCCCTACGTCCGCCTACGCCGCCGTGATGCTCGCCGCCGGGATCGGCATTCCCGTTCTGGCCGCGCTCAACGCCCAGCTGGGCCAGCGCCTGGGAAGCCCCTTCGCCGCCGGGGTGATCCTCTTCGTGGTGGCACTCTGCGCCGGGATTGTCGTGCTGTTCCTGACCGGCCCCGCCCCGATCCTCAAGGCCCCGCAGGCGCCCCGGCACCTGTTTCTGGCCGGGCTCCTGGTCGCCTTCTACATTCTCTCGATCACCTTCGTCGCGCCACGCTTCGGGGTCGGCAACGCGGTGTTCTTCGTGCTCCTGGGCCAGTTGATCAGCGCCGCCGCGATCGACCATTTCGGCCTCTTCGGCGCACAGCTCAGCCCGCTGTCGCTGGCCCGGGCGGGCGGGATCGCTCTGATGGCGGCGGGCGTCTGGCTGACCCAGCAGGTCTGACGCCCCGACCCCGGCTCACGCCGCCACAAGCCCCCCGTTCTCAAGCCGCAGCACCCGGTCCATCCGCGCCGCCAGCGCCATGTTATGCGTCGCGATCACCGCCGAAAGCCCGGTATCGCGGGCCAGTTCGATCAACGTCTCGAACACCCTGTCCGACGTCGCCGGGTCAAGATTGCCGGTCGGCTCGTCCGCCAGAAGCAGGCGCGGCTCGTTCGCCAGCGCCCGGCAAAACGCCACCCGTTGCTGCTCGCCCCCCGACATCGCCGCCGGCCGATGATCGGCGCGCGCGCCCACCCCCACCCGCGACAACAGATCACCGGCCCGGGTCATCGCATTGGCCCGCCCGGTGCCATTGGCCAGTTGCGGCAGCATCACGTTTTCCAGCGCACTGAACTCGGGCAAGAGGTGATGAAACTGGTAGACGAACCCGACCTCCCGGCGCCGCACCGCCGTGCGCCGCCGATCCGACAGGCCCACCATCTCGCGCCCGCCGATCCGCACCGACCCCGCATCGGCCACGTCGAGAAGCCCGGCAATATGCAAGAGCGTCGATTTGCCCGCCCCCGACGGCGCCACCAGCGCCACCATCTCGCCCGCGCGCACCGCCAGATCGGCACCCGACAACACCTCGACCGCATTGGGCCGCCCCCGGTTATAGGTCTTCTCGACCCCTTGCAGCTCCAGCACCACATCACTCATAGCGCAACGCCTCCACCGGGTTCATCCGCGCCGCCCGCCGCGCCGGAAAGATCGTCACGATGAACGACAGCCCAAGGCTCAACCCCACCGCGCTCAGCACGTCGCCCAGTTGCAGTTTCGCGGGCAGGAACGAGATCCCGCGCACCGACGGGTCCCACACACCCCCACCCGACAGCGCGTTCACGATGCCAAAGATCGGGTCGATATAGATCGCGAACAGGCAGCCCAGAAGCACACCCATCGCCGTGCCGATAATGCCGGTAAAGGCGCCACAGAGGAAAAACACCCGGAGAACCGCCCCCTCGGTCAACCCCATGGTGCGCAGGATACCGATATCGCGCCCCTTGTTCTTGACCAGCATGATCAACCCGCTGGTGATGTTCATCGCCGCGATCAGCACAAGGATCGACAGGATCACGAACATCACGTTATCCTCGATATCAAGCGCGCGCAGGAACGACCCGCTCGCATCGCGCCACGTCCACAGCAACGCCCGCTCACCCGCCGCCTCCAGAAGCGCCACGCTCATCGCGTCGATCCGCTCGGGCTCGCGCACCATGACCTCGAGTTCATCGGCCACACCCTCGCGGTTGAAATACGACTGCGCCTCGTCAAACGGCATGTAGACCCGGGTGCGGTCGATGTCGTAACGCCCGGCGGTGAACACATAAACCACCTCATAGGCTTTGACCCGCGGGCTGGTGCCAAAGGCGGTCTTGACCCCGTCGGGCGAAATGATCTTGATCCGATCGCCCGCCACCACGCCCAACTCGCGCGCCACGCCCGAGCCGATGGCGATGGCCGCGTCACCACCGAACAGCGCGATATCGCCCTCCGCCTCCTGCGGATCGACGATGCGCGGGATGGTTTCAAGGTTCCCGGCACTGATCCCGAACACCTCGACCCCCGCATTGCGCCCGCCCGCGCTGGCCATCACCTGCCCCTTGATCAGCGGCGCGGCCCGGATCACCCCCGGCACCGCGCGCACCCGCTCGGCCATGTCCTCGTAATTCGCGATGCTCCGGTCGATCCGCCCGGCCCCGTCGACCTGCGCCGCGTTATAGATCGTCACATGGGCGTTGGCGCCCAGAATGGTATCGACGAATTCGGCGCGAAAGCCCGAGCGCACCGCCAGCGTCGCGATCAGCGCCATCACCGCCAGCGTGATCCCGATCAGGCTGATCCACGTCATCACGCTGACCCCGCCCTCGGCGCGTCGCGCCCGCAGGTATCGCCACGCAATCATGAACTCGAACCGCGCAAAAGGGGGGGTGGTGCCTGCCATGTCTGCTCCCGGGATCTGGTTGCGCGCAATCTGCGCCGCGGTGCGGATCAGGTCAAGCGGCCCGCGCCGCACTTGCCGCTTTCCGCCGCCCCGCAAGGCGCCGCACAATCCCGCCCAACCCGCCGACAGCCGCCAGGCCGCCAAGGAACCCCGCACCCGCGAAAACCACGCCCTCGAAGGTCAGCGGCAGTGCCGGTCGATACGCCTGCCAGACCTTCGCGGCGATCTCGGCGTCCCCCAGATGCCCGACGCGGTGCAACCGCGTGAACGGCCCCGCCGCCTCCAACACCTGCAAATCCTCCGAGAGCCGCGCATGCCGGGCGATCACGCGCCCCATCGTGTCGGCCCGCGCCGCCCCCATCGCGCCGCCCGCCTCCAGATCGGCCAGCGCCGCCGCACGGCTCAGACCCAGCCCCGCCGCATCCGCGTCGAACTCATCGACAAAGCGCGAAAGCTCGTCCACCGCGCCACCCAGACGCTGGACATATTGTTGCGAAAACTCGGGAAACTGCGACAACCCCGCCGCCCCGGTCAGCCCCCCGGCCAAAGTGAGCACCCTCAGAAACATCTGCCCTGCCTCTTGTTTTCCGGCAGTCTAGCAGATCGCGCCCGGTTTGGAAAAGCCGCGCGAACCCGGTGCTGCCCACGCCGGAAGCCCGCGCCATGTGTCAACGGATGTCATGGAACCGGAGCGCAAGGGCGGTCGAAACGCCGGGTCTACCGCGTGCGCAGCCGGCCTTCGTAATCGCGCTTCCCGATCGGAACACCCCGCACCCGCAGGATGTCGTATGCGGTGACAGCATGGAAATAAAAGTTGGGCAGCGCAAACGACAACAGGAAGGTCTCCGATGTGAAGGCGAGGTCTCGCGGCCCGATGCGAAGATCCAGATCTTTCCCCGACCATCCGTTCACCTCTTCGCGATCATACGCCGCCAGCGTTTTCTCCGCCTGCGCAATCATGCCGCGCAATTCGGCAAAGGGCATCTCTCCGACAAGTGCCGGCGGATCGAAGACACCGGTCCTGACCGCCTCCAGCGCCGACACCGAATGGTGCGTGACACACTCGATCTGGAAGTGGAAGGGCGCCATGTCGTCATGAAGACTCGCATTCACGAAATCGTCGGGGTCGGCCCGTTTCCCTGCACAATGGGCGCGCGCCTTGTCGAGGACATCGCCAACCGCCCGCGTGGTCTGCAGGAATGTCGGCACGCTGAGGTCATAAAGGGTTACGGTCATTTGGCGAGCCTAGTATTTCTCCGGTTTTCGCGCAAATCTCGATCCTGTCACGCGCACCTGACCGAACCGCGCCCCGAAAGGCTTTACTCGAAAACCCGTCATCCGGTCCCCGCACAACACCCTGTGCCCGGACTCGCACGACACGCCCCGACCGTCACGGGGCATCTACCAACCACCGACGCTCAAGGGCGGATCGCCGCGCCACTCAAATCCCGCGCACCAAGTGCCCTTCATAGATACGGGCCAGCTTCTTCACCGCCTCTTCCGGCGGCAATTCCTCGCTCTCGCCGGTCCGGCGGCTGGTCAGCTCCACCACCCCGTTCTTGAGGCCGCGTGGCCCCACGGTGATCCGCCAGGGCAGACCGATCAGGTCCTGCGTGGCGAATTTCGCCCCCGCCCGCTCGTCGGTATCGTCATAAAGCGGTTCAAGCCCCGCCGCCGCCATCGCGGCACAGATCGCCTCGCTTGCTGCATCCGCCTCGGCATCGCCGACCTTGAGGTTGACCACCCCGGCATGGAACGGCGTGACCCCCTCGGGCCAGATGATGCCACGCTCGTCGTGGCTTGCCTCGATGATCGCGCCCAGCAGGCGGCTCACGCCAATGCCATGGCTGCCCATATGCACCGGCACCGGCTTGCCATCCGGCCCCTGCACGGTGGCGCCCATCGGCTCGGAATACTTGGTCCCGAAATAGAAGATCTGCCCCACCTCGATGCCGCGCGCCACCCGGCGCCGCTCTTCGGGCACCTCGGCGAATTTCGCCTTGTCGTGGGTCTCGTCGGTGCGGGCGTAAAGCGCGGTAAATTCCTCCATCACCGCGCGGCACTCATCGACGCTGTCATAGTCGATCTCGCGCGACCCAAGGCGGATATCCGTCACCGCGCTGTCATAGAAAACCTCGGACTCGCCCGTTTCGGCCAGCACGAGGAATTCATGCGTGTTGTCGCCCCCGATCGGCCCCGAATCCGCCCGCATCGGGATCGCCTGCAACCCCATCCGCTCATAGGTGCGCAGATAGCTCACCAGGTGACGGTTATAGGCATGCAGCGCGTCCTCCTTGGTGAGGTCGAAATTATAGCCGTCCTTCATCAGAAACTCGCGCCCCCGCATCACGCCGAAACGCGGGCGGATCTCGTCGCGGAACTTCCACTGGATCTGGTAGAGCGTCAGCGGCAGGTCGCGATAGCTGCCGACATGGGCGCGGAAAATATCCGTCACCAGTTCCTCGGCCGTGGGCGTGTAAAGCAGGTCACGCCCGTGCCGGTCCTTCATGCGCAGCATCTCTTCGCCGTAATCATCATAGCGCCCGCTCTCGCGCCACAGGTCGGCCGATTGCAGGATCGGCATCTGGATCGGGATATGCCCGGCGCGCGCCTGCTCCTCGTGGACGATATTCTCGATCTTGCGCAGCACCTTGAAGCCCAGCGGCAACCACGAATAGATCCCCGCCGCCGATTGCTTGATCATCCCGGCGCGCAACATCAGCCGGTGGCTGACAATCTGCGCCTCGGCGGGGTTTTCTTTCAGCACGGGAAGGAAATATCTCGAAAGGCGCATGTCGGTCAGATCCTGAATGGGTGCGGGTTCGGGTGCAACTGAGCGCATGGGCTAGCTCAAACAAGGCAGCATGACAAGGTGCGAAGCCATGGCCGCGCGCAGCGCGATTGCACCCGGCCCGCGCTCTGCTATAACCCGATCCGGGCCTGGCGTGGACGGGGCAGGAACAGGGCAGACATGACGCGCGCCTACAGAAGCGACATCGACGGGTTGCGCGCCATCGCCATTCTCGGCGTGGTGATCGACCATGCCGGACTCGGCCTCCTGCCCGGCGGCTTTGCCGGGGTCGATGTATTCTTCGTCATCTCGGGCTACCTGATCGGCGGTCACATCTTCGAGGATCTCGCCAACGGACAGTTCACCTTTGGCGGCTTCTACAAGCGCCGCCTGCGCCGCATCTACCCGGCGCTCGTCACCGTGCTGCTGGTCACGATGATCGCGGGCTGGTTCGTGATGATGCCGCATGATTACCGATACATGGGCGGCGCCGCCTTCACCGCGCTGCTGTCATTGTCGAATATCTGGTTCTTCCAGACGATCGACTATTTCCACCCCGAGGCGCTGAGTGACCCGCTGATCCACACCTGGAGCCTTGGCGTCGAGGAACAGTTCTACCTCCTCGTGCCGCTCCTGCTGGTGCTGCTCTGGCGCCGGTCTCCCGCGATGATCCTGACCTGCCTCGTCGCACTCGTGGGGCTCAGTCTCGGGCTGGCGCTCGCCACCTCTGCCGAATACCGGATGCAGGCGTTCTACCTGCTGCACACCCGCGCTTGGGAACTCTTTGCCGGTGTGCTGGTGGCCTATCTCGCCTTGCGCGGTCACCGCCTGCCCGGCGCCGCCCGGGCGCCGCTGGCGGCGCTGGGTCTCGCGCTCATCGTCGGCGGCATGGCCCTTACCCCGCTCGCCGCGCCCTGGCCCGGGCCATGGACCCTGCCCGCGGTGCTCGGCACGGTGCTGATCCTCGCCGCGGGGCGCGAAGACCTGGCCATCTCGCGGTTGCTCTCGCTTGCACCGATGCGCTTTGTCGGGCTGATCAGCTATTCGCTCTACCTCTGGCATCAACCGGTGTTCAGCCTGCTCAAGCAGGCGGGCCGCTGGCCCGACACGCTGGCAGGGCTGATCGTGGTGCTGGCCGGGCTCACCGCGCTCTCGGCACTCAGCTGGCGGGTCATCGAACAACCCTTCCGCCGGGGCGCGCGCCTCGCGCTGCCGCGCAAGGCGGCGCTGGGCGGCATGGCCGCCGCGCTCTGCGTCATCGTCATCGGCGGCCACGTGACCAGGGGCTACCCCGCGCGCCTGCCCGGGCATGTGCAGGCGGTGCTGGCCTGGTCCGACAGCATCGCGCCCAGCTATCGCAGCTGCATCTTCACCCGCGACGAGATCGCCACCACCGATCTCGACGACGGCTGCACCTTCGGCGCCGATCCCGAACCGGGCGTGCTGCTCTGGGGCGACAGCCACGCCGCGCGGCTCGCCGAACCGCTCGGCAACGCGCTCGGGCAGCACGGGCACGGCCTGCGCCAGATGACATTGTCGAGCTGCCTGCCGGTGGCCGGCTTGATCAACACCGGCCAGACCCGCGCCACGCAATGCCCCGCCTTCAACGCCCGCGTGCTCGACTGGCTCGACCGCGCACCCGGCATTTCGCATGTCGTGCTCTTCGCCACCTGGAACAGCTACATCTTCGACTGGTCCGGCCCCGACATGTTCGGGCACAGCATGCCCGACGGGTTCTACGCGATCCCGACAGACGCCCCCGAACCGGCCACGCCCGCGGCCCGCCACGCCGCCTTTGCCCGCGCGCTGGCACAGACGCTGACCCGCGCCGCCGGAGCCGACCGGCAGATCACCATCGTTCTCGCCCTGCCCCGCCCCGACACCCCGGTGCCGCGCCATTTCGCACGGCAACTCTGGAACGGCACGCCCCTGCCCGACACCCGGGGCTTCCCCCGCGCCCTCGCCGACCGGCC
>NZ_VINQ01000070.1 GCF_008369105.1 Aquicoccus porphyridii | reverse complement strand
AGGCGCTGCTTCTTCGTCGGTCTCCTGCTGCTCGGCGCCGACCTCGCCTGGCGCGGTTTCCACTGACGCCAGGGACGCATTGCGCACCCGCCAGGGCGGGCCTGCGGCCTTCGCGGGACTTCCGACGAACGGCACAAGTCGCTATCATCCGCCGCCGCGCGACCCCCACCGGGCGCGCGGCACCGGGCGGAACACGCCCGTCCGGCACGGAACGCCACCTATCGCAAGGAGCACACGATGAAGACCCGTCTTTCCCTTTCCGCCCTGGCCCTCGCCTGCGCCACCCTGGCCGGCTGCCAGAACCTGCCCCAGGGTGACCTCATGCAGCACGGCATGATGGCGGTGAAGGCTGCAACCCTGAGCGACGCCGAGGTCCGCCAGGTCGCCGACCAGGCCTGCGCCGAGTCCGACCAGCAAAACCGCATCGCCCCGGCCAACAGCAAGTACGGCCAGCGCCTGGACAAGATCGCCAAGGCCCTGGGCGACCAGATCGACGGCGTGCCGGTGAACTACAAGGTCTACCTCACCGAGGAGGTCAACGCCTGGGCCATGGCCAACGGCTGCATCCGCGTCTACAGCGGGCTGATGGAGCTGATGAGCGACAACGAGATCGAAGGCGTGCTCGGCCACGAGATGGGCCACGTCGCCCTCGGCCACACCCGCAAGGCCGCCCAGACCGCCTACGCGGCCGCCGCGGTGCGCGGCGCC
>NZ_VINQ01000069.1 GCF_008369105.1 Aquicoccus porphyridii | reverse complement strand
AAAGTAGTTAGCTTTTTACTTAGTGGAAACGTAGTTTGAGTGGACGCTGTAGGGTAGGCACGTCTGCTTTATATAAGAAAGGCGCGGCCGAGGTTGAAAAGGTGGAAGAGGGAAAGGTAGTGAAGGGTGGTACTTACCGAGTGCAGGGTAGGCAAGAACGACCGGGTAGGTAAGGAAGGCGCAATCGACCTTTGGAAGCCGAAGTTTTGAAAAGGAAAATTGCGAGTAGGTAGCGCTTATTAAGTGTAGGGTAGGTAAGAACTACAGGGTAGGTACGACGGGCCTGTATGAGAAAGGTAAGATCAAAGTTGAAAAGAAAAAAGTAGTAGGCGGGTAGTACCTACCGAGTGCAGGGTAGGCAGGAATGACCGGGTAGGCAAGGAAGGCGCAACCAACTTGACGAGGAAGGCGTGGTCTTTGTGAACTTGGAGCGAGATTCCTGAGAAGGTGCGACCCAGTTGGGTGGCTGGGTGGCCGTGAGTCGATTTTTAAAATTTCCCATATGAGAAAGGTAAGATCAAAGTTGAAAAGAAAAAAGTAGTAGGCGGGTAGTACCTACCGAGTGCAGGGTAGGCAGGAATGACCGGGTAGGCAAGGAAGGCGCAACCAACTTGACGAGGAAGGCGTGGTCTTTGTGAACTTGGAGCGAGATTCCTGAGAAGGTGCGACCCAGTTGGGTGGCTGGGTGGCCGTGAGTCGATTTTTAAAATTTCCCATA
>NZ_VINQ01000068.1 GCF_008369105.1 Aquicoccus porphyridii | reverse complement strand
TCCGGCGAGACCTTCGATTGCCTGAGCCCGGTGGATGGCCGCTTCCTGGCCAAGGTCGCCAGTTGCGACCTGGCCGATGCCGAGCAGGCGGTCAAGGTCGCCCGCAATGCMTTCGATTCCGGCGCCTGGTCGCGCCTGGCGCCGGCCAAGCGCAAGCAGACGATGATCCGCTTCGCCGATCTGCTGCTGGAGAACGCCGAGGAGCTGGCCCTGCTGGAAACCCTGGACATGGGCAAGCCGATCAGCGACTCGCTGCACATCGACGTCGCCAGCGCCGCCAACAGCCTGCGCTGGAGCGCCGAGGCGATCGACAAGATCTATGACGAAGTCGCCGCCACTCCCCATGCCGAGCTGGGCCTGGTGACCCGCGAGCCGGTCGGCGTGGTCGCCGCCATCGTGCCGTGGAACTTCCCGCTGCTGATGTCCTGCTGGAAACTCGGTCCGGCCCTGGCCACCGGCAACTCGGTGATCCTCAAGCCCTCCGAGAAGTCGCCGCTGACCGCCATCCGCATCGCCCAGTTGGCCGTCGAGGCCCCGCTTCCGAAAGGCGTGTTCAACGTGCTGCCGGGCTATGGCCACACGGTAGGCAAGGCGCTGGCACTGCACATGGATGTCGACACCCTGGTGTTCACCGGTTCGACCAAGATCGCCAAGCAACTGATGGTCTATGCCGGCGAGAACGTGCTGCCGGGCTATGGCCACACGGTAGGCAAGGCGCTGGCACTGCACATGGATGTCGACACCCTGGTGTTCACCGGTTCGACCAAGATCGCCAAGCAACTGATGGTCTATGCCGGCGAG
>NZ_VINQ01000067.1 GCF_008369105.1 Aquicoccus porphyridii | reverse complement strand
CGCCAAGGACTCGCTGAAAGGCAAGACCGAAATGGATGCCGTGGTCGCCTACCTGCAGGTGCTCGGCACCTCGATCAAGAACAAACGGTGACGGCAATGGATATCGGGACGCTGCGAGGACTCGGCACGYTGCTGATCATGGTCGCCTTCATCGGTCTGGTGATCTGGGCCTACAGCGGCAAACGCAAGAAGAGCTTCGACGAAGCGACGATGCTGCCCTTCGCAGACGATCCCGAAGCCAAAAAGCACGTCGAGCAAGCTTCTAGGAGTAACAAAGAATGACGACCTTCTGGAGTCTGTACATTACAGCTCTCACCCTCGGCACCCTGCTGGCGCTGACCTGGCTGATCTTCGCCACCCGCAAGGGCCAGCGCAGCAGCACCACCGACGAGACCGTGGGCCACTCCTACGACGGCATCGAGGAGTACGACAACCCGCTGCCGAAGTGGTGGTTCATGCTGTTCGTCGGCACCCTGGTGTTCGCCGTGGGGTACCTGGCCCTGTACCCGGGCCTGGGCACCTGGAAAGGCCTGATGCCGGGCTACCAGTCCGCCGACGAATTCGCCGACAAGGAAAAAGGCTGGACCGGCGTCCACCAGTGGGAAAAGGAAATGGCCAAGGCCGACGAGAAATACGGCCCGATCTTCGCCAAGTTCGCCGCGATGCCCATCGAGGAAGTCGCCAAGGATCCGCAGGCGGTGAAAATGGGCGGTCGCCTGTTCGCCTCCAACTGCTCGATCTGCCACGGCTCCGACGCCAAGGGCGCCTACGGCTTCCCCAACCTGACCGACGCCGACTGGCGCTG
>NZ_VINQ01000066.1 GCF_008369105.1 Aquicoccus porphyridii | reverse complement strand
CTGATCTTCGCAATCGTCTCCACAACCAACATCCCCAACTCGCTCCCTCATGCATCTGAGGAAGCATCAAAACAGAAATATCAGGGGGGTCACTTTTGGACGCCGATTACCCCGCTACGGGGTCAATTTTGCACGCCTGTTCACAGCTCTGACTGGCGAAACCAGATCTTCATCAATGATGCTCCAACGGTGGAGGTCGACTTTCAGGGCATGCACCTTCACCTGTTGGCATCACAGGCGGGTGAGACAATTTGTGGTGATCCCTATACCTTGCCGCGCAATACGGTGCCTGGAACACCAGAGAAGCTTCAGCGCCAGATCATCAAGACGTTGTTGCTCAAGGCCATAAATGCCAAGAATCGTAGGTCTGCGTACAATTCCTTTCGCGAAGGCTGGCCAACGGGCCATATGGCGAAACACCTCACCAACACGGAACTGTCGCAGGTGATGGACGCAATCATCGACAAGCATCCGTTCATGAAAAGAAAACTGTCTGAGGATTACGGCATCCACCTGATGTACCTCGACAGTCAGATATCTGATCAGGTGCTTTCGAGGACCACGAACCTTGGTATCCCGGTGCTTGGGGTGCATGACAGCTTCATCGTGGATTATCGACGTGTTCGAGCCTTGAAGCTGCTCATGGCGATGGCCGCAACAACGATAGTGGGGGTCGATTTGCCCGCCACATCCAATTTCGTTGGTGCAGACGAGATCCCGGACCTCCAGGCCAAAGCCAAACAGGACTACATGCTATCACGACAAATCCCCCGGACCCGTGGCTACATTCAACGCCTGGATGACCACG
>NZ_VINQ01000065.1 GCF_008369105.1 Aquicoccus porphyridii | reverse complement strand
CGAGGAACGCTTCGCCCTGTTCCGCGCCCTGGATCACCAGGTCCAGGCGCAATTGCCCGGCGAGGGCGTATTCGCTCGCCTCGAAGCAGCCTTCCAGCAACAGGATGCGCGCGCTGGCGTGCAAGGCGCGGACTTCCGCGGCCTCCTCCAGGCAGGCCACGGCGAAGCCATCGGCATCGTCGTGCAACGCGGTAACCACTTCGCGCGCACCGTGGCCATAGGCGTTCGCCTTGACCACCGCGAACGCCTGGCGCTGCGGCGCGCAGCGCTTGGCCAGGGCATAGTTGTGGCGAATGGCGGAAAGGTCGACGGTGGCAACGAGGGGACGCATGGCATCGGGTCCTGCCGTGGCCATAGGCGTTCGCCTTGACCACCCCGCCGGGCAAGACCCAAGCCGGGTCATTCGTCCTCGAAGTTGTACATGCCGGCGGCAAGGTTCTCGAAGCGCGTGTATTTGCCGATGAAGGCCAGGCGCACCGTACCGATCGGACCGTTACGCTGCTTGCCGATGATGATTTCGGCGACCCAATTGAACTCGGTCTCCGGGTGGTACACCTCGTCGCGGTAGACGAACATGATCACGTCGGCGTCCTGCTCGATCGCCCCGGATTCGCGCAAGTCGGAGTTCACCGGGCGCTTGTTGGGTCGCTGCTCCAGGGAGCGGTTGAGCTGCGACAGGCGGGTGGTACACCTCGTCGCGGTAGACGAACATGATCACGTCGGCGTCCTGCTCGATCGCCCCGGATTCGCGCAAGTCGGAGTTCACCGGGCGCTTGTTGGGTCGCTGCTCCAGGGAGCGGTTGAGCTGCGACAGG
>NZ_VINQ01000064.1 GCF_008369105.1 Aquicoccus porphyridii | reverse complement strand
CTAGGGTCAGGATGCATTGATTTCCAACGCGCTGCGTGATTCACGGCTCGGAAAACGGAGCGGTGACATGAGCGACCTTTTCTGGCTGACCGACGAGCAGATGGCCAAGCTTTCCCCTTTCTTCCCGAAGTCGCACGGTAAGCCGCGGGTCGATGACAGACGGGTGTTGAGTGGGATTATCTTCATCAATCGCAATGGGTTGCGCTGGCGAGACGCTCCGGAAGCCTACGGACCGCACAAGACGCTTTACAGCCGGTGGAAGCGTTGGAGCGAGAAAGGCATCTTCGCCCAGATGATGGTCGGCCTGGCTGCCAAACACGGAGGGGAAAAGACCGTGATGATCGACGCGACGTATCTGAAAGCCCACCGCACCGCGACCAGCATGGCCGCGAAAAAGGGGGGCGCGGTCGCCTGATCGGTCGAACCAAGGGCGGCATGAATACCAAACTGCATGCCATTTGCGACAGCCAAGGGCGACCGCTCAGCCTGTTCGTCACCGCTGGACAGGTCAGCGACTACATCGGTGCGCGGGCGCTACTGAGCAGCCTACCCAAGGTCGACTGGCTSCTCGGAGATCGCGGCTATGACGCCGACTGGTTCCGAGACGCGTTGAAAGACAAAGGGATACGCGCCTGTATCCCGGGCCGAAAACAGCGCACGACGAAGGTGAAATACGACAAGCGCCGATACAAGCGGCGCAACCGCATCGAGATCATGTTTGGCAGGCTCAAAGATTGGAGACGCGTGGCGACACGCTATGACCGCTGTCCCAAGGTGTTCCTCTCAGCCATCGCACTCGCTGCAACCGTCATCTACTGGTTATGAATCCTGACCCTA
>NZ_VINQ01000063.1 GCF_008369105.1 Aquicoccus porphyridii | reverse complement strand
GGCGTTTTTCGGCGGGTGCGGCTTATTCGAATGGTTGCAAACCCCTAGGGTGTATATAAACATCCATCCGCGCCTCTGGTATCATGAGTCCGGTCGCATGCTGTGCTAGACACGAATGACTTGTAAGGGCTGAGACCGGTCATCCCCCGCGCTAGGCCCGAACGACGGCTCAGGGCCGTCATGGACTGCTCGCGACCATGAGCAGCTACGTCGACGTTTCTGGTCGACGGGTGTCCATTGTCGCCGGTGTCAGCGTGCCTTGGTAATGGACAAGCAGGTCCCCGGTCAGTGGCGCTCGCAATTTGACGTCGAACCGAAAAACGCCACCCTCTACATACTCTCGTGCCTCCGAGCTGGGCAATAACCAGCGTGGTAGAGGCAGCGGGCCGAGCCGTCCCGCATCGACCGGGTAGTGCAATACGCCATTCTCTACTGTCAGCCCGAGGATAAAAGTGAACGGGCCAAAGCGTTCCGTCATGCCATGCGGGGTCGCAGCGAGATGGGAGCGGAAAATGCGTGCGCCAAAGGTGCGCTGCCACGCCTCGCCGCTGTCAGTGACAGTCTTGGTGACTTCGACGGGAATTTGGTCGCCAGCCGCTGGAAAACCGAAGGCCTGGCCGAGCAAGCGGCTCCAAAGGCTGGTGCCGCGACGCACCGAAGAATGCCCTTGCCAGCGGCTAACATCAGCGGTCATGTGAGTGCTGCGGGTTTCAGTAATTCCCGGACAAGCATTTCAGTAATTTCCGGACACGCGTTTCGGTAAATCCCGGACAGTCATTTCGCTAATTCCCGGACAGCTCCGGGAGGGCTTTGGGCCGGTTGGTCATCGCCTGCGCCGTTACGGCATT
>NZ_VINQ01000062.1 GCF_008369105.1 Aquicoccus porphyridii | reverse complement strand
AAGTGCGGCGCATAGCGATTTATTGCGCCCCAGCTAATTAGCTGGGGCGCAATAAATTGATCATCGATGCCCGTCCGCTGTGGGCTCGAAGCCGACCTGCGGCAGCCCTCCCATCAAGCGATCGGTGGCGTCGTTCGCCGCCCTGACCGGCCGTCCATCAGACATCGGGATGCCGCTCGCGGCTTTCGCTGTACCCTGCCAGAAGGCCCGCTCCAATGGGCTATGCCAATCCCGAACAACTACCGGAACACCTTGCGTAGCGGGCCCTACGATGGCCGTCCCGACATGAGCACCCACAGTAGCGCGACGGCCAAGACCGGCAGGCTGGCGAGCGCGAGGTTCGTCCAGCCGTACTCGACCACGATGGCGCCCGAGGCGAACACGCAGATTGTGGCGGCGAGCGCGATCAGCGTGTCGTTGGTGCCCTGCACGACGGCGCGCTCATCGGCCGATACCGCGCTTGCGAGCATGGTCGTGGCCCCGATGAAGCCGAAGTTCCAGCCGATCCCCAGTACGATCAGCGCACCGTAGAAGTGATGCGAGGACACGCCGCTCGCGGCCACGAGCGCTGAGGCGACAAGCAGCGCCAGCCCCGTGACCACGACCGGCACCGTGCCGAAGCGCTTGATGACGAAGCCGGTGAAGAAGCTTGGTGCGAACATAGCGACCACGTGCCAGCGCACGACGTCACCCGCAAGCGCCTCCGAGTAGCCTGCCCCCGTCATGGCGAGCGGGGTAGGTGTGAACAGGCGTGCAAAATTGACCCCGTAGCGGGGTAATCGGCGTCCAAAAGTGACCCCCCTGATATTTCTGTTTTGATGCTTCCTCAGATGCATGAGGGAGCGAGTTGGGGATGTTGGTTGTGGAGACGATTGCGAAGATCAGG
>NZ_VINQ01000061.1 GCF_008369105.1 Aquicoccus porphyridii | reverse complement strand
TCAGACCTGACGTTGGACAAGCTCATCCTGAAGGAGGCTGCACGGGGAAACTTCTGAGCGCCGCTCGCCGCCGGGCCTGCATCGATCATGTGCGCAGCACGTTCACAATCTCTGAGCGTCGGGCTTGTCGTGTCCTGGGCCAGCACCGTTCCACGCAGAGGAAGATGCCCCAAGGTCGTGCCGATGAGGAGCGCTTGGTCGCGGACATGATCGCGCTGGCGCGTCAGTTTGGTCGCTACGGCTATCGTCGGATCGGGGCCCTGCTGAGAGATGCGGGCTGGGAGGTGAACGACAAGCGCGTCGAGCGCCTATGGCGGCGAGAGGGGCTGAAGGTACCGATGAAACAACCGAAGAAGGCACGGCTCTGGCTGAACGATGGATCCTGCGTCCGGCTCCGGCCGGAGTATCAGAACCACGTCTGGAGCTATGACTTCGTGCATTGCCGGACCGCGGACGGAAAGGTCTTCAGGATACTCAACATCCTGGACGAGCACAGCCGGGAATGCCTGGCAATCAAGGTGAAGCGCAAGCTGAACTCCGGGGATGTCATCGACACACTGAGCGACCTGTTCATCATGCGGGGGCGTGCCGGCTTACATCCGGTCAGACAACGGCCCGGAGTTCGTGGCGCAGGCGGTGCAGGACTGGATTGCCGCCGTCGGCGCCAAGACTGCTTACATCGAGCCTGGGTCGCCCTGGAAGAACGGATGCTGCGAGAGCTTCAATGCCAGGTTCCGCGATGAACTCCTCAACGGCGAGGTCTTATACAGCCTGCGTGAGGCGCAGATCCTGATCGAACAATGGAGGAAACACGACAACACGAAGCGACCATACAGTACATTGGGCTACCGCCCTCCCGCCCCGGAAATCATTGTCACGATGGACCCAAGGCCGGTCATGCACTAACAATCAAACCGGACCACTTAGGTGGGGTTGATCAA
>NZ_VINQ01000007.1 GCF_008369105.1 Aquicoccus porphyridii | reverse complement strand
AGATGGTCCTCGCCAATCCAATCCTCAAGACGTTCCGGAAACAGCGTGACCTGATCGCGATCAACACCACCGATGAAACCTGACATACATGCACTCCCATCTCGCAACAAGCATACCACATGTTGGAGTTTCCACACAGCCTCGGCCGGATGTGTCGATCAGCCTCGTGGCGGTCACTTTGCAAAGCCCCTTCCTGCACATCGCCCCCACTTGGGACGGATTCACCCCGTTGACTTCAGTCCGCCCGGGCCGCTTGCGGTCCGGGCATGCGCCCGCCCGCCCCATGGCGGGCGCATTCTGCGCCCACCTCGGGCAGGCGCATGCCCTTGGCGCATGTCGCAGTGGAACGGATTCACGCCTCTCCGCCCCGGCCTTGAGCCGGGGCCTATGACAAAGATGAGAGGCCCCGGCTCACGGCCGGGGCGGGTGTTTCCGATCAAATGCGACATGCCCTAGGATCAGGGTTCATAACCAATAGATGACGGTCGCAGCGAGAGCGATTGCTGAGAGAAAGATCTTTGGGCATCTATCGTAGCGTGTCGCCAGGCCTTGAGCCTTCCGAACATGATCCCAATTCGGTTACGCCGCTTGTATCGGCGTTTGTCGTACTTCACGGTCGTTTTGCGTTGACTTCGACCCGGGATGCAGGCGCGTATCCCTTTATCGCTCCAACGCGTCCACCGGCTGTAAAGCGTCTTGTGAGGACCGTAGAGTTCCGGAGCGTCGCGCCAGCGCAACCCATTGCGATTGATGAAGATAATCCCGCTCAACGCTCGTCTGTCATCGACCCGTGGCTTGCCGTGCGATTTCGGGAAGAAGGGGGGAAGCTTGGCCATCTGCTCGTCGGTCAGCCAGAAAAGGTCGCCCATGTCACCGCTCCGTTTTCCGAGCCGTGAATCACGCTGCGCAGTAAGAATCAACGCATCCTGACCTTAGCGCGACGACGGCGATCGTCGCAGGGCTACTTGCCTTTGGGCCGCGTCTTCGGTGTGACCTGCGCCAGTGCCGAAGCTGGTCCGTCAAGCGCCCCGGCGGCGGTCTTCCAGGCATCGGCATCCAGGCCGAGGGTCGAGCGCAGCCAGGCGAGGGTCAGCCGCTTGGTGGCCTCCAGCGCGTCCGGCGCTTCGGTCTCGGTCTCTTTCGCGTCGAGGCCCGCAATGCCGCCCAGCCCGTGCCCGACGCCACGCAGGGTCAGAAGCGCCTCGGCGCCGGGGCTGTCATGGAAGGCATCGGCGAACCAGTCCGGGCCGCGCGGGGTGAAATGCGGATTGTCCTCGTCGCCGACAACCACGAGGGTCCGCGTCGTCAGGCCGGAAAAATCCACGTCAAAGAAGGGGAAGCGCCCTGCATTCTCGGGTGTCAGATCGCTGCCGCCCCGGCCGGGCGCGGTCAGCATAAGCCCGGCAGATATGCGCGGATCGCGGAAGTCCTCGCCCTGAACGCGGCTGCCCAGCAACAGGCCGGTGGTGTAGCCGCCGAAGGAATGGCCCGCCGCCGCGATGCGGGTGTGATCCAGCCGCCCGACAATGGCCGGGACCTGATGCTCGATCTCGTTCAGGCGGTCGAGGATCGCTTTCATCTCCGCAACCCGCTCGCGCCAGAAGAACGGCGCGCCTTGCGCATCCGGTGGCAGGCCGCCGACGCGGGACGTGGCATGGGTCGGCTGGATCACGGCAAGCCCGCGCTCGGCCCAGAATTGTGCGAGATGGGCATAGCCATCCTTGGACGGGATGTAGTTCGACGGGCCACCTCCATGCGAGAACAGCACGATGGGAATGTCCATGCTTTCCGCTGGGGCCGTGATGCGCAGTTCCAGCGGTTGACGGCCCTCCATCGGCAGGGTGACCGGCGTATAGGCCACGGTCAGCGCAGCGTCGGGCGTGGGGATGTGGCGGGCGAGGTCGATCAGGTTGTTCATGAGGGTCGTGTCCTTGAAACAGGGGAAACCGTCGCCCCGGTCGGGGCGACGGCAACGGGTCATTCGACGGGCAGATCGGCTTTGTGGAACCACGCCACGGCGTCAGCCCCGGCAGGGGTCTTCATCGGCGTATCGGGATCGGTCACCGCCCGCCAAACGGCCTCGGCCACGTCATCTGCCACCGTCACTTCGCTCGATCCGCGCAGTTCGCCGAGATAATCCATGACAAAGGCCTCGTAGGGTGCGGGGATCTCCATCCCCATCCGGGCGACGACGTTCTGACCGAAAGAGGTTGTCGGCGACGAGCCCGGCAAGACCAGCCGCACCCGGACGCCGAAGAGCGCCGCCTCGAGCGCGAAGCTTTCGGTGAAAGCGTTGAGCGCGGCCTTGCTGGCGCTGTAGGCCGAGAGGGCAGGGAGCGGCTTGACCGTGACGCTGGAGCTGACATTGACGATCACGCCCTCGCCTCGCTCGCGGAACTGCGGCATGACGGCCTTGGTCAGTGCGATGGGGCCGAGGATATTGGTCTCGAACACCTCGCGGGTGTTCTCCATCGCAGCACCTTCCACCACGTTCAGCATCCCGACCCCGGCGTTGTTGACCAGCGCGTCGAGCGGCCCGGCCTGTGCGACTGCCGCTGCAATGCTGTCCGCGTCGGTCACATCCAGCGGCAGGACGGTCAGCCCCTCCTGCGCGGGCAGGATGTCTTCGCTGGGATTGCGCATCGTGGCGATCACCTCCCAGCCTTCGGCGAGGAAACGCTGTGCGGTGGCGAGGCCGAACCCGGTCGAGCAGCCGGTGATAAGAATCCTGGGCATGTTGTGTTTCTCCTGTTTTTGCCTTGTTCAGGAGATGGCGGACAGCCTCCGGACATTCTATCACTGGAAATCCAGAATACTTTTGCATATGTCCGGAAACATGAGAGACCCCCTCGCAGATGTCGTCAGCCTCCTGAAACCCGCCCCGTCGATCTCCAAGCTGGTGTCGGGAGGCGGTCGATGGATTGTTGAGCGTTCGAACATGGGCAGTCCGTTCTACTGCGCGATGGTCGTGGGCAGTTGCTGGATGACCATCGCCGGCCGCGCGCCGATCCGTCTCACTGCAGGCGATTTCGTGTTGGTGCCCGCCATCTTCGACTTCTCGATGTCGAGCCTGGAGCCGCCGACAAGCCTCGCGCGGCCGCTGCCCCTTGAGGTCAGCCCCGGGGTGTTTCGAATGGGCAGTCCCGACGCGCCCGCTGAAGTTCAGGCGCTGGTTGGCCATTGCGCCTTTGCCTCGCGAGACAAGGATCTTCTGGTGTCGCTGTTGCCCGAGGTCATCCATGTCCAAGGCGCGGATCGGCTGACCGCGCTGGTGAAGATGATCGACGATGAAACCCGGAGTGACCGTGCCGCCCGCGACGTGGTGCTGGGTCATCTGCTGGAAGTGATGCTGATCGAGGCGCTTCGCTCGACCGCCGAAACAGCCGTAACGCCAGGCCTGCTGCGCGGACTGGCGGACCCGCAGCTTGGCCTTGCCCTGCGGCAGATACACGCGAACCCCGACCATCCGCACTCAGTGGCCGCGCTGGCACAGGCCGCCGCAATGTCGCGCTCAACCTTCTACGAACGCTTCCGCCGCGAGATCGGCGCCGCGCCGATGGAATATGTCACGACTTGGCGGATGGCGCTGGCCAAGGACATGCTGGCCCGGAAAGAGGCCCCGATCGCCGACATTGCCAGGCGAATCGGCTATGGTTCTGCCAGCGCTTTCAGCGTCGCCTTCGCCCGCCATGTCGGTGCCCCGCCGGGGGCCTTCGCGGCCATGCGGGGCTAGCGCCGTTCAGGGGTGCATCCTCGCGCCCTTGGTGATCTTGTCGACCTCGTTCGCTTCGTGCCGCAGCGCGAGCCCCACAAGGTCAAGCGCGTTATTTTGCCCGATCGAGGTGCCCTTCGCGCTGATCGGGAACACAACCTCTCGCCCATCGGCATGTATCGCAGTGCCGATATCGTGGCGAAGCTGGTGATGCTGGGGCTGGCCTTTGCCTCTCTGGTGGCATGGGCTGTCTGGCTGGCGAAGACACTGGAGCTCTGGGCGGTAAGATCCCGCGCGCACTGGGCGCTGAAGGTGCTGGCGATCCAGAAAATCCAATCAAGAACAGGGCGGTGCTTGGTCGGTTTGCGCCCGTTCGGGGCGCGCGCAGCGAGGATAAAGCGTTCAAGGAACGCCCACTCCTCGTCAGACATCAGGTCTCGTGCCAAGCTGGTCTCCATAACAGATATTTGTTTGAACAGCCGCTACATGATAGCAACCAACCCCCAGGTTTTACCCACTCCCCATGCCGACGGGGGAGTTTGGGGATCTGGCCCCGTATCTCGATACTCTTCTTGAAATCGTGCGTGCCAAGCCGGGTTCACTCTCACGAGCACCAGCTTCAAGCGGTTCACGTTTCAGGCGGAAAAGCTGGGCAAAGGTACCGGCGGGCGCGCCAGTCTGCGACAAGGGCGGGCTTGTCGTGATTTTCGATCTCGACCACGATCGCGAAAGTGGTTTCCACGATTGTGGTTTCGATCTGCTTGAAGGCAGACAAGGTGAACCTGCCGCGGATGCAGCTGTCGACCTTGACCGGCGAGATGAAGCGCACGCGATCCAAACCGTAATTCACGTTTGTCTTTACGCCGATGATACGGGGAAGTCCCTGCATCATTTCCACGATCATCGACAGTGTCAGAAACCCGTGGGCGATCGTGCCTCCAAATGGGCCGCCGCGTGCCGTTTCCGGATCGACATGGATGGATTGGTGGTCACCGGTGCAGTCCGCGAATTGGTCGATCCGCGACTGCGTGATCTTGATCCAGTGCGATTTGCCGAGTTCGGTGCCGACAAGCGCCTCGTAATCCCTGCGGGCGAGAAATGTCTGCTTCGGGTCACTTATCGACATACAGGTCCAGCGCGAGGTCACCCCCATCGGGATCGTTCCGGTAACTGTCGAAGTTGGTGATGCCGCAGCCTGTCAGGAAATTTTCGTCGATCAGGCATTGACCGGTCAAGTTCCGCGGAGGCGTCGCAAGCACATGGCAGGCGGCATCAGCCATGATTTGAGGTGAGCGCGATCTTTTCAGATACTCGCGTCCGACTTCGAATTCCACGGCTGCGGTGGCAATCGTGGTGCGGGGCCAGAGCGTGTTCACGGCGATAGCGCGATTCCGGAATTCCTCGGCCAAGCCCAGCGACAGCAACGTCATTCCATACTTTGTAGTGGTATAGGGCGCGTACCGACCCATCCAGTCGGGCGACAGGTTGAGAGGCGGTGCAAGGTTGAGAATGTGCGCGCAGTCCGAGTGTTCCAATAGAGGCAGTGCGGCCTTGGTACAGGCAAGTACGGCGCGGGTGTTGATCTGATGGATCAGGTCGAACCGCTTCATTTCGATTTTTGCCGCCGGTTCGAGGCGGATCGCCCCGGCGTTGTTGACGAGGGCGTCCAGCCGCCCGAATGCTTCCTCGGTCGCCTTGATCGCGTCGGCGATAGAGGCGTCGTCGCGCACATCCAGTCTTACTGCAAGGGCCGTGCCGCCTATTGCACGTATTTCTTCCGCGACGCTGTGGATTGTGCCGGGCAGCCGGGCGTGCGGCGTGTCCGATTTGGCTGCGACGACGATGGAGGCGCCTTGGGACGCGGCGGTCAGGGCGATCTGGCGGCCGATGCCCCGGCTCGCCCCGGTGATCAGGACGACCCGGTCTCGAAGTGGGCCGGTCATTGGTACGCCTCCTCCTGGAGGCTGACGAAATCGGGGCGGCGCTTTTCCAGAAAAGCGGAAAGACCTTCGGCGGCTTCCGGGCCGAAGCGGGCGAGGTTGATGGATCTCGCCTCATCTTCAAGCTGTGTGGCCAGATCGCAGGCTTCAGCGGCCCCCACAAGACGTTTGATCGTGCAAAGCGCATTCGCTGGGCCGTTCGCCAATCCGCCAGCCAGTTCCAATGCGGCATCCAATACCCGACCCTCTGGGGCCAGTCGATTCACCACCCCCGCGCTGGCAAGCCGGGGGGCCGGTATGGGCAGGCCCAGCATGCAGATTTCATTGACCAGTTGGGCGGGCAGGGCGCCACGCAGGAAATGCGTCGCACCGCCATCGGGGGTCAGGCCGACCCGCACATAGGCGGCGGTAAAGTTGGCGGTTTCGCTGGCGACGATCATGTCGCAGGCCAGACACATGGAAAAGCCCGCCCCGGACGCACCGCCTTCGATTGCGGCGATCACCGGCTTGGGACAGCCCCTGATCCCCTTGATCGTGGCATTCAGCTTGTCGGTATTGCCGCTGACGCCCGCAAGTGTCGTTTGCCCGCTGGCCTTCAACGCCCGGACGTTTCCACCCGAAGAGAAAAAGCCGTTCGCCCCGGTTAGAACGATTGCGCGCACTGACGCAACCTGCTCCGCCTCCAGCAGATGCCGTCTGATCTCCGTGTAGACGTCCGGTCCGATCGCATTGCGTGTGGAGGGACCGTCGAGCGTCACGACCAGCAGGCTGCCCTGATAATTCGCTCGAACCTCCGTCACATCGTCCTTCATGTCATCCTCCATCAGTATTCCAATATAGTGGACCAAGGAGCAAAATTGCGCAACTAAGTAAATCAAAACAACCTATCGTTTGAACTATGCGAACAATATGATACGAGAAAACCGGATACTCAGGAAGGAAGACAATGAGCAAGACGGGGAAAGGACCTCTTTCGGGTCTGCGGGTACTGGACATCGCCACGATTATTGCAGGGCCGATGGCTGCGACGATGATGGCGGATTTCGGGGCCGAGGTGATAAAACTGGAGTTACCGGGTGTCGGTGATGGGTTGCGGGGGTTTCCTCCGCTCAAAGAACAAAAATCGCTTTGGTGGAAGGTCACCAACCGGGGCAAGTTCTTTGGCACGCTGGACCTGCGCAGCAACGACGGCAAGGATCTGTTTCTGAAACTGGTGGCGCAGAGCGACGTGGTGGTCGAGAATTTCCGTCCCGGCACGCTTGAACGCTGGGGGCTGGATGTCGAAACGCTGTGGAAGGCCAACCCACGCCTCGTGGTGCTGCGGTTGACCGGTTTCGGGCAGGATGGTCCGTATCGTGAAATGTCCGGTCTGGCACGGATTTTCGAGGCGATGGGTGGCCTGACCGCCATTTCCGGCGATGCGGACGGGGCCCCGATGCACACCGGCTATCCTATCGGCGACCCGATCGGCGGGTTGTTCGGTGCGTTCGCGATCATGGCCGCCCTATGGCGCGTGGCGCAAAGCGACCGTGAAAAGGGGGAGGAGATCGACCTGTCGTTGACCGAAGCGCTGTTGCGTATCATCGAAGTTCTGGCAATCGAATATGACCAGCTGGGCGAAGTGCGTCAGCGTGCGGGCAACCGCAACCTTTATTCCGCACCTTCGGACGTCTATCTGACTGCCGACAAGCGCTATGTCACGGTTGCGGGCAGCACGGCGCGCACCTTTGCCAATAATGCCCGTGCCATCGGACGGGCCGATTTGATCGACGATCCACGGTTCTGTGACAATTCCTCGCGGGTGGCCAATGTGGCGGAACTAGACCGGATCTTTGGCCGCTGGATCGCGGCGCATACTCAGGAAGAAGCCGTGACGGCGTTTCGTGCCACGGGCGGCACGTTGGCCCCCATCTATTCCATCGATCAGATTTTCGCTGACCCGCATTTCATCGCGCGGGAAACGATCACGCGCGTCCCGGACGAGGACTTCGGCGAGGTGCGGATGCAAGGGCTCGTCCCGCGCTTTCGCAATAATCCAGGTCAGATCCGATGGGCGGCCAAGGGTATCGCCACCGATAACGAATATGTCTACAAGGAGATTTTGGGTCTCGATGACTCGGAAATCGAGAACTACAGGGCAAAAGGGGTCATATGACAAACCCGCAAGACGCGCCGACGTCGGCGTCGGATCGACAGGAAGAGCTCGACACGGGAATCGATGCGTCGCTTTCCTCCACGCTGATGCGCGGGATCGAGATACTCCAGTGTTTTTCAGCATCCGAGCAGGAGTTGTCCAACGCCGAGATCGCCCGTCGGATGGGGTTGAAACGCCCGACGGTGTCACGCCTTTGCAAGACGCTGCTGCACATGGGTTACCTTCGCAAGACGTCGAAGGGGGCATTTCGGCTGGCGCCGCAACTGTTGTCGCTGACCTATCCGGTGCTAGCGACGATGCCGTGGCGGCATGACGTCGGCGGACCGATGCGCGAGATTGCGGAAATGTGTTCCGGCAATGCCTCGCTCGGGATCATGTCTGGGGATCGCTTCGTACATGTGCAAACCGCAGGGTTGCCGCCCGGATGGCCGCATGTACCCGATATCGGTCAATCGGGTCCGCTGCATCATTCGGCATTGGGATGGTCGCTGTTGTCGATGTTGCGGGATTGGGAGTACGACGACAAGATCGACGAGATCCGCGCCCTGCACGGCGATGACTTCGAAAGCGCGCGGCCCGTTATGGATGCTGCGGTGGCGCGATGCCGCGAGCAAGGGTTCTGTGTGTCCTATGGGGACTGGCGGCCCGACCTTGTGGCAGCTGGCGCCCCTCTGGGCCGGACCGAGGATGGGCTTTGTGTCGCCATCGCCTGTGCGGTGCCGCGCTACCGCGCTGTTTCTGACTATTTCGAATCGGATCTTGGACCGCGCCTTGCGGAAGCCGCGGTGTCGATACGCATGTCAGGCGTTTTCAAGATGAGTTCCAAGAAGGGCTGATTGCCTGGACCGTTGACCGGCCCGGAGGGTGGATGAAAAATCCGCCCTTGGGTGCTGTTTTGATTGGCATAGTGTTCCAATAAATGAAACAAAACTGAAAAAATGATCATTAAATAGAAATTTATGTTGATTGCTTTCATTCTCCATGCAAGCCTTTCGCTGCAGCCGACCGTCTGACGTGTCGGACGACAATAGGGAGGAGACTATGCGAAAGAGTGTTTTCGCTGCGGCCCTGTGCCTTGCGGCACCTGCCGTGCAAGCAGCAGATTTCGAATTGCCCCGCCAGATCGCTTGGACGGCCTATGGCACCGGATCGGCGGGCTACAACGAGGCGGTCGCCATCGGCGCCGCGCTTCAGGATGAAGCGGAGGTCAATCTCAGGATACTGCCTGCGGGAAACGATGTGGCCCGCATGGAGCCGCTGCGCCAGGGCAAGGTGGACTTTTCGCTTAACGGCATCGGTGTCTATCTGGCGCAAGAGGGCGTTCTGGCATTCGGGAACGACAACTGGGGACCACAGAAGATCAGGGTGTTGGGCACCAACTCCGGGGGCGGCGTTGCCATGTCCATCGGCGTCGCGCGCGATGCCTGCGACGATGCGGGCAAACCCGATTGCGAGGGTTTTACCTACGCGGACGTCAAGGGGCTTCGTGTGGCGTTCATCAAGGGTGCGCCGGCGCTGAATACGAATACCTCGTCCTGGCTGGCCTATGGCGGTCTGACATGGGACGACGTGGAAAAGGTTGAATTCGGTGGCTTCGGTGCGGCGTGGAAGGGGATGGTCGACGGTACGGTCGACGTTGCGTTTTCATCGACGAACTCCGGCGTGACGTATGAGGTGGCATCCAGCCCGCGCGGACTGTTCTGGCCGCCCTTCGATCCGTCCGACGAGGAAGCGTTCAACCGGCTGACCGCCGTCGCCCCTTATTACATCAAGTCCAAGGGCACGGTCGGTGCGAACATCGACGGCACGGGCGGGCGCGACATGGCGGCCTTTCCCTATCCGATCCTGATCGGGTTGGACACCACGGATGCGAATCTGGCTTACAACATGACAAAGGCCATGTTCGAGCTGTTGCCGGCATACTCGGGCAAGACACCGGGCATCGAAGGTTGGGCGATGGAGTTTCAGCAGTTTGACTGGGTGATCCCGTATCATGAGGGCGCCGTGCGTTACTATAAGGAAAGCGGCGCCTGGTCGGATGCCGCGCAGGAGCATAACGACAACCTGATCGCGCGACAGGATGCTCTGGCGGCGGCATGGGATGCGCTCAAGGCCGAGGCACCAGACAACTGGGAAGAGGCCTGGGCCGAGCGGCGGCGCGAGGCGTTGAAGGCCGGGGGCTTTCAGGTCGCGTTCTGATCCAGGTGCGGGCGGAAGGAATTCCGCCCGTCGCATGTCGAAAATCTCAGATGACAGGTAGGCGCAAATGAGCGACGGGCCCGCGCAGAACCGTTCGACAAGAGCCCTGGAAGAGGACCTCGCAAACGAAAGGCTGTCGTTTTCCCGGTTGGGCAGATGGTACATCGCGCTTGCTACGGTTGCCGCCATCGCTCTTTCGATCAACCAGCTCTTCAACCTGCGTATCGGCGGCTACGCGATGCTGGAGGGCATGTACCTTTATATCCTCGCCGGTATCTTCTTGTCGGTTACCTTTCTCGGCTTCCGGATCACCGGGCGCCGGTCGACCGATATCCCCTGGTACGACTGGGTGCTGTCCGGCCTGACCCTGGCCGTCGGAGCCTACTTTGCGTTGACGAGGGGCGAAAGTCTCGACAACGGGTGGGAATATGCCGCGCCGGAAACGGCCAAGTGGTGGTCGATCCTGTTCTATCTGTTGATCCTCGAAGGCACCCGAAGGGCAGGGGGGGTCGTTCTTTTCGCGGTTGTACTGGTGTTTTCCATCTACCCGACATTCGCCGGGCGTGTCCCCGAACCACTGAGCGGTTTCACCCAGCCGTTTACCGATGTCATTCCCTTCTTCATGCTCTCGTCCGAAGCCTCCTTCGGCATCCCGATGCAGGCGTTCGGTACGCTGGTGATCGGGTTCATCCTGTTCGGTTCAGTTCTGCAATACACAGGCGGCGGCCGTTTTTTCAACGACCTGGCCATGGCGCTTGTCGGGCAGTATCGCGGTGGTGCGGGCAAGGTGTCGATCTTTGCCTCCGGGTTTATGGGTTCGATGTCGGGGTCGGTCATCTCGAACGTGCTGACAACAGGTGCAGTATCAATCCCGACGATGAAGCGGTCGGGCTTTTCCGCGCGCTTTGCCGCCGCTACGGAGGCCTGCGCCTCGACCGGGGGGGTGTTGATGCCACCGATCATGGGGGCCACCGCCTTTGTCATGGCGTCCTGGCTCAGCCTGCCCTATTCGCAGATCATGCTGGCGGCGGCGATCCCTTCGGCGCTGTACTACTTTGGCCTGTTCGTTCAGATCGACGCCTATTCGGCGCGGCGCGGTCTGACCGGGCTCCGCCGTGCCGATCTGCCCGGTGTGCGCGCAACCCTGCGCGAGGGCTGGCTCTACATCATCGTTTTCGCGCTTTTGATAGTATTGATGACTGCCTACCGCTGGGAAACAACTGCGCCATTCTACGCTGTCGCACTGTTGCTGGTTTTTAACCAGTTCAGCAAACGGGACAGGTTCACGCGCGCCGGGTTCGCCGACATGATAATCTCGGTTGGTCGGACGTTGTCCGAGATTGTTTCAATTCTGCTTGGCATCGGCATGATCGTGGGTGCCTTTCAGGCCACCGGCCTGACAGGGCCACTGGCGAACGAACTGGTGCACGTTGCGGGCAATTCGACCGGCATGTTGCTGATCATGGGCGCTCTGACGGCGTTCATCTTTGGCATGGGGATGACGGTCACCGCCTGTTACATTTTCCTTGCCGTCGTTCTGGCCCCCGCGCTGGTACAGGCCGGGCTCAATGAACTGGCGGTTCACCTGTTCATACTTTATTGGGGCATGGTCAGTTTCATCACGCCACCCGTGGCATTGGGGGCATTTTCCGCGGCCACACTAGCCGGTGCAAACCCGATGTCTTCGGCATGGCAGGCGACAAGGCTTGGCGTGGTGATCTACGTGATCCCGTTCTTCTTCGTCCTGAACCCGGCGCTTATCGGACAGGCACCTGTGCCAGATGTGCTTGTCGCCGTGGTCTGCGCCTTTGTCGGGGTCTGGTTCCTGGCAGCAGGCATGCAGGGTTACCTAGCCTTTGTCGGGTCGATGGGCGACGGCGCTTTGTCACTTTTCATGCGTGGCACACTCGCAATTTCAGGACTGATGATCGCGGCGCCTTTTGGCGGGTTGCTTGGACTAGACCGGACCGAGGTCTCACTCGCCGGATTTGTCCTGGCTGCAGTTCCTATCGTCTTGGCATGGCACCAAGGCAAACCGGGTCGGTTGAACAGGACGGTCAAAGATTAACGGGATGAAAATGCCGTCACCGCCGCAAGGGCAGGACGGCAAGACAAGGAGGAGGAACAGAATGTCAATTTCCATGAGGTCAATCGTCTTCGGGGCGGCGGTCGCTATCGCGACATCCGCAATTGCCGCAGATCTGCCCGTCGTTCAGCCGGACGAGGTCGGCTTGTCTGCGGACAAGCTTAACCAGATCGACAAGATGCTGCAGGACCGTATCGACTCCGGGGATTTTCCTGGTGCAGTTCTACTCGTAGCGCGAAATGGCAAGGTCGCGCATGTGTCCGCCCTGGGCAAGCGCAAGATCGACGGCGATATCATGACCGACGACACCATCTTTCGCATCTATTCAATGACAAAACCGATCACATCCGTCGTGGCGCTGATGCTGGTCGAAGAAGGCAAGCTGGATCTGAATGCGCCCGTTTCACGGTATCTGCCCGAATTCAAAGAGATGACGGTCGCAACCGGCACTGCCGACGACGGGGCAATTCAGACGGAACCTGCGAAGAGGCAGATCAAGGTCGTTGACCTGATGCGCCATACGGCGGGTCTGACCTACGGTTTTTTCGGCACCGGACCGGCACGCGCGGCCCTGAAAGCAGAGAACCCCGGCAACGGGGAAAAGACCAACCGCGAAGTAGCGCAGGTGCTGGGTGGCCTGCCGCTGGAGTATCAGCCCGGCACGACCTGGGAATACAGTCGTGCTACCGATGTTCTGGGTGCCGTGATAGAGGTTGTTGACGAACGCACACTGGGGGATGCGATGCGCGCAAGGGTGTTCGAGCCACTTGGGATGACGCACACCGGCTTTAGCGTGGATCGGACAGAAGACCAGTCCCTGATCGCGGAACCCAACGATGATGATCGGATGATCGGGCACATCGCTGTGTTCGACCCCGCCGAACAGCGCCGTTTCGAGACTGGCGGTGGCGGGCTTGTATCGACTGCGGCGGATTATGCGAAGTTCATGCAGATGCTGCTGAACGAGGGCACTCTGGAAGGCACGCGCCTGCTGTCTCCCTTCACGGTGAAGTACATGTTGTCCGATCAGCTCGTCGGCATCGAAAAGGGCAAATACTATCTGCCGGGTCAGAACTATGGTTTCGGCCTTGGCGTAGCGGTGCGCCGTGTTGCCGGCGGTGCTGCCGAGATGGGCAGTGTGGGTGACTTCTACTGGGGCGGCGCCGCTGGAACCTACATGATGGGCGACCCGAGCGAGAACCTGTTCTTCATCTTCATGGTCCAGTCGCCGTCCAACGGCACGGCCATGCGCGCGGCTCTGCGGAACATGGTATACGGTGCGATGACCAATCTGGGCGAAGTGGACGACTGACAGTGCGGTGGCTACACGAGGTTGAGGTCGGCGAAGAGCCGCGCGAACTCCAACGTGAAAATCCCTGGGGAGTGGGCAAAACTTGGGGGTGGTGGTCAATGTTGGCAGTTTAATGAGAGATTACGTGCACTCATCCCGAGCGACAGCCGATTCTTGCTGCCAACAGAGAGACGCTTGGAATGGCGAACGCCGCCTTGAGGCGGCGGTTCGCCTGATTTCAGAGTTAATGCCGATCAGGCGTGACGGATTTCCGTGCCGAGAACCTTCAGGCACTCCCGCATGAAGGCGGCCAGGCCGGTCCAACCTTTCGCGGAGACCATCGTGCCATCGACATAGGCCTCCTTCGGCTCGACGTCGATATAGGTGCCTCCGACAGCAGCCACTTCCGGCGCACAGGCACCGAGGCCGGCGACTTTTCTGCCCTTGAGTACACCGGGCACCGCCATCAGGATCTGCACTCCGTGGCAGATGGTGAAGATCGGTTTTCCGGCATCGTGGAAATGCTGCACCATGGTCTGAATGCGAGGATCAGTGCGAATGTATTCCGGACCTCGCCCGCCTGCGGCATAGACCGCGTCGTAGCTGTCAAGCTCGTCCTCGGCTTCCGAAAACGTCTTGTTGATCTCGGCGAAGTGACCGGGTTTTTCCGTATAGGTCTGGTCGCCTTCGAAATCGTGCAGGGAGGTCTTGATCAAATCGCCTTCGCTCTTGTCGGGGCAGACCACGTGGACGGTGTGGCCGACGGCTTCCATGCCTTGCTGATAGACATAGATTTCGTATTCCTCGGTGAATTCACCGGTGAGCATGAGGATTTTCTTACCGCTCATCTGAGTCTCCTGGGGTCAAGGGTGGAACACCCGACCGCCACGCAGGGGCGGCCGGGCAGGGGTAATTCGTTCAGAACGGGGAGCCCGGAAAGTAGAACTGCTCTGCGTTCTCGGGGGTGATCAATGGCGCGTCCAGCTTGAACGAGCCGCGCATCGGGGCCTGGCCAGCGAACTGTGCCGCAGTCATGTAGATCGCTGAGGCGATCATTGACGGCGGGTACGGAGTGGAGATCGGCGTGCGTTCGTCGCCTGCCATCACCATTTCAATCACCTGCTTCATGCCGTTACCGCCGAGAGCGTACTTGATGTCCGTGCGGCCCGCTTGGTCGACGGCCTCGATCACACCGAGCAGCATGTCGTCGTCATTGGCCCAGACTGCGTCGATATTCGGATACTTTGCAAGGTAGTCCTGCATCAGTGTAAAAGCCTCGTCCTGATTCCAGTTGGCGTACTGGATATCGAGGATCTCGATGCCGGACTGGTCGATGACATCCCTGAAGCCCTGGATGCGCTCGTCGTCGATCACCGTCGGGATACCGCGCAGCACGACGATTTCGCCCTCGCCGCCCAGCTTCTCGACCAGCCACTCGGCCGTGTTCGCACCGACGGCAATGTTGTCGCCCGCGACGTAGAGATCCTGAATCGAAGGATCAGACAGGCCCCGGTCCACCACGGTGATAAAGGTACCGTTGGACGCAACCTGCTCCACCGGGCCAGTCAGCTCTTCCGAAGTGAAGGGCAGGATCACCAGCGCGTCGAGGGTATTCGTGGCCGAGAGATCTTCGAGAGAGGAAACCTGCGCCGTTGCTGACGACGCGGTCGAGACGATGACGTCAATGTTCGGATAGGCCGCTTCGATCTGTTTCTCGGCCTCCTGCGCGTGGAAGACCACGCCGCCGGTCCAGCCGTGGGTGGCGGCCGGAATGGACACCGCGATGGTGAACTCCTTGTCTTGGGCCTGTGCGGTCGCGCCGGTCAACGTCCCCACGATGATGGCGGCCGACAAAAGCGCCGTGCCTTTTTTCCTGGTTTTCATGATCCACTCCTCCTTTGGGTGATTGGGACCCGCGCGTTTCTAGCGGGCATTTGTGAAGCGGTGAGCCAGCATGGCGATGATTATGATCGCCCCCTGGACCGCGGCCACGAGGTACTCCGACACCATGTCCGACAGGACCATGACGTTGGCGATGACTTCGAGAATGAGCGCGCCGGCGACTGTGCCCCAGATATGGGCCTTGCCGCCGCGCAGCAGCGTGCCGCCGATGACGGCCGCTGTGATGACCTGAAGCTCCCAGAGCTGGCCGGTGGTCGGCGTCGCGGCGCCGAGGCGCGGCACATAGCAGATGGCGGCGACGGCGACGCAGAAGCCCTGGATAACAAAGGCCATGGTCCGAACACGCCCGACATGGACGCCCGAGAAACGGGCCACGTCAGAGTTGGAGCCGACGGCGGTGACGTGGCGGCCATATTTCGTCCGGTAGAGGATGAAGGCCCCAAGCAAGGCGACAATCACGGTGATGATCACCGGGTAGGGTACGCCGAGGAAGTCTCCAAAGTAGACCGGTCGGTAGGCCGCGCGCAGGCTTCGGTCGATGGAGAGCGATCCTCCGTCCGTCATGAAGGTGATCAAGGCGCGGAAAATGCCCATTGTGCCGAGCGTGACGATGAAGGGTTCTATTCGCCCCACCGTGGTGATCAGGCCGTTCATCAACCCGCAGAGCGAGCCCACCACCAGGGCGACCAGCGCACCAGCCGGGATCGCCCAGGGACCAAGCGATGGGGCCATGGCATTCATCGCCATGATCATGATACCCACGACGAAGGCCAGCATGGACCCGATAGACAGGTCGAGCCCGCCGGTCGCAATAACGAATGTTGCCCCGACACCGATGATCGCGATAAAGGCGCTCCGCGTGATGACGTTCATCATGTTGTTCGATGACATGAAGTTGGAATTGATCAGCGCGCCCAGCAGGACGATCACTGCCAGCGCAATGAACGGGGCGAGGTCGCTCCAGCGGATCTTGAAGCCCTCGCTTTCCTGAACGGTTGCGATTTCGGCGCTGCTCATGCGCGTTTCCTCCCCTCGGTGCCGTCGCCGCTGCTTGCGGCTGCGTAGACGACGTTTTGTTCCGTAATGTCGTCGCCTGTAAGCTCGGCGACAAACCGCCCGGCGCGCATCACGAGGACGCGGTCGGACAGGCCGATGAGTTCGGGTAACTCGGACGATATTACGGCGCAGGCCTTTCCGGCCCGGACGAGATCGTCGATGAAATGGTAGATTTGGCTCTTGTTGCCGATGTCGATGCCGCGTGTCGGCTCGTCGATAATGACGACCGAGGGGTCGGCCAGCATCACCTTGGCGAGCAGCAGCTTTTGCTGGTTGCCGCCCGACAACTGCCCAGCTTCGATCGATAGGGTGCGGACCCGGATGTCGTATTCCTCTACCGCGGATTTTACCGCGCGGGTCTCTTGCCGGCGGTCGAGGCGAAGACCCGGATTGACCATGCCGAGCGCTTGGAGTGTCAGGTTGGGGCCGAGTCCTTCGTTGAGCAGCAGGCCCTTTCCCTTGCGGTCCTCGGTCAGGTAGACGAGCCCCGCAGCCATCATGGTGCCGACATCGGGTTTGGTGATGATCGTCCCGTTTACCCTGATTGCGCGCGCCTGGGCGGGACGCAGCCCCAACAGCCCCTCGATCAGTTCGGTGCGACCAGCTCCAATCATCCCGCCGATGCCCAGCACCTCGCCGGGCCGGACGATGAAGGAGGCAGCGATCTTGCCGTGATCAACCGACAGGTCTTCGACGATGAGCACCGGATCGGTCGCCGCTGCCCCGCGTTTCGGCGGGTAGAGCATCGACAATTCTCGGCCCACCATCAGTTCGGCCATCTGGCGCTGATCCAGTTCCTGTGCTGGCCAAGTGCCGATCATCTTGCCGTCGCGGAGCACTGTGACGCGGTCCGCCAGCGCCTCGACCTCTTCCAGCCGGTGCGAGATGTAGAGCACCGCGACGCCGTCGTCGCGCAGGTTTCGCGCAATGCCCAGCAGGGCGTCGACCTCATCATTGGCCAGCATCGCGGTTGGTTCATCCAGAATCACAACCTTGCGGTCGTCCAGCAGCGCGCGGGCGATTTGTACCAACTGCCGTTGTGCCAGCGGCATGTCCCCCACCCGGGTGGTCGGACGCGCGCTGGAGCCGACCCGGGCCAATACCTCGGCAGCGCGGCGGTTCATCAGCTTGTCATCCACTCTGAAGCCGCGCGACAATTCGCGCCCGAGGAACAGGTTCTGCGCGACGGTGAGATCCGGGGCGAGCAGGATTTCCTGGTGGACAAGAACGATCCCGGCATCCTCGGCCTGCACGGCGTTGGCGAAAGTGATCGTCTTCCCGGACATGGATATTGCGCCGTCTGTCGGCGGCGTGTGCCCCGACAAGAGCTTCATCAGCGTGGACTTGCCCGCGCCGTTCTCTCCGATGATCGCGTGGACTTCGCCCGCCCGGATGTCGAGTGTAACATCGCTCAGCACCGTGATCGGACCGTAGGCCTTCGACAGGACCTCGGCGTGGAGCACCGACGGCTTGGGCGCCGTGTCGGAGCCCGTTCTATCGGTCAACGAAAAATTCATTCGAAAGCCGCCACAAGCCGGTCGCGTGACCGGCTGATGTGATCGTGCATTGCCTCGTAAGCCGCGTCAGCATCTCCTGCGCGGAAAGCAGCGAGCAGATGCTCGTGTTCTTCCAGCGCCTCTTGAGTGACGCGGCTGTGGAACATCAGGCGAAAAATATGAAGATGGATGTGCTGGTCATTCATCGCCTGCCGGACAGTTGCGTTGTCGGCCACCTTCATGATCTCGTCGTGAAAATGCGCATCCGCCCGGGCGAAACGGGAATAGCGGCTGTTGCGGTCCACAGGCGGTTCACCCTTTTCCATGTCGGAGGCTGCGCCCTCGATACGGGCGAGCGTCTCGGGCGTGAGATTCAGGCAGGCCTGCCTCGCGCTTTCGGGCTCCAGAAGCAGGCGGAACTTGTAAAGGTCGTCAAATTCCTTGCGGGTGAGTTGTGGTGATGCGGAATAGCCAATCAGGTGCGCCTTCTGCACCAAACCCTCGCGTTCCAGCCTGGTGAGGGCTTCGCGGACAGGGGTCTGCGAGACGTTGAGCTCTCTGGCAAGGCCGTCGATCGGGATGCGGGCCCCCGGAGGAATCTCGAGCGACATGATTCGTTCATAGATACGTTCATGAACGCTTTCGGCAATGCTCAAAGGCCGCACGAACCCTCCATTCCGGTCGCGGTCCGTCACTACAGCCATGCGATTCCTCCCCTTGATCAGCAATCTTGACAAGCGTGATCTTAACATTGATAGGATATCAAATGTCAAATGCAATATCATATAGGATTTGATTTTAGGAGGGTTCTTTCTTGCTGGTTTCGGTCGAATGTCTTCGGGAAAGTGCAGAAAAAGCACTGCTTTCGCAGGATGTTACCCCTGCCAGCGCCCGAACCCAGGTCGATCTTCTGATCGAGGCAGAACTACGTGGATTGCCCTCGCATGGGCTCCAACGATTGCCGCGACTCGTCGCGCGGCTGCAAGCAGGGCTGGCCCATCCCGCCGCCTCGGGCAGCGGTCATTGGACACGATCAGGGGTTCTTTCAGTGGACGGCCAATGCGGGCTGGGGCCCGTCGTCATGATGCATGTGTTGGAGCAATTAACGAGGGTGGTGCAGGAGCGGGGTATTGCCTTGGCCGCGATTCACAACGCCAATCACATCGGAATGCTTGCCTATTATGCCGAGGCCGCGACCGCGCGTGGATTGATTGCGATCGTAATGACAACCAGCGAGGCGCTGGTTCATGCCTACGGTGGCACCGAGGCAATTCTGGGCACCAATCCGATCGCCATCGGCATCCCGACGGGAGCTGAACCTTTCATCCTTGACCTCGCGACGAGCCGCGTGTCGATGGGCAAGATTCATCATCATGCCCTGACAGGCACTTCGATTCCGGGGGATTGGGCGGTTGACGCGCAGGGCCGTCGCACCACCGATCCGGAGGCAGCGAAAACAGGCGCCATCGCGCCCTTCGGTGATGCCAAGGGTTATGGGCTCGGCCTCAGCGTCGAGCTACTGGTCGCCGCGATGGCCGGATCGGCGTTCGCGCCCGAGGTGCATGGCACGCTTGATGCGACCGAGGTGTCCAATAAGGGCGACGTTGTCATTCTGATCGATCCGGCGGCGGGGGCGGGCACGACTGCCGGGCTGGCTACCTACCTTGACCGGCTGCGCACCTCGCGATCCGCCGACGTGAATCGGCCGGTGGCTGTGCCGGGCGACGGTATGCGGGCACGCCGGGCCAAAGGGCTTGCCACAGGCATTGAACTGCCCAAACCGCTGCATGACGAGATCTGCGCTCTTGCAGCGGGCTGAGAACAGAGAAAAGGAGACGAAATGACCATCTTCGGTACGATCAGGGCCCCGAGAGAGTTGATCTTCGGCGCGGGCCAGCGCGAGGCGCTCGGGAAGGTTGCCGCGAAACTTGGGCGGCGAGCACTGGTCGTCACGGATGAACGATTGGCGGGGGATGCGGACTTCCGGCGCATGGTCGCGCAGCTCGAAGCTGCAGGGTTGTCAGTCCGGGTCGATGGCTCGACCCTTCCGGATGTACCCGTCGAAACCGCTATTGCCAGCGCCGCGGCGGCCCGCGACTTCGCACCAGATCTCGTGATCGGCGTGGGCGGCGGGTCCTGTCTCGACATGGCGAAGTGCGTAGCGGTGCTTCTGTCCTACGGCGGGACGCCGCAGGACTACTACGGCGAGTTCATGGTGCCCGGTCCGGTGATACCGCTGATCGCGGTGCCGACCACTGCGGGCACGGGCTCCGAGGTGACGCCAGTCGCGGTCCTTTCGGATTCCGAGCGGCAGCTCAAGGTGGGAATTTCGTCGCCCTACATCATTCCCACCGTTTCGATTTGCGACCCGGATCTCACGCTGACCTGCCCGCCCTCGCTGACCGCCATCGCCGGGGCGGATGCGCTGACCCACGCGATCGAGGCCTTTACCGCGATTCGTCGCGATCCGGTCCCGGGCCTGTCGCAGGAGAGGGTCTTTGTCGGGAAGAATGCGACCTCCGACCATTTCGCGCTGACTGCCATCGGACACCTTTGGGAAGGGTTGGAAACTGCCTGTACCGACGGAAGCAACGCCGAGGCGCGTGCGAAGGTCATGCTCGGCGCGACGATGGCGGGCCTTGCCTTTGGCGTCGCGGGGACGGCGGCGGCGCACGCGATCCAGTATCCCGTGGGCGCATTGACCCACACTGCACACGGGGCGGGGGTAGCCTGCCTGATGCCTTACGTCATGGCGTGGAATGCGCCCCGGATTGAGCCCGAGCTCGACCGGATCGCCGCGATGACGGGCCACGAACGCGGGGCGGCCGTCATCCCAGCGATCTCTGCGCTCTTCGGGCGGATCGGCATTCCCCGGACCCTGCGCGACCTCGGGTTGCCGGAGGAGCGGATCGACTGGGTGGCAGAACAATCCAGCGGTATCGCAAGGCTGATCCAGAACAACCCGCGCCCGTTGCCGCCAGAGGACATGCGGCGGTTGGTCGGCGCGGCTTTTCACGGCGAACTCACCGTTCTCGAAGCATATTGAGGGAGACACCCGTATGACATTCAACACCCTGGTTACCGGCTACGCTGATCCCTGCCTCCATGCCGGAGGTCTCTACATTGGCGGCAAGTGGGAGGCCGGGATAGGCATCCCGGTCCTTGATCCCTCGACCGGAAACACGCTCGCCGAGGTCCCCGACGCGGGGATCGACGACGCGATGCGTGCCGTCGACGCCGCCGAGGCCGCTGCTGCCAAGTGGCGACGCACGCCACCTCGTCAGCGGTCAGAGATTCTGCGCCGCTGGTTTACTCTCATGACCGAGCATGCCGAGGAACTCGCCCTCCTGATTTCGCTTGAGAATGGCAAGGCGCTCACCGATGCGCGCGGCGAGGTGGCCTATGCCGCCGAGTTCTTCCGCTGGTATGCCGAGGAGGCAACCCGTATCGGCGGTGAGTTTCGCCACACGCCCTCTGGTGCCCACAACATCCTCGTCGATCACGAACCGATCGGTATCGCGGTGCTCATCACTCCGTGGAATTTTCCAGCGGCGATGGCCACGCGCAAAATCGGCCCAGCACTCGCCGCGGGTTGCACGGTGATCCTCAAGCCCGCCTCGGAAACTCCGCTGACTGCCTATGCAATGGCCCGGCTTGGCGAGGAGGCCGGGGTGCCACCTGGCGTGGTGAACGTGTTGACGACCTCGAACCCGGGGGCGGTGACCGCGGCGATGCTGAGCGATCCGCGGGTGCGCAAATTGTCCTTCACAGGCTCGACCGGGGTGGGACGCATTCTGCTGGCCGAGGCCGCGAAATCGGTCGTCAACTGCTCAATGGAACTGGGCGGCAATGCCCCCTTCGTGGTGTTCGATGACGCGGATCTGGATGCGGCGCTCGATGGCGCGATGGTTGCCAAGATGCGCAACGGCGGCGAGGCCTGCACCGCGGCCAACCGGTTCTATGTGCAGTCCGGCATCCATGACGTCTTCGTTGAAAGGCTGACATCTCGGATGGCCGCGCTGAAACTGGGGGTGGGCTATGACCCGGAGACCCAGTGCGGTCCGATGATCACGACGCAGGCAGTGGAGAAGATTGATAGGCTGGTTGCCGAGGCGATGTCATGCGGGGCGCGGGCGACGACCGGGGGTGCGCCGTTGCCAGGGAGCGGCTACTACTATCCGCCGACAGTGCTGGCGAACGTGCCGACCGACACCGCCCTCGCGCATGAGGAGATTTTCGGCCCCGTCGCGGCCGTCTACAGGTTTGAGACCGAGGAGGAAGCAATCCGGCTGGCCAACGACACTGAATACGGGCTTGCAGCCTATGTCTATTCGCGGGACATCATGCGTGCGATGCGCGTCGGCCGAGGAATCGAGACCGGGATGGTAGGTATCAACCGCGGGCTGATGTCCGACCCGGCAGCCCCGTTCGGCGGCGCCAAGCAGAGCGGCCTTGGACGCGAGGGCGGTATCACCGGAATCCTCGAGTTCATGGAGCCCAAATACTTCGCCGTCGAATTCTAACGGCAGAGAAGGAGGAACGATGGTGGAGCGCGATCTTTACCGCAATCGGGACTTCATTCCCGATTTCGATGCCATCATGGCCGAGACGGAGGCGCGCAGCCGCGCATTGGCTGACCGGGCTCGTATAAAGCGAGATGTGAGCTATGGGCCAACCCCGCGGCAGAGCTTTGACCTCGTCTTTCCGTCTGATCCCGTGCCGGGGGCGCCGCTCCACATGTTCATCCATGGCGGTTATTGGCGGGCGGGCAGCAAAGAGGCACATACGCTTGTCGCGGCACCTGTTATTGCGGCGGGCGGGATTGCAGCTCTAGTCAGCTATGACCTGATGCCAGGCACGCGGCTGGCCGAGATCGTTGCGCAGGTGCGCGCTGCCGCGTGGCACCTTGTCGGCCTCACCCCGGATATCGGCGCCGATCCGGCCCGTTTCACCGCGAGCGGCCACTCCGCCGGGGCACACCTCGCCTCGCTTCTCGCCGCCGAGGCACCCGGTGACAGCGGCGCACCCGACCTCCCGCCGCTTCGCGGCATGCTTCTGGTTAGCGGTATCTATGACCTCTCGGGCATTCCGAGCTCTTTCCTGAAGGACGAGGCGAAGATGCGAGCCGACGAAGCGGAGGCGTGGTCGCCTCTAACCTCCCGGCACAGGCCCGGCCCGCTGCGGGTCATCACGCGCGGAGAAGAGGAAACGGCACCGTTCCAAAGCCAGGCAGCCGCTTTGAATGCGCTTCTTGCGCGGGAGGGGCAGGAAACGGAACTACGGAGCGAAACAGGCCGCAACCACCTTAGTATAGTTTTCGACCTTGCTGATCCGGATTTGCCCCTCGGCAAAAAGCTCACTGCGTTGGTAGAGTCTTCCTGAAGCTTCCAGACAGATTACCGTTGAGGCTTTGCCAAGTGATTGTTCCCGCAGTTTGATGGCGCGATCCGTTCTTAGGAATGGGAGGAAGCATTATGGATCAAGTTCGTCGTAGAAACACCACAATCCCTCCGCGATGCATCATACCACCGTTGTCTCGAAGAGATCGCGCAGCAGCTCTCTCACGCGGAACCGACCATGGCGGTTCTCGAAAAACGTCGAATGATCCGGTACCCCGTCGGTCAGATCGAAACGGCGAAACCACCGTTAGGACAGGTTCAGATGATCCTCTTCGCAGAGTCGCCGCGCGGAGCGGATGCCAAAGCAATAGCTCACTAGCAGCACCCCGGTCAGCAGTCCGGGATCGACAGGTGGACAGTAATCCGCCAGATGCCGCTCTGGTCAATGAACTGGTCAATTGAGCGAAGCCGGTGGCCCTTCGCCTCCTGATCTTCCCGAGAGAATTCGTAGAACAGCGCGCCCTGCGTCACCTGCCTAGGCAACATCATTGCGGTCACTCTCCTGACCGCCCAAAGAAATCGAAACAGCCCTTAATCCAACAAGCAAGTAGAGCTCTTCAACGGAATAGACTCGAAGCTGCCACCTGCCGATATTGGTCTGACCTGACGGGTCACCAAACGGCATGAATGGCGGCAGTGCGAGACGGAGCAGCCATGGGTACTGTTGCGACGGCCCAATCATACCTCCGGCGTTGCCTCCAATGCGCCGGATGAATTGCATTGGTATATTTGCGACCCTTTTGGTAAAATAGCGGGTACTGACCTGCTTTGGCGTTACGCTGGCAGGACGGAGGGTGTGAAGTGCTGAATGCCTTGAGTCAGTCGGCCCAGCGGCTAATGGCCATGAATGATGAGGTCTGGGCGCGCCATGCGAACCCTATGAGCGGTTGGTCTCGCGTTTCGATCTTACCCTTGTTTGCCATCGCTGTCTGGAGCCGGGTTTGGATCGATTGGTGGGCGTTGGTTCCTGTGGGTGCTGTGCTGATATGGACATGGCTGAACCCTCGCCTGTTTTCTTCTCCAGCGTCCACCGACAACTGGATGTCGCAGGGTGTCTTGGGCGAGCATGTCTGGTTGTCGCGCGGCAAGGATTGTGTGCTCGCACATCACGGCCCAGTTATCCGCAATTTGACCATCTCGACCGCTGCGGGCGTTGTCATGTTGCTCATAGGCTTGGTCGTGTTGAACGTGGCCCTGACAACGACCGGCCTCGCAGTCGCGATGTTGTCCAAATTGTGGATACTGGACAGGATGGTTTGGGTTTACTCAGAAGTCGATGACGGCCAGGGACTTGCCTCTCTCGAGTGACCGCAAAGAGCTTGTTTTTGTCCGTCGTCAGATAATAGGTTCCGCCTCAATCTGTGTGGCCGAGCGGCAGCATTCGGGCTCTGACCGGCTCGCCCGTACATCGCGCGCATGAGGGTCTTGAGGCGGTTGACCTGCCCTTCTGCCTGACCGTTGTTCCACGGCAGTTCGATGGCATTGCGCACGGCGTCGATGTCGCTGTGTAGTGTCCGGGCAAATCGCATGATCGGGATGATGATCGACTCGATCGCGTTGTCGACTGGCATGGAACTGGACCTGTGAGCCCTTGCGGTAGGGGCCGCGGATCGGCATATCGCAGCGATGCGCCACGAACCAGGAACAAGCGCGCGCCGAGCTGGTTCAGGTGATCAGATCGTCCAGGCCGGGACGCTGACCGATGTCATCAAGCAGCATCTCAATCCCTATCGTTTCGCCCGTGCCTATGCCGAAAGCGGGGGAGCTCCTGATGGAAACCGCCGAGGTGCAGGCGATTTCACCGATCCTGCCCGGGCAACCCCGGCTAACCGATAAACAAGTTCGTCTTCTCATCGGTTTTCTCGCGTCTTTGGACGATGCCGCCGCCACGGCGGAGCACCGCTGACTGCCGAACACAGGCCAGAACCAAAGAACAAGCACCTTGTCGTTCGCACAGGGCATTCCCTCGCGCGTAACGCCTTCGTCGCGCCCGAGGGTTCTGTCTCAATCTGTGTGGCGCGACTATCCTGAGGCAGGACATACCTGGAGGAATAGTCGTAAGTTCGAAGAAGCACTGGGCCGCGGGAGCTATGTTTCGGTCCAAAGCGTGAAAAGAGCTGAGACCAGCGGATGGATTGTATCCGGCACATTGGCACCAAAAGGCATCAGACACCAATGATGCCGCGCTTAATGAGCTCACTGAATTCCTCGGGGTCGAGATTCAGTTCTGTCAGCATTTGTTTTGTATCGGCACCAAGCTCACAGGGTGGCTTGACTGGAGATTGAGCTTTGCCGTTGGCAAGGAAACTGAGGCCCGGTACGAAAACCTCGCGATCCCTATCGCCCTTGATGTTCATGCTGCTGAAAATACCGCGAGATCTGACGTGATCCTCAGCCAGCACCTCGTCCAGGCCTCTAACGCGCGCGGATGGGACTTTCCATTCTGCCAAGATCAGTTCCCAATCCGCTGCCGATCTTGTCAGGAAAATGTCTTCCAACTCGCGGCGCAGGTGACCGCTATTTTCCGCGCGCGCGACGGCGGTCCCGTAGAGCGGATCAGAGGACAGGTCCACGCGGTCGAGGGCGGAACAGAGCAGGTGAAACTGAGTGTCGTTGTTCGCGGCGAGCATCAGCATCCCGTCCGATGTCTCGAACGCGCCGGAGGAGGGGCTTGCGCTCCAGGCTTCGTTGCCGTTCTGCCCTGGATGCCAGCCGGCGGAGAGGTGTTGTGTTGCAAGGGAGGCCATCATCATCAGCGCCGTGTCGAGCATCGCCACGTCGATATGCACGGCCTTTTGCAAGCGCTCTACCTCGCGCAGACCGGCGAGGATGCCAAGGGCCGCGTTCATGCCCGTGGCGTAGTCGATATAGGGCGCGCCCACCTTGGTCGGGCCGCTGCCCTTGGCCCCAGTGGTTTTCATGATGCCGCACATGCCCTGGATGATGTGATCGTAGGCGGGGCGTTCGCGCAGCGGGCCGGTCTGGCCATAGGCGGAGATCGAGCAATAGACGATCCTGTCCTGCGTTTCGCGCACCGCGTCGAACCCCAGGCCCAGCCTTTCCGCGACGCCGGGTTTGAAGTTTTCGACAAATATGTCAGCCCCGGCGATCAGGCCGCGCATAAGGTCGATGCCTTCGGGCGTCTTGAGGTTGATGGCGACCGATTTCTTGTCTGAGTTCTGGGTCATGTACCCCAGGCCCATGTGTCGCGCGCTCATGTCCGGGATCGGGCCCAGCACGCGGGTCCAGTCACCTTCGCCCGGTTTTTCAATCTTGATGACTTCGGCGCCCATGAGCGCGAGCTGGTAGGTCGCATAGGGTCCGGCGAGGACCTGGCTCAGGTCGATGACCTTCAATCCTTTGAGTGGTTGAAACATGGGGCCTCTGCTGTTGTTTGAGAAATTGTTGTTGGCGCCGTGGGCCGTCATTGGCCCACGGTGGTCTTGTTGTTTGCCCTGGGATCAGGAACCGTCGGTCAGGATGCCCTTGTTCTTTTCGTAGGTGGACCTCATTTCCTCGCTCGCTTCGTCGAGGTTCATGTACATGATGGGAATGTTCGCGCCGTCGGTCACCTTTTTGAAATCGGGATCATCCGCAGCGACAGACAGTGCGTCCGATATGCGTTCCAGCACGTCGCGGGGCGTGCCCTTGGGCAGGAACAGCGTGGTACGTGTGTCCATGCCGATGGGATACCCGTCCTCTTCGATGGACAGGACATCAGGCGCGGAGGGGTGGCGGAAGGTCGTCGTGGCCGAGATCGTCTTTAGCTCATCGGGGTGGCGGTAATGGATGCCACCGGAGAAGGCGACGACGACCTGTTTGCCCAGCAATGCGTTGAGCATTTCGCCGCCGCTTTGTACTGGAACGGCGTTCGGTTCCAGACCGTTGGCATCCGCCAGGGTGTCCATGTACATCCGCGCTTCAGAGCTGAGGGCGGCATAGGCGAAATTCGGGTTCTCCTTGGCCCAGTCGATAAAGCCCGTGAGCGTGTCGAAGGGTGCGTCGATGTGGGCGACCAGGCCGGTCTGGTAGGCGGTGATCATGCCGCCATATTCGAAATCGTCGGGGGTGAAGTTCACCTGGTCCATGATGAAGGGCGCGGCGTTCACAACGGCATTCGAGTGGAAAAGGATGGTGTATCCGTCCGGCGCGGCCTGTGTCAGTTCTCGCGCGGCGACGGCACCGCCTGCACCGGGTTTGTTGACCACGTTGACCGGCTGGCCGAGCTGGGTTCCCAGCACCCGTGCCGCACCGCGCGCGACAAGGTCGGTCTGCCCCCCCGCGCCGTAGCCCACCAACATCGTGACAGGTTTCGTCGGATAATCCTGCGCCGTGGCGATGCCGGGCAGCAGTCCCGCCGCGGCGAGCGCGACACTGGCGGCAAGGCCAAGGATTGAGCGTCTTTCGAGACATTTCATGGTTGGTTTCCTCCCTTTGGATTGCAGTTTTCTTGGGTCGTTGGCGGTGTCTGACCGCTGCGCCGGGCGGTTGCGCGTCCGGACAGGACGACAAACACGAGGGCGGCGAACAGAAAGAGCAGGGCGATCGGATGGGCCAGCAGGTTAGAGGCGTCATGGTTCAGCAGTTGCAGCGATTGCCGAAAGCTGAGTTCCAGCTTGGGCCCGATGACAAAGCCGATCAGGAACGTGACAAAGGAGAAGTCGAGCTTGCGGGCGAGAAACCCCAGCAGGGCAAAGCCGAGCATGATGTAGATCGAAAAGACGCTGCCGGTTTCCATGAAGGAACCGACGCAGCAGAACAGCAGGACGCCGGGGATCACCAGCCGCAGCGGGACATGCACGATCTGCGAGAACAGACGTTGCCCCAGAAGGCCTATCACCAGCAGGATGGCGCTGGCGCAGAGCATCGACACGTAAAGGCCCGCCACCATGCGCGGCTGTTGCTGGAACATCAACGGGCCGGGGGTCAACCCGTGCAGGATGAAGGCGGCGATCAGGATTGCGGCGATCACGCTGCCCGGGATTCCGAGGGCAAAGAGTGGGATCAGGCTGGAGGGGACAACTGCATTGTCCGCGCTTTCAGCGGCGGCGACGCCTTCGATCATGCCGGTGCCATATTTCGCGGGTGTGGCAGAGACGCGGCGCGTTTCACCGTAGGACAGGAACGATCCGACGCTGGCACCAAGGCCCGGCAGGATTCCGACCGCAGTGCCGATGACGGTGCCGCGCGCGATGACCGGGGCGCATCGGCGCAATTCGTCCTGTGTCACGGTCCGGTCCCTTGGATCACTGCTGTCGCGCAGGTTTGCTGTTTCACGGTCCAGCGTGTTGAGATTGCCAGCCTGAACGACCATCTCGGCAACCGCCAGCATCCCTATGGCCATGGGCACGAGGGAAATACCGTCTTCGAGTTCAAGATAGCCGAAGGTGAGGCGCGCCACGAAGGTTTCCGTTTCGAGCCCGACAGTGGCAAAGAAAATGCCGAAACAGGCGGCGATCAACCCCTTGGTCAGTGAATTGCCCGACAGGCCGCCGATGAAAACGAGCGAGAAAACAAGGATCGCGCAGAGTTCGACTGGGCCGATCAGAAGGGCGTATCTGGCAAGGGGTGCGGCCAGTAGGATCAGGATGATGGTAGAGACGAAATCACCGGTGACAGAGGCGAAGAGAGCCATTTTCAGCGCCTTTTGCCCTTTGCCCTGCCGGGCCAGTGGATAACCGTCGAAGGCGGTGGGGGCGGAAGAGGGTTCGCCCGGCGTGTTGAGCAGAATGGCGGAAACGGCACTGCCCGCGGCGCTGCCCTTGGCGATGCCGATCAGCATACCCAGCGCGCTGACGGGTTCGAGATAAAAGGTCAGAGGAATCGAGACTGCCACGCCGATTGCCTTGCCCAGACCCGGAATGGCACCCAGCACGTAGCCCAGGCTGACACCGACGGCCACCCAGAGCAGCGTGGTGCCGCCGAACACATCCCCGACGCCAAGGATCAGGTGTTCCATCGCGCCCTCACAGGATTGCCGTGCCGAGAACCTTGTAGAACAAGGCCCAAAGTCCGGTCAGAAGCACGACGGTAAGTGCAACGATCACCAATGGCCGTCGTTCACCCAGCACGAGTAGGGCCAGGATGACGAGCGAGGATGCGCCCACCAGCGCCCCAAATAATTCATAGAGCGCGATAGAGGCTGCAAAAACGCCGGATATCCGCAAAAGCGCCAGCATTTCGGCGCGCGAGATGGGCGATGCGGTATCCTGCGCATCGTATTCGGGCGTCTTGCGCAGGCCACGGATCACCAGGGGCAGGGACAGCAAAAGGATGCCGATCATCATCATGTTCGGCACCAGCCGGGGAGACATCATGCCGGATGGACCAGCATTGATCTGAGTCGGTATGACCATGCCCAGCATCACGATAGAAAACACGCACAGAAAGATGCCTGATATGGCGTTTGCGCGTTTCATGGCCCCTCCCAGAGTTCACATTGCCGCGAATGTCAGGAGAGGCTATTCACTTACCAATGAAAGAGATACTCTGATCTTTCTTGGAATATGATAAGTTTTGCTGATGGCACACTCCCCGCTTCACTACGAAAGACTGCGTTTGCGGCATCTGCGGCTGTTGCAGTTGATTGATGAGCATGGATCACTGCGGTCCGCTGCGTCTGCGCTGAATCTGACGCAGCCGGCGGTGTCGCAGATGCTGAAAGATCTGGAGTTCGCCATGGGGGTGCCGCTGGTGGATCGCTCTGTGCGGGGGGTGGTATTGACGGAAACCGGCCTGCTGGCGCTGCGGCGGTCGCGGTCCGGGCTTGCCACGCTGGATCAGCTTGTGCGCGAACTGGATGCCGGGCAGACGCTTTCGCTGCGGATCGGGACCAATTCGGCATTGATGTACAACATCATCCCCGAGGCGCTGCGCCTGTTGGAGGTGGGTCGTTCAAAAACGCGGTTCCAGCTCAAGACGGGGTTGGTGGGCGACATGGTCGAGGCGCTGAGCGAAGGCGAACTGGATTGTTATGTCGGGCGGTTGGACTGGGACCAGGTGCCACCGCGGATCGCGCGTCTGCTGACATATGATCCCTTGCTGGATACGGACCTGATATTGATCTGTCCGGTGGATCATCCGGTTGCCGGGCTGGAGACCCCCAGGGCGCGGGATCTGGTCGGCTGGCCCTGGGCGATGCCGTCGCGGGAATCGAACAACCGGATCGTGTTGGAATCAGCGATGCGCAGTACCGGTGCTGCGGGTTTGACAGCTGCGGTTGAAGTGTCGGCAGACCCTAACGGGTTGATCAACCTGGCGCTGGCGCTGGGGATGCTGACCTGCGTGCCTCGGGTGGCCCTGAACGAACATTCCCACGCGCGCGACTTCAAGGTGCTGGATGTGGCGAACCTGGAGCTTTCGTCGATCCGTATCGGTTTCGCGACCACGGCGGAGTTGCGGCAGATGCCAGAAATCGCCGACCTGCGCGAAGCGATGTTGCGCGCGGCGAGGACATGGACCGCGCGAACCAACGAGGGGTGACAAACGTGCGCTTTCACGTTCCGGAAAATCTGGGTTTCCCCTATTGCAGGATGCCGGGTCAGTTGCCCAGCGCGTAGATCCGGCGCGCGGTTCCGGCCAGCAGCGTCTCAGCCTCTGTCTGAGAATAGCGGCTGGCGATCTTCTTGTAGGCGTTCCACAGGACACCGTAGGAGATCGAGACGCTGTCCACCGGAAAGTTGCTTTCGAACATGCAGCGATCCGGGCCGAATGCGTCGATGGCGGCTGTGAAATAGGCCCCGCGCTGTGCTACAAAGGTGTCGGAACCGGGAGGGCGTTCGGATCGGGCGGCGTCGTATTCGGTGACCGGCGACGCCAGCCCCCCCAGTTTCATCACGACATTCGGCAGGTCGGCAAGCTGGGTCACATTATGGGTCCAGTTTGCCAGTACCCTACTGTCATCCTTGTCGCCGCGCCCATAACCTATGGGCGCGCCAAGATGGTTGACGATGATCGTCGTGCCGGGTGTCTGCCGTGCCAGCGTGACCAGATTGGGCAATTGGTCGTGGAACTGGAACGCCTCGAAGGGCAGGCCACGTTCGCCAAGGGTTGCCAGCCCCTGTTGAAAGGCGGGGTCGTGGTACAGCGTGGGGGCCGCCGCGCCCGCCAGCAGGCGGCCTTCGGGTTTTTTCATCCAGGCGCCGCTTTGGCGGATTGCGCGGACGAGTCCGCCCCCCGCCTGTTCGTGCGCGTCGAGCAGTTCCTGAAGGTGGGGGGCGCGCAGGTCGGCGAAAGGGGCGATGGCCAGAATGGGTGGCTGGCGGCGGCTGCGCATTTCGCGGGCCAGTTCGGCGGCAAACCAGGTTTCCCCCACGGGCGCGAACCGGGGATCGCCCTTGCCGCTGATGCCCGACCCACATTCGATATAGACAAGCCCCGCAACCTGATGGCCCCCGGTGATCCGGGCAAATTCGTTGTTCATGAACCTACTGGTGTGCAACTTGCGGTCCAGGGTGGCAGGGTCGGGCACCTCTGCCGGATGCCAGAAGTGGATATGCGCGTCGATGATCTGTTGATCGGGCATGATAGCTTGCTCTGGCGTACGTGCCCACCAGGTGTCCCGCGCGCCCATGGCTCGGACCAGTTCGTACCTTTCATCAGGCGTCATTTTGAGGCCTTTCTTCTTGTGGCGAACACTTGCATCGGGGTTTAGCGATGGTCATGATGTTCGGAAAAGTTAAGTATTCTAATAGCAGTTATCGGATTTGGTAAAGGCAGGCCCAGAGGATGGATCTGAGACAGGTAAGATACTATGTCGCCGCGTGCGAGGAAGGGTCGCTTAGTGCGGCGGCGCAGCGGTTGCATTGCACGGCGTCCGGCGTGAGCCAGCAGATGAGCGCGCTGGAAAAGCGGCTGGGCACGACCCTGCTGGAACGTACTCGGCGCGGTGTCGTGCCGACCCCTGCAGGCAAACGGTTCTACGAAAGCTGTCTTGATATCCTGCGCGCAGTGTCGGATGCCAGAATCGATCTGGAGGATTTCGACGCCGCTGTTACCGGTTCGATTTCTGCGGGGTTCGCGCCGGGGCTGGCAAAGTGCATTCTGCCGCAAGCCCTGGCCCGGTTTACGCGGGAATTCCCCAAGGTGGACATTTCCATCGGAAGCGGGACGGCGGACGACCTGATTGACGGCACGTCGAGCGGGGCGTTGGATTTTTATGTCGGGCAATTGGCCGAAACTCGGCTGGGTTTGACGGACACGCCAATGGGGCGCTATCCCGTTGCGCTGATCTCGGGTGCGCGGCGGGGCTTTCACCGGATGAAACCGCTGCGCCTTGATGAGGTGGGACCGCTCAAGCTGACGCTGCCGTCGGCCACCAACAGCCTGCGGCCAAAGATCCTGGATTCGATCCGCCACGGCGACATTGATGTGGACCGCACGATTTCCATCGCCAGCCTGGCGGCCGGGCTGGAATTTCTCAGCCAGACCGACTGGTCCACGATCCTGCCATATTGGATTGGTCTGCATGAGTTGGGCAACGAGCTGTTGACCGTGAACCCCATTGTGGAGCCGCAACTTCACCTCGAGCTCGACTTTGTCCATCCGTCGCGGTTGCCACTGAACAAACCGTCGAAGACGCTTTACAGTTACTTCCTTCAGGAACTGGAGCGCTCACTGAACGAATGGCAGAGGATCACGGCAGCGACGTAAGAAATGATTAACGAAAACATTAAAAGAAATAAATATTGGTAATCCTTCTGCAGTCTTAAACAGTAAGGCAGAACGATATGCGGCGCCGGCGCGGGCCATCCGATCCATGATGGACGCAGTGCCGGCAACCGTATCGCAATAGGGAGGAGCGATAATGAGACTCAGGAATATATTCGTTGGCGCATGTGCGGCCATTGCCGCGCTACAGGCACCGGTGGCCGTTCAGGCGCAAGACATCGAATTGAAGATGCAATTCGCATCGCCGGACGGCACATCGTGGAACGACATGGACCGCCGGTTCGCCGCGCACCTGGACGAGATCATGAACGACCGTGCCGAGTTCGCGTTTTTTCCACCGAACTCCGTTACCCAATTCAAGGATTGGTTGCAGTCGACCGGCGCGGGTCTGCTGGATATCGGTTTTGTCTGGCATCCGGTCCTGCAAGGCAAGTTTCCTCAGATGGAACTGTTCAGCCTACCGGGACTGTCACCGAACCAAACAATCGCGACGACGGTTTATTGGCGGATGCGGGATCAGTACCCGGAGTTGGGTGAACTTTTCACCGAAGAGGACAATGTGGTCGAGATTGCCACATTTGTCGCGATGGGATCGCACCTGCATACTGCGGAGCCGATCCGGAACCTTGGCGACATGAAGGGCAAGGTTTTCGGGGCGCAAGACCCCGCCGGTGTGAAGGTGCTGGAAGAACTGGGCGCCAGCACGTCGGTGATGGTAGGCTCTGACGCCTATCTGGGGATGCAACGCGGGACGATCGACGGAGTTCTTTCCGCCTGGGGTTGGGTCAACAATTTCAAGCTGAACGAGGTCACGGATTACCACCTCTTGCTGAACCTCAATCCGGGAACCTATTCGACCGTGATGAACAAGGATACCTGGGCTGAGCTGACGCCGCAGGAGCAGGCCCATATCTCTGACCTGAACCCAGTCTATTTCTTTTATAACACCACCGACAGTGCGGCAACGGCGACGGCGAATGTCTCGCCCGAGAACATTTTTACCCTCAGTGCGGAGGATCAAGCCGCGCTGACGGAAACCATGCGGCCACAGTGGGCGGCTTGGGTTGAGAAGGCGAATGCCGCCGGCCTGAACGGGCAGGAACTGCTGGACGAGGCGGAAAGGCTGATGGTTTTGTATTCGCGGAACTGATCGGTACTCATGCAGGCAACGCCGCCGGTAGGCCCAGGCCGCCGGCGGCACTCCATATTCAGGATTTGAAACGTGGACAATACGACCGAAACGGCTCCTGGGGCGGAACACTTTGCCGGGCTGGACAAGATCGCCCATGGTCTGCGGGCTGGGCTGATCTGGCCCAACAGGATCGCGATGGTGGCGGGTGGCATTGCGCTGGCTGTCGCGGCCGCGCTGATCATGGTCGATGTCGTGATGCGCAACCTGCTGTCTGTCGTGGTGCCGGGCAGTCTTGAGCTGACGGGGCTGCTGACGATCCTGATTACCCTTGCGGCGCTCGGCACGGTCGAGATCGAGGGCAGTCACATCAAGGTGGACGTGCTGTTGCGGCTGGTGCCCGAATGGATGCGTGCGCCGACGGTGGCGGGTGGGCAGATGCTGGCATTCGGGATCGTGCTGCTGACCGCGTGGCAGGTGTTGACGCAGGCGGCGTATCTGTGGCGCAACAGCATCGTGACGGGTGTTCTGGGCCTGCCGGAATGGGCCTTTGTGGGTGCGGCGGCGGTGGCAATGCTTTTGTTCGCGCTTGCCCTTTGTGCCAGTGCGATCCTTGCGGTAGCCGAGTCTCTCAGGCTCGCGCAGGTAGGGACGGTTCTTTTGCTGGTTGTGTGGATCGGGTTGGCTGCCGCGCCGCTGGGCTGGATATTCCGGCCTGACCTATTTCCCTTTGATCTGGGTAGGACAGGGCAGGGCGTGTTGGGCATCCTGCTGTGCTTCGGACTGATCTTTCTCGGTGTGCATGTGGCGGTCGGTATGGCAGCGGCATCGCTGGTCGGGCTGGCGTTGCTGATTTCTCCCAAGGCGAGCCTGACCAGCCTTCAGACCACGACGATCAGCGTCATCAGCGATGAGACCTGGAGCGTCGTGCCCCTGTTCGTCTGGATGGGGCTGATCGTCGTCGCGGCAGGTTTTGCCAGAGACCTTTACCATGCCGCGTATCGCTGGATCGGTCACCTGCCAGGCGGGCTGGCGTCTGCCAGTACGGTGGCTTGTGCGGGGCTGTCGTCGATTGTCGGGGACACGCTGTCAGGGGTTTATTCGATGGGGTCCATTGCCCTGCCGCAGATGCGCGAATACGGCTATGACATGAAGCTGGCGACGGCATCCATCGCCTGCGCCGCAACGATCGGCGTGATGATCCCGCCGTCGATTGCGTTCATCGTCTACGGGATGCTGACCGAGGTATCCATCGGCAAGCTGTTTGTTGCGGGGATACTGCCGGGGCTGCTGTTCACGGTGATCCTGATCACGCTGATCACGCTGCGCGCGGTGTTGAACCCCGCACTTGCCCCCCGTGGAGAACGCAGTACCTGGGAAGAGCGCGGGGCAGCGACGCGGTCGGTCTGGCCGGTGATTCTGCTGATGGCGCTTGTGCTGGGTGGCATCTACGGCGGTTTCGTCACCCCGAACGAGGCGGCGGGTCTGGGCGTCACGGGCGCGTTGTTGATCGGGGTGATCACGGGACGACTGACGTTTTCCGCAGTGGTGAACACGATTGCGCAGACCCTCAGGCTGACTGCGGCGATCATTGTCATCTTCCTTTTCGCCATGGTGTTCAGCCGGTTCATTGCAATCAGCGGCCTGACCCAGAAGCTTGCGGATTTCGTGCTGTCCTACGATCTGGGCCGATACCAGATCATCGCGGCGATCCTGGTGTTCTACGTGTTCATCGGGATGTTCATGAACGCGCTGCCTGCGCTGATCCTGACGATCCCGATTTTTTATCCGGTCGCGATGAGCGCGGGTTTCGATCCGGTCTGGTTCGGTGTTCTGGTCGTCATCATGGTCGAGCTTGGCGTGGTGACACCGCCCATCGGGGTCAATGTCTTTGCCATTTCGGCGGTGGCGAAGGACGTGCCGATGTATGATATATTCCGGGGGGTACTGCCGTTCTGGCTTGCCTACCTGATGTTGGTGCTGATGATCGTGTTATTCCCGGCGATTGCGCTGTTCCTGCCATCACTGATGTAGCAGCCGTTCGGGCTTTGCTCGACCTGGCGACAAAGAAACGCGATGCCGTCAAGAGTTGCTGTATCCAACGGGGCCATTCGGATTCCCGGTCAGGGATCACCTTCAATAAGGACAATCAAAATACTGTTCGGCGATGGCCGAAGGCTGAACTTTGCAGGATTGCCGTCCGCTGCTTTCTATCGGCAAGAGTAGATAAATACCCTTTGACGCAAATTCCTGCCCGTAATTGGAGTACTATTTGCGGCGAAAGATGACCTCGCAATTGCCCACTTTGTCCTTGACCAGGTTGAGCCAGTTCCGCGCTGGTTGCGCACCCGCCAGATGGCTGTCGAGAAAGGCGGTGGTGATCAGTGCCAGCGCATTGAACTGTTCCATGACGACGGTGTCATCCTGGCGTAAACCGCCAAGGTAGTGGTCCGCGTCGCCGATCACGGCGAGATATTTGTTTCCCGCCGGTGCCAGGTTGAAGGGTTCGCATTTCCAGTGCCAGTCCTGCCCCATGGCCCCGCCATCCCGTTTGCCAGTCACGGTCAACACCGGCCCCGACATGCCCCGCCAAGATCCTTCGCGCAGACCCTGCTGATTGCGGCCCTGGCCGCTGAGGACAAGTGCGGCGCGGAATCGGGGTTCGCGAAAGGAGGCGGGCCCCTCGGGCAAGTCGATTTCGGCACCGGCGAGGAGTTGCGTGGTATAGGCCCCAAAGGAATGACCGGCGATGGCAAGCGGCGGCTCCGCCTCGGCATGGTCGATACTGTGCAGGATCGGGTCCAGTCCGTTCAGCACATGGTGCGCGATGTCTATTCGGGCGCGCCAATAGTCCGGGTTGTGCAAAATCTTGTGCATTTGGGCGCGGGCGTCCGGGTCGCGCATCCACAGGCGCAGATCGGCGGTGGGATCCAGCCCCATATCCGGGTTTTCCCGTGCCACCTGGTAGATGGAATCGGGGAAGGTGGGATGGATCACCAGGTAGCCGCCTGCCGCCCAGGTCCGGGACCACAGGTCATAGCTGTCGGCGCTGCCGCCGAGGCCGTGGCAGAAGATTATGGCGCCGCGCAATGGCTGATCCTTTGGCCAGCGGCAGAGCAGGGGCAGCGTTCCCCCCCTGTCATCCTCGATCTCGATCCTGTCGGAAAGGACGGCGGCCTCTGTCCTATTTGCGCGCCAGGGGAATTTCATCAGTCTTTGCTCCGGCCTTGTTCGTTGGGCTCGTCATCCAGCAAGAAACAGCGCGCGGTGCCGCCATCCGGAACCGTGAATGCCGGAGGCATCCGGGCTGTGCAACGGTCCATGACGTGCGGACAGCGACCGCTGAACGGGCATCCCTTTTCCGACAGGCGGGGCATGTCGGTGGTGACCCGACCCCGCCTTTCTGCCCGCCGTGCGCGTTGGCGCGCGGGATCAAGCAGCGGCACCGCTTCGAGCAAGGCCTGCGTGTAGGGGTGCGCGGGCTGATGATATACGCGGTCTGCCGGGCCTTCCTCGACGATGTGGCCCAGGTACATGACCGCGATCCGGTCAGAGATGTGATGCACCAGCGCAAGGTCATGGGCGATCAGCAGGTAGGAAATACCAAGCGCGTCGCGCCGTTCATAAAGGAGGTTGATGATCTGGTTCTGGGTCGAGACATCCAGTGCGCTGACCGGTTCGTCCAGCACGATCAGGCTGGGTTGCAGTGCAAGTGCCGTGGCGATGGCGATGCGTTGCCGCTGGCCGCCGGAGAATTCGTTGGGGTAGCGGTGCAGGTGGGTTTCGGGCAGCTTGACCAGTTTCAGCAGCTCGACCGCCTTTTCGTGGCGTTCCACCCGCGTCATACGCGTGTGTACTTTCAGCGGTTCGGTTACGATTTCCTCGACCGTCATCGACGGGTTGAGCGAGGAATAGGGGTCCTGGAACACCGCTTGTATCTTTTGCCGGATCTCGGGGGGAAACCCCTTGCGCAGGGTGGCAAGGTCCTGGCCGTCGAAATTTATCGTGCCGCCGGAAGGCGGTACAAGGCCCAGCAGCGCATTGGCGATGGAGGATTTGCCAGACCCTGATTCCCCGACAAGGCCGAGGGTCTGGCCCGCATCGACGGTCAGAGTAGCCCTCTTCACCGCCTCGAAACCGTTGGCCCGCAAGCCAAGCAGCGACCGGTCCCAGTAGGTGACGCTCAGGTCGTCGATCTGCAACAGTGGCGCGCTCATTTCGCAGGCTCCAATGACAGTTCATCGGCCCTTGTGCAGCGCTCCAGACGGTCGGTTCCCGTCATCTGGACCGGCTTCGCACAGGCGTCGATGGCATAGGGGCAGCGCGCGGCAAAGCGACAGCCAGTCGGCCAGTGACCCGGCGCGGGGACAGACCCGCGAATGACGGGCAGAGGGGGCTTGCCCGACTGGCCATGCGGCATCGCCGACAAAAGCCCCGCAGTGTAGGGGTGCCGGGGATCGGCAAAGAGCGCATCGACCGGCGCGGTTTCCACGATCTCGCCACAGTACATCACCGCGATGCGGTCACAGATGTCCGCCGCGACGGCGAGGTCATGGGTGACGAAGAGCATCGCCATCCCGAATTCATCCTGAAGGTCACGGAAGAGGTCCAGGATTTCCTGCTGGACCGTCACGTCAAGCGCTGTGGTCGGTTCATCCGCGATTAACAGTTTGGGGGTGCAAGACAGCGCGCGCGCTATGGCGATCCTCTGCGCCATGCCGCCCGAAAGCTCATGCGGGTAGGCGTCGGCCTGTTGGGCGGGGCGCGGGATACCGACCCGGTCGATCAGCTCGATCGTGCGGTCGCGGGCGGCGCGGTGTGACAGCCCTTGCTTGATGCGCAGCACTTCGGCGATCTGGTTGCCGACGGTATAGGTGGGGTTCAGGCTGGTGGTGGGGTCCTGGAACACCATGGCCACATCATTGCCGCGTGCCTTTTCCAGATCCCGTCGGTCAAGGCCCAGCAGGTTCGTGTTTTCCAACATCACACGGCCGTTGGTGATGCGGACACCCGTGCCAATCAGGCCCATCAGGCCAAGCCCGGTCACGGTCTTGCCGCTGCCGGATTCACCGACGAGGCCCAGTGTCTCTCCTTTCGCGATGCGAAAGGACATGTCGGTCACGACTGGCACCTCTGCTTCGCCCTTGGGCGAAACCATGATTTCGAGGCCCTCGACCCGCAGCGCATCATCGGGGTGCGGTGCCATCGGTGTCGTGGCCTTGCGCGGCACCGCCAACATTCTCTGCGCCGGTGCGCCGGTGGACGGCACCCGGACCCCGCGCCCGATGGAATCGCGCAGAACGTCCCCCAGCAGATTCACCGCCAGAACGGTTGCCACGATGGCGATCCCTGGCGGGACGGCAAGGAAGGGGCTGAGTTCCATGAAGGACGCGGCAGAGTTCAGCATGGTGCCCCAACTGGCCTGCGGTGGTTGCACGCCGATCCCGATAAAGCTGAGACCCGCCTCTGCCAGAAGCACCGCGCCGACGGTCAGCGTGACCTGGACGATCAGCGGGGGCGCGATGTTGAGAAAGATGTGCCGCAGCAGGATACGGGTTGGTCCCGCGCCGATGACGCGGGCGGATTTCACGTAGACTTCTTCGCGTTCGGTCAGGACGACCGACCGGGCCAGGCGGAGGAAGGCCGTTGAATAGAGAATGCCCAGGGCGAACATCGCGCGGTGCAGCCCGGTGCCGAGGATCGCGATGATGACGATGGCGACCATGATGCCGGGGATCGACACGACCGCTTCGACCACGCGCATGACCACCCAGTCCCACCATCCGCCGCGAAATCCGATGAACAGACCGATTGGTACGCCGATCAGCACCGCGAGGCCGGTCGCCTCGGCAGGGGCGATCACCGCGATCCGGCTGCCGAAGATCAGGCGGGACAGAACGTCGCGGCCCAGATCGTCGGTGCCCAGCCAATGCTCGACCGATGGGCCTTGAAGCGCGTTTATGAGGTCTTGTTGCAGCGGATCGTAGGGGGTGACCCATTCTGCGAAAAGAGCACAGAACAGCAGCGTCAAAAGCATGAGTGCCGATGGCACGACGATGACCAGAAACGAAGGTTTGCGCCAGTTTGGGCCCAGTCGGCCGCGTGGCGGCGTGGCGGAAGGGTCAGCGTTGGCGGTCACGTGGGGCGTGCTTTCGGATTGATGAGGCCATAGAGAATGTCGGTGGCAAGCTGAACCAGCATGACCACCAGCACCAGGATCAGGACGATGCCCTGGATCATCGGGATGTCCTGTTGACGGACCGCGGTGATGGCCAGCGACCCGATCCCGTTGATGGCAAAGACCTGTTCGACGATCAGCGCGCCGCCCAGCAGGACCGTGATCTGAAACGACAGCACGGTCACGACCGGTACCAACGCGTTCTTGAGCGCATGTTTCAGGACGACCCGGCGCGAGGAGAGACCCTGTGCGCGCGCCGCGCGGATGTAATCCTGCTGAAGGACACCGACCATGGCGGAGCGGACCTGCCGGGCGATGGCCGCACTGGTCGACAGGCCAAGTGCCAGGGCAGGCAGGGTGATTGAGCGCAGCCACTCCATGGGAGAGTCGGTAAGCGGCACGTATCCCGTCGCGGGAAACCACCGCAGCGATACAGCAAAGACGGAGGCCAGGATGATCCCGAACCAGAAGTTCGGGATGGCCTGCCCGATGGTCGCGCCGAAAGTCGCCGTTCTGTCCACCCAAGAGCCAGGCCGAAGCCCCGCTGCGACCCCGGCGGCCAGGCCGACCGTGATGGAAATCAGGACCGAGCCAAATGTCAGCGACAGGGTTGCGGGCATCCGCTGTAGCACCGCATCCTTGACCTGCACAGAGTTGAAGAACGACGTGCCAAGATCACCTGTCATTGCACGCAAGAGCCAGTCGGCGTAGCGCGTCAGGAACGGCTGGTTCAGGCCCAACCGTTCCCGCACCATTTCGTACTGCTCTTCCGATCCGCGGTCCCCGATGATCAGGTCCACGGGGTCGCTGGGCAGCAATGCCGTGAACGAGAATGTCATGACAGAGACGATCAGAAGCAGCGGGACCATCGCCAGCAATCGCTGCCCGATCAACCTCAGCATTTGTCAGGCCCTTCTCTCGATCAGTTGTCGACGCGCAGGCCGCGGAAATATGGCGTGTCGGTCCCCGGACGATACTGGACCGTCTCGTTGTTCACCACTGCGTCGGAGGCACCAAAGAGGATCGGTGTCGTGGTGATGAAGATGAGATAACTTTCCTCTGCCAGCTTTTCGAACATTTCAAAGTAGACCGGCGCGCGATCCGCTTCGTCCGACATGCTGAGACCCTTGTCGCTCAACGCCATCAGCTCGGGATCCGGGGTGATCTTGAACGGGTTGAATACGGCGTCTTCGGCGACGTAATAGGTTGTCATGAACTTGGGGTCGATGCCGTTGTTCCAGACCAGGTTCGTGGCTGGAAAGTCCGTTGTGCGGCTGCGTCGGGCCAGGGTGCCGGGTTCCACGGTCTGGATGTTCATGGTGATATTGATCTCTTTGAAAAAGCCGGCGACAGCCTCGAGGCGGGAAGCGAAGATCGGGATGGAGGGGATCGTGAATTCGAAACCGTCCTGATATCCCGCTTCTGTCATCAGGGACTTGGCCTTTTCCAGGTCATAGCTGTAGCGCCCTGCAAGCGCGGGATCATGCAGCCACAGCCCGTCTGTGTAGGGCTGCGATGCGGGGACGGAGAGGCCGAACTCGACCGCCTTGGAGAAAGCCTCGCGGTTGATGGCGTAGTTCATCGCCATGCGGACCCTTGGATCGGCAAAGGCGGGAACCTGCGTGCCTTCGCGGTCGAGGATCGACAGATGGTAGGTTGTGCCGCCCGGCAGCCTGAGTAGCTGGATGCCAGGTGACTTGTCCACGATGGCAGCCTGCGGGCTGGACAGAAAGATGGCAAGGTCGATCTGCCCTGTCTTGAGCGCGTTCAGACGTGCCGTGTTGTCTGGGATCTCGAGGATCTCGACCCTTTCCAGACCCTGTTCTTCTGGATTGCGAAATGTGTCGCTGGGCAGGTAGACACGGACTTCGCCTTCGCGGGATTCTTGCGCGGAATAGACGTACGGTCCGGTGCCGACGGGATTGCGGTCAAGGGCGCTGTCCTGCATCCCGGCCATGCTGACCATCATTCCCGCTGGCCCGGTCAGCGCGTCCACGATGGACGGATCAGGGGTTTTCAGCGTGATCCTGATCGCGTGATCGCCGATTACCTCGGCCTTGTCGGCCAGTTTCATCGACGCGTTCACGCCAAGTTCGATCACGCGGTTGATATTGGCGGCCGCCACTTCAGCATTGAAGTCGCTGCCGTCGGAAAACTTGACCCCCTGTTTAAGTTGGATCGTCATCTCGGTTCCACCGGCCTCATAGCTTTCGGCAAGGACCGGGACGATCGCGCCTTCGGGGTCGCGGTCGAACAGCGTTTCATAGACTGGCCGGAGATAGGATGCGCCGCCGCCGGTATGCTGGTGCGGATCCATCGTGATCAGCTTGGCCTGTTCGCCGTGGCGGAACGTGCCGGATGGTTCGGCGAATACAGGCTGCACGGCGATCAACGTGGCGGCGATCGCAGCGAATACCCAGGATTTCATAGAAATGGACATGACAGACCCTCCCCGTCTGTTTTGTTCTGATAAAAAGCAGGTAACGCAGAACCTATGATTAGAAATAGTCAGTACTTTCTGTCAGGTGATAACAAAAGTTAGGGTACAGGCCTGTGTGGCAATGCGATGCATGTCCCAAGGCGACCCGCCGACCGGAGACAAAGCGCCAACGGGGCGCGTCGCTGGCGGCTTGGGGCGACTGGCCATGCACCATCATGCGGGTCACCATCTGGACATGGCCCTGCGCACCTGTCATCTGATCACGTGATCCTGCAAACAGGAAGAACGCGCCCCAAAGCTACCTTTGGCTCTGTCTGCGTCCCTAACGCTCATGCAAATGCTCCGCGGGAAGAACCAGCGCTGCGCTAGAGTGCTCTCAGCAGCCCGATCCCTTGTTTGAGGGGCATTGTACGACTGTCCTCCGTTACCGGGACGTCATGCTCTCCAGCGTAGATCAATAGCTTTCGGTTGGCCTTGATGTCTGCTGCGCCAGTGTAAATCCTCCCGACACCTTTGGCGCGGTGGTGCGTTTGATCTCGATCGCCCAGATGTCATCTCCGGGCAGGCGTAGCGCCAGGTCGAGTTCGGCACCGGCGGAGGTGCGGGAAAAGAAGGGCTCGGTGCCGGTTGGGGCTGCTGCAAGAAGGGCCTCAATGCAGAAACCCTCCCAACTGCCCCCGACCATTGGGTGCCCAAGGAGCCCTTCGGTGGCATCGATGCCCATAAGGGCATGAACAACCCCTCTGTCCCTGACATAAACCTTAGGCGACTTGACGAGACGTTTGCCGACATTCTCGTGCCAAGGCTGCAAGCGCCGTACCAGCATGAGATCGACGAGCAGATCGAGATAGCGGCCGACGGTTTGGCCCGAAACACCGAGCCCTTCGGCAAGGGCGGCAGCATTCAACAGGCCGCCTTGCACATGTGCAAGCATGGACCAGAACCGCCGCAGGGTCGTTGCCGGAATGCGCCGTCCAAGGGCAGGGATGTCCCGTTCCAGATAGGTGCGCAGGAAGTCCAGACGCCAGTTCATGCTCGCCTGATTGTTCCAGGAACTGGCCTGTTCGAAACCCATTGCGCCTGCGGCGGTCAATCTGGCCGCGCAGGCTTTTGAACAGGCCCGGCATCTGCTGCACCTCGTCTAGGATGACAAGTTTGCCGACCTGTTCGTCCAGATAAAGATCCGGCTCGGTCAGGATCTGCCTGTCCGCATCACGCTCAAGATCAAGGTACACCGATGGCCGCTCCTCTAATCGGGCGTTTGGGTCAAGCTCGTTTTCCGTCTTGCTTCTGGGCCATTGTCGCTCATCCGGGTCACGCTTCTCTTCGCAGTCTGGTTGATGCCATCTGGCATCGCTGCACGCATGCGTCGGATTGGCAGTGGAGAGCCTTGCTCTGAGACGCGCTTCAGGTTGCGCAGCAGCCATCTTCGGTTTCTTCCACAGACCTCGTCCGGTGAGGGACGACCCCGTTCGGTTTTGGTGGGTGGCGTATCAGATCATGCCATGCCCCCCCCATCTCTGCCGGGCGGAACTCGGTGCCATCCCGGCTCTTCATGCGGACCGGGCTGAACCAGCCGGTGCGCAGAACATGGGCAATCCCACGCGCGTCGTTCTTGTCGGTCTTGTTACGCATCGCTGAAAGTGCAGCGTTCACTTGGCTGGCTTCCATGCAGACAACATCAAAACCCTCCCTGGTCAAACCATAAAAGAGATGCTGGCTCAGCGTGCCAGCCTCAAAACCAATGCGCTCGATCGGATGGTCGAAACTGTTCAAGTAATCGGCGATATCGCCGACTTCACAGGGTATTTCCCTCTCGAGCATCACCTTGCCTTTGGCATCAACGACACAGCTGGCGCATGAGCGCAGCGACACATCCAAACCGGCAAAATATTCCATTATTCATCTCCCTTGTTCGTAGTCTGACTGTGATTTTAACGGGAGCTCGACCTCTGAATAGGGGCAGCCCAATTACGCATGCTCTGGGCCGTTCGCGTAGGTCCTGCAGATAGGGGTGGATTCCGCAAGTTCGCCGCAAGCGCCAACATGAGCGGCGCCGCTTTGGACACCGGCCTGCCCATGCACCGAATTCGGGTTTTCGATCTGCACGACAACGTTCCGCCCCCGAGGCCAGCGCGGGCCAATACCGTATGTCTTCGCCGCAATTGTTCCCGCGCCTCATCAAAGTTAAGTCGCATTTCGATGCCAAGCATCTTGAGAGGCGTTTGAAAACGATAGGTGGCAAACATGGATTGGCTGACGGTTTTCCTTTTGCAATCTTGGGATGCGGTCTTGACCGCCGGCTCGGGAATGCTGGCCCCGGCGGTATTCTTCCTATGCCTGGGCTATCTGGTAAAGCGCAAAACGTTGTTCGAAGACATCCACCGCGCCCTGCCCGAGACTGGATTGAACATCCAGATCATGCTGTTCAATCTTGTCTTTACACTGCCTGTCATCGTGCTTGCCTCGACGTTCCTGTCCAACTTCTGGCACTCTACCGGGCTGGTCCTCTATTCGCCCTCAGACTGGAACGGCTTTCCGGTTTGGGGGGTGTTTCTCATAGCTCTCGTGGTCGGGGATTTTGTCGGCTACTGGCGTCATCGGTTCGAACACAATTCGTTCTTGTGGCCTTCCCACGCGGTGCACCATTCCGATACCGAGATGACATGGTTGTCGTTGGAGCGATTCCATCCGATTAACCGTCTGACCACCTTTGCCATCGATTCCAGCGCGCTTCTGATCCTTGGCCTGCCGCCTTATGCTGTCGTCGCCAACTCGCTCGTGCGTCATTACTACGGGTTTTTCATCCACGCCGATCTGCCTTGGACCTATGGCAAGTGGAACATCCTTTTCGTATCGCCCGCGATGCACCGCTGGCACCATTCCGCGAACGAGGAGGCCTATGGTCGCAACTTCGCAACCATCTTCGGCCTGTGGGATTGGGCATTCGGCACTCATTATGTCCCGGGACCATGTGACAGCCCCCTTGGCGTGGTGACGGATGAGATTGATCGCACCCTCTGGTCACAATTCAGCTACACATTCCGACCCAAGGCCTATGAGAAACTGTTTCGCCGCCGACTCGACAAAGACGTGATACCGAACGAATAGCGCCACCCGGGCCCGCTCGACACACACCTGATGACAGACAGAGGATATGGCAGGCGCTGATACGGTCTCCAGCGTGACCGCCAGCCCGATTTCGGGGGCTTTGCATGAAGGTCCGGGCCGGGCTGGGAGTGTCGACTAGCCTTGTGGCGGTCCTTGGCAATTGATGCTCTCTCCGCATCACTGCTGATTGGACGATGCTCTCGCCGTTGACTGCATTCCGCCGGGGCCGCATGCCCTTTGGTTGGACTTGCCCTCACCTCGCAACGTCAGCCCTCACATCGCGAGGATCGCGGCGGCGGTGGCGAGGTCCTGGACAATGAGGCCGTGGGACTTGTAGGCGGTGATCTCGTCCCGTGATCGCCGCCCGCCCGCGTCGCCTGCGAGGATGGCGCCAAGCTCGGTCACGGGGTAATCCTGATCCACGACGCCGGCCTCTTGCGCGCCGAGGATCTCGCCGGCTTCGCGGCTGGCGCTTTCGCGGGAATCGGTGAACATGCGCAGCCGGGCAACCGCGGCGTCGTCGACTTCGCGGCTGTCGGCGAGGCTGGCGCCGACGAGGTTGACGTGCTGGCCCGGCTCGAGCAGGGCACCGGGCAGGAAGGGTGTGCGGGCCGAGGTGACCGTGTGGATCACATCGGCGCCGGAGAGGGCGGCGGCCAGATCCTCGACCAGTTCGATCCGGTCGGCATCGGCGGCGAATTCGGCACGCAGCGCGCGGGCCTTGGCGGGGTCGCGGGCCCAGAGCCGCAGATGCGCGTTCGGGAAACAGGCGAGACAGGCGCGCAGGTGCCATTCGGCCTGCTCGCCCGCGCCGCAGATCGTCATCACGCCCGGGTCGGGGCGGGCCAGCGCCTGTGTCGCCAGCATGGTGACCGTGGCGGTGCGCATCGCGGTCAGCCCGTCGGCATCGAATATCGCCAGCGGTCGGCCATCGGTGCTGTCAAAGAGCAGGACATAGCCCTGGTGGCTGGACAGGCCCATCGCGGGGGCGCCGGGATAAAGGCTCAGGATCTTGGCGCCGTGCACCGGCGGGTCGGAAAGCGCACCATACATGACGCCCATCCGCCCGTTGGGATTGACCGGCACGGCGAGGCGCGGCGGGTGCAGCGCGTGGCCTTGGGAGACCGCGATCATCGCGCGGCGCAACGGTTGCAGGAGGTCCGCGACGCCGATGCGGGTGGTGATCTCGGCGGCGGTGAAGATGCGGGGTGCGGTCATGTGCGACGTCCGGTTTCGGCAATGCGGGCGGCGAGGTGCAGGAAGATCACGACGCAGGTGACGGGAATGACGCTGCCGACCACGGCCATGTTGAGGTTGAGACCCGGCGAGATGCGGTTGCTGCTGCGCCAGAGAAACCCGCGCTCGATATTCATGCCGGGGCCGAAGAATACGTAATAGAGCACCGGGGCGAGAAAGATCACCACGGTGACGAACAGGAAGACAAGCGACAGGCGGCGGCGCAGCGCGGGCGCGTCGTCGGGCACGGTAACGACCACCGGGTCGAGCCGCCTCTTGAAGGCGCAGGTCGCACCCAGCAGCCCGGCCCAGATCATCAGGTAGCGGGCCAGTTCCTCGGTCCAGCTGAACGGATGGTCGAGCCCGTAGCGCGCCCAGATCTGGAACAGGACCGCGACCACCATCGCCCCGAGCGCCAGTTTTGCAAGGAAAAGGCAAGCGCGATCGACGAGCGCGCTTGCCCTGATGACGTGGGCTGTCATTCGCGGGTCTCGGCGGCGAGGGCGCGGAAGGCGTCGATCTCGCCTTCGGGCATCAGCACGTCCCAGGCGGCCTGGCTGCGGGCCTTGAAGTCGTCGAGCGCGCCGTCGTCCAGTTCTGAGACGGTCACGCCGGCCTTTCTCAGCCCCTCGATCTCGCCCTCGGCGGCCTTGGCGGTCCAGGCGCGGTTGTTGGCGTTGGCCGCGTCGACCGCCGCGTCCACCGTTGCGCGGGTGTCGTCGTCGAGACCGTCATACCAGTCGGCCGACATCAGGGCCGAGCGGAACGGGGTGCCCGCGCCGAGGTCGGTGTAGTGCTTGAGAAACTCGGTATGGCGAAAGATCAGCGCGACGACGGGCGGGTTGAAATAGCCGTCGACGATGCCCTGCTGCACGGCGCCCGAAAACTCCGGCATGTCCACCACGACGCCCTGCACACCCCATTGCTTGAAGAGCTCGATCTGCGTGGCGTCGATGGCGCGTAGCCGCAGGTCTGCCATGTCCTCGACCGAGGTGATCGGGGTTTTCGCGTTGAATACCCCCATCGTGCCGCCAAGCCCGGGCAGGCCCGCGATGCGGATGCCCTGCGCCTGCATCGACGCGCGGATGCCGTCCATCAACTCGCTTTGCGTGTCCTGGGTGGCGCGAAAGAAATGTTCCATGTCGTCGAACATGTAGGGCGCGAGGAAGCCGAGGATCGTGTCGTCCACCTCGTTGATCATGACGAAATTCGTCAGGCCGACTTGCAGCAGGCCCTGGCTCAACTGGTCGACGATCTCGGGGTCCTTGCCCAGCGAGCCGCCGGTAAAGACCGTGGCCTCAAGCCCGGCGTCGCGCAGGCTGGCGGCGAGGTCTTCGGCATAGACCCAATCGGAGCAGGCCGGAACCGGCGGGCAGCCGACGGCGATCTTGATCTCGTCGGCCCAGAGTGGCGCCGCCATGAGCGTGGCGGCCAGTGTGACTATCATGCGTTTCATTGTTTTCTCCCTTGTTGGTCGTTCTATTGGACAAGTCCCAGCGCGCGAGGCAGCGCCAGGGTCAGTTCAGGCAAGAGGATCAGCAGGATCAGCAGCACCACCTGCACCGCGAGAAAGGGCAGGATGGCGAGGCTGAGCCGCAGGTAGTTCACGCCGCTGGCTGCCGAGATCACCATCAGGCAGCCGCCGAAGGGTGGCGAGATGAGGCCCAGCGTCAGGTTGAGACAGGACACAACGCCGACATGGACCGGGTCGGCCCCGCCCGCGATTGCCGCCGGGATCAGCACCGGAACCAGCAGAACCAGCGCCATGGTGACGTCCATGACCATGCCCGCAAGGAACATCACCGCGCTGGCCAGCAGCAGGTAGGCGGCGCTGGTCAACCCGGCATTCTGCACCATCGCGGCAATCTGTTCGGGCACGCGCAGGATGCCCATGAGATAGCCGAACACCGCCGCCGCGAAGAGGATCATGAAGATCGACCCGGTCAGCATCACGGTTCGTTCGACGGACGCCGAGGTCAGCGTTGCAGTCGTTCTGAGCGCCGCGCCGATACCGCCGCGATCGACCAGCGCATAGGCGAAGACCAGCACGACGGTAATCGCCACAGCGATGCCCGCCGCTTCGGTCGGTGTGACGACGCCGAACACGATGCCCGCCACGATCGTCACGGGAATCGCCAGTGCGGGCAGCGCGCGCAGGATCGTCGCAAGCGCCGCGCCGACCGGGGCCACGCCGCCGGGATGGTCGTCGCGCCGGGCGATCCAGAAATTGTAGGCAAACAGGAACACCGCCATCAGCAGGCCCGGCACGATGCCACCCGCGAAGAGCGCCGCGACCGAGACGTTCATCAGCGCGCCGTAGAAGATCATCACGATGCTGGGCGGGATGATCGGGCCGATCACGCAACTGGCCGCGGTCAGCGCGGCGGCGAAATCGGCCCGGTATCCCTGTTCCTTCATTGCGGGAACCAGCGTGTTGGTCGTGGCCGCCGCGTCCGCCACCGCCGAGCCCGATATGCCCGCGAGGAAAACGCTGGACGAGATGTTGACATAGCCCAGCCCGCCCTTGAACCGCCCGACGATCAGCATTGCGAGGTCGATCAGCACCCGCGTGACCCCGCCGCGCGTCATCGCGTCACCGGCGAGGATGAAGAGCGGCATGGCGAGAAAGGTGAACACGTCGATCTGGCTGAAGATCCGTTGCGGCAGGATGCCGAGATAGGCGGCATGATCGGTCAGCACGAAGGCCATGACCGCCGCCGCCCCCGCGACATAGCTGATCGCCACCCCAGACAGGATGGCGGCCAACGCCACGACAAGCAGAACGATCCAGACCATGGGGCCTCCTTGCGCTTAGCATGGTTTTACGATAGGAAAATTGTCAAGAAACTTTCTTATAGGAAAATCAATGAGTGAACCAGAGGCCGAAGATCCGGCAATGCTTCGCCGCGCCGCATTCGGGATGCGTGTGCAACGTCTGCGCCGTGCGCAGGGTCTCACCCTGCAACAGGTATCCGATTCCTGCGGGCTGGCGGTTTCGACGATTTCAAAGATCGAGAATTCGCACCTGTCGCCGACCTATGACGTGATGCTGAAGCTTGCCCAGGGGCTTGGGACTGATATCGTTTCGTTGTTCGAACATGCGTCCGCCCCGGTGCCCAAACCCGCCCTTAGCGGGCGCATGGCCGTGATGCGCGGCAGCGAGGCGGTGCCGCTGGATGCCGGGCCTTATGTCTATGAGCCGATCACCACGCGGCTCAAGGATGCGCTGATCGACGCCACGCTTGTCACGGTGGTGGCGCGCGACCCGGGCGCGTTCGAGGCGCCGATCCGCCACGCGGGCGAGGAACTCGTTCATGTCGTGTCGGGCGCGGTGGAGCTGCATACGGATCTCTACGCGCCGATCCGGCTCGAAGCCGGGGACAGCGTGCATTATGACGCGGTCATGGCCCATGCCTTCGTCTCGGTGAGCGACGAAGACGCGCGTATTCTCAACATCGTTGCTGGCGGATCGCCAAGAAAGGACTCCTGACATGCTTTCCACGAATGAATGGCGCGCCCGTGATCTTGTCGGGCTGGCCGATCTGGCAGCCTCTGGCGCGGTGTCGCGGCGCGAGATCCTGCAAACCGCCATCCGCGAGATCGAGGCCCTGAATCCCGGCCTCAACGCGGTCATCCTGACCCGGTTCGAGGAGGCGCTGGACGCGCTGGATGACAGTGCCACGGAGCGGTTTGCCGGGATGCCCTACCTGATCAAGGATCTGCACGCGCCGGTTCGCGGCATGCCGCTTTCGAACGGGTCGGAGCGGTTCAAGGGCACGGTGTTCGATTTCGATTCAACCACGGTTGCCCGGTTGCGGGCGGCGGGGTTCGGTCTGCTGGGGCGCACGGCCTCGCCGGAATTCGGCCTGTCGGTGGCGACGGAAAGCGCGGCCTACGGCATCACCCGCAACCCGTGGAACCCCGATCACGGGGCCGGCGGGTCGAGCGGTGGGGCGGGGGCGGCGGTGGCGTCGGGGATGCTGCCCGCGGCCCATGCCACCGACAGCGCCGGGTCGATCCGGATTCCGGCGGCTTTCAACGGGTTGGTGGGGCTGAAGCCGACGCGCGGATTGAATGCGTTCGGCCCGCATCGCGGCGATCCCAACAACGGGCTGAGCCACGAGAACGCGGTCACGCGCACGGTGCGCGACACAGCCGCGATTCTCGATATCACCGCCGGGCCGGATGCCGGGTGCCCCTATTTCACACCGCGCCCGGAGACGCCGTTCGAGACATTGATCGAGCGCCCGCCCGAGGGGTTGCGGATCGGGTTTGTCACCACCCGGTTCGACGGCGGTGCCGTGCATCCCGAAAGCCGCGCCGCGGTCGAGCGCACGGCGCGGCTTCTGGCCGATCTTGGCCATGACGTGCAGGAGCAACGCCCCGATTTCGACAGCGAGGCGCTGACCAAGGCGATGATCCGACTGCTGATGGGGTCGCTTGCGGGGCTCTTCGCGGGGATGCCGATGGGGAGCGACGCCAATCTGCACGGGTTCGAGCCGATGACCCGTGAAGCGATCTGGTTCTCGCAGCGTACCTCGCTGGGCGAGCATCTGTCTCGCGCGGCGGAGATCAACCGGCATGTCCGCCAGTTGGCCGGATATTTCGAGCGGTTCGACATTCTATTGACCCCGGCCAGCAACGGCCCGGCGCCGGTTCACGGGGTGCTGCGGATGGATCACGACGATCTTGACGGGTTTCTTGAAAAGCTGTTCGAGATCAGCCCGTTCACCGCGGCGTTCAACGCCTCGGGCCAGCCGGCGATGGTCTTGCCGGTGCACCAGACCCCCGAAGGATTGCCGATCGGGGTGCAATTGGTGGGGCGCTTTGCCGAAGACGCGCTTGTGCTCAGGTTGGCCGCGCAGATGGAACGCGCTTCGGACTGGCAAACGCTGGCGCCGTTGCGGTGATGCTTTGCGGTGGGGCTGTCGGTCTTTTCCGGCAGTCCCGCCGCATGGGCGCTCCGCTTACCCCTCCCAGGTCACGGCGCCGCCACAAAGAGTCAGCGCCGCGCGCGCCTCGTCGAGGGTGTCCACCGGGGCGGATTCGAGATCGCGGTCCATGATCACGATATCGGCCAGCATCCCGTCTTTCAGCATCCCGAACCGTCCCTCGTCGAACCCGGCATAGGCGCCGCCCGTGCTATAGTCATGCAGCGCCTCCATCAGGGTCGAGGCATGGCCTGGATGACCGTCTTTCCATGGTTTGCGTGTGATCGCCGCCTTGACGCCGCGCATCGGGTTCACATCCGATACCGGCCAGTCCGAGGCGAAGGCGATGGGCACGCCCGCATCGCGCAGGTATTGCACCGGGAAGGCCCAGGGCCAGCGCGCCTCGCCCACGCGCGAGATCCAGGGTTCGAGCGGGAAATCCATCGCGGCGGGGGGGTGCGGTGGCTGCATCGAGGCGACCACGCCCAACTCGGCAAAGCGCGGCAGGTCGTCGGGGTGCAGCACCTCGATATGTTCGATCCGGTGGCGGCTGTCGCGCTTGCCATTGGCCTTTTGTGCCGCCTCGTAGCCGTCGAGCACACGGCGCACCGCCCCGTCGCCGATGGCGTGAACGCTGATCTGAAGCCCGCGCTTGTCGGCCTCGATACAGGCGGCCGCGAAACGCTCGGCATCATGCAGCGGCTCGCCGCGCCAGCCGGGGCGGTCGGCGTAATCCTCGACCATGACGGCGGTGGAACTGTCCACCACCCCGTCCATGAACATCTTGACCCGCCGCGCACTCAGCTTGTCGCCGTCGAAATCATCGGCCAGCGCGCTGGCCTCTTCGAGCGAGTCCACGGGTTTGTCCGGGGTCAGGTGAAACGGCACCTCGACCCGGCAGATCAACTCGCCCCGCGCCTCGATCTCGCGCAGGAGATCGAGCTGATAGCGGTTGCCGTCCATGTTGTGCAGCTTGGTGAAACCGAAGGAGGCGCAATAGGCCAGCCCCTCTTTGAGCACCGCGATATCCTCTTCGCGCTGTTCGGGCGTGACGTGCTCGGGCTCGATCCCGGCGAGGCCCAGCCCCTCGCGCCCGCCCGATGAGCGCAGCGCCATCACCGGGTCATAGGCGGCATGTTCGCGCAACTCGCCCGCCGCGGTGCCATCGTCGGCCATCACCACTTCGTTGCCGGTTGGCATCTCGCGCCCATGCAGGAGGCCCGCCTTGTCGAGCGCGATGGTGTTGGCCCAAGCGGTGTGATGATCCCCGGCAATGTAGAGCACCGGGCGATCCGCCAGCACCTCGTCGAGCATCTGCCGCGTGGTCTGCACCCCGTTGCCGAAAAGATTGTAATCCGTCGCCTTGCAGATCAGCAGCGCCTCGTCCGGGTTGTCATCGGCATAGGCGCGCACCCGGTCGCGCAGCGCAGGCAGGCCATGCACGCCGTCGAGTTGCAAAAGCCGCATCCCGAAGGCCCCGGCGAACAGATGCAGATGCGCCTCGACCATGCCCGGCATCACCGTCGCGCCGCCCGCGTCGATCACGCGAGTGTCCGGCCCTTTCAACGCCGTCATCTCGTCATGCCCCCCGACCGCAAGGATGCGCGCGCCCGCGATGGCCACGGCCCCGGCGCGCGGCGCTTCGGGGTTCATGGTCAGAACGCGGGCATTTTCGATCACGATATCGGCTTTGGTCATGGTCAGGGCTTTCCGGGTTTGAGGGTGGGATTGGTCAGGAATGCATCGTCGAACAGCATCCCGGCCAGTGGCACGAACCGCTGGAGCAGGTCGTCGCGATGCTGGTCGAGCGTTATCTCGTCGCTCTTGATCAGGTTGAAGAATGACGGGTTCCAGACGTCATAGAACAGTTGGCCAAGGAACTGCGGGTCCGGTGAGGCACCGCTGCGCAGGCGGATGTCGTAACCATCGAGAAAGCGCACGATCACGCGCACCAGTTCCTCGTCCACGGTCACGTAATTGCGGGCCAGCTCGGTTCCGGGGTGGCGTATCGTGGCCGCCTCGGCATAGCGCCAGATGCGCTTGTTCGCGATGGCAAGCGTGCGGGTCGCGAACAGCGTGAACAGATCCGCCAACATCGTGCCGAAATCGCTGTCCTTCTGCATGACCGGGGCCAGACCCTCGGCGCGGGCCTTTTGCGCGCCCTCGGTAATGAGCGCGATCAGGATGCCGTCCTTGTTGCCGAAATAGTTGAAGATCGTGGGCGTCGAGACCCCGACCGCGTCGGCGATCTCGGCCATGGTGGTGGCGTCGATCCCCTTTTGCGCGAACAGCTCGCTTGAGCGGGCAAGTATGGTTTCACGCCGCTGAGCCTTTTTTCGCCCGCGCAGGCCGGGGGGCGTGGCTTTGGCGCCTTCATCTTGTGCAATGTCGCCCACGGCGTGCCCCGTTTGATCTGTTGGTATAAAATTTTTTATTGACTAAAATATTTTTGTCAATACGAATTGAGCCAGACGAGATGGGAAACGGCAGGACGAGCACGGGGAAGAGGACGCGGATGGACAGTATCGCAAGTCTTTCTTGCCGAAATCGGATGCCTGCCCCTATCCTGATCAAAAAGACGATGCCGGATGCAGCCACCGGCCAACAGGGACGACATGAATGACCAGCCAGACCGCTCATGCTGAGCCAGCCGAGGCCGCCATCGCCGACACGACCGCAATTGCCGTGGATGTCGATCGCGTCTCCAAGATATTTCGCGGCGAAACCGAGGTGCGCGCGCTCGACGATGTGTCGGTGGGTATCCGCAAGAACGAGTTTTTCACCCTTCTGGGCCCCTCAGGCTGTGGCAAGACCACGCTTTTGCGCCTGATCGCCGGGTTCGAGCCGCCCACCATGGGGGCGATCCGGCTGGGCACACGCGACATTTCCCGCCTGCCGCCGAACCAGCGCCCGATCAACACGGTGTTCCAGAACTATGCCCTGTTTCCGCATATGTCGGTGGCGCAGAACATCGCCTTTGGCCTTGAAATGCTGGGCAAACCCAAGGCCGAAGTGCAGCGCACGGTGGACGAGATGCTGCGCCTTGTGCGGATGGAAGAGTTGAAGAACCGCCGCACCAGCGAAATCTCGGGCGGGCAGCAACAGCGCGTGGCGCTGGCCCGGGCGCTGGCCCCGCATCCCGAGGTTCTGCTGCTCGACGAGCCGCTTTCGGCGCTTGATCTCAAGCTGCGCAAGGACATGCAGATCGAGTTGAAGCGGCTTCAGCACGAGACCGGCATCACCTTCATCTTCGTCACCCACGACCAGGAAGAGGCGCTTACCATGTCCGACCGGGTCGCGGTGATGAGCGCGGGCAAGATCCTTCAGGTCGGCCGCCCCCGCGACATCTATGAACGCCCGGCCGAACGATTCGTCGCCAATTTCATCGGTGAATCGAATTTCCTTGATGCCACGCTGTCGGGGGGCACGGTGGAACTGGCCGCCGGTGGCCGGTTTGACGTGCGGGTGCCCGAGGGCGTGCGCGATGGCGCGGTCAGTGTTCTGGTCCGCCCCGAACACGCCAGCGTGCGCTCCGGCGAGGCCGCGGAAGGCGAGACCGGTGCCACCGTCGAGAACGTGGTCTATTCCGGCGAAGCGACGGTGGTGCATCTGCGCCTTGCCACCGGCGAGGCGATGAAGATCCGCCTTGCCAACGCGCCACAGGGCGGCGAGGCCCCGCCACAGACCGGCGGCGCGGCGGCGATCCGCATCGCGCCCGGCGCGGTCACGGTTCTGAAGGACTGAGCCCATGAGCGCACAAGCCGAGACCCCGTTCCCGCCCGGTGCCCTTGAACGCGAGGCTGAGACTGCCGACACGCGACGCCGCTGGCTGCTGTCGCTTCCGGCGATCGCGATCATCGTCTGTGCCGCCGCCGGGCCGCTTCTGGTGATGGTGATCTATTCCTTTCTGACGCCGGGCGATTACGGCAATGTCAAATGGGAATTCTCGCTCGAAGGCTGGATGAACACCATCGTGCAGCGCGACATTTTCGATGACACGCTGATCTGGGCCGACGCGCATCTGTCGATCTTCTGGCGGTCATTTTCGCTTTCGCTGATCACCACGATCCTGACGCTGATCATCGGGGTGCCGACCGCATGGTTCGTCGCCACCCAGCCGCCGGGGCGGCGCGAATTCTGGCTGTTTCTGGTCACCGTGCCGTTCTGGACCAATCTTCTGGTGCGCACCATCGCGATCCAGGAACTGATCCGCAGCGAAGGGGTGATCAACCTCGTGCTGTTGAAGATCGGGATCATCGACGAGCCACTGCAGATGATGTTCACCGATTTCGCCATCGGCTTTGGCATGACCTATGTTTACCTGCCGCTGATGGTGTTGCCGGTCTATGCCGCCGTGGACAAGCTCGATTTCCGGCTCGTCGAGGCCGCGCATGACCTTTATGCCAGCCGCTGGACCGCCTTTCGCCGGGTGATCCTGCCGCTGATCAAGCCCGGCATCATCGCCGGGTCGATCCTCGTCTTCGTGCCCTGTCTTGGTGCCTATGTCACGCCGCGCGTGCTGGGCGGGGGCAAGAACCTGATGTTTGGCAACCTCATTGAACTGCAATTCGGGGCGGGCCGAAACTGGCCGCTCGGGGCGGCGCTGTCGCTGATGCTGATGGCGGCGGTGATGGTGGCGCTCATCTTCTATGTCCGCATCACCTCGCGGGAGAAGGCCGATGGCTGAGACAACGACCCCCACCCCGACCGAGACCGCCGCCCCCGCGCTGACCGCGCCACGCCGCGAACCCCGGGGGTATTCGGTGCGCAGCCTGCCGGGCTTTGCGGTGATCGCGATCTTCACCTTTTTCGCGCTTTACGCGCCGATCCTGATCCTTGTCACCTATTCCTTCAACGCCGGCACCTCGCTGGCGATATGGGAAGGGTTCTCGCTGCGCTGGTATTATCAGGCGGCCGCGAACGAAGCGGTTCAGGATGCCGCGATCCGCTCGCTCTATCTTGCCTTCTGCGCGGCCACCATCGCCACCGTCGCGGCCACCATGGCGGCCCTTGCCACCACCCGCACAAGGCGCTTTCCGGGCAAGACGATGATCTATGCGTTGATCAACCAGCCGCTGATGATCCCCGAGATCGTGACCGCCGTGGCGCTTCTCATCGTCTTTGCCGCGATCAAGGTGTGGACCGGGCATACCTCGATGATCTATCTCATCGCCGCGCATACCGCGTTTTGCGTGCCGTTCGCCTATCTTCCGATCCGCGCGCGGCTTGAGACCATGGACAATACACTCGAAACCGCGGCGCAGGATCTCTATGCCTCGCGCTGGCTGACCTTTCGCCGGGTGACGCTGCCGCTGATGTGGCCGGGGATCGTGGCCGGGCTGATGCTGGCCTTCGTGATCTCGCTCGATGACGTGGTGATCACCGAATTCGTGAAATCCGCGGGACAGGAGACCATTCCCACCTATATGCTGGGCCAGTTGCGGCGCGTCGTGACCCCCGAGGTCAACGCCATTTCAACCGTGATCCTGATGGCCGGCGTGATCCTCGTCGCGCTTTTCTTCCGCCTGACCAGCCGCCGCCGCTGACAGGTCCAACCCGCCGCCAGAGCGGGGATGAATTGAAACCGAACCCAACAAGGAGTGAAGACCCATGAAGACACTTGCAATCACCGCGTCCGCCCTGGCCCTCGCGGCCTCGGGCGCTTTCGCGCAGGAACTCAACATCTATAACTGGGGCAACTACACCAACCCCAAGCTGATCGAGAAATTCGAGGCCGAAACCGGCATCAAGGTCACGATCACGGATTACGACAGCAACGACACCGCGCTGGCCAAGGTGAAGGCGGGCGGTCATGGCTTTGACATCGTCGTGCCTTCGGCCTCCTACGTGCCGATCTGGATCGGCGAGGGGCTTCTGGCCGAAACCCGCCCCGACCAGATGGAGAATGCGAAGAACCTCGATCCGGTGTGGATCGACGTCGATTGGGACCCGGGCCGTCACTATACCGTGCCATGGCAATGGGGCACCACCGGGGTTGTCGTGAACACCAAGTATTACGATGGCGATATCGACACGTCGGCCATTTTCCTCGATCCGCCGGATGAGTTGAAAGGCAAGATCAACGTCGTGCCGGAAATGGGCGACGTGATGGGCCTTGCCATCATGTATCATGGTGGCATGCCCTGCGATGACGACCGTGAGCTTTTGCGCAAGGTGCGTGATACGCTGGTGGAGGCGAAGCAGCATTGGCTGGGGATGGATTACGGCAATATCGAGAAATTCGCCAAGGAGGACATGTGGGCCGGGGTGAACTGGAACGGGTCGACCTTCCGGATGCGGCTGGCCAACGAGAACATCCAGTATGGCTATCCGAAAGAGGGTTATGTCGTCTGGATGGATTCGGTCGCGGTGCTCAAGGACGCGCAGAACATGGAAGAGGCCAAAACCTTCCAGAACTTCATCATGGAGCCGGAAAACGCCGCGCTGATCTCCGAATTTGCCCGCTATGCCAATGGGATACTCGGTTCGGACGAGTTCATGCCCGACGAGATGAAAACCGCGCGCGAGATCCTCATTCCCGAGGAACTCAAGGACAAGGGCGTGTTCATCCCGACCTGCGCGCCCGAGACCCAGGCGCTTTACACCCGCATCTGGACCGACCTGCAAAAGTAGGATCGGTGCCATGCGTGGGCCGGGGATCGCCCCGGCCTGCTGCGCGGCCCCTGACCACCGTACACCGGGGTTAACGCCCGCCGGGGCCGCAAATCCGGGGGGTGATTCCCGGCTGTTGCCCGGCTGTTATCCGTACACCGCCGCAACGCGGCATTCACGGGCCGGGAAAACGTAAACGCACCGCGCGCTGCCCCGTCATTCGAGCGTCCGCGCCCCCGGCAAGGGGCCATGCGGGGGCGCGGACCGGTGCGAGGCCGGGGACAGGCGCCACCCCACCGCCCGCCACCGACCCGGAGAGGTGCCACCGGATGACGATGGAGCCCCGCAATGTCGACCGCTGCCCGTTGGCGCGATGGGGGCTTGGCGGATGCGCCGGTCGGTTGACGTGGCTGTAGGGCGGGTTGGTTTGAGTGGTGGGTGTGTGCGGGCGAGGGGTTTGCGAAGTTCGGGCTACGACCCCGGATGAACCGAGCACCGGCGCCTCAGCGTATCTTGGCCCAATAACAATTTAAGGACATCTAGGAGTCGAATCCACCACTAATCCACCACTAATCCACCACTAATCCACCACGAATCCACCACAAAAAGCGGCAACTAAAATTACAAGCCATATAAACAAGATCCAAAATGACATTGCCATCGCCCCAATTTTTCCGGCGTGGCTGATTGTCGGCCCGAAAAGAGGATATCTACAACCATCGAATATATAGAATCTAAGTAGAGAAGAACGATACCTACGTCGACGCCACAGGCTTTTTAAATGTGGATCCCGCTGCCGTTGAAACCAGTAACATATTAAATTGGCCCTACGACGCAAGCGAGCGCGGAGTGATTTCGTCGGATCGAGCACCAACTGCGGTCCAGCTTGCGCATTCCCGGCCAGCATCAACTTTAACAAACTACGAACGTAGCCATCATAAACAACCATGGAAACCGAAGCACAAAAACCTGTGAAGGCAAAAATAGACATCATCGCACTCGCAAAAACCATATAGTTCTCCCGAATAACATCCACAGAGAAAATAAAATAAAAGGCGAAAAAGTGAAGACCTGTGTGCCACGAGAACCATCGTAAATACAAATTCCAAACCTGTTGCCACGACTGGCTCAGTTCTGAAATGGAAGCTGGAATGCAATTATGATCCTCTGACCTTTGGCCCGAATTGCCTCCCATGGCCATGTTTCCTCCTGATGCTCTTAGTTGTTTTCAGTTCTACATGTATGGGAGTGTCCGTCAACGCCCGCCGCTGCGCCGGGATGGCAAGGTAATCGCGTCGATGCGTGCGCGTCGGGCTTCTAGGGTTCGGTTTTACTGCTTCAGCCCCGTTGTTTGGGGGGGCGAGTTTCGGGTAGATTCATCCTCAATCCATTAGCCATCTTGGGACCAGAAACAGGTTACCGAGCGCGAACAGCGTGATGAGCTGGGCCCGGTTCGTGGCGAGGTTGCGGTAGTGGGCCTTCACGTCACCGAACTGACGCTTGATGACACTGAAGGGGTGCTCGGCCTTGGCCCTGACCATTGCAATGATGCGGTTGATGCGTGCGTCGGTCCTAGCAACCTAAGCAAGCGCGGCGAAGGACCGCCGCCCGCCCTTCGTGCGCATCACCAGAAGCAAAACCGAGATCGAGGGGAACGGCAAAAATGGTTCGGACCCCAGCCAACCGCACCCGCAGCATCCGAATGCCCCAACCCAGCCCCCGACGGCCGCTCAACCGCCGACCGGATGGCCCGCCGCGTGAGGTCGCTTGCGTGGCATCCGGTTGCGGCCTAGCCTTTGCATAACGCGAGGGAGAGAGACATGCATCTGACCATTGGCGAGGCCGATACGCTTTATCATATCCATCATGCGCCGACCCGGGCGGGGGCGCCGACATTCGTGTTCGTCAATGCGCTGACCGGGTCGACCGACGCGTGGGAGGCCGAGGTTGCGCCGGGGCTGCGGGCGGCCGGGTTCGGCACGTTGAGCTGGAATTTCCGGGGGCAGGCGGAGTCGGCGTTTTCGCCCGACCTTGAGCTGACCGACGCGGTGATCGTGTCGGACCTCGAGCGGGTATTGGCCGAGGTGAAGCCCGAGGCGCCGGTCCTTGTCGGCCTGTCGATCGGGGGGCTTTACGCGGCGCGGGCGGTGCTGAATGGGGCGGAGGCCAAGGGGCTTGTCCTGCTCAACACGCTGCGCGAGATCGGGCCGCGGATCGACTGGGTCAACCACGCGATGGCGCAGATCGTGGCGCATGGCGGCGTGGGGCTGTTCCTCGATGCGCTGTTCCCGCTGCTGGTGAGCGGTGAGTTTGCCAAGAGGGCGCGGGGCAATTTCCTGCGCGGCGATTACGCGCCGCTGCCGCCCGCGCATGGGCACATGAACCTGATGCGCAACGCGGCGGCGACGGATTGGGGGATCGATTATGGCGCGCTTGCCCTGCCGGTGCTGGTGATCACGGGATTGCAGGACCGGGTGTTTCTCGACCGCGAGGTGGTTGACCGGCTTTATGCGCAGCTGCCCGATGCGCGGCGCGAGGATTGGGAGGAGGCGGGGCATCTTTTGCCGCAGGAGGCGCCCGCGCGCCTGACCCGGGCGCTGGCGGCGTTCGGGGCGGAGATCGAGGCATGAACATACCCGAGAAATGGGCCTATCCCGCGGTCCTGATCGGGGTGGCGGGGCATGCGAGTTCGGAGTTCTTTGCCAAGCTCGGCGGCGTGGCGGGGCCGGAGACGAGCGTGTGGCGCTATCTTCTGGGCGGGTTCGGGCTGATCCTCTGGGCGCTGATGGACCGCAACAGCCGCGATCTCATCACGCCCCTGCGCGAGGAGGGGGTGCGCCTTGTGGGGTTGTCGCTGATGGGGGTGACGGTGACATACCTCTTCTTCCACTGGGCGCTGGATTACGCGACGGTCATCCAGGTGGCGACGGTGACGACGACGATCCCGATATTCGTGGGGCTGGCCAACTGGGTGGTGAACGGGGTGCATCCGGGGGCGGTGAAGGTGGTGACCGGGGGGCTGGCGGTGCTGGGCATCGCGGTGCTGTTGACCGACGGGGCGCTGATGGCGCTGGCGGGGGAGGCGGGGACGCTGCCCGGGGTGTTGCTGGCGATGGGCTGTGCGGCGCTCGGGTCGTTCTACGCGGTGCTGGTCAAGCCGGTGATGGTGCGGCATGGGGGACTGAAGATCATCGCGTTGACGATGATGATTGGCGGTATCGGTCTGTGGCTCCTGGTGGGGGCGGCCTGGGGTGTCTGGGTCAACCCGGCGAGCATCGTCGAGAAACCGGCGCTGGCGGCGTGGTCGCTGATCGTGCTGGCGCTGTGGAACACGACGATCACCCAGGCGCTGTGGTTTGGCGGGCTGACGGCGGCGCCGGATATCACGCGGGCGTCCTATCTCTTTTTCCTCAAGCCGATCATCGCGGCGGCGCTGGCGATCGTGATCCTTGGCTCGTGGCCCACGGGCCTGCAGGTGGTGGCGATCGTGCTGGTGACGGGCTGTGTGCTGGTCGAGCTTTACTGGGCGCGGATCAGGGCCGCGTTCGCGCGGGGGTAGGGCGGTTCAGGTGTCGAGCAACTGGCGCAGGTGGCCGCCTGCGTCCATCACCCGGCTGTGCAATTCGTAATCGAGCGCGCGGGCGGTGCGGAAGGCGGCTTCGGTTTCGGGTGAGAGATCGGCGTCGAGCTGCGGCGAGACGTTGTAGGACTTGAGCTTGATCGTCCTGCCGAACCGCTCTTCGAGAAACCCGCGCAAGACGTCCTGCGCCTCGTAGGCGAAGAGGTGGTGGAGCGGCATTTCGCGGCTGGTCTTGAGCGTGAGGAACGCGCCCTGCGAGCCGACATTGGCGAAGGCGGGCGGATCGTCGCGGATGGTGGCGCGGATGAAGTCATCGAAGCTCACGCCACGGGTCGAGCGTTTCGAGTTCCCGATCTCGTCGCGCTGGCGGTAGCGATACCACGAACGTGCCTGATCGAGCGGGTCGCGGATGACCGCCATGCGCTCGGGGGTGAGGCCATAGGCATCGTCGAGGAAGGGCGCGATCTTGCGGTGGAAAAACGCCGCGTTGGCGTGTTTTCCGTGGCCCGAAAACATGATGTCGGCGTGGCGTCTCAGCGCCATTTCATAGGCGGTGGTGCCGGTTTTGGGCACGGCGAGGAAGGCGAGGTTCTCCTTGAAGAAAACCTGCATCGCTTATTGCCAGCGGCCTTCGAAGCCTTCGGGCACCAAGAGGATGTCGCGGTCGACCTCGTCGATCCGGCGACGCCCGCAGAGCGCCATGGAGACATCCATCTCGCGGTGGATGACGTCGAGCGCGCGGGTCACCCCCTCTTGCCCCATCGCGCCGAGGCCATAGACGAAGGCGCGGCCGATATAGGTGCCCTTGGCGCCCATCGCGACGGCCTTTAGCACGTCCTGCCCGGAGCGGATGCCGCTGTCGAGATGCACCTCGGTGGCGTCGCCCACCGCATCCATGATGCCCGGAAGCGCGCGGATCGAGGAAAGCGCGCCGTCGAGTTGGCGCCCGCCGTGGTTCGACACCACGATCGCATCGGCGCCGACCTCAAGCGCCATTTTCGCGTCTTCGGGGTCGATGATGCCCTTGAGGATGACCTTGCCGCCCCATTCCTCCTTGATCTTCGCGACCTTGTTCCAGTCGAGCGTGGGGTCGAACTGCTCGGCCGTCCATGCGCCGAGATCGGCGGCGTCGGACACGCCTTCGACATGGCCCACGATATTGCCGAATTCGCGGCGGCTGGCCTTCATCATGCCCATGCCCCAGCGCCATTTCGTGGCGAGGTTGATCATGTTGGCGAGCGTCGGCTTGGGCGGGGCCGAAAGGCCGTTCTTGATGTCCTTGTGACGCTGGCCGAGCACCTGCAGATCGAGCGTGATGACGAGCGCCGAGCAGTTGGCATCCTTTGCCCGCTGGATGAGGGAGGAAACGAAGCCCTGGTCCTTCATGGTGTAAAGCTGAAACCAGAAGGGTTTGGTGGTGGCGGCGGCCACGTCCTCGATCGAGTTGATCGACATGGTGGAGAGGGTGAAGGGCACGCCGAAGGCCTCGGCGGCGCGGGCGGCCTTGATCTCGCCGTCGGCGTGCTGCATGCCGGTGAGGCCGACCGGGGCGAGGGCCACGGGCATCGCCACGTCCTGACCGATCATCTGCGTGGCGGTGGAGCGGTTCGACATATCGACGGCAACGCGCTGGCGCAGGTAGATGTCGTCGAAATCCGACGAGTTCTCGCGGAAGGTCTGTTCGGTCCAGCTTCCGCTTTCGCAATAGTCGTAGAACATTTTCGGGGTGCGGCGGCGATAGAGCGCCTTGAGGTCGTCGATATTGGTGATCACCGGCATGACCCTGCCCCTTTTTTCCAAGCGTCGGGTTTACTTACCCATGGGGTGGAAGTGACGCAACGGCTTATTGGCCGGGGCTTGAGCCGGGCCGGGGCTTGGGCAAAGCTCGGGGTGAGGAAGAGGAGGGTGCGCGATGTATTTCGATGACTTGCCGGTGGGGTTCACCCATGAGACGGGCAGCCAGAGCTTGAGCGAAGAGGAGATCATCGCGTTTGCCCGGCAATACGACCCGCAGCCCTTTCACATCGACAGGGAGGCGGCGGCGGAGTCGATCTATGGCGGGATCATCGCCAGCGGGTTTCAGACATTGATCGTGGCGTTTGACCTCGTGCTGAATTCGGGGGTGTGGCGTGATGCCTCGATGGGGTCTTCGGGGCTGGACGAGCTGCGCTGGCACCTGCCGGTGCGGCCGGGCGACAGGTTGCGGGTGAAGATGACGGTGATGAAATCGGAAGCCTCGAAATCGCGGCCCGACCGGGGGCGGACCACGTTTTTCTACGAGATCCTGAACCAGAAGGACGAGGTGGTGTCGTCCTATTACGCGGTTCAACTGCTCAAGCGGAAGGTGTGAGCGGGCAGGGATTTTCGAAGCAGCCTGCCCGCTCTCGGGTCATCGCGGGAATATCATCGGGAACCAGTCTTCGCGCAGTTTCTGCCCCGGTTGCATGCCGTGATCGGGGAAGGGCGGCGAGGTGCGCCCCGGGCGTTCGACATAGCGTGCATCGTCGCCCACGAGCCTGAGCGAGAAGGCCCGGCGGCGGGTCGGTGACGTATTGCCGCGCGCGCCGTGCAGGATGCCATAGTTGAAGGCCACCGCATCGCCCGGCTCCATTTCCCATTCGGCGATTTCCATGCCTTCGGCCTCGGGGTCGGGGACGGGCATGTAATCCTCGATATTGGGGAAATAGGCCTCTTCCTTGACCCAGCGCATCGGCAGCACCGGCTTTTCCCATTGATGCGAGCCGGGGACCATCCTGAGCGTGGCCTCTTTCACCGGGTCGAGCGGGGCCCAGAAGCTGACGGTTTGCTGGCCTTCGACGAAGTAATAGGGGCCGTCGGTGTGCCACGGGGTCGACAGCGAGGTGCCCGGTTCCTTGACCAGCACGTGATCGTGGAAAAGCTGCACGCTGTTCGAGCCCATCAGTTCGGCGGCGACTTCGGCGGCGGGGCTGTGGCGGATCACCTGTTCGAATTCGGGGATGCGTTGCCAGTTGCAGTAATCGTCGAAGAAACGGCCGCTTTCGCCCTGTTTTTCATTCTCAGAGGCATAGGGGCCGGGGGCGGCCATGTTCGCCTCGACTCCGGCGCGGAGCGTGTCGACGTGATCGGCGAAAAGCCCGCGGATGACGGTCACGCCGCCGCGTTGATAGTCGTCGATCTGCTGTTGGGTCAAAAGCGGGTGCATCCTTGGGGTCTCCTGTGTCGGGGTTGGGTCAGATTTTCATATGCAGGTGAAAGCCCGGCGCATAGGTGAGCCGGACCCATGTGATGGGCGTCTCGGGGCCGAAGGTGGCGCGGTCGAGCACCATCACCGGGGTTTGCGCGTCGCAGCCGAGATGCGATGCGGCCTCGCCCGCGGCGGCGGCGGAATAGTCGAGCGTGCCATGCGAGAAGGGGGCGTGGCGCAACAGCCATTCATTGGCGCTCATCGTCGTGAAATCGGCACTGGCGGCGGCGGGCATGGCCGCAAGGCTGATCCAGCGGTTTTCATGCACGTAGGGCGCCCCGTCGGCGAGGTGGAGTGCTTCGACATGGCGGGTGGGCGTGTCGGGGCCGATCCCGAGCGCGTGGCGGCGCGCCGGGGGCATCGGCGTGTCATCGGCGGCGATGAGTGCGTATCCGGGGCGCGCGCCGCGGGTTTCGATCTCTTCGGCGATGCGGGAAATGGACATCTGTGCGCGGCGGCTGGGCACTTCGGTGACGCGGGTGCCGGCCTTGCGACGGCGCTCCAAGAGGCCCGCCTCGGCCAGTTCGCGCAACGCGCGGTTCACCGTGGCGCGGGCGCAGCCCAGTTCGGCGGCCAGATCCTCTTCGCCCGGGATCAGCGCGCCGGGGGGCCATTCGCGGGTCTGGATGCGGCGCAGAGCCTCGTCATGGACGGCCTGCCAGCCGGTGGGCGCGGCGCGGCTCATAGCGCGTCCCTCAACTGATGCATGGTGTCGGCGTAGCGGGCGGCGATGGTTTCGCGGGCGATGTGGCGCCCGTCGCGAACCACGTGGCGGCCGGCGGACCAGAGATCGCGCACGCCGCTTGCGCGCGCGAAGATCCACGCATCGAGCATCGTGTCGCCGGGGCGTCCGGCCATGTCGGGGGTGCTGTCGTCGAGCCGCACGAGGTCGGCCCATTTGCCGGGGGCGATTTCGCCCGCGTCGCGGCCAAGGGCGCGGGCCGCGCCCCGGGTGGCCTCTTCGAAAAGCACGCGGCCGGTGGAGCGGTTGTCCTCGGCCAGAACGGCGCGGGCGCGGTCGCGCAGGCGTTGGGAGTATTCCAACTGGCGCAGCTCTTCCGTGAGGGAAATCAGCACGTTGGAATCGCTGCCCATGCCGAACGCGCCGCCCTGTGCTCGCCATCCGGTGGCGTTGAAGATACCGTCGCCGAGGTTGGCCTCGGTGATCGGGCAGAGCCCGGCCACGGCGCCGGTGGGGGCAAGGCGGGCGGTTTCATCCCCGGTCATCTGGGTGAGGTGGATGAGGCACCAGCGTGGCCCGAGCGCCATGTTGTCGAGCGCCCATTCCACGGGCCGCGCGCCATAGGCCGATTGCACCTCGTCCACCTCGGCCTGTTGTTCGGCCAAGTGCATATGCAGCGGGCCGTCGGTCATTTGCGGCACGAGGGCCAGCGCGTCGCGCGGCACGGCGCGCAGCGAATGGGGGGCCATGCCGAGATTGGCGTCGGGCAGGGGGGCGAGGGCCGTCGCGGCGCGCGCCATCAGCGTGGCGAAATCATCGGTCGCGGTGCCGAAACGGCGCTGGCCATCGCCAAGCGGGCGCCCGTCGCAGCCGCCCGTTTGGTAGAGTACGGGCAGGAGGGTGAGGCCGATGCCGGTCTCCTGCGCGGCGGCGGCGATGCGGTCCGACATCTCGGCGGGGTTGTCATAGGCGGTGCCATCGGGGCGGTGATGGAGATAGTGAAACTCGGCCAGTGACGCATACCCCGCTTCGAGCATTTCCATCTGGACCTGCGCCGCGATCGCCTCGACATGGTCGGGGGTGAGGCGGTCGAGAAAGCGAAACATCAGCCTGCGCCATGTCCAGAAACTGTCGCGCCCGTCGGGGCCGCGCGCTTCGGTGAGGCCCGCCATGGCGCGCTGAAACGCGTGGCTGTGCAGGTTGCCGGGGGCGGGCAGCAAGAGGCCCGCACCGCCCGGAACGCCGGTTTCCACCGCCTCGATACGGCCATCGGTGGCCAGCGTCACGGCCACGTTTTCGGCCCATCCCGTGGGCAGGAGTGCGCGGCGTGCAGTGAGTCGGGTCATTGTCGGGCCTCTTGACGGGAGTATTATGTCTATACATAACGTCATTAAGCGAGACAAGAATGGGAATCAACAGATATGTCAGGCTGGGTGCTGAGCGATGCGCGGATTGCCACGATGGCGGGCGGATATGGCCTGATCGAGGGCGGATCGGTGGTGATCGAGGGTGAGCGGATCGCCTGGGTCGGCGCGGGGAGCGTGCCGCCCGAATATGACGGATGGGAGCGGGTGAGCGCCGGCGGGCGGCTGGTGACGCCGGGCCTGATCGACTGTCACACCCATATCGTGTTCGGCGGCCACCGGGCGCGGGAGTTCGAGCTGCGCCTTGAAGGGGCGAGTTATGAGCAGATCGCGCGCGAGGGCGGTGGGATCGTCTCGACCGTGGCGGCGACGCGGGAGGCGAGTGACGCGGCGCTGATCGAGGGCGCGCTAACGCGGCTTGATGCGTTGATTTCCGAAGGGGTGACGACGGTCGAGGTGAAGTCAGGCTATGGGCTGGATCACGAGACCGAGTTGCGGATGCTGCGCACGGCGCGGGCGCTGGCGGCGCGGCGCGCGGTTGAGGTTTGCACCTCGTTCCTGGGCGCGCATGCGGTGCCCGCGGGGGGTGAGGCCGATGCATATATCGACGAGGTTTGCATTCCGGCACTGCGCGCGGCCAAGGCCGAGGGGCTGGTCGATGCGGTGGATGGGTTCTGCGAGGGAATAGCCTTTGATACCAAACAGATCGCGCGTGTCTTTGATGTGGCGCATGAACTGGATTTGCCGGTGAAACTCCATGCCGAGCAGTTGTCCAACATGGGCGGGGCACAGCTTGCCGCGCGTTACGGGGCGTTGTCGGCGGATCACGTGGAATATGCGACCGAGGATGATGCCGCGGCGCTGGCGGAATCGGGCACGGTGGCGGTGCTGTTGCCCGGGGCGTTCTATACCATCCGTGAAACTCAGGCGCCCCCGATAGAGGCGTTCCGTGCCCATGGCGTGCCGATGGCGCTGGCCACGGATTGCAACCCGGGTTCGTCGCCGCTCGCGTCGCTTTTGCTCACGCTCAACATGGGCTGCACGCTGTTTCGCCTCACCCCGGAAGAGGCGCTTTTAGGGGTGACGGCGCATGCGGCGCGGGCGCTCGGCCTTTCTGATCGGGGGCGGATTGCGCCCGGATTGCGCGCCGATCTGGCGATCTGGGATGTGGAGACGCCAGCCGAGCTTGCCTATCGCATCGGGTTCAACCCGCTTCATGCCCGTATCTTCGGAGGAAAACGATGATCCTGACACCCGGTTCCGTGACATTGGCGCAGATCGAAGAGGTCTGGCGCGGGGAATTGCCCGTGACACTTGATGCGGGCGCGCGCCCGGGCGTCGAGGCGGCGGCGGCGATGGTGGCCGAGGCGGCACGCGCCGAGGCGCCGGTTTACGGCGTGAACACCGGTTTTGGTAAACTGGCCAGCCGCAAGATCGCGCCCGAGGATACCGAGACGCTGCAACGCAACCTGATCCTGTCGCATTGCTGTGGCGTGGGCGAGCCGCTCGATGCGGCGCGGGTGCGGCTGATGATGGTGTTGAAACTGATGTCGCTGGGGCGGGGGGCCTCGGGGGTGCGCTGGGCGGTGATCGAGTTGATCGAGGGGATGCTCGCCCAGGGTGTCATTCCGGTGGTGCCGCACCAGGGATCGGTGGGGGCCTCGGGCGACCTTGCGCCGCTGGCGCATATGGCGGCGGTGATGATCGGCGAGGGCGAGGCGTTTTTCGAGGGTGCGCGGATGCCGGGTGGTGCGGCGCTTGAAAAGGCGGGGCTGGTGCCTATCGTGCTGGGCCCCAAGGAGGGGCTGGCGCTGATCAACGGGACGCAGTTTTCCACTGCCTGCGCGCTGACGGGCCTTTTCGGGGCGCGGCGGATGGCGGAAAATTCCATCGTGATCGCGTCGCTGTCGACCGATGCGATCATGGGGTCGACCGCGCCTTTGCTGGCGGAGATTCACACGCTGCGCGGTCAGCCCGGGCAGATCGAGGTGGCCGCGCGGATGCGCGCGCTTCTGGAGGGGAGCGAGATCCGCGAGAGCCATCGCGAGAACGATACACGGGTGCAGGACCCCTATTGCATCCGCTGTCAGCCGCAGGTGGTGGGCGCGGCGTGGGATGTGCTTGAAATGGCGGCGCGGGTGCTTGAGATCGAGGCCAACGCGGTGACCGACAACCCGCTGGTGCTGGCCGGAGAGGGGCGGATCGTGTCGGGCGGGAATTTCCACGCCGAGCCGGTGGGCATGGCCGCGGACATGATCGCGCTGGCCCTGTCGGAGATGGGGGCGATCGCGCAGCGGCGGGTGGCGTTGATGGTCGATCCGACGTTGAGTTACGACCTGCCGCCGTTCCTCACGCCCGATCCGGGGCTGAACTCGGGCTTCATGATCGCCGAGGTGACGACGGCGGCATTGATGAGCGAGAACAAGCACCTGGCCAATCCCTGCGTGACGGATTCGACGCCGACTTCGGCCAACCAAGAGGATCATGTGAGCATGGCGGCGCATGGCGCCTATCGGCTGGGCCGGATGGTCGAGAACCTCGGTGTGATCCACGCGGTCGAGGCGCTTTGCGCGGCGCAGGGGATCGAGGCACGCGCGCCGTTGGAGACGTCGGTGCCGTTGCAACGGGTGATTGCCACGCTGCGAGAGAAGGTGCCGCCGCTGGGCGCGGATCGCTTCATGGCGGGCGAGATCGAGACGGTCGCGGAGATGGTGCGCGCGGGCGCGTTTCTGGATGGGGGGCGGTCATGATCGAGGTGACGCGCGGCGATGGGCCGATCGTGCTGGGCCTGCCGCATACGGGAACGGAGCTGCCGGACGACATTCGCGCAGGGTTGAACGAAACGGGTTTGGCGTTGGCCGATACGGATTGGCATATTGATCGCCTTTACAGTGGTTTGCGAGACGATGTTACGTTGGTGCGTCAAGTCGAGCATCGCTATGTCATCGACGTGAACCGCCCGCCGGACGGTGAAAGCCTCTATCCCGGGCAGAACACGACTGGACTGTGCCCGCTGAGCGATTTTGACGGGCTGCCGATCCATCGCCCGGGCGCGGAACCCGATGCGGAGGAGATCGAGCGGCGGCGCGCGGTCTTTCACGCCCCCTATCACGCCGGGTTATCCACAGAACTGGCGCGGGTGAAGGAGAAACATGGGGTTGCGATCCTTTACGATTGCCACTCGATCCGGTCAGTTATCCCCAGGCTCTTCGACGGTCGCTTGCCGGATTTCAACATTGGCACGAATTTATCCACAAGCTGTGCGCCTGTTGTGGAAAAAACCGTGGAAAAGATCTGTGCTGCGGCCGAGGGATATACGAGCGTGACCAACGGGCGGTTCCGGGGGGGCTGGACGACGCGCCATTATGGTGCCCCCGAGACGGGGATTCACGCGATTCAGATGGAATTGGCGCAGTCGACCTACATGGAAGAGACCGCGCCGTGGCGGTGGGATTCGGCCATGGCGGAGCGTCTCAGGGGGCATTTGGCGCAGATTCTCAATGCGTTGAGCGACCTTGTTAAGAGCGGCGCGCTGCGCTGACGGGAGGGGCCTGTGACGCGGATCGGATCGACAGATAAGGGCACGCCGGTAGCTCAGATCAACGAGAGCGTTGCGGTTCTACCTTGTGAATCTTGTGCAACACGTTGATTAGGCTATGGAAAACTGCCGTGCCCACGCCGAAAACCGAGATGGCGAAACCCGGGATGCAGCACCGACGCGATCGGGTTGCGGGTGCTGATCATCCCCCAAAGCCTTCCGGCCAGGTCCGGGCCGCTTTCGCGACTTGCGCATGGAAACAGGCGTTTATCCGGTCGCGCCGGCGTGATCCCCAAGGATCAGGTCGGCGGCCTTTTCCCCCAGCATGATGACCGGCGCGTTGGTGTTGCCCGAGGTGAGGGTCGGGAAAACCGACGCATCGACGACGCGTAGACCGTCGACACCGTGCACCCGGAGCCGGGCGTCGACGACGTCTTTGCGCGACTCCGGCCCCATCCGGCAGGTGCCGACCGGGTGAAAGACCGTACCGGCGCGGCGGCGGATGTCGGCGATGAACGCCTCGTCGGTCTGGACCTCGGGGCCCGGTGCGATTTCTGCCTCGATCAACCGCGCCAAGGCCGGGGTTTCGGCGAAGCGGCGCATGAGTTTCGAGCCTTCGAGCATGTCCTGCATGTCGGTCTCGGTGGAAAGGTAGCGCGGATGAATCCGCGGCGCGTCGAACGGGTCGGGTGAGCGCAGGGCGATTTGGCCGCGGCTCGTGGGGCGCGTGGGCTGGGCGCCAAGGAGGAAGCCCGGAAACGCGTCGGGGTTCATCAGGGGGCGTTTTCCAGGCGGTGCCTTGGTGTAGCTGACGGGCGAGAAGAAAAGCTGCATGTTGGGTCGTTCCAGCCCCGGCCGTGTGCGGACGAAGCCGCCGGCCTGGTTGACGCCGAGCGAGAGCGGGCCACGCCGGGCGAGCACGTAGCGCAGGCCATGCCAGAGCTTGCCATACCATGGGCGAAGCTGCTGGTTGAGCGTGGGGACGCGGGCGCGGAAGAGATAGTCGATGCCGAGATGGTCCTGCAGGTGCTGTCCGACACCGGGGATGTCCTTGACCACCTCGATGCCGTGGGCGCGCAAAGCGTCGCCGGGGCCGATGCCGGAGAGTTGCAGGATCTGGGGCGAGTTGATCGCGCCCGCGGAGAGGATGACCTCGCGCCGGGCGCGGGCTTCCTTGAGCCTGCCGCGCTGGCTGTAGGTGACGCCGGTGGCGCGCTGGCCGTCGAAAAGAAGACGCGTGGCGTGGGCGTGGGTTTCGACCCGGAGGTTGGGGCGTTTCCGCGCCGGGCGGATATAGGCGCGGGCGGTGGACATGCGCATGCCGTCGCGGGCGGTGTTCTGGTAGGTGCCGACGCCTTCCTGCGTGGCGCCGTTGAAATCGGGGTTGCGGGGGAACTGCAATTCCTGCCCGGCCTGAATGAAATCGGCGCAGAGCGGGTGCAGGTCGCGGTCCACCGTGCAGACATGGAGCGGGCCGTCGCCGCCGCGCCACGTGTCGGCGCCGCGGTCGTTGGTTTCGCATTTACGGAAATAGGGCAGCACGTCATCCCAGCCCCAGCCGGGGTTGCCCATGTCGCGCCATTCGTCGAAATCCTCGGGCTGGCCGCGCACGTAGACCATGGCGTTGATCGAGCTCGATCCGCCCATCACCTTGCCGCGCGGCCAGTAGGAGACGCGGCCGCCGATACCGGGGTCGGGCTCGGTCTGGTACATCCAGTTGACGCTTTTGCGATAGAAGGTCTTGCCGTAGCCGATCGGCATCCAGATCCAGAGGTTCAGATCGCTGCCGCCCGCCTCGAGCAGAAGGATGCTGTATTTTCCGTTCTCGCTCAGGCGGTTGGCCAGAACGCAGCCGGCCGATCCGGCGCCGACGATGATGAAGTCAAACTCGGACATGACAGGCCCCGGCCTCAGATGTCGGGCGAGGCGCTGATCACGAAGAGCTTGCGCATGCGTTCGTGAATGATCCATTCCCCGGTCCAGCCCTGCGGCAGGATGAGCAGGTCGCCCGGACCGACATCACGAGCGCCCTGACCGGCCGATCCGCTGACCGTGGCCCGGCCCGAAATGATGTGACAATACTCGCCCGCCGCCGTCCGATCAGCGGTGAAATGACCGGGCGTGCATTCCCACACACCGATCCTGGTGCGCCCGTCGGCCGAGGTCCAGAGCAGGTTGGAGGCTTCCACTTGCCCTTCGGTCAAGGTGGTGGGCTTGGCGGCGAAATCGGCAAGCGGGGTGTCGGCGAGGTTTTCAAAGGTCTTGAGGTCGATCATCCGGTCCTCCGGTCATCAGGCATGGCAAGGGGCTGTACCGCGCGCTCAGGGCTTGTTCTGCTGGCCGAAGATCTGGGCCAGGATCATCATCACGGTGGTGACGAAGATCATCAGGGTCGAGATCGCGGCGATGGTCGGGTCGATCTGATCGCGCAGCGCGTTGAACATGTTGCGGGTGAGCGTCGGGTTGTCGCCGCCGGAGATGAACATGGCGACGACCACCTCGTCGAAGGAGGTCAGGAAGGCCAGAAGCGCGCTTGTCACCACCGCAAAGCGGATCTGCGGCAGGGTGACGGTGAAGAACGCCTTCCAGCGCGGGGCGCCGAGGCTGCGCGCAGCCTGTTCCTGGCTCATGTCGTAGCCCTTGAGCGCCGAGCCGGTGACGATGATCACCAGCGGCAAGGCGAGCACGGTGTGGGCCAGCACGAGGCCGGTGACGGTGTAGAGGATGTTGAGCTGCACATAGGCGTAGAATGCGCCGATGGCGACCAGCACGAGCGGCACCATCATCGGCGTGATCATCATCACGAAGGCCATGCGCACGAAGGGCACGTTCGAGGTGTGCAGCCCATAGGCCGAGGCCACGCCCACCGGGGTGGCGACAAGCATGGTCAGGATCGCCGTCTGGATCGAGGTGCGTGCCGCCTGCATCCATTCGTCGGAGCCGAAGAAATTGTCGTACCAGCGGGTTGACCACTTGTCGGGCGGGAATTCGAGATACTGGCTGTCGGAGAAGGACATCGGGATCACGATCAGCGTCGGTGTCACCAGCAGGATCATGGTGATCACCGCGAAGACGTAGAGCCAGAGGCGCTGGCCGTGGGTGACCTGGGTTTCGGAGGCCGGGGATTTGAGCCAGTTTGCCATCAGCGCCCTCCTGACGTGATCTGGTCGAGCCTCAGGAACCGGGAGGCGATCCACAGGATCACGAGGGTCATGATCAGCAGGACCACACCCATTGCGCTGGCCGCGCCCCAGTTCACGAAAAGCTCGATGTTCGAGACGATCTTCATCGACACCATGATGACCTTGCCGCCGCCCAGCACTGCCGGGGTGACGAAGAAGCCGAGGCAGAGGATGAAGACCATGAGCGCGCCCGCGAAGAGGCCCGGCGTGGTCAGCGGGAAGAACACGGTCCAGAACGCCTTGCGGGGTGTCGCACCGAGGTTGGAGGCGGCCATGAGGTAGTCACGGTCGATGGCCTTCATGGCGCCGTAGACCGGAAGGATCAGGAAGGGCAGCATGATATGCACCATGCCGATCAGGGTGCCGGTCATGTTGTGCACGATCTTGAGCGGTTCGTCCCAGAGGCCCAGCGACATGGCCCATTGGTTCACCAGCCCCTGTTTCTGGAGCAGCACCAGCCAGGCGTAGGTGCGCACGAGAAGCGATGTCCAGAATGGCAGGAGGACGGTGATGAGGCAGAGGTTGGCCAGCCGGTTGGGCAACTGCGCCATGAAATAGGCGAGCGGGTAGCCGATGAGGATGCACAGGCCGGTGGTCAGCACGCTGACCTGGAAGGTGGTGATGAAGATGCGGATGTAGGAGCGGCGTTTGATCATCCGCTCGTAGTTTTCCAGCGAGAATTCTCCGTTCGCGCCGATGAAGGAGACGTAGAAGAGCCATCCCACCGGGATGACAAGGATCACGAGGATGAGCAGCATCGCGGGCGAGCTGAGGCCGAAGAGCCGGAGCCGTTCGAGCCGCCCGTCGGTGCGCAGGCCGGTTTCGTTGGGGCGCAGGGTGGCGGTTGTCATGGACATGCCTATGCCTCGCGCCCGTCGATCAGGACCGTGTCTTCGGGGGACATGGTCAGGGTGACCTGATCGCCCACGACCGGGAGTGCGGTGGCGCTGTTGCCGCGCACCGCGCCGCGCATGACGACCTGCTGGCCGTCCTGAAGCCAGGCATGGAGCAGGAAGCTGTCGCCCTGATAGACCACGTTGCTGGCGGTGGCGGTGAAGTTGTTGGCGCCTTCGACGGGGCCGTTCGCAGAGAGGACGACACGTTCGGGGCGGATCATCAGGAGGAGGTCGGGCGTTTCGGGGAGATCGCCGCTGTAGTGCAGGGGGGTGTCGCCGTAGAACACATCGGAGTCGGTGCGGCGGACCGGCAGGAAGGTGGACTCGCCGATGAAATCGGCCACGAAGCGGTTGGCAGGGCGTTCGTAGAGATCGCGCGGGGTGGAGAGCTGCATGATCCGGCCGTGGTTCACCACGGCGATGCGGTCGGACATGGTCAGCGCCTCGCGTTGGTCGTGGGTGACGTAGACCGTGGTCATTCCCAGCTGTTCGTGCAGGTGGCGCAGTTCAATCTGCATCTGGTCGCGCAGCTTCTTGTCGAGGGCCGAAAGCGGTTCGTCCATCAGCAGGATGCGCGGTTCGAAAACGATGGCGCGGGCAACGGCGACGCGCTGTTTCTGGCCGCCCGAAAGCTGGTCGATGCGCCGCTCGCCATAGCCGCCGAGCTGCACGGTCTCGAGCGCGCGTTCGACGCGCTCGGCGATCTCGGATTTGGGCCGTTTGCGCAGGCGGAGCGGGTAACCGACATTGCCCGCAACGGTCATGTGCGGAAACAGCGCGTAGCTTTGGAACGTCATGCCCACCTCGCGCAGGTGCGGCGGTTTGCGGATCACCTCGTCATCGCCGAATTTCAGGCTGCCGCAATCGGGCCGCGTGAAGCCCGCCAAAACCATCAGCAGCGTCGTCTTGCCCGACCCGGACGGCCCCAGAAGCGTGAGGAACTCGCCACTTTTCACCTCGAGCGACACATCGTCGAGCGCGTTGACCGGCCCGTAGGTCTTGGTGACGTTGCGCACCGAAATCGGCAGTGCTTCCGTGGCTCTGGTTGTCAAGTCGGTTCCCCCTCGGGATGTGGCTTGTCGTGCTGGGACGGGCGCCTTTTACGGCACCCGCCCGTTTCAGGTCTCAGGGACAGCTTACTCGGTCAGCATGTCCTGATACATCTCGGCGGCGGTCTGTTCCCATTTGGTGTACCACTCGAGCGAGATCGGCAGCTGTTTGGCGGCGTTCTCTGGGGAAGACGGGAGGCCGGCCGCGACCTCCGCGGAGATCTCGCCGGTGTCGTAGGCGCTCTTGTTGGTCGGGCCATAGGTGATGTATTTCGGCAGATCGTCCTGGTATTCCGCCTTGGATATCTCGGCGAGGAACGCCATCGCGAGATCCTTGTTCGGCGCGCCTTTGGGGATTGCGAAACAGTCGTAATCGAGCAGCGCCTGGTTGAAGGTGTAGGAGACCTTGCCGCCATCCTTGGCGGCGTTGTCGAACCGGCCGTTCCAGCCGGTGGTCATGTCGACTTCGCCATCCTTCATCAACTGGGCGTGCTGGGCACCCGACGACCAGTAGACGGCGATGTTGGGGCGCAGTTCGCGGATCTTGTCGAGGGCGCGTTCGATGCCTTCCTCGGAATCGAGCACGTCGTAGACATCTTCGGGCGCGACGCCATCGGCCATGAGCGCGGGTTCAAGCGCGCCGGAGACCGTGTTGCGGTAGGCGCGGCTTCCGGGGAATTTCTCGGTATCGAAGAAATCCGCCCAGTTCTGCGGGCCGTCCTCGCCATAGGTGTTGGTGTTCCATGCCGCCACGACCGAGAACACGTCGCCGCCGATGCAATAGTCGGAATAGAGCGACTCGTAGAAATCCGAGACGTCGATCACGTCGTAATCGAGCTTTTCAAGCAGCCCTTCGGCCCCGGCGCGGGCGGCGGAGCCGGAGCCGCTGGCGACGATGTCGTAGGTGACCTGACCGGTGGAGACCTGAAGGCGCACGTCGGCCATGCCGCCATAGGTTTCCTGCTTCACGGTGATGCCCATCGCCTCGGAGGCGGGCTCGAAAAGCGCCTTGCTCTGCGCCTCCTGATAGGAGCCGCCCCAGGATGCGACGGTAATTTCCTTGTCCTGGGCGTGCGCGCTGGTCGATGCCAGCAGGGCGACCGCAAGGGGCGCGGCGAGTATACGTTTCATGTCGTGGTCCTCCTGTCAGAGTTGGATATGCCGCGTGCGGTGCGGCCTTTGCCGGTTGTTCTTGTCTTTTGCGGGCTCGGCGCGCACCCGCGAAAATTTCTTGCTAACCGTGGGCGGCCCTCCGGTATTGCCGGGTGTCCATCCACCGGTACCAGGCGACCACCGCGGGCAGGAACCATGGCTTGCCGGTGTAGAGGGGGCGTGTCGGGAAAGGCAGGTCGTCGAAGGCGGTGGCGCCCTGGGCCTGGCCGAGAACCTTCTGCCCGGTGCGCATGCCGAGATAGCTCGCCATCGACACGCCGGAGCCGCAGTAGCCCATCGCGTAATGGACGCCGTCATGGCAGCCGGTATGGGCCAGTTCGTCGAAAGTGTAGGCGACGGTGCCGGCCCAGGAATGGGTGATCTGGCGGTCTGCCAACTGGGGGAAGATGCGGCACATGCTTTCACGGAGGCGGGGGCCGCTTATCTCTGGGTCGGTCTCGGCCGCCGAGACGCGGCCGCCGAACAGGATGCGTTTCCGGTCGGGCGAGGCGCGGTAGTAGTAGAGAACCTTGAAGGTGTCGCTGGCGATCCGGTCGGTGGGGAAGAGCTCGTCGACCAGTGTTTCGGGCAATTCCTCGGTGGCGATGATGTAGCTTCCGATGGGGATGACGCGGCGTTGCAGCCACGGCGTCAGGCCGGTGGTGTAGCCGTTGGTGGCGACCACGACGTCGCGCGCATCCACGTGGCCCTTCGCCGTCGTGACGCGGAAGCCCTTGGCCGTTCTCTCGATGGCGGTGACGGTGCAGTGCCCGAGGATTTGCGCGCCCGCCTTCGAAGCCAGCCGAAGCAGGCCGCGATGGTATTTGGCCGGGTGCAGCGAGCAGTGTTGCGGATAGACGACGCCGCCGTGATAGGTGTCGGTGCCCAGTTCCTTCTTCTGCTCGGAACGGGGGACGGCGAAGCTTTCAATGTTTTCGTCGGCGCGCAGCTTCTCGGCATCGCGGGCGAGGGTTTCGTAGCTGTCGGGCGTGTGTGCGGCGTGGAAGCGACCGACATTGCGGAAATCGCAGTCGAGTCCCTCGGCGCGGATGAAATCGCCGATCCATGCGAGGGCCGAAGCCCCCTCGCCGCGGATGGCGCGGGCCTTCTGCTGGCCGAATTTCGCCGCGAGTTTCTCGACAGTCGGCTTGATGCTGGTGCTGATCTGGCCGCCATTGCGGGTGCTGCATCCGTAGCCCGGGTCTTCGGCGTCGAGCACCAGCGTGGAGCGCCCGCCGCGCGCCGTTTCGATGGCCGCGTTCAGCCCGGTATAGCCCGAGCCCACGACCACGACATCGGCGGATTTGGGCAGCGCGCCGGAAAATTCCGGGGCCGGGCCGACATCGTCGAGCCAGTAGCATTGATGATGCTGTGCGTTCGGGGTCTTGGCGACCATCTGGTTCCTCCGGACGCGCAAGGATATGGCGTGCGCCGCCTTGCGCGGGTTATCAGTGATAAACGCTAGGTGACGATTGGCCCTTACTTCATATCCAATTTGACAAAATGATCAGACCAATTTCCCGCGCCATGCAGGCAGGTCGCGGATCGCCTCGATGCCCCGGTGAATTTCTTCCGGGGCAACGCTGCCGAAGCCCAAGACAAGCCCGGATTTGCCGATCGGGTCAAGGCAGTATCGCGACAGCGGCGCGAGCGTGACGCCCTTTTCCGCGGCCTGCGAGACGAGGGCCTGTTCGTCGACATTGCCGGATATGAAGGCGGGGGTGTGGAAGCCGCTTGCGGTTTCCTGCAGCGCAACGCAGTCGGGCAGCAACCGGGAGGCCTCGACCAGCGCGTCGTACCGGGCCTTGTAGAGCCGGCGCATCAGGCGGATATGGGTGGCGAAATGGCCCTCGTCCATGAAGTCGGCGACGATCGCCTGCGTGGCGGTGGGCGGGCCGCTGGCCCAGAACTGGAACATGCGGTCGAATATGTCGGTCATGCGTTCCGGCACCAGCACGAAGCCCAGCCGGAGCGACGGGAAGAGCGATTTGGAGAAGGTGCCGACATAGAGCACCCGGCCGGCATTGTCGGTGCCACGCAGGGCGGGCTGGGCGGCGCTGCCGTAATAGAATTCGCCGTCGTAATCGTCTTCGATGATGAGGGCCTGCGCCTCTTCGGCGGCCTGAAGGAGCTCGAACCGGCGGCTGAGCGACATGACGTGGCCGAGGGGCTGCTGGTGCGAGGGGGTCACGAAGGCGAGGCGGAAATGCGGAGCCTTGGCGAGCCCGTCCGAGACGGCCAGCCCCTGTTCGTCGACGTCGACCGGGACGAGTTCGGCACCTTCCGACAGAAGCGCGTTGCGGGCGCCGGAGGCGCCGGGATTTTCCATCCAGACCCGGTCGCCCGGGTTGAGCAGCAGTCGCCCGATCAGCGAGAAGGCGTGCTGCGCGCCGCAGGTGATGAAGATCTGCTCGTGGTGGCAGCGGATGCCCTTGAGCGCGCTCAGATGGGTGGCGATGGCGCGGCGCAGCGCCTCGAGCCCCTTGGGTTGGCCGTAGCCCATCACGTCGCTGCGCGCGCCGCGCAGGTGGCGCGCGGAGAGGCGCGACCAGTGGGCGACGGGAAAGGCGTCGAGCGCCGGCAGCGCGGTGACGAAGGCGCGGGGTTCATGTGGTAGCCAGGTGCGGGTGGCGTAATCCTTTTCGGCATGGCTGATCGCGTAGGAGAGACGCGGGTTGGGGCTGCTATGGGGCGCGTCGGGCTGGGTGGCGACGGGGCGCTGGTTTTCCAGTGTTTCGCTGACGAAGGTGCCGGCGCCCACGCGGGAGACGAGCATGCCTTCGGAGACCAGCCGGTCGATGGCGTCGATCACGGTGGTGCGCGACACACCCGTTTCTTTCGCCAGCGTGCGGGTCGCGGGGAGCCGTTCGCCCGGGGGCAGGCCACCGGAAAGCAGGATGTCGCGAAGCGCCATGTAGAGCTGCACGCTGACCGTTTTGCGCGAATTGCGGTCTATCTTTATGGACGATAACAGCGCCCCGGCGGCATGCTTCATGGGTTCTCCGCGCCAATTGGTCTGACAAGCTTGCCGAAATGGATATACCGGATATGCCAATTTTTATCCAGCCTGCAACATGATACCCAATTGCGAGCCCCCCGGTCTGGTCCCGATGAAACTGAAAAAACTCGAATCTTTCACCGACAGCTTCGTCTGTTTCGTGCGGGCCACCGCCGAGGATGGCGCGCAGGGGTGGGGGCAGGTCGCCCCTTATTGCGCGGATATCACTGCGCAGGTGCTGCACAGGCAGGTGGCGCCCCATGCGTTGGGGATGGATTGCGGCGACATCGACGCGATGCTCGACATGGTGCGCGACCGCGAGCACAAGTTTCCCGGTTCCTACCTGCGGCGCGCGATGGGCGGGGTCGACACGGCGATCTGGGACATGCGGGGCAAGCGCGAGGGCAAACCGGTCTGCGCGCTTATCGGGGGAACGCCTGGCCGGGTGCGGGCCTATGCCTCGTCGATGAAACGTGATGTTACGCCGGCGGACGAGGCGGAGCGGTTTCAACGGTTGCGCGACGCGCACGGATTCGACGCTTTCAAGTTCCGCATCGGGGCCGAGGTCGGCCGGGACAAGGATGAATGGGAGGGCCGGACCGAGGAGATCGTGCCGACGATCCGCAAGGCGATGGGGGATGACGCGGCGTTGCTGGTGGATGCCAATTCCTGCTATTCGCCCGCGAAGGCCATCGAGGTGGGCAAGATGCTAGAGGATAGCGGCATTTCGCATTACGAAGAGCCTTGTCCCTACTGGGAATTCGCGCAGACGAAGCAGGTGACCGACGCATTGTCGATCGACGTCTGTGGCGGGGAACAGGATTGCATGATGGCGAATTGGCAAGGGATGATCGACGGGCGAATCGTCGATGTTCTGCAGCCCGATGTGCTTTATCTTGGTGGTATTGCGCGGACATTGCGGGTGGCGCGGATGGCGGAGGCCGCGAAGATGCCGGTGACGCCGCATGCCGCCAACCTGACGCTTGTCACGCTGTTCACGATGCACCTTATGCGCGCCTTGCCGAATGCCGGGAAGTACCTCGAATTCTCGATCGAGGGGCCGGATTATTACCCGTGGCAGGAAGGACTTTTCCGCAATGATCCCTACGAGGTGTCCGAGGGCCATGTAACGGTGACGGACGCGCCGGGATGGGGGGTGGAGCTCTGCCCCGACTGGCTGGACCGGGCGGAGTACCGGGTCAGCGAAGCAGGCTGACGGGACCGCCGGAGGCTCACGATGCGGCCCGGGCGGCATAGTCCGCGCGCGCCTCGCAGATCGCGCGGTGGTGGTCGTCGGCCCAGGCGACGAGTCCTTTCATCGGCACCAGGAAGGAACGACCGAGATCCGTCAGCTCGTATTCGACGCGCGGGGGAACCTCGGGATAGAGCGTGCGCCGGATGAAGCCATCTTCCTCGAGGCGGCGCAGGGTCTTGGAAAGCATCTGCTTGGAGATGTCGCCGATCGCGCGGTTGATCGCGCTGAAGCGCATGGTCCCGTGCTCGAGCACCTGAAGGATGAGCAGGCTCCATTGGTCACCGATCCTGTCGAGAACATCCCGGATCGGACAGGGTTGTTCGAACACGAAAGGAATCGGAATGAGGTTGTCCTGGTTCAATTGGGGCACTCCTTGGTCTTGGGGCAGGGCGGTCACGCCGGGCTGACCTGATCACCGGACGATGACGTCTTGCGGCGCACTCCTGATACGATAAATGATAGCGAAGGTCTAGAACATAGACTTGATCGCAAATTTGAACGTAAGGACGGAACAATGGCAAAAGTCGCACTCATCGGCGCCTCCGGCAATGCCGGGTCGCGCATTCTCAAGGAACTCTCGGATCGTGGCCACGAGGTGACCGCGATCGCCCGTTCGCCCGAAAAGATCGCACAGCTACCCGGTGTGACGGCACTCAAGGGCGATGCGCAGGACGGTGCGGCGCTGGCCGGGCTGCTCCGGGGCCATGACGCGGTCGTCAGCTCGACCCGGTTCACCGGCACCGATTTTTCGATCATCACCGATGCCCTGCGCGAGGCGGGGGTCAGCCGCTACCTCGTGGTCGGCGGCGCCGCCAGCCTCGAGGTCGCCCCGGGCCAGCGCCTGCTCGACCAACCCGATTTCCCCGAGGCCTACAAGGAAGAGGCCACCCATGGCGCGGCGACGCTGGACTATCTGCGCGACCTCGACGGGCTCGACTGGACCTTCCTCTCGCCCTCCGCGATGTTCGAGCCCGGCGAGCGGACGGGTACGTTTCGCCTCGGCAAGGATGAACTCTTGAGCAACGAGAACGGGTCGCGCATTTCCTTCGAGGATTATGCCATCGCTATGGTGGACGAGATCGAAAACCCCAAGCATACCCGCCAGCGGTTCACCGTCGGCTATTGAACCCAACCCGGCGGCGGCCCAGCCGTCGCCGCTCTTCCCTAGAAGCACGAGCCCTCCACTGTCCCGGCGGATCTTGGCGGTGAACCTGGTGCCCAAAACGGTTCACCCGGTCACGCTCCGAGGACATCGGACCCCGTTGATCCGGGATAAATCGTCGATGTTCAGCATGACGGCGAACTATTCTGCCGTGGCGAGGGCAGCAACCTGACAATGCCCTGGCTGTGCTTTCGGCCAGAACCGGAACGGCTCTTAGCTGTCGAAATCCTCGGAGATGGCCTCGACGATTCGAAAGAAATGCCGCAGGGCCTGGCCGGAAATGCCGCCATGGCACATGAAGCTGTGCAGCATTCCGGGCAGGCATTCCGCCCGCGCGGACACCCCTGCTTCGATCAGGCGTGGGGCAAAGCTCATCCCCATATCGCGCAGCGGATCGCATTCGGCGGTAAAGATTCGCGTGGTCGGCATCAGCGCCAGTTCGGGGTGCTCGAAGAGAGCGTTCTCCGGGCGGGCCGCGTCGGCGGGATCGGTCAGATAGGTATCGAAGAACCACTGCATCTCGGCATGGTCGAGATTGGTTCCGGTCGCGTAGGCGGAGATCGAGGGATAGGCGGCCACGCGGCTGTCATCGGCGAATGGCCGGGCATCCGTCACCGGATAGATCAGCGTAGCTCCGCGGATGTCGAGTGCAGCGGATTTCCTGGCATGGATTACCGCGTTCACCGCAAGATTGCCGCCGGCGCTTTCTCCCATGACAGCTATGCGGGCCGGGTCGATCTCGAGTGCCGGGGCCTCGCGACCGAGCCAGTCCATCGCCGCGCAGGCGTCTTCGACGGCCGCCGGGAACGGGCTTTCCGGGGCAAGGCGATATTCGATGAAGACAACCGTGACGCCCAGCAGATGTGCCAGCGCCCGAGAATGGATATCATAGGTCGCAGCATCGCCCAGAACAAAGCCGCCGCCATGAAAATAGACAAGCGCAGGCAGCGCCCCTTCAGAATGCAGCGGGCGATAGAGGCTTGCCGCGAATTTGGCGCCAGTTTCGGCCGGGGTATGGTGCGTCACATGCGCCTCGTGGCGAATGGGGTAGCCATTGGCAAGGAACATGTCGCGCATCGCGGCACGGGCGTCCTTTATGGCCATGTCCTGCAAGGCCGGACCCCCTGTGGCGCGATTGCTTTCCATCATCCGGGTGAGATCGGGATGCATTGTCATGTGGGTCTTATTCCTCGGGCGGGGCGGATTTGCCCCTGATATGATTGGCGATGCGACTCTGAAGCAGGTTCAGATCGCGTTTCTCGATGGCATCCACCAGATCAAAATGGTCCTGTGTCGCGCGTTGCAGCTGTGCCATTGTTTGCCACTGACCGACCGGCGCTGCCGGGCCGCGCTGACGCAGGTCGAGCATCATTTCGCGCAGGATTTCATTCTGGCACAGGCCATAAAGCTTGGAGTGAAAGGCATAGTTGGCTTCGATCTGCGCGAAAGAAGAACCATGATAGGCGGCGTCGCGGAACGCTTCGGCAAGGGTGCGCAATTCGGAGATATCCGCGTCCGTCGCACAGTTGATCACATCAATGGCGGCATGGGTTTCCAGCAGCGCACGCACTTCGCCCACCTGCCGGATACGATCCGAATCGAGCATCGGAACGCGATAGCCGCGATTCGGGATATGTTCGACAAGGCGCTTGGAGTGCAGGTTGGTCAGAGCATCGCGGACCTTGACCCGGGTACAGGCGTAGCGCCGCTCGAGATCGATCTGTTTGAGCCATTCTCCGGGCCCCAGAACGCCCTTGTTGATATCGGTCACGATCTGTTGGGAAATCTCGTCAGTCGTCAGTTTTGTCTCGGAAGATAAGGATCTTGTTGCTGCCATGGCGGTTTTTACCTGTTTCGTTTGGTGTGAGGATACGCATCGGACAAGCGGGGATCAAGATTTTCTTCAAAATTGGCGCCAATATGGAAAAATATTTTGACGCCACGAGTATCCCGCCCTAGGCTCGTTCGAAACGAGACATCTGGAGACCGCGAAACATGCTGCCGAGAGTAGGGGATGGCCCCAAGGAGCGCTTGCGCTCATTGTACCTGACCGGAGAAACGACGATCATCGCCTGCAAGGCCGATCCTCGGTTTTGCTACACGCTTTACATTCCGGAAAGCGCCTGGGATGAGCCGGATCAGGAGCTTGACCTTCTGGTTTCAGTTCATGGCACGATGCGCCTGCAATCGCTTTACCGCGATGCGTTTTCGGGCTTTGGCCGTTTCAACAACTGCATGATCCTCGCGCCGCTTTTCCCCGTTGGCGTGCGCGGCGATATGGAGGCCGGCGGTTACAAATACATGGTTGAAGGCGAGATCCGGTATGATGAAGTCCTGTTGGCGATGGTCAGGGAAGCCGGTGACCTGATCGGGCGCAGTTTCGAGAAGTTCATGGTCTTCGGGTTTTCCGGGGGCGGGCATTTCACCCACCGTTTCCTCTATCTCCACCCCGACAGGCTCAAGGCCGTGTCGATTGGCGCGCCCGGGTCGGTCACGCTCCTTGACGAGACCATGGACTGGTGGCCCGGTATTCGAAACTTCTCCGAAGTGTTCGGCCGTGGAATCGATTTCGAGGCGCTGAAACAGGTGAAGGTTCACATGTCGGTCGGCGCGCTGGACACCGAGGACTGGGAGATTACGTTCCCCGAGGATTCCCCGAAATACATTCCCGGTGCCAACAGCGCGGGCAAAAACCGGAACGACCGGCTTCACCGCCTTCGCGAAACGATGGAGACGCGCGGCGTGGATGTTTGGCATGATACGGTGCCCGGTGTGGCGCATGACGCGCGCGGCGTTTTCCCCTATGTCGAGCGGTTTTTCACGGATGTCCTGAAAGGTCGCTTGCCGGCGCCGGGGGCGCGTTGATGGTTCCGCAACCGAAACTTATCGAACTCGAAGGCTCTGCTCGCGCGCGCGGGTTGGCCTATGGTCGCGCAGCCGATACGCAGCTACGTCACGGGCTGGGTGTATACCGTGCGCTGTTCGAGAAACACGGCATGAGCTGGGATGGTGTCCTCGATTATGCCCGCGAATTGCGGGACACGCTTTCGGTTTCCGTGCCTGAAGCGATGAATGAGCTGACCGGTATTGCCGAAGGTGCGGGTGTCTTGGTCGAAGAGGTGCTGGTGCTCAACGGGCGCAGCGAAATCATCAACCTGCATGCCCAGCGTCCGAAGGACATCTCGAAGGTTGATGATGGCTGCACCTCTGCTGTTGTCTTGCCGGAGATGACCGAAAGTCGGCGGCTTTTGCATGTGCAGAACTGGGATTGGTTGCCCGAATGCGCCGATAGCACCGTCGTGCTCAAGATTCATCCCGAAACCGGCCCCTCGATCCTGACGTTCGTGGAAGCCGGCGGGCTGGCGCGGGCGGGGTTCAATTCCGAAGGGGTTTCGATCACCGGGAACAATCTGATTTGCGCCCAGGACGGCAAGGCGCCGTTCGGCGTGCCGCTTTCGGTGATCCGGCGCCGGGTGCTCGAAGCCGGAGGATATTCGCAGGCACTGACCGAGCTTCACGGCTTGCCGCGCACGGTTTCGAACAACATGACGATCAGTTGTGCCAAAAGCGGCGATTGCCTGAATTTCGAGACCACCCCGGCGCAGATCTACTGGCAAGCCCCCGAAGGCTCCTGCCTGACCCATGCCAACCATTTCGTCATCCCCGCCGCGCGGGCACGCGAAACCGATCTGGGCATCGCACGCGGTGCTGACACGCTGTTCCGCGACCGTCGTCTGCGCCATCTGATCGAAGCTGGCGGAAGGGCGCATACGCTCGACACGCTGGCGGAGGCGCTGGATGACAGATTTGGCTCGCCCCGTGGCATCATCCGCACTCCGAAAGGCAACGAGGGCGAGGCCAGCGCCTATCTTTCGGCCACTGTCGCCACGGTTCTGATGGATGCGGGCGCCGGCGAATTGCGGGTGCGCCAGTTGCCATACGCATCCTCAACGACAAGCCGCTATTCGCTCTACTAAGGCGGCATTTCCATCATAACGACGACCGACCAGAACAGGGAGAAGACAATGAAGTTAGGAAAGAGACTCTTTGGCACCGCCATCGTCGCGGCCATGCTTGGCCTTGGCTCGGGGGCGCCCGCCGTGGCCGAAAGCACGATCCGCATGGCACTCAACGCCGATATTCGCGGCACCAATCCCGGTGTCACGCGCGATGGCAATACCGACGTGATCCATGGGCATATCGTTGAAGGCCTTGTCACCTATGCCGACAATTTCGATATCATCCCGATGCTCGCGGACAGTTTCGAATTGTCCGACGATGGGCTGACCTATACCTTCCATCTGCGCAAGGGCGTGCTGTTTCACAATGGCGAGGAGATGACGTCTGAGGATGTGCTCTGGTCGTGGAACCGGCTGGCAGGGGAAGAATCGGAAAGCCACTGCAAAAACTACTTCAACGGCAAGAATGGCCTGAAGGTCGTTTCGGCCGAAGCGGTCGATCCCTACACGTTCAAACTCACGCTGGACAAGCCGTTTGCTGTCTTCCTTGCCACGATGGCACGGTTTGACTGTGGTTCGATGGGAGTCTTGCACCCCGACTCCGTCAATGCAGATGGAAGCTGGAACACGCCGATCGGCACCGGACCCTATATGCTGGGTGACCATGAGCCGGGGCGCTATGTCGAGTTGAAACGCTTCGCGGATTACGCGAGCCGCGATGAGCCGGCCAATGGTTATGGCGGTGGCAAGCACGCCTCGGTCGACACGCTTCGCTTCACCATCGTGGGCGAGGGCGCAGTTGCCAAAACGGCCCTGCAGGCGGGAGATCTGGATCTGGTGCAGATCGACGCGACCGCGGCGGCCGAATTGAAGGACGAGCCGGGTTTCAAGATCGACGCGACGCAATCCGCTGTGTGGGATACCTATCTTCTGAGCCCAGCTTCGCCGCTCTTGAAGGATGTGCGCATCCGCAAGGCGATGGCGCATGCGATCGACCCCGAACAGATCATGGCAGCGATCACCGAGGGGTTCGGCAAGGCCTCGCCCTCGCCGGTGCCGCCGATGTCGAAGAACTTCACCGAGGTGCAGGCGCAGTATAACGAGTATGATGTCGCCAAGGCCAAGGAACTGATGGCTGAAGCAGGCTATGGTGGCGAAGAGATCACGATTCTCGCGACCCGCCGCAGTGGTGCCTATTACGAACGCGCGCTCATGGCGCAGGCAATGCTGATGGATGCCGGCTTCAATGCCAAGCTCGAAGTTGTCGAATGGGGCACGCAGCTTGAAGCCTATCGTTCGGGCGATGGCTATACGATGCAATCCTTCAGCTTTTCGCCAAGGCTTCATGCCGGGCTAAGCTTTGAGATGTTCACCGGCGAAGCCGTGCGCAAGGCATGGCAAGACCCGGAGGCCGTTGCGCTGGTCTACGAGGCGCTGCAGACCAATGACAAGGATCGCCTGCAAGAGATCATCGACGACCTGCAGCGCCGCTTCAACGAGGAAGTTCCCGCGATCGGGCTTGGCCATCGCATGCTGTTCACCGGCATGTCGGACAAGGTCGATGGCTTCAAGGGATGGGGCGCCGGGCTGCTTCGCGGCTGGATGCTGAAACTCGATAGCTGACGCAAACCAAAAAGGAGGCGGCCATGTTTTTCTTCGTGCTGCGACGGATTGTGATGGCAATTCCGACCTTCGCAATCGTGGCCGTCATCATTTTCACGCTCATCCGGGCTCTTCCGGGCGATCCGGCGCTGATGATGCTGGGCGGAAATATCGACGATGAGTCGACGCTCGAGATGATGCGCCGTCAACTCGGGCTCGACCAGCCCCTTCCGATCCAGTTCCTTGCCTGGCTGCGCGAGGTGTTCTCGGGCAATCTCGGGGTGTCGATCCTCACCGGGCAGGATGTGGGAGCGCTTTTGCTGGACCGGTTCAGCGTAACTGCGACGGTGGTTTTGCTGGCGATGGTGTCTGCGCTTGTGGTGGCGATTCCCGCCGGGCTCATCGCCGCGCACCGGCACAACACGGCGACGGATTACGCGATTGTCGTGTTGACCATCCTCAAGCTTTCGATGCCGAGCTTTTGGGTCGGGCTGATGCTGCTTGTGCTGTTCGGCGCGATCCTCGGCTGGCTCCCGACCGTCGGTTTCGTGTCGATGTCGCAGGATTTCGGGCTCGGCGTGACTTACCTGATCCTGCCTGTTACGTCGCTCGCGCTTTCGGAGATCGCAATCATGACGCGCATGATGCGTGCCGGAAGCCTGGAGATCCTCAGCCGGGACTACGTAACCCATGCCCGGGCCAAGGGTTTGCCCGAGCGGCGGGTGCTCTGGCGCCATGTCTTTCCCAACGCCTTTGCGCCGACGCTGACTATGGTTGGGATCGCGCTGGCCGGGTTGTTGGCGGGAGCGGCCGTGACAGAAACGGTGTTTACCCTTCCCGGACTTGGCAAGCTGCTCGTCGATTCAATCTATGGCCGCGATTATCCGGTTCTTCAGGGCGCGCTGCTTTTTATCGCTGCTGTCTATGTGCTGACCAATCTGCTGGTCGATATCGCTTATTCCTTCTTTGATCCCAAGGTGCGCCTGTCGTGAAACTTCTTTCCCGTATTTTGAAAAAGGCCAACGGCTCGATTGGCTTTGCCATGCTGGCGGTGGTTCTGCTGACCGCAGTTCTCGGATCGGTCTGGACGCCGCACGACCCGCTGAAATCCGATCTGATGAACCGGTTTTCGAGCGCCAGCGCCGCCCATCCGTTTGGCACCGACATGTTCGGTCGCGATATCCTGTCCCGGCTGATGCGCGGTGCCTGGGTCTCGGTGTCCATCGGCTTGGCAACCCTGGTTCTGCCGGTCGTTCTTGGCACCCTGCTGGGCTCTGCCGCCGGGTATTTCCGGGGCTGGTTTGATCGCCTTCTCATGATGGTGCTCGATGCGTTGATGGCCTTCCCCGGCCTGCTGATCGCGCTTGGCCTCATGGCTGTGATTGGCGCCAACCGCTATGGCGTGATCCTGGCGCTCTCCTTTGCCTATCTGCCGGCTGTCACGCGGGTGGTGCGCGGTTCGGTCTTGTCGATCAGCCAAAGCGAATTCGTTGAAGCCTCGCGCGCGATGGGGAACTCCCGGCTTTACACTCTGATCGTTCATATCCTGCCGAATTGTCTGGCGCCACTGATCGTGCTCACCACCATGATGTTCGGCTGGGTTCTGCTGGCGGAAAGCGCGCTCAGCTTTCTCGGGCTCGGGGTGCCGCCGCCAGAGCCGAGCTGGGGCAATATCCTGTCGGAAGCCAAGGCGCACCTGATGCGCTATCCGATGCTGGGCCTCTTGCCCGGGGTCTGTATCTCGATCGCGCTGCTCGGGGTCAATTTGCTGGGGGATGCCCTGCGCGATGAATTGGACCCGAAATCGGCAACCGCCAGTTCGAAGGAGACTCTCTGAGATGGAAGCGGCGAAACAATCCCTCAAGGCAGTCGGCGATCCGATCCTGACAATCGAAAGGCTGGAAATCTCTTTCGGCGGTCACGCGGTGGTGAGGGATGTCGATCTCGAACTCCGGCAGGGAGAGATTCTTGCATTGGTCGGGGAATCCGGCAGCGGCAAGAGCATGATCGGACGAGCAATCCTTGGCTTGCTGCCGGAAGGCGGTCGGGCGAGCCAGGGCCGGATATGCTTTGCAGGCCATGAGATCACCGCCCCGACATCGGCCGAGGAACTGCGGCTCTTGCGCGGCAGCTCGATCGGGCTGATTTTTCAGGAGCCGCTCTCTTCGTTGAACCCGACGATGAAAATCGGCGAGCAGATGTTCGAGGCCATGCGTCTTCATACCGACCTGTCGGAAACCGAGATCCGCGAGCGGGCGCTCGATATGCTACGCCAGGTGCGGCTCGACCGGCCCGAGGCACTGTTGAACCGCTATCCGCATGAATTCTCGGGCGGTATGCGGCAAAGGATCATGATCGCTTCGGTGATGATGCTGAAACCCCGCCTGTTGATCGCCGATGAACCGACGACCGCGCTTGATGCTGTGGTGCAACGCGAAGTGCTCGACATCATGGAAGATCTCGCGCGGGCCAACGGCACTTCGGTCTTGCTGATTTCGCACGACCTTGCAGTGGTGGCGCGCTATGCCGAACGTGTGGCGGTTATGGAAAAGGGCGACCTTGTCGAAACCGGGCCAACCCGTGATGTTCTGGCTGCGCCGCAGCATGACTATACGCGCAAACTGCTCGCAGCTGCCCAGCTTGGCACGCCCAATCCGATTGCCGGGCAGGCGGGCGAGCCGTTGCTGGCAGTCGAGAACCTGCATGTCGATTTTATCGAGAAAGGCTTCCTCGGGTTGTTCGGTGGAACAACACATCATGCGGTGCGCGGAGTTTCTCTCACCATCGGGCGCGGCGAGGCCGTTGGGCTCGTGGGTGAATCCGGCAGCGGCAAGAGCACGATTGGCCGCGCCATCTGCAACCTGACACCAAAGGCCGGCGGGCGGGTGATTTACGAGGGCACTGATCTCGCCGAGTGCTCTGCCCAGGCAGAACAACGCCTGCGCCGGCGGATCAGGGTGGTGTTTCAAGACCCGTTTTCATCGCTCAACCCGCGCATGCGGATCGGGCGGATTGTGCGAGAGGGGTTGCGCCATGACAAAAGCCTTTCGGAGGCGGAGCGCACCGAGGCCGTGGGAGAGATGCTCGAATCCGTGGGGCTGGAGCGCGACATGGCCGAACGCTTTCCGCATGCCTTGTCGGGCGGCCAGCGCCAGCGTGTTGCCATCGCCCGGGCGCTGATCGCAAAGCCCGATCTGATCATCGCTGATGAGCCGGTTTCGGCGCTGGATGTCACGATTCAGGCGCAAATTCTTGAATTGTTCAAGAAACTTCAGGGCGAGTATGGTTTTGCGTGTCTCTTCATCAGCCACGATCTGCATATTGTCGAACAGCTTTGCGCGCGGCTTTATGTCCTCAACAATGGCAGGATCATGGAAGAGGCGACAACCGAAGCGTTGTTCGGTGCGCCCAGTCATCCATATACCCGCCGACTGCTTTCGGCGTCGCCTCGTCTCGAGCGCGGTGAGCAGGGCCTTCATCTGGCGGCCAGTGATCTGCCCGACGCCCCGGATACCGGGCATGTGTTTTTCGACGCGACGGAAGCCGATGCGCTTTATCGGCTGGTCGATCTTGGCGATGGGCATCGTATTGCACTGCGCGCATCCACCTGAAGCATCTGGAAAACGATAACGATGCAAGACAAGAAGCAACGCCCCTATGCCCCTGCGCCCTATCGCGCTTCGGAGGATGCCGCCCGCCGCATGATCTGGCAATCGCCCTTTGCGCTGATCGTGTCGCCGGGGGCCGGTGATCTTTTCGAGGCCACGCATACGCCGCTCTATTTCGCAGACGGATCCCCCGAATGCTCATGCCTTATCGGCCATATTGCCCGGGTCAATTCACAGGCGGCAAGCTTGACGCAGCCTGGATCTGCGCTTGCCGTGTTTAGCGGCCCCTCGGCCTATGTTTCGCCGCGTTGGTATGTTGAGGATGAAGATGTTCCGACGTGGATTTATCAATCGGTGCATGTGCGCGGGCGGATCGAGCCCGTTCCCGAGGGGGCAGAGATGCTGGCCCTGATGGAGAATATCATCTCGCAGTCCGAAACGCGGATAGGTGGCGGTTGGGAATTGTCGCGCATCCCGCGCAGCGATGTGGATCGAATGATGCGGCGGATCATCGGGTTCCGCTTGCATATCGAACGTATATCCGGGGTTTCGAAGCTCGAACAAACCCGCAGCGCGGCCAATCGTGCGGCCGTGGCCGATGAACTGGAACGAGGCGCAGAACCCGATCGGTTCAGGCTTGCCAGGCTCTTGCGCGAGGTATGAAGCGTCTTGCGGGTTGGTGCCGAGGCCCGCGCGATTGTGTGGTCCCCTGTATTTCGTGGAAGTCTCTGTTTCGCATCATCGCCAAGCCAAGGTGCGTCTGAACGAGAGGGCCAAGCCTGTTTTCGGGTCGGATCGGTCAGCGCCACCTTGGAAGATTGCCGGGAATCACCTGCGTGATTTCCCGAGACACATGGGCCGTAATGAACGTCAGATGCCTGACAATTGGCGGCAGGCCTGCTCGATCCGGGTCAGGGCCGTTTCGAGTGTCTCGATGCTTGCAGCATAGGAAATCCGGAAATAACCCGGCAACCCGAAGGCGCTACCGGGAATGACAGCGACGTCAGCGGTTTCCAGCAACCAGTTGCACAGCGCCCTGTCCGTGGTCAGCACGCCGCCCTCTGGCGTTTGCACCCCAAGCAGGTCGTTGCATTCGGCAAAGGCGTAGAACGCTCCCTCGGGACGTCGGCAGGACAGTCCGGGCGTGTCGTTCAATCGATTCACCACGAGGTCGCGGCGCTGGCAAAAACTGTCTCGGCGGTCTGCCAGGAAATCCTGTGGCCCATCCAGCGCCGCGATCGCCGCGGCCTGAGTGATGGAGGACGGGCAGGAGGTTGATTGGCTCTGGATGATGGCCATGGCCGAGATAAGGTCCGCAGGCCCACCAGCATAACCGAGCCGCCAGCCGGTCATGGCAAATGCCTTGGAAACACCGTTGATCGTGAGCGTGCGGGGCGCGATGCTCGGACAGAGTGCAGCTGGGGTCACATGGCGGAAATCGTCGTAGAGAATGTGCTCATACATGTCGTCGACCATTAGCCACACCTGCGGGTTTTCGAGCAGGACGTCGATCAACGGGCACAAATCCGGGGCCGCGTAGGCCGCGCCAGAGGGGTTGGACGGCGAATTCAACATAAGCCAGCGGGTCTTGTCGGTGATTGCGCGTCGCAATTGGTCGGCGGTCAGGCGAAAGCCCTGATCTGCCTCGCAGCGAACCAAGACAGGGATGCCGCCACAAAGCTCGACGATGTCGGAATACGTCACCCAATAAGGCGTGGGAATGATGACCTCGTCGCCCGGATCAAGGGTGGCCATCATCGCGTTGTAGATGACCTGTTTTGCGCCGGTGCAGGCGATGATCTCGTCCGACGCATAGGAGATACCGTTTTCGCGGCTGAACTTGCGGGCAATGGCATCCTTCAGGGCGGTCGTGCCCGTCAGCGCGGTATACTTCGTCTCGCCGGCCTGCATGGCATCCCATGCGGCCTGTTTGACATGGTCGGGCGTGTCGAAATCCGGCTCGCCCGCCCCGAGGGTTATGACATCGTGACCGGCGGCTTTACGTGCAGACGCCCGGGCCCCGATCTGGAGGATTTCCGACACGCCGAGGGACGCAATCCGCTCGGCGGGCCGGAAGGTACCGGATAGATCCTTCATCATCAGTCGATATCGAAGGTTACGCCCTGCGCGAGGGGTAGCTCTGTCGAATAGTTGATCGTGTTGGTCGCGCGTCGCATATAGGCGCGCCAGGCGTCGGAGCCGGATTCACGACCGCCGCCGGTTTCCTTTTCGCCTCCGAATGCGCCTCCGATCTCGGCGCCGGATGTGCCTATATTGACGTTTGTGATACCGCAATCCGAGCCTTTGGCGGAGAGGAAGATTTCCATCTCACGCAGGTCGGTTGTGAAGATCGCCGAAGACAGGCCGCCGCCGACATCATTGTGCTGTTCGAGCGCGTCGTCGAGATCGGAATATTTCATCACATAGAGGATGGGAGCAAAGGTTTCGCGCGTTACCGGGCCCGTCTGTGCGGGCATCTCGACGATCGCAGGCCGCACGTAATACGCGCTGTCGGGGCCAATTTGTTCGCGCTCACCACCGTGGACGACACCGCCCAGATCCGCGGCCTCGGCGAGGGCCGTGACCATGGAGTCATAGGCGGTCTTGTCGATCAGGGGGCCAACCAGCGCCTGGGTTTCCAGCGGATTGCCCACGGAAACGGAAGCATAGGCCTTCTTCAACGCGGGCACGATCTGATCATAGACGGATTCGTGCACGAAAAGGCGGCGCATGGTGGTGCAGCGTTGTCCGGCGGTGCCCATGGCGCCGAAGGCGATGGCGCGAAGAGCCATATCCATATCGGCGGAAGGGCAGACGATGCCGGCGTTGTTTCCGCCAAGTTCCAGAATGCACTTGCCGAAGCGGGCCGCGACCTTGGGCCCCACGATGCGGCCCATCCGGGTGGAACCCGTTGCCGAGATCAGCGCGACCTTTTCACTCTCGACCAGCGCTTCCCCAACAGAGGGGCCGCCAACCAAAACCTGAGACAGCCCGTCCGGCGCGTCGTCGCCAAAACGGGCGAGTGCACGCTCGAACACGGCTTGGCAGGCCAGCGCGGTCAGCGGGGTTTTCTCCGACGGCTTCCAGATCACCGGGTCGCCGCAGACCAGCGCCAGCGCCGCGTTCCAGCACCAGGGTGCGCAGGGGAAGTTGAACGCGGTGATGATGCCCACCACGCCCAACGGGTGCCATGTTTCCATCATGCGGTGGCCCGGGCGTTCGGTGGCGATGGTCAAGCCGTAAAGCTGTCGCGAGAGGCCAACGGCGAAATCGCAGATGTCGATCATTTCCTGTACTTCGCCTTGGCCTTCGGAGGGCGATTTGCCTGCCTCGATCGAGACTATGCGGCCCAGGTTTTCCTTCGATTTGCGCAGCTCTTCGGCGAAGAGGCGCACCAGTTCGCCGCGGCGGGGGGCAGGGATCAGGCGCCATTTGCGGAATGCCTCGTTTGCCCTGGCGATGGCGGCGTGGGTCTCGGCAACGCTGTGTTCGGGAAGCTGTGCGACGGTTTCACCCGTGACTGGCGAAATGACGGCCAAACCGCCTTCATCGTCGAGCTTTGCGGCTGCGCCGCAGTTTTTCATCGTTTCTGAGACCATGGTCTTGAGCGGTGTTGTCGGCATGGAGGAGCCTTTCCTTATGAGTTTGTATTGGTGGCGCGGAGCGGCACCCGGCACATGTTCGGGGTGCTTGGCCCTGAGCCAGAGCAGAGCCCGCCGGGGACAGGCCATTCCGTGCAGAAAGTCCCCGACAAGGCCGGGGAAAAGGCGAGTTCAATCCGGCCTGTGCAGGCAGATGCGTCGCTCATGTCAGGGCCTTCGGTGATTTGGTATTGGCCTCAGCTTAACGCGGGCACGTTCTTGTTGGCCAATAACCGTTTCGACTGACCCTATTCCTATTTCGCATGGATATTGCGAACCTCAATGCGGAAAAGGTATGATGGGAGAAGTCGGAACCTAGCCAACGGAGACTGCTTGATGATCCAGCCACGCCGCGATCTTCCGGATATGCGCGTTCTTCAGACATTCGAAAGCGCGGCGCGTCATTGCAATTTCACACGTGCCGGGAATGAGCTTTCGCTGACGCAGAGCGCCGTCAGTCGGCAGGTTCGCGAACTCGAGGAGCAACTCGGAAAAAAGCTGTTCGAGCGGGTGCGGGGGCGGGTGGTTCTTACCCTGGCCGGCGAAGCGTTCCTCCCCGAGGTGTCCCGGCTGCTGCAAATGGCGAATTCCACGATGCGTCATGCCTCGGCTGGGGCCAGAGGCGAAAGCGTGCTGGCGATAAATGCCTTGCCGACCTTCGCCGCGCGTTGGCTTGTGCCGCGCTTGCCGGATTTCCTTTCATCTCATCCCGAGGTACGGATCGACGTTTCCACGCGGCGTGACGTCTTCGATTTCGGGCAGGCGCAATGCGCTTTGGCGATTCACTACGGCCAGCCGATCTGGCCCGGCGCAACATGCACCTATCTGTGCGGCGAGGTTGTGGTTCCCGTTGCAGGCGGTGCCTTGCGCAACCGTCCGCTTGCCGATGCCGAGGAACTGGCGGAGGCACCGAAGGTGCATCTGACGGAGCGACCCCATCTCTGGCCCGATTGGTTCCGGGGCGTGGGTCTTGATTTGCCCGATGCCTCTGCAGGACATTGGTTTGAACAATTTTCGCTGACGATCGAGGCGGTCAAGGGAGGATTGGGATATGCTCTGTTGCCGCTCTACCTGATCGAGGCAGAAATCGCGCGGGGCGAGTTGAAAGTCGTACTCGACATACCTCATTCCACCGACCGGGCGTATTACGTTGTCGTTCCCGAAGGGCGGGAAGCCCCGGTCTTGAGCTTTCGTAACTGGCTGACCGGGCAGGTCAGGCGGTGAGGGAAGGGCGGCTTTGGCGGGCTGTCGAGGCCGATGTGCTCGACATCCGGGTCCAATCAAAACGCAACAAGGCTGCAGCGCTGCGTTTCCTGCGGAACCTCTTGAAACCAGCCCCAAGTGATCGTTACGGACAAACTCCGATCCTACTGCGCGACGACGGCGGAGGTCTCACCCGGGTCGAACATCGCCAGCGCCAGGGGGTGAACCACCGAAGCGAGCCCTCTCACCGGCATACCCGCGGGCGCGAGAAGTTCACGGGCCGGTTCAGCCGCCGAACTGACCACTTGAGCGTCGGCATCCCGGGTGAAATCAACCTGACTTCTGCAACCTGACAATGCCGATTCGTTTCCTGTTTGGCTCAAGCAACCGGGGAACATCGGTGCAGCACTAGGTCTGGTTTTCGTGGCGGCGGCTGGCGCAGATCAGTGCATGCGCTGCATCACGGAGCAATCCGGTAGCCTCTCCGGGTTCTAACAACTGCATACTGACAAAGGCCCCGTTGATCAGGACCGCGAGTTGACCGGCGAGCTTATCTGGCGCGGCAACTGCCATCCCCTCGGCGATGGTTTTCAAGCGGCGGCGCATCTCATGCATGTGTCTCTCGATGACCTTGCGGGCAGGATGATCCGCTTCTGGAAACTCGGCCGCGGTATTGATTTGCGGACAGCCCCGGTAATTTTCCCGCGCGACCCGCTCGCCGATCCATTCAATATGTGCATCAAGCTCCGCCTTGGCATCATTCGAATACTGTTTCGCAACGCGGTCCCAAGTACTCCAGAAGTCCAGGTCTTCCTGCTGCAAAAAGGCGGCAACGAGGTCATCCTTTGTGCCAAAATGGCGATAGAGGCTAGTTTTAGCTACACCGGATTGCTCCACAATCAGATCAACCCCGACGGCGCGCACGCCGCGCTGGTAAAATAGTTCTGACGCTGTCTCGAGAATCCGTTCCCGCACCTCGTTGCGGCCGGACGCCCGGGAGTTCTTAGAGCCGTTTGACATTCAAATACCTCCAATTCCGCCAGCATAGCACCAAAGGGATTGACACGCTACAGATCTGTATGCTCTAAATCGCTACAGACCTGTATGTATCGGAACCTTAAACATGAACACCTTATTAAATGACATCACGAACACACCCCATGCTGTCGCGGTTGTGGGAGCCAGTGGCCATACTGGGGGATTCGTTGTAGCCGAGCTATTGCGGCGAGGCTTCCAACCAATCGCCATCGGAAGAAGTGTCGAGCGATTGGCCGCATCAGGTTTTAGCGAACGCGGCGTAGAATGCCGCGTGGCGGCGCTCGAAGATGACAAGGCGTTGGACAGAGCACTCGCTGGCGCAGCAGCGGTTATTAACTGTGCCGGGCCGTTCATCGATACTGCTGACACTGTGGTGCGTGCCGCGTTGCGAGCCGGGATACACTATCTCGACGTAACGGCTGAGCAGTCGAGTGTGCTGGCCACATTCGAACAGCACAGCGCTGCGGCCCAGAATGCGGACGTAACTGTCATCCCGGCAATGGGCTTTTTTGGCGGTTTGTCCGATCTGCTCGTGACAGCAGCGATGAATGAGTGGGAGCACGCTGACACGATCGAAATTCGCGTTGCGCTCGACAGTTGGCATCCAACGGGTGGCACACGCCTGACGGGAAAGAGAAACACGGCGCAGCGCTTAACGATCAGCGGCGGGCAACTGCAGCTGGTACATCACTCCCCCGTCGAAAGAGTTTTCACATTGCCCGCTCCGTTTGGCGAACAGACGTTCGTTGAACTCCCTTTTTCGGAAGTGCCACTGATCTCCCGACACGTCCGAACCACAGAATTGAGCACCTTTCTCAACACAGCCGCCCTGCGAGATATCCGTGATCCCTCGACACCTCCGCCTCAGTCGGTTGATAAGTCCGGACGTTCGGCGCAACGTTTCGCTGTTGAGGTGGTCATCACGCAGGGTGCCGCGCTCCGCAAGATCGTCGCCCAGGGACGAGACATCTACGCCATCTCGGCCCCGATCATATGCGAGGCGGTCCATCGTATCCTGTCGGACAAAACCCGCGCTTCGGGCGTAACGCCGCCGGCAGCCACCTTCAATGCCGCTGACTTCTTGCGGGCGCTTGGACCGGACATGTCGGTGGAGATATCTGCGAGGTAGTTTTTGAATATACGCCCGCTTTCCAACGGACAGGACCCGAGTAACCACGTGGATCGAATATCACCTGTTCCAATTTGCGAGATGCGCCGGATGTTCTTTGACCTGCCAGACCACGACGCGCTGTATCGGGCCTTGTCGGCGCGGGATAGCCGCTTTGACGGGCAGGCGGTTGACCCGTCCCGCACGCAAAGTCACGTGAAACCCGCAAGGGTGTGATCGAGCAGAATCCGTTTTGCCAATTTCTTGCCCAAAGCCCTGCGAGTTCCTGTGATGTTCTGGGATGTGGCAGCAAAACAGGAACGCCGCCCCGGCTTGCGAGATCTGGCATATCGCTTTGTTTTAGTTGGGGTTTCTGGCGGAGACGAAGGGGGCACTATATTTCACCTAACAAGATGATAATAATAGTAAAATTTTTCAAATAAAAAGAGCATACCACATTTTGCACCACGCGGCATTATGTTGAGGGCTTGTCAGCTACTTCGCGCTTCCTCGGCCTTCACACGATCCCGCAACGCCCGCAAAATGACTATCTCGATCTCCCGAACACGAAGTCCATGGCCATATGCGAGCCGGTCAACAAGATTGGCGATCTCCGGATCCCTGGGGCCATATATGGGCCAGTCATGCAGTTCGTGGCTGTCCGGGTGCGTTCTCGGTTTCATCAACCTCATCTCCCAACTGGGCCAGTGCAGCCCCAAGAGTACAATTGCACAGGAAGTCGTTGTTGTGAAAACGTAAACTACGGGCGGGAAGTGTGAATTCGCCGCACATGCAAGGTCACAGGCCTGCATTGCGAAAGCGGCCATTCCCTCGCCACCATGGATTGTCACTTCTCCAACTGAAAACGAGCGCTCATAACTTCAGGTGAGCGGCAGTTCGCCGCGCATGAACCTACATCGGGCCTCGAATGCGCATGCGAACGTCCGCGGTAAAGGCTAACGTGAGCTGCTGTCTGCTTCAGGCATTTGGCCAAATAAACACGGTTCACGCTCAGCCATTTGCGTAGCATAGAGTGACTGCATGGCAGACAGAAACTCATTTTTCCCCCCATAGCTTGGGTGCCGCGCCTTGTAGATGAAGTCCTCGGTGAAGACACCGGACAGCACATTGTAGGCATCATTGCCGATTGCGATGATCCTCTTCGGCTGCAGATAGTTCACCATCTTAATCAAAAGTTCAACTCCAACCCTGCGCTCCTTCGCGTTGTGGGCGCGGTTCGAGAATGGATCGCCCTCGATGAAGGGATGAAGGGGAAAGACATTCCAGAGAAAGACCGGCACGTTGACGCGCAGCAAGACGTCCCAGATTGCAGCGGCTGTCCTTTCGGCGATTGGCTTGCCGAAGGTTGGACGCTGCGCGTCCAGGCCCCAACGCTCCAAATGATCGGCAAAGTGCACGTCATCCGTCAGGGCCAGACCGGTTCGTCGTCCCCCGCGATATCCGAGGTCGCGCCCGACCCAGATCGCATCCAGTTCTGCGTCGGCAGCACGGTCCAGCATTTCTGCCAGGTAGCGCCGTCGCAATTCCGGTGCGTCCTGCGCATCGTAGACGGGGCACCGCTCGAAATATGGGTTAAAGGTATTCTCGAATTGGATGTCTTCCAGCGTCCTGAAAATTTCTTGTGTACTCGTCATGCTTGCTTTCCGGCGGATTTGTAGCGGAGTGTGCGTTCATCGCGATTTCCGACGATGACGCCGCCATTATTCTTTCGCACTTCACGAAATACCTCGTACCCCTGCAAGATCGCGTGCTCCCATTGGTAAAGGGGGCAGGTCTCGACTTCATAGCCACGCACAAAATTGCACACGGCTTTGAGCAAATCGAAGGAAACCGTCTTCTGGTCTTCGAAGAAGTTCACAAATTTCGCATAGGAAAAGATATAGGCTGATAGCCCCTCATCGATGACAATGGCCCGTCCGCTGTCCTGGGCCTCAGCGACGCTTCTCATGCTTCTTCGCTTATGCTTGATCAGCGCTCTGAACGTCGGCGACCAATGCAGGATGGCGGCGTTAGCAAAATGGAAGACATCATGAAAACGATACCCATCCTCATCGGCAATTTTGTCCGATAGCGGATCGCCGATAAAGACGCCGTTCCACCGCAGATAGCTTAGGCCATTGGCCCGTTGCGAAATCTCGATCTCGAAGTGACGCGGCAGCTGTTCTTCTGCAGGAAAGTGGGCATCAAAATCTGGCAGATCATGGGCATTCGGTGCAATGAAGCGACCGCATGCTTTGGCCATGTTGCTGCTCAAAACGGCAGAAAACGATACATCGGCGGCATGTACGGCATCAATGTAGACCCGGACAAAGCTCAGCACCTGTTCCTTGGCCGTATCAGCCGTGATGTCGAGGCTCAGAAGATTGGCCGCCTGTTCGCCCAACCGCAATAGGACAGCATCCAGCGGTGCGATGTCATTAGCGGTCATCACCTGGGCAAACGGATGCGTGGGATCTGCGTTGGCCGCAATGCTGACCGCGTAGCTGTTCCCGCCCAGCACCTGCGCAAACATATCCGAGAGCTTCAGATCCAGACGCCTGCACAGCGCGGCAACATACCAGAGCGTATCGCCGAGTTCTTCCTCGACATCTCGCCGAAATCCCGTGAACGCGGCCTTCTCCCGGTGAAGCTTCTTCGATGTACTCATCACGCTGCCGACTTCGCCAAACAGACCCAGCAGGATCGGCGTGACTTCCGAATCTTCAAAGCGGTCCGTGGGCGCAATGGCTTGCTCGTACTCGGACAGTAGGACATGTGTGCTGGCTGGTGATCCGCTCATTGTGCTGCCCGCTTTCTCGCGGCTTCCACCATGTCGAACGGCCTGCCTTGGTATCCCCGGACCCCCAACTCATTAAACCAGGTCTCGAACATCTCTATCGTTGCGACGTCGGTCACTTTATGTTCTCCAATACCTGAGTGAATGAGGCCAGCTGATTTCAACTGGCCCGGAAGCTCGGGACCTTCTGCACCAAAGTAACTAAATGTCTGCGACACAAGAACGCGGTCAACTGAGGTGTCTTTCTTAGTGTGGTCTGCACGCTGGGTTCCATCTCGGTTGCTATGGTAGGAATCTAGCTGAATCCAATTTTCACCATTTGGGCAGTAGATATTGTCACCACAAGCCATGCGATAGCTTCCAAAGAGATTAGGCCTTTTCTTGGAGAATCGTGGATCGTGCCAGTACTCCGAGAAGGTCAGCGCTTCTTCGACACACATAGCGTGAACCAAGAAGCCACCGCGACGGATTCCCTTCCTATTGCTGCCGGTGCCGATAATCCAATCTCCGATAGAAGCGTGCTTCCTGATCTTTGGCTTACAAGTGGCCAATGTGCAGAACCCATTGAACGGATTCGGTGCAAATCCGCTGTCATAGGCAACAACGTAACTATACATTTTTGGCAATCTAGCCCCCACTAGCACGGATGTCGGCGAATAGACCGGGGCTCGCACGTTGTGCCGTCCGGCGCCTCAAATTGCTCATAATCCCCATTTACAGCGTCAATAATCTTATCTGCGTTCCATCCAACAAGCGCATGCCCGTATTCGTCGAGCGCTTCGGGAACCTCACATCCGTCGGCTCCACGCTCCCACACGCCAACAATGGTTTTGTCCTGCTTGTGAGCGCGCTCGATCTCCCAATTCACCCACTCACTGTTCTTGGTTTCCGGAGAGATATAGACGATCATTGTGCTGGCCCAATCGATGCGGGGCGCAAGTATTTGAGATTTGATATAGTCTGGCGATGTCGCATTGTTCGGACGATCCGAATTGATCGAACTGTCTCGCACGTCCATGCCCTTGTTCTTGAGAAGATTTTTAAGGTCGGTCAGGCCATCATCGTCCTTATGGACGTGGCTGATGAATACATTTTTGGTCTTGTTGCTCATCGGCGTTATCCTTTCAGCGTGACCATATACGGTGTCTTGCCTTGCAGATTACACCAAATATGTGCAAAGTGCGAGCCTGGATCATCCTGCAACCGAAAGGGGTAAGATGCTACCGCCCATCCTTGAAATCTTCGTGCTCTGGCACCCGGACGACCAAAAAGGCGGAAAGTTCGCCGAGACTATCTTCGATCACTTCATGAAGGGGGTGACCTTCTCCGGTGTGATCGGTGGTGGCGTGCAGGTCTCCTTGAGAAGCACGGGATGGGAAGGTCCGGGCACCGTGCCCAGACCCATCTATGCCGAAGGCCAGGCCGCGCCGAACGGTATCCGGCCGGCACACTTCGTGGCTATCGTCCCCTTGCTCGGCACCGAAATGGCCGCATGCGTCGAGGACGAGAACACACACTGGCATGCATATGTGAATGCGATCCAGGACTTGCATCAGGCATCCCCCGAACGCGTCGGCGTGTTCCCCTACGCATTGGATGCAGGCGCTACGCAGGGTACAAAGCTTCAGAATATTCTGGGCAACTTCCAATTCGTTGCGGCGGGCAATCCCGACAGAAACGGTGAAGGCGTCGAGAGCATGGTCTGTCGTGACCTGACACAAGGGCTCGCGCAGTTGGTATCGCCCGATGAAATGGATCGATTGACGGCGTTCATCAGCCACACAAAGCGGCACAGCCAGGGAGAAGGCGAAGATGTCGATACCCTGGTTGATCTGGTGAGGGAAGTTATCAGCACTACGCGCCTGAACGAGTTTTTCGATGCCAATGACCTGCAACCGGGCACCGATTGGGATCAGGAGCTGCGCGACAAATCCGGTACAAGTGCGATGCTCGCGCTGCGCACGGACCTGTATTCCAGCCGGGAATGGTGTCAGCGCGAGGTGGTTATCGCCAAGACGCATGGCATGCCGGTGATCATGATGGACGCCATCGGCATCGGTGAAGAACGTGGCTCGTTCCTGATGGACCATGTGCCCCGGATCGCCGTTCGGAAAGCGGATGGGCGCTGGCAACGGCAGGACGTCTATCGCGCCCTCAATCTCCTGGTCGATGAATGTCTGAAACGCGCGCTCTGGATGCACCAGAAAGATCTTGCTCACGAGCGCCCTGAACTCGATGTTGCATGGTGGGCACCGCATGCGCCCGAACCGCTAACCTTGTCTCGCTGGATAGATACCTATCTGGCGCAAAGCGGCGACGACCAAAGTGACGACACTGTCCGGATTCTGCATCCCGATCCGCCGCTGGGTCCCGAAGAGCGGGATGTGTTGATGAACTATGCGCGAACAACCCGCCTTGGACGGGAGATCGATATCATGACCCCGCGCCAGCTTGCCACGAGGGGGGGGTAGCAATGGCCGCAGAAAAACAAAGGACCGGCCTGCTCCCGGCGGACGCGTTGCATGGCAAACAGCTTGGCTTGTCCGTATCCGACAGTCCCAATCTTGACCGACTCGGACTACTGGATACGCATTTTCGGATGACGCTCGGAGAGTTGGCCCGCACGGTGATCATCGCGGGCGGCTCGCTTTGTTATGGCGGGCATCTGCAACCCGGCGGCATCACGAATTTCCTGATCGAAGAGTTGCACCGCTACGGGCGGCGCGACCGTCCGCTCAAAGTCTGCCTAGCCTGGACGGTTCATCGGGGGATGACGCCGGAGCAGTTAGCCGAACAAAAAGACCTGCTTGGGCTTTTCGGCGAGATACACTTTCTCTCGCCTGAAGGGGATAGGCTCGACGTTCCGGTTGATGAACCCGTGATCGATGATTTTCCAGCCGAAGAGCGCGCCCGCTCTCTAACGGGTTTGCGGACCTACATGACGACCAACACCAGTGCGCGCATAGTCATCGGAGGCAAACGCGCCGGGTTCCAAGGGGTTATGCCGGGTATCTTTGAAGAGGTGATGTTTGCTCTGGAGCGCAGGCAGCCGCTCTATTTGGCCGGAGGATTTGGCGGCGCGGCACTGGATGTCATTCGAAAATTGCGTCCCAACTACGCGGAATGGTTTCCTTCGGCGCACGATGCGCCTGCGCCAGACGAACGGCTTCTCAATGGCCTTGAGCGGATCGAAGAAACTGTCGCGGCTGCGAAGTGGGACGGCTTCGAAAACGGTTTGACTGAGGACGAGAACCTTCTGCTGGCCGCATCCTACCGTCCAAGCGAAGTAGCAGCGCTCGTCGGCAAAGGTATGGGGCGCCTGTTGCCGCCATTGGAAGGTAACGAGTAGATCAGCCGCACTTATGGCGGGCAAGTTGCCAATAGTCGCCAGGCGGTCCCGCAACCGGTGCATTGCTTGCGGCTTCCGCTGGAGCAGCCGATCGATCCGGCACGATCCTTCAACCGCACTAACATTTGCACCTTCCCCTTAAAGCGGAACATGATACACACTACTCAGCCACCAGCGTCGCTCGCTCTGGGCTGAGCACGCGGCATGAATCGAAAGGCACGATGCGTTTGAAGCTTAGCAACGGCGTCGATTACATCGAAGAAGAAGGAATTCTGCGGTTTCCGAATTCGGCAGTTGCAGTATGCGTGTCGGATGACGGTCATTTACTTCTTGTGCGCCAGTTTCGTCAACTGCACCAGCGCGAAACTCTTGAAATCCCAGGTGGTAGGCAGGAAGGCAATGAGAGTGAAATAGAGAACGCCGCACGCGAACTGCTAGAAGAAGCCGGAGTGCGTGGAACGAGGCCAGAACTGATAGCATCGGTGGACCTGGATTTTTCAGCCTCAGCTCACGTTACACATGTCGTGAAGTTTCACGCCGTCGAAGAAGGCTGTGAGGACGGCCGGTTCGAGACGGTATCTGTGTCGCTCAAACGTGCTATGCAAATGATTGCAGAGGGAGAGATAACTCACGCCCCGACTATTATTGCCATCACCTGGGAGGTATTGGGGTGGAAGGCCTAACCGTCGGCTCGGTAGTTTCAGGGATCATCGCAAGCGTTCTGCTGCTGGCGATCGGCTACTTTTTCGAGAAGGGGCGAACGTACTGGGCTACCCGGCATTTTAGGAAAATCTGGCACCCATATGTATCCTCTCCAAGTGCGAAAGTGGTCCTTACGACAAGATCGGGACCAAAGGTTTCGAGCACTCCGCGAGTCAGCCTGGCGGAAGTTCGGGCTTTCCAAAACATTGAGCATATCTCAGCTAGAATCGGAGTGCGCTTCGATCTTCTTGAGAGTACGATTGAGAGTTCGACATTGAGTCAAGAATCCATTATTCTACTTGGAGGCCCAATAGCAAACAATGTTGCAAAGCACTTTTGGCCCGAGGTGGAAAAGCGAGTTCCCTACGCGATCTCATTAGAGACACAAAGCATCAGTTCCGCAAACGCGACATACGAGCCCAAAGAGGATGCGGACGGGTTGCTGAGTGTTGACTACTCATTGGTGGTCAAGATGCGTCGAAACTCGGGAAAGTTTCTTTTCCTATTCGCAGGTTGCCATGGATTTGGCACTTCGGGCAGCACTCGTATTGTGAGCGACCCGGATCTTGTCCGCGACCTTGCCAAGCGAGTAGGTGATCGCGAATTTGTAGCCATTGTTAAGTCGACAATCAATAAAGGTATTGTCGACGCGGTCGAAGTGGTAGACGCATATAACTTTGCTTAGCTACGAGATGGATTCCAGACCAGACACGAACCAAGCCGATAGCAGGATCACACACAAACCGAAGGCCTGTGATAGGGGGCTGGTGACGTCGACGACCGCTCCACCGCACGCTAAATTCTCGTTGATTACCCCATTCCTAGGGCCGCCGACCGCACTCCGAGAGTTCTTGAGGAAATTGATTGCTTGTGAATTGCATCCTGGAGAAATCATTGTCGTTGACAACGGAGAAGAGCATGTGCTCGGGCCCGTGGCTAGGGAATTTGACCGTGTCAGGATTATTCATGAACCCGAACCGGGGCCAGGGCCAGCGCGGAACGCTGGAGCTGCTGTCGCTAACTTTGACGTGATTGCCTTCCTCGATCAGGACTGTAGCCCCATGCCAGGATGGGCCAGAGCTGTTTCCGATGCATTCCAAGATGAGTCGGTGAGCATTGTCGCAGGTCAAGTGCATAGCTATATATCGGACAATTTTTCTGATGCCTCCGTAGTCGCATATCAGAAGGTATTTGCGCATCGAAATGATTTGAACATTCGTAATGGCTTCGTCGGAACAGGGAATCTAGCCGTTCGTAAGCACGTTTTCGACAAGGTTGGCGGCTTTTCGGGAATAAATCGAAGTGAGGAGCGAGACTGGAGTAGTCGCGCGACGAAGGCAGGCTTTTCCCTTGGGTATTCTCCAGAAATGGGGGTCCATCACCCGATGAGCAGGAGTATTGAGCAGCTTCATTTCCGCGTGCGGCGTGAGTATGCCTTAGAATACTTGACGCGTGTGGAAGATTACGGTGAACGTATTAGTTTATTTCGTGAAGCCGTCAACGTCCTTTGGGAGCTCGCTGGTGAACTTCATGATATCGCACAAACTGATAGAGTGCCGAGTGTTCGAGAACGCATCCTTGCCGCAGTATGTTGCGCTCGCCTTGCGGGCCGAAAAATACTTACCATCGCAGGGGTAGTTCTGTCCGGATCGGCAAGTGACGTGATATCGGAGTGGCGAGTGCGGACGGTCTCGCGGGGCAAGTGAACGATAAAAGTTCCGGACGGACCTAGGCAATGAAAGGGCTCTCTTTTTGCGTTGTGCGCGCGACTAGTGGGGTTCACTTGTCCCGGGGTACGTACCTCTGAGCTGGCGTCGTTAATGCACCACGTATCGAACGGTCGGTCTGGGGCAGCTGCGATGCAGCATTGGGCCAAGGCTGCAGTTCCGGTATGGGCGCGTCCGCGCCCCGCCTTAACAAGGCACACCTTACCACTTCGCTTGACACGGCAATGCAAATGCATTACCTATCATGTGTTCCAAATGCCATTCTCTTAGGAGGCTGCTATGACCGCGCTCGCTCAGGATGTTTCGAAGCTCACCGATCGCTATCAGACCACGGTTCCAAGCGGCGTGCGCAAGCAACTGAAACTCGGCAAAGGTGATCAGATTCGTTATTGCATTGAGCCGAGCGGCCGCGTCTATATCGAGCCCGTGCGCGCTGAGGAAGGCGATGCCGCGCTCGGTGCGTTCCTCGATTTTGTCGAAGCCGATATCAAGGCGCACCCGGAACACATCCGGGCGTTTGAAGGTGCCTTGCGTGACCGCCTCGCGGCACTTGTCGGAGACATTGACCTTGATCTCGACGCGCCGCTGTCGCCCGAGGACGAATGACGGGCGGCACCAAGCCCACCGAGGCGGCGCTTGTCGTCAACGGGTGGTCGATTTACGCGCACCCGATCTTTCTTGATCAACTCGAAGGGCTGACCGAGGAGGTCGAACAGCGCAAGCGGCGCGACCCCAAAACGTGGCGCAAGAAGAACTGTACGAAACGACTGGCGGCAATCTTCAAGCTGGTGACTGAAGCAATACCGGTTGACCCGGGTGCTTCGGCGTTTCGGCAAGGCGACACGCTCGGTGATGACCGAAAGCACTGGTTTCGAGCGAAGTTCTTCCAGCAGTATCGACTTTTTTACCGATTCAATAGCGACGCGAAGGTCATCGTGCTCGCCTGGGTGAACGACGAGAAGACCTTGAGGGCTTATGGAAGCAAGACGGATGCCTATGCGACCTTCAGAGGCATGTTGGACGGTGGAAACCCTCCAGACAATTTCGACTCGCTGATGAATGAGGCCGTGGCAGCGGCGGAGCGGTTTGAGGATGGCCTCAAGGCTGCGCCTGATCGTTAGGAGGGCGGCGGGAAACGCCGAAGCCCCCCGGTTACGCACCCCCGTCTACTGGGCCCGCTTGTTAGATGACATTCTCGCTGCGCCCGTCATTCCAGCGCGGCACTTGCTCGCCGGTGTTCCATTCATTGAGCCAGTCGGCGCTGGTGATCATTCAAACCGACATCGTTGGCTATCGGCCTGCACGATAGACGACCTGCGAGGCTCAATCCGCGTAGCTGCGAACTCGGAGCGACATCGAAATGTGTCAGGTCCAAAGGCGGATCAGCGAGAAGGCCCGTTCGCGGGGTGGGGCTCGGGCAACCAATGCGGCTCATCTTTGACACCAAGAATATTTGAGATATGCTCTGGTCATGCTTCGAGAAAAAGGTGGCGCCAGGCATCGCGTTGAGCCGCCCCAATAACCGGTGAATGGCGAAAAAGCCCGCGCACCGAAGAGAACCAAGAACCAGCACCGGACACCTACCGGCAGAGCTGCGCACCAACTTTTCCGACTTCGAAAACGCTCGCCGGATTCCCGTGCGCGCGCCCCCACGACATGAAGGGAAACGATATGGAATTTGCACTGGTGAATGGTGAGCGCGACATCCCACAGCTAGGTGTCGTCGCTGAATGCCCAGGATGCGGGGCACCGGTAACCGCAAAATGTGGCGAGCAGAGGGTCTGGCATTGGGCCCACAAAGGCCGGAAGCATTGCGATCCATGGCATGAAAATGAGACCGAGTGGCACCGCGGCTGGAAAAGCCTGTTCCCGCAGGAATGCCAGGAGGTGATCCACGTTGCTCCTGACGGGGAGAAACATATCGCCGATGTGAAGACGCCCCATGGCCTGGTCATCGAGTTTCAGCATTCGCATTTGCAGCCGGACGAGCGCCGCGCCCGGGAAGCATTCTATGATCGAATGATCTGGGTGGTAGACGGATCGCGGCTTAAAAGGGATCGACCGCGGTTGGTCGAGAGTTTCCGTTTCTGGCACCGGGTGGGAAACAGCCTGCTGTTCCTCACACCTTTTGTGGGCAAGACCCTGCCGAAAAACTGGACGGGCTGCAAGGTTCCAGTGATGTTTGATTTCACCGCTGGCGACAATTTCGTTGCGCGCACAACACCGGGCGGCACCAATCTTTGGTGTCTTTTCCCCGGTAGGGTAGCCGGGTACGCCATGATTGCCCTTTGTGGCAGAAATGCACTTCTCAGGGATGCTCTGTCAGGCAAGCTGAACCTAAACCATGAGGGTCTCGCCAAGGGCGTTACAACTTACATGGCCCGCCAGAATGCAGCCGCGAGGATGCAGACAAGGCGTTGGTCAGGACGGCGGCGCGCACGATTTTGATCGAAGGCACTGGAAATCGCTCGGGGCAAGGCGAAGCCTGCCGCCGTCCATGTGCCCGAAACCGTTGACGTGGCCGCGATCCAAAGGCGGCAGGGATGTTCCTGAGCTGCCTTTTCCGCCCGCTACGAGTTGGGCGAAAACACCACCAGGGATTGGGAACAACATCGACGCATCCCGGATCGGGCGGCGGTGTTGTTTCTAAAGGTTATCGGTCGAGCGCGAGGAATCGGGATCTTGCTCGTAGATGATATTCTTCCTGCGCCCGCCCTTCCAGCGGGGCACCTGTTCTCCGGTGTTCCATTCGTAGAGCCATCCGACGACCTCGCGCGTCCTAGCATCGAGGATGCGTTTGATTGCCTTCGCTTCCAATCTTTCCTGTCTCGGCATGGTCTTCACTCCGTTTCACTGATCCACGGAGCGCCCCGTTCCCGCGCCTTCTTCATCATTGAAGGGGGGTAAGCGCCCGCTTACCCCTGCCGAGCGGCGAGCGTGAGAGGATGGGGGTGAAGCAAAATCGACAGGGGTGGTGCGGCCCGCAGGCGCAGCCGAGGACACGGCCCTGTCTATTTCGCTTCAGGGGGAAGGAAGCCGAAACTCCTTCCCCTTCAAGGGATGGGTGTGGCGCGGCTGGCCGCGCCCCTTCTGTCTATCAGTGCGGATGTAAGGAGTTGCTGCTTGCACGAGCGGTATCTGCTGGCCACAATGGAATAGCCCATTGAAACCATACGGATGGCAAGATGCCCGATTTGATCCTTAACCTGTCATACGACCTCTATGGGCGGCTTTGTGAACTGGCGCGGGACGATGGGGTTTCCGCTGAAACGCTGGCCCGCCAGACCATCACCTTGAAGGTCGGCTGCAACCCGTCTTCGGAGGAGGATCCGATCTCCACCGGCTTTCTGAGGCGCCATACAGACGATGTTCTGGCGATTGCAGATAGAGAGGCCGTTTATCTCAAGGATTCGGAAGATCGGAAATTCGTTTTGGTTTCAGCGGATTACGACCCGCGACTTCTGACTCCCGGCACATCCGGAGGTTGATGTCCATCCTAGGGGCTGTCTGCCCCCGTGCCTGGCGGCACTCCCCCGAGGATTATGCGTAAGACATTGCCTCTATTTTCTTCTCTGAGAGAATGAAGGCGGTCGGTTTCTCGGATGGCCATCCGGGAGCTGGTGGCGGGCGGGCCTCCCCGAGGAATGACCCGATCTGCGGTCGCAAAGTATCTTGCCACCCGTCACATCTGTCCGGCCATCCGAACGGTAGAAGGGCTTTCGCGGCCGAGCATAATCAGGGATAACGACAAAGATATGAGCAGTATTTCGAGCGAGGTAGATCGCACCAACATCATTGCATTCGAAGTTTCCAAAGCCAGCCTGACGGTTCACAGTTTGCCAGATGATCGGCAGATGACGATCCCAAACAGCGCGGCAGCGGTCAAACGGTTGCTCAAGGCCGCAAGCAAGGACCGGTTGCCCTTCATCGTCTGTGAGGCGTCCGGCGGGTATGAGCGCATAGTTCTTGAATGCTGTGTCGAACAGGGTTTGCCTGTCCGTCGCGCGCATGGCACGCGAACCCGGAACTTTGCGAAGTATCTAGGTCTATCGGCCAAAACAGATTCAGTGGACGCAAGGATGCTGGCACTCTTTGCAGCAAAGTCGGATGACCTGCGTTTATGGCAACCACCTAGCAAAGAAACAGTCGAGCTTCGCGGCTTGCGGCGTCGGCGCGATGATCTTGCCCAGATGATCCGTACTGAACAAAACAGACTGGAACATCCGCAAATCAAAGCGGTAGAGCGATCATTGAAGCGCCATGTTCGGGCTATGACCAAGGAAATGAATGAACTGGATACCCAGATCGCCAAGCTGGTCGCTGCGACACCAGAGTTTCGGCGGAAGTCGGATCTTCTGACATCGGTGATTGGCGTCGGCCCCAAGACTGCTGCGGCCTGCCTTGCCTATGTGCCGGAACTCGGCTCACTGACAAAAGGCGAGGCAGCGGCCATCGTTGGTCTTGCGCCGCACGCCCAGGATTCCGGGGCAATGAAGGGCCACTGCCGCATTTCAGGCGGAAGACGAGAAGTCAGGGCGAGCCTCTACATGGCTGCTCTTTCAACGCTGCGATACGATCCGGCAATGCAATCATTTGCACGCCGATTGCGTGAGCGTGGCAAGCCTGCCAAGGTCGCAATCACAGCCATCATGCGCAAGCTGATCGTCATAATGAACGCTGTCCTGAAGACGGGAGAACCGGCGCGACGGCCTTTGCCTGCATGACGATTGCAGACCTTCGCTGCCACGTCTACGAATTGGAAAGATGCGGACAACACTGCCATTTGCCGCGCCATCGCCGATGTCAGATTTCGAGATCAAGCGATCCCAATTCGATCAGATGAGAAGTTCGCAATAGCCGTACCACGCTCGATCCAACGTCGCGTTTTCGGCCTGCCCCTTGCCTAGGCTGCGGGCGAACCGGCACGTATCCGTCCGGCGACAGGAATTGGCGGGGTGTGCAAGTCGGTTTGGCATAATCCGCCAGTTACAACCGCCGCGCCGGGCCTCATATTATGCGCAAAGGCGCGATGCGAACCCCACCATACGGAAGGCAGGTCATGACGAGGATTACCATCAACGACACCGAACATGAGATCGAGGCCGACGAGGGCATGCCGCTTTTGTGGGCGATCCGCGATATTCTGGGCATGACCGGCACCAAATACGGCTGCGGCATCGGCATGTGCGGCGCATGCACGGTGCTGGTCGACGGGGTGCCGACGCGGTCCTGCTCCCTGCCGGTGGAGGCAGTCGAGGGGCAGTCGATCACCACGATCGAAGCCATCGAGGAAGACGCCGTCGGGCGGCGCGTAGTCGAGGCCTGGGTGACCAATCAGGTGCCGCAATGCGGCTATTGCCAGTCCGGCCAGGTGATGGCGGCGACGGCGCTGCTGAAAGACAATGCCGCGCCGAGCGATGCAGACATTGCGGACGCGATGAGCAACCTGTGTCGCTGCGGCACCTACAACGCCATCGCCGCCGCCGTGCGCGATGCGGCGCAAAGCTGAGGAGGCCAGAGTCATGAATGTCATCGACCAGACCCCCGCCCGCCCCGCAACCGTCAACCTGTCGCGCCGGGGCTTCCTTGGTGCCTCGCTCGGCAGCCTGGTGCTGGCCGTCGCCCTGCCCGGCCGGTCGGCCCGCGCGCAAGAGACCGCCGAGATCGTGCCCGGCACCCGTGTCGGTGCCTTCATCGAGATTGGCGCCGACGGGCGCGTGCGCCTGCAAAGCCCCTTCATCGAGGGCGGCCAGGGAATTTTTACCGCGCTGGCGCAGCTGGTCGGCGAGGAGCTTGATTCTGATCCTGCCGATTTCATCGTCGAGAACGCTCCGCCGGGCCCAGATTATCAGCTTGGCGGTTTCCGCATTACCGGCGGCAGCCATTCCGTGCAGGCAAGCTATGAGCCGATGCGCCGCTTGGGCGCTGCCGCCCGGCAGATGTTGCTTGCGGCTGGGGTCGCCCGTCTGGACGTGCCGGTTGGTCAGTTGAGCACAGAGCCGGGCAAGGTGATCCACGCCGCTTCGGGCCGGAGCCTGAGCTATGGTGAATTGGCCGGTGAGGCCGCTGCCCTGCCTGTGCCCGACGATGTCACGCTGCGCGACGAAGCCGATTTCCGCTGGATTCGCCAGCCGCTGAAACGGCTCGACATCCGCGACAAATCCACCGGCAAGGCCACCTATACGATTGACGTGCAGGTCGAGGGCATGGCGCATGCCGCCATTCAGCATGCGCCGCGTCTGGGTGGAGAACCCGGTCGGATTGCCAATGAGGCCGTAGTGGCGGCAATGACAGGCGTTCAGTCGATCCAGCGACTGCAGGGGGCGGTGGCGGTGATCGCCGATTACTGGTGGCACGCACGCCAAGCCGTCGAGGCGCTCCAAGTCACCTGGACCGAGCCCGAACCGGGCACGCCGAACACCATGCCCGCCGATTTCTCAACCACCGCCCTGCGCGCAGCGCAGATCGCAGCGCCGGGGCCGGGCATTGACGCCGAGAACCACGGCGATACCGCCAGCGCCCTGGCCGCTGCGGCGCAGGTGGTGGAAGCCACCTATGACGCACCCCTGCTGGTTCACGGGCAGCTTGAACCGCCGTCGACCCTGGCACGCTGGAACGCGGACGGCACGCTGGACCTCTGGCTGCCGAACCAGGCGCCGGATGTGTTCCGCAATGTCGCCGCCCAGGTGCTGGGCCTCGCACCGGAGCAGATCCATATCCATTCGCCGCTGCTGGGCGGGTTCTTCGGACGGCATTTCCTGTACAACGCCGGTCATCCTTTCCTGCAGGCCGCTTTCCTGGCCCGCGCCGCCGGGCGCCCGGTCAAGCTGATCTGGAGCCGCGAGGAGGAATTCCTGCGTGATTCCATGCGGCCGCAATTCGTGGCGCGGATGCGCGCCGGGCTTGACGACAAGGGCCTGCCGGTGGCGCTGGAGATCGAGACCGTGGGCGACGGCCCCAGCGTTGGCCAGCCCGAAGGCGTTGCCAAGACCTCGGTGGTGGAGGGGCTGCGCGAAAAACCCTATGCCATCGCCAACCGCCGCATCGCCCAGGTGGTGCATCCCTATCCGGTCACCTTGGGCTTCTGGCGCTCGGTCGGCCATTCGATGAACGGATTCTTCTACGAGGGGTTCCTTGACGAGATTGCCGATGCCGGCGGGCAAGATCCCTTCACCCTGCGCCAACACCTGCTGTCGGACAGCCCGCGCCACCTGACGCTGCTTGATACCGTGAGCGAACTCTCTGGTGGCTGGAAACGGGGGCCTTATACGGCCGAAGACGGCAGCCGCCGCGCCCGAGGTGTGGCCATGGCCTCGGCCTTTGGCAGTGAATTGGCGACCCTTGCCGAAGTCTCCATCGAATATGGCGAGGCCAAGGTGCACGACATCTGGGTCGCGGTCGATCCGGGCAAGATCGTCAACCCGGCCATCATCAGGGCGCAAGTCGAGTCCTCGGTGGCGACGGGCCTGTCCTCGGCACTGGTCGAAGAACAGACCTATGAAAACGGCATGCCGCAGGCCCGCAACTTCGATGGCTACCCTTTCCTAGCGCGCTATCAGATGCCCCGCGTTCACGTTGGCATCGTCGAAAGCGGTGCACCCATTGGCGGCATCGGTGAACCCGGCGTGCCCGGCACCCCGCCCGCCGTGGTCAACGCCGTCGCGGCGCTGACCGGGCAGCGCATCCGCAGCCTGCCGCTGTCGAAAACCGAACTTGAGGAGACGCTGTGATGCGCTTGGCAAGTGTGGCCCTACTGATCCTAACCGCCCCGGCACTGGCACAAGAGGTTGAGGGCGACGCCGAACGCGGCCAGAACCTGTTCCAGCGGCAATGCACCAGTTGCCACGCTGTGGATGAGCCGCGCAACAGTGCTGGGCCAACATTGCAAGGGCTGATGGGCCGGGTGGCAGGTAGCGCCGAGGGGTTTACCTATTCTTCGGCCCTGCAAGAGTCCGGCATCACCTGGACCGAGGAGGCACTTGATGCCTATCTCGCCAATCCCGGGGCACTGGTGCGCGGCACCAGGATGGCCGTGCGGGTGCCGAACGACGCGCACCGCCGCGACATCATCGCCTATCTGGCGGCACAGTAGCACGGGAAATTCAGGCGCTGGCACGCAGAAGACGACGCGTCACGCCTGCAATTCGCGCCAGCGGGCCGGGGTCGTCCCTTCCCAGGACCGGAAGGCACGGTAGAAGGAGTTTGAATCCTCAAAACCCAGCAGAATGGCCACTTCACCGATCTCCATCGAGGGCTCCAGCAACAATTGTCGCCCGAGATCGCGCCGCGCCTCGGTTAACAGTTGCCGCAGGTTGCCGCCTTCTTCCGCGATGCGCCGTTGCAGGGTGCGCTCACCGACCCCAAGCTCCCTGGCCACCTCGCGCAGCTCGGGCCGACCGCTGGGCAGCATTTTCTTCATCACCGCCTTGACCTGGGCGCTGACCGACCCCTGCGCCGTCAGCTCCGCCAACGCCTCGGAGAGCGCGGGGCCGAGTATTTCTAACATTTCGGGATTGTGACCCCGGAACGGGCGATCCAGATCTTCGGCTTTCAGCACCAGGATGTTCCGCGCGGCGCCAAAGGGGACCGGGCAGCCGTAATAATGCTCATGTGCGCCGCCGCCGTCATCCGGACGGGACAGTTCGACCCGTCGTGGCACGATCCGCACACGCGTGTTCCGGCGGCCCAGTTCGAGCAGTGCGGCAAAGGTGATATCGGCGACCAGCGGCGGTTCCTGATCCGGGGCATGGTGCCATTCGGCCCAAAGGCTCCAGTCGCCGCCATCCTCGGAGACATGCAGTCGCTCCGGCGCGAAGAGCGGTTTGAACCGCGCCGTCCGTGCCAACCCGTCGCGATAATTGCGGGCGTAGTTGGCGATCAGAAGCGAGGGCGGCAGCAGCGACGGATCGCCCTGCGCCACCGTCTTGAACCCGGAGGCGGGGTCGCCGCACAACTCTTCCGCCGCGCGCAGAAGCGCGAAATACTGTGCCGTCGTGACCTGGCTGTTCGGGTCAAGATGCAGGGTCGCCGGCAACCGGGCCAGGCGGAGCACTTGCGCAGGCGGCAGCCCGATGGTTTCAAGCCCCCGCCAAAAAACCCGCTGGACCTTGAACTTGTCGGGGGGAAGCTGTCTCATGATTGGTTCTCTCCAAAATCCCCGGCGTCACCATTCCGGCCTTCGCTACATTGCCGCATCGAACAGGGTGCCGCCTTATCATCATAGCTCAGGGACCAAAGGCGCTCACTGGCAAAATGCGCCAAACTCACCCGCAAACCCCGCCAGCAGGTCCGTCAGGCCCCCGACGGGAGGTGCCTCTCATAGTAACGGCAGAATTTTGCGAAAAGGGCTCTGAGTCAGCTTTCGCCGCGTTTTTGGACGAGCGGCTGCCTCACCGAATCCGCAAGGGCATTGAGCGTTCCGATATTTGAGGTCTACACGCTCAATGCCCTTGCTATCGTAGCGCGAAGATGTTGACCGAGGGTCCACGGTAGATACTTGGGGGAAGATGAAAAGCGGACTTCGGTCGGGAAAAAGTGAGAACACATAAGGTATCGCGGCCATTCGCTGCGCACAGAGTGAACTGGAACAGTGCAACAGCCGGGAAAATCCATCTTCCGGCGGTCCAAGGTAAGGGAGCGGTGCACGTGACAAAGGCACCGCTAACATTGCCGAGGCCAAAGACGGTAGCTCGGCCGAAGTGGACACCCGCATCGATCATTGCAAAGCAATTAGAGGCTGGTAACTTTCACTTAGATACTGGTCGCCTTACGTTTTGACAACTCTTGGGGAGTGTGGAGTGACTTTTGACCACGATGAACTTGTAGCCGCATGGGGGGAACCTCAGACCAGCCGGGTTGTCGATAGGCTACATCGTTTCGCCTTTATCCCGAATGAACTGCTTGAGAAACTTGCAGAGACGGCTTTGCCGGAAAACTGGGGGCGGAATAATCATGTTCTTAAAAAGTACCTTGCGGTCCAGATTGCTTGGAGCATTGAGCAGAGACAGTACACTGAAGGCGACGGCCAGTTTTATGTGACGGCTGGCCACCTTCAAACACGTTACGGGACGCCAATCTACTTGGCATTCGCACGAAACAGAAATCCTGACCGAGAACCATTCTATCTGGTCGCTGTTGAAGCAAATATGTCAGCACCCAGGCTACCAGTTCCGCCCGAGATTCCCGCGCCCAACGCTATTCCGAGCGGCGTGGAGATCGTCATGATGCACGACCATATACTCGACGACAACTCTGACCGGGTGCCGTTCTTCGCGGAAACGCCAAGAGTGGCGCAGATGTGTGCAGTTTCCGGGGCTATTCAATGGTCACTAAATCGTAACTTACATCTGCCCTACTGGTACTTCGGCCAGATGAGCTATGTCGTCCCTCTGTATCTTAGCAGCCGCGAAGACATTACTCTAGCACCTGACCTTATTGCTCCGATTCAAGTGAATCCGGGAAGCCTTCTTGTGCGAACGGTGTTGAAGCCAGTAATGCCTTTCGGAAATGCGCGTGTTGCGGTGCAGAGACACGATCAACTACCGCATTGGCTGCTGCAGGCATGGAAAGAACATGCCATCGATGCGACAGAAGATGAGATTGAAAACCCTGAGTCTGTACGCTCAGCTTAAGTTGCGAAAAGCCCAACCTGATACTTTAGAAAAGCAGCTCCCAAACACATGGCTTGCCCTTAGGAATTCAGTCTTTCCCGCCCGACAGGCGGCCCGAAATCAACGGCGTCGTGCGAATTTACCACGGTGATGCCGGCGATCAGCTCGTCCGGATCGTATTCTTCTGCCAACACGACGCCGGAGCGCAGTGAGAGCAGCCGTGCGGCAAAGGACACAACCCTTTGCCGCAACTTGATTGTCAGACGTCGAACCATCATCATTTCTTCTTTTCGTCCGCACTGAGGCGCTCCGCACGGTCCATCATGCGTTGCATCTTGGCCCCCGTGCCGGTCGAAGGGCGGGAATCTGTTGCGGAGGATGGAGAACGGGCTGCGTCCGGCCCGGCATTCAACCTTCGGCTCGTGTCGCTTGTCGTGTTCGTGGGGGACTGGTTCCTTTGCTGTGGCCTCTGCGGCTGCGTCATCTTGCGGATGCCTGCCCCCACGGCCGAGGCTGCCCATCCCGAATTGATATCGCCGGTCAACGTCCGCACGATTACGGGAATGGCAAGGACCATGCCCAGGGAGACCATGACGACAGCCAGGAAGGGCAACGCCGCACCAATGCGACCGAGATTCTCGACACCGCCGACCCGGCTCTGGAGCACGCTGAAAAGCCCGAAGATGACGGACATCGTTCCGGCGATCACCACAGGATAGAACGACCAGCTGATGATAGCCGCCAGCCAGCGTTGGAAATAATCCTGTGTCGCGCGGAACAACGACATGGCGATCATCACCGGCGCAAGGCCGATGAGAAAGGCCACCATCGCCTTGGCCAGCACCAGGATAACGCCTGCAACTCCGCCGACCAACGCCAGCAAGGCGGTGAAGAAGACGCTCAGCAATGCCCCCGCCATCCACGGCAGGCTGTCCCCGATGGCGTTGGCGTGATCGGCCAGATCGTCGAGTACCTGGTCGAACCGGCCCGCGAAATAGGCCGCTCCGGCGCCGGTATCGCCGGTGATCGAGCCGAGGATCGTGCCGGCGAGGTTGTCGAGGCCGTCAGTGATGAAGCTGCTGACCACGTTGAAGTTCACCCAGTTGAAGGCGAAGGCGTTGATCAGGCCGATCTTGATCAGGAGCGGGATAAGATCGTTCATATCCATAGGTTTGAACTGATAGGCCATGTTTACGAACAGTAGGATGATTGCCAGCGTGGCCGCCAGCATCACCGCGGCCCCCATTCCCGAGGTGATCGCCGCGAACTGGGATTCCGCGACGGTTTCCAGGCCCTCGTCCGCCGCTTCTACGAGAAAACTCACGATACCCATTATTCCGCCCCCTCACAAAGATCCCGAACGGCATCCCGAAGTCCTGAAATCACCGGAAAATAGGCTGCATCCGCCCAGTCGTCGTAGGTGGAGGACGGTCCGTCCGTGAAGCCGAGGCTCTGGTACTCGTCCTCGATGATTGACCATTCCGGCTGAAGCACCGCGCAATCGCAGCTGCCGGTGTCCAGCACCTGTTGGTAGCGGCGCAGGCTGTAGAACTTGTCGGCCGCGACGGAGCGCCAACTATCGCGGAAGGAGGAAAAGGTCAGGTGCTCAGGTCGCGGACGGATTGTGCAGCCGTAGCGGTCGGTCTCTGCGGGCTGGATGGAATTGCTCAACTCGATCTGATCCGCCTTTGCCGGAGCGGCGGTCAAGGTGAGAAACAAGATAGCTCGATAAATCATACGGTTACTCCCGTCGCTTGTTCGGTGTTCAGTGTTGCTTGTTCGGTGTTGCCTGTTGCGTGTCCGGCGTCGCCTGTTGCGTGTTGACTGTCCGGTGATGAGTGCCCACGGTCGCGTGTCGCGTGTCGCGTGTCGCGTGTCGCGTGTCGCGTGTCGCGTGTTCAGTGTCGCGTGTTCAGTGTCCGGTGTTGCCTGTCCCCTGTTCAGTGTCGTTTGTTGCTTGTTCAGTGTTGCGTGTCCGGTGGAGCGCGGAATTCGCGGATCAATGGCGCAGGCCATGCACGTTCTCCCCGATCTCGTCGGTCACCGCGTCCCGAGGCGCTTCTGCGCCTCCAGCGCGAGCGACAGGCTGTCCTTCAGCTTCGAGGGGGCCTGCGTGGTGCCGAGGCCATCCTGCATCCAGCCGTTCAAGGCTTCGACCAATGAGAGCTGCGACCTGAGCAACGCGATCATGGAGCCGCGCAACCCATCCAGTTCCGCCCGCCTGTCCTGCCCGGAGGCGGTCAATTCCTGTGCGGATGCCTTCGAGGCTTCCGTCAACTGCTCGACGTAGCCCAGCAATTCGCGTTCGAGCGGCGTCAGACCTTCCATCGCTCACTCCTTCGGGATCATCAGGCAGTCCACGGGTTCGCCCGCCAGCGAACAGCGGGTCAGCGTCGCCCGGCCGCTCCGCGGGATCAGAAACGTCGCCTCCGGCCGCTCGATCACCCTGAGCCCCATCGTGTTCAGGTTGGGCGTCAGCCAGGTCATGACCGTCCAGGTCGAAAACCCGGCGCTGATCATCAGGCCGCAGGCCACCAGTGTCGGCCACATCAGCGCCTTCCATTCCGGCCGCGCTGCGTTCGCGCTCTGCCGTATGAGGTGCTTCCTCACGCGCAGCAGGTAGCCTTCCGTATCGGTCTTGATTGTAGCCAGCGCGTTTTCGGCAATGGTCTTCAAATCGGTCCTGAAGCTCTGCAACTGTGCGTCGATCGAGGCGGCATTCTCCGCCCTGATCCGCTCCATGTCCGCGTTCAGTTTCTCGCTCAGCCGTTGCTTCGGCTCTCCAGTCTTCATGAAAAATCTCTCCTTTCAGGCGAAACCGCTCTTCGGTCTCGGGGTCTTTGACGGTCAGGTAATTCTTGCCCGCGCGGGGCACCTCGAAGCCCGCATCGGTCAGCGCAGCGACCATCCCGGCGCGATCCTCAATCAGCCCCATGGAAATCTGATCACCAATCCAGGCATGGAGCCCGTCGCGCCCGGCGGCTCGGTCCGGGGCTTCCGAGACCGGCTTGACCTCGGCCGCGCGCTCCACGTCCATGGGATCGGCCCAGCCGTGGGTCTTGTTCATCAGGTCGCGCAGGCTGTCGAAGGCGCGCCCATAGCCGGGCGGGGCGATGTTGAGGCTGCGCCCGCTGTTCAACTCCATGCGCGGCGTGCAGAAATGCAGCTCGACACGATCCTCATGGGTGTGGCGTACCCAGAGACAGGCGTAGCGGTCCGCATCGAGACCGGCGAAGGCGATCTCCTCGAAACGGTCGATCACCTCCTGCTGCTGGTCCTCGGTCGGTGCGTCCTCGCGGGCGAAGCTGACGACACCGGCACGGTAGGTCCATTGGTGCGGGCAAGCGTCGATCAGGTCGATCATGCCCTGGGGGTCGCCGCGCACGACCTCCGGCAGCGGTTCGCGCGTCACGGTCATGGGCTGGCAGGAGGCATCGCGGATCAGATCGCGGTTGTCGTCATAGGCGAGCACGGTGCGGGCGGTCAGATACTCGACCGGCCCCGCGCCGCCGCCCTTGCCGTTGGGGAAGAACTTGATCAGCATCCGGTCGGTCTCCGGTGCTGGGCGACGATCTCCGCCAGCCGCCGCTCGATGCCGACCAGCGCCGCCGCCACGCGCAGGGCCTCGACCTCGCTGGCCCGGCCCGTGCGGGTCGCCGTGTTGAGCCACCGCGCAATCTGGTTGAGGTTCCCGCCGTAGCGGGACACAGCCAGAACAAGCGCGGGATCGACACGGGGCGCAGGCTTGCGCCGCTTCGGAGCCGCGCCGGTGGCGAGTTGCCGAAGCATGGCGGACATGGACAGCCCGCGATCCGCAGCGGCCTGCCGGATCAGCGCCTTTTCCTTGGAGGAGCAGTAGAAGAACACGGCTTCCTGCTTCTCCGAGGGGACCGCGCCCCGCGCGGTCCGGTTGGGGTTCGAAGGGGAGGCGTGCCGCCCCTCGCAAGGCCCCGGTTCGACGGTCGAAGACCTAGAACCGGGTCGCCTTGCTCTTTGCTCAGACTGCTTGATGTTCGAGGTCACCATGCCACCTCCGCACGGCGAAGCTCTGGCTCGGAGACCAGCCCAAGCGATAGCAGTTCACCGGCTTGGGCGCGGGAGATATGCTTGCACAAGCCGTGCCGCTCCCTGACCCACCCGGCGAGTTGTCGAAAGTGCTTTCCCTCAAGTTCGGCGGCGCCGATTTGCGCTTCGCGGGCCTCCTCGACAAATCGCTGCCAACGGCTCTCCCGGAACCAGTTGTCCGAGAAACAAACCTTAGAGCGGGTGTAGCCTTCGGTCTCGGTCGCATAGGCTCGGACCGCGTTGATAAATTCCTCGGCAGTCGTGCCGTCCTCGATGGCCCGCTCGAAGTGCTGGCGGCAGGTATCCTTGTTCCGGCGCCGATCCTCTGGGTACGCGCTCCATGCTTTCTCGAAATCCTGGTCCTCCGCCTCGCGCGCGCTCGCGCGCGTAGGTGGTTTCTGGATGGTTTTAGGATGGTTTGGGGTCCGCTCTGGACCCGGTACCCCGTCCAGGGCGGACCCCGTTCCGGGGCCATGCGGAACCCCGTCCGCTGTGGACCCCGTCGAAAACTCGGGCTCGTCGTCCGGTTCGGAGATCGTTTCCAGGCCGTTCACCACACCCAGAACGATCCGATAGATCACCGTGTAGCCGTTCTTGCAGGGGCGCCGTCCGGTCTCGACCAGAATGCCCTCGCGCAGGAATTCGGTGATGGTCCGTTTGACTGTGGACTCGCCCAACTCGGTGTGGCGCTGGACCGTGCCTTTCGAACACCAGATGCCCGATCCATCGTCGCTCGCCTTGTCGGCCAGGAACATGATGATCTGCTTACGCACGGGGCTGCCGAACTTCCTCTCGGCGCAGAGGTTTGCCACTTTCCAACTCATGACGTTCCACCAGGACACGGCATCGCGCTTTCGGCGTGGTCAGCCTTTGGAATGGTGCTGTCGTGCTCGTTCTTGTTTCTCATTAGGCAAGCCTCTCCCCACAGCCCGCAATACGTGGCTGAAAATGCCGAGGACGGCATCAGGTATGGGTTGAATTATGGGGCGGCTTGTACTTAGACTTCAGGTGCGCAAGAAATCCAAGCAAGGCTCCGCCCGGTGCGGGGTTTTGCTTTTCTTCCCTAGGCCACGTCGCCTGGAGAAACGCGATTATCTTCGACGTATGCGTTCAGATCACTGCCGAGATATTTGACTCGACGTCCGAATTTGATCCATGCAGGTCCAACCCTTCGGTGGCGCCATTGAGCGCGCTTTGCTTTAGGAGCAATCAGATCCAGCTCTTCGTCACTGTCGTCGTAGACACGCTTATTATCAAACACTTCCATGGAATCTCAGTCGCCTCCAGTTTCCGCTTCGCTTTACGGTTCGGTTGCGTCTGATTGTGCTGGAATGCGCCGAAGCTGTCCAAACTGAGCGCCAATAAAAAAATTTGCTACAGAGTTATCGCCATGTATGGGTCTTCCAGTAGCAACAAAACAGCCCAAGTGAAGAACTCATCATCGCCGTCGGAGAGTGCTTGACGCGCCGGCTCAAAAGCATCCACTTCCAAGCCGATATGATGGAACAGTCTCTCCACGCCGAGCGCGAAGGCGGAGCAGATATATCCGTCGGAGTCTTTGGATGCCCGACATACAGTGCTTGTGTACCTTTCAAATCCGATCCGCAGAAATCGAGCAAGGACAACCGCCCTTTCGTTTGCTTTGGATTGCACCTGCGCCTTTTGATACTGATAGAAAGATTGCAACCTTTCGATCTTTCTAAGGCCCTGCTGGTGAATAAGATCATCGAGGACGGGATTTACCTGAAGGTTCGCGGGGTAAGGTAGCGAACGAAGCGTATTTATTGCTTTAGACAAGTCCCGGTGAGCTTTTCCCAATTGCTTCAGAACTTGCGTCTGACGCCCCCGATCAAGCTGATTTGGTCCCAAGGAAAATCTCGGCGCCAAGACGCCGTGCATTGCTACGGCAAGTTTGTACTTTTCAAACTTGCAAAACTTGGTCTCATACAAGTCTTCAAGGAAGTGATTCAGCTCTTTCACGACTCCCACATAGTCCTGGAAGAACGGGCTCGCGCGATCCAGTCCCAACCCATCTTCTGGCCACCATTTGGGCAGGCGTCTGCGTTGTGATGATTGCATTCTCCTGAGCATGGGATTTCGCGAGGAATCCAGTTCGTCGATCATCTCATAAAACCGTTCATACTCCGGAGAACCGAATATATGCATTCCAACCCTCCATCAGTTCTCGCCGCTTGCTCAACAAGTCGCTTCGCGCATAGGCCCGTTCAACCTCCGAGCCCACCTTGTGCCCCAAGCTCATTTCCGCCACCTCGCGCGGGTGATTGCTCTCCTCAGCAGCCCAATCCCTAAACGCTGATCTGAACCCGTGTACGGTCACACCCTCGATCTCCATGCGTCGTAGCAGCATCAGCATCGACATGTTCGAGAGCGGCTTGTGTCGGCGCTGGCCTTCAAAGACGCATTCAGAGCGCAATGCCTTCAATGGCTCGATGATTGCCAACATCTGATCTGTAAGCGGGACGCGGTGTTCGGCCCCCGTCTTGGTGCGCTCTTCGGGGATCGTCCAAATCAGGTCGTCAAAGTCAAACTCCTCCCAAACGGCTTGCAGCACCTCGCTAGTTCGGCACCCGGTCAGGCAGGTGAACATCAACGCCTTGGCCGCCATCCCGCTTTGTTGCGAGAGCTGCGCGTAGAATGCGGGCACATCCTGCCAGCGCATCGCGTTGTGGTGTTTCACCTTCGCCTTCACGCGCGGCAGCACACGGGCGTCCATCACGACCGTCACGGGGTTTTCGCCTTCGCGGTAACCGCGCGACCGGGCCACATCGAGGACTGTTTTCATCCGCTGTGCGACCCTGCGCGCGGTTTCGTGCTTCTCGGTCCAAATCGGGGACAATACCTGCAAGATTTCTGGCTGATCGATATCCGAGACGGGCATCCTGCCGATCTCGGGGAAAGCATAGTCGGCAAGCGTGGTGATCCACTGTTGTCCGTGCTTCGGGTTCTTCCAGGTCGGCAGGCGCTCGATATGAACCTGCCGGGCGACCTCTTCAAAACAGGGCACGTCCTGGTCCTTGTGGTATTTCGGGTTGAGGCCCTGCTTGGCAAGACGGCGATACTCCAGGGCGCGTTCGCGAGCCACGTTGAGTGTCACCACGTCAGCACCGCCGAGGCCGAAATCGGTGCGGAGTGGCTTTCCCTGCCTATTCCGCTGTCCCTTCACCGTGACGCGGACGATCCAGCGCCGCGCGCCGGATGGATCGACCACCAGATAGAGCCCGTGGCCGTCGCCATGCCGCCCAGGGCCGAGCGTTCGGACCAGATTCTTCGTCAGCTTTCCCGAGGTATAAGCCATAGAAAATACCACAGTTCGTACCACCAAATGAATAGAACCGAGCGCAATCGAAACGAAGCCAATGAAATCAACGAACGCAGATGAGCGCATAAGTTCAGTAACTTATACGCTATCAAGCAGCCCCATAGGGTTCAATGAAAATGGTGGGTGGCGGAGACGAAGGGATTCGAACCCTCGAGGCGGTTTCCCGCCTACTCCCTTAGCAGGGGAGCGCCTTCGACCACTCGGCCACGTCTCCGCTGACCCGTTTAATGATCTGCCGGGGCAGGGACAAGGGGCAATGAAAAGAAATGGCGCCGATCGATGCAATTCCCCGTTTTGGGGGCGGAAACGTACATACCGGGTGTGCCTAGATACGAAGATAAAATCGTGATCGGTTTGTCCGACGGCTGGCAGCACTCAAAAACTGTCCTTTGCCTTGCGGACGGCGGCGAAGACGTCGGCGGGGTCGGCACCGTTCAGTCCGACGGTATTCTGCACCTCGGCGACATGGCCGCGCAGGAAGGGGTTGGTGTCGAGTTCCAGTTGCAGGGTGGAAGGCACGGTAAAGCCGCCCTCGGCGCGGGTGGCCTCGATTTCCCTGGCGCGTTGTTGCAGCGCCGGGTTGTCGGGCTCGATGGAGAGCGCGAAGCGGGCGTTGGCGGCGGTGTATTCATGGCCCGAACAGATCAGCGTGTCGGGCGCGAGAGCGGCGATCTTCGACAGGCTGTCAAACATTTGCGCAGCGGTCCCCTCGAACAGCCGCCCGCACCCCAGCGCCATCAGGCTGTCGCCGGTGAAGGCATAGCCCGATTCGGGGAAATGATAGGCGATATGGCCCACGGTATGGCCGGGCACGTCGATCACGCCGATCCATTCGATACCAACGGTAATGGTTTCGCCTTCTTTTACCCTGAGATCGAGCGGCGGCAGGCGGTGGGCGTCGGCGGCGGCGCCGATCACCACGGCCTCGGGCCAGTCCCGTTTCAGCGCGTCCAGCCCTTCGACGTGATCGTGATGATGATGGGTGAGCAATACATGAGTGAGAGTCCAGCCGCGGCTTGCCAGTTCGGCGGCGATGGGTGCGGCCTCGGGCACGTCCACCACGGCGGTATCGCCGGTGTCGGGGTCATGCACCAGAAAGGCATAATTGTCTGCAAGACAGGGGATGGTCACGAGGTCGAAGGCCATGGCGTTTCGCGCTCCTGTTGATATTGTGGGGGCCAGAGTGACCGATCCGGAGCCGGGCTGCAATGCATCTTGATGTGCAGGATCTGCGCAACTTCTATTACCGCAGCACATTGGGGCGGGCGGCGCAGGAGGTGATCCGGCAGCAGATGCTCGAATTCTGGCCCGAGGCCAAGGGCCAGACGGTGGTGGGGTTTGGCTTTGCCGTGCCGCTGTTGCGGCCCTATCTGGGTGAGGCGCGGCGCGTGGTGGCGTTGATGCCAGGGCCGCAGGGGGTAATGGCCTGGCCCGCGGGGATGCCAAATGTGAGTGTTCTGAGCGAAGAGACCTATTGGCCGATCGAAACCGGGCGGGTCGACAAGCTCGTTGTGTTGCACGGGCTGGAGACCAGTGAAATGCCGAGCGCGGTGTTGCAGGAATGCTATCGGGTGCTGGGGCCGGGGGGAAAGGCGCTCTTTATCCTGCCCAACCGGGCCGGGCTTTGGAGTCGCAATGACAGCACGCCTTTCGGCTATGGGCGACCTTACACACTGGGCCAGCTTGATGCGCAGCTCAAGGCGCATGGATTCCTGGCCGGAGAGCAGCGCACCACGCTCTATCAGCCGCCGAGCGCACGACGGTTCTGGCGCAGGACCGCCGCCTTCTGGGAGCGGGTGGGCCGATCGGTGCCGATGATTGCACCGGGCGGCGTCCTGATGGTGGAAGCCTCGAAGCGGGTGCCTGCGCCGAGCGGGGGACTGGGCGTGCGGGTCCGGCGGCCGATCTCGATCCTCGACCCCAAGCCCGAGGTCAAACCGGCATAGGCGGCAGGGACGACCCGGGTGCGCCACCGGGCCGTGACGCGGATCAGCGGCGGATCTCGACCGAACCGGCGATCGGGCCGGTGATCGCGAGCGTGGGGTTGTGGTTGATCCGGCCAAAAGCGCGCCTTTCGCCGCTGGCGGGGTCGGTGAAATGCCCCTCGTTGCCTAGCCAGATCCACGCGATGGCGCGGAAATCGGGGGCACCGAGGCTGGTGGCGAATCTCGCGGTGAGCGCCGCGGGCGAGAGCGGCGGGCTGCCGGGTGGCGACTGGATGAGTACGATCGAGCCGTGGGTGTCGCTCGAACCGGCGCTTGCGGTTGTTTCATTGAAGCGGATGGCATGGACCGGGCCCTGTGTGGCAGGGGGCAGCTTGATCAAAAGCTCCGAGTCAGGATGGCTGAGATCGAAAAAGCATTCGGGTGGCGGACCGTCGCGCCGCCAGTCGTGGCGCGGGGCAAATCGGTGCCGGGTGGGGGGCGACGATGGTCGTGCGCTGCCTGGGGCCTCTTCGGGCGGGTAGAGCCCTTCGCCGGTCAGCACGGCGGCAGTGGTGTTGGCAGGGGCCGGGTGCGCCGCTGGTGCGGGTTCTGGCCCGAGCGTCCTGCTGTCGCTCAGTGACAAGAGCACCACCGCATCGCTGGGCAGGGTGACAAGGCCGGGCAGATGGATCACGAGGGGCGGCGCATCGGCGGCCAGAGAGACCGTCAGGTCGAGCCGATTGGCGGCGTGGTCGTGATGCAGGCTGAGCCAGGGGGCGGATGTGGCAAGCAAGGCATCGGGCAGGGCAATCACGAGCACGTCCTCGTCCGGATCGAAACCCGGCACCTCGCAGGGTGGACCGGGATAGGCGAGAGAGATGTCCATGTCTGCACTCTTGAACGGCTGAAGAAACCATGAAACCCGCCGCGCGCCATGACGCATCCGGTGCGCAGCAGTTTTGCGACCCGGCAGGGCAGAGTCAAATCGTCCGTATGGCGCAAATGCCCCCGTTTGCGCGGGTTCTTGCCGGTGCTTGCGCGGGATTGAGCGGATGGTAGCGTTAACGGTTGTGGCGCCGGATTGTGGCTGCCAAGACAAGGAATCGCGAAAACCGGGCCGAATGCTCGCATTTTTCGGTGCCTGTTTTTCGCGCAATCGGCCGCACTTTGATTAAGTGTTTGAAAACATGTAATGTTGTAGGCTAGGCAATTCAGCTATAGCAGGTTGCTAGGTGCGATGGGCTCTGCTACACCCGCCCCGATTTCGACGTTTTGCGAGAGCAAGGCGACCAACACCCCCGGATGCCACGCGGCAGGAGCCAAGGCTCTGCGCCGTGTGTGGTATGTCAAACCGGGGCCAGAAAATCGGAAGGGTGGACGTGTCCGAACCAGCTTCGATCTCAACCGGCATCGCCGCGCGCTATGCCACGGCCGTGTTTGAACTGGCCAAGGAATCCGACAATTTGACCGCGCTTGAAGGCGATATCACCGCGCTTGAAGACGCGCTGGCCGATAGCGCGGATTTCAATTCGCTGATCTCGTCGCCGATTCATTCGCGCGAGGCGCAGGCCAAGGCGATTGCCGCGATCGCGGACAAGATGGGCCTGTCGGAAACGATGGGCAGCACGCTTGCGCTGATGGCCTCCAAGCGTCGGCTTTTCGTTCTGCCACAGCTTGTCCGGGCGCTGCGGGCCGCGATTGCCGAGGACAAGGGCGAAGTGGCCGCGGACGTGGTGAGTGCCAAGCCCCTGACCAAGACGCAGGAGGGCAAGCTTGCCAAATCGCTCAAGTCCAGCTTCGGCAAGGACGTGATCATCAATGCGACCGTCGATGAAAGCCTCATCGGCGGTCTTGTCGTCAAAGTGGGTTCGAAGATGATCGACACGTCGATCCGCTCGCGCCTGAATTCTCTCCAGAACGCAATGAAAGAGGTCGGATAAATGGGTATCCAAGCAGCAGAGATTTCTGCGATCCTGAAGGACCAGATCAAGAATTTCGGCAAGGATGCCGAAGTTGCCGAGATCGGCCGGGTGCTGTCGGTGGGTGACGGGATTGCCCGCGTTCACGGGCTGGACAAGGTTCAGGCCGGCGAGATGGTAGAATTCCCCGGCGGTATCCGGGGCATGGCGCTGAACCTTGAAGCCGACAACGTGGGTGTCGTGATCTTTGGCTCCGACCGTGACATCAAGGAAGGCGACACTGTCAAGCGCACCAACGCGATCGTGGATGTGCCTGTGGGTGACGCGCTCTTGGGGCGCGTGGTCGATGGTCTTGGTAACCCGATTGACGGCAAGGGGCCGATCAAGACGTCCGAGCGCAGTCTGGCCGACGTAAAGGCGCCGGGGATCATTCCGCGCAAGTCGGTGCATGAGCCGATGGCAACCGGCCTCAAGGCCGTCGACTCGATGATCCCGATCGGGCGCGGCCAGCGCGAGTTGATCATCGGCGACCGCCAGACCGGCAAGACCGCCGTGGCGCTGGATACGATCCTCAACCAGAAAGCCTATAACGATGCGGCCGGCGACGACGAGAGCAAGAAGCTCTATTGCGTTTACGTTGCCATCGGACAGAAACGCTCGACCGTGGCGCAGCTTGTGAAGAAGCTCGAAGAGACCGGCGCGATCGAATATTCGATCGTGGTGGCGGCCACCGCGTCCGACCCGGCGCCGATGCAGTTCCTCGCGCCTTATTCCGCGACCGCGATGGCCGAACATTTCCGCGACAATGGGCGTCACGCGCTGATCATCTATGATGACCTTTCCAAGCAGGCCGTGGCCTATCGCCAGATGTCGCTCCTGCTGCGCCGCCCGCCGGGCCGCGAAGCTTATCCGGGCGACGTGTTCTATCTGCACTCGCGGCTTCTGGAGCGGTCGGCCAAGTTCAACGAGGATCATGGTGCGGGTTCGCTGACCGCGCTGCCGATCATCGAGACGCAGGCCGGCGACATTTCGGCCTTTATCCCGACCAACGTGATCTCGATCACCGACGGTCAGATCTTCCTCGAAACCGACCTGTTCTATCAGGGCGTTCGTCCGGCCGTGAACACCGGCCTTTCGGTGAGCCGCGTCGGTGGTTCGGCCCAGACCAAGGCAATGAACTCGGTCGCCGGGCCGGTCAAACTCGAACTGGCGCAGTATCGCGAGATGGCGGCCTTTGCGCAGTTCGGTTCGGATCTCGATGCGGCGACGCAAAGATTGCTGAACCGTGGTGCGCGCCTGACCGAGCTGATGAAGCAGCCACAATATGAGCCGTTGACCAATGCCGAGATTGTCGTGGTGATCTTTGCCGGGACCAACGGCTATCTCGACAAGCTGGATCTGGGCGATGTGAACCGGTTCGAGGCCGGACTCCTGGCCCATATGCGCAGCAAGCGAAAGGATGTCCTTGACTGGATCACCAATGAAGATCCGAAGATCAAGGGAGACGCCGCCGATCGTCTGAAGACCGCGATTGACGAGTTCGCCGCAGACTTCGCGTAAGGGGGAGACGAGGCAATGCCAAGTCTTAAGGACCTGAAAAACAGGATCGAGTCGGTCAAATCGACCCGCAAGATCACCAAGGCCATGCAGATGGTGGCGGCGGCGAAACTTCGCCGGGCGCAGGAGGCTGCGGAGATGTCGCGGCCCTACACCGAACGGTTCAACGCGGTGATCGCCAAGCTCGCCGCTTCGGTCGGCGATGCGGAGAACGCGCCGGCGCTTCTGGCCGGGACCGGCGAAGACAAGGTGCATCTCTTGGTGGTGCTGACCGCCGAGCGGGGCCTGTGCGGCGGTTTCAACGCCAATATCGCGAAGCTAGCCAAGGCGGAGGCGTCGAAGCTGACTGCCGAGGGCAAGACGGTCAAGATCATCACCGTCGGCAAGAAGGGCCGCGACGCGATGAAGCGCGATTACGGCGATCTTTTCATCGATCATGTGGATCTGAGCGAGGTTAAGCGCGTGGGCTATGCCGATGCGCAGGCGATCGCGGCCAATGTGCTCAAACGCTTCGACGAGGGTGAGTTCGACGTGGCCAAGATCTTCTTTGCGCGGTTCCAGAACGTGGTGACCCAGATCCCGACCATGCAGCAGGTCATCCCGGCTGATGTGGGCGATCAGGAGGCGGTCGACAGTGGCAGCTTCTATGACTACGAGCCCGACGAGACCGAGATCCTTGCCGAGCTTCTGCCCAGCGGTGTGGCCACGCAGATCTTCAGCGCGTTGTTGGAGAACGGGGCCTCGGAGCAGGGCGCGCGGATGTCGGCGATGGACAACGCCACCCGCAACGCGGGCGAGATGATCGACAAGCTGACCATCGAATACAACCGTTCGCGTCAGGCCGTGATCACCAACGAGCTTATTGAAATCATTTCCGGCGCGGAAGCGCTGTAAGACAAACCGGAGACGAAACATGGCAAACGCAAAAGGCAAAGTGACCCAGGTCATCGGTGCCGTGGTGGACGTGCAGTTCACCGATCACCTGCCGGCGATTCTGAACGCGCTGGAAACCGACAATAACGGCAAGACGCTGATCCTCGAAGTGGCGCAGCACCTGGGCGAGAACACCGTGCGCACCATCGCGATGGACGCGACCGAGGGCCTGGTCCGCGGTCAGGAAGTGACGGACAAGGACGCGCCGATCATGGTTCCGGTCGGCAACGCGACGTTGGGCCGTATCCTGAACGTCGTGGGCGAACCGGTGGACGAAAAGGGTCCGATCGAAGCGGATGAGACGCGCGCCATCCACCAGCCCGCCCCTGATTTTTCCGAACAGGCCACCGAGTCGGAAATCCTCGTGACCGGTATCAAGGTCATCGACCTGCTCGCCCCCTATTCCAAGGGCGGCAAGATCGGCCTGTTCGGCGGTGCCGGTGTCGGCAAGACCGTTCTCATCCAGGAACTGATCAACAACATCGCCAAGGTGCATTCGGGTCTGTCGGTGTTCGCCGGTGTGGGCGAGCGGACCCGTGAGGGCAACGACCTCTATCACGAGATGATCGAATCCGGCGTTCTGACCCCGGACAACCTTCTGGATTCCAAGATCGCGCTGGTTTACGGCCAAATGAACGAGCCGCCGGGTGCGCGTGCCCGTGTCGCGCTGACCGGCCTGACTCTGGCTGAGCAGTTCCGCGACCAGTCGGGGAGCGACGTTCTCTTTTTCGTCGACAACATCTTCCGCTTCACGCAAGCCGGGTCCGAGATGTCGGCGCTTCTGGGACGTATTCCTTCGGCGGTGGGCTACCAGCCCACGCTGGCCACCGACATGGGCGCCATGCAGGAGCGGATCACCTCGACCAAAGCGGGTTCGATCACCTCGATTCAGGCTGTTTACGTTCCTGCGGACGACCTGACCGACCCGGCACCGGCCACGACTTTTGCGCACCTTGACGCCACGACGGTCCTCAACCGTGCCATCTCCGAGCTTGGCATTTACCCGGCCGTGGACCCGCTTGATTCAACGTCGCGCCTGATGGACCCCCTGATCATTGGTGAAGAGCATTACCAAGTGGCCCGGGACGTGCAGGAAATTCTGCAACGCTACAAGGCACTTCAGGACATCATCGCGATTCTCGGCATGGACGAGCTTTCCGAAGAGGACAAGCTGACCGTGGCCCGTGCCCGGAAAATCCAGCGCTTCCTGTCGCAACCCTTTGACGTGGCCAAAGTCTTTACCGGCTCGGACGGTGTGCAGGTTCCGCTTGAGAAGACCATCGACAGCTTCAAGCGGGTCGTGGCTGGCGAGTTCGACCACCTGCCCGAGGGTGCGTTCTACATGGTGGGCGACATCGACGAGGTGATCGCGAAAGCCGAGAAGCTGGCTGCGGACGCCGCTTGATCCCGACCGTCCCCCGCCCGTGAGGGTGGGGGACAGGGTCTGGAAAGGAGATGAACATGGCGGAAACGATGCAATTTGATCTGGTGAGCCCCGAGCGGAGCCTGGCTTCGCTCAAGGTGGCGGAAATCCAGATGCCGGGGGCCGATGGCGACCTGACGGCGATGCCAGGCCATACGCCGTTGATCACGACACTGCGCCCCGGTGTGATCCGGATCAAGGGTCCGGAAGGTGATCGGGAGTTCCTTGTGACCGGTGGGTTTGCCGAGATCAGCGCCGAGGCCACCAGCGTGCTGGCCGAACTTGCCAAGCCGGTGAGCGATGCCACCGGTGCCGACCTCGATCCGATGATCGAAGCGGCGACGGCGGCGGTGGCCGAAGCCTCGGGTGCTGCGCGTGACCGGGCCGACAAGCAACTGGCCGATCTCAAGGCGCTGCGCGAGATAGTGGCAGGCTGACACTGGAACGCCTGCCCGAATGGAGATCAAGGAAAGGCCCTGATTGGTATCAGGGCCTTTTTGTTTTGCAAAACCGGCCAATTGCGGCGAGCCTTGGGGGCGATCATTGAACTCCGATGGGCAAAGCCTGCGCAAGGTGAGGCATGAAACGGCTGACGGCGAACACGATAGGCATTCTGCAGGGCGACGAAACACTGTTCGAGGATTTCGAGGACGGTGGCGAGATGTGGACCGGAACCGGCCAGCGCGAACGGCGCAAGCCTGTGCGCTTTTCCGAAGGTTTCACCGATGCGCCGGTGGTGCATTGTTCCCTATCGCTCTGGGACGTGGACAATGGTGCCAACATGCGCGCCCATGTCGAGGCCGAGAATGTAGGGGCCGAGGGGTTCGACCTTGTGTTCCGTACATGGGGTGACACCAGGATCGCCCGCGTGCGCCTCGACTGGATCGCGATCGGGTCAGTGGCCAATGAAGACGATTGGGAGCTCTACTGAGATCTGATTAGGGGGACGAGGCTGCCATGTCGTGACTCGATTTGTTCTGGAAATCCCCAAAACAATTGGTAGCTTGCTTGGGCAAATGGAGTGCTGCCCATGACACTGGAGATCTGGACGATTTACGTGGCGACCGTGCTTGCCTTGATGAGTACGCCCGGGCCGAGCCAGCTACTCATGTTGTCCAACAGCGGTGCGCACGGGCTTAGACGATCGCTCTCGACCGCGGCAGGCGATCTTTCGGCAAATTCCCTACAAATGCTGGCAGCAGGTTTGGGTTTGGCCGCGATCATCGCCGCTTCAGGTGCTGCGCTCGCAATCATTAAATGGGCTGGGGTCGCTTACCTGATTTGGCTCGGTATCCGTATGATAAGGCGAGCAAAACCCAATGATCCCAAGGTCGGAGATACCAAGCGGAACGTGTCGCTCGGCAATCTTTGGATGCAGGGGTTCATTACATCCGCTGCCAACCCCAAAGCTGTTGTCTTCTTCGCAGCTCTTTTCCCGCAGTTCATATCTGCCGACCACGCCTTCTGGCCCCAGTTTCTCATTTTGTCAGTGACCTACATCATCATGGATGGCCTGTTTCTTTCAGCTTACGGGGCCGGGGCAAGTTGGATTGCCGCCCGCTTCAAGGGAGCGGCGAAAGCCTGGATCGAACGCATCGGCGGCAGCTTCATGATCGTTGCGGCGATCTTGTTGAGTTTCAGGTCGATTGCGCGGCAGTAGCCGGTTTGGACCCCGAGAAGACCTTGGGTCCTTTCAGAAAATGCCTTCGTAGATCGGTTCAAGCATGTCGGCGTCAAAGAGCGAACTGACGCTCGTGCCGTTCCAGATGTTCAGGATCGCCTGTGCGAAAAGCGGCGCGGTGGGCAGCACGCGGATATTTGGGGCGGCCCGGGTCGATTCAGAGGCTTCGATGGAATCGGTGATGACAAGCGATTTCATTACCGATTTCGTGATCCGCTCCACCGCGGGGCCCGAGAGCACACCATGCGAGATGTAGGAATGAACCTCGCTGGCGCCATTCTCCATGATCACCTCGGCGGCTTTGCACAGCGTGCCGGCGGTGTCGCAGATATCGTCGACGATGATGCAGCATTTTCCCTCGACATTGCCGATCACGGTCATTTCCGCGATCTCGCCGGGCTTCTCGCGGCGCTTGTCGACGATGGCGAGCGGTGCGTTGATCCGCTTGGCCAGTTCGCGCGCCCGGGCGACGCCGCCGACATCGGGTGAGATGATCATCACATCCGAGAGCCGATCGGCGAATTGTTTCATTATATCGAGGGCAAAGAGCGGCGAGGCATAGAGGTTGTCGACCGGAATATCGAAGAAGCCCTGAATCTGGGCAGCGTGCAGGTCCATGGTCAGCACCCGTTCGATCCCGGCGCCCACGATCATGTTGGCGACGAGCTTGGCCGAGATGGGGGTGCGGGCCTTGGTGCGGCGGTCCTGACGGGCATAGCCGAAATAGGGGATCACGGCGGTGGTGCGCGAGGCCGACGACCGGCGTAGCGCGTCGGACATGATCAGCAATTCCATCAGGTTGTCATTGGCCGGGTTCGAGGTCGGCTGAATGATGAACATGTCCTCGCCGCGGACATTCTCAAACACCTCGACAAAGATCTCGCCGTCGTTGAAGCGTTCGACGCGGGTATCGACAAGCTGTGTGTTGACCCCGCGATGCATCGACATGCGGCGAGCGATGCCCTTGGCGAGTGACAGGTTGGCATTGCCCGAAATGAGTTTCGGTTCCTTGGTGATCGGCATGATGGCGTGGTCCCCGGGTGCGTCTGGCATGACAGAATCGTGACGTTGACACCGCTTAGCATCTCTCTAGGGTCTGGCAAAGACATGCCGCCCCAAGTGCTGCGCGAAGGAGATGAATTTGGCCCGGATCGAGTATTATTTTTCCACGTTGAGCCCCTATGTCTATCTCGCGGGGCAGCGGTTGGAAGGAATCGCAGCGCGGCATGGGGCCGCGATCACCTACAAGCCGGTGGACATAACGGCGGTCTTCGCACGCACCGGTGGCACGCCGCTGCCCGAGCGACCCCCGGCGCGGCAGGCCTATCGCTTGCAGGAATTGCGCAGACAATCGAGCAAGGCCGGATTGCCGCTGAATCTGAAACCCGCATTCTTTCCGACCAATCCGGCGCCGGCGTCTTACGCGATCATCGCCGCGCAGCAGGCGGGTGGCGGTGATCTGGGGGCGTTGGTGCATGGCCTCCTGCGGGCCTGCTGGGCCGAGGAACGCGACATTGCAGAGGAAGACGTGGTTCAGGATTGTCTCAAGGCGGCCGGGTTCGATCCGGGGCTGACCATGAGCGGCCTCTTGAGCGGGGCCGAGACCTATGCCCGCAACACCGAGGACGCGGTTGCCGCGGGCGTGTTCGGCGCGCCGTTCTATATCTGCGAGGATGGCGAGATGTTCTGGGGGCAGGACCGGCTGGACGATCTCGACGCGCATCTGGCGGGTGAGCTGTAGGATGGTCAAGGATATCCGGGGCGGTCACCCGACATTCTGGACCGAGTTCGGCACCGGCCCGCGCCGGGGGCTGTTGATCCATTGTTCGCTGGCCCATTCCGGCGCGTGGAAGGGCATGGCGTCGCATCTCGGCGGGACGCTGAGCATGCGGGCCTATGACCTGCCGGGGCATGGGCGCAGCGATGACTGGACGCCGGCGCGCGACATGCAGGAGATGTCGGTTGCGATGGCGGCGGATGTGATCGGGAGTGACGGGCCGATGGATGTGATCGGTCATTCCTTTGGTGCGACCGTGGCCTTGCGGTTGGCGATCGAGCGGCCGGACCTGGTGCGCAGCCTGGTGCTGATCGAAAGCGTGTTTATCGCCGCGGCATTGGCAGACAATCCGGAGATGACGGGGCTACACAACGAGAAGAACGCAGGGTTCAGGGATGCGCTGGTCCGTGGCGATCGTGTTGGCGCGGCGCGCGCCTTCATGCGCGATTGGGGCGATGGGCGGCCATGGGAGAGCCTTCCGCAGGAGCAGCGCGACATGCTGGCCGAGAAGATCCACCTCATTCAGGCCAACCAGGCGACGGTTCTGGAGGACCGGCCCCAGATTCTGGCGGATCGCAGGATCGAGGCGCTGGACGTGCCGGTGCTTTTGGTGCGCGGGGCCGAAAGCTCGGTCTTCGTGGGGCTGACCCATGCGGCGATCGCGCGGCGGCTGAGCGGGGCGCGCGACGTGGCAATCGAAGGCGCGGGACATATGGCGCCGATCACCCATCCGCGCGCCGTGGCCGACCTGGTTTCGGATTTCCTGGAAAAGGTGCCCGAGCGAGTGGACGCGGATTGAGCCGCGGCCGGGGGGGCGCTGCCCCCCTAGCGAGAAAACGCGGTGCGTTTTGTCGCCTCCCCCCGGAGTATTTCGGGCAAGATGAAAGCGGGTTCAGCCCCGGGCCGCGGCGAGGAAGCGATCGATTTCGCTATCGGGCATGGACCAGTCGCAGACCAGACGGGCGGGGAGCGCCTCGTCCGGGTCGCCGCTGTCTAGGGTGTCGGACAATATGTGATAGACACCACCGGCGGCGACGAGGCGCTGATGCATGGCGCGGGGCATGTGGGTATAGATCATGTTGGCGTCGGGCGTGCCGTCGATGCGAACGCCGGGCAGGGCGCGCAGGCCGCTGGCAAGACGCGCGCAACCCGCGTTGGAGCGGCGCGCGAGGTCGAGCCAGAGATCGTCGGCGAGATAGGCCTGCATCTGCGCCGAGAGATAGCGGTGTTTCGAGAAGAGATGTCCGCCGCGCTTGCGCCGCAACTCGAACTCCCATGCCGGGGCGGGGTCGAAGAAGATCACCGCCTCGACGCCGATACAACCATTCTTGGTGCCACCGAAGGACACGGCGTCGATGCCCCGTTTCCATGTCATCTCGGCCGGGGTGCAGCCGAGCGCCACCAGCGCATTGGCAAAGCGCGCACCGTCGAGATGGGTCTTGAGCCCGTAGTCGCGCGCGGTGGCGGTGAGAGCGGCGAGATCGTCGAGCGTATAGACATGGCCGCGTTCGGTCACCTGCGTGATCGAGACAGGGCCGCGCTGGGGGCCGTGAACGCCGCGGTTGCCCTCGCCCTCGATGGCGGCGCGGAGCGCGGCGGGGGTCATCCGGTCGCTGTCGCCCACCAGTGTGAGCTTGGCCCCGCCGGTGTAGAATTCTGGTGCGTTGCATTCGTCTTCGTGGATATGCGCGACCGGCGAGCAGAAGATGGTTTGCCACGGCGCGGTGAGGCTGGCCAGGGCCAGCGCATTGGCGGTGGTACCGGTCGCGACGAGATAGACGGCGGCCTCGGGCGCCTCGAAGATCGTGCGAATCCGGTCGCGGACCTCGTCCATGATCGCATCGTCGCCATAGCCCATGGCATAGCCTTCGTTGGCGCGGGTGAGCGCGTCGAGAATGGCGGGATGAGCGGGGCCGGAATTGTCGGAGGCAAAGAACATCAGGTGGGCTCCTCGATGATATGATTTTCCCAGTCGTCCTCGTCGATGTCGAACTCGGGGACGGTGCGGTGCTGCATGGAGATACCCGCATCATGGACCGACTGCGCCGTACCGGTCAAAAGCGGGTGCCAGTCGGGCAGGGGGTCGCCCTGCCAGAGCCGTTTATAGGCGCAGGTTTCGGGCAGCCAATAGGCGTTCTTCTCGATCGTGGCAGGGTCGAGCGTGATGCATTCGGGCACGAATTGGTGGCGAGTTTCGTATTTGGCGCAGCGACAGGTCGCATCGTCGAACAGGCGGCAGGCGACTCGGGTCAGGGCGACCTCGCCGGTTTCCTCGTCCTCGAGCTTGTTAAGGCAGCATTTGCCGCAGCCGTCGCAGAGCGCTTCCCATTCGGCGCGGGTCATCCGGGCGAGCGGTGTGGTCTCCCAGAAGCGCGGGCGCAGGCCGGTGCGGTCGATCGGGTCAGTCATGGGTGGGCGAGGATGTCGCGGGCGCGGGCGCAATCGGCATCCATCTGCGCGATGAAGGCATCGAGGCTGTCGAACTTTTCCTCGGGGCGCAGGTATTCGACCAGCCCGACCGAGAGCGCGGCACCGTAGAGATCGCCTGAGAAATCGAAGAGATAGGTTTCGAGATTGGGGATCTCGCCGTTGAACATCGGGCGCACGCCGAGCGAGGCGGCGCCGCGATAGCTGCCCTGATGCGGGCCGTCGAGCACATCGACCAACACGGCATAGACGCCGAATTTCGGCGGGTGCAGCCCCTCGATCGACATGTTGGCGGTGGGATAGCCCAATTCGCGGCCGCGTTGATGGCCGGAAATCACCCGGCCCTCGATCCGGTGCCAGTGGCCGAGCATGGCGGCGGCGTCGTGGGGGCGGCCCTCGGTGAGCGCGGTGCGGATCGCGGTCGAGGAAACCTCGCCCGTGTCGCCTTCAAGCAGCTTGGCGATGGTGACGCCGAAGTCCATCTCTGCGCCGAAGGCCCTGAGATCATCGGCATTGCCCGCTCGGCCCTTGCCAAAGCAGAAGTCGGCGCCGACGACGACATGCCTTAGGCCCAGCCCGTCGCGGATGACCCGGGCGGCGAACTCCTCGGGCGTGAGCGAGGAAAGAGCGGCGTTGAAGTTGAGTTCATAGAGCCGTTCAACGCCAAGTTTTTCAAGCCGGTGCGCACGGGCAGCCGAGCCGGTGAGGCGGAAGGGCGGGGCGTCGGGGGCAAAGAATTGGCGCGGGTGCGGTTCGAAGGTGACGATGCCGAGAGGGGCGCCGATTTTCGCGCCCTGCGCGCGGGCGATATCGATTACCGATTGGTGGCCGAGATGCACACCATCGAAATTCCCGATGGCGGCCGAGGCGCCCTTGTCGGCGGGCGAGACGAATTGATGGTCACGGACGATACGCATATCGCGGGTCTAGCTGCGCGGCGGGACGGGCGCAAGCGGGGAGCGCATCTTGCGCATGATTTCAAGTGCCTGTTGTCAGTCGAACTTGGCCGAAGGGGCGAGTACGGTGGCTTCGCCCGTCAGCACTTTCTTGCCATCGACTAGGCAGCGGCAATCGAGCGTCACGCGGCGCTTGGCGTGGTCGATGCCGATCACTTCGACCTCGGCCAGCACCATGTCGCCGGGGCGCACGGGGGCGAGGAATTTGAGGCTTTGACCCATGTAGATCGTGCCGTGCCCCGGGAGTTGTTCGCCGATCACCGCCGAGATCAGCCCGGCGGTGAGCATGCCATGGGCGATACGGCCTTCGAAGATCGTGTCGCGGGCATAGTCGTCATCGAGATGGACCGGGTTTCGGTCGGTCGAGACTTGGGCGAACATCTCAATATCCTCGTCGGTCACCACCTTGCGAAGGTGGCGGGTCATGCCCATCTCGATTTCCTCGATGGTGATGGTTCCGCGTGGCAGGTTATCCAACATTCCGCCCTCCGAAGGCTTGTTTCGTGCGCAACTTTTGGCCGGTTGAGTGCCAAATTTCGGAACTTTATTACTTTGCAGGCGCAGAAACGCAACCCTTAAATCATCTAGCGCAGCTGTCCGATGGCATAATCGGGCGTGATCATTTCCTTGGACAAATACGCGTTGAGCGCATCCTCGTCGGGTTGCTGCGTGGTTTTGGTAATCTTGCGGGCAAGCCCACCGGTGATGTAGAGCGAGTCGATCTCTTCGCCCATGGCGCCCTGGATATCGGTGTGCAAACCGTCACCGATGGCAAGGATGCGGCTGTCCGAGGGTGAGGGGCCCAGTTCCGCCAGGCGGCGGCGGGCAAGGTCATAGATCGGCGGATGCGGTTTGCCGAAATAGAGGCTTTCCCCGCCCATTTCGGTGTAAAGCCGGGCCAGCGCCCCAGCGCACCATTCGCGGACGTCGCCGCGATCCACGACGATATCGGGATTGGCACAAAGCAGTTTCAGCCCCTTCTGCTTGGCATAGAGAAAGGCGGGGCGGTTCACATCCGGATCGGCCATGGGATCGTCGGGACCACAGCAGACGATGCCTTCAGCCTCTTGCAGGGGGACGCGCTCGATATCGACCGGGTTCTCGATCACCTGCATCGGTTCGAAAAATTCCGCGTCGCGATCCCGTTCTCCCATGAACAGCACTTTTTCGCCGACAACGCCACGGAACATCGCGGCGCGGGCGCTGTCGCCGGAGGTGGCGATCGTGTCCCATGCGTCGCGGGCGACACCGAAGATGTCGAGCTGCGCGGCGACGCCCTTGCGCGGTTTGGGCGAGTTGGTGACAAGCACCACCTTGCCGCCGCGGGCACGGTAGTCCTGCAATGCCTTGACGGCGGCGGGCAGGGCGCGCACCCCGTCATGCACGCAGCCCCAGAGATCGACGAAAAGCGCGTCATAGCCGTCGGAAACCTGGGCGAGGCTGTCGATGATACGGGTCATGCGGGCTCCTTTGAGCGGGTTGCGGCAGATATGGCAGGGGCGCGCCGGAATTTCCAGTGTTTAGCGAACCGTTGGGGTGCGAGGGGCCAGCCCCTCGCGCTCCCCGAGGTATTTTCTGCCAGATGAAGACCCGGGGGGGGGGCGRGGTTGGGGGSGGGACGTGCGAGAAGGGCGCCGGGGGTGGCGCCCTTTTTCAGATGCTTCATCAATGCCTTAGACGGCCAGATGGGGGATGATCTGTTTCTTGCGCGACATGATGCCGGGCAGAACAACCATATCGCCCTCGGGGTGCGCGCCAAAGCTTTTCTCGGCGACGGTTTTCACCAGGTCGTTGGGCACCAGCAGCGTGGCCTCTTCGTTGAGGATATCGATGACGAAGAGCAGCACCTGATCGACGCCGTCCTCTTTCGCGACCTGCGTCATGCTGTCCATCAGGCTGGCCTTACGGTCGAGCACGGCGGCGGGGGCGGTGGTTTCCAGAACCGAGACGCGGAATTTCGTGCCCGAGACCGCGTATTCCTTGGAGTCCATGCGGATCAGTTCGGCGTCCGAGAAACTGGAGACATCGGATTTCGCGGCGAACATCTCGGCGGCGTAGTCGGGGATCGAAATGCCCAGGTCGGAGGCCAGTTTCTCGGCCACTTCGCGGTCGTGATCGGTGGTGGTGGGCGAGCGGAATTCGAGCGTGTCCGAGAGGATGCAGGTCAGCGCGGCGCCTTTGACCGGGTCCGGTATCTTGTTGTAATCATTGCCGATCATGTCGATCATGATGGTCGCGGTGCAGGCCAGGGGGCGGATGGTGATGGTGATCGGGGTCTTGGTTTCCAGGCCGCCGGTCAGTTTGTGATGATCAATGATTTCAAGCACATCCGCGCCGTTGATGCCGGCGGGCAGTTCGGCGGGGTTGTTGGTATCGACCACGACGCAAGGCTGCCCCTCGTCGAGGTCGGAGATGATCGCGGGCTTGTCGAGGCCCCAGCGGGTCAGCATGAAGGCGGCTTCGGTATTGGGTTCGCCCAGGAGCACCGGTTTGGCCTCTATCCCTTTGACTTCATTGAGATACCAGGCCCAGAGGATGGGCGATCCGGTGGAATCCGTGTCGGGCGATTTATGGCCGAAAACGAGCGTGGTCATGGTGTCACTATCCTGTCTGATGCGGATCGATTGCGGGATTTCGCAGGCCTTATAGGCGCGCGTGGCGGCGATGTCACGGGGTGTGTGGACCGTTTTTGCCGCAGTGCAGCATCAAAAGGTTAACGCGGCGGGGACGCCAAAAAAGAGGGGGTGACATCCGGCTGCTGCCCGGCTGCCATCCGGCTGCCGACGGTTTCGGCCCCGGGCTGTGCGAAAAAGGGTTAACGCGCCGTCCGGTGCCGCCGCGCGACGGGGCTTTCGCCGGTCGGGGCGGGGGGCTAATCTGCGGTCATGGCGAAGCCGCGAGAAACCGATCTCTACCCGCCGATCAAGTCCTGGCTCGAAACCCTTGGCTACGTGGTCAAGGGCGAGGTCGGCGCGGCCGATGTGGTGGCGCTGCGCCCCGGCGAGGCGCCGCTGATCGTGGAGCTCAAGACCGGGTTCTCGCTGCAACTCCTGCAACAGGCGGTGGCACGGCAGGCGGTGACCGAGACGGTCTATGTCGCTGTGCCGCGCTGGGCGGGCAAGGCGGGGTGGCGCAGCTTCAAGGGCAATCTCGGGCTGTGCCGGCGGTTGGGCCTGGGGGTGCTGTCGGTCGATCTGGCGGCGGGAGTGGTGCAGGCGCATTGCGATCCGGCGCCGTTCCGGCCGCGCAAGTCGAAACCGCGCCGTGCGGCGCTCTTGAAGGAGTTCGAGGCGCGCGCGGGAGATCCCAACCCGGGCGGCATGGCGCGCGAGACCATCGTGACGGCCTATCGCCAGGGGGCGGTGAAATGCGCGGCCTACCTGGCCGGGGCGGGGCCGAGCCGGGGCGCGGACGTGGCGCGCGCGACCGGCGTGGCGCGGGCGACGACGATGATGCGCGACAACCATTACGGCTGGTTCGAGCGGGTCGACAAAGGGGTTTACCGGCTGAGCGAGAGCGGGCGGTTGGCACTCGGGGCGTGACCGTGCAGATGCGCGCCGCAAGGGSCCGCCCMCCCMCCCSGKCGCGGTTCCTGCGAAACCACGACCGCCCTTGCGCCGCGCACCTGCACGGAGTCAGGTGGCAGGCCGGTCGTCGCCGTTGCAAGTTGAGTATTTGAGCCAAGAAAGAATACCGGATTTCACTGCGTGAAACGAACGCCGCTCCGGCACCTCCTTGTGGGGCGTGACCGGGGCGGGCAAGAGCATCGGCTCTTCCTTGGGCGATCATCGGCTCTCCAGCCTGTACCGCGTTGTCACGCTTGCACGTCAACCTTAACAAATCCTGACTCGCCGTTCTTTCTTGGGAAAAATACTCACTTGCCCGGCCTGGCCGTTTGCCCCACTTTCGGGGCGACGCGCGCATGCGCGGCGCAACTGCTGGCTGGAACCATAATTTACTGGAACAAGGAAAAGCGGACATGAGCGTGGCCCATGATTTCGAGGCGAGGATCGTCTGGACCGGCAACCGGGGGGAAGGCACAGCGCATTACCGCGCCTATGAGCGCACGTGGGAGGTGCGCACACCCGGCAAGCCGCCGGTTGCCTGTTCCAACGATCCGCGGCTCGGCGGCGATCCGGGGTTGCACAATCCCGAGGATATGCTGATCGCGGCGCTTTCGGCCTGTCACATGCTTTGGTACCTGCATCTGGCCAGCGACGCGGGGATCACCGTTCTGGCCTATGACGACAGCCCGCTGGGTCATGGCGAAAGCGCGGCGTCGGGGGCGGGGCGGTTCACCGGGGCGACGCTGCGGCCGGGGATCACGGTGGCACCGGGCACCGATCTCGGCCGTGCCGATGCGATTCATCACGAGATCGGCAAGGTCTGTTTCATTGCCCGTTCGGTGGCGTTTCCGGTGGCCCACAAGGCGCGATACGTGATCGGCGGCTGAGGTATGGGGCTTGCCCCCTGGCGTTCTTGGTCCTAGGGGTTTTGCCATGAGATTGCTTTTTCTGGGTGATGTGATGGGCCGGTCCGGACGGGCCGCCATCAGGGAGCGGCTGCCGCGGCTGCGCGAGGACTGGGGCCTCGATTTCGTGGTGGTCAATGGCGAGAATGCGACCAATGGCGTGGGGCTTTCGGGCGAGCATGCGAAACTGTTGCTGGAGGCCGGGGCCGATTGCGTGACGCTGGGCGATCATGCCTTCGATCAGAAGGACATGCTGCAATTCATCGAGACCGAGCCGCGTGTGATCCGGCCGGTGAATTATGCCAAGACCGCGCCGGGCAAGGGTGCGCGGGTGTTCGAGGCGACGCGGGGGCGCAAGGTTCTGGTGGCGCAGGTGCTGGGGCAGGTGTTCATGAAGCGCGCCTTTGACGATCCGTTTTCGCAGATCGAGACCGTGCTCAAGGCGCACCCCCTCGGTGGGGCCGTGCAGGCGGCGATTGTCGACGTGCATTGCGAGGCGACATCCGAGAAGATGGCGATGGGGCATTGGTGTGACGGGCGCGCGAGCCTCGTGGTGGGCACGCATACGCATGTGCCGACCGGCGATGCGCAGATCCTTCCGAAGGGCACGGCCTATCAGTCGGATGCGGGGATGTGTGGCGATTACCTCAGCGTGATCGGCATGGACCCGGCCGAGCCGATGCGCCGCTTTGTCACCGGCATGGGCAAGACCCGCTTCACCCCCGCCTTGGGCGAGGCGACGCTGTCGGGGGTTTATGTCGAAAGCGACGATCGCACCGGGCGGGCCACGCGCGTCGAGATGGTGCGCCTCGGCGGGCGGTTGCTGCAATCGGCGCCTTGATGCGCGGGCGGGTTTTCGCCTTTGCGCCTGATCCGGGCGGGATTGTTCCCGGCCCGCGTCAACGATAGTGATGGTTGATGCAGAATACCCGCCCCGCATCGGCAGGGCGGCAGATCAGGCGGGGCATGGGCCATGATGCAGGTTTTCGCGTTTTCCCAGACCGGTGAGGCGATTGTCACGCTGGCCGTGGTGGTGGCGATGTTCGCGCTTTTCCTGCGCGAGAGCTATCCCACCGAGGTGGTGGCGATCGGCGGGGTCGCGGTGCTCCTGGTGCTGGGGGTGCTGCCCTATGACGGCGCGGTGCAGGTGCTGTCGAACCCCGCGCCATGGACCATTGCGGCGATGTTCATCGTGATGGGCGCGCTGGTGCGCACCGGGGCGCTCGATGCGTTCACGAGCCTTGCCGACCGGAAAGCGCGCACCAGTCCGAAACTGGCCATCGGGTTGTTGATGCTCTTTGTCGTGTTGTCGAGCGCGGTGGTGTCGAACACGCCGGTGGTCGTGGTGATGATCCCGGTATTCGTGCAATTGGCGCGGTCGCTGGGGGTTTCGGCCTCGAAACTGCTCATCCCGCTGAGTTACGCGGCGATCCTTGGGGGCACGCTGACGCTGATCGGGACATCCACCAACCTGCTGGTCGACGGGGTGGCGCGGGCGCAGGGGATGGCGCCGTTCACGATTTTCGAGATCACGCCGCTGGCGGCGATCCTGGTGGTCTGGGGGATGATCTATCTGCGGTTCATCGGGCCGCTGTTGCTGCCCGAGCGCGACAGCATGGCGACGCTGTTGTCGGATCGGTCGCGGATGAAGTTCTTTACCGAGGCGGTGATCCCGCCCGAGAGCAACCTCATTGGCCGCGAGGTGACCGGTGTGCAGCTTTTCAAGCGCGAGGGGGTGCGGTTGATCGACGTCATTCGCGGCGATGCGTCGCTGCGCCGGAACCTCGAAGGGGTGGAGTTGCAGGTCGGCGACCGGGTGGTGCTGCGCACGCGCATGGCCGAGCTTCTGAGCCTTCAGCGCAACAAGGAACTCAAGCGTGTGGACCAGGTGAGTGCGGTCGAGACCACGACGGTGGAGGTTCTGATCACGCCGGGCTGCAAGATGGTGGGGCGCAGCCTTGGCAAGTTGCGGCTGCGGCGGCGTTACGGGGTCTATCCGCTGGCGGTGCATCGCAAGAACCAGAATATCGGGCGCCAGCTTGACGACCTGGTGGTGCGGGTGGGCGATACGCTGCTTCTCGAAGGGACGCCTGAGGATATTCACCGGCTGGCCGCGGACATGGAGCTTGTCGACGTCTCGCACCCGTCGTCGCGGGCGTTCCGGCGGGGGCATGCGCCGGTGGCGGTGCTGGCGCTTTTGTCCATCGTGGGCCTGGCGGCGCTGGGGGTGGCACCGATCCTGATGCTGGCGGTGCTGGCGGTGGCGGTGGTTCTGCTCAGCCGCTGCATCGACGCGGACGAGGCGTTTTCGTTCATCGACGGGCGGCTTCTGGCGCTGATCTTTTCGATGCTGGCGATTGGCGTGGCGCTGGAAAGTTCGGGCGCGGTGAGCATGATCGTGGGCGCGGTGGCGCCGATGCTGTCGCTGTTGCCCGCGGCGCTGATGATCTGGGCGATCTATCTCATGACCAGCATTCTGACCGAGATGGTCAGCAACAACGCGGTGGCGGTGGTGATCACGCCGATTGCCATCGGCCTCGCCGAGGCGATGGGGGTCGATCCGCGGCCCTTTGTCGTGGCGGTGATGGTGGCGGCGAGCGCGGCCTTTGCCACGCCGATCGGATACCAGACCAACACGCTGGTTTACGGCCCCGGCGGATACAAGTTCACCGATTTCATGAAGGTGGGCATTCCGCTCAACCTGTCGGTGGGGCTGCTGGCAAGTGCGGTCATCCCGTTTATCTGGCCGCTTTGATCGCGTTGCGGGTTTTGATGTCCGGCGCGGTTTGGATTACAAGGGGGCAGTAAATTCAACCATAGGGCGATGTCATGATCACCGAGATCGAGGACTATTTTGCAAAAGGGTGCGGACGTTGCGAACGGTTTGCAACGCCGGATTGTTCGACCCGGAAATGGGCCGATGGCCTTGGCGATCTGCGCCGGATTTGCCTTGAAGCCGGGCTTGTCGAGACCGTGAAGTGGGGGCATCCATGCTATATGCATGCGGGCCGGAATATCGTGATCATCGGTGCATTCCGGGGCGATTTTCGCCTCAGTTTCTTCAACGCGGCACTGATGAAAGACCCCGAGGGTGTGCTTGAGACGCAGGGGCCGAACGCCCGGCATCCCGACATGATCCGCTTTGTAGACAATTCGCAGGTGGCAAAGCGCGCACCGGTCATCCAGTCCTATTTGCAAGAAGCGATGGGCTATGCCGAGGCGGGCATAAAGCCGCCGAAAGAGGAAAGCAAAATCGAACTGCCGGTCGAGCTGGTGGATGCGCTGGATGCCGATCCGGAACTTGCCGAGGCTTTTCACAACCTGACCCCGGGGCGGCAGAAAAGTTACGTGATCAATCTCAACTCGGCAAAGAAATCCGAGACGCGGATGTCGCGCATTGCCAAGTTTCGCGGCAAGATCCTTGCGGGAAAAGGCGCGAACGAGCGGTGAGCCGATATTGCGACGGGTCATTTTGATCCGTCAACAGGCGACCCGGGGCATGCAAGGCGGGCCCGGGGGTCGGGTGATGCGGCTACATCCCCAACCATCCCAGCCCGGCATAGGCCGCCACACCCGCGACCATCGTGACGATGACATGGTTCGTCAGGATGGCGATGCCGAGCGCCGCGCCTGCCGCGATCCATGTCACCGGCGGCTGTCCGACCAGTGACGACGCGACCAGGCTGACCACGATCAGCCCGGGCAGATCGTCGAGCACCCAGGCATGCCGGGACGCCCGGAGGCGCCCGCCCGCGATCAGCCCCGCCACGCGAATTGCGACGGCGGCCATGGCCAGAAGTCCGATCAGGGCCCAATGCGCGCCGCTCATGCGATGACAGCCTTCATGCGGCGCAGCAGCGCACGGACCGCCAGCCCGCACAACGCGCCCGTGACGATGCCATAGGCCTTGGGCAGTCCGAACGAGACGACGGCGACCGTGGCCGCTGCTGCCACAACCCAGGGCAGTGCCTGCGAGCGGCCCCGCCACAGCCCCCGGGCCATGGCGATGAAAGCCGCCGTGAAAGCGAAGCCGAGGCCGAAGCGTTCAAGATCGGGCAGCGCCGCCCCGATCACCGCCCCGGCCGTTGTCGAAACGGTCCAGACCGAGATCATCACGAAGCCCGATCCCAACAGGAACGCCGCGCCCACGTCGGGCGATTTTGCACGTTCGGCCATGGTCAGGGCCCAGTTCTCGTCACCGGTGACATGGATGGCCAGCAACTTGGCGCGCAGCGAGAGGCCGTCCAGCACATCCGAGAGCGATGCAATGATGCCGACATAGCGCAGGTTCAACGCCGCGGCCGCCAGTACCGCACCCAGCACCGTGCCGGTGGAGGCCAACTGCTCGACGGCGACGATCTGGGACGACCCGGCGTGGACGGACACGCTCATCAGGCCCACGCCCCACCAGGGGAAACCCACCTGCGCGGCGAGCAGCCCAAAGGCGAAACCGTAGACGGCGGCGCCGAAGGCGAGCGGAAGGATGGCAATGGCACCGCGTTTCATCATGTGACACACCATAGAAGGTTTTCGTGACGCGCTCTATATCATTTTTGATCGTATTATGATCTATGTGGATCATGTTTAGTCATGTATCGAGGGATAGACTGTCATGGATTCGATAGATCGGAGTTTACTCGATCAGTTGCAAAAGAACGCCAGAACCTCGATTCAGTCCCTCGCAGACGCGACCGGTATCTCGACAGCCTCGGTCCAGCGGCGAATGCGGGCGCTTCGGGAGGCCGGGGTGATCCGCAAGGAAGTGGCGATCCTCGATCCCGAACCCCTGGGCCTCGGGGTTACGGCTATTGTCGCGGTGGAGTTGGAGCGTGACCGGCTCGACCAGATCAACGCCTTCAAGCGCAAGGCGCGCGAGGATCGGCAGGTGACGCATTTCTATTGCATCGCGGGAGATGCCGACTTTGTCCTTGTCGTGATGGCGCGGGACATCGCGGATTACGAAGCGTTCACGCACCGGTTCTTCTTTGCCGACAGGAATGTCCGCAAGTTCCGGACGTCGATCGTGGTCTCGACGGAAAAGGCGACGTCGGAGCTGCCGATCTGACCGGATGGAGGGGCCAAGCGACCCGACGTCCGGGGGGTCGGGGGCTTGTCTTGGGGCAGGGGGCGTGGCTTCATGCCCGGGGAAGAGGACGGGAGCACATCATGGCGAAACTGAGATCGGCGCTGGTGACCGAGGGCAAGACGGCGGCGGCGGCGCGCTCGCTCTGGATGGCGGGCGGGGTGGAGGCGACGGATTTCGGCAAGCCGGTGATCGCGGTGGCCAATTCCTTTACCGAGTTCGTGCCCGGCCATGTGCATCTTGCCGAGGTGGGCCGGTTGGTGTGTGAGGAAATATGGGCCGCGGGGGGCATTCCGCGTGAGTTCAACACCATCGCGGTCGATGACGGGATCGCGATGGGCCATGACGGGATGCTTTATTCCCTGCCGTCGCGCGAGTTGATCGCGGACAGCATCGAATACATGGTCGAGGCGCATCGCGCCGATGCGCTGATCTGTATTTCCAACTGTGACAAGATCACGCCGGGGATGCTGATGGCGGGTTTGCGGCTCAACATCCCGGTGATCTATGTTTCGGGCGGGCCGATGGAGGCGGGGCGGCTGCCGGGGCAGGGTGAGGTCAAGCGGCTCGATCCGATCATGGCCTATGTCGCGGCGTTCGATCCCGAGCAGGGCGAGGCGGCGCAGGCGATCGAGGAAAATGCCTGTCCGACCTGCGGGTCGTGCTCGGGGATGTTCACCGCCAATTCGATGAATTGCCTGGCCGAGGCGATCGGCCTTGCGCTGCCGGGCAATGGTTCGCTTCTGGCCACGCATGCCGACCGCAAGGCGCTGTTTTCACGCGCGGCGCGGCGGGTGGTCGATCTCGCCCGGGCCTATTACGAGGGTGAAGACGCGAGCGTGTTGCCGCGCAACATCGCGACCAAGGCGGCCTTCGAGAACGCGATGAAGGTGGATATCGCGATGGGGGGCTCGACCAACACGATCCTGCACATGCTGGCCATGGCGGCCGAGGCGGGGGTCGATTTCACCATGGGCGATATCGACCGGCTTTCGCGGGAAGTGCCCTACCTGTGCAAGGTCTCGCCCGCGACATTCGACTATTACATGGAGGACGTGCACCGCGCGGGCGGGATCATGGGAATCATGGGCGAATTGCAGCGTGCCGGGTTGCTGGATGACAGCGTGGGCACGGTTTCGGGGCAGAGCATGGCGGCGCAACTGGCGAAATGGGACGTGATCCAGAGCGGCGACGAGGAGGTGAGTCTTTACTATCGTGCGGCGCCGGGCGGGCGGCGCACGATCACGCCCTATGGGCAGGAGATGCGTTGGCAGGAGATGGATCTCGACCGCGCAGCGGGCTGTATCCGGTCGCTGGAGCATGCCTATTCGCGCGAGGGCGGCTTGGCCGTGCTGCGCGGCAACATCGCGGTGGATGGCTGCGTGGTCAAGACCGGGGCGGTGCCCGCACAGATGCTGCGCTGGGAAGGCGTGGCGCGGGTGTTCGACGATCAGGAGGCGGCGCTGGCGGCCATCGACGGGGGCGAGATCGCGCCCGGCACGGTGGTGGTGATCCGCTACGAGGGGCCGAAGGGCGGGCCGGGGATGCAGGAAATGCTGAAACCCACGATGAGCCTCAAGGCGCAGAAGGTGGATGATACATGCGCGCTTGTCACCGATGGGCGGTTTTCCGGTGCGACGGCGGGGCTTTCGATTGGCCATGTTTCGCCCGAGGCGGCGGCGGGGGGCGCGATCGGCCTTGTGCGCGACGGCGACCGGATCGCCGTGGATATCCCGGGGCGCAGCCTGTCCCTGTTGGTGGATGAGACGGAACTGGCCGCGCGACGCGCGGAGATGGAGGCGCGGCCCGAGGGGATGCGCTGGACCCCCGCTGCACCGAGGTCACGGGTGATCGGGGCGGCGCTGCGGGTCTATGCCGCCTTTGCCGAGAGTGCCGACAAGGGCGGGTTCCGCAGGGTGCCGTGAGGTTTGGGCGCGCTTTCGGCGAAGTGCAGCCGGCGCGGATCGAATTTCGAGTATTTCGGGCAAGATGAAGGGTGGGGGCAGGGCGTGGCGGCGATCACGTTCGGTCACGAGGGGCTTGAAGTGCCGCACCTGGGCGCCCCATCTTGGAAGCGAGCAAGTGCGAGGAAACATGATGGCCTATGAGAAGAGCAAGGACGGTTTGGCGCGGCTGACGCCGGAGCAATACCGGGTCACGCAGGAAAACGGGACCGAGCGGCCCTATACCGGCGAATATGACCGGCATTTCGCGCCGGGGCTTTATGTCGACGTGGTGTCGGGCGAGCCGCTTTTCGTCAGCGCGATGAAATACGATTCGGGGTGTGGCTGGCCGGCCTTCGCCAAGCCGGTGGAGGCGGGCCATATCGTCGAGTTGCAGGATGCGTCGCTTGGGATGGTGCGCACCGAAGTGCGCTCGAAACACGGGGACTCCCATCTGGGGCATGTGTTCCCGGACGGGCCGCCCGAGTTGGGGGGGCTGCGCTATTGCATCAATTCGGCGGCCTTGCGGTTCATTCCCAAGGAGCGGATGGTGGCGGAAGGCTATGGCGAATATCTTGATCAGGTGGAGGGTTGAGCGATGAGCGAGGAACGCGCGGTTCTGGCAGGCGGATGTTTCTGGGGGATGCAGGATCTGATCCGCAGGATTCCGGGGGTGTTGCGCACGCGGGTGGGCTATACCGGGGGTGACGTGCCGAATGCGACCTATCGCAATCACGGCACCCATGCCGAAGGGATCGAGGTGATCTTTGACCCCGAGGTGCTGAGCTATCGGCAGGTGCTGGAGGTGTTCTTTCAGATCCACGACCCGACCACGCCCAACCGGCAGGGCAACGATGTGGGGATGAGTTACCGCTCGGGCATCTATTACGTGGATGACGCGCAAAAGCGCGTGGCCGAGGACACCATCGCCGATGTCGAGGCGAGCGGGCTTTGGCCCGGGCCGGTGGTGACCGAGGTGAAACCGGTGGGCGATTTCTGGGAGGCCGAGCCCGAGCACCAGGATTACCTTGAGCGTATTCCGAACGGATATACCTGCCATTTTCCGCGCCCGAACTGGGTGTTGCCCCGGCGCGATGCGGCGGAGTGAGACACGCCCGTCAGACTGACGGGTAGGTGCGTTCGGCGAGCGGGCGGGTGGCGATGGCGTCTTGCAGCGCGTCGATCATCAGCTTTTCGGCGCGGTTGAACCGTTTGCGCGGGTTGGTCAGCAGGTAGATATCGACGGCGGGCGGATCGTCATAGGGCGGCAGGCGCCACAGGCGGCCCTGTTCGACATCGGATTGCGCGACATGGACGGGCAATGCACCGATGCCGAGGCCGCACAGGATCATGCGGCGCACCTCTTCGAGATGAGAAGAACGCCCGACAATGCGCTGATCCAGTTCGTATTGCCGCCGCAGGAGCGCCACGGGGCGCAGCGCATCGTTGAGATCGTCGGTTTCGAACGAGACCGCGTCGAGCCCCTTGAGTGCCTCGATGCCCAAGCCCTCCTGCCCGAAGAGCGGGTGCGCGGGGCCGCAATAGAAGCCGAAGAATTCGCGGTAGAGCCGCCCATAGTCGAGATCGGGAAGGCGCCGGTTCACAAGGCAGATGCCGAAGCTGGCGGTGCGGTCGCGCAGGGCGGCGGCCACGTTGGCCGAGGTGGCCGAGTGAATCCGGTAGGTCACGCGCGGATGGGCGCGGTAGGTCCGGCCCAGAAGATCGTCGAGCAGCGGCGTGATGACGTGGCTGGCCAGTGCGATGGTGACATGGCCGGAAATCTCGGACTGGGCCAGCGTTGTCGCCTCGCGCAGCTTGGCGATTCCGGCATGGATGTCGAGACATTCGCGATAGAGCGCGCGCCCGGCGGCAGTGAGCGCGAAATGCCCGCGCCCGCGGTCGATGAGACGGGTGCCGAATTCCTGTTCGAGCCGTTGCAGTGCGAGGCTGATCGCGGGCTGACCGCGCAGCAGGCGATGCGCGGCGCGGGTGATCGAGCCCTCTTCGACGATCACGATGAAGCTGCGCAGCAGGTTCCAGTCGAGATTGGCGGTGAAGCGGTCGGGCTGTTGCTCGGCATTGATTGGATTAATGTGCTCCATACGGATTATCAATTTGAGCAATTTTCAGCGCCATGCAACCGTTTTCTCAAAACGACTTCTGGGACAAACGGACGTAATGGCCGAGACTGCCACCCCGATCGACAAGCGACCGCTGGTGTTGCTGACACCGGCGTTCATCGCGATCACGGCGCTTGTGGTGATCCCGATGTCGTTCATCCTCGTCTATTCCTTCTACGAGAATATCGACCTTGCCGTGGACCGCGTCGCGTTTCAGTTCGGCAACTGGGAAATGCTTCTGAGCGACAATTACTATCACAGCGCGATCTGGAAGACGTTGCGCATCTCGGTCGTGGTGACGGTTCTGGCGGCGGTTCTGGGCTATCTGCCGGCCTATTTCATCGCGATGACGACATTCCGGCACAAATGGCTGCTTTTGCTGCTGCTGATCCTGCCGTTCTGGGTCAGTTTCATCATCCGCACGCTGAGCTGGATTCACATCCTGGGCAACCAGGGGGCGCTCAACGGGTTGTTCCAGTGGCTGGGCCTGAGCGATGAGCCGTTGCGGATGATGTTCAACGAGTTCTCGGTGATGGTGGGGCTGATCCATGTCTTTCTGCCTTACATGATCCTCAATATCTACGTGAGCCTCGAAGGCATCGACCGGAACCTCGAACCGGCGGCGCGCACGCTGGGGGCGACGCCGTGGCAGGCGTTTCGCGAGGTGACATTGCCGCTGTCGCTGCCCGGGTTGGCGGCGGGGAGCCTGCTGGTTTTCGTGCTGACCGGGGGGTCTTACGTGACGCCGCTGATCCTCGGGGGGCCGAGCGATTTCCTGTTCGGCAACCTGATCTATGACGCGGTGGTCACCGAACTCAACTGGCCGATGGGGGCGACGCTTTCGTTCACGCTTCTGGTGCTGCTGGGGTCGGTGGTGATCCTTTACAGCCGGTTCATGGGGCTCAACCAGTTGTCCAAGGCATTCGGGTGAGGGGGGCACGGACATGAGCGCATGGGCCTTTATCCGGTTCTACACGATCCTTGTTTACACCTTCATGTTCGCACCTATCGCGGTGGTGCTGGTGCTGGCCTTCAACAATTCGCAATTCGGCGGGTTCCCGATCGACGGGCTGAGCCTGCGGTGGTTTCATGCGCTGTTCGAGAACGAGGCGATCATGCGGGCGTTCCGCACCTCGTTCATCCTCGGGCTGATGACCGCTTTGGTCGCGACGACGATCGGGATTCTGGCGGCGCTGGCGCTGGTGCGCTATCAGTTTCGCGGCAAGGACTGGGTCACGACCTTCCTGATTTCACCGGTGCTGGTGCCCGAGACGGTGCTGGCGGTCGGCCTCCTGATATTCCTGCGCTGGCTGCACATGCCGCGCAGTTTCACCCTGTTGCTGCTGGGCCATTCGATCATCGCGCTGCCGTTTGTCGTTCTGGTGGTGCAGGCGCGGCTGGTGGGGATACGCCGCGAATACGAGGAGGCGGCGCGATCATTGGGCGCAAGCCCGGTGCAGACCTTCTTTTCCGTGACCTTTCCGCTGTTGTTGCCGGCGATCTTTGCCGGGGCGCTTTTTGCCTTCACCATATCGTTCGACAACATCACCGCGACGATTTTCTGGCGCCCGTCGGGCATGGAGACGGTGCCGACGCAGATCTTCGGGATGCTGCGCCATTCGGTCAGCCCCGAGATCAACGCGCTGGGCTTCGTGATGATCTGCATCACGGTGGGCGTGCCGCTTCTGGCGGGTGGGCTGGCGCGCTATTTCTCACGCAGGAAGATCTGACCCGAGCGACAAGAAACGACCAACGGGAAACAACCAACAAGGAGAGTATGATGACCAGGAAAATGGACAGCACAAAACGCTATGAAAAGCTGCGCGAGGCGGTGGGCAACGGCGATGTGGATCGTCGCACCTTCTTTGGCCTGCTCGGATCGGCGGGGATCACTGCCGGGCTTTCCGGCGGGATCATGACGGCGATGGCGAAACAGGCGCGTGCCGCCGGTGTCGAGCTGCATTTCGAAGGCTGGGGTGGCGTGGTTTCGGAGGCGCTGCGCAAGCATGCCTTTGATCCTTACGAGGCCGCCACCGGCAACAAGGTGATCGACGCCACCTTCGGCGGCGAGAACGAGGTTCTGACCAAGCTCAAGGCGGCGGGCAGCACCTCGGGCCACAACATCCTGCATAGTTCGGGGGTGAGCTGGTACAAGCGCTGGGTCGATAATGACTTTCACGTGGTTCTGAACGAGGACAACATTCCCAACCTCAAGAACGTGATGACCGCGATGATCGAGCCGTTCCGCGCGATCACGCCCGACGGCCTGTCGGCGGTGCCTTACGATTACGGCACCACGGGCATTGCCTATAACACCAATCATGTGAGCAAGGAAAAGGCCATGGAGCTGGGGGCCGACCTGCTGCTTGACAAGGAGCTCAAGGGCAAGATCGGCGGCTGGGGTGGCGATTGGGCCAACCGGGCATGGTATGGCGCGCTGCAATCGGGGCAAGACCCGAACGATATCCAGGACTGGGACGCGGTCTGGGACAAGGCGCGCGAGCATCGCGAACTGGTGCTGAAATACTGGGGGTCGGGTGCGGAACTGATGGACCTTCTGGCCAAGGAAGAAATCTGGGTGACCGAGGCCTGGTCGGGCCGGGTTGCCGCGCTTCAGGCGCAGGGGCATCCGATTGCCTATATGGATCCGCCCAACGGGCTGGCATGGATGGAGTCGATGTTCGTCCTCAAGGGCTCGCCCCTTGCCGAGGCCGAGGAGCTGTTGAATTTCATGCTCGATCCCGAAACGGCGATCGCGGTGGCGGTGGGGCAGAAATACCCCTCGTCGCTTGACCCGACCAAGGTCGAGATGCCCGAGGAGGTGCAGAACCTGCCGGCGTTCGACCCGACCGGCAAGCTCGAGGCGCTGGTGTTCCGCAACCCGGAGACATGGAACCCGCACGAGAAGAAGCAGGGTGCGATGTGGAACCGGGTTCAGAAGGGCGGCTGATCCCCGCATGATGACCGGGCCGGGCCGCGCGAGGGTTTGCGCGGCCCGGTTCCAACAGCAACTGACCGAAAACGGGGATGGCACGCGATGGCCCGCGTCGAACTCAAGCAAATCACCAAGTCCTTTGGCATCCTGAAGGCGGTGCATGAATCCGATGTGGTGTTCGAGGAGGGATCGTTCACCACGCTTCTGGGCCCGTCGGGCTGTGGCAAGACGACGATCCTGCGGATGGTGTCGGGGCTGGAGACGCCGACGGGTGGCGATATCCTGATCGGGGGCAAGCGGATCAACGACGTGCCCATTCACAAGCGCAACCTTGGGCTGGTGTTCCAGAATTACGCGCTGTTCCCGCATCGCACCATTGCCGAGAACATCGCCTTCGGCCTGAAATACCGGGGCGTGAGCCGCGCGGATGCGGCGCAAAAGGTAACCGAGGCGCTTGATATCGTACGGTTGCCGGGGGTCGAGGACCGTTATCCCAGCCAGTTGTCGGGCGGCCAGCAACAGCGGATCGCCATGGCCCGCGCCATCGTGATCGAACCGGATGTTCTGCTCCTCGATGAGCCGTTATCGGCGCTGGATGCCAACCTGCGCGAGGATATGCGGGTCGAGTTGAAAGCGATTCAGCACCGGATCGGGGTGACGTCGATTTTCGTCACGCATGACCAGTCCGAGGCCTTGGCCATGTCGGACAAGATCATCGTGATGAGTGATGGCCGGGTCGAGCAGGTCGGGGCGCCCGAAGAGGTCTATAACAACCCGGCGAGCGTCTTCGTGGCCAATTTCCTTGGCGCGTCCAACATCGTGGATGTGGATGTGAAGGGGCGCGGCGCGGATGACGTGACGCTTGACGTGCCGCATTTCGGGGCGGTCACGCTGCGGGCGAGCCGGGCCACTAACCTGGGCGATGCTTCAAGGGGCAAGCTGGTCATGCGGGCCGAGAAACTGCACCTTGCCGACGGGGCGGCGCCCGAGGGCACGGTTTCGACCCGCGGCGTGGTCGAGGCGGTTGACTATCAGGGCCAGTTGGCACGTTACTTCGTGCGGATCGGGGAGACCCAGTTCCAGGCGATGAACATGATCGACGGTGCGCCCTTTGCCGAAGGGGCCGAGGTGTCGGTGGTTCTGAACCCCGATGATTGCAGCGTATTGGCGAACGAGGCGTGAATGAGCCATCTTTTCTATCAAAGCCGGCTGGCGCGGCCGGAACTCGACCGTGCCGAGGGCATCTATATGTGGGACACATCCGGCAAGCGCTATCTTGACGGATCGAGTGGCGCGATGGTCAGCAATATCGGCCATTCCAACCCGGCCGTTCTGGCCGCGATGCGCGCGCAGATGGAGAAGTCGACCTTCGGCTATCGGCTGCATTTCCAGACCGAAGCCTCGGAGGCGCTGGCGGCGAAGACGGCGGAACTGTCGCCGCCGGGCCTCAGCAAGGTATTTTTCGTCTCTGGCGGGTCCGAGGCGGTGGAAAGCACGATCAAGCTGGCGCGGCAATATGCGTTGGCCAAGGGCGAGGCGCAGCGGTTCAAGGTGATTTCGCGGATGCCGTCCTATCACGGGGCGACGCTGGGCGCGCTGGCGGTGACGGGCTATGCCCCGATGAGCGCGCCGTTCGACCCGATGCTGATGCGGATGCCGAAGATCCCCGCGCCGCGCGCCTATCTCGACGGGCTCGATATCGACGACGTGGCGACGGGCCATCACTATGCTGACATGCTGGAGCAGAAGATCCGCGACGAAGGCCCCGAAACGGTGCTGGCCTTCATAGTGGAACCGGTGGGGGGCGCTTCGACCGGGGCGCTGGTGCCGCCGGCGGGGTATATGAGCCGCATCCGCGAGATCTGTGATCGTTACGGGGTGCTTCTGATCCATGACGAGGTGATGTCGGGGGGCGGGCGAACGGGCAAGTTCTGGGGCGCCGAGCATTGGCAGGTGGTGCCGGATATCATCTGTATTTCCAAGGGGTTCGGCGGTGGATACGTGCCGTTGGGTGCGATGATCGCGCGCGAGGATATCGTCGAGGCGGTGCTCGACATGGGCGGGTTCGTGCATGGCCATACCTATGCGGGCAACCCGCTGGCCTGTGCCGCCGGGCTGGCGGTTCTTGACGAGGTCGAGCGGCAGGGCATGATCGGCAACGCGGACCGGATGGGCGCGCGGCTCAAGTCGCGGCTCGAGGCGCTGATGCAGCGGTTTCCCTTTATCGGGGATGTGCGGGGCAAGGGGTTGTTGCTGGCCTTCGAACTGGTCAGCGACCGCGACAGCATGGCGCCATTGCCCAAAGACCTGAACGCGCATGCGCGGCTGGTCGATCTGGCCTATGACCGGGGGCTGATCATCTATTCGCGGCGCACGCGTGGCGGGCTCGAGGGGGATCATTTCCTTGTCTGCCCGCCGATGATCGTGGGCGAGGACGGGATCGACGAGATCATCGAGGGGCTGGGCGCCGCGCTTGAGGATTTCGCGGGCGAGGCGGGGCTTGAGACAGGGCGCGCGGCGTGAGCGGGGTGCGGATACGCCCGGCGACCGAGGCTGATGTCGATGCGCTGGATGCGATGCTGCGGGCCTTGTCGGAGCATCTGGGCGATCATGACCTTCATACCGGCAATGCCGGGGCGCTGCGCCGCCATGGCCCCTGGGGCACGGGGTTCTTCGAGGCACTGATTGCCGAAGCCGGCGCGGATGCCTGCGGGATGAGCCTATATTTCAAGCATTTCTCGACCCTGCGGGGGGTGCCGGGGGTTTACGTGCAGGATCTCTGGATCGCGCCGGACCAGCGCGGCAGCGGGCTTGGCCGCCGGTTGCTGGCCGCCGTGGCGCGAGAGGCGGCGGAGCGTTGGGGTGCGGCTTACCTGTCGCTGATGGCAAATCGCCACAACAGCGGCGCGGTGCGGTTCTATGACCGGCTGGGGTTCGGCGCATATGCCGATGACCTGCCGATGGGGTTGGCGGGTGAGCGGTTTGCGCGGCTGGCGCGGGAGGGTGCGGCGTGAGATTGTCGGACAAGACCTGCGCGATGGAAGACGCGGTGTCGCGGATCGGCGCGGGCGCGGTGGTGATGCTGGGCGGCTTTGGCGTGCCGGGCACGCCGTTCGCACTCATCCGCGAACTGGTGCGGCAGGGGCCGAAGGATCTTACCATCATCAAGAACGACGCCAACGAAAAGGGCATGGGGGTCGATCACCTTTTGGCGGCGGGGATGGTGAAGAAGCTGATCGTGACGCATATCGGGCTCAATGCGCGGGCGATGGCGATGATGAACGCGGGCGAGATCGAGGTCGAGTTCTGCGCGCAGGGCATGCTGGCCGAGCGGGTGCGTGCGGGCGGTGCCGGGCTGATGGGCTTCGTCACCGATATTGGCCTCGGGACGGAATTGGCGACGGGTAAGCCACGGGTTGAAGTGGGCGGGCGCGAGGGGGTTCTGGAAACCGCGTTGCGCGCCGATGTGGCGCTGATCCATGCGGCACGGGCCGATACGTTCGGCAACCTGTGCTACGCGGCGGCGGCGCGCAATTTCAGCCCCCTGATGGCGATGGCCGCCGACCGGGTGATTGCCGAGGTCGAAGAGGTGGTGGCGCCGGGCGGTATCGTGCCCGAGGAGGTGCATACGCCGGGGCCGTTCGTGGATCACGTGGTGCCATTGGGGGCGCTGGGCGAGGAGTATGGCGTTGTCAGACGTGCGTGACAGGATGGTGGCGCGCGCGGCGCGCGAGATCGCGCCGGGGATGGTGGTCAATCTCGGCATCGGTTTGCCGACGCAGGTCATCGACCACCTGGCGGCGGATTTTCCGGTCTGCCTGCATACCGAGAACGGGCTGAGCGGGATCGGGCCGACCTTGCCTTATGAACAGGCCGACCGGAACCTGATCGACGCGGGCGGGGCCTATGTCTCGACCATTGCGGGCAGTGCGTTCTTTGACAGCGCGGTAAGTTTCGCGCTGGTGCGCAGCGGGCGGCTCGACCTCACGATGCTGGGGGCCTTCGAGGTGGCGCAAACCGGCGATCTGGCCAACTGGAAGATCCCGGGCAAGTTTTCGCCCGGGGCGGGTGGCGGTATCGAACTGGCGCAAAAGGCACGGCGGGTGGTGGTTCTGACCACGCATCTGGACCGCAAGGGCAACCCCAAGCTGTTGGAGCGGTGCAGCCTGCCGCTGACCGCGCGGGCCTGTGTTAACCGGGTGTTCACGGATATGGCGGTGGTCGATGTGGCGCAGGGGCGCTTTCACCTGCGCGAGATCGCCGAGGGGCTGAGCGTGGCGGACGTGGTCAAGGCGACGGGGGCCAGCCTCGTCCTGCCCGAAGGGGACTTGCCCCGGTTTTGAGCCGACGATCTTTCTGCGAGAAATCCTGGATGCGATCCGATTTGTCGCAGAAAAATCGTTGATCATGTGCCGGAGCGGATGTCGCGGGCGTCGAGCACGGGCGAGGCGTCGAGATCCTCGGCATCGAGCATGGTGGCCACGCGTTCGAGCGCGGCGACGATCATCGCCTGTTCCCAGTCCGCGAGCGACTGGAATTCGCGCACATAGCGTTGTTGCAGTGCGTCTGGCGCGTCGGCGATGGTTTCGCGCCCCTTGTCGGTGATGCAGATATTGGTCTGGCGGCGGTCGGTCTGGGATTTCTCGCGCACGACCACGCCCTTGGCCACGAGTTTGTCGACAAGCGAGGTCACGGTGGCCTGCGAGACGCGCATCCGCTGGGCGATGGTGGTGGCGGTGGCATCGCCCTTTTCCGCGACCAGTTGCAGCACCCGGAACTGAACCGCGGTGAGCCCGGCGGATTGCGCCAACTCACGGCCGAACAGATCGGTCGCGCGCAGGATGCGGCGCAGCGCGACGAGACTCGAGTCGATGCGGTCCATGGCTTTCCCCTTGCGGTGAAACGTTAGAATGTTGGCAGATGGAATGTTCAAGATCAATCGCCTCCTGTCATAAATATGTAAAGTATAAGCTAAGCGATATATACGTGATTTTCAAAGGGAATCGGGCGAAATACGCGGAAATCGGCAAAAATGCCCGGAAAAATGCTTTGATACTTGAAATAAAACCCAGAAGTTGTTACTTAGCCTCTCGAAGCAATAGGAGGCCCATTCAGATGACCCATGCAATTGAGCAGCTCAGGAAGAAGGCACAGCCGGTTCTGCGCAAGCCCGAGGCCGCCGATGGCGCGGCCATCTGGGAGCTTGTGCGCGCCTGCAAGCCGCTCGATGAGAACTCGATGTATTGCAACCTGCTGCAAGCCGATCATTTCCGCGACACCTGTGTGGTGGCGGAGATCGACGGCGAGATCATGGGTTGGGTCTCGGGCTATGTTCTGCCTTATGATGCCGAGACGTTCTTTGTCTGGCAGGTTGCCGTGTCGTCGAAGGCGCGTGGCATGGGGCTTGGCACCCTGATGCTTGATCATCTGATCCGTCGCGATGAGTGCGACGGCGTGAACCGGCTCCAGACCACGATCACCGCCGATAACGAGGCGAGCTGGGCATTGTTCCGCAAGTTCTCGGACCTGCGCGATGGCACGCTTGATGCGCAGGCCCATTTCACCCAGTCGCTGCATTTCCGCGGACGCCACGAGACCGAGCACATGGTCACGATCGCGCTGGAACGCGAAACCATGCGCAAGGCGGCCTGAGACGCTGCCCGGCACCTGCCGCGAACAAACACTGAAATCCAAGCAATCCCAAAAGGATACCCACCCAATGACTGACAAGTCATCCAACATTTCCGTTTTCGAGCGACGAGAATCCGAAGTGCGCTCGTATTGCCGTGGCTTCGACACGGTGTTCACAAGTGCGCAAGGCTCGGAAATGACCGACGCCAACGGGCGCAGCTATATCGACTTTCTGGCGGGGTGTTCCTCGCTCAATTACGGCCATAACGACCCGGACATGAAAAACGCGCTGGTCGAGCATGTCATGAGTGACGGGCTGGCCCATGCGCTGGACCTTCACACCGACGGGAAGGCCGATTTTCTCGAAAGCTTCGAGAAACACATCCTTGGGCCGCGCAAGATGGACCATCGCGTGATGTTCACCGGCCCGACCGGCGCCAACGCCGTCGAGGCGGCGATGAAGCTGGCGCGCAAGGTGACCGGGCGCACGAACATCATTGCCTTTACCAACGGCTTTCACGGCGTGACGATGGGCGCGCTGGCCGCGACCGGCAACGGTTATCACCGTGGTGGCGCGGGCATGACGCTCAACGGGGTCACGCGGATGCCGTTCGATGGGTACATGGGGCCGGAGTTCGATACGGTCGAGCTTCTGGAGAAGATGCTGAGCGACCGCTCGTCGGGCATGGATGCGCCTGCGGCGATCATGCTTGAAACCGTGCAGGGCGAAGGCGGGCTTAATGCCGCGCGGCCCGAATGGGTCAAGCGGGTGGCCGAGCTGGCCAAGGAGCATGGCGCGCTGTTGATCGTCGACGACATCCAGGCGGGTTGTGGCCGGACCGGCACGTTCTTTTCCTTCGAGGAGATGGGGATCGAGCCGGATATCGTGACCATGGCGAAGTCGGTTTCCGGGTTCGGCCTGCCGATGGCGCTTGTCCTGGTGCGGCCTGAACATGACATATTCGGCCCGGCCGAGCATAACGGCACCTTCCGTGGCAACACCCATGCCTTTGTCACCGCGAAGGTGGCGATCGAGAAATTCTGGAAGGATGACGCCTTTGAAAAGGATCTGGCCGTCAAGGCCGACCTGATCGCCGAGGGGCTGGCAAGCCTTGCCCTGATGGTGGATGGCGCGAAGATGAAGGGCCGGGGGCTGATGCGCGGTGTCGATGTCGGGTCGGGCGAACTGGCCGGTGAGATTTGCGCGCGTGCCTTCAAGAAGGGCCTTGTGATCGAGACGTCGGGCCCCGATGATGAGGTGGTCAAGATCCTGGCGCCGCTGACGACGTCCGAAGAGATGTTGCGCAAGGGGTTGAGCATTCTGCTCGACTCGGCGCGCGAGGTTCTGGACACAAGCAAGATGGCAGCGGAGTAACCCAATGATCGTGAGAGATTTCAACAAGCTCATCGAGAGCGAGCGTGACCGCGTCGTGTCGGATGCGCAATGGACCAGCGTTCGGATGTTGCTGGCCGATGACGGGATGGGATTTTCGTTCCACATCACCTTTCTCGAAGAGGGATCGGAGCATGAGTTCGAATACAAGAACCATTTCGAGAGCGTCTATTGCATGAAGGGCAAGGGCACGATCACCGACCTCGCGACGGGCGAGACGCATGAGATCCATCCCGGCGTGATGTATGCGCTCGACCAGCATGACCGTCACGTGTTGCGGGCCGAGGAAGAGCTTGTCATGGCGTGCTGTTTCAACCCGCCGGTGACCGGTAACGAAGTGCATCAGGCCGACGGCTCTTACGCGCTTGAAACCAGTTGACAGAGGGGCCCGAGGCGATACCTCCGGGCCGGAAAGAATGACACTCCAGAAACACACCGTCGAAAAAATCGGCGGCACGTCCATGTCGCGGCTCGATGAATTGCGCGACACGCTTTTGATCGGCAAACGCAAGGGCGCCGAGCTTTACAACCGGGTTTTTGTCGTTTCGGCATTTGGCGGGATCACCGACCTTCTGCTTGAGCACAAGAAAACCGGCGAGGCCGGCGTTTACGAGATGTTTGCCAATGACGAAAGCGCCCATGGCTGGCACGACGCGCTGACCCGGGTGAGCGAGGCGATGGTCGCGGCACACGAGGCGGTGCTTGATCAACCGGGCGACCGGACGCAGGCGGGCGAGTTCGTGCGCGAGCGGATCGAGGGCGCGCGTTCGTGCCTGATCGACTTGCAGCGGTTGTGCTCCTATGGCCATTTCCGCCTGTCGGACCACATGGCGGTGACGCGCGAATTGCTGGCCGGGCTGGGCGAGGCGCATTCGGCATTCGTGGCCGCGCTGATGCTGCAGCGCGCCGGTGTGAATGCGCGCTTTGTCGACCTGTCGGGTTGGCGCGATGAGAACGAATACACGCTCGAAGAGCGGATCGCGAACGGGTTCGCCGATGTCGATCTGGCCGGTGAATTGCCGATCGTGACCGGCTATGCCCAGTGCAGCGAGGGTTTGATGCGTGAATATGACCGCGGCTATTCCGAGGTCACCTTCTCGAACATCGCCGCGCAGACCGAGGCCGCCGAAGCGATCATCCACAAGGAGTTTCACCTCAGTTCGACCGACCCCAAGCTGGTGGGCGAGGATGCGGTGCGCAAGTTGGGTCATACCAATTACGACGTGGCCGATCAGCTTTCCAATCTCGGTATGGAGGCGATTCACCCCAACGCGGCCAAGATCCTGCGCAGGGCGGGGATTCCGCTGCGCGTGACCAATGCGTTCGACCCGGACGATCCGGGCACGCTGATCGACGAGGAAGCGGGTGAAAGTGCCGCGGTCGAGATCGTGACCGGACTGCCGGTGACGGCGCTGGAGCTTTTTGAACAGGACATGGTGGGGGTCAAGGGGTATGACGCCAAGGTGCTCGAGGTTCTGGCCCGGCACAAGGTGCGGATCGTGTCGAAGGCGACCAATGCCAACACCATCACCCATTACCTCGATGCCTCGCGCAAGGCGCTGCGGCGGGTGGAGCGCGATCTGAGCGCGCATTTCCCCAATGCCGAGGTGCGGCTCACGCGGCTGGCGCTGGTTGCCGTGATCGGGCGCAGCCTTGACGGGTTGCACAGCGTCGAGCGCGGTCTTGCCGCGCTGCGCGAAGGCGATGTCGGTGTGCGCGCGGTCCAGCACGTGCCCGGGAGCGTCGATGTGCAGTTCGTCGTGGCAGAGGATGCCTGTGACGAGGCGATCACGTTGTTGCACGGGGCCTTTGTCGAAGCGCCGGAACAGAAGGCCGCTCGACTGGCCGCGTAGGTCGAGTGCGTTCCTGCGCGCCCTTTGGGCCGTGCGATCATGGAGAAGACCAATCGAGCCGGGTGCCTTGTGCGCCCGGCTTTTTCATGGATTTCGTGGTTTGCAGGATCGTGGCCGGGGCGGGTTTGGGTGATCTGATTTTATGCCTGTGGCGTAATCGAAACCTGAACACCAGTTCGTGAGCGGTGCGGATGAAGTTGTGTTTTATCCTCTTTGCGCCTTAAGCTTTGCGCACGCGCGCATCCGCGCCGGTATCAGGAGTTGGATAGACCCGACATGGCCTTGTGGAAGCAATTTCTCGTTCTGTGCGTTCTGGCGACGCTTGGCTATGGCGGATACGAAGGGTATCAGCACTACCTCGCGCCCGGAAAGGCGGCGCCGGTGCAGGCGGGCGGTGGGCCGCGTGTCGCGGCGGTGGAGACCGCCCGGGCCGAGACGCGGGTGTTGCGTGACACGGTCGAAGCGGTCGGCACGACACGGGCGCGGCAATCGGTCGAGATCGTTCCCGAGGCCACGGGCCGCATCGAGGCGTTGAATTTTACCCCGGGCCAGAGCGTCGAGAAGGGCGCGGTTCTGGCGCGGCTCGATGACACGATCGAGCGCGCCAACCTGGACGAGATCAAGGCGCGGCTTCAGGAGCGGACACAGGCGGTCGAGCGGTTGACCCAACTCAGGCAGACCAACGCGGTGGCCGAGGCGACGCTGGAAGAATCGGTGGCGCGGCTGGCCGAGACGCGGGCGCAGATCGACCGTGCGACCCAGCGGCTTGAGGATCGGACGATCCGCGCGCCCTTTGCCGGGATCGTGGGCCTGGCCGAGGTGGACGAGGGCGCGCGCGTGGCGGAAGGCCTGTCGATCACGCGGCTGGACGATCTGTCGGAGGTGGAGGTCGAGTTTTCGCTGCCCGAAACCTTGTTTGCGCGCATTCGCCAGGGACAGACGATCAATGCGACCAGCGCCGCGTTCGAGGACCGCCATTTCGAGGGCAAGATCGAGGCCGTGGACAGCCGGATCGACCCGGTGAGCCGGGCGTTTCGTGCGCGCGCCGTGATCCCGAACCCCGAGGGCGTGCTGCCCGCGGGGATGTTCATGTCTCTGGAGCTGACGCTGGGGCAGGCCGAACATGTGGTCGTGCCGGAAGAGGCGATCATCTTTCAGGCCGCTGAAACCTATGTTTTCCGCGTCGAGGACGGCGTGGCGCGGCGGGTCACGGTGCAAACCGGGCAGCGGCGCGAGGGCCGGGTTGCGATCCTGTCGGGGCTTGATGCGGGCGCCGAGGTGGTGGTGCGCGGGCTGCACCGGGTGCGCGACGGCATCGCGGTCGAGGTGATCGGCGGCGCGGGTGCTGGATCGGCGGCGGGTGAGGTGGAATCGTGACCCTTTCGGACATCTCGGTACGCCGCCCGGTTCTGGCGGCGGTGGCGAGCCTTTTGCTGATCGTGTTCGGGCTGAGCGCGTTGCGGGACATCTCGATCCGCGAGTTGCCGGATGTGGACAACGCGGTTGTGACGATCACGACCACCTATCGCGGTGCGGCCCCCGAGGTCATCGACACCGATGTGACCGAGACCATCGAGGGCGCGGTCGCTTCGATCTCGGGGATACGCTCGATCAGTTCGGAAAGCCGGCAGGGCCGGTCGCGAGTCACGATCGAGTTCGAGACCGGGCGCGATATCGACGTCGCCGCCAATGACGTGCGCGACGCGGTGGGCCGGGTGCGCGCCAATCTTCCGCAGGAGGCCGACCCGCCGGATGTCGAGAAAAGCGATGCCGATGCCGACCCGGTGATGCGGCTGGCGGTGACGTCGGACCGGATGACCACCGCCGAGATCACCGATTACGTGGATCGTTTCGTGGTTGACCGTCTTGCCACGCTGGATGGCGTGGCCAATATTATCATCTATGGCGAGCGGTCTTTCGCAGTGCGTATCTGGCTCGACCGGCGGGCGCTGGCCGCGCGCAAGCTGACCGTGGCGGATGTGGAACGCGCGCTTGTGCGCAACAATATCGAGCTGCCGGCGGGCAAGGTGACGTCGCGCGACCGCGAGTTGACCGTGCGGTTGAACAGTCGGTTGCAGAGCATCGACGATTTCCGCGACGTGGTGCTGGACCGGGTGGCGGGATACCCGGTGCGGCTGGGTGATGTGGCGCGGGTCGAGGCGGGGGTGGCCGACGATTCGACCATCGCGCGCAGTGACGGGCGCGATGCGGTGGGCCTCGCGGTGCAGCGCCAGAGCCAGTCGAACACGCTTCAGATTTCAAACGCTGTGCGCGCCGAGATCGCCACGCTGCGCCCGACCCTGCCCGAGGGGATGGAGATCATGGTGGGCTCGGATGACGCGCTTTTCGTGGGCGCGTCGATCCGCGAGGTGGCACTGGCGCTGATGATCTCGCTCGGGCTGGTGGTGCTGGTGATCCTGTTCTTCCTGCGCAGTCTGCGCGCCACGCTGATTCCGGCGATCACCATCCCGGTGTCGCTTCTGGGGGCGTTCATCCTGATCGGGGCGTGGGGGTTTTCGCTCAATACGCTGACGCTTCTGGCGCTGCTGCTGGCGATCGGGCTGGTGGTGGATGACGCGATCGTGGTGCTGGAGAACATCCAGCGCCGGATCGAAGACGGCGAGAGCCCTTTGGTGGCCAGCCTCAAGGGCGCGCGGCAGGTGACATTCGCGGTGCTGGCCACTTCGGTCACGCTGATCGCGGTGTTTGTGCCGCTGTCGTTCATGCCGGGGCAGGTGGGGCGGCTTTTCATCGAGTTCGGCTGGGTCATGGCGGGGACGGTGGCGATCTCGACCTTCGTGGCGTTGACGGCCTGTCCGGCGCTGGCCTCGAAGGTGCTGAGCAAGGGCACGGGCGCGGCGCCGGCTGATGAGAGCGGGCTGCGCGGGCCGGTGCAGAAGTTCTATGCCGGGTTATTGCGCCGGGCGGTGCAGATGCCGCTGGTGGTGATCGCGCTGGGCGGCGCGGTGACCGGGGGCGCGGTGCTTTTCTATGATGCGCTGCCGCGCGAGTTGGCCCCACGGGAGGATCGCGGCGTGGGGTTCATCCCGCTGACCGCGCCGCAGGGCAGCACGCTTGAATACACCGACCGCGCCGCGCAGCAGGTCGAGGAGATCCTGCGCCCGATGCGCGATGAGGGTGTGATCGAAACGGTGTTCACCTTTACCGGCTGGGGCAACCGGGCGTGGCGGTCCTTTGTCGTCTTTCGCCTTGCGCCATGGGACGAGCGCGAGCAGTCGGCGGAGGACGTGGTGCGGCGGATCGCTCCGAAAATGGGTGAGTTGACGGCGGCGCGCGGCTTTCCGGTCACGCCTGCGGGTCTCGGGCTGCGCGGCAGTTCGACCCCGATCCGGGTGGTGGTGAGCGGGCCGGATTTCGACAGCGTGAAAGACTGGGCCAACGCCCTGCAGGAGCGTGCCGGAGAGATCGAGGGGCTGATCAATCCCGAGATCAATTTCGAGCAGAACCTGCCACAGCTCGATGTGCGGATCGACCGTGAGCGGGCCGATGATCTGGGTATCAGCGTGGAGGTTGTCGCCAACACGATGCAGACGATGCTGGCCTCGCGGCAGGCGACACGGTTCATGACAAGGGGCCGGGAATACCCGGTCATCGTTCAGGCCGAGGAACGTGACCGCCGCTCGCCTTCGGATATCGACAACATCTTCATCCGCTCGGGCGACGGGCAATCGCTGGTCCCGCTGGGGGCGCTGGTGTCTGTGCAGGAGAATGCCGCGGCGCCGTCGCTGCGCCGGTTCGACCGGCTGCCCTCGATCCAGTTGTCGGGGGCGCTGGCGCCGGGTGCGGATCTCGGCAGCGTCCTGGCCCGGGTCGAGGCGGCGGCGGCCGAGATCATTCCGCCCAGTGGCAAGCTGGGCTATGAGGGCCAGTCGCGCACCTTCAAGGACACATCGGCGGGGGTGGGGATCGTGTTTGCCTTGTCGCTACTGATCGTTTTCCTCGTGTTGTCGGCCCAGTTCGAGAGTTTCGTGCACCCGGTCACGATCCTGTTGACGGTGCCCACGGGAGTGGCGGGCGCTGTCTATGCGATGGCGTTGGGGGGGCTGTCGCTCAATGTCTACAGCCAGATCGGGATTATCCTGCTCATCGGTCTGGTGGCCAAGAACGGCATTCTGATCGTCGAGTTCGCCAACCAGTTGCGCGATCAGGGCAAGAGTGTGCGCGAGGCGGTGATCATGGCGGCGGCGCTGCGGCTCAGGCCGATCATGATGACCGTGCTTTCGACCATACTGGGTGCGCTGCCGCTGGTTCTGGCCACGGGGGCCGGGGCCGAGAGCCGCAACGCCATCGGCACGGTGATCATTGCGGGGCTTGCGTTGTCGGCGCTGTTGATGCTGGTGGTGACGCCGGTGATCTATGACCTGCTGGCCCGGTTCACCCGTCCGCGCGGTCATATCGAGCGCGCGCTGGAACGGGAGTTGGACGCCCACGACATCGCCGGATCACATGCACCCGCCGAGTGAGCGCGGAGCGGGTTTGAAAGGCGGGCTGCGCTGAAACCGGCGCACCCGTCACCCCGCTATCGCATCAGGACGACGGGCACCTTGCATGACCGGATCATTTCGGTCGTGGTCGATCCGATGATCAGGCTGCGGATGCGGGAATGGCCATAGGCCCCCATCACGAGCATGTCGAATTTCGCCTCTTCCACCAGCTTGCCGAGGGCGGTTTCAGGCTGGCCGGGTAGAACCGAGCTTTCGGCCTCGATTCCGGCAGCTTTGAGAAGGGCCTTGGCGTCTTCGAGCCCTTTTTTGACCTCGGCGGTTTCGTTGCCGACGGTGACGACATGGATCGCCAATCCCCGGAACAGCGGAGAGCGGGAAATATGGTCGATGGCCTTCATCGCCGAAGTGCCGCCATCATAGGCGACGAGAACCTTCGAGATCGGTTGAAACGCGCGCGAGGCGACAAAGACGGGTTTATGGCTGGCGCGCACGATGCGTTCGAGATTGGACCCGAGGTGGCCCTTGGCGAAATCGGCGGCTTCGCCGCGCTTGCCGATCAGCACGACGCGCGCATCGGCTTCGACCTCGGCCACGGCTTCGATGATATCGCCGTGGCGCAGCCGGGTGGTGATGTCGGTCACACCGGCCTTGTCGAGGATGCTGCGCGCGTCCTCGAGAATGGCACGGCCCCGGTGGCTGATGAGCTTGGCGCGCTGGGCGTCAAGCTCGGCCAGTTCCTCGAGCAGCGCGGTGCGCGCCCCGAGTTTGATGGCACCGGAAAGATCCTGTTTTTCGGGTGCCTCGCGGCGACCGAGAACATGGATCAGTTCGACCGGGGCATCGGTGCGTTGCGATATCCATGCGGCATGGTCGCAGACGCTGGCCGAATAGAGAGAGCCGTCCACGAGGGCGACGATCTTTTGAGTTTGTTGTGTCATCTGTCCTGGTCCTCGTTCAATGCGCCATCAGCTTGTCCATGGCGCCGGGCTTGTCATGAACGGCAAGCCGGTCGACGATGGTTTCGCTCGCTTCGTTCATGCCGACGATCTCGACCTCGGCCCCGTCACGGCGGAATTTCAGAATGGTCATATCGAGCGCCTGAACGGAAGAGATATCCCAGATATGTGCATGGCTGACGTCGATGACGACGCGTTCGAGCGCCTCCTTGAAGTCGAAGGCGTTCATGAAATCCTCGACCGATCCGTAAAAGAGCTGCCCCTGGATCACGTAGGTGCGTTCGCGCCCGTCGTCGGAAATCGTGGTCGTGACCCGGAAAAGCTGGGCGATCTTGCCGGCAAAGAATATGCCGGACAACAGAACCCCGACCAGCACCCCGATGGCGAGGTTATGAGTATAGACCACGGTGACGACGGTAGCGATCATCACGATGGACGAGGAGTGCGGGTGCGTTCTAAGGGCCTTGATCGACGACCATGAGAAGGTGCCGACCGAGACCATGATCATGATCGCGACCAGCGCGGCCATCGGGATCTGGCTGACCAGATCGCCCAGAACGACCACCATGAACAGCAGGCAGACCCCTGCCGTGAAAGACGAAAGCCGCCCGCGACCGCCGGATTTGACGTTGATGATCGACTGGCCGATCATTGCACAACCCGCCATGCCGCCGATGAAACCGGTGGCCGTGTTGGCAATGCCCTGGCCGACGCATTCCTGGTTGCGGGCCGACTTGGTGTCGGTCAGGTCGTCCACGATGTTCTGGGTCATCAGGCTTTCGAGCAGGCCCACGATGGCCACCGCGACCGAATAGGGCAGGATGATGGCCAGGGTTTCCAGCGTCAGCGGAATTTGCGGGATCAGAAAGACCGGCAACGTATCGGGCAGGTCGCCCATGTCGCCGACGGTGCGGACATCCCAGCCGAACACCATGATCAGGCCGGTCAGCACCACGATTGTTACCAGCGGCGAGGGGATCGCCCGGGTCAGCAGTGGGAAAAGGTAGATGATCGCGAGACCAGCGGCGACCAGCGCATAGGTCAGCCATGTCACCGTGCGCGGGTCCAGTTCGGGCAGTTGGGCGAGGAAGATCAGGATCGCCAGCGCGTTGACAAAGCCGGTCATCACCGATTTCGACACGTAGCGCATGACAAAGCCCAGCCGGAACACACCGGCGGCGATTTGCAGCAGACCGGCCAGAACTGTTGCGGCCAGCAGGTATTGCAGACCGTGTTCCTTGACCAGCGTGATCATCAGAACGGCCGTCGCCGCCGTGGCGGCCGAAATCATGCCGGGGCGTCCGCCGGTGAAGGCGGTCAGAACGGCAATCGAGAAGCTCGCGAAGAGGCCGACCTTTGGGTCCACGCCCGCAATGATCGAAAAGGCGATGGCTTCGGGGATCAGGGCCAGCGCCACGACGAGCCCTGCCATCAGGTCACCACGGATATTGCCAAACCATTGGCTTCGGTAAGCGTCGAGTGAGATCATGAAAGAGAATTCCTAGTCGATACGGGCGCTTTGCACGTCTCGATCCTGATTGTGAGTGTCTGTTCGGGGCGTCCGGCGTCCAACGGGCGCGGGCGGGCGGGTTCATGGTCTGGACCCACCGGTCTTGCGTCCGGGTTTCTGTCGGCTGCTTGTTGGCTGCGGCGCGGCATAGCGGGTCCGTGTGCGGTTGCCAAGCCTTGTTTCGGGGCTGAATGCGCTGAGTGTCGGGTTTTGCGTGCGATGTGACCGCTTGCACCGGGCGGTGGATCGTCGCAATCCTGTGGGTATGACCCGAATGCCCGAACACCCCGATCCGCCACGGCTGCGACTTCGCATTGTCTTTGGTGAAGACGAGATGATCGGTCCCGGCAAGGCCGAGTTGCTGGAACGGGTCGCCCAGACCGGCTCGATCGCGGCGGCGGGGCGCGACATGGGGATGAGTTACAAGCGCGCCTGGCAGTTGATCGGCACGTTGAATGCGATGTTCGACGCACCGCTGGTCGAGAGCACGCGCGGCGGGCCCGGGGGCGGTGGCGCCGTGCTGACCGATGCGGGGCATGAGGTGCTGGCGCTTTACCGCGCGGTCGAGCACGAGGCCACGGTTGCGAATTCGGGACCGCTGGCCAGGCTGCATGCAAAGTTGAAAAAAGCCCCCAGGCAATAGTGATCCGGGCGCCGCCCGGCGTGCCCCGACGTTTCCCCGCCCGGGCAGTTTGTCGCGTGTCGCCAAGGCGAGTTGGCGAAAGAGGGTTTGCGCTTGGACGGTGGTTGGGCGATGCTAAGCCTTATCAGGCCGGGCAACCGGATGCCTGGCAGGCGTTGGAGCGATCATGAACTGGTCCTTTTCCATCGGAGATGTGCGCGGCACCCAGATCAGGGTGCATGCGACCTTCTTTTTGCTTCTGGCCTGGGTGATGGCCGCGGCCTGGCTGGTCGAGGGACCGGGGGCGGCGATTGTCAACGTGGTGTTCATCATGGCGGTTTTCGCCTGCGTGGTGCTGCACGAGCTGGGCCACGTGACCATGGCGCGACAGTTCGGCGTGGGCACCCGCGACATCACGCTGTTGCCGATTGGCGGGCTGGCGCGGCTGGAACGCATTCCCGAAGACCCGCGGCAGGAAATCCTGATCGCGCTGGCCGGGCCTGCGGTGAATATCGTGATCTGGCTGATCCTGACGGTGGTTCTGGGCGCGTCGTTCTCGTTCAACGTGCTGCAATCGCTGGAAGACCCGGGGCTTGGCTTTCTCGAGCGGCTGGCGGCGGTCAACCTGCTGTTGGTGCTGTTCAACATGATCCCGGCCTTTCCGATGGATGGCGGGCGGGTGTTTCGCGCGGTGCTTGCGGTGTTCATGGATCGGGTCAAGGCGACACAGCTTGCCGCGCAGGCGGGGCAGGTGATGGCCTTTCTGTTCGGCTTTCTCGGTCTGACCGGGGGCAGCCCGCTGTTGATCCTGATCGCGATCTTCATCTTTTTCGCGGCCGGGGCCGAAAGCTCGCAGGCGATGCTGCGCGACCGGGCGCATGGGGCGCGGGCGCGGGATGCGATGATTACCTCGTTCGAGGCGCTGGGGCCGCAGGACACGATGGAAGCGGCGGCGCATGCGGTGCTGCGCACCGAGCAGTCGGAATTTCCGGTGGTCGGCCCGGACCGGCGGTTTGTCGGCATGCTGACCCGTGCATCCATTCTCGGCGCGTCGGAGGCGGGACATCGCACCGCGCCGGTGTCGGGTGCGGTGACGACGGGCATTCCCGAACTTCGGCTCGATGCGCCGATGGACGAGGTTCTCGATGCGCTGGCCAGTAGCGATGCGCCGGCGGTGGCGATCACCGACCGGGGCGGGCATTTCCTGGGCTACATCACGCGCGAGAATATCGGCGAATGGGTGATCCTGTCTCGCCGGCTGGTCTGAGCGGGAAGATAGCGGGCCGCGGGGGGCTTTCCTTTTCCGTCAAAGCCATGTCATCTGAGCGCGAGGCAGATCGGGCGAGGCGGGCAATGAATGCGAGAACAGAAATTCCGGTGGTGGGAGTCGTCCGGTTTTCGGTTCTTGCGCTGGATTATTATACCGAGAGGTTCGAAACGGTCGACAAGGTCGCCGAACACCTGTTTTCGCCTGAACGATTGGCGCTGCGGTTCGAGTTGTTTGAAAAGCTGTGCCTGCCTTCACTGGTGCAGCAAAGCGACCGTGATTTCCGAGCCGTGATCCTGACATCGACCGAGTTGCCGCCCGAGGCGCGGGCGCGGCTCGATGCGCTGGTGGCGCCGCATGACCACATCGAGGTGTTCGCGGCGGCCCCGGATCTGCATTACCCGATCACCCGCGCGGCCTATCGTTCGGTGCCACTGGGTGGGGCCAGCCACAAGCTGTGGTTCCGGCTCGATGACGATGACGCGGTGTCGCGCGATTACGTGGAGCGGCTCAAGCAGATCGGGTTGGGGCTGCGTGCGGTGCATGAGGATCAGCCCTTCATGATCGCCTTCAACCGGGGCTTTTACGTCGAGGTGACGGGGCAGGGGGAGAATGACATCGTCGATTTCGTCGAGCGCGCGCCGCTGTCGGTGGGCACCGCGCTTCTGGCTCCGGCGACGTATGATCGCACGCCCTATCGTTACAATCACCGGGCGCTGGGCCAGCATTACAACCTTTACACGGATGTCGCCGCGCCGGTGTTCCTGCGCACGATCCACTCGGACAACAAATCGCAACCAACCAAGCAGGGTGTGGGCCAGAAGCTCTCGCCGAGCATGGTGGAGCGGCAGATCCGCGAGCGGTTCGGCTTCGACATCGACATGCTGAGGGCACTTTAGGTCATGATGGACGCGCGCGACAATCTCAAGGGGGCGGGGCTGATGATGGCCTCGATGGCGGCGTTTACCTTCAACGATGTATGCATGAAGGCGCTGTCGGGGCAGATCCCGCTTTTCCAGGCGATTTTCTTGCGCGGTTTGCTTACTTGCCTGTTGATCTGGGTCGTCGGGCGCCGGATGGGGGCGATCCGCCTTGCGCTGCCGCGACGCGACTGGGGGTTGATCGGGTTGCGCAGCGCCGCCGAGATCGGCGCGACGTTTTTCTTTCTCACCGCCCTGTTTCACATGCCGATTGCCAATGTCACGGCGATCCTTCAGGCGCTGCCGCTGACCGTGGCGCTGGCAGCGGCGCTGTTCTTTCGCGAGCCGCTGGGCTGGCGGCGCCTGGTGGCGATCGGGGTCGGGTTCGGGGGGGTGATGCTGATCGTGCGCCCGGGGGCCGAGGGGTTCAGCATCTATTCGCTTTACGCGCTGGCGGCCGTGGGATTCGTGACGCTGCGCGACCTGACGGCGCGGCGGCTTTCGCCGGGGGTGCCGTCGATCACCGTGGCGCTGATCACGGCAATGGTCATCACGGTGGCGGGCGGGTTGGCGTCAACAATGCAGGGCTGGGCGCCGGTCGATGGCCGGGCGTTGGGGCTGATTTCGCTTGCGGCGGGTTTCATCCTTGTCGGCTACCTCGCATCGGTCGCGGTGATGCGGGTGGGCGAGATCGGATTCATCGCGCCGTTCCGCTATACCGGCCTGATCTGGGCGCTTCTGCTGGGTTTCGTGGTCTTTGGCGACTGGCCCGCGCCGTTGACGTTGATGGGGGCGGCGATCGTGGTGGCGATGGGCCTTTTCACCCTCTATCGAGAGCGTCAATTGCGCCGGAAGGCGCAGCGTGCGGAATGATGACCGGGTCTTGGGCATGGTGCAGGGGACGTGTTGACAAGGGGGGCGACTCCCCCTATACGCGCCACATCCGGCGAGGGGTCTGCCCGAAGCCGACATCAGAACTGTAGTGGACATGATCCGGGCAAAACCGCCCCGATCCTCTGGAAACCCACCGCATCGTCCTTGGAAACATTGGGGCGAAGGCGGTTTTTGCGTGTTTCATGGACGCATGAAGCGCGAGTTTTTGGAAACCTGTGCGGGGCGACTCGCGCGACACATGTGTTGAAAAACGGGGAAAGAGACCCAATGCCGACGATCCAGCAGCTGATCCGCAAGCCGCGGCAGCCCAAAGTGAAACGCTCCAAATCCCTCCATCTCGAAGGGAATCCGCAAAAGCGTGGCGTTTGCACGCGCGTTTACACCACGACGCCGAAAAAGCCGAACTCGGCCATGCGGAAGGTGGCAAAGGTCCGCCTGACCAACGGTTACGAGGTCATCAGCTATATCCCCGGCGAAAGCCACAACCTTCAGGAACACTCGGTTGTCCTGATCCGTGGTGGCCGTGTGAAAGACCTTCCCGGTGTGCGCTATCACATCCTGCGCGGCGTGCTTGACACGCAGGGCGTCAAGGATCGTAAACAGCGCCGCTCGAAATACGGCGCCAAACGGCCCAAGTAAGAGGATCAAGAGATGTCCCGTCGCCACGCCGCTGAAAAACGCGAAATCCTGCCTGACGCCAAATATGGCGATAAGGTTCTCTCCAAGTTCATGAACAACCTCATGCTCGACGGCAAGAAGTCGGCCGCTGAAAAGATCGTCTATGGCGCGCTCGACCGCGTCGAGGACAAGATCAAGCGCGCGCCGGTCGAGGTGTTCCACGAGGCGCTCGACAATATCAAGCCGAGCGTCGAAGTGCGGTCGCGCCGGGTTGGTGGCGCCACCTATCAGGTGCCTGTCGAGGTTCGCCCCGAGCGCCGCGAGGCGCTTGCGATCCGTTGGCTGATCAAGGCCAGCCGCGCGCGCAACGAACACACGATGGAAGAGCGCCTTGCCGGTGAGTTGCTGGATGCTGTGCAATCCCGCGGCTCGGCCGTGAAAAAGCGCGAAGACACACACAAGATGGCCGACGCGAACAAAGCGTTCAGCCATTACCGCTGGTAATCCTTTCAAGGGCACGAGATCATGGCACGCGAATATCCGCTCGAACGCTACCGCAATTTCGGCATCATGGCGCATATCGACGCCGGCAAGACGACGATGACCGAACGCATCCTGTTTTACACGGGCAAGAACCACAAGATCGGCGAGACCCATGACGGTGCCTCGACGATGGACTGGATGGAACAGGAAGCCGAGCGCGGAATCACCATCACCAGCGCCGCGACCACGACCTTCTGGCAGCGCCAGGAAGATCCGACCCCGGAAGGGACGTCGGACACCAAGACGCGGTTCAACATCATCGACACGCCTGGACACGTGGATTTCACCATCGAGGTGGAACGCTCGCTGGCCGTTCTCGACGGCGCGGTCGCGCTGCTTGACGGTAATGCCGGGGTCGAGCCGCAAACCGAGACCGTCTGGCGTCAGGCCGACCGCTACAAGGTGCCGCGTCTGGTCTTTGTCAACAAGATGGACAAGATCGGGGCCGACTTCTTCAACTGTGTGAGGATGGTCAAGGACCGCACCGGCGGCACGCCGCTGCCGATCGCGCTGCCGATCGGGGCCGAGGACAACCTCGAAGGCATCATCGACCTGATCAAGATGGAAGAATGGGTCTGGACCGGTGAGGATCTGGGCGCCAACTGGGTGCGCCAGCCGATCCGTGACGAACTCAAGGATCTGGCCGACGAATGGCGCGGCAACATGATCGAGCTGGCGGTCGAAATGGACGACACCGCCATGGAAGCCTATCTCGAAGGCGAGGAGCCCGACGAGGCCACCCTGCGCGGCCTGATCCGCAAGGGCACGCTGGAACTGGCCTTCTTCCCGATGCTCGCGGGGTCGGCGTTCAAGAACAAGGGTGTGCAGCCGCTTCTGAATGCCGTGGTGGATTTCCTGCCCGGACCCAGGGACGTGCCGATGCTCAAGGGTTTTTCGCCCGATGACGAGACCGAGACCCGCGATATCGAACGTCCGGCAGACGATGCCGCGCCGTTCTCGGCGCTGGCCTTCAAGATCATGAACGACCCGTTCGTCGGTTCGCTGACCTTCAGCCGGATCTATTCCGGTGTTCTGAAGAAGGGCGACTCGATGCTCAACTCGACCAAGGGCAAGAAAGAGCGCGTCGGCCGCATGATGCTGATGCATGCCATTGATCGCCAGGAGATCGAAGAGGCATTTGCCGGCGACATCATCGCGCTGGCCGGTCTGAAAGACACCACCACGGGCGACACGCTGTGTGACCCGGCCAAGCCGGTGGTCCTGGAGACCATGACCTTCCCCGACCCGGTGATCGAGATCGCGGTCGAGCCCAAGACCAAGAACGACCAGGAGAAGATGAGCCAGGGTCTGGCCCGTCTGGCCGCCGAGGACCCGTCCTTCCGTGTCGAAACCGATCTGGAATCCGGGCAGACGATCATGAAGGGTATGGGCGAATTGCACCTTGATATCCTGATCGACCGTCTCAAGCGCGAGTTCAAGGTCGAGGCCAATATCGGTGCACCTCAGGTCGCCTATCGCGAGACCATCGGTTTCGAGATCGAGCACACCTATACCCACAAGAAGCAATCGGGTGGGTCGGGCCAATTCGCCGAGGTCAAGCTGATCATCGCGCCCACCGAGCCGGGCGAGGGCTACAGCTTCGAGAGCCGGATCGTCGGCGGTGCCGTGCCCAAGGAATATATCCCGGGTGTCGAAAAGGGCATCAAGTCGGTGATGGATAGCGGACCTCTGGCCGGCTTCCCGGTGATCGACTTCAAGGTCGCGCTGATCGACGGCAAGTTCCACGATGTCGACTCGTCGGTTCTGGCCTTCGAGATCGCTGGACGGATGTGCATGCGCGAAGGTCTGAGAAAGGCCGGCGCCAAGCTGCTCGAACCGATGATGAAGGTCGAGGTGGTGACGCCCGAGGAATATACCGGCTCCGTCATCGGCGACCTGACCTCGCGTCGCGGTCAGGTGACGGGTCAGGAACCGCGCGGCAATGCCGTGGCGATCCAGGCCTTCGTTCCGCTGGCCAACATGTTCGGCTATATCAACACGCTGCGTTCGATGAGCTCGGGCCGCGCCCAGTTCACCATGCAGTTCGATCACTACGACCCGGTGCCGCAGAACATCAGCGAAGAGATCCAGTCGAAATACGCATAATCCGGGTGGCGGGGTGAACCCCGCCCTACCCAACCTGTAGGGTGGGTGCCAACCCACCGTCCGCAACGAAAAAAGGAGCCACGATCATGGCAAAAGCAAAGTTTGAACGTAACAAGCCGCATGTGAACATCGGGACGGTTGGTCACGTTGACCACGGCAAGACGACGCTGACGGCGGCGATCACGAAGTATTTCGGTGATTTCCGGGCCTATGACCAGATCGACGGCGCGCCGG
>NZ_VINQ01000060.1 GCF_008369105.1 Aquicoccus porphyridii | reverse complement strand
CGAGCCGATATAACCCGCTCCGCCCGTTACCAGAACTGTCGTCACGATTGCCCTCCGGCCCGGAACGCGGGCTTACTGCGCCGCCCTGTCCACATGCAAAAGGTCCTGAAGATATTCCATCAACCCGTCGCGCAGATCCTCGCGCGCAAGCCCGAAGGCAACAGTGGCTTGCAGGAAACCGGCCTTCGATCCGCAATCGAAGCGCTGCCCCTCAAAGCGATAGCCATAGACCGGGCGGTCTTCATCGACTTCGGCGGCAATCGCGTCGGTCAGTTGTATCTCACCACCCGCGCCCGTCTTCATCCGGTTGAGGTTGCGCAGCACGTTCGGGGTCAGCAGGTAACGCCCGATCACGGCAAGGTTCGATGGCGCCTTGTCGGCCTCGGGCTTCTCGACCATGCCCTTGACCGAAACCTGCGTGCCCATGTCCTCGGCCACGTCCAGAATCCCGTAGGACGAGGTCCTGGCCCTTGGAACCTCCATCGCCGCCACCATGCAGCCGGGGGTTTCCTCGTAGGCTTCGACCATCTGTTGCAGGCAGGGCTTTTCCGCCGCGATCACGTCATCGGGCAGGATGACCGCGAACGGTTCGTTCCCGATCAACCGCCTAGCACACCAGACCGCATGGCCAAGCCCCATGGCCTTGTGCTGACGGATATAGGCGATGGCGCCCGACTCCATGTTGGTATCCTTGAGAATCTCCAGAAGCTCGGTCTTGTCCTTCTTGCGCAGCTCCTGTTCGAGCGTCGGCGCGAGGTCGAAATAATCCTCAAGCGCCCCCTTGCCGCGTGATGTCACGAAGATGAATTCCTTGATGCCCGCCGCGCGGGCCTCGTCGATCGCGTATTGAATGAGCGGCCGGTCAACCAGCGTCATGATTTCCTTGGGAATCGATTTCGTGGCAGGCAGAAACCGGGTGCCCAGACCTGCAACCGGAAAGATCGCCTTGGTTACTTTTCTCTTCATTCTCCTGAACCTCACTTA
>NZ_VINQ01000059.1 GCF_008369105.1 Aquicoccus porphyridii | reverse complement strand
CGGTGCTGGCCCAGGACACGACAAGCCCGACGCTCAGAGATTGTGAACGTGCTGCGCACATGATCGATGCAGGCCCGGCGGCGAGCGGCGCTCAGAAGTTTCCCCGTGCAGCCTCCTTCAGGATGAGCTTGTCCAACGTCAGGTCTGATCGCCACGGCCATTGCGGTTCTGGCCCGGCCACCCGAGACATTCCGCAAGGCACGCGACTTTGCGGCATGGCTCGGCCTGGTGCCACGGCAACACTCGACGGGTGGCGAGCAGCGCCTCGGGGCATTGCCACTGCGCGAGGAGTCTCTAGTCTCTTCACCCAAAGCATCATTTTGGTCTCGGATGCAGGTCAAGCAGATCGGGTAGGGATGGTTAGGTAGTCGTGACACGTACCGAAAAGACGAAAACCGGCGGGCAAGGCCCCGCAGCTCAAGCAAATTTGCCATCAAGCGTGAAGCTGCGATTGAAGTACATTAAGGACATGTACTTCGATGACCTCGGGCTTGCGTAGCTGCACAGGAGGCTGAACGGCGAGGTAACTAATGATGGTGACGCGCCGACTGAAACACCGGATTACTTAGTGTCAAAGGGAGTTGACAGGATTGGCATTCAATACAGGGCGCTTGCGCTTCAGTTTGATCCCGACAAGAGCAACGCACCCGATGCAAGCGCCATCCAGAAAATTTCGCGCGCCCTAGCTCGGCATTATCTTTGGGTAGCAAAAACTCGCCATGGGGCACCAGATCCTAAGATGGTTGAGAAAGTCACGGGGCAGTTGGCCAGTTGGATCGAGACCGGATCTGGCAGTCCGCTACTTTCACTGGAAGGCTCTAAATTTCCAGCGGTTGAGCTCAGCTTTGAACATCTGCAGAAACTCGAAACTACACCGGCTCAGGCAGATTCACCGTTTGCCGCTTTGTCTTCTATGGCGGGATCTTCGGCCGCGCGGAAATATCTAAGAGGTGCGCCGACGGAAGACTGGGCGGTGATGTGGCCGGGTCCATGGCAAGGTGCACCTTGCGCCATTGGCGACGGCCCTGCGGGCCATGCTTGCGCGCCTGCCATTCACCATCGCCGAGGAACTTGATCCCGGTGCTGTCCACGAGCAGGTTCAGCGGCTCGTCTGCACGGCGATACGGAACCTGAACGGCCAAGGTTTTCTGC
>NZ_VINQ01000058.1 GCF_008369105.1 Aquicoccus porphyridii | reverse complement strand
TTACTCGATGATCTTGGAGACGACGCCGGCACCGACGGTGCGGCCGCCTTCGCGGATGGCAAAGCGCAGGCCGTCTTCCATGGCGATCGGTGCGATGAGCTCGACCTTGAAGCTCACGTTGTCGCCCGGCATCACCATCTCGGTGCCCTCGGCCAGCGTCACCGTCCCGGTCACGTCCGTCGTGCGGAAGTAGAACTGCGGGCGGTAATTGGCAAAGAACGGCGTGTGGCGGCCACCCTCGTCCTTGGTCAGGATATAGGCCTCGGCCTCGAACTTGGTGTGCGGCGTCACCGATTTCGGCTTGCACAGAACCTGTCCGCGCTCGACACCTTCACGGTCGATCCCGCGCAGCAGCGCGCCGATATTGTCGCCCGCCTCGCCACGATCCAGCAGCTTGCGGAACATCTCGACACCGGTGCAGGTCGTCTTGCGGGTGTCGCGGATGCCCACGATCTCGATCTCGTCGCCCACGTTGATCACGCCACGCTCGACACGCCCCGTAACAACCGTGCCACGCCCCGAGATCGAGAACACGTCCTCGATCGGCATCAGGAACGGCATGTCCACCGCGCGCTCGGGCGTCGGGATGTATTCGTCGACCGCCGCCATCAGCTCGCGGATCGAGTTCTCGCCGATCTCGGGATTGTTGCCTTCCATCGCCGCCAGCGCCGAACCCTTGATGATCGGGATATCGTCGCCCGGGTAGTCATAGCTCGACAGAAGCTCGCGGATCTCCATCTCGACAAGCTCCAGAAGCTCCTCGTCATCGACCTGGTCGACCTTGTTCATGTAGACCACGAAGGCCGGAATGCCGACCTGGCGGCCCAGCAGGATGTGCTCGCGCGTCTGCGGCATCGGGCCGTCCGCGGCCGAACACACCAGGATTGCGCCGTCCATCTGCGCCGCACCCGTGATCATGTTCTTCACATAGTCGGCGTGCCCGGGGCAGTCCACATGCGCATAGTGGCGCGCTTCGGTCTCGTATTCCACGTGCGCCGTCGAGATCGTGATCCCCCGCGCCTTCTCTTCCGGCGCGCCGTCGATCTGGTCATAGGCCCGGAAATCACCGAAATACTTCGTGATCGCCGCCGTCAGCGTCGTCTTGCCGTGGTCAACGTGACCAACCGTCCCGATGTTCACATGCGGCTTGTTACGTTCAAACTTTGCTTTTGCCAT
>NZ_VINQ01000057.1 GCF_008369105.1 Aquicoccus porphyridii | reverse complement strand
TGGCCTGCGCGGCCATTGGCCTGACCCTGGCCTTCGAGTGGAAGACCGCGCGGTTGCTGCCGAAAGCCACGGCCAGCGAGGCGTCGGCGCTCAATTGCCGAGCGGCTGGCCGCGGTGCGCCGAGCGCTCGCCKATGCCCAGGAAACGCGCCAGTTCCGCCAACGGCAGCGGCGGACTGATCCAGTAGCCCTGCACCTGGTCGCAACCGAAATCGCGCAACTGCTCCTGCTGGCGCAGGGTCTCCACGCCTTCGGCAACCACTTCCAGGTTGAGGTTGTGCGCCAGGTTGATCATCGCCCGCACCAGTTGGAAGTTTTCCGGTCGCAACCGAAATCGCGCAACTGCTCCTGCTGGCGCAGGGTCTCCACGCCTTCGGCAACCACTTCCAGGTTGAGGTTGTGCGCCAGGTTGATCATCGCCCGCACCAGTTGGAAGTTTTCCGCCCGCTGGTCCATGCCGCCGACGAAGCTGCGGTCGATCTTCAACAGGGTGATCGGCAGGCTATTGAGGTGGACGAAGGACGAGAAACCGGTGCCGAACGTGCTCTTCGATCAACCGTTGCAGGGTCGGCAGCAACTGGCTGTCCTGGAACTGGCGGAACGACAGGTTCACCGCCATGTGCAACGGCTCCAGGCCGCGCCCGTTGAGCCACTGCATGTCGCGCAGGGCGCGGGCGATGACCCAGTAGCCGAGCGGCACGATCAGCCCGCTYTCCTCGGCCAGCGGGACGAACTCGCTGGGCGTGAGCAGGCCCCGCTCGCCGTGGCGCCAGCGCACCAGCGCCTCCAGGCCGACGATGCGCCCGCTGTCCAGGCACAGTCGCGGCTGGTAGTGCAGCTCCAGCTCGTCGCGACGCAGCGCCCGGCGCAGTTCGGCTTCGAGGTCGGCGAGGCTGCGCACGCCACGGTTGATGCGTTCGTCGAAGACATGGAAGGTGCAACCCTGGCGGCTCTTGGCCTGCTGCATGGCGATGTGCGCATGCCACATCAGCGGGTCGGCGCCTTCGTCGGCACGGGCGTGGGCGAGKCCCAGGCTGCAACCCAGCAACAGGCTCTCGCCATCGATCCAGTAGGGCTCGCCGAGGCATTCGACGATGCGTTCGGCGACCCGCTCGGCGCGTTGCCTTCGTCGGCACGGGCGTGGGCGAGTCCCAGGCTGCAACCCAGCAACAGGCTCTCGCCATCGATCCAGTAGGGCTCGCCGAGGCATTCGACGATGCGTTCGGCGACCCGCTCGGCGCGTT
>NZ_VINQ01000056.1 GCF_008369105.1 Aquicoccus porphyridii | reverse complement strand
CTGATCTTCGCAATCGTCTCCACAACCAACATCCCCAACTCGCTCCCTCATGCATCTGAGGAAGCATCAAAACAGAAATATCAGGGGGGTCACTTTTGGACGCCGATTACCCCGCTACGGGGTCAATTTTGCACGCCTGTTCACAATCGAAGGCAGATTGGAATTTCGATAGACAACGAGCCAATGGCTGCCAACTTGTTCCAGCTCTCCACGGGGCAAGCTGTTCTGCTTGACCTGTTTTTAGCGATCATCAGAGACTTTGATCTAAGCCGTTCGCAGCTAACTCAACTGAGCGACATTGAAGGGATTGTTGTGGTTGATGAAATCGACCTCCACCTGCATACCGACCTTCAACACGACTTGCTGCCAAACCTTATCCGTTTGTTCCCAAAAGTTCAGTTTATCCTGACTACGCATTCGCCATTGTTTTTGATTGGCATGGAAAAGGTATTCACATCAGACGGCTTCCAACTCATCGAGCTGCCTGATGGTCAGGAAATCGAGGTTGAGCGCTTCTCTGAGTTTGAAGCAGCATACAAACACATGCAGGACAGCGCGCGCTTCCAAGACGACGTTCGAAACAGAATTGAAGCCAACCAAAAGCCTGTCCTTTACCTCGAAGGCACCACAGATATTGACTATCTGACCAAGGCAGGAGAACTCCTCGGCAAGGCCGCGCTTGTAGATGAATTTGAATTGGTTGATGCCGTAGGCTGTCCCCATCTGAATAAGATCTGGGATACCTACAAATCACATTTGGGCGCGACTATTCAGAAGAAGTGGCTCTTGTTGTATGATTGTGATGCAGGCAAGCCTGACACCAACAATGGAAACTTGTTTCGCAGGACGATCGCCCAACAGCCCCACAAAATCGAATCTGGAATAGAGAATCTATTTTCTGATGAGACGATCCAAAGAGCGATTGATCATAAGCTTGCCTTTGTGGATATAAAACAGGGGCATAGTTTAGTTGAACGAGGAGTCGAGAAGGCTGTTCCAGAAACCTGGAAAATCAATAAGGATGAGAAGCGGAACCTCTGCGATTGGCTTTGCGAAAATGGAACCGCAGACGACTTTAGGAATTTTTCATTAGTTTTTGATATTCTTGAAGAAGTATTAGCGACTGAGGTCGGCTAAACGATTGATTGCGGGTTCCTAGTAATTTGGAATGCCCAAGGCTACTTTAACCGCATACCTGACATTCGATTTGCTACATTTGAATGTCAGTTTAGGGCCGAGGCTGTGTGGAAACTCGACGGCTACAGCCTTCCGGGGCGCAACTTCAGCCAGCTTGCTGATATCGGCTCATATTGGTCGCATGGGGCGGTTTTGATGCCTCCGAGGGCTTCGGAGCAGGCTTGGCGCACACCGCCGTGGAT
>NZ_VINQ01000055.1 GCF_008369105.1 Aquicoccus porphyridii | reverse complement strand
TCGAACAATGGAGGAAACACGACAACACGAAGCGACCATACAGTACATTGGGCTACCGCCCTCCCGCCCCGGAAATCATTGTCACGATGGACCCAAGGCCGGTCATGCACTAACAATCAAACCGGACCACTTAGGTGGGGTTGATCAAACCCATTCGCCATGCGATTAATTGCCGATGCTTGTTCGAACCAGAACCTCTGATCGGTGGTAAGGCCATCATAGCCTGATAAAATATCATATGCCTGCCAATAGTCGTCGTGAGAGTTTAGGGTGTTGTTTATTGAAACAAGGTCGGAAGAGTTAATTTCTACCATAGACTACCTCTTAATACGCCATGAGTTTACTAGAAAAAACGCAGCTTTTGCCGGTTGCATCCAGCTTCGTTCAGACCAAATAAGGTGTTCTGGAAACAGAAGGTAGAGGATCGTATTCGTTTCTAGTTCTCTAACTTTTCCATCGCAGAGCGGCTGTACATTTCGCCGGTTAGATGTTCCATTCATCACATTGCATCTAAGGGAGGCGATTAATCCGTCTCCCTGTTCATAGAGGCGATAGTCCACATTAGAATGATCCGAATTTAGCGAGAGGTAACCAGCAGGAGGCAGACTGCCTTGCGTGTAGGTCGTCAGGTGCCCCTGAAACAAGTTTGGCGCTGTTCCGCGACCCTCTTGATACCTGTCAAACGGGCGCGTTACGTCCAGCGGAGCGGTCGAGGCATTGGCTCCTGCCCACTCAATGCTAATCCTGACAATATCGGAATCGTCTGGATTTTGAGGATCACCGGTAATGTCGGCATCATAAAACAGGTTCCGATTAACGGGCTTCAATGTGTCGAGATTGAAAGCAAACCCGCCAATCGCTTCGTTGTCACCCACCAGACTTCTGTCATATCGACCATCTTCGGTGAAACCCGTCCTGTGCTGAACGCGTTTTAACGCTTCAACCAAGTGATCACGGTCTTTTATAATTTCCTCTGCTTCGTTCGAAAGATAAGGGTTGCGATATTTAACTAGGAACGAAAACCAAACGCCCTGCTGCCAATGATAACCTATCGGTTCATTTGCAATCTCAACTTGCTTATCTCCTTCCGCCGAGGCTTCGAGGCCGGACGCGACAACTTCACCTGCCCCCCAAAAGACCAGAGCAAAAAGAGCAAGAAGGCGCCGACAACGTTCGTTTTCCTTACTCCAAATCATGTCCGGCTTTTCTCTTCACTTCAAAGGTTGCAATCACAGCGGCTGGCTATCTTGATCAACCCCACCTAAGTGGTCCGGTTTGATTGTTAGTGCATGACCGGCCTTGGGTCCATCGTGACAATGATTTCCGGGGCGGGAGGGCGGTAGCCCAATGTACTGTATGGTCGCTTCGTGTTGTCGTGTTTCCTCCATTGTTCGA
>NZ_VINQ01000054.1 GCF_008369105.1 Aquicoccus porphyridii | reverse complement strand
GGGAGTGGACAAAACATGGGGGTCATGCGGCGCGTTTTCTGTTTGCGACGGTCAGCCGACCATCGAGAACTGCGGCCCTTGTGACGGCTACTCGGTGAGCCCCTTTGGGCGACCACCGCATCCTTCTGCGCTTTCCCATGCGGGCATTGGCAATGTCATCGACTGATCCTTCGGCACGAGATGACGAGATGGGCAGCCCGTTACGGTACCGTCGGCCATAGTCGACAAGGGATTCCATGTTGTTCGCGAGATAGGTGTACAGTGTCCCGCATCGGGCCTGCACACGAGCGGCAGCGGTGCGGACAGCCAAAGGTTCTTCCGCAAGGCGGGTGCAATCGTGCATGAGCCCTTTCAGATAAGTTTCCGCGACCCGTGCTCTGCCATGCCACAGCCACCAGCGAAGGCTTTTCGCGGGGCGCTGGAACAGCACCGGAATTCCAGTGAATCCCGGTATCTGGACCAGACCCTGAACGGCGGCCTCGACATGTCGAATACGCATCGAGATGTGCCACCAGTCGAGGATATGCTTCACCTGGCCGTCGCCACCCATGGCATTCCGTATGAGGTTCGGGAGAGCAAGCTCGCCATCAGAGATTACCGTCAACAGACGGCCCGGCTTCCATCCAAAGTCTGACAGCTCTTCTCGCATCCGGCTGCCTGGCGATGCCGTCGCATTGGCGACCAAGCCAAATCGTCGGCACATATTGCGACTTTCAATCTTACCGACCACAAGATCCAGGTGTCGCTGCTGATACTCCGGTCGACAGCGGATATGCGCACCGTCCAGAAAAACCGTCAAACCCCCTTTGGGAAGTGCTTCAGCGGGATCGCCTGATGCCCTTCGACTTTTCTCGAGCCCCGCGGCTACTCTTCCCAACCGGTCACGCACCGTGGTGTGATGGGGCGGATGGCAGGGGAGGAAGCTTTTCATCAGCCGCGCGGCTTCGCGAAAGGAATGCCGGGACCCGAGTTCCGCATGGAGCCGCTGCAGCTCCGGGGTAGCCCGGTCAGGAAAGAAATAGGCCAGCGGAGAAATAGGTCCGCCGGGCATCGCCGCTGACCTGGCATCACACGAACAGCGGCGCAAGCGCGCGGCTTTGACCCGAACCCGCCCAAAGAGCGTGTCGAGATCGCGCGTGCGATAGTCATGAATGGCACGAACCGAGGCGCAATCCGGGCATACGCGGCTTTCTCGGATGATTTCCTCAACCTGATCGCAAAGAATTGCCCGCTGAATCTGTTCGACAACCCTCTTCCCATCCTCGAGGCGCAACCCGATCCCGTCTGGACAGGTCACCCGGTAGGGTCGTGAAATGCCGTCAAGCTGATGAGTGCGCTTCTCCCCGTTGTCGAAGGTAGTTTCGATTGTAATCCGTACGTCCATGGCAGCCCCACACGCAAAGAACTCACCTTAGCACGGGCCGCAACGACGAAGATGACCCCCATGTTTTGTCCACTCCC
>NZ_VINQ01000053.1 GCF_008369105.1 Aquicoccus porphyridii | reverse complement strand
GGTCAGGGCGGCGAACGACGCCACCGATCGCTTGATGGGAGGGCTGCCGCAGGTCGGCTTCGAGCCCACAGCGGACGGGCATCGATGATCAATTTATTGCGCCCCAGCTAATTAGCTGGGGCGCAATAAATCGCTATGCGCCGCACTTCTCGATAACATCGGCCAGCGCTACGTGGCCTTGACAGAACCCGCTGCCATGAAGGTGTTCACCATTCTCAAGTCCTGTTGCGAACACAACGGCAGGGTCCGCCTCCAGAACTTGACGGATGGCCGCGATCTTTGGCCAGCGCGCGATCTCGGCAACGTTATGAAACTCCAGCCAGCGGGCCACACCGATCAGAATACCATCTGCTAGTGTCGGCCGGTCTCCCAGCAGGTAGGGCCCGCCCTCAATCAGACTTTCCAGTTTGTCGTGACGGTCAAGTACGCCTTCCATGCCCAGCTTTTGCCACGCGGCCTGAACAGCAGGCTCGGCGACCTCCATCTCCATTGCAGCCCACAGCGGGCTGAAGGCTCCGGTAAAGCCTGTATTGATGAAGGCCATCAGCTGATGCATGCGATCCGCGTCGCGCGTCAGCGGATCAAAGCTGATGCGCCGCTCGGTATCCCTTGTCTCCAGCCATGCGGCGATGGCCATGGTTTCCGTCAGTACATCGCCTTGATCAGTGATGAATGCAGGAGTTTCGATGCGTGGGTTCAGCTTTGCATATGCCGGATCGTGCATCTCTCCGAACATGTCGACACGGCAAAGCCGGTAGGGCTTGCCAAGCCATTCCAGTGCCGCAATCAGCCCCATGGAGCTTCCCGATGGGAAGCCATATACTAAGATCGGTGTCATTGTTTTTCGTCTCCGAGGTTATACGGGATGACGCTGCGCAGCGAGGCCGAGCCTTAAATGATTTGGCGACTGTGTAAAATTACGAACCTTTTTGTTACCATGAGGCGTCCATGAAAGAGCTTGTTTCGCGCTGCCCGATCGAAGAGGTGATGCAGGTCCTCAGTGGCCGCTGGCCTACGCTGTTGGTGTACTATCTTCAGGATGGTACAAAGCGGTTCAGTGACCTGCGTCGGGATAATCCGACCATCTCGCACAAGATGCTGACTCTCGAATTGCGCAAACTTGAAGACGCCGGCGTGGTGCAGCGCACCCAGTTTCCCGGCTACCCTCTCCGGGTCGAGTATGACCTGACGGAGGCCGGGCAGAAACTGGTTCCGTTGCTTGACGGCCTGGGGGAATGGTGGCTGAAGAGTGATGAGGCAACAGGGTAAACCTGACCGCTGAGATTTCGCTAGGTTCTGGGTAGGACTTCTTGCGTCCACTCCAGCACGTGCGCTGAGCGTCCGCTTTGTTCCCGCACTGCCGTCGTTCATGTTCCGGAAATGCTGCAGGATGCACCAACGGCAGCTTCGACGGGCCGCGCCGCAGCGTCACAAAGGCTTGGCGAGTGACTGCAGTGGGCCG
>NZ_VINQ01000052.1 GCF_008369105.1 Aquicoccus porphyridii | reverse complement strand
ACGATAGTGGGGGTCGATTTGCCCGCCACATCCAATTTCGTTGGTGCAGACGAGATCCCGGACCTCCAGGCCAAAGCCAAACAGGACTACATGCTATCACGACAAATCCCCCGGACCCGTGGCTACATTCAACGCCTGGATGACCACGTGAAGGAGTACGGGCCACTGGCGGAGGCTAGGACACCGGGAGACGACAGCGAAGATCAACGAGTGGCAGCCTAGGGAACCTAAGGATAAGGGATCAGGAGAGATAGGAGATCAAGGAAGTGTGAGGGGGGGAACCACCAACTAGGTATACAATACTCCCTCCTTCTCCTCCTTCTCCATTACTTATACCTATTCCCTTGGGGGGCACTCTTTGGGGCACTTCCGGCCCGGTTCTGGCACCTGAAGCGTTATGACGTTGATTGGTGAGAGCTGGCTGGGGTGGTAGGAGACCCTCAAAGCCGATGACCGCTATCACAAACCCCTCCTGACTCACCAAACTGGGGCACCTTGTGGGGGCAAAAAAAGAAACAGGAAGACGACCAAGGGTGGCCACGTGGGCCACCCCGGGTATCAGTCACAGGTCGGCAGCTTGGCCAACACGGTCGAGGGCGACGGTCTCACCACCTCAGGCAGGTCTTGAAGCACCTCGTCGACAACCTCAGCCGTCAAGGACGCAACCTCGCAGGCGTACTGCTGACGGGTTCCTTCGGGGTTGTCCTCCCGCCACTCCTGGTAGTCCTGCTCCTCGAAGTAGGCGATCGCGCCAAGCCCCGCGACCGGGATGGCGACGATGGCTCTACGGAGACGCGCCTTGGCCTTCGTCCTCGCAACAGCCTTCGCCAGTTGCTTTCGGTGCGCAAGCGCGGTGGCCCCCGCCGTGGCGCTCATCGTTCCGACCGTCAACGTCATCTTCGCCGCCCAGAGGCCCGCCGTTACCGTGGTGGCGAACAGGATAGCGACCAGCCATCCAAGGAACACCACATTCCTGAACACACCAATGATTTTCGCCATACCTCACCTTTCCCCGGCCAGTCGTCACCAGCCGAGGCTGTTCTCAGGGCAACCTACGTTTCACCACGTAGTCTGCCAGCCACTCCCAGTAGTGCGCCCTGTCACGGAATCCCTGCTGACGTGCCGCAAGGTCTTCCGCCATTTCCCGCGACAGACCACCCTCGTATTGCGCGATGGCGGCTCGTTCCTCGAAGGCATCAATGTCCGGTATCAGCATGACGGCAGCCGGATCTGGTCGATGATCCCCCGTTTTTGTTCGTCGGAGATACCCGCCGAGTAGATGCCGTAGGTGATCCCGTTCTCCGACCGTGCCGACTTGTGGCCCACCAGCGACGCTGTGAAGTGCTCTGGCACACCGGTCCGCTCACACTGGTGTCAATCGGCATCCAAAGCTGACCCCCTATCGGCATTCAAAATTGACCCCTTTGAGCTGAGCAGGCCCGGCGCTGCGTAGCCCTCACATAGCGCAGCGGCGGCGGGCCTGCGGGGGTCCGGGTTGGCGCTATGCGCGGTTCTTGAA
>NZ_VINQ01000051.1 GCF_008369105.1 Aquicoccus porphyridii | reverse complement strand
GGGCCGAGGCTGTGTGGAAACTCGACGGCTACAGCCTTCCGGGGCGCAACTTCAGCCAGCTTGCTGATATCGGCTCATATTGGTCGCATGGGGCGGTTTTGATGCCTCCGAGGGCTTCGGAGCAGGCTTGGCGCACACCGCCGTGGATTACAGCCAATATTTACCCGGATTACGCAGGGATAGCCGCCATCAGCCCCTTGATCCCGACCAAGGCGACCATGCGCTTGATGTTGTAGGCCAGCACGTTCAGCGCCATTTCGGTCCTGACATTTTTCAGGCGACGCATCAGGAAATGGGTTGAGCCCATCCAGGCCTTGATCGTGCCGAAAGGGTGCTCGACCGTGCTGCGGCGCAATGTCATCGGATCAGCGGCGCTGCGCAGGCGATCGCGCATCTCGTCCACCAGATGCTCATAGTCCCATCGGGTGACGCGGCGCTCCTTGCCCGTGGTGCAGCGTGATTTCACGGGGCAATGCTGGCATTCGTTGGTCCAGTATCGCCGGACCTGGAGCCCGTCTTCCTCGCGCGTGTAGCGGTAGATCAGCTCATCCCCGGTCGGGCAGATGTAGATATCGCGCGCAGGATCGTATTTGAAGTCGGCTTTTACATACATGCCCTTGCCGCGATTGCCGGAGGTCTCCGGGCGCGGCAGGGTCACCGTAATGCCGACCTTGTCGCAGGCGGCAATCTCGACGCCGCTGAAATAGCCCTTGTCGGCCAGGGCATGCAGCTCATCGCGTCCGAGCGCCTCTTTGGCGGCAATCGCCATCGGGCTGAGCTGGTCACGGTCGAACCCCTTGTTCGTGACGTCATGGCTGACGATGATATGGGTCTCGGTGTCCACGGCGCATTGTGCATTGTAGCCCACCAACCCGCTGTTGCGCGCGCTGGTGGCCATGGCGCGCGCATCCGGATCGGTCAGGGATATCTGGCCGTCGGGAGCATCGGCAAGCGCCTTGTCCAGCGTCTTGAGGCGTTCGATCTCCTGCTTCAGGCGCCCGTATCGCTGCGCCAGATGCGCAACATTCTCGGTCCGCACCCCGCCTTCGTCCTGTCGGTCGATGCGCACCATCTCGGTGATATAGCGTTCGACATCAGCCTCCAGGTGCGCGAGGCGGCTGGCGATCTTGCCCTTGGTGAAGTTCTTGTCGCGATTGTTCACCGCCTTGAACTTGCTACCGTCGATGGCCACGCACTCGCCTTTCAGCGTGCCGATCCGGCGGCAGAGCTCCACGAATTGCGCACAGGTCTTGCGGATGGCGGCGCCGTTCTCACGTCTGAAATCCGCAATCGTCTTGTGATCTGGCACCAATCGTCCGATCAGCCACATCACCTCGACATTGCGCCCGGCCTCGCGCTCCAACCTGCGGCTGGACGGAACCCGGTTGAGATAGCCATAGATGAACAGCTTCAGCAGAACGGACGGATGGTAACCGGGTCGCCCGGTCCGCGCATGGGCCGTGCGCGCGAAGTCGAGATCCACCAGATCAAGTTGATCGACAAACAGATCAACCACCCGAACCAGATGGTCCTCGCCAATCCAATCCTCAAGACGTTCCGGAAACAGCGTGACCTGATCGCGATCAACACCACCGATGAAACCTGACATACATGCACTCCCATCTCGCAACAAGCATACCACATGTTGGAGTTTCCACACAGCCTCGGCCG
>NZ_VINQ01000006.1 GCF_008369105.1 Aquicoccus porphyridii | reverse complement strand
AAGAACCGCGCATAGCGCCAACCCGGACCCCCGCAGGCCCGCCGCCGCTGCGCTATGTGAGGGCTACGCAGCGCCGGGCCTGCTCAGCTCAAAGGGGTCAATTTTGAATGCCGATAGGGGGTCAGCTTTGGATGCCGATTGACACGGGATGCGCCACCGTGCCAGATAGTTGCGCCCCCGCTGGGGGTTAGCGCATCGGCTCCCGTTCTTCCCGTTCTAGTCGTTTTCCGACGCGGTTCCTTTTTTCTCCTTTCTCGGACCTTCTTCTGCGCGTCTTCTCTCTCATTTCTCTAACTCTCTAAAAGAACGGGAGGAACGGGAAGAACGGGAGCCTATGTCGGAAAACCCTTCGTTCTCTGGGCGCTACGACCTTGCACCCTGCATCCCGTTCTGAGGGCGCGCCGATCCGAAACGGGAAGATCGGGAAGGCGGCTGCGCGCCGCTTCTCTGGGCAGGGGGATGCAGCAACACGCGCCTGCCGCCCCGGTAAAAGGGCGCGCCAGATCGGCCACCGCCGCCCTGGCCATGCTGATCCGCGCTGCGACAGCAAGAAACGGGCCGCCCGGAAAAGGGGTCCCGAAACGCGCGCCGCATCGCCCAGGTTCTCTGGGCTGCGAAGTCAGCAAGAAATCGGCCCGCCATCCGTCCCCTTTCCGGGCTAGACCGGCCCACATTGTTCACGATATGTTCTCCCATCGGCGGGGCAGCACAGAGGAGAAATGGAGATGGCGAAGCGCGTGGCGATCTATGCCCGGGTCAGCACCGGGGGCCAGACCACTGAGAACCAACTCGTCCGGCTGCGGGAGGTGGCCGAGCGGGCCGGGTGGGACGTAGTGCAGGAGTATGTCGATACGGCATCCGGCGCCAGCCGCTCGCGCCCGGCGCTTGACCGGATGATGGCCGACGCCCGGCGGCGGCGCTTTGACCTGATCGCCGCTGTTGACGTGTCGCGCCTCGGGCGCAGCCTCGCCAACCTCGCGGCCCTTTTCGAGGAGGTGCGGCAGATCGGCTGCGACCTCTACCTTGACCGCGAGGCGGTGGACACCACCACCCCAGCGGGCCGCGCGCTCTTGGGCATGGCCTCGGTCTTCGCGGCATTCGAGCGTGACATGATTGTCGAGCGCACCCACGCCGGGATCGTCCGTGCCCGGCTTCGGGGCGTCAGGTTCGGTCGGCCAGAGACGGGCGACGGCACCTGCGAGGCAATCCGCTCGCTCCGGTCGCAGGGCCTAGGCATCAACAAGATCGCGGCGGAGCTGCGCGTGGGCAAGTCTGTCGTGCAGCGGATCGCCAATGAGATGAAGGAGGAGGCGCATGGAAGCCAAGCCTGAAATCCCCGCCCGGCGCGTCGTGAATGACGCCGGCAAGAGCGAGTGGCGCGTTGGCCGGCGTGGCTTGAAGGTGGTCGAGGAACTGGCTGCCCGGGGCGTTGCCGTCGCCACCATCGCCAAGGCCCTGCGCATGGGCAAGGATGCATTCCGAAACGTGCGCGAGCGCCAGCCTGAGGTTCAGGAGGCGCTGGACCGGGGGAGGGCCAAAGAGCATGACGCGCTGGTGGCGAAGCTTTACGAGACGGCGATGGAAGGCAACGTGATCGCGGGCATGTTCCTGTTGAAGGCCCGCCATTCGTACCGCGAGGGCGAGCCCTTGGAGGGCGGCGGTAGTGCCGTGCAGGTCAACATCAACCTCCCCTCCGCCATGACGCCCGAGGACTACCGCAAGATGGTGGACGTGACGCCTTCGAAAGAACCTGATTGAGCAGTTCTAGGCTCCGGCTGCAAAAAAAACTTGAAAAGAGAGCAGTGCTATCCAATATTTACAAGGCTCGTAGTCGTAGTCTCGGAGTTTTCTATGCGCAAAAGCAATGAGGACTGCAAGGGCTAGTGATGGAGCTCCTTATGATCGCGGCAGCAGTTGCCACGATCATAGGAGCAGCGGCGGCGGGAATACCGGTCTATGACCGGATATCTCAGTGGCGGCGGTCAAACGTTGACAGCCAACGCAGCAAGGAAGGTGGATGCGAATGCGGTATGCTCAATTCCCCTTCGGCCACGACAGTCGGTCACACGAATGGTTTGATCGGCGTGGAGGTGAAAATCTCCTTGGTGGTTCCATCTGATGAAAAGCATTTAGTCGCCGCTGTCAAAGAAGTGCAGCGTGCATTAAAGGTTGGGTTGAGTTCCTCAATTGGTTCTGAATTCCAGCCTTTGTCTACGGAGCCGAAAAGTGACGAAAAGCCGTAATTTGACAGACCGCCACTTCGTCCAAGTAGGCTGATTCACTGGCAAACCCGCAAGGGCATACCAGGTTCTAAATCGAAAGAGCGCCTTGCGCTCTATATCAAACAGAGCGGGCTCCTTCGGGAGCCCGCTCATCTTTTTTGGGCTAGGGCATCGCCACCGCGACCTCGGCAGTCACGTCGCGCACCCCGGGCGCTGACCAAACGTCCTCCCGCAGGATGAATTTGTGGCTGTTGGTATGGGCGACATAGGTTGACCGTGCCTCCACCACGCCGCGCGGGATCAGCGCCGCCCTGACCACGCAGAAGTCATCATCAAAGATCACGCCCGCCAGCACGTCGAAGTGCCCGCCCGCAAGGTCGCGGATAGCTGACAGCTGGCGCGACGGGTTGCGCCGGTGCACCCGGCGCCCCTTGATCTGGAAGCGCGTCCCGTCCGGCCCGGTCGCGTCGTATCCCCGCTCAGAGTTCGGGGCCTGAGCCCAGCCGAAGGCGGCGCAGAACAGGTGTTCGGCTAGGTCGCCGGTCGGATTGTTGGCACTGCGCACGACACCGCGCGCCCGCAGCTCTTCGCCTATCTGGGCATGGAGCGCGAGGAGTTCGGCGGCGGTCATCTGGGTAAGGTCAGGCAACAAGTATCTCCCGGGGCGGCAAGCCATTGTTCCAGCTATAGTAACCCCATGATGCAGAACACCGCCACCATCGACATTGCTCCCACGCTGTTTCAGGCGCGCGTCCTGTCGCTGCCCCTCGAATGGGACCTGCTGCTGGACGGCGGGCGTGGTGGTGGCAAGACCTATGCCGCGATCCTTGAGGTCTTCCGCCGGGCCGAGCGTTGGGGCGCACAGTCGCGCACCCTCATCACCCGCCGGACGCAGGGCGCGCTCTCCGAGCTTGAGCATGAATTGCTGTCCATCTTCCGGCTTCGCTACGGCACAGCCGCCCGACACAACGCGAATGAGCACGTCTTCCGGCTGCCGAACGGGGCCTATGTCGAGCTGCGAAACCTCGAAGCGCACAAGGACCTCCTGCCGCTACAGGGCAAGAGTTTCGACTGCATCGTGGCCGAGGAGGTCGGGCAGTATGCCGACCTGAGCATGTTCGACTTCCTGCGCGGCTGCCTCCGGTCTGCGTCGGGCGTGCCATGCCGGTTCATCATGACCGCGAATCCGGGCGGCCCGGGCCACGCCGCCATCGCCAAACGCTTCATCTTCGGGCGGCCTGCATGGGCACCCGTCACCGATCCCGTCTCGGGGCGCACCTATGTCCGCTGCCCGTCGAAGCTGACCGACAACCCCCGCCTGCCGGAGGAGTACGGCGCTCAGCTCGCCGCCATCGCCAAGGTTGACCCGGGCCTTGCGCAGGCGTGGATTGACGGTGACTGGACTGCCGTTGCCGGTGACTACTTCGGGGGCGTGTTCGATGAGGCGCGCAATGTGGTCGCGCCGCCAGATCCAGCCGACCGGCCTTTCAGCCAGCCCCTCAACTGGGCAATCCGTTACTCCTGCGACTGGGGCACCACGGCCCCGGCGGTGGTCCTGTTCGCGGCGATCTCACCGGGGGCGGAGGTGTCAGGCACCTTCATGCCGAAGGGGTCCTTCTTCATCTTCGATGAGGTCCACACCGCTTATCCCGAAGACCTGAACAGGGGCACTCGCGCGCCGGTCTCCGAGGTCGCCGCCGACATCCTCGAAGCTCTCGCGCAGTGGGGCATCCCGCCGCGCCGTGCCTCGGGCATCCTAGACTGCGCGCAGTTCGCCTCTCAGGCCTCGGATCAGGCGGCGGTGTCGGACTTGTTCCGGCAGGAGGGCGTCCACTTCTGGCCCTCGGTGAAGGGGCGGCGCACAGCCCGACTGCCGAAGCTTCGCGAGCTGATGCAGGCGGCGGGAGACGGCACCCGGCCCGGGCTCTTTGTCTCGGCCCGCTGCACCTACTTCCTGAACACCGTGCCGTACCTGGGTCGCTCGCAGCGCAACCCCGAAGACTGTCAGACGGACGGGCCGGACCACGCGCTGGACGCCGCAAGCTACCTCGTCAGCACCGAGCCGCCGCGCCTGATCCGCCGGGTTATTTAGTTTTTTTGGGCAACCAAAGAGGTTTGCCCGTCACCTTCTTTACGTGCGTGTTTACTTGCCCTCCGGTCTTCCCTACGAGAGCTTGCACGAACTCAAAATAGTCGGTCACGTTCTTCTTAGTGACGCTCGTGTCGTGTTGACCTCGATGGGCAATCGCCCCCCGCAGCGTAACATATTCGTCCAATTTTTGGGTCGCTCTGTCTGCCTTCATTTTCTTCGGCCAATACCAATGGCTCGACATTTTTTCTATTCCAACAGCCGTCTTGAAAAGCTCATTGATTTGATCAGTCTTTGGAGTATTCAGCCTTCGGTCCCGTTCTTCCTTTAGCTGTTCCAAATGCACAGTCAAATAAGCGCGCCAGCCTTCATCGGCGATTTTCCACACTTCGAGTTCGTGAGCTTCTTTCTTCAACTTTTTCGCAACAAGCTTCTTGAGTTCCGTGGGTAGGGCATCCGCCGTTTTCGCATGTTTTATGATGTGTGCCAGACCTTCCGCTGCCACGTCTTCACAATATGCCTCCCAAAACGCAGTAATCAGAACTATTGCGGATTTGTTCAATACTTCGAGACCATAGCGCCGCCCAGGCCCGGTGCCGCCGATTTCTTCGTGAACCTTAAGAAGCCGTTCAATATCTTTGGCGTTCTTATCGAAGGCAGCCCTTGCTTTGCTGGCCATTGAAACCGTCCAAATTTCTTAGATGCTGGACTCAGTGGACGCGAATGTTCGCACTTTCGCAACAAGTAATAGCGCTCTGAGGCGCATGGCGTTCAAGTTATAGTTGTCCGCAGGAAAGGGGCGATGGCGACCCTGACAGCGCAGTGGCAGCGCGTCGGCCCCGTGACACCTAGACAGGAGCCGACAATGGAAGCCACCATCTCCACCACCGACAATCCCCCGACCTTGCCCCCGGCGGGCACCCTCTATGGCCTGCCCGAGCTGGCCGATGCGGCGGCCACGGCCACTCGCCTTGAGGAGAAGCACCGCGCAATGATCGACCGGCTGGAAGCCGCGATCCAGAAGCAGGGGCAGGACGCCGCCGACAGCGCCCGCCGGGCGGGGTTCGGCAAGCTCGATGCCGAGAATGCTGGGCGCAAGATGGGCGTGAAGGCCCGGGCCGACTTGCGCGAGAGTTCCGACGATGACCGCTGGGCGATCCTGCGCCAGCTCAATGCGCTGGCCTCGGGCCTCTCTGCATCCGAGGCTCTGTGGGCTTCGCCCGTGGTCGCGCTGGCCCGCACCGGGATCGGCGGCGACAAGCGCACCAACCACATGGCGCAGCTTTCGGGCGCTGGCCCGGCTGAGCTGAAGACGGCGGCAGTGCTGGCCGTGGCGACCGAGGACCGGGTGCTTGGCGCCGCCGTCGCCGCGCTGCTCGACCGGATGCCGCGCAAGGGCCGCGCCGTCTCGCCGGTGGAGCTGGCCGAGCGGCTGGTGGGCGCGGATGTAGGGCAGGCCCGGGCAGCCATCGCCTCGGTGAAGCAGGCGCAGCAGCGCGCCCTGAATGCTGACCGCGAGTTCGCATCGGGCCGCCGGAACGCCACGGCGCGCATCGCATCGGCGCTGGCTGAGCGCGACATTGCAGCGTTGGAGGGCGGCGAATGACCCGCGACCAGCGGATCGTGGACGGTTACGGCATCGTCTTCGATGAACCCACACGGCTCGCCCATCAGGCGCTGCTCGAATGGGCCGCCTATGACCCGGAGGGAGACGGCTGGCCGACCCCCGCTGACGTGGTGCGCTTCGCCCGCTTCTATGGCGTCCCCGCCGCTCGGTTGGGCGGCCTGTTTGGGTTGCTCTCCCGCCGCGTCGGGCGGCGTGTCGTCTGGGCGGACATGGCCCGCGCGCCCGAGGTCGGGGCGCGGATCGGCGTGGCGACCTTCTCGCACGATGCCTTGGTGGCCTACGGCTTCTTCCGGGCAAGCTGGGCAGTGTTCGAGAGTGACCGGGCGACCATCCACTAGCAAATTCGCGCGCGGTCACTCGATTTTTTGAGACAGACGAGTTGACCCGATTCACCACTTGATTCACAGTACACGAATCAGGGGAGACAAAAATGTTAGCCGCAGCTTCGCCTACTTCTGAGCACCCCCTCGAAACCATCAAGCTCGTTTTGTTGCTTGAAGCACGGGGCGAAAAATACCCCGAGAGCTTGAAGAACTACTTGAAGGATGTGCTCACACAGACGCTTGATCTCCTGCGCGATCCAGCTGCATCAGCACCGACCGCGCTGCCGGATGCTGTTTCGCTGGCGGTGAAACTCTCGACCAATGATGACCTTCGCAGCGCTGTCGAAGAAATCCTGAAAGAGGATGACATTGCGAGTGCAGCCGCCCAGAATGCTTTAAGCAACTTGGAGGCGGATTGTGACGCCAATCGTCAATCTGCACATTTTAGTCGAGAGATATACGCAGCTATCTAAGTCGGCGTACTTCGATCCCGCTTTTCGTGACTTTGCCTCCCGGACCGTCGAGGCGATTGTCCATGTAATTGAAAATGCCGCGAGCTACCCTGAAGAGGTCGTGCGTCAGTTTCAGGAGCATGCGTGGCACGTCATGCAGTTCCTCAAGGGAAGCCGATCCAATGACGCCCCTCATGAGGCTCAGTATGTACTTTCCAAAGCGCTCAAAGAGTGGATCAACGATGACGCGTTGATTTCTAGCGCGTCGCTCGAACACTTTGGGTTCTTCCTTAACCCTGCGGACCTGTGGTCGCATATTGCGCGTGCCTTGAATATGTTTGACACAAAGGGTTACTCGCCCCTCTTGGTTCGAATAGGATCGCCGGAGGCATTTAAACACCGGCCAATATTCTGCATCCCACTCTTTCATGAACTCGGTCATTTTGTGGATCACCACTACAAGATTTCCGAGTTGTCGCTCTTGTTCGCACAGCCGGGACCACCCCCAGCGAACCTACATCCTGCAATCTGGCGTGAAGCAAATCTAAATCACAGGATGGAGCACTTCGCAGACTTGTTTTCCGCCTGCTATACAGGCGAGGGCAGCAAGAAGTCTCTCTTGGCTATTGCACCAAACCATGGAGCCAGCCACACCCACCCCGCGACGGCCAAACGTGTTGAGGTGATCGAGCACTTCCTAGGCGGCCATCAAAATCCAATGGTCGATCTGTTCCAAGCGACCCTAGCGGCGCGAAAACTACCCTCGTTGAGTCAGCGTTTTAAGCTGCCGGACCTCACGGCCTCCTTCAACGATGTCCTGCCTCATCGACTTCTGGAAGACGCGGAGCTCTATGGGATCTTCTACGGCGGGTGGGAATACCTGTTTGACCAGATTTCTAACCGCGCTGCGCCATGGATAGACGAAGGGGTTGACGTCCATGGAATTGAGCGGACAGTCAACGACTTAGTTGAAAAATCTATCCGTAACTTCGAAATTCGAGAAAGATGGGACAGTGTCGTTACTAACTAGAGAGGAGCTCAGGGCTAGGATCAACAGCGGGAAGGAGGGGCAGATCTTCATGGACCCCCTGTTGGGAGACGATCAAGTCGGGGCAGTTTCTGTTGACTTGCGCCTCGGTTATGACTTCCTCGTTTCGGTCCTCAACCAAAGACCCAGCATCAGCTTGCACCCCGATCATGACCACTCGGGGCCTGAGGTCTTTTTCCAGTCCACCAGACGCGACCTCGGGGACGTTTTCCTCATACATCCGGGACAGACTGTCCTAGCGACCTCCCTTGAATACGTGGGATTGCCGTTGGACGTGTACGCGGACATAATCAGCAGAAGCAGCTACCATCGCCTCGGGATCAGCATCAACTCGATGTTTCAGCCGGGCTTTCGCGGCTGTGTCTCGCTGGAACTGTTCAACCATTCGAATGTGCCGATTGAGCTGGTTGTCGGCAGCAGGGTAGTTCAAGCTCGGTTCTTCAGGAACGAGCAAGCGGAAGCATACATGAACCCGGGGCAACGGCGGAAATACATCGGGCATGTTAGGCCAACAATTTCTCGGGCATCGCGCGACGAGGATCTTCCTCTGCTCGCAAGTCTATCTAAAAAGTGAAATATTTCATGAGCTTAATGGGAAGATGGCGACCCCGGCAGGACTTGAACCTGCAACCTATCCCTTAGGAGGGGATTGCTCTATCCAGTTGAGCCACGGGGCCTAGTTTTCACCTTCATACGGTTCGGAAAACGGTTCGCGCAAGGCTGACTTTTCCCTAACCGTCTGTCTCTCCATCTTCTTTCGGCCCCAGACCCTCCGCTTAGGAGGGGGCTGCTCTATCCAGTTGAGCCACGGGGCCATCTTCGGGCTTGTTAACGCAGGATTGCCGCCTTGTCATGACCATGTTTGCCCTTGGCGCTGCCTTTGTCTCTAACTGCTTGCGTCACGGGTTGAACAGGGTTGACGCTTCGGGCTAACTGGATCGAGAGAACTCATGCCGGGCAGCACCCCTTGACCACGCCTCCGAAGCGACCCTTGACATTGCGAGATGTTTCCGAAGCCTCCGGCGTTTCGGAAATGACGGTCAGCCGCGTGTTGCGAAATCGGGATGATGTTTCCGAGGCGAGTCGTCAGAAAGTGCTTCAGGCGGCCAAGCGCCTTGGGTATGTGCCCAACAAGATCGCCGGCGCATTGGCGAGCCAGCGGGTCAATCTTGTCGCGGTGATCATCCCGTCGATGTCGAACATGGTCTTTCCCGAGGTCATGACCGGAATCAGCCGGACCCTGGAAGACAGCGAGCTTCAACCGGTGGTCGGAATCACCGATTATCTTCCCGAGAAGGAAGAGAAGGTGCTTTACGAAATGCTGTCCTGGCGCCCCTCCGGGGTGATCATTGCCGGGCTCGAACATTCCGACGCATCGCGCGCAATGCTTATGGCCAGCGGTATCCCCGTTGTGGAAATCATGGATACGGACGGTCAGCCGATCGACTCGGTCGTCGGGATCTCGCATCGCGCGGCGGGGCGCAAGATGGGTGAGGCGATCGTCGAGGCTGGCTACAGGAAGATCGCGTTTCTCGGCACGAAAATGCCGCTCGACCATCGTGCGCGCAAGCGGTTTGAAGGGTTTACCCAGGCTTTGGCCAAGGCGGGAATCGAGGTGGCGGATCACGAATTCTATTCCGGCGGTTCGGCGCTGGCCAAGGGGCGGGAAATGACCGAGGCCGTCCTGTCGCGCACCAATGACGTTGATTTCATCTATTATTCCAACGACATGATCGGGGCCGGGGGGCTTCTCTACCTGCTTGAGCAAGGGATCGATGTGCCCGGGCAAATCGGCCTGGCCGGTTTCAATGGTGTCGAACTCTTGCAAGGCTTGCCCAAGCGGCTTGCCACGATGGATGCCTGCCGGGCAGAGATTGGCCGACAGGCGGCCGAGATCATTCTAAGGCGCAGCCAGAGCGGCGATGCCGACCCGTCACCGACCAGGATCGAACTGACTCCGATGATCTCGCCGGGTGATACCTTGCGCGTGGCGGACTCCTGATCCTGAAAAATCGAGATTTAAGACAAGGGTAAGATTTGGCCTGTTACACCTTTTCCTGGGTGAGTTGAAAAGGTGGTGAGATGAGCGCGCAAAGCAATGCCGCGCCAGTCATCATCAAACGGAAGAAAATCGTTGCCGGTGGCGGTCACCACGGTGGGGCGTGGAAAGTAGCCTATGCCGATTTCGTGACGGCCATGATGGCGTTCTTCCTTTTGATGTGGCTGCTGAACGCGACGACAGAGCAGCAAAGAAAGGGCGTTTCCGACTATTTCAGCCCGACGATTCCCATCCATCGGGTGTCGGGTGGCGGGGATGGGGCATTTGGTGGAAACAGCGCCTTTTCCGAGCTCGAACTGCCACAGAACGGCACGGGTGCGACGAAGCTGCGCCCGACGGAAGCCCGGCAGGCGCGGGGCGAAAGCGGCCTGTCCGCAGACGGCATTGATGCCGGGGTGACACCAACCGACAAGGATGATCAGATCGATAGCCTCTTGCAGATCCAGGAGGCGCTCATGGGTCGTGGCGGGGAAAGCGCGATACCGGATGACATCCGCAAGCATGTCGTTTCGCGCGTGACCGACGAAGGGTTGGTTCTCGAGTTTTTCGATGCAGAGGGTCAGCAGATATTCAATTCCGGCGGCGATTCCCCGACGGAATTGCTGGACCGGATCGTGACGTTTCTCATGCCGGTGTTGGGCCAGATCGGGAATGGTGTCGCGATCAACGGGCATACACGCGCGCGCCCTGTGGTCATGGTCGAGAACCCGGTTTGGAGCCTGTCGTCATCGCGCGCCGACAGAATGCGGGTCGCGCTCCATGAGGCCGGGCTGACAGCGGATCGGTTCAAGCGGGTGACGGGACATGCCGACCGAAGCCTGGCCACCGGCAACCCGATGTCGCTTCGCAACAACCGGATCGAGATCGTCATCTTGCGGGACAGCAGGTGAAATCGCTGAGGATTTTAGCCGTTAGGCCGGTGTTAATGGCCACGCGTTAAGCCTTGTCGCTGACTGAGGTTGGTGCAGCAGAAAGGCGTATCCATGACGATTTCATCTTCGCTCAATGCCGGGGTTGCCGGTCTTGCCGCAAATGCGACAAGGCTGGCGGCGATTTCCGACAATATCGCGAATTCGGCCACGTTCGGCTATAAACGGATCGAGGCCGATTTTCATTCCATGGTGATTTCGTCCCAAGGGGGGACCTATTCCGCCGGTGGTGTCCGTAGCACGACGCAACGCCTGATCGACGAGCGGGGTGCGCTGGTCCCGACAGCAAATCCCACCGACCTTGCGGTGCGCGGTCGCGGTATGCTCCCGGTGGCCCAGATTTCCGATGTGCAGAGCGGCAATGGCCAGGCCCAGATGTATCTCTCGACAACCGGTTCGTTCCGCACCGATGCAAACGGTTATCTCAAGTCCGAAGGCGGGCAGGTTCTGCTTGGCTGGCCGGCCTTGGCGGATGGCACCATTCCGACCTATCCGCGGGACACGCCTGACGGGCTTGAGCCGGTTCGCATCAACGTAAACCAGTTCTCGGGCGAGCCGACCACCAAGATCGACCTGGCCCTCAATCTTCCGGCGGTCCAGACCGAGGCAGGTGCGCCCGGAACGGCTTCGGAACTGTCGGTGGAGTATTTTGACAATCTCGGGATCTCCGAGAATCTGATCATCGAATTCATGCCAACCGTTCCGGCGGCGGGGTCGTCGAACGCGTGGACAATGACCCTCTCGGATTCGGTGACACCGGGGGTGACCATCGGTGAATACGATCTGGTCTTCGACGACAGCCGCGCCTCGGGCGGAACGCTGCAATCGGTCACGGCGGTCACGGGGGGCGCCTATGATCCTGCGACGGGTGCTTTGATCGTCGACGTTGCGGGCGGGCCGATGGAACTCAATATCGGGCTTTTCGGCGCGTCTGACGGGCTGACCCAGCTTTCGGATACCTTTGCGCCGGGCACGATCTCGAAGGACGGGTTCCCGGCGGGAAACATGACTTCGGTTGAAGTCGATGCCAACGGCATTGTGCGGGCGCTGTTCGACACCGGGGTCACGCAAACGATCTATCAGGTTCCCCTTGTCGATCTGGCCAACCCGAACGGGATGGTGGCATTGGACGAACAAACCTATCTGCCATCGCCGGAAAGCGGTTCGTATTTCCTTTGGGATGCGGGCGACGGACCAACAGGTGATATCGCGTCCTTCGCGAGGGAAGAATCGACGACGGATGTCGCGGGCGAACTGACCTCGATGATCAAGACCCAACGGGCCTATTCCTCGAATGCCAAGGTCATTCAGACGGTGGACGAGATGCTTCAGGAAACCACCAATATCAAACGCTGAGGTATGACTTGAGACACATTTCCCCCCCAAGGAGTTTGTCATGACCCTGTCCGGAGCCCTGTCCAACGCGCTTTCGGGTTTGAATGCGGCCTCACGCTCTGCCCAGGTGACGGCGTCGAACCTGTCGAACGCCATGACCCCCGGCTATGGCCCCCGCACGATCGAACTGGGCGCGAACGGCCTGGGCGCGCATGGCGGTGTTGCCGTTCTGGGCACCACCCGCCATGTGAATCCTGGCCTGCTGTCCGAGGTTCGCATCGCGACCGCCGCCCGGGCCGAGACGGATGAGAAGGCCGGAGTCCACGCGCGACTTGAATCATTGATCGGGCTGCCCACCGACCCTGCATCGCTTGGCGCAACGATCACGCGGTTCGAAAGCACGCTGATCGCGGCGGCCAGCCGCCCGGACCTGGCCGAACGTCTCGGTGCCGTCGTGCAGAGCGCCGGGGATGTTGCCGACGGATTCAAACGGGTCTCGGACGGTGTCCAATCAATGCGTGGCGAAGCGGACCGCTATATTGCGAGTGATGTCGAGGATCTGAACGCTCTCCTGTCACAGGTGCGCGACATCAACCTGCAAATCACCGCCTCGACGGTGGGCGGGCGCGACACATCGGCACTCGAAGACCAGCGGCAGGTACTCATCGACAGCATCGCCGAGATCGTCCCGGTCAAGGAAATGCAGCGTGATCTTGGTGCGGTCGCGCTCTTTACGCCCGGGGGCGCAATCCTTCTCGATGGCGCCGCCGCGCAGGTCGGGTTCATGGCGACCAACGTCATTGCGCCACACATGACACGGGCCGGTGGAGAGCTGTCAGGGTTGACGATCAACGGCAGGCCGGTCGCGACCGACACCGTGACCGGCCCGATGCGGGGCGGACGATTGGGGGCCTTGTTCGATGTGCGCGACGAGATTGCCCCGAACGTCCAGGCCCAGGTCGACGCCCTGGCGCGCGACCTTGTCGAGCGGTTCGAAGGCACGGGTCTCGATGCGACCCGCGCCGCCGGCGATCCCGGTCTGTTCACTGATAACGGGGCAGTCGTTGCGCCCGGCAATGAAACCGGCCTGTCCGGTCGCCTGTCGCTTAATGATGCGGTGATCCCCGATAGCGGTGGCGCGCTCTGGCGCCTGCGCGACGGGTTGGGCGCGGTCGTGCCGGGCCCGGTGGGCAACGGCGCGCTGCTTCAAAACATGGCATCCACCCTTTCAGCGGGCCGGATCCCGGCCTCCGGGGCGTTCGGCCCCGCTGCAATGAGTGCCGCAGGCCTGCAATCCGGGTTGCTTGGCCAGATTGCCACCGACCGCAACGCAAGCGAGCTTGGACAGTCTTTCGCGGCGGCGCGGTTCGAAGCAGCCAATTCCCAACTTCTCGCCGAGGGGGTCGATTCGGATCAGGAAATGCAGCGCCTGATGCTGATCGAACAGGCCTATGCCGCGAATGCGCGCCTGCTGCAAACCGTCGGCGACATGTTCGACGCCTTGATGAGGATTTGATCCATGCCCAACCTTTCCCTCGGTGACATGGCGCAATCCGTCATGCTGCGCAGGCAGAACACGCAATTGTCGTCCGAACTCAACCAACTGGCCGAGGAGCTTGCGACCGGTCAGACCGCCGATCCGTCGCGGCACCTCAAAGGCAATTTCAGTTACCTGAGCGCGCTTGAACGCGATCGAACGATGCTCGAAAGCTATGGCATGGCCGCAGCCGAGGCCCAGACATTCACCGGCGCCATGCAATCGGTTCTGAACAAGGTGCAAGAGACGTCCGGCGACCTTGCGGCGGACCTGCTTGCCACAGGAAACGAGGGATTGCCCGAGGTGGTGCGCGCCGTGTCGGGCAAGGCCGGGGATGCGTTCGGTGCACTGGTGACGATGCTGAACACATCGGTCGCCGGGCAGACACTCTTTGCCGGGGCACGCACGGATTCCGCGGCCCTTGCCGGTGCGGACGATATGCTCGCCGCGATACGTGGCGTGGTCTCCGGTGAAACCGGCCTATCCGACATATTGGCTGCGATCGACGATTGGTTCGCCGTGCCGGGCGGTGGTTTCGAAACAGATGGCTATCTCGGCGAACAGAACGGGTTGAAGCCGTTTCTGCTCGGCGAGAACGAGACCGTTTCCCTCGATCTTGGCGCCGATGCCCCGCAACTGCGCAACATTCTCAAGCACACGGCAATCGCCGCCCTGGCGGCGGACCCCGCTCTTGGCTTTCCGGCCGAATTGCAGAAAAGCCTCCTGGTTCACGCCGGAAACGGGCTTGTCGCCGCGCAGAATCCCCTGACGGGCATTCGCGCCGATCTGGGATATGCCGAGGCCCGCGTTGACGAGATCGCGACGCGGATCGCCAGCGAAAAGACGGCATCGGAATATGCCATTGGCGCACTTCTGGGGGTGGACCCTTTTGAAACGGTGACCCGGCTGGAAGAGGTGCAGCTTCAGCTTGAGAGCCTCTACACTGCCACGGTGCGACTCGGCCGGTTGTCACTTGTGGGGTATATGCGATGAGGTTTTCTTTCATTTTCCCCTTGCTGCTGGCGCTGGCCGGAATGGCGCAGGGCAGCGAGATTAGGATCAAGAACCTGGTCGAGTTTGACGGTGTTCGCGGGAACGATCTCGTGGGTCATGGTCTCGTGGTCGGCCTGAACGGAACCGGCGACGGAATACGAAATGCCCCCTTCACCGAAGAGATCATGTCGAACATCCTTGAACGTCTGGGTGTGAACGTAACCGGTGAACAGTTCCGCCCCAAGAACGTGGCCGCGGTTTTCGTGACCGCCACGCTTCCGCCCTTCTCCAGATCCGGCAGCCAGATCGACGTGACGGTTTCGGCGATTGGCGACGCCAAGAGCCTGCTGGGCGGCACATTGATCATGACGCCCCTGAACGCCGCGGATGGACAGATCTATGCCGTGGCACAGGGAACGATCATCGCGGGCGGGGCGGTCGCCGAGGGGCAGGCGGCGGCCGTCATCCAGGGGGTGCCGACCTCCGGCGTGATCCCGTCGGGCGCCCGGGTGGAGCGGGAGGTCGATTTCGAGCTTGCCTCGCTCAGCACTGTGCGGATCGCGCTGCGCGAGCCGGATTTCACCACCGCGGGGCGGATCGAAACCGCGATCAATGCCACGCTGGGCCGCCAGGTCGCCATGATGCTCGATTCGGGGACGGTGCGGCTTGATATCACTGCCATGAACGCGCGCTCGCCGGCCCATGCCATCGGCCGGATCGAGAACATCCTCGTGCAACCCGAGCGCAAGGCGCGGGTGGTTGTCGATCAAAGATCGGGCACCATCGTCATGGGGCAGGATGTCCGCATTTCCCGCGTTGCCGTGTCTCAGGGCAATCTCAACCTGCGCGTTCAGGAAAGGCCGATCGTGGTGCAACCCAACCCCTTCGCCGAAGGCACCACGATCGTGGTGCCGCGAACCGATGTCGGGATCGAAGAGGAACCGGGCGTGGCCCTTGCCGAGGTTTCGCCGGGCACGTCGCTGTCAGAGGTGATCGCGGGTTTGAACGCCTTGGGCGTGGCCCCGCGCGACATGATCGACATCCTCAAGAGCATCAAGGCCGCAGGCGCACTTCACGCCGAATTCGTCGTGCACTGACGCCCTATGCATCCTTGATGTCTGATGACCGGACAATCGGAAAGAACCTCCCCTCGGACCAGAGGCCGAACCACGCGACACCGTCGATTTCGTGATGCGCGCCAAGATCGACCAACCGGTAAAAGCTCTTCCGGTCGATCAGGGCTTCGAGGTTGGCACGGATCAGGACATAGGGTCTCGGCTCCCCGGTGTCCGCGTCGATCTCGACCCGGATCGGGTTGGCCTCCGAGGCGGTCGCACGATCCCCGATATTCGTGAAAAACGTCAGGGCTTGATCCCGGCCCTCGTACTCGCGCGTGAAATCGACGGCCACGAACGGCGCGTCGTCCACGGTGATTCCCACTTTCTCGACCGGGGTCACGAGGAAATAATCGTCCCCGTCCTTGCGCAATATGGTGGAAAACAGCCGGACCAGTTCCGGCCGCCCGATCGGCGTTCCGAGATAATACCAGGTGCCATCCTGCGCGATCCGCATGTCGAGATCGCCGCAAAACGGCGGATTCCATTTGTGCACGGGCGGCAGGCCCTTTGCGCCCTTGGTGGCTTTCGCCGAGGCGAGAACGCCTTCCAATGACGGCTTCACGGTCATTTGTCCGCTCATAGCTTTTGCCATTCCTGTTTCGCGCGTTACACTCGGCCCGAGCCTATCCGAATTGCAGGAGTTTTTCCATGTCCCTTTCCGAAACCCTCGTCCCCGAGATCGAGGCGCTCGAAGAGCGGCTTGCCCGTGCCAAAGCGTCGATCACGCGGCGCTTCATCGGCCAGGAAACGGTTGTCGACCTGACGCTTTCGGCGCTTCTCTGCGGTGGTCACGGGCTGTTGATCGGGCTGCCGGGCCTTGGCAAGACCCGCCTTGTCGAGACGCTTTCGACGGTGATGGGACTTGAGGGAAACAGGGTTCAGTTCACCCCCGACCTCATGCCTTCGGACATCCTGGGTAGCGAGGTTCTGGAGACCGGGGTCGACGGCAGCCGCGGCTTCAAGTTCATCGAAGGGCCCGTGTTCTGCCAGCTTCTCATGGCCGACGAGATCAACCGCGCCAGCCCGCGCACGCAATCCGCCCTTCTTCAGGCCATGCAGGAGCGGCGTGTCACCGTCGCGGGCAAAGATCGCTCGCTTGATGTGCCGTTTCACGTCCTCGCCACGCAAAACCCGATCGAACAGGAAGGCACCTATCCGCTCCCCGAGGCTCAACTCGACCGGTTCCTGGTTCAGATCGATGTCGAATACCCGGATCGGGACACTGAGAAATCCATCCTTATGGCAACGACCGGCGAGACCGAAGAGGAGGCGCAGAACGTGTTTTCCGCGGCCGACCTGATCGCGGCGCAAAACCTCTTGCGGCGGATGCCGGTGGGGGATGCCATCGTCGAACAGATCCTCGATCTGGTCCGTGCCTTCCGGCCCGACGACCCGAGTGCCAGCGAAACCATCCGCACCAGCGTGGCATGGGGCCCCGGTCCGCGCGCCGCGCAGGCGCTGATGCTCACGGTCAGGGCGCGTGCCCTGCTCGAAGGGCGACTGGCACCGGGGCCCGATGATATCCTCGCCATGGCGCGCCCGGTTCTGACCCATCGCATGGCGCTCAATTTCGCCGCCCGTGCCCGCGGCGACAGCCTGACCGACCTCATCGAGACCACCGCGCGCGATGTCCTGCGCCACGAGGTCGCGGCGTGAGCCAGAGCCTGCCCTCTCTCAAGCAGACGGCCGAGCAGGAAGCGTCCCGCTTCCCGCATCTGCTTGCCCGTGCCAATCACCTGGCCGGGTCCGTCCTCATGGGCGAGCATGGGCGCCGCCGGGCGGGGCAGGGCGATGATTTCTGGCAATACCGCCCGATGCAGGCCGGGGATTCGCGGCGGATGATCGACTGGCGGCGCTCGGCCCGCTCCGACGCACAGTTCGTGCGCGAAAAGGAATGGCAGATCGCGCAAAGCGTCCAGCTCTGGATCGACCCGGCGGCCTCGATGCGCTTTGCAAGCTCGGATGCCCTGCCGGACAAGGCCGACCGCGCCCGGTTGATCGGCCTCGCGCTCTCCATCATGCTGTTGCGCTCGGGTGAGCGGGTCGGCCTCCTGGGCGGGTTGTTGCCCCCGCGTCGCGGCGAGGTCCAGATCACCCGACTGGCCCTGTCCTTGTCCGAGGATCAGGATGTCGATTATGCCGCTCCCGATATTCGCGGCCTGATTCCCCATGCCTCCGCGGTGTTCGTGTCCGATTTCCTTGCCGATACCGCACCCGTTTTGTCGGCGCTCACCGATGCGGCGGATCGCGGCGTGCGCGGCATCCTGTTTCAGGTGCTCGACCCGGCCGAAGAGAGCTTCCCGTTCCGGGGCCGCACCGTTTTCGAAAGCGTCGCGGGATCGCTCTCGCATGAAACGCTCAAGGCATCCGAACTGCGCGAAAACTATCTCGAAAGACTGACCCGCCGAAAGGCCGAGCTTGAGGCGATGTGCGCCGTGGTCGGGTGGCGCTATCATTGCCACCACACCAGCGAAAGCGCGCAATCCGCGCTGCTCTGGCTGTATCAGGCGATAGACGGGGCGCACCGATGATAGGTGCGCTCGCCTTTACCGCCCCGTGGCTGCTTCTTGCACTTCTCGCGCTGCCGGTGCTCTGGATTCTGCTCCGCGCCGTGCCCCCGGCCCCGATCCGCAGGCGCTTCCCGGCCGTCACCCTTCTTCTGGGTCTCAAGGATGATGACAACATCTCGGACCGCACACCCTGGTGGCTGCTCCTGTTGCGGACGCTCGCGGTGGCGGCGATCATCATCGGGCTGGCCGGTCCGGTGCTCAACCCCGAAGAGCGCGGCCCGGCGGGGCAGGGGCCGCTACTGGTGGTGATGGATGGCGGCTGGGCCAGTGCCGATGACTGGGATGCGCGGGTGCAAAAGGTCGATGAACTCTTGACCGAGGCCAGCCGGGCGGGGCGCGCGGCGGCGGTGACCCTCCTGACCCGGCCCGAAGCGCCGGTGTTCGTTTCGGCATCCGACTTGCGCAATACCCTGGCGGGGCTGCACCCGGTCCCTTGGCTGCCCACGCCCGAGCGGATGGAGCGCTTTGCCGAACTGCTGCCCGAGGGTGGCGACATCGAAACCGTCTGGCTCTCCGACGGGTTGGAGCGTGACGGGCGCGCGGCGCTTTTCGACAGGTTCGAGGGCTACGGGCGCACCACGATCCTTGAGTCGAACCGGCCGGTGCAGGCCATCGCCGCGCCACGTTACAAGGACGGCGCGGTCGAATTCACCCTGTCACGATCGGCCACCGGAACGCGCCAGCCGGTCACGGTACAGTTCATCGGAACCGATCCGAACGGAACCGAGGCGGTCCTCGCCGAGCAGGAACTGGCGTTCGAGCCCGATCAATCACTCGTGACCGAAAGCCTGTCGCTCCCTGCCGAGATGCGTGGCCGGGTGTCGCGACTGACCCTCAAGGGGGTCGAAAGCGCCGGTGCCGTGGCGCTCAGCGATGACAGCCTCGGACGTCGCGAGGTGGCGCTCATCTCCACGCGCGAGAATCGCGAAGGGCTTGAACTCTTGTCACCGCTGCATTTCCTGCGCAACGCCCTGGAACCGAATGCGGACCTCCTCGAAGGGGCGCTGGGCGAGGTTCTGCCCGCCAACCCCGACGTGGTGATCCTTGCCGATATCGCCGAGCTTGCCCCCGATGACGAGGCCGCCCTGACCGCATGGGTCGAGGATGGCGGGCTGCTTTTGCGCTTTGCCGGCCCGCGCATCGCGGCCAGTGACATCAGCCGCCAGAACGAACATCCGCTGATGCCGGTCAGGCTGCGCGCGGGCGGGCGCACCGTCGGCGGCGCGATGAGCTGGGGCGAGCCCAAGACACTTGCGCCATTCGACGACGAGTCGCCCTTCGCCGGGCTGGACATCCCTTCCGATGTTACCGTGAATGCGCAGGTTCTGGCCCAGCCCGACCCGTCACTGTCGGATCGTGTGTTCGCGCGGCTGAGCGATGACACCCCCCTTGTCACGAGCAAGGCGATGGGGGCCGGGCGGGTGACGTTCTTTCATGTCACGGCCAATGCCGAATGGTCGACCTTGCCACTGTCGGGGCTGTTCGTCGACATGCTTGACCGTCTTTCGGTCGCCACCTTCAACACCCCCAGCGAGCCGCAGGATCTTTCGGGCACCTTCTGGCAGCCGGTCGTCGTGCTTGACGGATATGGCAGGCTCGAAGACGGCAGCACCTTGCCCGGAGTCGATGGTGAGGCGCTTGTCGCCCAGACCCTCGGCCCCGAGATGCGGGCGGGTCTCTATCAACGGGGCGACCGGGCCGTGTCGCGCAATGTCCTTGGTGCCAAGGATCAACTGGCCGCGATGAGCTGGCCCGAGGGCGCCCGCGTTCTGGGCATGACGCGCAGTCCCGAGCAACCGCTCGCGGGGTGGTTCCTTGCCCTGTCGCTAGTCCTGCTTGGTCTCGATATCCTCGCCTCGCTGGCCCTCTCGGGGCGGCTTTCCCTGGCGCGCGGCGCCGGGGCCGCGGGCATCGTGGCGGTGGCGATCCTGATCGTGCCGCCCCAGGCCATGGCCGATGATGAGCGCGCGATCGAGGCCGCCTCCCGCGTTGTTTTCGCGCATGTCCTGACCGGGAACAGCACCCTCGATGACACGGCGCGCGCGGGCCTCGTGGGCCTTTCGACAACTCTCTTTCGGCGCACCTCGGTCGAGCCGGGGGCACCGGTCGGCGTGGACCTCGAACAGGATCAACTGGCCTTTTATCCGTTTCTTTACTGGCCGATCACCCCCGAACAGTCCCGCCCATCCGACAGCGCCTATGAAAAACTCAACCAGTATCTGCGCTCGGGCGGGATGATCCTGTTCGACACGCGCGACGGCGACATCTCGGGCTATGGCACGGCAAGCCCGAATGGCCGCAAGCTTCAGCAATTGGCGCGGCCGCTCGACATCCCGCCGATCGAGCCGGTGCCTTCCGATCACGTGCTCACGCGCACCTTTTACCTGTTGCAGGAATTCCCGGGGCGATACCGCAATCGCGACATCTGGGTCGAGGCGTCGCCACCTGACGCCGAACAGGTCGAGGGCATGCCGTTCCGCAATCTCAACGACGGCGTCACGCCGGTCGTCATCGGCGGCAACGACTGGGCGGCGGCCTGGGCGATGGATGACCGTGGAAACCCGGTCTACCCGGTGGGGCGTGGCCTTGCCGGGGATCGCCAGCGTGAAATGGCCTATCGCTTCGGGGTCAACCTGATCATGTATGTGCTGACCGGCAACTACAAATCCGACCAGGTCCATGTGCCCGCGCTTCTGGACAGGTTGGGCCAATGAACACATCGGTCATTTTCATACCGCTTCTGCCATGGCCGATCATCGCCGCGCTGGCGCTGATCACGGCCCTTCTCCTTGGTCTGGCCGTCTGGCGTGGCCTGTCGGGCTGGCTGTTCCGGGCGCTCGGGGCCTGTGTCGTGATCCTGGCCTTGCTGTCTCCACGCATCCAGCAAGAGGAGCGACAGACCCTGAGCGATATCGCCATCGTCGTGGTCGACAACAGCGCCAGCCAGACCCTCGGAGACCGCGCAGAGCAGACCGAAACCGCCTTCGAGGAGATCGAAACCCGCCTCTCGAACCTCGGCAATACCGAGATCCGCCGCGTCGACGTGGGCGACGGGGCCGGGGATAGCGGAACCCGGGTCATGACCGCGCTCACCCGGGCCCTGAACAAGGAGCCACGCTCAAGGATCTCCGGCATCTTCCTGATCAGCGACGGCCGGATTCACGATATCGAGAACGTCCCCGACCTGTCCGCGCCAATGCATCTGCTGCTGACCGGTGAACCCTCCGACTGGGATCGGCGTGTCGTTGTCGAAACCGCGCCGGCCTTTGCCATTCTCGACGAGGAAGTCACGCTCACCGTCCGGATCGACGATACCGGTGCGGTTCCTGACGGCTCGTCCCTGGCCCCGCTCGAAGTGTCGGTGGACGGTGCGCCGCCGATCACTCTCGATGTCCCGGTCGGCCGTTCCATCGACATCCCGATCCGGATCAATCACACTGGTCGCAATGTGTTTCAGATCTCGACCCCCGAGACCGAGGGCGAACTGACGGAGCGAAACAACATCGCCCTGGTGCAGATCAACGGCGTCAGGGACCGCTTGCGCGTCCTTCTCGTCTCGGGCGAGCCGCATCCCGGCAGCCGGACATGGCGCAACCTGCTGAAATCCGACAGTTCCGTCGACCTCGTGCATTTCACGATCCTCAGACCACCGGAGAAACAGGACGGTGTCCCGGTCGGAGAGCTTTCCCTCATCGCCTTTCCCACGCGGGAATTGTTCATCGAAAAGATCGACGATTTCGACCTGATCGTCTTCGATCGCTACAAGCGGCGCGGCATCCTGCCATCCGTCTATCTCGACAATGTGCGCCGATATATCGAAGAGGGCGGCGCCGTTCTCGTCGCGGCGGGGCCGGATTTCGCCAGTGCCGACAGCATCTTCCGCTCCCCCCTCTCCGAGGTTCTCCCGGCCAGCCCCACGGCACGGGTGATCGAGCAGGGTTATCGCCCCAAGGTGAGTGATATCGGCAAGCGCCACCCCGTCACGTCGGAACTGGGCGCATCGGAGCAGGGCGCCGACTGGGGCCGCTGGATGCGCCAGATCGAGGTGACACCGGTGGACGAGCGCGGCGGTCATGTCGTCATGGATGGGTACGAGAATGCACCGCTCTTGATCCTCGACCGGGTCGGCGAGGGCCGGATCGCGCTCATGGCTTCGGATCATGCCTGGCTCTGGAGCCGTGGTTTCGAAGGCGGGGGGCCGCAACTGGAATTGTTGCGGCGTCTGGCGCACTGGATGATGAAAGAGCCCGAGCTTGAGGAAGAGATGCTCGGTGCCGAGCCCGTCGGCAAGGATATCAGGATGACCCGGCGCACGCTGGCCGACGAGGCCGCGCCGGTCACGGTCACGTCGCCGGATGGCGAATCCTCTGAACATCGGCTTGTCGAAACCGCGCCGGGCGTGTTCGAGGGCACCGTCGAAGGCGACGAGATCGGGCTTTACCGGATGTCCGACGGAGAGTTGTCCGCGCTGGTCGGTCTTGGGCCGGTCTCGCCGCGCGAATTCGTCGATACGGTGTCCGGTGCGGATTGGGTTCAACCCGTTCTGGACGCGACTCGTGGCGGCGCAAAGCGCCTGAGCGAGGGGATGCCAACCATCAGAACGGTCAAGGCGGGTCGCCCGGCGAATGGGCGCGGCTGGCTCGGCGTCACCCCGCGCGAGGCATATGATGTAAAAGACATGAAAACCCTCGTCCTGTTGCCCGCGTGGTTGTCGCTCCTGCTCGCATCCGGCCTGCTCCTGATCGCTTGGCTGAGAGAAGGCCGCCGTTAGGGTCAGTCACCTGTTTCGCCCGGGTTTTGCGCGCGAAGGCATGAACCCTGACATCCTGCTAGAGATACCCGCTGACGAGGCTGGCCGATATCAGGCTCCAACCATCTGCGAGCACGAAGAACGAAAGCTTGAACGGCAGCGAAACCAGCGCGGGCGGGACCATCATCATGCCCATCGACATCAGAACGGCGGCCACCACGATGTCGATGATCAGGAATGGCAGAAAGACAAGAAAGCCGATCTGGAAGGCGCGTGAAATTTCGGACAGCAGGAAACTGGGAATCAGGATCGACAAGGGCGAATCCCGAAGATCCTGTGCCTCTGAATAGTCGGGGCGCAGCGCCGCCAAGGCCTCGAACGTGGAGAAATCCAGACGCCCGGCCATGAAGTCGCGAAACGGGCCAAGCGCCCGTGTCAGTCCTGCCTCGGCGTCGATCTCCTCCGAGATCATCGGCGAGATCCCCAAGCGCCATGCGTCCTGAAAGACCGGCTCCATGACGAAATAGGTCAGGAAAAGCGCAAGGCTCACGATGAAGATGTTCGGCGGCGATTGCTGTAACCCGATGCCCTGCCGCAGGATCGACAAGACGGTGACGATCATCGGAAAGCAGGTGAGCATGATTGCGAGGCCGGGTGCCACGCTCAATATGGTGATCAGCGCGATGAGTTGAACGGACGTGCCGGTGATCGAACCGTTTTCGCCAAGGGCAATGGACAACTCTTGTGCCATCGGGATTGATGGCGCGTGCAATGCAACAAGGGAAATGGCGAGGATTCGGAAAAACCGGCGTCCGGTCATCTGAAGCTGCCGCTTTGCTTGATGATCTCTGTCAGGCGCACACCCAGTTGGCCCGCATCCTCACCTTCGAGTTCTTCCAGCTCGCCCCGCGCGATCAATCGACCGCCCACGAAAAGCTCGACCGGATCGTCGACGCGGGTATCCAGCGAAAGAATGGAATTCTCGCCCAGGGCAAGAAGATCACGGATCATCGGGCGCGCCCGGCCGACCGAGACCGTGACCTCGATCGGGATCACCGAGAACATATCGTTTTGCGGATTGGCCTGATCCCGGGCCTCGTTGTTATCCGGCATTCCCCGTCTCCTTCATCGCCTCGGTTTCCAGTTGTTGATAATATCCGTCGATCGCCGCACGAATGCCGTTCATCGCGGCGTCGAGATCGATGTGCCGCTCTATCCCGTTCAGCCGGATATAGGCCTGCCCCTCGCCCAGGTTGTCCTCGCTCGAGAGCTTGATCGGGGACATATCGCGCTGGCTCAGGATCGACTCCAGCGCGGCTATGTTTGCCGGACAGACGACGATTTCGATGTCATGCCGGGTGGCGGCGTCGGTCAGTTTCGTCACTTCCGACAAGAGATGTGCCCCGAAATTCGAGCGTGCGATATCCGGCAGAAGAACCCCCGCAACTTCCTCGAGGACCGGCTTGAGGGATTTCAGGATCTCGGCCTGCGCTTCGTGATAGGTGAATGAAATCTGTTGGAGGTTCTGCGCGAAATCCTGGGATATCTGGGTTTTGTCGTCCGATTGCGATTTGATCGCGTCATCCCAACCCGCCTTGTATCCCTCCTCGAAGGCTTCGAGCCTGTTCTCTTCCAGGCCGACCTCGGTGAGCGATATGACCTGGCTTCGCTCGCTGTTTGCCGTGTCGAATGACTCCAGGAGATGCGAAATACCCATCATGCATCCTCCTCTCTCGGTTCGAGCCAGTTGCGCAGTATTTCAACGGTTTCCTCCTTTCGCTCGTCGATCATGGCCCGCAGGCGTTCAACCGGGTCTTCGCCGGGCTGATCCGAAATCGCGCCGCCCATGCGTGCGCGGTCCGATGGCAGCAGTTCCATGGCGTTGGTGTTTCTCGGCGAGTCGTCGATCTCACCGGTCAAGGCGGCCATCGCCTCCTGTCGTGATGCACTTCCGCGATCCGGCGGCGCTGTCGGCGGCGCCAATACCCCGGCGTTCTGCCGCGCGCCCGTCAGGATCGGCCGCAGCACAAAGAGCGCCAGGGCAAGCGCGGTCAAAGCCAGGATCCCGAGCCTGGCCAGCGACATGACGTCAATGCCCCACTTTTCGATCAGTGATGTGTTCGATCCGGTGCCAAGCGGGCCCGGCGACTGGAACTCCATCGCCTTGATCGTGATCATGTCCCCGCGTTGTTCATCGTATCCCACCGCAGATGCGACCAACTCCCTCAGGTGCGACAGTTCCGCATCCGACCTTTGCGGATTTTCCTGACCGTCCGGCGCATCGGGGCCAAGCGCGCTGTTGACCAGGACGGCGACGCTCAGGCGCTTGATCGCGCCCGGTTCCCTGACGATCCTGCGCTCGGTTTCGGATATCTCGTAATTGATCCGCTCGCGCGTCCTGTTCTCGTTGCTCGCGCTTTTCTGCTGTGCAGATGCATCGCCGTCAGGCAGGTTCGAGGCAACGCCGACCGAGGTATCGTCTGCGTTGGTGGATGTGTTGACGGTCTCTTCGGAATCCGTGCTGATCACCACGCGGCTGTCCGGATCAATCTGCTTTTGCTGTATGGTTTCGCTTTCGGTGACCGTTTCGACGCTGATTTCCACCACGGCATTTCCGTGGCCGACCCGGGCCTCGAGCAGGTTCTGAATACGGCCACGCAGGATCTCCGCTCTTTGATCCGCAAGATTGGCCGTGTTCTGGGAGTCAGAGGCATCAATCAGCCCCCCTTGGCCATCAACGATGGCGACATTCTCGGGCGCAAGACCGGCAACAGCCGATGCCACCAGGTATTTCAGCGCCTTGGCATGACCCGCCGGCAACGTGCCACCCGACGTGATCACGGAGACGGACGCGCTTGGTTCGGAATCCCTGAACACGTTCCTTCGCAGCGATGTCGCGATATGAACCCGGGCGCTCGCGATCATCGGGCTCGAGATGATCGTTCGCGCCAACTCGCCTTCCTTGGCGCGCCAATAGGCGGCATCGAACATCTGGGACGTGGTGCCAAAACCGTTCAGCCCGTCCAACACCTCATAGCCCGTGCTGGTAATGCCCGGCAGCCCCTCGCTGGCCAGACTCATGCGAAGCGCATCGCGCCGCGACGTATCGACAAAAATACTGTCGCCGCGAATTTCATAGGCGACGGCCTTGGCCTCAAGCGCCTGTATCACGTCACCGGATGCCCGATCCTCGAGGCCGGAATAGAGCAAACTCATGCCGGGTTTGGTGGCAACCTGGTAAATCGCGAACAGCGTTGCCATGACGGCAAGCCCGCCCAGGATGGCAATGATCTGTTTGCGCGTGTCCAGCGATAGCCACAGGTTCTTCAGGTGCTGCATATACGTCTCCGGGCCTTTGGAAGGGGGTCCCTTTGGACGCAATTTGTTCCAGATCTTGATTAAGAATCGGTTAGGGGCCGCTTGCTATTCTGTCGTCATCACAACGGTCGGGGATTTCCATGGCGGACGCGCAAGACGAAGACAAAGACGCCGATGAAGGCGGCAAGAAGAAAGGCTCGAAAGCCGTTCTTTTGCTGGGCCTGGCCATCGGTCTTATCGGTGCGGGCGGCGGGTTTTATGCCGCCTATTCCGGTTACATCCCTTCGGGGTCGAATCCCGATGACGGGCGATTCGAGGCGAAGGAACATCAAGCCGGCGATATGCCGGATGTCCGTTTCGTGCCCGTCGAACCGATTGTCGTTCAGCTTCGGGTCGACGGGCAGGACCGGCACCTTCGGTTTCGCGCACAACTCGAAGTGCCAACCGAATTCGAGGCCGATGTGACCCGGTTCCTTCCGCGAATTACGGATGTCATTAACGGATATTTGCGGGCGCTGGATTACACCGACATCTCGGATGCGGCCGCGCTTGTCCGGATCCGGGGGCATATCCTGCGACGGATCAAGGCGGTCATCGGACAGGGCAGGGTCAATGATCTTCTCATTGTGGAATTTGCGGTAATCTAGGGGGCTTCAATGCAATTCGTCGCGGATATTCTATTGGTCGCAGGTGCGTTGGGGGCCGGGATATACTGTTTCCTCATCGCAAGGCGCCTTGCACAGTTCAATGACCTCGAATCCGGGGTCGGCCAGGCCGTGGCCCTGCTCTCGATGCAGGTCGACGATCTCACCTCGACGCTGAGCGAGGTGAGGGATGCGGCCTCCTCCACCGCCGAATCGATTTCCGGCCTGACCGACCGGGCCGAGCTGGCCGCCAAGCGGTTGGAGCTGTTGCTGGCATCCATGCATGACCTCACCGAAGACGCGGAAGAGCCAAGGGAATCGCAATCGGACACGTCCGAGCCGGTATTTCTCAGGCACGCAAACGGAAAGGACTAGGCCATGGTTGCCATTGCCAGGCGGCCCCGGAAATCCGGCCGACGCATCCGGCCGGTCGGCAGGGCCCTGTTCCTTGTTGCATGCTTTCTTGTGGCCTCCGGCGTGCTGCGCCTCGGCACGAACGTGGGCAGCGTTCTGGCCGAGCAAACCGAGCAACAGCCAGAGATCGAGGCGGGCAAACCCGATACCCCCGCGACCATGAGATTGCCGGATGACGAGGTGAACGCCGTTCTCGAAGCACTGGCAAAAAAAGAGAACCGATTGAAGCAGCGCGAAGAGCAACTGGAAAAACGGTTGCAGGATCTCGCCTTGGCGGAACGCACGATCGAACAGCGCCTGGCCGAGTTGAAAACCGCGGAAGCGGAACTGAAACGCACGATCGACGTCGTCGATGGCGCCTCGGAACGCGATCTGGAAACGCTCACGGCGGTTTATGAAAACATGAAGTCAAAAGACGCGGCCGCGCTTTTCGAACAGATGGACCCGGAGTTTTCCGCCGGGTTTCTGGCCCGAATGAAGCCCGGGGCGGCGGCCGGGATACTGGCGGGCCTGAGTGCCGAGCGCGCCTATTCCATCAGCGCGATACTGGCAGGGCGAAGTGCACTTGGCCCGACGAAATGAACGACGGGGGCAGGGCCATGCAATTTCTTGATGCCCTTGGGTTGGCGCAGCAGCGGAGATATGAGGGATGAACGGAATTGTCGGCATAGGCGTGGTTGTCTGCATGGTCTTCGGGGGCTATCTGCTTGCGGGCGGAAACCTTGGCATCATCATGAAGGCATTGCCCTTCGAGCTGATGATGGTCGGCGGCGCGGCAACCGGCGCCTTTCTGATTTCCAACGATTTCCACGCGGTCAAGAAGACACTCAAGGACATCAAGAAGGTGTTCAGGGGGCCGGACTGGAAACCCGGGGATTACCGCGATCTCATCTGCCTGCTCTACGAATTGATCAGGCTGGCCCGAACCAGTCCCGTCGCGATCGAGGAGCACATAGAAGACCCTGAAAACAGTGCGATTTTCCAGAAATACCCCAAGATCGTCACCGACAAGGAGGCGATAGAACTGATCGCCGACACCTTGCGTTCCGCGTCGATGAACTATGACGACCCCCATCAGGTCGAAGAGGTGCTCGACAAGAGAATGGAGGCGAACCTCCATCATTCCCTGCACTCCAGCCACGCGCTCCAGAACATGGCGGATGGGTTGCCCGCGCTTGGCATCGTCGCCGCGGTGCTCGGTGTCATCAAGACCATGGGCGCGATCGACCAACCGCCGGAAATCCTCGGCAAGATGATCGGTGGCGCCCTTGTCGGCACATTCCTGGGCGTTTTCCTGTCTTACGGCTTCGTCGGTCCGTTTTCATCCAAGGTCAAGAACGTGGTCGAGGAGGATGAGCATTTCTATCACCTGATCCGCGAAATTCTTATCGCGAACCTCCACAACCATTCGGCCAACATCTGTATCGAGGTGGGCCGTCAGAACATTCCCGTCAACCGCCGTCCCAGCTTTTCCGAGCTTGAGAAATCGCTCAAGGAACTCAGGAAGGAAGCCTGAAAATGGCGCTTTTCCCGCGAAAGTGGCTATCCCTGATCCTGCTGGCGACCTGCTGCATGACCGCCAAAGCCGCGATGGGCGAAACGATCCGGGTTCGCGGCGGAGAGCATGAAGGTTTTACCCGGCTGGCCCTCGATCTTCCGCGCCGCCTCGCGTGGCGGGTGGTCGAGCATGAAAAAAGATTCGAGTTGATGGTCGAGGGTGACGATCTGACATTCGATCTGTCCGCCGCCCTGTCGAGGTTGAATGCAACCCGGATCGGCACCATTGAACAGGGGCGACAGGGCGGTGTTCTAGAGGTCGGCTTGAATTGCGAATGCGGGGCCGAGGCCTTCCTCTTCGACGACACGATGCTCGTTGTCGATATCAGGGAACGCCGGTCTGGAAACCAAAACACCCCTGGTAGAGAAAGGCAGATCGATTTTCTCACGACATTCTGGATCGACACCGCAGTCATCGGCGCAAAGCCCGAGACGACACCGGCGGCGTATGGTGACGGGCCGAAACAGGCCGACGAGGGCAATGAAAAGGAGAACGATGCGCAAAACCGGACCCTCGAAGCGCCTCGTTCAACATCCCGCGAAACGGTGGACCGGCCCGATACCGACGCGAACGTGCCGCCCCCGGAGAATGATATGCGTTCCCTCATGAACGCCACGCGTCATGCCGCAGAAGAACAACGCCCCGAGGGCGTGAACCTCGCCATTCGCAACGGCGCGGCGCCGTTTGAACCACAAGACAGGCTCGCCGCGATGACCGCAGCCAAGGAAGAGGCGTGCCTGAAAGAAAAGGATCTGAATATAACGGATTGGGCGCGCGACGGGCATTTCTCGGCGTCTGTCGGACGGCTCAGATCGGAACTTTACGGAGAATTCGATCGTTCGAGGCACGACATCGCCCTGGAACTGGCAAAGGCCTACATCTTCTTCGGCTTCGGGTCCGAGGCGCGGGTGATTCTCGACGAATTCGTCGAGAATGCCGATTATTTGAAGAACATCGCGGCGCTCATCGAAACCGGGACGATCTCGGGAGAGAACATGTTCGCGGGTGCGCTTTCTTGCGACAATGCGGCCGCGCTCTGGTCGATGCTGAGCCATGATGCAGGCGAGGTCGGCCGCGGGTTCGATCCGTCGCCCGTGTTGATGGCCTTTGACCGGCTGCCCGCCGCGTTGCGCTCGCACCTTGCCGGGAACCTGAGCGAAAGGTTTCGGTCCCTCGACATGCTGGAGGACGCGGGAGAGGTTCTCAGGATCGCCGCTCGGAGCGGCGTGGCCGCGGATTCAAACGCGCAACTGGCCTCCGCCCTGGTCCAGAAGGACGAGAACCGCAAGGATGATGCATATGCGACGCTGACAGGATTGACGGAACAGAGTTACGAAACCTCGCCAAGGGCCATGATCGAACTGGTGTCCCTCAAGATGGGCGAGGATGGGTCGATCGACTATGACACCGCGCAAATGGCGCGGATTCTCCGCAAGGAGCATGCCAAGAGCGACCTGTTGCCGGATCTTCATTTTGCCACGGTTGTCGCGCTGGCCCTGTCGGGCGCATATGCGGAAGCCCTGGACGAGTTGGCGGGGCTGAGGGCGAATATCGGCGGCGATGCCTTTCGACAGGCGCAGGACTTCCTGCATGATCGCATCTCGAGGAAGGCACCCGACCCGGTATTCCTGTCCGCCGTTCTCACCCTGTCACCGGATGCCGTGAACGAACTCGCTCCGGGGACCGTTTTCAAGGCTGCAAAGCGGCTTGTCGCGCTCGGGTTTCCCGATGCGGCTGTCGATCTTCTGGGCCCCCGGTTTCGCGGGCAGGACACGCAAGAGGGCAGGCTCCTGCGCGCCGAGGCATATCTCCACCTTGGACATGCCGACAGGGCCGAGGCCGATCTATCGGGGCTTGAAGGCGCGCGCGCCGACAGGCTGCGCGCAACGATAAGCGAGGCGAAACGGGATTTCGCGCTGGCACCCGATGGCAATTTTCCCGCGCCCGATGGCGACGTGGCCGAAATTCCAGACAAAACCGCACCGCTCGAATTCTCGCGCAAAAGCGTCGATGCAAGCGCCGATACCCGGCGCCGGGTCGAGGCCCTGTTGGCCGGGGCGCCGCTCGAATAGGGGGCTCTGACCGGCGGCATGACGGCTGGCCGTCATCCACCGGGCATCTCCGTGGTCAGGCTCAGAACCGGCCCGCCCGTGGCCTCGGCATCCGCCGGATCATGCGTAACCATGAGCGCCGGAATCGCCCGGTCGCGGATATGGGCGAACGCGAAATCCCGCATCGCGGCCCGCCGCGCCGCGTCGAGCCTGGAAAACGGTTCATCGAGCAAAAGCGCCTGCGGATCGGCCAGCAACGTGCGCATCAGTGCCGCCCGCGCCCGCTGCCCACCCGAAAGCGTTGCCGGGTCGCGCTCGTAAAGACCGGCCAGCCCGGCCTGCTCCAATGCCGCCTCGACCGCTGCGCGCCGCGCCGCCCGCCCGCGTATCTCGCGCGCAAGGCCAAAGGCAAGGTTGTCACCCACCGACAGATGCGGAAACAGCGCCGCATCCTGGAACATCAACCCGATGCGCCGCGCCTCGGGCGGCAGATGCGTGACCTCCTGTCCATCAAGCCGCACAGACCCCGTCATCGTGAATCCCGCCACCAGATGCCCGCCGATCGCGTCGAGAAGCGTCGATTTGCCGATCCCCGATGGCCCCATCACCGTGGTCACCTCGCCCGCCGCAACATGCAGGTCGAGCGGCGCGAACAATGGCGGCTCGTTCCGGAAACGCACCGAAAGCCCCGTGATCTCCAGCGTCATGCGCCCGGCCCTCCGCCCTGCAATCCGCGACGGTTGCGATGCGCCAGCACCGGGATGAGGAACGCCGCGGCATAGACTGCAAAAGGCAGCCCCGCCTGAAGCGTCGCGTAAACCCCCGTCACCCGCCGATCCGAGGATGATGATAATGTCACCGCCTCGGTGGTCAGGGTCGCGATCCGCCCCGCCCCCATGAAGAGCGTCGGCAGGTATTGCGCCACCGACACCGCCACGCCGATCGCCGCCGCGGTCAAAAGCGGCGTGAGCAGCACAGGGAGCTTCACCGCCCAGAGCCTGCGCCACGGCCCCGCACCCAGCGCTGCCGCCGCCCGCGGCAATCCGGGATCGAGCGCCCGCCACGGGTCCGACAGCGCGATCATCACGTAGGGAAACACGAACAGCGCCTGCGCCCAGACCACCGCCGCCATGCCCCCCGACAGGTCGAATCGCAGGAACAGCACGTTCAGCCCGTAAAGAAACGCGATCTGCGGCACCAGAAGCGGCAGATAGATCAGCGCCTCGGCCCAGCGCGCCCGCCGCATCCGCGCCCGGTCCTCGCCTTCGAGCCACGCCACCGCCAGCGCCAGTGCAAGCCCCGTGGTCGCAAAGGCCAGCAACACGGTATGCCACAGTGCCCGACCCCAGCCCGTGCCGGGGGCCATCCATGCCCTGAGCGACCAGCTTTCGGGCAGCATCCCGGGCCACGACCAACGCCACGCCAGCGACCACACCACAAGCGCCAGCATACCCAGCGCCCCGGCGATCATCACCGTCGCCGTCACCCCGCTGGTGAGCATCAGCCCCGGCTCCGCCGAAAGCCCGCGCCCGCCGCGCCTGAGCCACCACAGCCCGACGCGCTTCCCCCCCCGCTCGACGAGCAGTAACAATCCAAAGGACAGCGCCACCAGAACGCCCTGAAGCACCGCCCCCGCCGAGGCGGGCAGAAGCATCGCCGTATCGGGCGCCGAAAAGAGCCTGAGCAGCATCACCGCCAGCGTCGGCGGGTTCGACGGCCCGAGGATCAGCGCCATGTCGACCACCGAAAGCGAATAGGCCAGCACCACCATCACCGGAAGCCGTATGAGCGGCCAGACCTGCGGCAGGATCACCTTGACCCACACGATCCCCCGGCCATAGCCCAGCGCTCGCCCGATCGCGATATGCCGCGCCACCGCGATCTGGCTCAGCGCCGACAGCATCACCAGCAACAAGAACGGCACCTCCTTGACCAGAAGTCCGAGGATCAGCGCCCCACCCCAGGGATCGTTCACCGTGATCAGCATTGGCGGCCGGTCCCACCCGGCAAGCGGCGCCAGCGCCCGCGCGATCCAGCCCGAGGGCGACAGCACGAAGGCAAGGCCGATGGCCACGGCGGCATGCGGCGCGGCGAGGAACGGGGTCAGCAACCGCCCCCCCGCGCGCACGCTCATCCGGCCATGCACCGCCGCACATGTCCCCGCCGCAAGGACGAGTGCCAGCGCCGTCGCCCCCAGCCCGGTCAGCAGCGTGAGCTTGAGGCTCGTGCCGAGCCCCGGCAGGTCGGCCAGCATCCGCCACGGGTCAAGCGAAAGCGTTTCGGCACCAATCGCGGGTAATATCCCGAACCCCGCGCGCGCCGTCTCCCATAGGCCGGCAAGGATCGGCAGGATCACCCCGCCCGCCACCGCCAGCAGCACGACAAGCCGCAGCGCCCGGCCCGGACTGGAGGGCGCGACCCCGCTCACCGCGTGTAACGCCGCGCCCATTCCTCGGTCAGCCGCGTCATCCAGCTCGCATGCGGCTCGGGCAATGTCGGGCCAAGCTCGTCAAGCCCGGGCAGCGCCGGGGCACTGGGCAGGGCGTCGAACCGCGCCTGTGCGGCCGCATCGAGCCGCGCCGGATCGAGCACCGAGAACGAGCCCAGAACCTCGATATTCTGCATCCGCGCCTGCACCTCGGGGTCGAGAAGCAGGTTCGCCACCACCATCGCGCCTTCGGCATGGGCGGCGTTATAGGGGATCGCGACGAAACTCACATTGCCGATGGTTCCCCCCTCGGGCACGAAGACCCGCGCGCTCTCGGGCAACAGCCCCTGCGCGATCGCGGCGGCGGTCGAGGCCGGATCGAACGACATCGCGATGTCCACCTCGCCATCGTTCATCAACTGCTGCTGCACCGACTGGTTCTCCGGAAACGCCGTGCCGCCGCGCCACATGTTGGGGCGCAGCGCGTCATACCACTCCCAAAGCGGCGCGACCTGCGCGGCAAAACTCTCGTCGCTCACCGGTTCCAGCAACACATCGCGATCCGGCGCCAACTCGATCAGCGCCTGTTTGAGGAATGTCGCTCCCATGAAATTCGACGGATCGGGATGGGTGAACCGCCCCGGATTGGCCTCGGCCCACGCCACGAAATCGCGCATCGTCGCGGGGGGTGCCTCGACCCTCGCGCTGTCATAGTTGAACACGAATTTCGCCAGCCGCCACGGGCTCTCCATCCCCTCCACCGGCACGGTGAAATCAAGCGCCGCAGGCGCCCCCGGCGACAGGTCGACAAACCGCGCATTGGGCAGCCGCTCGACGAACGGGCCAAACAGCAGCTCCTGTTCCTTCATCGCCAGGAAATTCGGCCCGTTGATCCAGATGAGATCGACCGACCCGCCGCTATCCCTGCCCGCCGCGCGCTCGGAGATCACCCGCGTCACCGCCTCGGCCGTATCACTTAGCCGGACATGATTGATGCGCACCCCGTGGCGCCGCTCGGCCTCGCGACCGACCCAGTCGATGAAGGCATTGGTGCGCTCGTCGCCGCCCCACGCGTTCCAGTAAACGGTCTGGCCGCGCGCCGCGTCCAGCACCTCTTGCCAATCATCGGCCAGCGCGGGCCGGGCGAAAAGCGACGCGATCACGGTCAGGATCAGGGCAAATCTCATGGTAACTCCTTGGCTCAGTCTCGAACGGATGTCTTGTCGGCAGTGCCGAGCGCGATCCAGCCCTGCCGCCACCGCGTCAGCGTGGTGAGCGCACAGGCGACGGCAAAGATATAGGCGAACACCGGAAAATGCGCCGGGAAAAGGCAGATCACGATGAAAAACGCGATGGTTTCGAACCCCTCGGTCAACCCGCCAAGGTAATAGATCCCCTTGGTCGGATAGGCCGGGGCCGGGCGGCCCTCCCTGGCGGCCACGGCGGCAAAGGCCAGAAAGGATGACCCCGTGCCCACGAAGGCCGCGATCAGAACCGCCGCGGGCAGGGCATTCACGTCCGGCGCACCCAGCGCGAACCCCAGCGGCACCAGCGCATAAAACACGAAATCCAGCGCGATATCGAGAAACGCGCCTCGCTCCGACGGCCCGGTGATCCGCGCCACCGCCCCGTCAAGCCCGTCCATAAGCCGGTTGAGCAGGATCGCCACCAGCGCCGCGCCATGACATCCGAACGCCAGCAGCGGCAGCGCCAGAACCCCGATCCCGAAACCGCCAAGCGTGATCGCATCGGGCGACACGCCAAGCCGCGCCAACACCTTTGCCGGCGGGTGCAGCAAACGGCGCTGCATCGGCAGGATCACCGCGTCGATCATCCCCGCCCCTGGCTCCGGTCGCTCTTGCGCAAATGTCTCACCCTGTTTCGTTGGTCCGGGGCCTCTTGCCCGGTTGCGCGCCACAGTAGGGCGCGGGGCTATGACGGTCCATTCACAAATCCCTGTCGGTTTCGTGAGACCTGTTGCAAGCAGGTCAGGCGGCGCCTGCCTCACGGTCGCAAGATGAGTATTTTCGGCAAGATGAAGGGGACAGGACGCGCCCCGTCTCTTTCTTGGGAAAAATACTCAAAATCCCCGCATCGAAGCGCGCGCAGGCCTCAGACCACGGGCACCACCCCGCCGATCACCTCGCCCGCATCCAACAGCAGATCCTCGCGCCAGGCATTGGCGATAAGCTGCACCCCGACCGGCAGGCCGCGCGCATCGCCGGTCGTGACCGTGAGGCCCGGAAGGGCCAGGAACGGGAGGGCGATCTGGCTCATCTGCGCCTCGGCGATGGTCTCGAAATCGGCCTGGCTCTTCACGTCGCGCAGATCCTCGAACGGCAATTCGCCCGACACCGGGCAAAGCATCACCGGGTAGTCGCTCAGAAACGCGCGCCATGCCCGGATCAGCCGCGCCCGCGATTGCAGCACGTCCATCACCCGGGCGAGATCGGCGGCGGGCGTCATCGCTTCGAGGAAGCCATGCACCGCGATCGCGTCCGGGTCGCCCTCCTTGCGCACGGCCTCGCTCGCGCCGCGCCGCATTTCCGAAAGCCACATGACGAGTTGCAACTCCATCGCCTCGCGCATCGGCGGTGGCGACACCTCGTCCACCTGCCATCCCGCCGCGCGGAACGTTTCGGCGGCGCGGCGCAGCGCCTCTTCGATCTCGGGCGCGACCGGCATCTCGTCATGCGTCACGCAAAGTGCCATGCGCCGGGGCACATCCGGCCCGCGCAGGGGCATCTGCGAATACCACGGATCGCGCAGATCGGGCGCGGCCATCGCCGTCAGCGCCAGCCGCAGATCGGGGATTGAGCGCGCCAACGGCCCCGACACCGCCATGAGCTGTGCCCCGATATGGCGGTCCGGCCCGCTGTCGTTATGCGCCGGCACCCGCCCGTGTGACGGGCGTAGCCCGTGAATGCCGCAGGCATAGGCCGGGTAACGCACCGACCCGGCAATATCCGTGCCATGGCCGACGGCGCACATCCCCGAGACGACGGCCGCCGCTGCGCCCCCAGACGATCCACCCGGCGTGCGCCCCGGCGCGCGCGGATTGGTGGTGTGGCCATGCAGTGAATTGCGCGTGAACCAGCGCAGCGAAAACGCCGGCGTGTTGGTCCGCCCCACGATCACCGCGCCCGCCTTGCGCAGGTTCGACACCACCGGGCTGTCGCTCTCTGCGATCAGGTTCTCCTGAAGCCTGAGCCCGTTGGTGGTGGCATGGCCCTTCTGGTCGACATTGACCTTGATCGTCACCGGCACCCCGGCCAGCGGCCCGGGGTCTTGCCCCGCCGCCAATGCGCTGTCGACCGCATCCGCCGCCGTCCGCGCCTCGTCGTCACAGCGCGCCACGATGGCGTTGCAGCCCGGGTTGGCCGCTCCGATCCGGTCGAGAATCGCCTCGGTCAGATCGCGCGCGCTGAGGTCACCGCCCTTGACCCGCGCCGCCATCTCGCTCGCCGTCAGCGACCAGAGTTCCGCCATGCCCCGTCCCCTTCATTTTTCCTTGGATATGTCGCGCCAGACTGTCACGCGCCGCGCGCCGGGGGCAAGCCCCGGGGCGATATGTCCTTGCGTCGGTGTTGCGGGGGGGCGGCGTTTCGCCGTGCGCCCGGTTAACCCCGCGCCATCGCCCGTCCCCGGCAGCCGGGGAGCAGCCGCGCGGCAGCCGGAAGTCACCCCCCCGATTCGGGGCGCGTTAACCCTCGGCAGATTGCCGCCGCCGCCGCGCCGTCCGCAACGGCAGGCGCCGAAATACCGTCGCCACCATCAGCCGCAGATCATAGCAGATATTGCGGTTGCGGGCATAGATCAGGTCAAGCCGCGCCTTGGCCGGAACGCAGCGGCGGGTATAGACCGCCTCGGTCTCTTCGGGGGTCTTGCACTCGGCCAGAAGCCGCTCCTCGGTGCGGAAATAGGCCAGCGTCGCCAACCCCGTCACCCCCGGGCGCGATTTCAGAACCTCGCCATAGAGCTCCGGAAACTGCTCGACATAGTGGCGCAGCGGAGGGCGTGGTCCGACGAAGCTGATATCGCCTCGTAATATGTTGAAAAGCTGTGGTAATTCGTCAAGCCGCGTGTGCCGCAGAACCCGCCCGGTCGGCGTGATCCGGGCGATCTTGTCGCCGCCCGACACCCCGCTGTCCTGCCGGGTAACCGTCATGGTGCGGAACTTCCACAGCATGAAAGGCCGGTCCGGGGCCTTCATCCGCTCGGCGACATAAAACACGGGCCGCCCCTCGCGAAGCAGAATCCAGAGCGCGATTCCCGCGATGAACGGCGCCAGAAGCACGGCCAGCACGAGCGCCAGCACGATATCGAGGCCCCGCTTGGCCGGGGTCACGCCGCACTCTCCCCATCGCACCATTCGTCGACCAGCGAAGCGGCGCTTTCCTCCGGCAACTCGGTCAGCCGCTCCAACCGCCCGGTATCGAGCCACACCAGCGGCGCCGCCCCCTCGGGCGCCGTCCGCCAGTCGACGCCACACCCTGCCGCCCGGGCGATGGCCTCCATCGAAAGCGGGGGCTGGGTGGCGACATTGAGGATCATCGGCACGGGGTCAATCGGACAATCCAGAAGAGTTTCAATGGCTTGGGCCAGGCCTCGCACCGAGATGTAGCTGCGTGACGGACCCTCGCCGCTTGCGAACCAGTCCAGCGTGACGCGGCGCGCGCCGTTCTGGATCGTGGTGAAAAGCGCGTCGGCCCCGGACATGTTCGCGATCCGCATGATCACGGCCCCGGGCCCGCCCGGATGTTCCGCGCACCAGTCGGCAATGGCCTGTTCCATGTCCAGCTTGGCCCGGCCATAGGCGTTGATATCGCCCCCCGCTGCGTCCTCGCCCAGTGGTTCGGGGCCGGGCACGTAGACCGCAGCCGACGAACAATGCAGCACTCGCTCGGCCCCCAGAATCGCGGCAAGCTCCATCGCCCGGATCGCCAGCGTGGTATTTTCCGCCATGTCACTCGGCGTCGCACCGCTTGTTCGTGGCGTCACACCCCACAGGGCAAGAACCGCCCCGATCGACGATAGCGCCGCTGGCGCGGGTTCACCCGGCTGCCATCTTATTCCGTTCGCGGGCGGATTTTCCCTGTATTGCCAAGTAGTTGACCATCCGTCTGGCCCACCCGCCTGCCAGTGTCGCATCAACATTCGACCCAGATTTCCGCTCGCGCCCAGAACCAGAAGCCCGCGTTGTTGCGTTGTCCCTGTCACGTTTCCCACTCATTGCCGCATGACGGTATTAATCGTTGTCTCACCCAGCATATAGCATGTAAGACAGGTGCAACACCTACCAATGGCACCCGGGGGGTTCTTTGCGGATTTCGTCAAAGCTCGTTCTTGTCTTCATGGCCCTGTTCATTCTGACCGGTTGCGCCATGCCGCGCGGTGCGGCGATGGTGTCCGAGGTCGTCAACGAGAAAGACAAGGAAAACCCCAGCTTCCAGGTGGTCGAGGTCACGCGCGATGCGCTCCCTGAGATTGCAACATGGCCGAAAACGGGATGGAGCGGGGAATACCGGTGGCTGCCTGCCAAGAACGCTCCCAGCGCCCCGGTCATCCGCAACGGCGACCGCATCGGCCTTATCATCTGGGACAGCCAGGAAAATTCGCTTCTGACGTCACCGTCCGAGAAATCGGTGAACATGGTTGATCTCGTCGTATCGCCCAGCGGCACGGTTTTCGTGCCTTATCTCGGCGATGTCGTCGTGACGGGAATGACGCCTGATACCGCGCGCCAACAGATACAGGATGCAATCCTGCCCATTGCGCCCGATGCGCAGGTGCAGATCACCCATGCGTCAGGGCAGGCCAACTCGGCCGATCTGGTCAGTGGCGTAGCCAATCCCGGAACCTATCCCCTGGCCGGTCGCGATGTCAGCATCCTGAGCCTCATTGCACAGGGAGGCGGCATTTCGAGCGAGCTGCGCAACCCGCTGGTGCGGTTGATCCGGGCGGATCAGACCTATGAAATCCGGGCCGAGAGCCTGTTTGCCGATGCAGCCATGAACGTGCTGGTGCGCGGCAATGACAAGGTGCTTGTCGAAGAGGACAATCGCTATTTCACCGCGCTTGGCGCCACCGGAACCGAACAGTTGGTCTATTTCGAGAAGGAAGAGATCACCGCGCTCGAGGCGATGTCGATCATTGGCGGGCTGTCAGACAGCCGTGCCAATCCCAAGGGCGTGCTCGTGCTGCGCGATTACACCGAGGAACAAGTCGATCCCGAGGGTCCGACCATGCAGCAGGTTGTGTTCACCTTCGACTTGACGAGTGCCGACGGGCTTTTCGCCGCGCGCAAGTTTCAGGTGAACCCGAAGGATACCGTTCTGGCCACCGAGTCGCCGGTGACGACGGTGCGCACCGTCACAAGCCTTCTGGGGTCGGTCGTCGGTCTGACCACCACGGTCCAATAACTGATCACGCCATGCGGGCGAGATGTCGGGTTCACCCCCGCCAGCGCAACAGCCGCTTTTCGATCATCGTGATGGCGGACGAAACGATCACGCCGAGGGCCGACAGGATCACCACCCCGGCAAACAGCCGTTCAAGATCGTAAAGCGATCCGGCTTCGAGGATATAGGCCCCGATGCCGTATTCCGCGCCCAGCATCTCGGCCGCGACCAGCAGGATGATGGCGATGGCAAGACTGATCCGCAGCCCCGACAGGATGCCGGGCATGGCACCGGGCAGCACGATCTTGCGCACGATCGACCACCATGTCAGGCCGAAACTCTGCCCCATACGGATCAGAGTCCGGTCGACATTGTCGACCGCGCCATAGGTTGCCACCACCGTGGGCGTGAAGGTACCAAAGGCGATGAGCGCATATTTCGACCCCTCGTCGATGCCGAACCAGATCACGAACAGCGGCAAAAGCGCGATCTTCGGAATCGGGAACAGCGCCGCGACCACCGGCACCAGACCGGCCCGGACATAGGAAAAAAGCCCGATCAGCACCCCCACGGACACTCCAACCGACACCCCCAGCACGGCCCCGACCGCCAGCCGCGACAGCGACGGTGAGAGATGCTTGAAAAGCAGCCCCGACTGCCAAAGCTCACCGAACGTGGCCAACACATCCGACGGGCGCGGTAGGGTGAGGTTGGAAATCCACCCCGTGCGCGTGCCCCATTCGGCAATCGCGATCAGCAGGACAAACACGATCAACCCGACCCAGCGGCGCACCTGCGGGCGGAACCCTCCGCCCCGGAAAGGAACCGGGCGAATCTCAGACATTGGCCAACTCCGCATCTGCCGCCCGTGCCTCGTCGCGCATCAGGTGCCAAAGCTGTTGTTGCTTGGCCGCCAGCACCGGGTCGGACATGTCGCGCGCCTCAAGCGGGGCGTCGATCTCGATCATCTCGCGGATCGCACCCGGACGGCGGGACAGCACCACGATGGCATGACCGAGCCGCACCGCCTCGGCCAGGTTGTGTGTGACATAGACGGCGGTAAAGGGCGCGCGCGTCCAAAGCCCGATCAGGTCATCCATCAACAACTCGCGGGTCTGCGCATCCAGCGCCGACAACGGCTCGTCGAGCAGCATCACCGCCGGGTTGACGGCCAGCGCCCGGGCAATCGCCACCCGTTGCTTCATGCCGCCCGACAATTGCCGGGGCAGGGCGCCTGCGAAATCCGCAAGCCCGGTGCGTGCCAGCACATCGGCCACGATCTCGCGTATCCGGCCCCGACCCAGCCGGTGATCCTCAAGCGCCAGCGCGATATTGCCCTCGACCGACCGCCACGGCAGCAGCGCGAAATCCTGAAACACGTATGTAAGCGGGTTGAGACACCCCTCGGGCGGCGCACCCACCTGCAATATGTCGCCCGCATCGGGCTGTTCCAGCCCGCCCATCATCCGCAACAGGGTCGACTTGCCACAGCCCGACGGGCCAATGATGCAAACGATCTTCCCTTCGGGAATGGTCAGGGTGATGTCACGCAAGACCTCGGTGCCACCATAGGCGTGGCTCACGTTCTTCAACCGCAATTCCATGGATATTCCGCCGGTTTGGCACGGCCCCGCACAGGGGCCGCGCCGTGATGTTTCAGCCCATCGTCTTGACGTAGGACGTATCGACAAGCTGGTCGATACTCACGTCGCCGACCAGCCCTTCGGACTTGAACCAGTCGAGCTGATCCCTGACCGACGCCATGTTGAGCGCCGCACCGGGGTTGAGGCGCATCGTGCCGTTGATGATCGACGGCGCCGCCTTGTCCAGCGGGCGGTCGGTATAGACGTAGTTGTGGATCAGCGCGACCATCTCGTTCACGCCGTCCTCGCCGCCCGCCTTGTCGATCATGGCGCTGTTGTAATCATCCACCCCTTTTGAGAACCCGGCAAGGAAGGCGCGGGTCATCTCGCCCTCGTCCTGCGCGTTTTGGGTCGAGGTAAAGACCGTCGTGACCTGGTAATCCGGGATGTAATCCGACACGTCGCCGATGATATGCACCGCGCCCGACCCGGCCAGCGGCTTGGCGATATGCGGCACGATCGACCAGGCGTCGATCTGCCCGGTTTTCAGCGCGCCGATGACGGCGCCCACCTTTTGCAGCGGCTTGAAGCTCATCGTGGCCCCCTCGGCGGCGGCGATCTTGGACCCCATGTAGTGAAACGACGATCCGGCCGTCGTCATCCCGAACGACTTGCCATCGAGCTGCGCAGGGCTGGTCAGCCCGGCTTGGTAAGCGGCGTCCGAGGCCAGGATCTTTTGTCCATCAATGCCCGGCTCTTCCGAAAGCCCGCCACCGATCACCTTGATCGCGCCCTTGTCGGCCAGCGAGATGAGGCCCCCGGAAATCGCCGTGACCGCGTAGTCGACATCCCCGCTGGCAATCGCCACGGCCATCGGCTGTGCGGCCTGGAAGAACTTCAATTCGACATCAAGGCCGGCCTCGGCGAAATAGCCGCGATCCACGCCGATGAAGCTCGCCGAATGCGAGGTAAAGCGCAGCGCGCCGACGGTGATCTTGCGGTTCTGTGAAATCGCGGGCGTGGCCAGCGTGCCTGCGGCCGTCGCGGCTCCCATCAGGCCCAGCGCGTGGCGGCGGTTCATGGTGGTCATGGTATCTCCCCTTTTTCTCATGTCTCCCCCGCCACGTTAATCACCAATGCACCGTGGGCGGAAGGGCAAACCGGGCGTCACCCGCCATTCGCGGCCAGCATCGCCTCGACCAGTTTCTGCACGCGCAGCGCCTCTTGCGGCGTGGCAAGGCGGCTGGCCTTGCCGTCGATCGTCACCAGCAGATCATCCAGTTGCGCCCTGATCGCACCACCGCGCGGGTCTACGCCGCCGTGATCCACGGGTTCGAACGCGCCACCATCCGAGACCGTATCGGCATAGAAATCGGTGATCCGGTGGCTGGCCTTCGTTCCCTTGATGGTCAGTTCCTGCCGGTCGGGCTGCGCCCCGCCGACGCTGGCCATCACCGTGACGGGTAGCCCTTCGGCGTTCTCCAGACGCGCCAGCATGTGGGTTTCGCAAAGCGCCGGATCGTCGGGATAGGACGGGTGCGCCCATGTCAATGTCAAAGGCCCAAGGATGCGTTCCGAGAAGAACAGGAAATGCGAGATCACCTCGCGCGTCATCCCGCCCTCGTCACGGAACCGCAGCCAGTCGGCGGCCTGCTGCCACGCACGCGGCCACGCGCCATAACTCACGACAATGTCTACCCCCGCAAGATCGCCCATCGCACCCGTTCGCGCGGCCTCGGCCACGGCGCGCATCGCCGGGCCTGCGGCTTGGGTGAAATTCACCGCCACCGGCACGCCCGACGCGGCAAGCCGCGCAACCAGATCCTCGCTCGCCGCGATATCCACGCCCAGCGGCTTTTCAAGGAACACCGCCTTGCCCGCCGCCGCCGTCATCAGCGCAAGCGCCTTGCGCGGTTCCGGCGGGCAGGCCAGATAGACCAGATCCGCCCCCGCGATCGCCGCCTCCGCACTCTCTGCGATCACCGCTCCCGGCGCCAATGCGCGCGCCGTCGCACAGGCCGCCGCATCAGGGTCCCACAGGAACGCCGGGTCATAACCCTCATGCGCGATCATGTGTTCGAGCATCCGGCGCCCCATGATCCCCAGCCCGACAATCGCGGTCCTGACCGTCATCCTCTTTCCCTCTCATCCTGCCCTGTCTCAAGCAATGCACGCGCCATCATCATGTGCACGCCCTTCTGGCCGTTCACCGTCTGCGTGATCCGCAGATCGCCGGCCAGCGAACACAGCATATAGGCGTCCTCGCGGCTCAGCCCCGTTTGGGCGACGATCCAGCCGATCATGTCGCGCAGCGCCACCTCGGCACAGCGGTCGAGGTCTTCATGCAGCCCCATGGTGATCAGATGCGTGGGCGTCTCGGCGCGTGGCAGGTCAAGCTGCATGTCCGCGTGCAGGCTCAGGCGAAACCGCCCCGTTAGCGCGGTCTCGATCGCGGTGACGCACACCTCGCCATCGCCCTGCGCGCCATGCCCGTCGCCGCACCAGAACATCGCCCCCGCGACATGCACCGGCAGGAACAGCGTCGTGCCCGCCACCAACTCGCGGTTGTCGATATTGCCGCCATGGGCGCGCGGCTGGATGGTCGAGATGCGCCCCCATCCGGGCGGCGGCGCCACCCCCATCACGCCAAAGAATGGCCTGAGCGGCAGATCGAGCCCCCAGGGCATCCGCCCCACCATCGCCTTGTCGTCGAGCGGAATGATCTCGATCCGCTTGCGCTCGAACTCACCGGGCAGGGTGCCCATCAGCGGATGGATCAGGTTCCAGCCCCAATCCTGCCTGAGCGCGACATCCAGGATATCGACCTGCAACACATGCCCCGGCCGCGCGCCCCGCACCGCCACCGGCCCGGTCAGGATATGACCCGGCAACATCCGCTCGGACCGCGCGTGAATCTCCCACAATTCGGGCGGCACATGGAAACCGGCATCCTTGTCCGGCACATGATCCGGCCCGCCCGAAACCGTCTCGATCACCACCTCTTCGCCACTGTCGATCTCAAGCGCGGCAGAGAGGCTCGCATCGAAATAGCCCCAGGCGCATGTGTCAGGGCTGGCGGTCAGGCGATGTGTCATGGTCCGGCTCCGGCTTGATCGGTGATGCGACGCGCAGTTGACATCATCCGGCGCCGGGGGAAAAGGCCCAAAACCTCAGGCGCTGCGCAGATGCTCTTCGCCGCGCGCCTCGGCCAGGCGGATCTGTTTCTGCCTTTCGCGGAACCGCGCCTTGTCGGCCTCTAACGTTTCGTTCACGCAATGGTGACAACTCACGCCGTCCTCGTATTCGGGGCGCACCCTGTCTTCGGGCAGGATCGGGCGTCGGCAGGCATGGCACAGCACGTGCGGCCCTTCCTTCAACCCGTGGCCCACCGAAACCCGCCCGTCAAAAACGAAACAGTCGCCTTCCCATGTGCTGTCTTCCTCGGGCACCTCTTCGAGGTATTTGAGGATCCCCCCCTTGAGGTGAAACACGTCCTCAACCCCCTGGCTCAAAAGCCAGTTGGTCGATTTCTCGCACCTGATTCCGCCGGTGCAGAACATCGCGATCCGCTTGTTGTGGAACCGGTCCTTGTTGGCCTCCCACCACGCGGGGAAATCTCGGAAACTCTCGGTCCCGGGGTCCACCGCGCCGCGAAACGTGCCGATCGCGACCTCGTAATCGTTGCGCGTGTCGATCACCGCGACATCGGGCGCAAGGATCAACTCGTTCCAGTCCTCGGGTTCGACATAGCGGCCCACCTTGCATGTAGGGTCGACATCTGGCTGCCCCATCGTCACGATCTCGCGCTTGAGCCGCACTTTTATCCGCCGAAACGGCTGTTCCGCGGCGGGGCTGTCTTTCCATGCAATGTCATCGCATCCCGGCAGGGCGCGGATATGGGCGAGAACCCGGTCGAGCCCGGACAGCGTGCCCGCGATCGTCCCGTTGATCCCCTCTTGGGCCAGCAACAGCGACCCGGTGATCCCGTTTTCCTCGCAAAGTTGCAACAGCGGCCCGCGCAACGCGGCCGGGTCGTCGAAACGGGCGAAATGATAGAGGGCGCGGCATGTGAACATGCCCGCCGATTTACGCCCGAAACCCGCGTCTCGCAAGGGCGCGGTTGACCGCGCCCCGGCTTGCGGCCAGTCTCGGGCGCACAGCGAAAGGACGACCCATGACCCATGCCCTGATCGTGATCGACATGCAGAACGATTTCTGCCCCGGCGGTGCGCTCGCCGTGGCGGGCGGCGACGTGATCGTGCCCGGCATCAACGCCCTGATGCGCGAGTTCGACATTGTTGTCCTGACTCAGGATTGGCACCCTTTGGGCCATTCCTCCTTCGCCTCGTCGCATCCCGGCAAGGCCCCGTTCGAGACGACCGACATGCCCTATGGCACACAGGTGCTCTGGCCCGATCACTGTGTTCAGGGCAGCCACGGTGCCGCCTTTCACCCCGGGCTCGAAACCGATCCCGCCATGCTCATCCAGCGCAAGGGCATGAACCCGGATCTCGACAGCTATTCGGCCTTTTTCGAAAACGATCAAAGCACCCCCACCGGCCTCGAAGGTTGGCTGCGCACGCGCGGCATCGACAGCCTCACCCTTGTCGGCCTCGCCACCGATTTCTGCGTCGCGTGGTCGGCACTCGACGCCGCGCGGCTGGGCTTTGGCGTGACGGTCCGGCGCGACCTGTGCCGGGCCATCGACCTCGACGGCTCGCTGGCCGTGGCCGAAACCCAGATGACGCACGCGGGCGTCACCCTCGCCTGACAGCGGGCATTGCGGGTTTCTTAACCCATCGCGCGCTAGGCTCCCGCCGGGTATCGGCAACAGGGAACCGGCGGAAAACCGATGACAGCGGCGATCCAGGACATCAGGGCGCGGCTCGACGCATTCGATACGCGCCACGCGCCGACGGGCCTGTTCCTGCGCTATGCCCATGGGCGAGTGGCGCATTTCTGGGGGCGTCAGGTGATGACGCTCCTGGGCAGCCTGGCACTCCTATTTCTGGCCGGGCCTGTGTTCGGGCTGATGGCCGTGGTCATGGCTCTGGCGGGGGAAATCGTCGATTGCGGCCTGTTGCGCGCCGTGCCCGGCCTGCTGAAGCGCGGCGTCAATCCGGCCCGCCTGTCGCGCCTCGCGATCCTGAGCGCCGGGTTCCAGGCCGCGACCATCGGCGCCTGTATCGTGCTGGCATGGCATGGCGTGCCCGATGATGCCGCGACAGCCTTTGCCATGGCGTTTGCGGCGGGCGCCGCGATCAATGCCGGCCTCGTCCTGCCATTTCACCGGCATGCTGCGCTGGTGCGGTTGGTCATCTATGCCGCAACCATGGCGGGGTTGTTCCTGTCCGAGATACTGACCCTGGGGCACCTGTCGCAACGCGCACTCTTCGATCTGATCGCAACCGGCATCATGGGCTATGCGATCCACATCTTCCTCGGCTTCGTCACTTCGGGTCATAGGCGGCACACAAGCAACAGCCGCGAGTTGCTCGTGCAGAGTCTCGATCTTGCCCGCGCCAACACCCACCTCAAGGATCAGCAACGCGAGGCCCGCAACCTGTCGCTGGTCGCCCGCCATGCCAATGACAGCGTGATCATGGCCGAACCCGACGGGTGCATCTTCTGGGTGAACGAGGCATTTACCCGGATCACCGGCTATTCCCTGCAAGAGGCGCGCGGGCTGCGACCGTCCGAGCTTCTGAACGCGCCAGACACCGATCTCGCGGTCAGCGATGGCGTCGCCGCCGCCGTGACGGCCGGGCGCGCCCACCGGGCCGAGATTCTCAACCAGCGCAAGGATGGCGGCCTCATCTGGATCGAAACCAACATCGTGCCGGTCCTCGATGAGGCCGGCGCGGTGGAAATGGTCATCTCGATCGAGCGGGATATTTCATCGGCCAAGACCCACGAGGCCGAACTCGCCAAGGCCAAGATCGCCGCCGAGAAGGGCGAACGTGCCAAGGCGAGCTTTCTCGCCACGATGAGCCACGAGATACGCACGCCCATGAACGGCATCATCGGCATGGCCGACCTTCTGGCCGAGGCCCCGCTTGATTCAGGGAATCGGCATTACGTCCAGACCATCCGCCAATCGGCCAACGCGCTCTTGCGGATCATCAACGACATCCTCGAGTTTTCCAGGCTCGATGCGGGCAAGCCGGTGCTGCATGCCAATGTCTTTGCCCCCGCTGACTGTATCGGTGAGGCGCTGGCCATTCTCAAGCCGCAGGCACGGGCCAAGGGGCTGACTCTCGATCTCCTGATCGGCGGGGCGCTGCCCGACCGGGTGACGGGTGATGACGGGCGGCTCAGGCAGATCCTGATCAACATCGTCGGCAACGCGATCAAGTTCACACCGCGCGGCGGTGTCACCATCCGGGCGTCCGCCCGCCGCGAGGGCGATGGCCACGAGTTCCGCTTCGAGATCGAGGATACCGGCATCGGCATCGCCCCCGACCGGGTCGCGCATGTGTTCGACGAATTCGAACAGGCCGACACCGCCACCACGCGGCAATTCGGCGGCACCGGGCTCGGCTTGTCGATCTCGCGCCTGCTGGCACGCGAGATGGGCGGCGACATCACCCTCACCTCGACCCTTGGACAGGGGTCATGCTTTACCGTCACCCTGCACATGGCCACCGCCCCCGACGCGACGCAACGGCCACCGGCACCGCCCGAGCAACCGCCCGACTTCGCCCACCGTGTCGTTCTCGTGGCCGAGGACAACCGCACCAACCGTCTCCTCGTGCGGAAATACCTCGAAGATACGCCGCTCACCCTGCTCTTTGCCGAAAACGGGCGCGAGGCGGTCGAGATGACCCGCCGCCACCGCCCCGACATCGTGCTGATGGACATGTCCATGCCCGAGATGGACGGGCTCACCGCCACCCGCGCGATCCGCGACGATGCCCCGGCCCAGCCCCGTATCGTCGCACTCACCGCCAATGCCTTCGCCTCGGATCGCGCCGCCTGTCTGGCCGCGGGCATGAACGGCTTTCTTACCAAACCCCTGCGCAAGGACGACCTCTTGCGCGTCCTTGCCCAATCCACCGCGCCCGCGCCTTTCCCCTTTCCGCCCCCTGCCGATCTGTCCTAGAACGGTCCGACACCTGCAACCAAAGGGGGATGCACGCCTTGGACATCGCCACCCGCGTCTGGAACCACAAATGGAAGATCGACCCGATCGTGCGCTCGCTGATCGACAACGACTTCTACAAGCTGCTGATGTGCCAGTCGGTCTTTCACAACAAGCCCGACACGCAGGTCGCCTTCTCGCTCATCAACCGCTCGAAATCCGTCCGCCTGGCCGAGTTGATCGACGAGGGCGAGTTGCGCGAACAGCTCGACCATATCCGCTCGCTCTCGCTTACCCGGGGCGAATCGACTTTCCTGCGCGGCAACACCTTCTATGGCAAGCGCCAGATGTTCAGCCCCGAATTCATGACATGGTTCGAGAACCTGCGCCTGCCCCCCTACCACCTCGAGAAACGCGACGGTCAGTTCGAGCTCACCTTCGAAGGCACATGGGCCGAGGTCACGCTCTGGGAAATCCCCGCCCTTGCCGTGCTGATGGAACTGCGCGGCCGCGCCGTGCTCGACCGCATGGGCCGGTTCGAGCTTCAGGTGCTCTATGCCCGCGCCCTCACCAAGCTGTGGGAAAAGATCGAACGCCTGCGCGGAATCGAGGGTCTCAGGATCGCCGATTTCGGCACCCGCCGCCGCCATTCCTATCTCTGGCAGGATCGCTGCGTGCAGGCCATGATCGAGGGGCTTGGCAACGCCTTCGTCGGCACCTCGAATTGCCACATCGCCATGAAACGCGACATCGAGGCGATTGGCACCAACGCCCACGAACTGCCCATGGTCTATGCCGCCCTCGCCGACAGCGACGCGGAACTCGCGCGCGCGCCCTATGACGTGCTCTCCGACTGGCATCGCGACCACGACGGCAATTTGCGCATCATCCTGCCCGACACCTACGGCACCAAGGGCTTTCTCGACCGCGCGCCCGACTGGCTCACCCAATGGACCGGCATTCGCATCGACTCGGGCGATCCCGCCAAGGGCGCCGAGATCGCCATCGACTGGTGGAAAAGCCGCGGCGAAGACCCGCGCGAGAAACTGGTGATCTTCTCCGACGGGCTCGACGTCGAAAAGATCATCGAGCTGCACAAGCGCTTCACCGGTCGGGTCAAGGTCTCCTTCGGCTGGGGCACGCTGCTCACCAACGATTTCCGCGGCTTGACCCCCGAGGATTCCCTCGCCCCCTTCTCCATGGTCTGCAAGGCCGTCTCCGCCGAGGGCCGCCCCACGGTCAAGCTCTCCGACAACCCCCGCAAGGCGATGGGCCCCGAGGATGAGATCACCCGGTATAAACGGGTGTTCGGGGTGGGGGAACAGGAAGCGATGGAGGTTGTGGTTTAACACCTGCCTGACGTCATCCACCCCTGACAGGAGGGCATGCGCCCGCCCGGGCCGCAAGCGACCCGGGCAGAGTGCATCCAATCAAGCGCAACGCGCCTGCAAGTCCCGCAAACCGCTCCCGCGCACTGTCACGGTTGCGCACCATGACCTCACCGCCCGTCGCTTATATCCTTGTCTCCCCGCATGCTCCGGCACGAAAGTGTTAACGGCCATGGGCCTCGTCGGGCGGCAGCCGGGCGGTGTACGGATATCAGCCGGAGATCACCCCCCCGATTTCGGGGTGTTGCGTGCGAACGTAAACGCGCCGCGCGCTCTCGGGGTGGGGCGGTCGCGCCGCTTTCTTGACCATCGGCGCGCATGGCTTTAGTCCGGGCGGGACGGATGTTTCCAAAGGACGGACCCCATGAGCAACCCCTCGCTTCTCATTCTCCCCGGTGACGGTATCGGCCCCGAAGTCATGGCCGAGGTTTCCAAGGTAATTCAATGGCTTGGCGACAAGCGTGGCATGAAATTCGACGTGAGCGAGGACTTGGTGGGGGGCTGTGCCTATGACAAGCACGGGGTTCCCCTGCACGACGACACGATGGCCAAGGCGCAGGAAGTGGACGCGGTTCTGCTGGGCGCCGTGGGCGGGCCGAAATACGACAATCTCGATTTCAGCGTGAAACCCGAACGCGGCCTCCTGCGCCTCCGCAAGGAAATGGACCTCTTCGCCAACCTCCGCCCCGCACAATGTTTCGACGCGCTGGCCGACTTCTCGTCGTTGAAAAAAGACGTGGTGGCGGGGCTTGATATCATGATCGTGCGCGAGTTGACGAGCGGGGTCTATTTCGGCGAGCCACGTGGCATTTTCGAGGAAGGCAACGAGCGGGTGGGGATCAATACCCAGCGTTATACAGAGAGCGAGATCGACCGGGTGGCGCGTTCGGCCTTCGAATTGGCCATGAAGCGCAACCGCAAGCTTTGTTCCATGGAAAAGGCCAATGTCATGGAATCGGGTATCTTGTGGCGCGAGGTGGTGACAGAGGTAGGCAAGGATTATCCGGATGTCGAGTTGAGCCACATGTATGCCGACGCGGGCGCGATGCAACTGACCCGCTGGCCCAAGCAATTCGACGTGATCGTAACCGACAACCTGTTCGGCGATCTGCTTTCCGATCTGGCGGCGATGCTGACCGGGTCGCTCGGGATGTTGCCCTCGGCCAGCCTTGGTTCGCCGATGGAGAACGGTCGCCCGAAGGCGCTCTACGAGCCGGTGCATGGTAGCGCGCCGGATATTGCGGGCCAGGGCAAAGCCAACCCGATCGCCTGTATCCTTAGCTTTGCCATGGCGTTGCGCTATTCCTTCGATGCGGGCAATGAGGCGGAACGGCTGGAGCAGGCGGTCAATGCGGTTCTGGCCGATGGTCTGCGTACCGCCGATCTGTTGGGTGAGGAAGGTGTGCAGCCGGTCTCGACCAGCGAGATGGGCGATGCGATCGTCGCCAAACTCGAGGCATCACTCTGATCCAAAAGAGCCACACCCACCGGGCGTTTGGCGTTATCAGCCGCCGACCAGCCGGTTGAGCAGGACCACCTCGCTTTCCTCCGAAATCGGGGTGGCCCATGTGTCGTTATAGATTTTACCGTCGATCGAGACGGAAACACCGCGTTCAAGCTGGGGTTTGAGCGCGGGATAGGCACGAACCAGACCGTCGAGAAGCTGCCGCAGGTTGGCGGCTTCGATCTCGACGGTCTGCTGGCCGTCCGCGAGCTCGGCCAGCGAGCCCCAGAGCCGGACGGCCACCATCTTATTCTGCCTTAAGTGCCGCCAGAACCTTGGGTGGCGACATCGGCAGCGAGGTGAGCCGCACACCCGCGGCACGGCTGACCGAGTTGGCGATTGCCGCGAGCGGTGGTACGATCGAGGTTTCACCCACCCCGCGCACACCGTAGGGGTGGCCGGGGTTCGGGATTTCGAGAATGACCGGTTCGATCATCGGCAGGTCCGAGGCCACGGGAATTCGGTAATCGAGGAAGCCCGCGTTCTGAAGCCGCCCGTCATCGCCATAGATGTATTCCTCGTTGATGGCCCAGCCGATGCCCTGCGCTGCGCCGCCCTGGAACTGGCCCTCGACGTAATCCGGATGCACCGCCTTGCCCGCGTCCTGGAACACGGTATAGCGCAGCACCTTGACGGCACCGGTTTCGGGGTCAACCTCGGTGTCGACCATGTGGGTGGCAAAGCTGACGCCCGCGCCCTCGGCATTGACCTCATGGTGTCCCGCGATTGGCCCGCCGGTATTGGAGGCGATGGCGGCGATTTCCTTGATCGTCATCGGCGGGAATTTCCCGGCATTGGGTCCGGCAGGGTGAGCCGCGCCATCGCGCCAGTCAACTGCCTCGGGGTCGATTCCCCAGGTCATCGCGGCGCGTTCCTTCATGATCTCGACCGCGTGGCGCGCGGCCTTGATCGTCGCAAGACCCACGGCGAAGGTCACGCGGGAGCCGTCCGTCACCTCGTTCTGGCCGAGGCTGGCGGTGTCGGCGATGATGGTGCGGACCTGATCAAGGGGCACGCCCAGCTCTTCGGCGGCCATCATCGACATCGAGGCGCGCGAGCCCCCGATATCGGGATTGCCCTCGGAGAGCGACACGGTGCCATCGGGGTTCACCATCAGCGAGACGCAGGTGTCGCCCCCGAAGTTGAACCAGAAGCCGCAGGCCACGCCGCGGCCCTGATTGGGACCAAGTGGCGCGGTCCAGTGCGGGTGGCTTTGCGCCGCCTTGAGCGTGGCCTCAAGCCCGATCGCCGGATATGTGGGCCCATAGGACGATTTCGTGCCTTCACGGGCGGCGTTCTTCAGGCGCGCGTCGAGCGGGTCCAGATCGAGTTTCTGGCACAGCTCGTCGATAACGGACTCGACCGGATAGGCGCCCATGGGCGCACCAGGGGCGCGGTAGGCGGCCGCCTTGGGCCGATTGGTCATCACCTCGAAGCCTTCGGTGCGGACGTTTTCAAGATCATAGGGCGCGAAACCGCACATTGCCGACAGGAACGCGATCCCGCCGGGGTAGGCCCCGGCCTGGAGACGGTAGGTCGCGGCGGCCCCCGTGATCTTGCCATCCTTTGTCATGCCGATCTTGACATCGACCGAAGAGGACGCGGTGGGGCCGGTGGCGCGGAACACCTCGTCGCGGCTCATCATCAGCTTCACAGGCTTGCCCGACTTGCGCGCGAGCATCAGTGCGGTGGGTTCCATCCAGACATGTGTCTTGCCACCGAAGCCGCCGCCGATTTCCGATGCGGTCACGCGCAATTGCCCCGCATCAAGGCCGAGAACGCCGGCGCAGACATTGCGCACCATGTAATGGCCCTGGGTGCAAACCCAGAGATCGCCCTGACCATCGGACCCGAGCGTGGCGAGGCAGGCATGCGGTTCGATATAGCCCTGATGTGTTGCCGCGGTCTTAAAGCTCCGCTTGATGACCAGGTCGGCCTGTTTGAAGCCTTCCTCCGGGTCGCCATGACCGTATTGCGAGCGCCCGGTCACATTCTCGGAATAGCCCTTGGGCACGTTCTCTTGCTGACGGCCGGATTCGATCACAGGCGCGCCGGGCTTCATGGCCTCGTCGACATCGGTCACATGGGGCAGAACTTCGTAATCCACCTCGATCGCGGCGAGTGCGGCGCGGGCGATTGATTTCGAGGTGGCCGCGACGGCGGCGACGGCATGGCCGTCGTAACGCGCCGTTTCGCCGGCCATGCAATTGTCGAGGATATCGGCCATGTCCGAATCTTCAGGCTGATAGGTGAAATCGTCACGGGTGATGACGGCCTTGACGCCCTTAATCGCGCGTGCCTTCGAGGTGTCGATGCCCCTGATCCGGGCATGGGCATGGGGACTGCGCAGGATCGCGCCCCAGAGCATGCCGGGGGCCGTAATATCGGCACCATAGCGGGCCTTGCCGGTCACCTTGTCGATGCCGTCGGGGCGGATGGGCCGCGTGCCGACGACCTTGAAATCGCGGGATTGATATTCGTCCTTCGGCATCAGGCGGCCCCCCTCGTATTGGCGGCGGTGTCCATCACCGCGCGAATGATCTTGTCATACCCTGTGCAGCGGCAGAGGTTTCCGGCGAGCCAGTAGCGCACCTCTTCCTCGGACGGGTTCGGGTTGCGTTCCAGGAGATTCTTGGCGGCGACCAGAATGCCCGGTGTGCAGATTCCGCATTGCAAAGCAGCATGTTCGAGGAATTTCTGTTGCAGCGGATGCAAGGCATCGCCACCGGCCATGCCTTCGATGGTTTCGATCGTGCGGCCTTCGGCCTCGGCGGCGAGCATCAGGCAGGAACACACAAGGCGGCCGTCGACGACGACCGTGCAGGCGCCGCAATCGCCCGAACCGCAGCCTTCCTTGCTGCCGGTCAGGTCGAGATGGTCGCGCAGCACGTCGAGCAGGGTCTCGTCGGTCTCGCAGAGATAGTCGGTCTCATCGTTGTTGATGGTGGTGGTGACATGGATACGGGACATCAGGCTTCTCCCTTGGCGCGGGCGATTGCGATTTTCGCGGCGCGTTTCGCGAGAACGCCGGCCACGTCCTTGCGAAAGGCGATGGTGCCGCGCTTGTCGTCGATGGGTTTGGCTTCGGCGGTCGCGGCGGCGGCCAGCGCGTCAAGCGCCGCGTCATCTCCGGTGGTGCCGATCAGCGTATCGGCGCAGGATTGCGACAGGATCACGGTCGGCGCCACGGCACCGAGCGCCACGCGGGCGGCGGAAATTTTGCCCTGATCGTCGAGGGCTACGGCGACGCCGCAGCCGACCACGGCGATGTCCATCTCGCTGCGCGGGATAAAGCGCAGGTAGGCGTCGCCGGAGTGGGCGGGTTTGGGGGGCAGGTAGATGGAGGTCACCAGCTCGCCCTTGCCGAGAGAGGTCTTGCCGACGCCGGAGGGGATGTCCTGAACCGCCACGTCGCGGGTGCCGTTCGGGCCGGCGATCCGGGCGAGCGCGCCAGCAACCACCATGGCGGGCACGCTGTCGGCGGCGGGAGAGGCGTTGCAGAGGTTGCCCGCCAGTGTCGCGCGGCCCTGGATCTGGGTCGAGCCGATGAGGTCCGCAGCCTCGACCACACCGGGCCAGTCGGCCTTGAGTGCGGCGTGTTCGTTCATCTCGGCCGAGGGCACGGCCGCGCCGATGCGCCAACCGCCATCCTCTTGGGAAATAACGGTCATTTCGCTTATGCGCTTGATGTCGATGATGACGCTGGGCGCGACCTGACCAGCGCGCAGGCGCACCAGAAGATCGGTGCCGCCCGCCAGCACCCGGGCCTCCGGGTCGGCGGCGAGGAGGGCCACGGCTTGGTCAACGGATGTCGGGGTTTCAAATCTCATTCTCTTCAGCTCTCTGCTTGGTCACGTCGGGCCTGGCGTCACGGGGTGGGATCGCAATGACCCTTCCGAGCGCCAGAGTGTTGCGACTCGACGGATTTGGCAACCCCCGTTGCGGTGGTGCCACCTCGATAGGTTAACACGATTTTTCGTCGAAAAAACGGGGGGTGATCTCCGGCTGTTGCCCGGCTGTTATGCGTGCACCGCCGCATCGCAGCGAAATTCCCGGCTGAAATGGTAAACGCGGCGCGCGGTGGGGGGGTGAAGATGAGTATTTTGCCAAGAAAGAGGCGGGGCTGCGGGCCGTTGGTGAGCGGTTCGGGAGCGCAATGAACGACCGGGCGCGAAAATCATCCGCGCCCGGTCGCATCGGTTTGGCGCTTCGCCGTGACCGTGATCAGGCCAGGTCGAACCGGTCGGCCATCATCACCTTGGTCCATGCGGCGACGAAGTCGTTGACGAATTTCTCTTTCGAGTCGTCCTGGGCATAGACCTCGGCATAGGAGCGCAGGATCGAGTTCGAGCCGAACACCAGATCGGCGCGGGTCGCCGTCCAGCGGGTCTTGCCGGAGCTGCGATCCACGATCTCGTAGAGGTTCGAGTCCTTGGGCTCCCACTTGTATCCCATGTCGGTCAGGTTGACGAAGAAATCGGTCGTCAACGCGCCGGGCGTGTCGGTGAAGACGCCGTGTTTCGTGCCGCCATGGTTGGTGCCCATCGCCCGCATCCCGCCGACGAGGACGGTCATTTCAGGTGCGGTGAGACCCAGGAGCTGCGCACGGTCGAGCATCATTTCCTCGGCCGAGACGACATAGTCCTTCTTCAGCCAGTTGCGGAAACCGTCGGAGACGGGCTCCAGCCACTGGAAGCTGTCGACATCGGTCATCTCGTCGCTGGCATCGCCACGGCCCGGGGTGAAGGGCACCTCGATGTCGAAGCCCGCCGCCTTGGCGGCCTGTTCGATGCCGACATTGCCGGCCAGAACGATCACGTCGGCCACGCTTGCACCGGTGTCCGCCGCGATCGGTTCGAGCGCGGCCAAGACGCGCGCGAGGCGCTCGGGCTCGTTGCCTTCCCAATCCTTTTGCGGGGCGAGCCGGATACGCCCGCCATTGGCGCCACCGCGGCGGTCGGATTGCCGGTAGGTGCGGGCGCTGTCCCATGCGGTGGCAACCATGTCGGCGACCGAGAGACCGGCATCGGCGATTTTCGCCTTGACCGCGGCGACGTCATAACCGGTGTTGCCCGCGGGGATCGGGTCCTGCCAGATCAGGTCTTCCTCGGGCGCGTCCGGGCCGACGTAGCGGGTGCGCGGGCCGAGGTCGCGATGCGTGAGCTTGAACCATGCGCGGGCGAAGCAATCCTCGAAATAGGCCGGGTCGGCCATGAACTTCTCGCAGATCGCGCGATAGGACGGGTCCATCTTCATCGCCATGTCGGCATCGGTCATCATCGGCATGACCCGCTTGGAGGAATCGGTCGGATCGACCGGCATGTCCTCTTCGCGGATGTCCACGGGGCGCCATTGGTTGGCCCCGGCGGGCGACTTGGTCAGCTCCCATTCATAACCGAAGAGCAGATCGAAATAGCCCATGTCCCACTTGGTCGGGTGGGTGGTCCATGCGCCTTCGATGCCGGAGGTGATGGCGTTCGTCGCCTTGCCGCCCATGTTCGGGTTGATCCAGCCGAGGCCTTGGGTCTCGATCCCTGCGGCTTCGGGCTCGGCGTCGAGCGCCTCGGCGTCGCCGTTGCCGTGGGCCTTGCCGACGGTGTGGCCGCCGCAGGTCAGCGCCGCGGTTTCCTCGTCATCCATGGCCATGCGGGCAAAGGTTTCACGCACCTGTGCAGCGGTCTTGATCGGGTCGGGCTGACTGTTCACGCCTTCGGGGTTGACGTAGATCAGGCCCATCTGCACCGCGGCGAGCGGGTTTTCCATCGTGTCGGGCTTGGCCACGTCGCCATAGCGTTCATCCGAAGGGGCGAGCCATTCCTTTTCCGACCCCCAATAGGTGTCTTTCTCGGGATGCCAGATGTCTTCGCGGCCGAAGGAGAAGCCGAAGGTCTTGAGGCCCATCGACTCGTAAGCCATGTTTCCGGCGAGGATGATGAGATCGGCCCAGCTTATCCTGTTGCCGTATTTCTTCTTGATCGGCCAGAGCAGGCGGCGGGCCTTGTCGAGGTTGCCGTTGTCGGGCCAGGAGTTCAGCGGCGCGAAACGGATGTTGCCGGTGCCGCCGCCGCCGCGGCCATCGGCCAGACGGTAGGTCCCGGCGGAATGCCATGCCAGGCGGATCATCAGGCCGCCGTAATGCCCGTAATCGGCGGGCCACCAGTCCTGGCTCTCGGTCATCAGGGCCTTGAGATCGGCCTTGAGCGCCTCGACGTCGAGCCCTTCGAGCGCCTCGCGGTAATCGAAATCCGTGAGCGGGTTGGTCTTGGTGTCATGCTGATGCAGGATGTCGAGATTGAGCGTCTTGGGCCACCAGTCCACGACCGATTGACCGGTGTCGGTGATCGCGCCGTGCATCACAGGGCATTTGCCCGATTTGTCCATGTCGTTTCCGTCCATCATGCTCTCCCATCGTGGTTTTCAAGGTCGTGACCCCGGAGCGTGATTTGCCCCGGGCGAGATCGGCCCCGCCACATCGCTTTGCCCGGATCGGGGCATGGTGCCGTGGCGCGGGTGATTCTCTTTCTAGAATGAATCTAACAAACTCCGCCCATTGGTTTAAGTTGCATTTCCTGATTTTCGCGATAAGTTTTCCTTATGTCCAATCTGACCTTGAAGCAGCTGCGCTATTTCGCGGCGCTTGCCCGGCATGGGCATTTCGGTCATGCCGCCGAAGCCTGTGCCATCTCGCAACCGGCGCTTTCCATGCAGATCAAGGAATTGGAAGAGACGCTGGGCACGATGTTGTTCGAGCGGGGTGCGCGCCAGGTGCGCCTGACCGGGTTCGGCGAGGTGTTTGCGGAGCGGGTGCGCGAGATATTACGGGATGTCGACGAGCTTGGCGATCTGGCGCGGGCCTCGCGCGATCGGTTGGTGGGGCGGCTCAGGATCGGGATCATCCCGACGATTGCGCCCTATCTCCTGCCGCGAATCATCGGCGATCTGACCCGGGCCTTTCCCGAGCTTGACATACAGGTACGCGAGACCCTGACCCCGAAGCTTGCTCAGGAGCTTTCCGACGGGCTTCTGGATACGGCGATCGTGGCGCTGCCGGTTTCCGATCCCGCGTTTGCCGAGGTGCCGATCCTGACGGAGAATTTCGTGCTGGTGCGACATGCGAGGCAAGCGGGACAGCCCGCGCCCAGCCGCGAAAAGCTGCGCGGGATGCGGCTTTTGCTTCTGGAGGAGGGCCATTGCTTTCGCGATCAGGCGCTTTCGTTCTGCAGCATACCGACGGGCAGGCCGCGCGAGGGGCTGGACGGGAGTTCATTGTCCACGCTGGTGCAGATGGTCGGGGCCGGGATCGGCGTGACCTTCATCCCGGAGATGGCGGTCGAGGTCGAGACCCGCTCGGCCAGCGTATCGGTCACGCGGTTCGACGATGCGCAACCTTGCCGCACCATCGGCATGATCTGGCGCCGGTCGAACCCTCTTGCCGGACAACTGGACCGGATTGCGCGCGTGATCCACTGCGCCTGCCAGGCGGGTTGAGGCGCGGGTCGGTCAAGTGCCGCGGTGTCCGGTCATGGCCGGCCCCGGTGGAAGGTTTTTGCGCAAATCCCGTGAGACAATCCACGCGCGCGCGCCTTGGGGTGGTCGCCTGTTGGTGTTTTTATGATTAAAATCAGTGATATAAGCCAATTCTGTTCCATAGGTTTGACATCTGCGATCAGCATGTCATCGTAGAGGGGTAAAGATGGCGGGTCCGCCGGTGCACAATTTGAAGGCACCCAACCTGTCGCGAAATGTGCATGACGAGGGCGAGTTCGGCCTGGTGCACCCCCGGGGCAAAAGCCCGAGACGGGGTAAAAAATCGAAGATTGTCCTCGTATTCCGGTGCGACCAGCGCTGGCGTATTTGCGCGATTGAAACAGAAAGGGAGACGACATGACTATTTCAAAACGCATCCTGACAGGAACGGTCGCCGCCGTGGCATTCGCCGCGAGCATGACCGCGGCGCAGGCCGATACTTGGCGCTATGCCTTCGAAGAAGCGATCACTGACGTGCAGGGTGTGTTCGCCACAAAGTTCAAGGAAGAGGTCGAAGCGAATTCGGACCACGAGATCCAGCTGTTCCCTTACGGGACACTGGGTGAATCCGCCGACACCATGGAACAGACGCAGGCCGGCATCCTGCAATTCGTCGACCAGTCGCCCGGTTTCACCGGCTCGCTGATCCCCGAGGCGCAGGTGTTCTTCGTGCCTTACCTTCTGCCGCAGGGCACCGAGGAGCTGGGCGAGTTCTTCCGCACCTCGAAGGCGATCAATGAGATGTTCCCCGAGATCTACGCCGAGCAGGGGCTTGAGCTTCTCAAGATGTTCCCCGAGGGCGAGGTTTGCATGACCACGCAGGAACCGGTGAGCGAACCGGCGGATCTCAACGAGGTCAAGTTCCGGGTCATGACTAACCCGCTCCTGGTGGAAAACTATCGCGCCTTCGGTGCGACGCCGACGCCGCTGCCGTGGGGCGAAGTTTATGGCGGCCTGCAGACCGGCATCATTCAGGGCCAGGAAAACCCGATGTTCTGGATCGAATCCGCCAAGATGTACGAGGTGACCGACGTCATCACCTGCGTTGGCCACAACAATTTCACCACCGCGGTGATGGCCAACAAGGACTTCTATGACGGTCTGCCGGAAGAGGATCAGCAAGTGATCCAGAACGCGATGGACGCGGCCTTTGACCATATCATCAACTATCAGAAGGGCCTGCACGAAGAGAGCCTCGAGAAAATCCTCGAAGCCAAGCCGTCGATGACCGTGAATGTTCTTGACGAAGACGAGCGTGCGCCGTTCGTTGAAGCGGGCAAAGAAGTCGAAGCGAAGTTCATCGAGATGACCGGCGACAGCGGCAAGGCACTTCTTGACCAGTTCAAGGCCGACCTGGCCGCCGTGACCGAGTAAAGGTCAGCAGAAAACGGGATGCGCCCGATAAAGGGCGCATCCCCATTTCCAGCAAAAAATTCAGACAGGGACAGTTCGGTGTCAGAAGACGAGAAACGCAGCCAGCTGCAATCCCAGACCGATACGACCGGAACCGACGATGCCCCGCTTGAGGTGTATCAGTCCACGTTACCCGGTTTCCTTGGCACCATCGACACAGCGATCGGCCGGATCGAAAGCCTGTTCCTGGCCGTTGGCGTTCTCTTGATGGCGGCCAACACGGTGTCCAACGTGATCGGGCGCTACATCTTTCAAAACTCTATCTTCTTTTCCGAAGAGTTGAACCGCATCCTGATCATCCTGATCACCTTCGCAGGTATTTCCTATGCCGCGCGGCAGGGTCGGCATATCCGCATGTCGGCGATTTTTGATGCCTTGCCGGTCAAGCCGCGCAAGGTCCTGATGATCATCATTGCCTTGGTGACGGCGGTCTTCATGTTCGGGCTGGCATGGTATTCGACGCAATATATCCTGACCCAGGCGGGCCGTGGACGGGTGCTTCCGTCGTTGCAGATCCCGGTCTGGATGATCCTGGTCTGGGTGCCGTTCGGCTTTTTCATGACCGGGCTGCAATATGCCCTGACCGCGATCAAGAACATGATCGAGAAGGACATCTACCTCTCGACCAATGTTCTCGAAGGCTATGACGACGAAGAGTTGGAGATCTGACCCATGGCAGTGACAATCTTTTCCATCATGATCGTTCTCCTTCTACTTGGCTTTCCCATGATGATCCCGCTGATCGTCGGGGCCTTTGTGGGGTTCTACTCGCTGTTCGGCGGCATGGGGCAAATGGAAACCATGGTGCAACAAATGATGGCGGGCATCCGGCCCGCATCGCTGATCGCGGTGCCGATGTTCATCTTTGCCGCCGATATCATGACGCGCGGGCAATCCGCCGGGCGGCTTATCGACCTGGTGATGGCCTTTGTCGGGCATCTGCGCGGTGGGCTGGCTGTGTCCACGGCCGCGGCCTGCACGATGTTCGGCGCGGTCTCGGGTTCGACCCAGGCCACCGTCGTGGCGATTGGCGGCCCGCTGCGCCCGCGCATGCAGAAGGCCGGTTACAACGACAGTTTCATTCTGGCCCTGATCGTGAATTCGTCGGATATCGCCTTCCTGATCCCGCCCTCGATCGGGATGATCATCTATGGCGTGGTCTCGAACACCTCGATTGCCGAGCTGTTCATCGCCGGGATCGGGCCGGGGCTGCTCATCCTCGTGCTGTTCTCGATCTACTCCTGGATCTATGCGGTGAGAAACAACGTACCGACCGAGGAGCGTGCCACGTGGAGCGAGCGCGCGCAGTCGCTGAAACGGGCGTTGTGGCCGATGGGTTTCCCGGCGATCATCATCGGCGGCATCTACGGCGGCATCTTTTCGCCCACCGAAGCCGCGGCGGCCTGTGTGTTTTATGCGATCATACTGGAAATGCTGGTGTTCAAGGAGCTGGATTTCAAGGGGCTTTACGACACCGCCAAATCCACCGGGTTGATCACGGCGGTGGTGTTCATCCTCGTGGGGGCCGGGGCGGCGTTTTCATGGGTGATCTCGTTCGCGCAGATCCCGCAGGCGATCCTGGCGGGCATCGGCATCGACGAGATGGGCCAGATCGGCGTTCTGGTGGTGATCTCGATCGCGTTTTTCATCGGCTGCATGTTCGTGGACCCGATCGTGGTGATCCTTGTTCTGGTGCCGATCTTCGCGCCGGTGGTCAATGCCGTCGGGCTTGACCCGGTTCTGGTGGGTACGATCATCACGTTGCAGGTCGCCATCGGATCGGCCACGCCACCCTTTGGATGTGATATTTTCACCGCCATCGCCGTCTTCAAGCGCCCCTATTGGGAGGTCATTCGCGGCACGCCGCCCTTCATCCTCATCCTGTTCTGCGTCTCGGCCCTGTTGATCTTTTTCCCGCAGATCGCGTTGTTCCTGCGCGACATGGCCTTCGCGAAGTAACTGAAAGGAGGACGGGGATGTTCAAACGGATACTGGTGCCTTTCGACGGGTCCAAGGGCGGTGAGCGGGCCCTGCACAAGGCGGTTGAACTGGCCGAATTGTGCGATGCGGAGATCAACGTTCTGACGGTCTATCGCCATCACGGGATGCTTGAGGCGTCGTTCTCGATGGTTCGGGCTTCGGACCCGGGGCGGATGGACGACGCGATGCGCGACCACGCCAGCGAAGTGGCCGAATATGCCAAGACAACGGCCAAGGAAGGCGGCGCCACGCAGGTGCGGGCTTTCGTCAAGTCCGGTCAGCCTGCCCGAACGATCGTGCGGTTCGCGGATGAGCATGAATGCGATCTGATCGTGCTGGGCGCGCGCGGCATGGGGTCGGTCGAGGGGTATCTGCTCGGCTCGGTGTCGCACAAGGTGACGGGGCTGTCGCCGGTGCCGGTTCTCGTCGTCTAGGACGGGCAAACCGTTGGAACAATAGAAAAAGGCCCTGCCGGGATGGTCCGGGCAGGGCCTTGTGTTGTCAGGCGCGAGTTCCGATCAGCTCGGGTCGGCGATGGTGCGCAGGTAGGGCAGCTTGAAATCGACATTGCCGAATTTCTGCTTGGCGTCCTCGTCCGAGAGGGTAAGGGCGACGATAACGTCCTGACCCTTGACCCAGTTCGCGCCGGTGGCGATGGGTGTTTCATAGGTGGTCTGAAGCGCGTCGAGAGCGCGCAGCACCTCGGCGAAGTTGCGGCCGACCGACATGGGATAGGTCATGATCAACTGCACCTTCTTGTTGGGCGCGATGATGAAGACCGATCGCACCGAGGCGCTGTCGGCGGCAGTGCGCCCATCGGGCAGATAGGCATCGGCGGGCAGCATGTCGAAGGCCTTGGACACTTCGAGCGAGGTGTCGGCGATGATCGGAAAACCCGCCTCGGCCCCGGCATAGCCGGAGATGTCGGATTTCCATTTCACATGCTCTTCGGCGCCATCGACCGACAGGCCGATGACCTTGGTGCCGCGTTTCTCCCATTCCTTGGCCAATTGCGCGACCGCGCCGAATTCGGTGGTGCAGACGGGGGTGAAATCCTTGGGGTGCGAAAACAGGATGGCCCAGCTGTTGCCGATCCAGTCATGAAAGGTGATCGTGCCCTGATCGGTTTCGGCGGTGAAGTTGGGGACGGTGTCGTTGATGCGAAGGCCCATTTCGAGAGGCTCCTTTTTCCGGTTGCGATTGTCGTGCCTAGTTTGAGATATTATCTTCCGCAGCGTTTTACACCCCCTTGTCTTGCAGCCCGGCGGCCCGGGTGACAGAGTGTCGCCAATTCGGATTTTCGGGCGATATTGCCCTGGGGATGAATGGGAGAGACCAGATGATCGAGAAACGTCAGTTCTATATCAACGGTGAATGGGTGGACCCGAAAGAGGGCCGCGATCACCATGTCATCGATCCGTCGACGGAAGAACCGGCCGCGGTGATTTCGCTGGGCGGTCAGGCCGATACGGATGCAGCGGTCGCGGCGGCCAAGGCGGCCTTTCCCGGCTGGATGGCGACGCCGAAGGAAGAGCGCATCGCGCTTCTGGAAAAGCTGATCGAGATTTACAAGGCCCGCGCCGAGGACATGGCGCAAACGATCAGCATGGAGATGGGTGCGCCCATCGACATGTCGAAGACCCAGCAATGGGGTGCGGGTTACGGGCACATGAAGAATTTCGTGCGCGCGGCCAAGGATTTCGAGATGGTCCGCCCGCTGGGCGATCATGCCCCCAATGACCGGATCATCTATGAGCCGGTGGGCGTGGCCGCGCTGATTACGCCGTGGAACTGGCCGATGAACCAGATCACGCTCAAGTTCGGGGCGGCAGCGGTGGCAGGCTGCACGATGATCCTCAAACCCAGCGAGGAAACGCCGCTCGATGCGATGCTTTTTGCCGAGATGATCGACGAGGCGGGTTTCCCCAAAGGGGTGTTCAACCTCGTGAACGGTGATGGCGTGGGCGTGGGCAGCCAGCTTTCGTCGCATGCGGATGTCGACATGGTGTCGTTTACCGGCTCGACCCGGGCGGGCACGCTGATCTCGAAATCGGCGGCTGATACGCTCAAGAAGGTGCATCTGGAGCTCGGCGGCAAAGGCGCGAATGTCATCTTTGCCGATGCCGATGAAAAGGCGGTCAAGCGTGGCGTCATTCACATGATGAACAACTCGGGCCAGAGCTGTAACGCGCCCAGCCGGATGCTGGTTCAGCGTGAAAAATACGATCAGGTGGTGGAAGAGGCGGCCAGCGTGGCCAATTCGATCAAGGTGGGTAATCCCCACGAGGAAGGCCGCCATATCGGCCCGGTGGTGAACGAGGTCCAGTGGAACAAGATCCAGGATCTGATCCAGGTCGGGATCGACGAGGGCGCGCGCCTCGTTGCCGGGGGCACCGGGCGGCCCGAGGGCCTCAACAAAGGGTATTACGTGCGGCCCACGGTGTTTGCCGACGTGAACAACCAGATGCGGATCGCGCGGGAAGAGATCTTTGGCCCGGTCCTGACGATCATCCCGTTCGAGTCCGAGGAAGAGGCGATCGAGATCGCCAATGACACGCCGTATGGCCTGACCAACTATGTCCAGACGCAGGACGGTGCGCGATTGAACCGCATGGCGCGGTCGCTACGTTCGGGCATGGTCGAGATGAATGGCCAGCCGCGTGGTGCAGGGGCGCCCTTTGGCGGGATGAAGCAATCGGGCAATGGCCGCGAAGGCGGCGTCTTTGGCATCGAGGATTTCCTTGAGGTGAAGGCGGTTTCGGGCTGGTCGAACGAGAACGACTGATCCAATTGATGGACGGCAAGGCGATCCGGGGCTATCACGGCCCCGGATTTTTCTTTTGGGCAGGCCATGACCGAGACCACGATCACATTCGTTCCCGAGACGGTTCACAAGCGCGATGTGTTCTCGGAGACCGTCTCGGGGCACCTCGCCGAGCGACCGGAGTTCAAGGTGGTTCTGCGCAAGCTTGACGGGGTGCCGTGGTGGGCGCGCCCAGTGGCGTGGTTTCTGGCCCGGCGCGAGATTGCCGGGTTGCGCGCGGTTGCCGGCGTCGAGGGCGTGCCCGCGTTGCTGCGTGTGGATGGCGAGGGGTTGTTGCGTAGCTGGTCGCATGGGACGCCGCTGCAACTGGCCAAGCCGGATCACGCGGAATGGTATCGCGACGCCAGGCGGCTCTTGCGCGAGATGCGGCGGCGCGGGGTCACGCATAATGATATCGCCAAGCCGCAGAACTGGCTGATGACACCGGAGGGCCGGGCGGCGGTGATCGACTTTCAACTGGCCTCGGTCCATCGCAGGAAAGGCAAGATTTTCAGGGTGATGGCGCGGGAGGATCTGCGCCACCTGTTGAAACAGAAGCGCCGGTATGCGCCGCATCTTCTGACCGCGTCGGAGCGGCGGATGCTGGAGCGCAAGGCCTGGCCCACGCGGGTCTGGATGGCGACGGGCAAGCGGGCCTATAATTTCGTGACTAGGCGGCTGATGAACTGGTCGGACGGGGAGGGCACGGAGGACCGGATCGAGCGTGACGGCGCGGCGGTGCGCGCGGCGCTGATGCATGGCGGCGGGGTGCGCGAGGTGGCGCTCTTTACCTATGCATTGCCGGCGCGGGGCGTTGGGCTTTATGCCTTTGCCGAGACCGACTTGGATCACGCGGGGTTGCGGGCGCGCGTGGGCGAAGATCAAGCGGAGCTGGTTCAGCCCGTGACTGCCCTGCCACGACGGGCCGATGGGCGGCTGCGCGAGGATGCGTTGCAACTGGTGGCGACGAACCGGCTTGATGAGTTGGAAGCGATGATGGCGGGCGAACCCGAATTGGCCGAGGTTCTGAAGCCGATCATCGCGGGGCGGCAAAACCTGACCGACCGGATTTTTTAACCGGCTGAGGGGCTTTTCTTCGCCGGAGCATGTCATATATGTCCTTTTGAATGTGAGATCAGGAGGCTGACATGGCCCAATCCAAGAAACTGACCTGCCTTGACTGTGGGCAGGTGAACCGGGTGCCGGTGGACAAGCTGGGCGCGGGGGCGAAATGCGGCACATGCGGGGCGCGGTTGATGTCGGGCAAGGTGGCCGAGATCGACTTGGCGACGCTTGAAAAGGCGGCGCGGCATGACGAATTGCCCCTGGTGGTGGATTTCTGGGCGCCGTGGTGCGGGCCCTGCCGCATGATGGCGCCGGAATTTTCCAAGGCAGCGCAAGAGCTTGGCAGTCAGGCGCGCCTGGTCAAGCTGAACACCGAGGCGCATCCCAAGGCGGGAGCGAAATACGGCATACGCGGGATTCCGACCATGGCCGGTTTCGTCGGAGGGCGGGAAAAGGCGCGTCAGTCGGGTGCGATGCCCTCGGCGCAGATCGTGAACTGGGTGAAAACCGCAGTTTGAGACAGGGGCTCAGCGCGTGGCCTGTACCCGTGTTGAAACATCAGGCATGGTTTCAGGCGTGCCCAAGGCGCGGATGATCTGCGTGTGCAGGTAGATCCCGGCCATGATCAGCGCCGCCGGGACGATGGAGGTGACGAGGTAGATCATCAGGGCCTGAAGCCAGGAGGCGTCATAGCCGACAAGCGCAGTGATCGAAGCGGCGATTCCGCAGAAACCTGAGAGGAACATCACCAAAAGCGCCATGTTCGAACCTTTCTATCACCGTCTTCCTGCTCCCGTTTTCCCATTTTTTGACCGTAAATGTGCCGGAAATAGGGCGGGATTAGGGTTGAGGAGTGGCGGGATTTGATTCCGCCCGTTGCAACCCTGAGTTTATAACACGGAAGTTTACCTGAGGTAAACACGGAAGCCCGGGTGGTGGCAAAGATCAGCCGGCGGCGAATCGGGTGAGCCGTGAGGGGGGAGATGACCTGCATCAGATCTGCGCGACAATCTGGTCGAGCATGTCGCGCACCTTTGCGGCGACTGCCTTGAGTTCGTCATTGTCGATGGCGGCCATCGAGGCCCGCGGATCGACAGCCGACACCTCGACCCCGCCCGGCACGCTGCGCAGAATCACGTTGCAGGGCAACATCGCGCCGACCTTCGGCTCCTGGCCGATGGCCTCCCACGCCAATCCGGGGTTGCAGGCCCCGAGAATGCGGTAATCGTCGATGTCCTTGTCGAGCTTCTTCTTCATCGTGGCCTTGACGTCGATCTCGGTCAACACACCGAAGCCGGCATCCATCAGGGCCTTGCGGGTGCGGGCGTCGACCTCTTCGAAATCGGCATCGGCGATGGTGCGGTCGAGCGTGTAGGACATGAAAACTCCTGCAAAATCAGAGGACTGTAACCTTCGTGCCGAGTGGCACGCGTTCATAGAGGTCGATCGCGTGGTCGTTGATCATGCGGATGCAGCCATTCGACACGGAGCGCCCGATCGAACTGGGTTGGGTCGTGCCGTGGATACGGTAATAGGTGTCGCGCCCGTTCTGGAAAAGATAGAGCGCGCGGGCGCCGAGCGGGTTGTCGGGGCCGCCGGGTTGGACGTAGTCGTTGTCCTTGAACTTGGCGTAGGTCTTGGGCTCGCGCTCGATCATCTCATCGGTGGGGCGCCATGTGGGCCATTTCTTTTTCACGTCGATCGTGGCGGTGCCGGTGAATTCCAGCCCGGCTTTGCCCACGCCCACGCCGTAACGCAGGGCGCTGCGGGGTTCGGTGATGAAGTAGAGAAAGTGCGCCTTGGGCAGAACCAGGAGCTGCCCCGGGGCGTAAGCTGCTGAAATCTTTACGGTTTGGGGAACGAAGACCGGGTCGAGCTGGAACGCGGCACGGGCCACGTGGGGGGCGGCGAGAGTCGAAGCGGCAGCGGTGGTAAGGAAGGTACGACGGTTGAACATGGTTGATCCCAAAGGTTTGTTTTTTCCGATTTTGCCATGCGGGGCGAAAATATCAATATATGCCTACCCGATCGCACGAAATCGTTAAAGCCCCGTGGCCATGGCCGAATCAGGGGGGTGACCTGCGTGCACCATCCGGCTGCTGCCCGGCTGCCGGGGGAAACGGCCTATCGGGGGGCCACAGGTGGTTAACGCGGCGCGCGGGGTAAAGCCTTCGTGAAGGATGCGCGCGGTCCCTCACGTGCATGCCAAACGCAAAACGCGGCCCACGAGGGGCCGCGTTCGATCATGTCGTCCCGAGTGATCGGGGAAAGGCGTCAGGCCAGCGAGATGTTGGTCGCCGATTCGCGGCCATCACGGCCGGCTTCGACGTCAAACGTCACTTTCTGATCGTCTGCGAGGCTGGTGAGGCCCGAACGCTCAAGCGCGCTGATGTGGATGAAAACATCCTTGCCGCCCGTTTCGGGTGCGATGAAGCCGAAGCCTTTAGTTGCGTTGAACCATTTTACGGTGCCATTGGCCATATCCGTAGTCTCCATAAATATTGTTGCCCACATTATTGCGGCAACCCGGCGTAGTCGGTCTGGATCGAGTGACTGAACGCCGTGTGAAGGGAGACAGTGGGTCGAAAAAGAATAACATTTGCGACGACCCCTATGAGGGATAGCGAAGCATATAGCAAGAGAAATCGGTGGCGCCGGGAATGATGGTGGCGGCGCGTCGCCATGCCGTTGGTGCGGCGCCGCCAGTCGCGGGCCTGAAACTCGCCGGGACCGGAGCCAGATCAGGGATATTCCGCGTTACGGTCAGAGGCAATCGCCGACATATCGGCCGGCGCGCCCGCCCGGAGGCATCCCGCGCACGGAATCATCAGTTTCAACAATGCTGAGTTTCACGAACCGCCGGGGCGCTGACGTCGTCGTGTTCCTTTGCTTGCGGCAATTGGGGCGGTATTGCCAACAACAGGGATTCTATCCCGTCCTGAGCCGCGACGAAATGGTCCTCGGCCACCCGAACCATGACTGCCTCGGGCGGCTGCTGTCCTGTCGGCAACAGCAATCCGGGGGGCGTCGGGGCGGCGAGCTCGGGTTGCAGACCCTTGCGGCGGGAGGGGTCCGGCACGGGAATGGCCGAGAGAAGGCGTTGCGTATAGGGGTGCTGCGGGTTGTGCAGCACATCCTCGGTGCGGCCCGTCTCGACGATCTGCCCGGCCCACATGACGGCGATCCGGTGGCTGACGCGCTCGACCACCGCGATGTCGTGGGAAATGAACAGGAAGGACACCCCGTCCTCGGCCTGCAACCGGCCCATCAGGTCGGTGATCTGGCGCGCGACCGACACGTCGAGCGCCGAGACAGCCTCATCGGCCAGGATGAGGGCGGGACGCACCGAGAGCGCACGGGCGATACAGAGCCGCTGACGCTGCCCGCCGGAGAACTGATGCGGGAAACGATCGGCCGCGTCGGGTTCGAGACCGACTTTTTCCAGGAGTTCTGCGGCAAGGGCCCGGCGGGCGCGGCGCGACAGGCGGGCATGGATATGGGCCGGCTCGGTGATCAGATCGACGACGGGCATGCGCGGGTTGAGACTGGCGAACGGATCCTGGAACACCATCTGGACACGCTGGCGCAGGGATTGCATCTCGGCACCGCCAAGATGCGTGATGTCCTGCCCTTCAAGCCGAATCCGTCCACCGCTTGGCGCGATGAGCCGCATCACCGCGCGGGCCAGGGTGGATTTACCGCAACCGGATTCGCCAACCAGCCCCAGTGTCTCGCCCGGCGCGATGGAGAACGAGACGTCGTTGACAGCATGATAGTCAAGGTCCGCGCCGCGCCGCAGTCCGCGCCGCACCGCAAAGCGCACCGCGAGGTTTTCGACCGCGAGCACCGGCGCCTTTGCGCTGCGCAGCGGCTTGGGCGCGCCGCTGCCCAGCTTCGGGGTCGCCGCCATGAGCGTCCGGGTATAGGCTGCGCGTGGGCGGAGAAACACGTCCTCGACGCCGCCTTCCTCGACCTTCATGCCTGACTTCAGCACGACGACGCGCTCGGCGAGGCTGGCCACCACGCCCATGTCATGGGTGATGAACAGAACCGCCATTCCGATCTCGTCCTGCAACTGCCGCATCAGGGCCAGAATCTCGGCCTGGGTGGTGACGTCGAGCGCGGTGGTGGGTTCATCGGCGATCAGCAGGTCGGGTCGACAGGCCAGCGCCATCGCGATCATCACCCGCTGGCGCAGGCCGCCCGACAGCTCATGCGGGAACTGGTCGAGGCGGCGGTCGGGCTCGGGTATCTTCACACGGGCGAGCGCGTCGCGCGCGGCAAGCCGGGCCGCGTCGGTGCCCAGCCCCTGATGCAGCCGCATGACCTCGGCAACCTGTTCGCCCAGCGGCATCACCGGGTTGAGCGCGGTCATCGGTTCCTGAAAGATCATCGAAACACGGTTTCCGCGCACCTGTTGCATCTGCCGGTCGCTCAGTGTCGAAAGCTCCAGTGTGGGGGTGCCGTGCAATACGATCCGCCCGCCGTCGATGCGCCCGCCCTCGCGCTCGATCAGGCGCAGGATCGCCAGCGCGGTGGCGGATTTGCCGGACCCGGATTCGCCCACCAGCGCCAGCGTTTCCCCCCTTGCGATATCGAAGGAGAGATCACGAACCGCATTGTGCGAGCCGAAACTCAGGCTCAGGTTTTCGAGCGTCAGGAGCGGGGAACGGGTCATGGCTTACCCTTTGGATTGCGAGTGGCGGGCACGCAGCTCGGGATGGGCGTGAAATTCGGGCAGCGCGGGGGTCCAGCGCTGGGCGGTGGGGTGAAGCTCGGCGCGGAAGGGGTCTTCGCCGGCGACCTGCCAATGGATGGTGTCGCCAAGTTCGATCACCCCCATGGCGCCGGCCGGCTCGCCGCCATTGGTAAAGCTCTCGGTCAGCGATTGCTGGGTCAGGTGCGGGATTCCGTCCACCGTGTTCACCGTGTTCCAGTGCACATGACCAGCCAGGCAGACGACCGGCACCCGGGCCTGGGCAAGGGCGGCGCGGGCGCGCTCGGCCATCGGATAGGTGGCGTGACCCGGATTGTTCTGGAAGTAGTAGTTCCCGATCTGCGAGTGCCCCGAGAGCGGCACGTGACTGACCACGAGAAGCGGGCGGTCGGCGGCCTGTGCGGTGCGCGACAGCCACAGCAGGTCGGCCTCGCGCAGGACGAAACCGGAATGGTCGGCGCCGCGATAGATCCGGCTGTCGGCGCGCCACAGCGCGATGCGCCAGCCGTCGATATCGTGGGTTTCATGGCCGAGGCCTTGTCCGAGGATCTCCTCGTTCTGCGCGACGCTCAGATGATCGCGGTCGTGGTTGCCGTTGAGGTGCCAGATCGGTTTGTCCACCGCGCGGAACGCTTCGGCCACCTCGGTCTGAAGGCGAAGATCCGTGTCTTGGTCGGCGTCCGAGATCCGGTCACCCAGGTCGAGGACATGGGTCACAGCGGCATCGTGAACATAGCGGGCGAATTCTTCCATCAACCCCAGGGCGGTATCGCCGCGCTTGGTGGCGGAGGGCTGGCCGTGGTGAATATCGGCGACGATGGCGAGGCGCAGTGTCATGGCGGGGTCTTTCCTGAAAGAAGTCCGGGGGGTCGGCCCGCCCCGGATGTGCGGGGCGGGCCGGGATTGCTCAGTTCGATGCGAAGGAGATCGAACCGGCGCGGAAGTCGAGTACATAGGGGATGTGGCCGGGCTTGGGTGACCAGTTGACGTCCTTGCGCATCGCCCAGCTTTCATAGGGGCGGTAGAGCGGCAGCACCGGGGGGTCCTGCTTGATGCGGTCCATCAACTCGGCATAGGCGACCTTGCGGGCCTTTGTGTCCGAGGAAAAGCGGAAGCGCTCCCAGATGTCCGCATACTCGGCGTCGGTGTTGAAGCGGCCTTCGCCCTCGGACGGGCCATGGGGCGCCCACATTACCCCGAATGAACCGAACGGATCGGAGAAATACATCGGGTTCGACCAGTTGCGCGCCATCATCTCGGGGTCGCCGCCGGTCCATTTGTCCTGCACGTCGACCTTGGCGTTGATGCCCACCTCTTGCCACATCTCGGTGATGGCCTGAGCCGCCAGCAGGCCGTTGGTGTAATAGGTGGGGAAGCTGGTATAGACGATTTCCGCCCCGTCATACCCGGCCTCTTCCAACAGCGCGCGGGCGCGCTCGGGGTCGTATTCGAAGGTGGTCAGCTCTGGCATGTAGAGCTCGCCGAATTCCTCGAGCGTGTGGGTCGACGGAACCACCGCCTTGCCCAGCCACAGCGCCTCGTTCAGCAGGTCGCGATCAATCGCAAGGCTCATCGCCTGACGGATGCGCGGATCGCGCAGTTCGGGGTGGTTCACGTTCATGATCATGACGTGGAACAGCGGCGTCGCGCTGCCCACGGTGCGCAGGTTCGGGTCGGTCTCGATCATCGCCAGTTGATCAGGGGCGATATTGGTGACGATGTCGGCCTCGCCGGTTTTCAGGGCGGTCACGCGCGACGCGGTCTCGGGGACCTGCCGAACGGTGGCCCGGGCCAGCGGCGCCGTTTCGCCCCAGAAGTCGTCGAAGCGTTCATAGACCACGCGCTCGCCGGGGATGAATTCGGCGACGCGGTAGGGACCGGTGCCGACGGGGGCCAGCGAGAAGGCTTCGAAATCGTCATGTTCGGCGACCTGCGGATCACCGGTCAGGCCCTTGGTATATTCCTCGGGGATGATCATGACCTGTTGCAGGTTCAGCAGCGTTTCCCAAAGCGGCTCTTCCTTCTCGACGCTGATCCGCACCGTGAAATCATCGACCTTTTCGGCCTTGACGAAGTTGCTCAACCGGTCGCGCGAGCGAACCACGTAGGGCGGAAAATCGGCCTGATACATGCGGTTGAGCGAGAATACGACGTCATCGGCGGTCATCGGTTCGCCATTGTGAAAGACGACGCCCTCGCGCAGTTTCAGCTCCATCACCTTTGGCTCGACCAGAGTCCATTCGGTGGCGAGCGCCGGCTGCCATTCGGCATCCAGCTTGTCGTGGTTCTTGCCGATGAGGGTGTCGAAGCTGTTGTAGTAGAATTGCGAACCGACATTGGAATGATCGCGGCCCGGGTCGAGATAGTCCGACACGTTGGCGGCGCCGACGGTGATTTCCTGCGCGGCAAGGCCGGTGGAAAGCCCGGCGGCAAGGGCGGTTGATAGCAGCAGTCTCAGCATTGGTTTTCTCCGTGGTGCTGGATTGATCGGGTGAAGGGCGGAACCTTTCCGGTCCTCTGTTATTGGTATTTCGCTGGATCGGGTCATCGAGCGCGCAACTTCACGTCAGCGCCGTCGCGCAGCCAGTCGCCGAGGATCTGCACTGCGAAGGTGATGAAGAGGATCATCATCGCCGGCGCCACGACGATCCAGGGCGCGCTGGGCATGTAGTCGCGCCCGATGCCGACCATGGCACCGAGGGTTGCGGTCGGGGGCTGCACGCCCAGGCCGAGGAAGGAGAGCGTGCTTTCCAGAAGAACGATATTCGAGAGCGACAGGGTGAACTGCACCACGAGCGGCGAGACGATATTCGGCAAAAGATGATGCCGTGCGATCCGCAGTGGACCGGCTCCGGCCGCGCGGGCGGCCTCGATGAAGGGCATGTTCATGAGCCGCCGCACCTCGCCGCGCACGATGCGGGCATATTGTTCCCAGCCGGCGAGGCCGAGCACCAGTACGATAACCTCGATGGAACTGCCGAGGATGGCGAGCAGGAACAGGGCGACCAAGGTGAAGGGCACCGCGATCTGGGTGTCGACGGCGGCCATGACCGTTGCCTCGGTCCGCCCGCCCACAACCCCCGCGAGCAGGCCGAGCGTGCCACCGAAGAGGAGCCCCAGCGTGGCGCCGAGCCCCGCCAGCATCAGCGTCAGTTGCAGACCGTGAAGGCTTCGAGACAAGACATCGCGGCCGAGCTCGTCGGTGCCCAGAAGATAGCCTTCCTTGGCGCGCTCAAATCCCAGCGGTGGGCGCAGGCGCGAGATCAGGCTTTGCGCATTGGGATCGAAGGGCGCGATCAGCGGAGCGAAGATGGCCAGGACGACCAGCATCACCCCGATCAGGATTGCGACCTTGCGGATCGGATCGGCGCCGCGCCAGAGCCGATAGGCGGTGGCAGGCAACGACGTGGCGGGAACAGCGATGGAATGGGTCATTGTCAGTTTCCCCCTTTCACTGTGTGGCGCAACCGCGGATCGGCCCAGGCATAGGCAAGGTCGACGAGCGCGTTGATCACGATGACGGCGAGTGCTACGGTCAGAACGCCGAATTGCAGCACGGGGTAGTCTCTGCGCACCGCCGCGCTGACCAGCAGGTCACCGATGCCGGGCCAGGAGAAGATCGCCTCGATCACCACCGATCCGGCGGCCGCTATCCCGGCGACCTGCAACCCGATCACCGACAGGATGGTGATACCGGCGTTCCGCAATCCGTGCTTGATGATGACGTGGCCTTCCGACAGGCCCTTGGCCCGCGCGGTGCGCATGAAATCCTGTCCCAGGACATCGAGCATGGCGTTGCGGGTAAACCGGGTGAGCGCGGCAATCAGGACACCCGCCATGGCAATGGTCGGCATGATGAAATGCAGCGCCGTGCCGTTGCCCACCACGGGAAGCCAGTTCAGCCAGTAGGAGAAGATCAGCATCATCAGGACGGCCAGCACGAAATTCGGCACCGCGTAGCCGAGAAAGGCCACCATCATCACCGCGCTGCCAATCCAGCTGTCGCGCCAGATCGCGGCGACGATGCCCAGCGGGATCGATACCAGAAGGGTCAGCGTCATCGCCGCAAGCAAGAGTTGGGCGGAGGGCCAGATGCGCTCCAGCACGATGTCCGAGACCGGGCGACGTTCGATGAAGGACAGGCCGAACTGCCCGTCGGTGAAGGACTTCAGGAAGGCCAGATACTGGGTGAAGAGCGGCCGATCGAGTTCGTAGTAGGAAATCAGCAATTCTCGGTCTTCGCTGGTTATCCCGTCGCCGACCACGAAATCCACCGCATTGCCCGACAGGCGGGTTGCGAAGAACACCACGGTGACGATCACGAAAAAGGTGATCGCCATCCGTGTCAGGGTGCGCAGGGCATAGCTCAGCATCAGCAGGCTCCGGTTTTCAAGGACAGGACGCAAGCGTCGCCCGGGCGGGCCAGTTGCACGAATTCCACCCCCGCGGCGGCCGCCGCTACACCGTCGGTCTCGGGCGTGTCGCCGATGAACACGGCGGCCCCCGGTGTGGCGTTGGCACGCCGCAGGGCCTCGCGCAGCAGGTCGGGCGCGGGCTTGCCGAGACTCAGGGGTTTTGCCCGGGGCAGGATGGCGGCCACCGCGGCCCAAAGCGCGCCGGTCTCGGGCTGCGGCGTGCCGTCGGCCCCCGGATGGCTGGGGTCGGGATTGGTCAGGGTCACGGGCACACCGGCATGGGCCAGCGCGGCGATGCGGGCAATGTCGGCAAAGCAAAGCGCCCGGTCGCGCGCCAGGATCACCATTTCAGGATGCGCGCGGTCGCACACGAAGCCCAGGCCATCGGCCAGCGCCCGCAGGGGAGGCTCGGCGTAGAGCGCAAGCCGGGCGCCGGGGCGCACCGCCTGAAGCGAGCGCAGGGTCATCTCTCCGGCCAGAACGATGCGGTCCGGCAAAAGGTGCAGGCCCAATCGGGTCAGGCGATCGGACAGGGTTTGCGCGGTGTCCGTGGAATTGTTCGAGACGATCCACAGCCGGTCGGCGCACCGATCGAACAACTCCGACACATCCGGCAGGACCGTGTCGCCGGAAATCAGGCAGCCGTCCAGATCGGCCAGGATGGCGGCCCGGCGCGGCCAGGGTCCATCGAGAAAATGTCGCAGGCGGACGGGATCGGTCATGCCAAGGTCTCTCCGTTCGGGGCAATGCCCCGGCAGCGCCCTCCTTGGCGCCGGTATGTGCGTATCAGGGGCCGGCAGCGTGCCGGGCGTTGCGGTGGATATGAGCCCCGACTGTAACCGTGCCGTTACGTTTGGAAGTGTATGTTGCAGTGTATGAAAGCATCGGTTTCAGAAGCGGCCTCGGGCCTCTCACTTTCCCGTTTGCGCGCCCTTACGGCGGTTGCGGAGGAAGGGTCCTATTCCGCTGCGGCGCGTCGAATCGGCGTCTCTCACTCTGCCGTCGCCCAGCAGATCCGCGATCTGGAGCGGGTGTATGAAATTCACCTCTTCGACCGTGTGCGCGGGGTGATGCGCCCGACGCCAACCTGCCTCGAGCTTTGCGATATCGGCAACCGCATGCAGGAGGCCGAACGCGATGCCGTCCGGGTGCTGGCGCGGCGCGGGCCCACGGGTCAGCATAGGCTGCGGGTGGGGTTGGGAAACTCGATGCCGGGCATTGCCATCGTCGGACAGGTGCTGGCCCAGCATCCAAGCCTGACCGTCACCGTCGAAAGCGGTTCGCATCAGGATATCATGGCCGCCGTGTCACGACGCGAGGTCGATGTCGCCGTGCTGCCCGACCTGCCCGCCGACACCCGGTTTCGGCGCGCACCCGTCCTGTCGCAGGAAGTGGTCGCGATCGTGTCGCCCGATAATCCGATGGCCGACCAGCACGAAGTCACTCTGGAGCGTCTGGCCGCCAGCCAACTGGTGTTCCGCTCTCCCGGCTCGTCAACTCAGAAGATCGTCGACCGTGCGTTCCGCCAGGCCGGGTTCGCCCCACAGCCACGGCTGACGGCGGACACGCGCGATGCGGTCTACGAGGCGGTCGCGCTGGGAATCGGGGTCGGGTTCATGTGGCGCTTTGGAACCTATCGTTCGGATACCGTGCACCGGATCAAAGTTCCGGAATTTCGTTCGCGCGTGGACGAGGTGGTGTTTGCGCTTGCCGATGAGCGCAATGTGTTGATCGATCTCTTTTTCACCATCGCGGCGCAGTTCCGCCCGGATGTGAAGATGCAGGTATGATCGCTTTGGGAACTGTCGTTTCAATCGTGTCCCGCTGTCGCGGCGCTTTTACGTCAGCCTGTCACCTTGACCCGCGTTCGCACCGATCTGCGGTGCCCCCATGGGCTGCGCTCCAGCTTCCCTGGGGAGAGGGTCGAGATCTCGCTCCCGCGCGATGTCGGGAGTGAACAACTAGCACACCTTTGGTAATAGCCCCCATTGCCATCCTTGCCCAATCGCTTTTCCTATGTGGGGAATGGCGAGTATTGATATAATTTTACCAATAAAATCAATGGCAGGTGGCGGAGGAGGTGGGATTCGAACCCACGGTGGGCGTGAACCCACGCCGGTTTTCAAGACCGGTGCATTCGACCACTCTGCCACTCCTCCGGTTCGCTTTGGTTAATGAAGTCATCGCGATTCTAGAAGAGCCTGTTTTGGCGTTTGGGCGAAATCTCCATGTGAGCGTGCGTTAGGTCGACCATTGGGCGTGGCGTGGGCGTCCAATTAGCTTGCGCATTATCTTGCATGCATCGGGGTGGTGTGCATTATATAGCATAAGCGCGAGTCGCGGTGACGCGACGCCGCCCGGGAGGGGGCGGGAAGAGCGGTCGGCAGGACAGGGAGGAAACCGGATGTCTGACAACCAGAATGCGGCAATCTATTTCGTTGAGCGTCATCTTGCAGAGGGGCGGGCCGAGAAGCCCGCGTTCCGCGAGGCGGCGGGTGCGCGGCGCGAGATGAACTATGGTCAGCTTGCGGATCAGAGCGCGCGGTTTGCCGGGGCGCTGGCCCGGGCGGAAATTCGGCGCGAGGAGCGTATCCTGCTCCTGATGCTCGATACCAATGATCTGCCCGTGGCGTTCTGGGGGGCGATCCGGGCGGGGGTGGTGCCGATCCCACTCAACACGTTGCTGGCGGCTTCGGTCTATGACGAGATCTTTCATGACAGTCGCGCCTCGGCGCTGTTCGTGTCGGCCGAACTTTACGAGACGATCAAGCCCGCCCTGTCCCGTAACCCGTTCATCCGCGATGTGGTCGTGGTGGGGGGCGATGCGCCCGCGGGCACGACATCCTTCGAAACATTCATGGCGGGCGCGGAGCCGGTGCCGCCGGTGGTGGCGAGCGAGGACGAGATTGCTTTCTGGCTCTATTCCAGCGGATCGACCGGGCGGCCCAAGGGGGTCAAGCACGTGCATGGGGCGCTCAGGGCCACATCGGACAGCTATGGCGCGCAGGTCTTGCAGATCCGCGAAGACGATGTGGTGTTCTCGGCGGCGAAGATCTTTTTCGCCTACGGGTTGGGCAATGCGATGACATTCCCGATGTCGGTGGGCGCGACGACGATTCTGTTCAATGGGCGACCGACGCCCGAAACCGTCTCCGATATCCTGAAAAACGAACGGCCCACGGTATTTTGCGGGGTGCCGACGCTCTATGCCGCGTTGTTGCATCATTGGGAGTCGGACGGGACATGCCCCGACGCGCCGTTGCGGACCTCGATTTCCGCAGGCGAGGCGTTGCCGTCCGAGATCGGGCGGAAGTGGAAGGCACTGTGCGGGACCGACATCATGGATGGTGTGGGATCGACCGAGATGCTGCATATCTTCCTGTCGAACAAGCCGGGGGATATCGAATACGGCACCTCGGGGACGGCGGTGCCGGGCTACGATGTGCGGCTGGTCGATGAGACCGGCGAGGAAGTCGGCCCGGGCGAGGTTGGCGAGCTTCTGGTGCGGGGGGCCTCGGCGGCGGAAGGATACTGGAACCAGCGCGGCAAGAGCCGGGCGACCTTCGAGGGCGAATGGACCCGCACCGGTGACAAGTACGAGCGCACCGAGGCGGGGCGTTTCATTTACTGTGGCCGCACCGATGACATGTTCAAGGTCTCGGGCATCTGGGTCAGCCCGTTCGAGGTGGAGCAGGCGCTGATGTCGCATCCCGGTGTTCTGGAGGCGGCGGTGGTGGCATGGCGCGACGAGGAGGAACTGGAAAAGCCCAAGGCGTTTGTCGTGCTCAAGGGCGGGGCGGACGAGGCGGTTCTGTCGGACCTCAAGGATTTTGTGAAAGAGCGGATCGGCAAGTGGAAATATCCCCGCTGGGTCGAGGTGGTGGACGAATTGCCCAAAACGCCGACCGGCAAGATCCAGCGGTTCAAGCTGCGCAAGGGGGCGTGATGGCGCGTGCCGGGGCAGAAGGCACCGGGTTCGTCGAGGTCGATGGTCGGCGGCTGGAATACCGGATGGTGGGGCCCGCGCCGGGTGATGGGCCAGTGATCGTGTTGTTGCACGAGGGGCTGGGCTGTGTCGCGTTGTGGCGGGATTTTCCCGAGCGGTTGGCGGCGGCCACGGGCATGGGGGTCTTTGCCTATTCGCGGGCGGGATATGGGCAATCGGACTCCAGGCCGCTGCCCTGGCCGCTGGATTACATGACGCGCGAGGCGCGAGAGGTGGTGCCGGGCGTACTGAATGCGGTGGGGGCCGAGCAGGTCGTTCTGATGGGGCATAGCGACGGGGCGACGATTGCGGCGATCCACGCGGGGCAGGTGCGGGATGCGCGGGTGCGGGGGGTGATCCTGATGGCGCCGCATTTCTTTACCGAGCCGGTGGGCCTTGCCGCGATTGCCGAGGCGAAGCGCGCGTATGATGCGGGTGGGTTGCGCCAGCGGATGGCGAAATATCACCGTGACCCGGACAATGCCTTTCGTGGCTGGAACGATGCGTGGCTGGCCGAGGGGTTTCGGGAATGGAACGTGGCCGCTGCGATCGACGGCATCGGGGTTCCGGTGCTGGCGATCCAGGGTGAGGGGGATGAATATGGCACGCTGGCCCAGATCGAGGAGATCGAGGCGCGGGCGAATGTGCCGGTGGAGCGGCTGATCCTGCCCGATTGCGGGCATGCGCCGCAGTTCGACCAACCCGGGGCGGTGCTGGCGGCGGTCGGGGATTTCCTGTCCCGGCGGGTTGCAAGGTGAAGGCCGTGATGGATATCGCGCTGCCGGATCGGGCCTATGTGCCGGGGCAGGGCGCGCGGCATCCCGAGGGGGCGTTCGATCATCTGCGCGCGACGGCGCGACCGGGGATGAGCGCCGATGCGCTGGCCCGGTCGGAGGCGTGGCGCGGGGGGCTTTGGTTCCTGACGCAGGGATATTTCTGGGAGGCGCATGAGGTGATCGAGCCGGTCTGGATGGCGCTGCCGCCCAATTCGGCCGAGCGGCGGATGGCGCAGGCGGTGATCCAACTGGCCAACGGGGCCTTGAAGCTCAGGATGGGGCGGCCGGGTGCGGCGGCGCGGCTGGCCGGTCAGGTCGAGACGTTGTGCGGTGAAATCGCGGGGCCGGTGATGGGTGTTCACGGCGCGGAGATGCGCGCGGCGGCGGCGGCCCTGCGCAACGGGCAGGAGGGTAGCGATTCGGAGGTGTGCATTATAATGCGCATAATCTGTTGCCGGTTTTGTGAGGAAAAATAGGAAATACTTGTAAATCAGCAAGTTAAGATTGGCATTATCTTGCATGCATGAGTTTACAGCCCCGGCTTAAGGAATTATGATGCAACGACAGGGAGGCCCCGAAAGGGGTGAGCGCGAATGACCGAGAAGATGATCGACTTTCAGACCGACCCGTCGAAATACCGCCATTGGCGGGTGGAGTATGACGGCCCCGTCGCCAATCTCTACATGGATGTGGACGAGGATGGCGGGCTGTTCGAGGGCTATCAACTCAAGCTCAATTCCTATGATCTCGGTGTCGATATCGAGTTGAGCGATATCGTGCAGCGGATGCGGTTCGAGCATCCCGAGGTCAAGGTGGTGGTGATGCGGTCGGGCAAGGACAACGTGTTCTGCGCCGGGGCGAATATCCGCATGCTGGGCGGCGCGGCGCATTCCCACAAGGTGAATTTCTGCAAGTTCACCAACGAGACTCGCAACACTTACGAGGCAGCCGAGGCCGATAGCGGGCAGAAATACATCGCCGCCATCAAGGGATCGTGCGCCGGGGGTGGATACGAACTGGCGCTGGCCTGCAATTACATCATGTTGACCGATGACAGCACGTCGAACGTGGCGCTGCCCGAGGTGCCGCTTCTGGCGGTGCTGCCGGGCACGGGCGGCCTGACGCGGGTGACGGACAAGCGACAGATGCGGCGCGACCGGGCCGATGTGTTCTGTGCCATGGAAGAGGGCATTCGCGGCAAGCGCGCCAAGGAATGGAAGCTGGTTGACGAGGTGGTGCCGAATTCGCGCTTTGACGACACGGTGGCCGAGCGGGCGCGCGAATTCGCCGCCGCATCGCCCCGGCCGGATGACGTGACGGGGATCTCGCTGACCCCGCTCAAGCGCGAGATCGGGGCGGACGCGGTGACCTATTCGACGGTCGAGGTCGAGCTTGACCGCAAGGGGCGCAAGGCGACGATCACGGTGAAGGGGCCGGAGGGTGACGCGCCTGCGGATATGGATGCGTTTGTCGCGCAGGGCGCCGAGGCATGGATGCTGCGCGCGGCACGTGAATTGGACGATGCGATTTTGCATCTGCGGCTCAACGAGATGGAGCTGGGCCTGTGGGCGATCCGCACCGAAGGAGACCCGGCACAGGTGATGGCGCACGAGGCGCTGTTGCTGGACAATCGCGATCACTGGCTGGCCAACGAGGTTCTGCAACTGTGGAAGCGGGTGTTGAAGCGGGTCGATGTGACCTCGCGCAGCCTTGTGGCGCTGGTCGAGCACGGGTCGTGTTTCGCCGGGGTTCTGGCCGAGCTTCTGTTCGCGGTGGACCGATCCTACATGATGGAAGACGAGTTCGAGGGCGACAATCGCCCAATGGCGAGCGTGACGCTATCGCAGAGCAATTTCGGGCAATACCCGATGGGGAACGATCTGAGCCGCCTTGCGACGCGGTTCATCGGTGACGAGGCGTCGGTCGAGGCGGCGCGGGCGCAGATCGGCGAGGCGCTGGAGGCCGAAGAGGCCGATGAGCTTGGCCTCGTGACCTATATCCTCGATGACATCGACTGGGAGGACGAGATCCGCATCTTCATGGAGGAGCGCGCGAGTTTCAGCCCCGATGCGATGACCGGCATGGAGGCGAACCTGCGCTTTACCGGGCCGGAGACGATGGAGACCCGCATCTTTGGCCGTCTGACCGCGTGGCAGAACTGGATCTTCAACCGTCCGAACGCAGTCGGTCCGGACGGAGCCTTGCAACGGTATGGCAGCGGTGTGCGCGGCGATTACAACATGGAACGTGTGTGATGAATGATGGGCCGGGCCGAGCCCTGGTTCATAGCAAATCCGGGCGTGGGGCGTATTCACCTCGCCAACCCGGCGACAAGGAGGAATGACATGCTCGACGTGATCAATGTGAGTTACGACACCCAGATCCCCAATAATGTGGGGCTGAGCTCGGACAAGAAGGTACTCAAGGCGCTGGAGAAATGGCACCCGGGCTATATCGACTGGTGGAACAAGCTCATCCCGCAGAATTTCCAGGAATCGCTGGTTTACCTGCGCACCGCCGTTTCGGTCGATCCCAAGGGCTGGGCCAAGTTCGATTACGTGAAGATGCCGGAATATCGCTGGGGTGTTCTGCTGGCGCCGCAGGTCGAGGACCGGCGCATACCTTGTGGCGAGCACGCGGGCGAACCGGCCTGGCAGGAGGTGCCGGGCGAGTATCGCAACATGCTCAAACGGCTGATCGTGATCCAGGGCGATACCGAGCCTGCATCGGTCGAGCAACAGCGGCTTCTGGCGCTGACCGCGCCGTCGCTTTACGACATGCGTAACCTGTTCCAGGTCAATGTCGAGGAGGGCCGCCACCTGTGGGCGATGGTCTATCTTCTGCACAAGTATTTCGGACGGGACGGGCGCGAAGAGGCCGATGACCTGTTGCGCCGCCAGTCGGGCAGCGAAGAGGCGCCGCGGATGCTAGGTGCGTTCAACGAGGAAACGCCGGACTGGCTGTCTTTCTTCATGTTCACCTATTTCACCGACCGGGACGGCAAGATGCAGCTTGAATCGCTTGCGCAATCGGGGTTTGACCCGCTGTCGCGCACCTGCCGATTCATGCTGACCGAAGAGGCGCACCATATGTTCGTGGGCGAAACCGGCGTTGGTCGGACGATCCAGCGCACCTGTGAGGTGATGAAGGAAAACGGCATTGAAGACCCGTATGAAACCGACCGCATCCGTGCGCTGGGCGTGATCGACCTGCCGCTGATCCAGAAGAAGCTGAACCTGCATTACACGCTCTCGCTCGATCTTTTCGGGCAGGAGGTGTCGACCAACGCCGCCAATGCCTTCAACGCGGGCATCAAGGGGCGGTACCAGGAAAACCGGCTGGCCGACGATCACAGGTTGAAGAACGACACCTACACGGTGTGGGATATCGTCGATGGCAAGGTGGTGCAGAAAGAAGTGCCGGCGCTGACCGCGATCAACATGCGCTTGCGCGACGACTATACCCGCGACGCGGCGGGTGGCGTGGGCCGCTGGAACAAGATCATCGAGAAGGCCGGAATCGATTTCGAACTGAAGCTGCCGCACGAGGCGTTCCACCGCAAGATCGGCGTCTTTGCCGACAAGCTGATCGACCCGGAGGGCCGGTTCATCACGGGTGCCGAATATGATGAGGGCATGAAGGAATGGCTGCCCAGCCATGCCGATGGCGATTACATCCAGTCGCTGATGAAGCCGGTTTACGAGCCGGGCAAGTACGCCAGCTGGATCGCGCCGCCCAAGGTCGGGATCGACAACAAACCGGGCGATTTCGAGTATGTGAAACTGCACATGGCGTGAGGCGCGGCTTGATCTGACGCAAGGCGGTATCGGCCGGGACGTGGCACACGCGTCCCGGCAGCGACGAAAGGGAGATGGGCCATGGCTATCAGTATCACGAGAAGCAAGGGCGAAACCGAGCGCAGCAGGGCGCTGGCCCAGCGGCTGGCCCGGCTGGGCGCGCCCTGTGTGGGGTGCAAGAACTGCCGGGGGATGTGCAGGGAACTGATCGAGCTCATGACCCTTCCCGAACTGATCCTGAAGGACACGCGCGAGTCGGCATGAATACACCTGTCAAACAGCATCTGATCGATCCGGAAATCTGTATTCGCTGTTACACCTGCGAAATGACCTGTCCGATCGAGGCGATCACCCATGACGACATGAATGTCGTGGTGGATGCGGACAAGTGCAATTTCTGCATGGATTGTATCCCGGTTTGCCCCACCGGCTCGATCGACGAATGGCGGGTGGTGAATACGCCCTATTCACTGGAAGAGCAGTTCAGCTGGTCCGAACTGCCGCCGCAGGAGGATCTGGGCCCGGGCGAGGCCGAGACCGGGATGGAGGCCCTTGACGAGGCGATGGCGGCCCTTCTGGCCGAGGCGCATTCGGGGGCCGGTGGCAAGGCGGTGGCGCCGAAATCGGCGGCCAAGCCCGCGATCAACCTTTACACACTGGGCAAACCGGCCGTGGCGAAGGTGCAGGGCAATTACCGGCTGACCGATGATCCGGAGCACGATGTGCGCCACATCATCCTCGATCTGGGGGGGCTGCCCTTTCCGGTGCTGGAAGGGCAGAGCGTGGGTGTCATCCCGCCGGGTGAGGATGAGAACGGCCAGCCGCATCTGCCGCGGCTTTATTCCGTGTCGAGCCCGCGCGACGGCGAGAGGGCGAATTACAACAACATCTCGCTGACCGTGAAGCGCGAGCCGGGTGGATTGTGTTCGAATTACATTTGCGACCTTGAAAAGGGGGCCGAGCTGCATCTGACCGGGCCGTTCGGGGCGACGTTCCTTTTGCCCGACGACGCCGAGGCGCGGCTCTTGATGATCTGCACCGGCACCGGAAGCGCGCCGATGCGGGCCTTTACCATGCGCCGCCAACGCGCGGTGGGCGGCAAGTCGGGTGGGATGCTGATGTTCTTTGGTGCCCGAAACCCCGAAAGCCTGCCTTATTTCGGGCCGCTCAAGAAGGTGCCGGAAACCCTGCTGAGGCAGGAACTGGTCTATTCGCGCGTGGATGGCGAGCCCAAGGAATATGTGCAGGACCGGATGATGGCCCGCGAAGAAGCGGTGGCCGAGATGTTGACGGACCCGGCTACGCATATCTACATATGCGGCCTCAAAGGGATGGAAGAAGGTGTGGAACACGCGCTGACCAACATCGCCGAAAGCATTGGACAACCTTGGGCCAGCCTGCGTGACGTGATGCGCAGCGAAGGGCGCTATCACGTGGAAACATACTGAACATGAAGACGAAATCGGGCCTGCCGCCCTTTGAACACGAAATCCGCGTCGCGTGGGGCGACTGCGACCCGGCCAGGATTGCTTACACCGGGCGAATTCCCAACTGGGCGCTCGATGCGATCAATGCCTGGTGGGAGCATCACCTCGGCGGGGACGGCTGGTTCCAGATGGAACTGGACCGTGGTTATGGCACGCCTTTCGTGCATATGAGCCTCGATTTCCGGCACGTGATCACGCCGCGTCACAGGCTGATCTGCAAGGTCGCGCCGACCCGGCTTGGCTCCAAGTCGATCGAGTTTCGGGTCGAGGGTTACCAGGACGGAAATCTGTGTTTCGAGGGCCGGTTCGTCTGCGTTTTCATCGTGTCTCAGGACTTCACGTCGCGCGCGGCACCGCCCGAAATCCGCGAGATGGTCGAACCCCTGATTGTCGAGTGGCCGGAAAAATAGTGCAGAGCTACGCCTGAAACGGACGGTGTCAATTGATTTGAACCCGTTGAGCGGCTAACGTTTGTGCATTATTTTTCCTGTGGGTGGTGAATGACCGAGATCACCAATTTCAGGGGTGAGGTGGCACAACCCGACACTGGCACCCTTCCTGACTGTGCGGCTGACGCGTTGCTCAGGCGTGTGGGAGAGCGTGTGCGCAAGGCACGCGAGCGCAAGGGCATTCCGCGCCGGGTGCTGTCGGAAAGATCGGGGGTCTCGCCGCGCTATCTTGCGCAGCTCGAGGCAGGAGCGGGCAACATTTCGATCGGGTTGTTGCAGCGGGTCGCAACCGCGCTCGGTCATCGGATCGAATGGCTGGTGGGAGAGGAAGACCCGTGGACCTCGGATGCGCTACGGGTGGCGCGTTTGTTCCGGGTCGCGAATTCCGACGTCCAGCAGGCGGTTCTCGAAAAGCTGAATGCGACCGAAAGCGTGACCAGCCGCGCCCAGCGGATCTGCCTGATCGGATTGCGGGGCGCAGGGAAGTCGACCCTTGGGCGGTTGGGCGGCGAGGCCCTGGGCATCCCGTTCGTTGAGTTGAACCGCGACATCGAGGATCACAGCGGTATGCCCATCGAAGAGGTGATGGCATTCTACGGGCAGGACGGTTACCGCAATCTCGAGGCACAGGCGGTGCGCCGCGTGATCGAGAAACACGATACGCTGATCCTTGCCGTGGCGGGGGGGATCGTTGCCGAACCCGAAACATTCGGATTGCTGCTCAATCATTTCCACACGATCTGGATACGAACGTCCCCCGAGGAACATATGAGCCGGGTGCGTGAACAGGGCGACGAACGCCCGATGGCGGGCAATGCCGAGGCCATGGAACAGCTCGAAGCGATCCTGTCGAGTCGTGAGCCGCTTTATGAGAAGGCATTGGCCCAGGTGGATACGTCCGGGCGCACGGTTGACCAGTCGGTTGCCGACCTCGTGGCGGTTGTCGAGCACCATGGCTTCTTGCGCTGATCGCGGGGATGGGAAATCCCGCTCAAGGGAAGGCGCATACTTTCCATGACGGCGCTGTCGGGTTACACTGAAATCGCTTTTCCAGGGCGGGGTGCCGTCGGGGGGATTTGACAGGCATGACCAAACACCGGATGAACCGGGGCAAGGGGTCGGAGCGGGCAGAGGAATCGGCATGGGTTTCGCGAAAATGAAGAGCATCGGTCCGGGTCGCGCCGGACGCATCGTATTTGCATTCGGCGTGGTGATTGCGCTTGCAGGCTGCGAGGACGGTGTTCAATTCAATCTGTTTCAGAAAAAGCCCGATCAGGACGGGGCGGCATCTGCCGCCACGGCCAGCGGGGGCGGGCGCACCGTCGAACGCGACGTGGAAGTGCCCGAGGCGTTTCAGGTCACCGAAGCGGGGCTTTGGGATGGGCGGCCATCGCTGGGCGGTGTCTGGGTGGCGCATCCCGACGTCAAGGAGCCAGAGCGGGTGATCATCCGCAATACCACGAGCGACAAGTTCGTCGTTGGTGCCCTGTTCCGGCGCGAGCGTGAGAACCCGGGACCGCGATTGCAAGTGTCGTCGGATGCCGCCGAGGCGCTTGGGATGCTGGCCGGTCAACCTGTGCAGCTTAACGTGACGGCGCTGCGTCGTGAGGAAGTGGCGCAAGAAGCGAATGTGGAAGACGAGGCAACGCTCGATGCGCCCGACACTGTCGAGACGCAAACGCTTGACCCTGTCGCGGGAGAGGCTGCTGCGGCCGAGACGGACGATGCCAAACCTGCCGCGCCCTCACCAAAACCCCGGCCCAAGGCCTCGGGCCTGGAAAAACCTTTCATCCAGATCGGTATTTTCAGCGTCGAGCAAAATGCCGAGAATACCGCCGTCGCGATGCGTCAATCGGGCATGGTGCCCACTGTGAAAAAGCAGGAACTCAGGGGCAAGACTTTCTGGCGGGTCCTTGTCGGCCCTGCGACCAATAGCTCGGAACGTGCGGCGCTTTTGAAAAAGATCAAGTCGGCGGGCTTTTCCGATGCATATTTCGTGAACAACTGATCCGAGGTGCCAATGTCACGTTCTCTTTTCAGTCTTCTCGTCTGGTTCTTTGCAGCCGCTATTTTCGCATCGTCCGCCGTCGCGTTCGAAACGCGGGCCAAGTCTGCGTTCGTGATTGACCAGACGACCGGCACGGTATTGTTCTCAAAGAATGCGGATGAGCCGCTTCCACCCGCGTCGATGAGCAAGCTGATGACGCTTTACGTTGCCTTCGAGGCGATCCGCGACGGGCGCTTGTCGCTCGAAGAGCGCCTGCCGGTATCGCGCCACGCGATGAGTTATGGCGGTTCGACGATGTTTCTCGACACGACCGATCGGGTGAGCGTCGAGGATCTGTTGCGCGGGATCATCGTCTTGTCCGGCAACGATGCCTGTGCGGTCATCGCCGAGGCCCTGAGCCCGGATGGCACCGAGGCCGGGTTTGCGCGTTACATGACCCAGCGTGCGCAGCAACTCGGGATGACGAATTCAACGTTCAAGAATTCGAATGGCTGGCCCGCCGACGGGCACCGGATGAGCATGCGCGATCTTGCGCTGATCTCGGGCCGGATCATCACCGATTTTCCCGAATTCTATAAGATGTTCGCGGAACGCGAATTCGCCTTCGATAACCGCGCGCCGCAGAATGTGCAGAACCGCAACCCTCTTTTGGGATTGGGAATCGGGGTTGACGGGCTCAAGACCGGGCACACGCAGGAGGCGGGTTATGGCCTTACGGGATCGGCGGCGCAGGGCAACCGGCGGGTGATTTTCGTGATTTCCGGGCTGGAAACCGCCCGCGCCCGTGCCGAAGAGGCCGAAGCCATCGTCAATTGGGCGTTTCGGCAATTCGCCGAAAGACAGGTTCTCAAGGCCGGCGAGGTGCTGGCAGAGGCCGATGTCTGGATGGGGGATGCGCCCCGGATCGGGCTGGTTGCCCGAGACGATTTCTCCACGCTTTTGCCCGTCCTGATCGGGGAAACGGTTCCGGCCGAGATCGTCTACGACGGCCCTTTTCGCGCACCGATCGAGAAGGGGCAGGAACTGGCCCAGTTGATTATTCGCCCTGAAGGGCTCGAAGAAACGCGGGTGCCGCTGGTGGCCGATCGCGATGTGTCGCGGGGTGGCTTCATGGTTCGTATGAAAACGGTTTCCGGAATTCTGCTCAATCGGTTGACCAAGGGGCCCGAGGGCGCGTCTTGAGTGACTCCGGCAGATTTATAACATTGGAAGGGATTGACGGGTCGGGCAAGTCGACGCAGGCGCGTCACCTGGCCGACCGGCTGCGCGCGGAGGGTTTCGACGTTGTATTGACGCGCGAGCCGGGCGGATCGCCCGGGGCCGAGGAAATTCGTGCGCTGGTCCTTGAAGGTGATCCTGACAGGTGGTCGGCGGAAACCGAGATCCTGCTGTTCACGGCGGCGCGGCGTGATCATCTTGAACGAACGATCCGGCCCGCACTGGACGCGGGCAAGGTGGTGATCTGCGACCGCTTCGTCGACAGCACACGGATGTATCAGGGCTTGAGCCGTGGCGATCTGCGCGCGCAGGTCGATGCGTTGCACAAGCTGATGATCGGGATCGAGGCCGATCTCACGCTGTTGTTCGACATGGAGCCGGGCCTTGGCCACGCGCGTGCCAAGGCGCGGAATACCGCCGAGGAACGCTTTGAAGATTTCGGTGCGGATTTGCAGGCGCGGATGCGGCAGGGGTTTCTCGACCTTGCGCGCGAGTTCCCCGACCGTTTCCGCGTGCTTGACGCGGGTCGGGGCATCGAAACGGTGGCCGGGGATGTTGCCCGGGTCGTTCTGGAGCATCTGCGATGACGGAGAGTGCCCAGTTCGTCGAGCCGGACCGGATCGAGGGCGCACCTCACCCGCGCGAAGCGGCGCGGATCATCGGGCAGGATGCGGCGGTTTCGGGGTTTCTTGATGCCTATCGCTCCGGGCGGTTGCACCATGCATGGTTGTTGATCGGGCCGCGCGGTGTTGGCAAGGCGACGTTGGCATGGGCGCTGGCCAAGTTTCTTCTGGCCACGCCCGAGGATGACGGACCCGGTCTTTTCGGCGATCCCGCGCCCGCGCCCGACCGGATCGACATAGACCCCGATCACCCGGTGGTGCGCAGGATCATGGCCGGTTCGGAGCCGGGGCTCAAACTCATCCGACGCGGGGGCGCGGGGGCGAACGAGCGGGACCGCGAAAAGGCATGGCTTGAAGGACGGTTTTCCCAGGATATCCGGATACACGAGATCCGCGAGCTGTCACGTTTCGCACAACTGAGCGCAACCGAGGGTGGGCGGCGCGTGGTGATCGTGGATGCCGCCGACGAGATGAACACGCAGGCCGCGAACGGGCTTTTGAAGCTGCTGGAAGAACCGCCCGCGCGCACCATGTTTTTCCTGATCTCGCACCAGCCTTCGCGGCTTTTGCCGACGATCCGGTCGCGATGCCGCGAATTGCGGCTTTCGCCACTGGGCAGCGAGGACATGCAAGAGGCGTTGGGGCTGGTGTTGGGTGATGACGCGGAAATGAGCGATGCGCTTGTTGCGCTTTCGGCAGGATCGGTTGGCGAGGCTGTGCGGCTTGCCAATCTTGGAGGGGTGGGCAGCTATGCGGCCCTGGTCGACCTGTTCGTGGAATTGCCGCGCATCAACCGGGCACACGCGCTGCGCCTTGCCGAGGAGGCAGCGGCCCGGGGGGGCGAGACGAAACTCGATCTTCTGATCGGGCTGATCGAACTCTTTCTCGCCCGCGTTGCGAAAACCGGTGCGGCGGGTCGGCCACCGATGCCCGAGGCGGCGGGCGGCGAAGCGGAGCTGCTCGGGCGGCTTGCGCCGGATGTGCGAAAGGCGCGGGAATGGGCGGATCTGGCCGATGCGTTGGGCGCGCGGTTGCGGCATGGACGGGCCGTCAATCTTGACCCTGCTGCATTGATCCTTGATACGGTCTTCAGGATTCAGCACACCGCCGGGCGCTAGACCCCGAAAAGACAGGCCATGACCGAGCAAGCGCACATCACCGACAGCCATTGCCACCTTGATTTCCCGGATTTCGAGGGGGAGTTGGACGAGGTCGTGGCGCGCGCTGCACAGGCAGGGGTGCACCGGATGGTGACGATCTGCACACGGCTGCGCAACGAACCCGCGGTCCGTGCCATCGCCGAGGCGCATGCGCCGGTCTTCTATGCGGCCGGTACGCATCCGATGAGTGCGGCCGAAGAACCGATGGTGACGGTCGATGAATTGGTCGCGCTGGCGGGGCATCCGAAATTCGTGGGGATCGGCGAGAGCGGGCTGGATTATCACTACACCTCCGAAAGCGCGGATGTACAGCAAGAGAGCCTGCGGATCCACATTGCCGCGGCGCGCGAGACCGGCCTGCCGCTGATCATCCATGCGCGCGCGGCCGACGATGACATGGCGCGCATCCTGCGCGAGGAATATGCCAACGGTGCCTATTCCTGTGTGATGCACTGTTTTTCGTCCGGGGCCGAATTGGCCCGCGCCGCGCTCGACCTGGGGTTTTACCTGTCGATGTCCGGCATCACGGCCTTTCCCAAGAGTCGTGAATTACGCGAGATTTTCGCCGCGGCGCCGGTCGAGCGCATATTGGTCGAGACCGACGCACCCTATCTGGCGCCGCCGCCGCATCGCGGCAAGCGCAACGAACCTGCCTATACCGCCCATACGGCGCGGGTGGGGGCCGAAGTGTTCGGGATGGATTATGCTGCCTTCGCGGCGCAGACCGAGGCCAATTTCGAGCGGTTGTTCGCCAAGGCCGTGCAGCAGGAGGTCGCCCGGTAATGGCCGAAATGCGATTTACCATCCTGGGATGCGGATCGTCGGGCGGAGTACCGCGGCTGGGCGGGCATTGGGGCGAGTGCGACCCGACCAATCCCAGGAACCAACGCCGCCGCTGTTCCATGCTGGTCGAGCGGGTCGAGGGCGACGCGATCACCCGCATTCTGATCGACACGTCGCCCGATCTGCGCCAGCAGTTGCTGGACGCGGGGGTGGGGGAGCTTGACGGCGTGATCTGGACCCATAGCCATGCCGATCACGTGCATGGGTTGGACGATCTGCGGATGATCGTCTTCAACATGCGCCGTCGCCTGCCGGTCTGGGCCGATGGTGACACGCAGAACGATCTGTTCTCGCGCTTTGGCTATGCCTTTGTGCAGCCCGAGGACAGCCCCTATCCTCCGATCCTCGACATGCACACGATCAAGGGCGATGTGGTGATCGAAGGCGCGGGCGGGGCGGTGACGCTCAGCCCGTTCAAGGTGGGGCACGGGGCGATCGACGCGCTGGGTTTCCGGATTGGCGGGTTGGCCTATCTGCCGGACGTGGCAGAGATGACCGAGAACGCCTGGGAGGCGGTCGAGGGGCTGGATTGCTGGATTCTCGACGCGTTGCGGCGCACACCGCACCCGACCCATTCGCATCTTGAGCAATCGCTGGGCTGGATCGAACGGGCGGCACCGAAACGTGCGGTTCTGACCAACATGCACATTGATCTCGATTACGCGACGCTTGAGGCGGAAACGCCCGGGCATATCACCCCGGCCTATGACGGGATGGTTCTGAGCTTTCCGGCATGAGAGCGAGGACGCAGCCCTTGCCCGGCTCTTGCGTGCCGGTCACGGGCGGGGCGGGGGGCTGAGCGATGCAGGCGCTTCTGGATGTCATCCTGCCGGTCTTTCTTGTCATCGGATTTGGCTATGCCGCCGTTTGGCGGGGGTTCCTGAGCGCGGCGGATATCGACGGGCTGATGCGGTTCTCGCAGAATTTCGTGTTTCCGGCGTTGTTGTTTCAGGCAATTGCCCGGCTCGATCTGGGCGAGACGTTCGACACCGGCCTTCTGGTAAGTTTCTATACCGGATCGACGGCAAGTTTCCTGTTCTGTCTTCTGGGCGCGCGGTTCCTGTTCCGGCGGGAATGGGAGGATTCGGTTGCCATCGGTTTTGCCGGCCTGTTTGCCAATTCGTTGATGTTGGGCCTGCCGATCACCGAGCGCGCTTTTGGCGCGGATTCCCTGGGGCCGAACTATGCCATTGTCGCGGTGCATTCGCCGTTCTGTTACGGGCTTGGGATCACCGCGATGGAGATCGCGCGGGCGCGCGGGCAATCGTTGATCCGGCTGCCGGGAACGGTGCTGCGGGCGATGTTCCGCAATGCTCTGGTGATCGGGATCGGGCTGGGCTTTATTGTCAACCTGTTGGCGGTGCCGGTGCCTGTGGCCGCGATGGATGCGATCGAGCTTTTGACGCGGGCGGCGCTTCCGGTGGCGCTGTTCGGGATGGGGGGGGTGCTGGTACGCTACCGCCCGCAAGGCGATATGAAGGTCATTCTCTATGTCTGCCTGTCGGCGCTGGCACTGCATCCTGCGGTGGTCTGGGTGATGGGCAGATGGTTCGACCTTGGGCAGGAGGGATTCCGCTCGGCGGTGCTGACGGCGTCGATGGCGCCGGGGATCAACATCTATGTCTTTGCTTCGCTTTACGGGCGGGCGCAGAGGGTGGCGGCGTCGAGCGTCCTTGTCGGCACGGCGTTGTCGATCCTGACGGTCTGGCTGTGGCTGGGGGCGCTGCCCTGAACAGGGTGATCTGGTCCGGCGCAAGGACGGGCGCGGCGATTGCCGGCGGTCTGGCCGAAGGCGAAGGGCAGTTGATCGAGGCGATTGCGGGGCATCTCAGGCGGGCGTGAGGTGCCCGAGCGGTGCCTGATCGGCCCGAGGACAGGCCAGGGCGCCAAAATCGTCAGGCTGGGAAATATGCGGGAAAAGCGACAGGAACAGCGCCCGCATGTTGTTACCCATGTCACGCAGCAGCGATTTGCCGGGATGGTAGCTTTCGACTTCGAGACCCCCGGCAAGGATGATCGCGTGACGCGGCAGGCACAGGTGATAGAGCTTGACCGGCGTCGGCGGCGTGATCTCGAAAATGCTGAGCCCGTCGGCAAAGACCCGCGCCGGTGTCAGCAGCCGGGTCTGTGTCGTCAGGTCGCGCAACGCAACAGGGTTGCGCAAGAGCCGCGCCCCGGGGCCGAGCACGAGGTCGTGCATCGGGCGCGACAGCCCAAGCGTGTCGGCCATGATCCGTGTCAGGCGGGTCAGTTCGGGGCGCTCGACCGGCGCGGTGGGGACGAGCGACATGGAACCGATCCAGACTACGGGTTGTGGCTTTTCATCCACCACCTCCAACATGTCGCCTGGGCTGAGATCCTCGATCGCGCATGGCCCCTCGGTGGTTTGTATCATCGTGCCGCGGGCAAAGGCGGAAAACGCACCTTCGAACGCGGCTGTAGCCGGGGCGATATGCTGGGATTGGCGGATGGACCCATCGGGCGACAATGCGGCGATCTCGACCCTGCGCATGAGGGATTTGTTGCGCTGAGACTGTTCGGGTCGAGTTGAGCAGGAGGGACGCGGCGCGGGGGAGGGACGGGGTGAGAGAGCCCGCGCCGTTGAGAGAGAATGCGTCACTCTGGCCGGTGAAAATCCGGCCTTGGAAGGGGTCGTCATGTGTATCACCTGTCGGCGGTGGTCACATCCGCGTCGGCCCCCACCGACAACGACAGAAGGACTTGTTAAATTACGAGTTCAGAATGCCCGGGTTTTTGCGGGACTGTCAAAGAATGCGGGACATCGGTGAATGAGCCCATATCAATTCTCCAGAACACCACGGGATTGTTTCCCTACCGTGGCAGATTTTGCCACAATCCGATTCGTGAAAACAAACCGGGCCGCTTTGAAAAGCGGCCCGGTTCCTACATGTGAGCGTGGGCGACCGGCAAGGACTGCTGCCGGTCCTGATGGGGTCAGGCGGTCTGGGTCTTGAGCGTGCTGTTGCGGCGCTTGGCGATCATGGCCTGGCGGCGGGTTCCACGTTGCCAGGGCATGGCCGTGGTTTCACGCTGTGCGGTTTCGATGACCGATTTGATCCAACTGGGTTGCTTTTTCATGCCGTATCTCCTGCCTTGGCCGTTTTGCGGCGCTTTCGTTGGCTTCTTTTTGCCTGTGGATTCGGACAAAGATTTGGCCCCGGAAGGGCAGTTTGCGGGTTTGGCCAAGCCAAGATACGCCATTCGGGCCGCAGGGCGGGATCGGGTGGATTGCGGTGAAACATCAGGAAATGCACCGGTTTCATGACCAATCAGGCCAGTATGAGGAGATTGTTTCCGACGGGAATGGGGCGAAGCTGTGGCAGGGGCGGGCGGTCAGAGGCGGATCACCGAGATGAGGCGTCCGTAATCGGCCTCGCCCGCATGTGTCGTGCGGCGGTAGCTGTAGAAGCGGACGGGGTCGGCATAGGTGCAATGCCGGGTCCATTCGGCATCCCCGACGCCAGCCGCACGCAGACGGTGCAGCCCGTAACCGGGCAGGTCGAAATGATAACGATCGTCAGTGCCGTTGGCGAAGAAGCGACTGTTCCCGGGATCGTCGGCAAGGAAGCGATCAAGAAACTCGGGACCGACTTCATAGGCCGACTGGCTGATCGTTGGGCCGATCACCGCATGGATGTTTTCGCGTGTCGCGCCAAGGGCTTCCATGGCGTCGAGGGTCGCCTCCAACAGGCCGGAAAGCGCGCCTTTCCACCCGGCATGGGCCGCGCCGACAACCCCCGCCCCGGCATCGGCAAGGAGAACCGGCTGGCAATCGGCGGTCAGAACGCCAAGTGCGAGGCCGGGCGTCGACGTGACAAGCGCGTCGGCTTGCGGGCGGGTCTTGGGTGGTTCGCTCAGCGTGATCACATCGGCGGAATGAACCTGGTGCAGCGTCACGAGGTTCTCGGGCAAGACATTGATTTCATGCGCAACGCGGGCACGGTTCATCGACACCGCCTCGGCCTGATCCGAGGAGCCGGGGCCGCAGTTGAGCCCGGCGAACACGCCCGAGGAACTGCCGCCCTTGCGGGTGAAAAACCCGTGGCGCACGGGGCGGAGCAGGGGCGATGTGATGGCTTCCAGCGTCATGGTTCCAATCCCGGCGGAGGCGTTGCGGATTTCGGATAAAGCCCCAGCACCTTGAAGAGCGTCCCCATTTCCGCGGGGTGCGTCAACCGGCGATGCGCGGCGATGTGGGATTGCAGGCTTTCCCCGTCCAGATGGGCGGCCAGTGCCTCGGCGCGTTGGGCGATGCCGAGCCGTTCGAGAAAGACCCCCTGGGGCGTGAGACGCGTGTGCGCAGACGGGCTGGCCATGGCCAGAACCTCGAAATCGACATGCGCGGTGAGGTCGGATTCCCCCAGTTTTTCCAAAGGGTTGGACGTTTCGTGCCGGTGCAGCGCCTGGAGCGTGTCGCCAAGGCTGCGCCAGTCACCATAGTCGATGATGAGGGCGGCGCCGCCATGGACCTCGATCTTTTCGCCGATGGTTCGGGCGATGGTGGGGGCGTCGGGCGAGACCTCGACCAGGTCGCCGTTGCGCGTGTCGGGGAGTCGATGGGAGAGCGTGGATTCGGGTGTGGGCGGGGCTGTGACAAAGGCGAACTGGCCGTTGTCGAGCCCGATGCACCGCTCGGCCCAGCCGTCGCCCTGGCGGATGAATTGGCGGATCGGGAGGGCGTCGAAAAATTCGTTCGCGACAAGGAAAAGAGGGTGATCGGGCAGGGATTCGGCGCGGTCTGTCCATTCGATCGCGTGGGTGGCGAGGGTGGTTTTCTGGGCTTCGCGCAGGGTGCTCGACGCCTCGACCAGCCAGATTCGCGCGGCGTCGTGAAAGCCGGGGATGGTGCGGGTGGCACGCAGTATATCGGACATGAGGGTTCCGCGCCCCGGTCCAAGCTCGGCCAGGGTGAAGGGCGTGGGCGCGCCCTGATCGAGCCAGGCTTGCGCCAGGCTCAGCCCCAGAAGTTCACCGAACATCTGGGATATTTCGGGCGCGGTGGTGAAATCACCAGCGGCGCCCAGCGGATCGCGCGTGGTGTAGTAACCGAATCGCGGGTTGAGCAGGCATTCCGCCATGAAATCCGCGACAGGGATCGGCCCTTGCGCAAGAACACGGTCGCGCAAAATGGTTTCCAATTCCTTCATGTCACGCGCGAGCGTCGGGAAAATGCAATCAAACCAAGGCCAAGGGCCAGCATGGGCAGGGAAAGAAGCTGTCCCATGGTGAGGCCGGACGCGCCGATCTGGAGCACGTGGCCCATGGGATTGTCGAACGTGACGAACTGCGCATCGGGCTGGCGGAAGAACTCGACGACAAAGCGCGCGGCGCCGTATCCGGCGAAGAACGTGCCGGAAATGAGGCCCGGGGATTTGAACGCACCGCGCCGCCAGACCAGCCACAAGAGCAGCAATCCAAGCACCAGACCTTCGAGCGCTGCCTCATAAAGCTGCGACGGGTGGCGGGCACAAATCCCTGTAATATCAGGGCAATCCTGTGCTGCATGGCCGGGGAACGCGACCCCCCATGGCAGGGTGGTGGGCCTTCCCCAAAGCTCGGCATTGATGAAGTTGGCGATGCGCCCGAGCATCAGACCCCAAGGCACGCCGAGGGCGATGGCGTCGGCGGTGGAGAGCTTGGGGAGGTGGTGGCGCAGGGTGAAGAGCCAGACGGCGAGGGCGACGCCCAGGAAACCGCCGTGAAAGGACATGCCGCCCTGCCAGACCATCAGGATTTGTGCAGGGTTTTCAATGAAGTAACCCGGGTTGTAGAAGATCACGTAGCCCAGTCGCCCACCGAGAATCACCCCCAGGATGATCCATGTGAGCAGGTCGTCGAGCTGTTCGGGGCGCATCGGCGGGGTGTCGCCGGGCCAGAGCGCGGCGCGGCGCAGGGCGCGCAGGGTCAATCGCCACGCGATGATGATCCCCAATATATAGGCGAGGGCATACCAGCGTAACGCAAAATCTATGCCGAATGCCGTGATCGTGAAGATCTCGGGCGAGATGTCGGGGAAGGGGATCAGGGCGCTCATGGGCTCCGTTTTGGGGCTGGAACGGGGGGCAAGTCAAGCTTGCGGTTCGGGGGGGACGCCCCCATATAGGAACGCAACGTCAAAACATTTTCCCAAGGGGGTTCCGATGCAGACCCGCAACAAGATTCTCGACGACATGAGCCAGCTCATGACCAACGCGATGGGCGTGGCGCAGGGCGCCAAGGACGAGGCCGAAACGGCGATGAAATCCTTTGTCGACAGGTGGTTGGCCGATCGCGATTTCGTCACCCGCGAAGAGTTCGACGCGGTCCGCGCGATGGCCCAGAAGGCCCGCGAGGAGAACGAGGCGTTGAAGACGCGCATTGCCGCGCTGGAGGAAAAGCTGGCCAAGTGAGGTCGGCCGATCCCCGCGCGTCAAGGATTTCGATCCGGCGATTTCGTGGGGGGGTGACTCCCGGCTGCTGCCCGGCTGACATCCGGCTGCCGGGTGACGGCGAAGTGTTGAGATAAGGTTAAGATTAACGGGGCGCGCGGTTCAGCCGTGCCTTGTGGATCGAAAGACGATTTTTCTGCGAAAAATCGGGCGGGCGTGATGGCTTGCGGGCGCGCCCTTCATGAAAAATTCACCTATCATTTGTCGGAGCGTCGTATCCGCCCCTTAGCGCGCACCCATCACTTACAAACCAGATGGGGTTTTCGATGCGCTTTTCCCGAACGAACCTGAACCGGCGTGGCTTTCTGACCGCGGGTGCGGCCAGCGTGGCCGCCTTTACCTCGATGCTGAGCTTTCGTGTCAATGCCAGCGCGGGGGCGGGCGAGCTTTTGATGGTGCCGGCAGAGCCGAACCCGGCGGGGCGGTTCGAGCGGTTGTTCGTGCTCAAGGGCGATCCCTTGGCCGGTCCGATTTCCCGTATCGTGACCGAAGCGGGCAACCCGGTGCCTGCCCCGGTTCTGGAGCCGGGCACGCGGCGGGTTCTGCGGCTGATGCATTTCAACGACATGCACAACCACATCACCGATATGCACGGCAAGAAGGGCGACACCCACCGCATGGCGCAGATCGTAAAGCGGGTGAGCGCGGCGCGCGCGGCGGCGGGCGAGGATGAAATCGTGCTGCTGCTGTCGGGGGGTGACGATCACACCGGGTCGGTGTTCGACGAATTGCTGGGCTGGTCGCCGGAGGAATATGTCGCCGATGCCGGGTATCGCGTCAATTCGGCCGCCGGGGTGGATGTGGCGGTTCTGGGCAATCACGAGTTCGATCGCGGGGCCGAGATGCTGCGCATCGGGATCGAGAAGGATGCAGCGTTTCCGGTGCTGACGGCGAATGTGCATGGCTCGGCGCATCTCAGGCGGGATCGCGATTACGTGGCCGCCGCCGTGGGCGAGGTGAAGGGGCTGCGCATCGGGTTTGTCGGGCTGACCACGCAGGTCGATACGCGCGTCGGCCAGCCGGACGATCCGGGCATGAACGTGGCCAGCCCGGTGCAGGCGATCCGCAACGTGATGCCCGCGCTGGCCGAGGTGAGCGACGTGGTGGTGATCCTGTCGCATTGCGGATACGGCACCGGGCAGAGCCGCAGCGGCAAGGCGGGCGCGGTGCGCATGATCGGCGAGGGCGATTTCGACATTGCCGCCGCGGCGGGCGAATTGACCGACAAGCCGGTGGTCCTGATTGGCGGGCATTCGCATGACCGGCTGAATGGCGAGGGATTGAACCCCGATAACGTGATCCAGGGCGTGTTGATGACGCAGGCCGAGGCCAACGGCAAATACCTTGGCGAGATTGCCATGTCGGTGGGGGCCGATCAGGGGCGCAAGGCGTGGTTCACCCATGTCGGGCTGCACCCGGTGAAGCCGCGCGATCAGCGGGTGGCCGAGGACGATCCGACATTCGGCGCGCTGGAGCAGGCGGGCGATTACGATGCGGCGTTCGAGGCGGCGCATATCGACCCGCTGCGCGAGGCGCTCAAGGGCAAGCTGGCCGAGAGCATCGGCATGGTGACGGCGGGTGACGCGGTGAGCACCGAAACGGTGATGGCCGACCGCTATGGAAGGGAAAACGCGCTTCTGAACTTCATGAATGATGCGCTTGTGGCGCGGTCGGGCGAGTTCCCCAATGGTACGGTCGATCTGGCGCTGTTCAATGCCACGGCGATCCTGTCGGGGGTGGCCGATGGGCCGCTGTCGTTCGGTCAGTGGTATGACGTGATGCCCTATGCCGACCAGGTGCATGTGGCCGAGATGACCGGCGCGCAGATCCGCGACATGGTGCAATCGAACGCCAAGCGCATCGTGCGGGCCGAGGAAGAAGCCGAGCTTGACCTTGCTGGGTTCGTGTCGCGCGGGTTCCTGCATTTCTCGGAAGGGTTGCGGTATCGTATCGAGCCGGGGGCCAGCGCGGGTGAGACCCGGGCCGAGGAGATTACCCTCTTGGGGCGGCCCATCGAGGAGATGCTGGAGCGCAAGTTCCGCGTGGCGATCAACACCTATATCCGGCTGGGCGGGTTTTCCGAGGCCTGGAACGGGCAGGCCATCGGCGCGGGCGTGGCGGGCGAGATCAAGGGGATGGATCTGCGCGGGCTCGATTACAAGGATACCGGGCTGGTTTACCGCAACGAGATCATCGCCTTTATCCGTGACCGGGGCGGTATCAGCGCCGAGGCGGGGGCGCGGCTTGACGGGCGGTTGAGCGTCGGCTGAACGGGTTGCGGACAGACGTGCATTTTGGGGCGCGGGCGGCGACGGTCCGCGCCCTTTGCATGTGCGGCTTGCAAGCGGGCGGTGAATCGACATGATGGAGGGTGGCGGATCGGTATTACCGCCCCCGGGCTGTCGATTTTCAAAGGAGTTTTCACCATGGCCTTCGCGAGTGTCAGAGCATTTGTCTTGTCCGCATGTTTTTTCGTTGTCCTGCCCGTCGCACTCGCGGCGCAATCGGTGGACAAGGTGCGATCGGACGTGTTGTCGGCGCTGTCGACGCCGTTGCCGATCACCATCGTGGGGCCGCTTCTGACCCGTGATGTCACGGTGACGGAAGAGGGCGACGGGTTTCGCGCGGTGCTGGGCGATACGTCGCTGATGGGGTTGTTTCCGTTGGGCGATGTGTCGTTGCATCTGACCCCGCTGGACGACGAGACCTATCGCGTGACCGAGTTGCGCTTTCCCGAGCGGCTCGATTTCCCGGGGATGGGGGTGCTGGAATTCGCGGGGATGACGCTGGATGGTGTCTGGTCGAGCCGGTCGCGGTCTTATTCCAGCCTGCAATGGGTGACCGATGATCTGCGCTTTCGCCCCGGTGAGGGGGATCGCGGGCAGGTGTCGCTCGGGCGGCTGGGGTTTGACGTGATCAAGGAGCCGGATGGCGCGGACACGGAAAGCCGGTTCGAGATTGCCGCCAACGCGGTGGCGGTGACGGGGATGGGGCCGCAGAACGTGGCGTTGGGAGAGGTGCGCGCGCTTTTGACCGCCAACGGGGAGGAGCCGGTTGATCTCTATTCGGTGATCCGCGAAGTCCTGATGAGCGCGACGATGCGCAATGGCGGGGCGCAGTTGCAGGTGCTGGGTCAGAGCCTGCTGGGCAACCGCTATGGCAGCGTCGGGTTGGAACTGTCGGGGCGTGATCTGAGCGCGGTGGATGTGCGGCGCCCGGATGAGAGTTATTTCCGGGCCGAGTCCGTGGAGGTGCGGGCCGCGTTGAGCGATGTCGCGCCGCGCAACTGGGGTGGAGCGGAGGTTGCGCTGCGATTCGCGGGTCTCGATCAGAGGGAGGCCATTCCCGACGTCGTGATGAAGGTCGAGGAGGCGATGATCCGGCTGAGCGGCGGAAACCTGCCGGTGGCGGACATGATGGCCGCGGCCATGACCCTGGCCAATCCGCCGCGCGGGCGGCCGGTGGCGGTGTCGCCGCTGCTCGACGGGCTTGTGGGGTTTGGCAAGCTTGAGATCGCGACCGAGGGGCGATCGGTGTGGGTCGAAACCTATGAGCAGCGGTTCCGGGATGGGCAGAGCACCACGGAAAAGGCGTTCGAGACGGCGTTCGACAGGTGGGGCATGAGTTTTGGCCTTGCCGGGTTCGACCGGAACGCGGGCGAGGTGCATTTCGCAACCGATCTGCGCGGCGGGCGGTTCGTGCCGGGCGCGACCATTCCCGACGAGGCGTTGCCGCATATCGCGGCGTGGTTTCCGAACGTGTTGCAGGCGCAGACGCGGGTTTCGGCGCTGAATGACGGGTTCCTGAAACGCCTGTTCACGGATGTGGAGATTCGCGACCTGCGCGAGCCGGTCGAACTGGTCCTGCCCTTGATGCTTTACGTGGCGGCGACGGTGCCGGACGTGGCCACCGGCGAGAATACCTATGAGACCGATCTGTTTCGAATCTCGCAGAGTGGCCAATATCGGTTTTATCCGACCGAGGTGCTTGGCCTTGCGCCCTATGAGGGGGATCTGCGGGTGCGCATGAGCGGGATGCCCGGGTTGTTGGGTTATCTTGACGATACGTTGACGCAGGTGCGGCCCGGGTCGGACGAGGCCACGGCGATCGGGATGGCGAAATCCGCCCTGATCGTGCTGCGCAACCTTGCCGAGGATGGCGGGGCGGGTGCGCATGAATGGGAGGTCGGACGCCCGGACGTGACGCGGCGCGAGATCGAGGTGAACGGGATCACGCTGCGCTATCCCGATTTCATGCAATACATGCCGATGCTGTTCGGGATGGCGGCGATGCGGCCCTGACCCGAGGGTGTGCCCGGGTTTGATTGGTTGCAGTCCGGGCAGCGCCCGACCCACCTCGGGTCGGGCGCTGCCCTGGCGTTGGCATCGAGATGAACCGATAAAGCGCCCGCGCCTTACCCCTGGAGCGAGAGCACCGAAAGTTCGTCTTCGCTGCGGGCGCGGATCGCCTGGGCGGCGGCGTGGGCGGCGGCGGCGGTGGTGAAATAGGGGATCTTGTCATAGAGCGCGACCGAGCGGATTTCGCGGCTGTCGGCGACGGCGGCGGCGCCTTCGGTGGTGTTCATGACAAGGGCGATATCGCCATTCTTGAGTTGGTCGACCACGTTGGGGCGGCCTTCATAGACCTTTTTCACCATGTCGCAGGCGATGCCGTGGCTTTCGAGAAAGGCGGCGGTGCCGGAGGTGGCGGTGATGGAAAATCCTTGTGAAACAAGGATTTGCGCGGTTTCCACCAGTTGCGCGGTCTTGTCGGCATCCTTGATCGAAAAGAACACGCGGCCCGAGGCGGGCAGATCGACGCCCGCGCCCATCTGCGCCTTGAGAAAGGCCAGCGGGAAGGAGCGGTCCCAACCCATCACCTCGCCGGTGGAGCGCATTTCGGGGCCGAGGATGGTATCGACGCCGGGGAAGCGGGCGAAGGGCAGCACCGCCTCTTTCACCGAGAACCACGGCATGTCGGGATCGGCCAGCGTCATCGGGTCGGCGGATTTGAGCGTGCCGGGCTTGGCGTCGGCGGCATAGGGCGCGCGCAGCGGGAAGTTTTCCATCGGTTCGCCCGCCATGAGCCGCGCGGCGATGGAGGCGATGGCCGAATCCGTGGCCTTGGCCACGAAGGGCACGGTACGCGAGGCGCGGGGGTTGACCTCGATCAGGTAGATCTCGTCTTCGCCCGCGTCATTGGGCTTGATCGCGAATTGCACGTTCATCAGGCCCACGACATCGAGCGCCAGTGCCAGCGCCTTGGTCTGTTGCTTGATCTCGTCGATGATCGCGCGGGAGAGCGAGTAGGGCGGCAGTGAACAGGCGCTGTCGCCGGAATGCACGCCGGCCTCTTCGATATGCTGCATGATGCCCGCGACATGCACCGATGTGCCGTCGCAGAGCGCATCGACATCAAGTTCGACCGCGCCCGAAAGATAGCTGTCGAGCAGCACCGGGCTATCGCCCGACACCACCACGGCCTCGGAGATGTAGCGGGTGAGGTGGTCCATGTCGCGCACGATCTCCATCGCGCGCCCGCCCAGCACGTAGGAGGGGCGGATGACCAGCGGGAAGCCGATGTCCTCGGCGATGGCCAGCGCCTGTGCGTCACTCGAGGCGATGCCGTTTTTCGGCTGCTTGAGGCCAAGCTGGTTCACGAGGGCCTGGAACCGTTCACGGTCTTCGGCAAGGTCGATGGCGTCGGGCGTGGTGCCGAGGATCGGGATGCCCTCGGCGTCGAGCGCGTTGGCGAGCTTGAGCGGGGTCTGGCCGCCGAACTGCACGATGACGCCATGCAGCGTGCCGTTGTCCTGTTCGACGCGCAGGATTTCCATCACGTGCTCGAAGGTGAGCGGTTCGAAATAGAGCCGGTCGGAGGTGTCGTAATCGGTGCTGACCGTCTCGGGGTTGCAGTTGATCATGATCGTCTCGTAACCCGCGTCGGTGAGCGCGAAACAGGCGTGACAGCAGCAATAATCGAACTCGATCCCCTGGCCGATGCGGTTGGGACCACCGCCGAGGATCACCACCTTCTTGCGGTCGGATGGCCGGGCCTCGCATTCCACGTCGCCCATCACGGGGGATTCATAGGTGGAATACATGTAAGGGGTCTGGGCCTCGAACTCGGCGGCGCAGGTGTCGATGCGTTTGAACACGGCGGTGACACCATGGGTCACGCGGGCGCGGCGCACGTCGGATTCGGTGAACCCGGTGAGGTTGGCCAGCCGCGCGTCGGTAAAGCCCATCATCTTGAGCCTGCGCAGGCCGGATTCGTCGGTCGGCAGCCCGGCGGCGCGCACCTCTTTCTCGGTCTCGACGATTTCGCGGATGCGGGCGAGGAACCACGGGTCGAACATGGTGACGGCGTGGATCTCGTCATTGGAAAGCCCGTGGCGCATGGCCTGTGCGATGGTGCGCATGCGGTCGGGGGTTTGCTGGCTGATCGCCTTGATCACCGCGGCCTTTTCGGGGGCGGTCGACCAGTGATCGACGCCGACGCCGGGGATCGTGACCTCGTCAAAGCCGGTGAGGCCGGATTCCATCGAGGCGAGCGCCTTTTGCAGGCTTTCGTGGATGGTGCGGCCGATGGCCATGGCCTCGCCCACGGATTTCATCGCGGTGGTGAGGTGGGGTTCGGAGCCGGGGAATTTCTCGAAGGCGAATTTGGGAATCTTGGTGACGACATAGTCGATGGTCGGCTCGAAACTGGCCGGTGTGACCTTGGTGATGTCGTTGTCAAGCTCGTCGAGCGTGTAGCCCACGGCAAGTTTCGCCGCGATCTTGGCAATCGGGAAGCCGGTGGCCTTGGACGCCAGCGCCGAGGAGCGCGAGACACGGGGGTTCATCTCGATCACCACCATGCGGCCGTCTTCGGGGTTGATCGCCCATTGCACGTTGGAGCCGCCGGTCTCGACCCCGATCTCGCGCAGCACGGCGATGGAGCCGTTGCGCATGATCTGGTATTCCTTGTCGGTGAGCGTGAGCGCCGGTGCGACGGTGATCGAATCGCCGGTATGCACGCCCATCGGGTCGACGTTCTCGATCGAGCAGACGATGATCGCGTTGTCGGCCTTGTCGCGGACGACCTCCATCTCGAATTCTTTCCAGCCCAAGAGCGATTCATCGACGAGGATCTGCCCGACGGGCGAGGCGTCCATGCCCGAGCGGCAGTAATGGATGTAATCATCGCGGTTATAGGCGACGCCGCCGCCGGTGCCACCAAGCGTATAGGCCGGGCGTATGATCGCGGGCAGGCCGATATCTTCGAGCGCGTCGAGCGCGATCTGCACGCCCGCGTCGAGGTCGAAACGGCCGGTGTCATCCTTGGGGGCGGTGACGATGGTGGCGCGGGGGTTCTCGATGCCGAGCCGGTCCATCGCCTCGCGAAACAGCTTGCGGTCCTCGGCCATTTCGATGGCCTCGCGCTTGGCGCCGATCATCTCGACGCCGAATTTCTCCAGCACGCCCATTTCCTCGAGCCTGAGCGAGGTGTTGAGGCCGGTCTGACCGCCCATGGTGGGCAGGAGCGCGTCGGGGCGTTCCTTTTCGATGATCTTGGCGACGACTTCGGGGGTGATCGGTTCGATATAGGTGGCGTCGGCCAGCCCCGGGTCGGTCATGATCGTGGCGGGGTTGGAGTTGACGAGGATGACGCGGTAACCCTCTTCGCGCAGGGCCTTGCAGGCCTGGGCGCCGGAATAGTCGAATTCGCAGGCCTGGCCGATGATGATCGGCCCCGCCCCGATGATCATGATCGACTTGATATCGGTTCTTTTCGGCATGTCGCATCCCCGGGCATCATGTGGCGCAAATTGTCGTGGGTTATAGACAACGCGGCCCCACGTGCAAGGGCGGATCGGCGGCGGACGGGAGATGTGCGCGATGCGCGCCGGCGGTGCGAGGGCGGTTGCCCTGAAGGGGGATCAGGACGCCGGGGCGAGGTCGCCGAAGCGATCCTGCGTGACGCGCCGGGGCCGGACGCGGGCCGGTTGTGCGGCGGAATCATGGAGTTCCGCCTCGGGATCGGCGGCGTGGTTGTCGAACGGCGGTTCGACATCGCCGGGATCGTTGTCGAACGCCGGTTCGCCATGGCGCAGGATCGAAAGATCGTCGCCGAAGGTGCCCGCATCAAGCAGATCGGTCAGCGTGGCGTGGGCAATGTCGAAATCGACGACGTGAAAGCCGATTTCCATCCTCCCCTCGCCGGTTGTCGAATCGGCCCAGCCGCCCTGACCGGTCTCGGCGAGGAAACCCGCGACATGGTCGAGCAGCGCGTCGCGGCGGGCGAGATCGTTGGCGTCGCTTCTCTCGCCGGTGACGGGACAGGTGATTTGCAGGTATGCCATTTCGCTGGCGGGGATCTCGGCAAAGCCCATATCGCGCAGATGCTCGAGATGGTCGCGGATGCGCGGCCAGTGCGCGGCATCGTAATGCGCGGATTCGGCCGGGTGGCCGAGATTGCCGACCTTGAGCGTGATCATGCCGTCGGCGGCGTCGAGCCAGAGATAGGCCATGCCCATGGCGTCCGGGCGATAAAGGCGCACGGGGCGCGGCAGGTCGTGGGCGGAGCGGTTGTGCAGGCGTTGCCCGATCCGGGCGCGCATGGTGGCGACGCCCGCAGAAAGGCGGGGAATGAAAGAGGTGATAGATCCCATAATCGGCGGCACTGTCCTGTCCCTGATCTGTCCTGTCAGTCTTGATTGCGACTTTCTAGCAAGGGCAGGAGGGCAGGAATGTGGCGATGATAGGGCTATTTGGGGCGCTGCGCGGCCCGGTTGGTCATTCCGCCGCGCGGGCGTAATCGGCCCTCGACGGGTCGCGGTAGAGGTAATCGCGGGTGAGCGGCACCGCGGCCTGATCGGGCGAAAGCTGAACCTGGAACACGACCTGCGCATTGTGGCGGAAGGTGAGTTCGCTGGCGATGAGGTAATAGCGCCACATCCGGCAGAACCGTTCGTCGTAAAGCGCGCGGGCCTTGTCGATATTGGCGACGAAGCGGTCATGCCAGTGTTTGAGGGTTTCGGCATAATGCAGGCGCCAGACCTCGATATCGGTGGCGACGAGGCGGCGCGGTTCGACCGCGGCCATCACCTCGGACAGGGCGGGGACATAGCCGCCGGGAAAGATGTATTTCGCGATCCAGGGGCTGGTGGCCGCCGGTGGATGGGAGCGGCCGATGGTGTGGACGAGCGCGATGCCGGTGTCGGTCAGCAGATCCTCGATTTTCTCGAAATAGGTGCCGTAATGCGGCACGCCGACATGTTCGAACATGCCGACCGAGACGATCCGGTCGAATTTGCCGGTCACGTCGCGGTAATCCTTGAGCAGGAAGCGGGCGCGGTCGGCAAGTCCGGCCTTTTCGGCGCGCGCGTTGGCCATCGCGTGCTGTTCGGTCGAGAGCGTGACCCCGGTGACGTCGGCGCCGTAATCGCGCGCCAGCGTCAGCCCCATGCCGCCCCAGCCGCAGCCGATATCGAGCACGCGCATGCCCTTTTCGATCTGCAGTTTCTCGGCGATGTGGCGTTTCTTGGCCTCCTGCGCTTCGTCCAGCGTCATGTCGGGGCGCGCGAAATAGGCGCAGGAGTATTGCCGGTCGGCGTCGAGGAAGAGGTCGTAAAGCTCGCCCGAGAGGTCATAGTGATGCGCGACATTGGCCCGCGCGCGCGGCACCGGGTTGAATTGCTGCAAGCGACGCCCGGCGCGGCGCAGGGTTTCGAGCGGGCGGCGGAACCATGGCTGGCCGTGGCGCGCCACGTTGCGGATGGCAAGGGTGAGAAATCCGTAAAGGTCGTCATCCTCGATGGTGAGCGTGCCGTCCATGTAGCCCTCGCCCACCGCCATTTCGGGGTTGAGCACCAAGCGGCGGGGCAGGGCCGGGTCATGCAGCGTGACCGCGACGCGCGCGCCCTCACCGTTGCCGTAATGCCGGGTCTGCCCGTCGGGCAACGTGACCGAGAAATCGCCGTCACGAATAAGATGCGTCAGAAAACGATCGAGTATTCGGGCCCACATGTTTCTCTCCCATTTTGCTGCGTGCTGAACCCTGCGCGCGGAAAAACCCGTGATCCTTGCCTCTGTGTTGTGATCGGGGCGCGAAATCCGGCCCCATTTTCTCTGCCCGAGCGTCAATTTAATGGATTTTGACGATTTCGCAAAGCCCCTGCCGCAGGGATGGGCGGGTTCAGGCCCCGGGGCCTTGACTTTGCCGGTCATGCGAGGTGTATCGGCGCGACCGGTTCAACCACCCCTGCAAGCCTTGGAAGGGACGAAACATGCACGCCTATCGCAGCCATACCTGCGCCGCACTGACAAAGGAAAACGTGGGCGAGAGCGTCCGCCTGTCGGGGTGGGTGCATCGCGTGCGCGATCACGGCGGCGTTCTGTTCGTCGACCTGCGCGACCATTACGGCATGACGCAGGTGTTGTGCGATCCCGACAGCCCGGCGTTTGCCAAGGTCGAGAAACTGCGCTCGGAATGGTGCGTGCGCATCGACGGCACCGTGAAGGCGCGCGATGCGTCGCTGATCAACCCGCGGATTCCGACCGGCGAGATCGAGGTCTATGTCCGCGATGTCGAGGTTCTGGGCGCGGCGGGCGAATTGCCGCTGATGGTGTTCGGCGATCAGGAATACCCCGAGGAAACGCGCCTGCGCTATCGTTATCTCGATCTGCGGCGCGAGAAGATGCAAAGCCACATGAAGCTGCGCAGCGACATGGTGGCGAGCATCCGCCGCCGGATGTGGGACGGGGGGTTTCGCGAATACCAGACGCCGATCATCACCGCGTCCAGCCCCGAGGGCGCGCGCGATTTCCTGGTGCCGAGCCGGCTGCATCCGGGGCGGTTCTATGCGTTGCCGCAGGCGCCGCAGCTGTTCAAGCAGTTGATCATGGTGTCGGGCTTTGACCGCTATTTCCAGATCGCACCGTGCTTTCGCGATGAAGACCCGCGCGCCGACCGCTCGCCGACGGATTTCTACCAGCTCGACATGGAGATGTCTTTCGTCGAGCAGGAGGACGTGTTCGCGACCATCCAGCCGGTGATCGAGGGCGTGTTCGAGGAATTCGGCGGCGGTCACAAGGTTGACAAGCTGTGGCCACGGATTCGCTATGCCGATGCGATGAAATGGTATGGCACCGACAAGCCCGACCTTCGCAATCCCGTAAAGATGCAGGAAGTGAGCGAGCATTTCCGGGGGTCGGGTTTCGCGATCTTCGCGAAATTGCTGGAGCAGGACGGCACCGAAGTGCGCGCCATTCCCGCGCCGGGTGGCGGGTCGCGCAAGTTCTGTGACCGGATGAACGCCTATGCCCAGAAAGAGGGCCTGCCGGGGATGGGGTATATCTTCTGGCGGGACGGCGAGGATGGCATGGAGGCCGCCGGGCCGCTGGCCAAGAATATCGGCCCCGAACGCACCGAGGCGATCCGCCAGCAGCTTGGCCTCGGCAAGGGCGACGCGGCGTTCTTCCTTGGTGGCAAGCCAGCGAGTTTCGAGGCCGTGGCGGGACGCGCGCGCAATGTGATCGGCGAGGAATTGAACCTTACCGAGAAGAACCGTTTCGCGTTTTGCTGGATCGTCGATTTCCCGATGTATGAAAAGGACGACGAGAGCGGCGTGATCGATTTCTCGCACAACCCGTTCTCGATGCCGCAAGGCGGCATGGCGGCGCTGGAGGGCGATCCGCTCGATGTGCTGGGATACCAGTATGACCTTGCCTGCAACGGGTATGAGCTGGTGTCGGGGGCGATCCGGAACCACCAGCTCGACATCATGTATCGCGCCTTTGAACTGGCTGGATATGGCAAGGACGAAGTCGAGAAACGCTTTGGCGGGATGGTCAACGCGTTCAAATTCGGTGCCCCGCCGCATGGCGGCTGTGCTGCGGGCATCGACCGGATGGTGATGCTTCTGGCCGATGAGCCCAACATTCGCGAGGTCATCATGTTCCCGATGAACCAGCGCGCCGAAGACCTGATGATGAACGCCCCCGGCGAGGCGAGCCCGGAACAGTTGATGGAACTGAGCCTGCGGGTGATCGAACGCGAATAAGGATGTTCCGGGGAGCGGGGTGTTGCCTTGTGCGACATCCCGCTTCCGGCCGCCGCATGCGTGGTGCGATGCGGCCTGTGGATCTTGCATTCGTTGCGCGCAACCGACCCTGACCCGGGCAGGGTTCAGACCTGCTCATGCACTTTGGATGAATACCGGGGATGGGATGTTGGTGCGGTCGAGAAGACTCGAACTTCCACGGGTGTTACCCCACAGCGACCTCAACGCTGCGCGTCTACCAATTCCGCCACGACCGCACTGTCCTGACTTGGTGACGCGCGTCTTAGCGAAACCGAAACGGGATGTGAAGGGCCAAAACGGCCCTTCGATGGTTTTTCCGCCGGGTAATTCACCGTGTCGTTCACCGGGGCGTTCACTGGGCGATCCAACCGGCGATCCGTGATCAGGCGCGCCCAAGCAGCAGGCGGATGTGATCGGGTCGCCGCAGACCCCAGGCCAGCGCAATCAGGCCGGTCATCGCAAGGGCCGTTGCGAAGCCGCCCACCGGGGTGGCGGCAAAGAGAATCGCGTTCATGATCCGCCCGGGCAGCAGGGTGAAGAGGCCGGGGATGCCCATGCCGAACACGTAGAGCGACAGCATCGTGCGGCGGTGATCGGTGATCCGCCCCGCGCGAATGTGGCCGATGCCGACCCAAAGCAGAACCAGCGTGGAGACCGAGAGGGCGTGAATCGGGCTGAACGGGCCGATGAGCCTGATCGTGTAGATGAAAAAGGAACTGAGCGCCGTTGCCGCCATCATCGTCACCCAGATATAGCCCAACGTGCGGTGCAGCCGGTCGCGCCGCCGCCGCATCAACGCCACCGGCCCGAGAACCAGCGCCGCGAGCGCGGCGAGGATGTGCAATTGCACCACGAGCGAGGTTTCGAAAAACGGCGTCAGGGTCATGTCATTGTCCTTTCGGTTTGCTATATCTGGGGTGACGGGGCGGTCATCGTCGCGACAGGGGCGCCGGGCAATTGCCGGTATGCCGAAAGACGGAGGGAGTTCGTGAAAACCGGGGCAACGCAACTCGCGCTTCGCGAAACGCGGGCCTACCTGGCCCGGGGGCGGGTGCTGATCGGGCTGGTTGCGGTGACGTTGATTCTGTCCGTCTCGGGGCCATTCGGCACCAGTGACAGCCTCGGCCCGCTGGCGCGGGGGGGGTATTGGGCGGTGGTTGTGGCGCTGACCTTTTCGGCCGGGGTGTTGGCCGATCGGCTGTGCGAGCAATGGATCGAGACGTCGCGGCTGCGCTCTGTCCTGTCCATCCTGATCACCGGTGCGCTGGTCACGTTGATCGTGCTGGCGCTCAATGCCGTTGTTTTCGGTCGCTCGCCCCTCGAGATGGCGTCGCGCTGGCTTTTGATCGTGCAGATCCTGTTCGTCGCGCTGGTGGTGGCGACGGGGCTTTATGCCATGGCGGCGGGCGGGTCCGCCGAGACGGGCCAGCCCGGGCCGATGACCGTGCCACCGCCGCTGCTTGACCGGTTGCCGCTCGACAAGCGCGGGGCGCTTGTGTCAATTTCGGTGCAGGATCACTATGTCGAGGTGGTCACGACACGGGGGCGTGCGCTGGTGTTGATGCGTCTGACCGATGCGATGCGCGAGGCGGGTGAGGGTGCAGGCCTTCGGGTGCATCGCTCGCACTGGATCGCGACGGACCAGGTGCAGGCCGCAAGGCGAGAGGGCGAACGCGCGATCCTGACCATGACCGGCGGCCACGAGATCCCGGTCAGCCGCACATTCCTGCCCGCGATCCGCGATGCGGGCCTTTTGCCACGCGGGAAGGAGAGCACATGACCAGGGAACCGCTGCGCATCGACATCGTTTCGGACGTGGTTTGCCCGTGGTGCATCATCGGCTATCGACAGTTGAACCGGGCCATCGAGGACACCGGGATTGCGGTCACGATCCTGTGGCATCCGTTCGAACTCAACCCCGACATGGTGCCCGAGGGGCAGAATCTGCGCGAGCATCTGGCCGAGAAATACGGCAGCAGCGCCGAGGATAGCGTCCAGGCGCGCGCCAAGCTCACGCAGCTGGGGGCCGGTCTGGGGTTCACCTTCAACTTCTCGGATCAAAGCCGCATGGTGAACACCTTTCGGGCCCATCAACTGATCGAATGGGCCGCGGCGCAGGGGCGCCAGACCGACATGAAGCTGGCGCTGTTCCGGGCGCATTTCACCGATGCGCGGGATGTGTCGGACATCGGCACGCTGACCGAGATCGCGGGCGAGATCGGGCTTGACCCGGCCGAGGCGCGCGACGTGCTGGAAACCGCGCGTTTCGCTTCGGAGGTGCGCACGATTCAGAGGTTCTGGACCGAGAAGGGCATTCGCGGCGTGCCGGCCATGGTGTTCGACCTGGAACACCTGGTGACCGGGGCGCAGGGTGTTGCGACCTATGCCGGGCTGCTGACCCGTCTCGATGCGGCGCGACGTGGCTGAAACGGGGCGGCGTCACCTGTCGCCGCCTCTTGCCCTTGCGCGAACCCGTGCTATCCCATGCGCATGGTCGAATGGAAAATCACCGACGGGTTGACCGATTACGAGACGGCGCTGCGTTTCATGGAGGCGCGGGTTGCCGATATCGCATCGGGCGAGGCGGAGGAGTGTATCTGGCTGCTCGAGCATCCGCCGCTTTACACCGCGGGCACCTCGGCGCGGCGCGAGGATCTGACCGATCCTGACCGGTTCCCGGTGTTCGAGGCGCGGCGTGGCGGGCAATATACCTATCACGGCCCCGGCCAGCGGGTGGTTTACGTGATGCTCGACGTGGGCAGGCGCGGCCATGATGTGCGCCGGTTCGTGGGCCAGCTCGAGGAATGGGTGATCGCGACGCTCGATCAGTTCAACATCCGCGGCGAGATTCGCCCCGGCCGAGTCGGTGTCTGGGTTTCGCGGCCCGAAAAACCGGCCTTGCCCGACGGCACCCCGCGCGAGGACAAGATCGCCGCCATTGGCATCCGGTTGCGCAAATGGGTCAGCTTTCATGGCATTTCGATCAATGTCGATCCCGATCTCGGGCATTTCTCGGGCATCGTGCCCTGCGGCATCACCGGCCATGGTGTGACCAGCCTTGTCGATCTTGGCCTGCCGGTCACGATGGAGGATCTCGACAGCGCGCTTGAACGCACGTTTCCACAGGTGTTCGATGCCACCGGGCCGGGCTAAGGCCATTGCCTTGGAAAGCTGTATCTGCGACAAATGACCCGCTTTGCCATGCTTGTCAGACACTGGCGCATGGTTATATCCATGCATGAAAGCCACCCATTTCGCAACGAAACGAGGTAAACATGAAAACGCTTCTGACCGCGACCGCCGCCTTTCTGGCTCTTGCTGCGCCTGCTTTCGCCGAAGGCGACGCTGCGAAGGGTGAAAAGGAATTCAACAAGTGCAAATCCTGCCACATGATCGAGACCGATGACGGCGAAACCGTCGTGCGCGGTGGCCGGACCGGCCCGAACCTCTTTGGTATCGTCGGGCGCGTGGCCGGAACGGTCGAGGAGTTCCGCTATGGCAAGGGGCTTGAAGCCGCGGCCGAAGCCGAGTTCGTCTGGACCGAAGAAGCGATCGCCGAATATGTGGAAGACCCGCGCAAATGGCTCGATGATCAGGGATTCCCGAACCAGTCGAAAATGACCTTCAAGCTGCGCAAGGGTCAAGAGGACGTGGCGGCCTATCTTGCCAGCCTTTCCGAAGCTTCGGAGTAGGATTTCCCGACCTCGTTTCGGGGGCGAAATGCAGAATCAGTGAACGGGGGGCCTTTGCCCCTCGTTTTTTGTTGTATTACAGATAGTTGTTAAACGTCCCGGATTCGCGGTATTTGGTCGCGAAACACGAGGGGTGCGACAAAATTATTTGATCTGGATCAATTTGACCCGTTGCCCCGCCCGGCCTCGCATTTTAAAACCGGAATGATACCAGGGTGCGGAATCCACGCTTCGCACGTCCGAGACATTCAACAGGAGGCACCGCAGCATGGCAGACGCAGCCATCCACGGGCACGAACATGAAGACAACCGCGGCTTCTTTACCCGCTGGTTCATGTCGACCAACCACAAGGACATCGGGGTTCTCTACCTGATCGTCTCGGCCCTCGTGGGCCTGATCGCCGTCATTTTCACCGTGTTCATGCGGCTCGAGCTGATGTACCCGGGCGTGCAATACATGTGCCTCGAAGGGTTGCACCTGTTCACGACGCCGGAGACCTGCACCCCGAACGGGCATCTATGGAACGTGCTGATCACCTATCACGGCGTGTTGATGATGTTCTTCGTGGTGATTCCGGCGCTGTTCGGCGGCTTTGGCAACTATTTCATGCCGCTTCAGATCGGTGCGCCCGACATGGCATTCCCGCGGATGAACAACCTGTCGTTCTGGATGTATGTCGCGGGTGTCTCGCTTGGTGTGGCCTCGATGTTTTCGCCGGGGGGCAACGGGCAACTTGGTTCAGGCGTGGGCTGGGTGCTTTATCCGCCGCTCTCCACGCTCGAAGGCGGCATGTCGATGGACCTCGCGATCTTTGCCGTCCACGTCTCGGGGGCAAGCTCGATCCTCGGTGCGATCAACATGATCACCACCTTCCTCAACATGCGCGCGCCGGGCATGACCTTGTTCAAGGTGCCGCTGTTTTCGTGGTCGATCTTTGTCACCGCGTGGCTGATCCTGCTGGCGCTGCCGGTTCTGGCCGGTGCCATCACCATGCTTCTGACCGACCGCAATTTCGGAACGACCTTCTTTGATCCCGCTGGCGGTGGCGACCCGATCCTTTACCAACACATCCTGTGGTTCTTTGGCCATCCCGAGGTGTATATCGTTGTCCTGCCGGGCTTTGGCCTTGTCAGCCACATCTTCGCCACCTTCTCGCGCAAGCCGATCTTTGGGTATCTGCCGATGGTCTGGGCGCTGATCGCGATTGGCGCGCTGGGCTTCGTGGTCTGGGCGCACCACATGTATACCGTTGGCATGTCGCTGACCCAGCAGAGCTATTTCATGCTGGCCACGATGGTCATCGCGGTGCCCACCGGCATCAAGATCTTCTCGTGGATCGCAACGATGTGGGGCGGGAGCCTTGAATTCAAGACGCCAATGCTTTTCTCGCTGGGCTTCCTGATCCTGTTTACCATCGGGGGTGTCACGGGCATCGTGCTGGCGCAGGCTGGCGTGGATCGCGCCTATCACGACACTTACTACGTCGTGGCGCATTTCCACTATACCATGTCGATGGGGGCGGCCTTTACCATCTTTGCCGGGATATACTTCTACCTGGGCAAGATGAGCGGGCGCCAGTATCCCGAGTTCTGGGGCAAGGTGCATTTCTGGACCTTCTTCATCGGGGTCAACCTGACCTTCTTCCCGCAGCACTTCCTCGGGCGTCAGGGCATGCCGCGCCGCTATATCGACTATCCCGAGGCGTTCGCCTACTGGAACCTGTTCTCGAGCTGGGGCGCGCTGCTGAGCTTTGCATCCTTCATCCTGTTCTTCGGCATCGTGTTCTACACGCTTTTCCGTGGGGCCAAGGTGACCGAGAACAACTATTGGAACGAGTATGCCGACACGCTCGAATGGACTCTGCCTTCGCCGCCGCCGGAGCACACGTTCGAGCAGCTTCCCAAGCGTGAAGACTGGGACAAGAGCCACGCCCACTAGCGGCTTGTGACACACGTGAACGGGGCCTCGGGATCATCCGGGGCCCTTTTCCATTCCGCCCCTTTTCACCCGCACCGTGCGGGCCGCCAGAACAGGATCAGGAATGCCGCATCGCTGGACCCATGGCCCTGCCGGGCAGCACGAGGTCGTTCTGTGGCCGCACCGGTCGTTGCCGCGTCGGGGCTTTGCCGCGATCATCCTGATGGCATTCCTGCTGGCCACCGTGCCGCTTTACGGGCTTTTGGGGACCGTGGTGCTGTGGGGCCTTTTGCCGTTCATGCTCTTGGTGGTGGCGGGGCTGTGGTGGGCGCTGGAGCATACCTACAAGACCGCCGAGATGCGCGAGACGCTGACCATCACGCCCGATCTCACCCGGCTTGTTCATCAGCCGCCCAGGGGCGAGATCCTGACATGGGAGTGCAACACCTACTGGACCCGCGCCCATATCCATCCGACCGGCGGGCCGGTCGAATCCTATCTCACGCTCACCGGGAGTGGGCGCGAAGTGGAAATCGGCCGCTTCCTGACGGAAAAGGAACGCAAAGCCCTGATCGGCGAGATCAACGAGGCGTTGGCCAATGCGGGCGGACAGGCGTGATTAAACGGGCGTGATTAGACGGGCCTGATTACACGGCCATGCCGGGCGCCTTCAGAAGTTCAACGCCGTTGATCTTCCAGGCGTCGCCCTGTTCGATCATCTGGTAATCAAGCAGGTGCAAGTCGCCGCCCGCGTCGCGGATGCGCACCTTTTGCCAGAGTTGACCGTCTATCATCCGCAGTTCGAGAAATTCGACCTCGCCGGCCCGCCACACCATGGGATAGCCGCGTTGGACCATACTTCCGAACAGTTGCGGGGTGCGGAAAATGCGCTGGATTGTCGGGCTGGCAAAGTCGAAGGCCCGTTCGATGTCATCGGCGCGGAACGCCTCGATCTGCCGGGTGATGACGGTTTCGATCGCCGGGATGCGGGTCTCTTCGGCCCCGGCGCCGTGCGCCGACATGCCGATGACGATCAGGATTGCAAGAACGATCTGTTTCATCTTTCATTCCTCCTCTATGCCTTGCTTACGCAAGGGAAGGGGAAATGGATCATTTGCCGTCCGGCCACAGAAACCGAAAGGCGCGGCGCAACTCATCGGCGCCATTCCTGTCATACCATCGCCCATGCGCCAGGATTACACGTTCGGGGCCCCAGTCGATCATGGTTTCGACCGCATCACGCAGCCTGTCGCGTTGGGCCATGAAACTGGCCCGAATGTCGCGCGGCATCTTTCCGTCCGGGTCGAGAATGCCGCCGACGCGAGCTGCGATCCGCATCCACCATGGCAGGTTGCGCGCCTCGAAATTCTCGATCAGGTCGGTCAGGATCAGGGTTTTCGACGCCCGGTGGAAAAACACCACCTCGCGATGCGCCCGGCTGCCTTCGACGATCATCTGCTCGATCTGCCCGGCCCAAGGCGGGTCGGCCACCGGCCCGAGATCGTGATCAAAGTGCAGCGCCATGCCTTTTTTCGCGGCCCGATCCGCGACGCCCGGTGCGGCCCAGGCTAGGGCATCGGGAAACGCCGCTTGCCATTCCGCGACATAGGCATAGTGAATCCAGTTGGGTGCGATGAGATGCGCCACCGGACCCAGCGTCGCGACCTCATCGCGCAACCCATCGGTCAGCCGCGTCGGGGAATGCACCCAGATGTCACCGCTCGCCAGCCGCACCACCGTGGCCCGGGTCGAGAACGGCATGCCATAGAACCGGATCAAAGGGCCATCCACGATCCAGATATCCGGCGCCACCGGCTTCAGCGTGTCGAGCGGTTCATACCCCGTGGCCATGCCCCGTAAGGTGGGCAATCTGCCCATCACGCGTCAAATGAATTCCCCGGCCAGCGCCTTTTCGATCAGCGACCGTGTCTCGTCCACGCCGTAAAGCGCGATGAACCCGCCGAAGCGCGGGCCCTGGCTGGCGCCGAGGCAGACCTCGTAGATCGCCTTGAACCAGTCGCGCAGCGGTTCGAACCCGTGGTTCTTGCCGACGGCAAAGACGATGGATTGCAGGAATTCCTCGTCCCCGAAATCGACCTCGGGCAGGGGGGCGTCATTGCCCATGGCGGCATTCTTGCGGGCAATCTCGTCCAGTGCCACGTCGGCATCGCCCAGCGCCGCAACCAGCGCGGCGAGTGCTGCGCGTTCCTTGTCATCCGGCGCGCGGTAGGTTTTTTGCGGCTTCACGAAATCGTTGAAATAGCGCACCGCGTAGCCCGCCGCCGCATCGAGGCCGGGATGGGTTTCGGGGGTGGCATCGGGGGCGTATTTCGCGATGAAACCCCACAGAACACCCTTGTCCTCGGCGCTCGACGCGCTGGCGAGGTTCAAGAGCATCGAGAACGGCACCACCATGTCGGAGGCAGGCACCTCGCCATGATGAATGTGATGCACGGGATTGTTCACCTTCTGGGTCCAGTCCTGCCCGGGATAGGCGCGCAACTGCTGGTGATATTCGTCCATCGCCCGCGGGATCACGTCGAAATAGAGCCGTTTGGCCGTCTTGGGCTTTTGATACATGAAGTAGGACAGGCTCTCGGTGCTGGCATAGGACAGCCATTCGTCGATCGAGATGCCGTTGCCGGAGGATTTGGAGATCTTCTGCCCCTTGTCATCGAGAAACAGCTCGTAGGTGAAATGCTCGGGCGCGCGTTCGCCGAGGATCTTGCAGATCGCATCGTAGATCGGCGTGTTGGTGGAATGGTCCTTGCCATACATCTCGAAATCCACGCCCAGCGCCGCCCAGCGGGCGCCGAAATCGGGTTTCCATTGCAGCTTCACGTTGCCGCCGGTCACCGGCAGCGTCCATTCGCGGCCCTGCTCGTCGTCGAAGGTGATCTCGCCCTTGGCCGCATCGACATGCTTCATCGGCACGTAGAGCACGCGGCCCGTCTCGGGGTGAATGGGCAGGAAGATCGAATAGGTCTGCTGGCGTTCTTCGCGCAGGGATTTCAGCATGACTTTCATCAGGGCGTCGTAGCGTTCAGCCGCGCGCAGGAGCACCGTGTCGAACTGCCCCGAGCGGTAGAACTCGGTGGCCGAATAGAATTCGTAGTCAAACCCGAACGTGTCGAGAAACCGGCGCAGCATGGCGTTGTTGTGGTCACCGAAACTGTCATGCGTGCCGAACGGGTCGGGCACGGATGTGAGCGGTTTTTGCAGGTGCTCGGCCAGCATCTCGCGGTTGGGCACGTTGCCCGGCACCTTGCGCATCCCGTCAAGGTCATCCGAAAAACAGATGAGCCGTGTCGGGATGTCGCTGATCGACTCGAAGGCGCGGCGGATCATCGTGGTGCGCAGCACCTCGCCGAAGGTGCCGATATGCGGCAGGCCGGAGGGGCCGTAGCCGGTCTCGAAGAGAACATGCCCCTTTTCGGGCGGCGCCGCCTCGTAGCGTTTGAGCAGGCGGCGGGCCTCTTCGAAGGGCCAGGCTTTGCTGTTCATCGCGGCGTCACGCAGATCGGACATGTCTTCTCTCCAGATGCCCCCGCGCCCCATGCGCGGAAACTCGGGGCTTCCTAATGTCTTTCGCGGGTCAGCGGAAGAGCGAGTTTGCGCTCTCGCCGGCGGCGATTGGCCACCTGGCCGGTGGAAACCGCTTGTTGCAAGCGCGGCGCGGGAGCAATATCACCACAGGCGCGAACCTAGCCGTCAAGGACAGCCCGATGAACGATAACATTCCCCACCCGCTTTCGCCGCAGGACTGTCTTGTCGCGGTGATGATCGCGGTGTCCGCTTCGGACGAGAACATCCGCACATCCGAACTGGTCAAGATCCAGTCGACGGTCAACCACCTGCCGATCTTTGCCGATTACGATATCGACCGGATGAACACCATGGCCCAGACCGTGTTTGACCTTTTCGAGCAGGAAGACGGGCTTGACGCGCTGTTCGGTCTCATTCGCGACAACCTGCCTGCGCGGCTCAATGAGACGGCCTATGCGCTGGCCTGCGATGTCGCCGCTGCCGATGGCACGCTGGGTGACGAGGAGTTGCGCCTGCTGGAAGAGATCCGCTATGAGCTCGATATCGACCGGCTTTATGCCGCGGCCATCGAACGCGGAGCCCGGGCGCGCCACATGACGACCTGAGCCGATGCGGCTTGGCCTTGCGGCCGGTGCTGTCAGGTGCCGTAAAGCGTGGCCCAGCGTTCGATCAGCTTTTGCTGCAATGTCTTGGCCCGTGCGTTCCAGCCGCGTGCGCCGGGCGGTCTTGCGTCCGAGTTGGAGCGGCCACGCCGCCCGACATCCGCCGCGAGGATCGCAAAGGCCAGATCCCCGCGCCCCGGGGGCGAGGCATAGCCGGCCAGGCCACTCACGAAATACAAGGTGCCCGTCTTGGCCTGCACCTTGATCGGGTGGGCCTTGTTTACGCGTCCATTTTCGTCGCGCATGGCGAAAGGTTTGAGCATCGGTTTGAGTGCCGCGCTGCGATGCGCGCGTGCCAGGGCGAGCGCCATATCCTGTGCCGTCATTTGCGATTTGTCGCTGAGGCCGGAATGATCGACCAGTGCCGTGCGCGTCATGCCCAGCGTCTCCTTGGCCCAGCGGCTCATTTCCCCGGCGCTGTCGCCGAGTCCGCCGACGTGCCCCTTGCGCTTGGCCGTTGCCGTCATTCCGACCATTTCGGCGGTCAGGTTGTTGGAATATTTCAGCATGTCGCGCAGGATGATCGCCAGTTCCGGGCTGACATGGCGCGCGACCATCGTTCCGCCGGGCAGGTTGCCGCGCTTGCGCGGTTCGGGCAACACGATGCCATGGCTGCGCGCGAAACCGCGCAGCACCTCGCCGGCGTACATCTCGGGTTGGCGCACGGGCAGCCAGCGCGCGCCGCCATTGCCCAGCGCGCCGTCCGCCACGGTCCAATGATCGATGCCGTTCTTTTCGGCGTAGGTATAGACCGGCGTGCTGCGGTTCACGATCTGCATCCGGGCCACGCGCACCTCGGGGCGATAGCGGTCGCTGCGTGCATCCATGCTCACTTGCCAGCCATTGCTGCCGCGCTTCCACTCGAAATACACGCGGTTGTAGTTGAGGCTCAGCCCCGAAATCGCCGGATTGTATCCGGCATGATCGGGTTGTGTCCGGTCGATCGCGCGGACCAGGGGCAAGGCACCGCCCCAGACATGGAACCCGCCGGTGATTTCGCGCACGCCCGCCGCCTTGAGCTGTGCCGCCATATCGGCCAGTGCGTTGGTGTCGAGAGTCGGATCACCCCCGCCCGCAAGCACCAGGTCGCCCTTGAGAACCCCGTTGTGAATTGGTCCGGTTGCGACAAGCCGGGTCAGAAAGCGATGCTTTGGCCCCAGGACGTCGAGCGCGTAAAGCGCGGTCACGGCCTTGCTCACGCTTGCGGGGGGGTGTGACAGTCCGGCGTCATGCCCTTCGAGCATCTGGCCCGTGCGGGTGTCGACCACGGCAAAGCTCACGCGACCGCCGAGTTGTGCCGCCTCGATCAGGACCGCCGCAGGGGGCACCGAGGATTTGCTGGCCACCTTGGCGGTGGCCGCGATCCCGCCGGGCCGTAGCACAGGTCGCAGCGATTGCCCCGGTGCATCGGCAAGCGCCGACCCCGCCGTCAACCCGGCCAGTGCCCCGCTCAGAAATGCCCGTCTGGAAAACCGTGCCACCATGATCACGAATTAACCTCAGGTCAGGGCGCCGCACAACTCACAATTCGCGGCATTGCCGTTGCCCGTCTTCAATACATGCCTTGATCCGACCATGGCCGCCCCTCACGGGTCAAGCCCCCACACCGCCCCGCGTCGTCCATAGCCCCCTCGCCCGGATCTCGCTCGACGAGATATCGACCATCGGCACGTTCACGAAACACCAGCGTGGCGCGGAGCCACGGGCCAGCAACCGGCTTGCATAGCCGTGCAGCCGCGCCTGGCGATAGATATCGGCTGCCTTGGCATTGCGCGCCGCGATCCTCTGCCCCGGTCGCGCCAGCACGCCGACCGGCACATGCTCCATGATCCAGCGCCAGTCCTGCCATTGATCGAGCTGCGCCAGATTGTCGGCCCCCATGAGCCAGACGAACCGCACCCCCGGAGAGGTGCGGATCAGTGCCTGCAAGGTCTCGGCGGTGTATCGCGTGCCCGCTCGGGCCTCGAAATCGCTGATCCTGACGCGCGGGTGATCCATTACCGCGCGTGCCCGTGCCATCCGTTGATCCAACGGCGCCGGCCCGCGCGACTTGAGCGGGTTGCCCGGGCTGACCAGCCACCACAATTCATCGAGCGCAAACCGCTTGAGCGCCTCGCGGCTGATATGGGCATGGCCCTCATGGGCCGGATCGAACGATCCGCCCAGCAACCCCACAACCCGCCCGGGGCGCATGTATGGCAATCCCTCGTTCATCCGCGTGTTTGTGGCCCCGGCCCCTGTCCCTGTCAACGCGCAACGCCATCGGCGGGCATTGTTTCCCTTCATCTGGCCGGAAAATCCCCGGGGACTCGGCCCTTTACGCATTGCCGTGGCATCGCCGCATTGCTCCTGTTGGCGCAACCGACTATCTAGGCCGGCAACAGACCCAAACGGCGCAAGGACGACGAGAATGGCAGCCTATCAATACGTCTACCACATGCAGGACGTCTCCAAGACCTATCCCGGCGGGAAGAAATGTTTCGAGAACATCCATCTCAACTTTCTGCCCGGGGTGAAAATCGGTGTCGTCGGTGTCAACGGGGCGGGGAAGTCGACCCTGCTCAAGATCATGGCCGGGCTCGACACGGATTTCTCGGGCGAGGCTTGGGCCGCGCAGGGTGCGCGGGTGGGCTACCTGCCGCAGGAACCCGAGCTTGACCCCGGTCTTGATGTGCGCGGCAACGTGATGCTGGGCGTGGCCGAGAAGAAGGCCAAGCTCGACCGGTTCAACGAGTTGGCGATGAACTACTCGGACGAGACCGCCGACGAGATGGCCCAGCTTCAGGACGAGATCGACAGCCAGAACCTGTGGGATCTCGACGCCCAGATCGACGTGTCGATGGAGGCGCTGCGCTGTCCGCCGGACGATGCCGACGTGAGCACCCTTTCGGGCGGCGAAAAGCGCCGCGTGGCGTTGTGCAAGCTTCTGCTGGAGCAGCCCGACATGCTGCTTCTGGATGAGCCGACCAACCACCTCGATGCCGAGACCATCGCATGGCTGCAACAGCACCTCATCGACTACAAGGGCACGATCCTGATCGTCACCCACGATCGCTATTTCCTCGATGACATCACCGGCTGGATTCTGGAGTTGGACCGTGGTCGCGGCATCCCTTACGAGGGCAATTACTCGGCATGGCTCGAACAGAAGGCCAAGCGGCTCGAACAGGAGGCGCGCGAGGACAAGTCGAAGCAGAAGACGCTCGAACGCGAACTGGAATGGATGCGCCAGTCGCCAAGGGCACGGCAGGCCAAGCAGAAGGCGCGGATCAACGCCTATAACGATCTGGCCAACCAGTCCGAGCGCGAGAAGCTCGCGCGTGCCCAGATCATCATTCCCAACGGCAAGCGCCTTGGTTCGAAGGTGATCGAGGTCGACGGGTTGTCGAAACATATGGGTGACAAGCTGTTGATCGAGGATTTGGGCTTTGCGCTGCCTCCCGGCGGGATTGTCGGGGTGATCGGCCCCAACGGTGCGGGTAAAACCACGCTCTTTCGCATGCTCACCGGGCAGGAACAGCCCGACAACGGCCAGATCGAATACGGTGACACGGTCGAGCTTAGCTATGTCGATCAGACCCGCGACGCATTGCCCGACAACAAGACCGTTTGGGAAGTGATCTCGGACGGGCAGGACATCATCCAGCTCGGCGATGCCGAGATGAATTCACGCGCCTATTGTTCGGCCTTCAACTTCAAGGGCGGCGATCAGCAGAAAAAGGTCAACCTCCTGTCGGGTGGTGAGCGCAACCGGGTGCATATGGCGCGGCTGTTGAAATCGGGTGGCAACGTGCTTTTGCTCGATGAACCGACCAACGATCTCGATGTCGAGACGCTCCGCGCGCTTGAGGATGCACTGGTCGATTTCGCCGGCTGTGCGGTGGTGATCAGCCACGACCGCTTTTTCCTCGACCGTATCTGCACGCATATCCTTGCTTTCGAGGGCGACGCCCATGTCGAATGGTTCGAAGGCAATTTCGAGGATTACGAGGAAGACAAGAAGCGGCGGCTTGGCCCCGATGCGTTGGAACCCAAGCGGATCAAGCACAAGAAATTCGCGCGCTGAAGCCTTGCTTTGCGCCTGCATGGCGTTTCGCGACAGGTTGCGAAAGCCCGGAAAGAAATTGCGGCGACCTCGGGGAAAGGTCGCCGCGGAGCGTTTGAAATGGGGAATCGAAAATTGTGGTCAGACTGCCACCGATAGGTGACAGCGATGTGACGGGTATCGGGCGCAGGGGCAGACCCCGCGCCACGACGTAACGGCATTTGCCAAGCGCCCTTTACTCTCGGTCAAGCGGGGCTTCTACTTTGGTGGAGACGCGTTGAGAGGAGAGGAATCCAAGATGGAAATGAATCTGGGGATGCGCGAGGAGCATATGCCGCTTCTCGAAAAGGTGCGCGACATGATCCGTAACGAGGTCATGCCGCTGGAGGAGGAATATCACGCCGAGATCGGCAAGGGCGACCGCTGGCAATATACCGACCGGCAGTTCGAGATTCTCGAAAGCCTCAAGGCCAAGGCCAGGGAGCGGGGGCTGTGGAATTTCTGGCTGACCGACAGTGAACGCGGGTTCGGCCTCAAAACCGTGGAATACGCCTATTTCGCCGAAGAAATGGGCAAGACGCCGCTGGGCGCCGAGGTGTTCAACTGTTCCGCTCCCGATACCGGAAACATGGAGGTGCTGGAACGCTATGGCGCCGACTGGATGAAGGAAAAATGGCTTACGCCGCTGCTTGCGGGAGAGATCCGATCGGCCTACCTCATGACCGAGCCGGATGTGGCCAGTTCGGACGCGACCAACATCTCGATGTCGTGCGTGCGCGATGGCGATGATTATGTTCTGAACGGCGAGAAATGGTGGTCGTCGGGGGCAGGCGATCCGCGTTGTTCGGTCTATATCACCATGGTCAAGACCGGCACCGACGACATGCCCAAGCACCAGCAGCATTCGATGATCGTGGTCCCGGCCGACACGAAGGGGATCGAGATCCTGCGCCCGTTGCAGGTTTATGGCCATGACGATGCGCCGCACGGGCATATGCATATCCGCTTTACCGATGTGCGGGTTCCGGCCGATCACATGATCCTCGGCGAGGGCCGGGGTTTCGAGATTTCGCAGGGGCGGCTTGGCCCGGGGCGCATTCACCATTGCATGCGCGCCATCGGTCAGGCTGAAGCGGCGCTGGAGCGGATGTGCAAGCGGTCGCTGGAACGCGAGGCCTTTGGCAAGCCGATCGCGCATCTGGGCGCGAACTACGACATCATCGCCAATGCACGGATGGAGATCGAACAGGCGCGGCTGCTCTGTCTCAAGGCGGCGTGGATGATGGACCAGGGTGACGCAAGGGCCGCGGCACCGTGGATTTCGATGATCAAGGTGGTGGCGCCGCTGACGGCGTTGCAGGTGATCGACGAGGCGGTGCAGCTTCATGGCGGGGGTGGTGTCAGCCAGGATACCCCGCTGGCCATCGCGTGGACGCAGGTGCGCACGCTGCGCCTTGCCGATGGGCCCGACGCGGTGCACCGCCGCCAGGTGGCGCGCAAGGAATTGCGCCAATACACCCAGCAAAAGGTCTGAGAATCGGGGCGAATGCCCCGGTGAATGCGAAACGGCGCCCCGATCTCAGGGCGCCGTTTTTCGTTTATATCACGGGGCTTTATTCGCCTGCGTAGCGCGCGTCGGGGCGGTAGGAGATGCTGTCGGACGCGGTGAAGCGGCCGCCCTTGAGTTTGACGATCTTGCCTTCGCGCAGAAGCTGGCCAAAGCTGCGCAGACCGTCTTCGCGGCTGAAATCGTTTTTCTCGGCCTGGCGCACATGGGTCATGAGCTGCGGGCGTGAGAATTGTTCGCGGCCTTCCACGAAGGAGAGATAGGCTGCTGCCGCTTCGAGAAGCTCGGGCAGGCTCGTTGCGCCGACGGTATCGGCATATTCGGCGAAATCGCTGGTTGCCGCTGCAATCTCGGCATGGGTGGCGGTGGCGACCTGCACCCGGCGCGGGCGCACGGGGGCGGGCTCTGCGTCACCCAGATCGACCCGTTGCTCGGCGACAAGCTTGAGCGGGGCCGGCCGTGCGGTTCCGGGGCGACGCGAGCGGTCGGCCTGATCGTGAGCCTGCGGGCGACGCGGACGCACGACGCTGGCGAGATCGTCGCGATAGGCCTCGGAATCGGGGCCTTCGCCCGCCAGATCGCCGCCGGCGCCGATCTCGGCCTTGTTGGCCTCTACGGCGGCGCGCAGGTGGGCGATGGCGTTGCGCCGACCGCGGCCGGTTTCCTCGTTGAGATGGACGTCGGTTTCCTTGAAGATGCGGCCCATTTCGGACTCGGCGTCGGAGCCGGCAAACGGGGTGGTGCGATCGGTCGTGTCGTCTTCCTCATCGGCGAAGAAGTTGATGCTATCCTCGCCGGTTTCGTCCTCGTCAAATTCGTCGTCTTCGCTTTCGTCGATCAGAGAGGAGCGGTTGTCCTCATCGTCATCCGCGGCGGTATCGCCATGCCCGTCGTCAGTGGATATGGTCAATTCGGCCTCGACGGCGGCCAGTTCGCGCAGCAGGTCGGCCTCGTCCTCGGGCGAGAGGTCCGTTTCGGCTTCGGTATCTGCCGCCGCGTCGTCGTCTTCGATTTTGCCATCGGCGATGGCCGCCTCGAATTCGGCGCGCTTCATCTTGATGACGCGGGCGCGAACCGGCGGCGTATCGCTTGCGGGCTGATCGGCTTCGATCTCATCGTCGCCGATGTCAAAGGTGAGGGCCTCATCCTCGGTTTCGTCGAACAGATCCTCGTCGTCATCATCGGGCGTGTCGAAACGCGCCAGCAGGGACGAGATGGTGTCGTTCTCGTTGCTTGTGTCCTCATCGGAATCGTCGAAGTCGGACCGGCGCATTTCGGTTTCGTCGTCGATATCCATCGCCGCTTCGATGTCGTCATGGGCTTCGGAGAGGAGATCGTCGGCGTGCTCGTCCTCGGAATAGGCGGCGGTCGGCGTATCCGCGGTTTCGGCCTGCGAGACGACGGCGCGGATGCGCTGAAGCTTGGCGGCGACACTTTCGGGTTCCGGGCCTGCGGCGGGAATCGGCGCGTGTATCGGCGCATCCAGCTGCGTGGCGGATTCGCCTTCTTGCGGGGATGCGTCGTCAGCTTTGTGTCCGACCGGGTCTTTGGCGGCGGAGTCGGGCGTGTTTGGGGCGGCCTCGATTGCCTCCGGCGCGGTGGGGGCCTCGGCGAGTTGTTCGGTCTCTCGCGGTTCGCTCGGCTGCTCGGGCCGGGTCTGGTCATTGTCGCGGGGAGTCAGGTTCTCGGTCGCGTCATCCGTGATCTCATCCTTTTCGGCCTCGGGGTCAGCGGCCGCGGCGGCGGTCAGGGTGCTGCCGGGGCCGGCGCGCAGGACGATCCTGTTCTGGTCGAAATGGGCATCGACGCGGCGTTCGATCTCGCGTTCGGCGATCCGGGCCAGCATCTCGGCATCGGGCGTCGGCGGCTCGGCGCCGAAATAACGGTCGTCGGAAGCCAGATCACGAAAATACTCTGCGATGGCCTTCATGGTCCCGAAAGAATCGTCGAAACCTTCCAACGTGCACGAGAAGGTGCCGTAAGAGACTGTCAGGATCTTGTTCGTGTTAACCATAATGATGCTCGCCCAAAGATATGTTACTTGGCTAAAGTTATAACCACCCCACGGAGACCAAAGCTGCCCGAATCTTGGATGTTTACCGTATCATTTTGTGACAAGAATGTGGTCTGTTTCCTGAAGAGGGGGTAAATCGCCAATGAATGAGGCGATTGTTGATGAAAGCCGTCCAGTCACGTTGATTGGTTGCGGAACCGTGAAAGAAACCGTGCTGCGGCGGGCGATTGTTCAGGCTCCGGCGGTGGTTGCCGCGGACGGGGCGGCACAGGTGGCGCTGGATCATGGGATCATGCCGGACGCGGTGATCGGCGATTTCGATTCGATTCCCGAAGCGGCGCGGGCGCGCATTCCACCGGCACGATTGCACCGGATCACGGAACAGGACAGCACCGATTTCGAGAAATGCCTGCGCAATATCTGCGCGCCGCTGGTGATCGGCGTGGGGTTCGGCGGCGGACGGGTCGATCATCAACTGGCGGCGTTTCACGGGCTGATGCGCCATGCCGATCGCCCCTGTCTGCTTTTGGGGGAACGCGATCTTGTCTTCCTGATGCCGCCCGCGCTGTGCCTGTCCTTGCCACAGGGCAGCCGGTTTTCGCTGTTCCCGCTGGGCGAGGTGCGGGCGCGGTCGCTCGGCTTGCGCTGGCCGTTGGATGATATCGGGTTCGCGCCGGGGGTACGGATCGGTACTTCGAACGCGGTATCGGGGCCGGTGGAGATCGAGGTCAGTGCGCCCGCGATGCTGGCTATTCTGCCGGCGCGGGCGCTGGAAGCGGTGATTGCGGGCCTGACGGGGGCAGAGGCCGTGCGCTGGCCCTGCGTTCCGTCATCATGATGTAGAGCCCGGACGCGATGGTGACGAGGATACCCGCCATGGCCAGCCCGTTGGGAAAATCGCGAAACACGATCCAGCCCAGAACCGCGGCGACCGGAATTTCGAGATATTGCATCGGGGCGAGCGTGGCCGACGGTGCATAGCGCAGGGACCATGTCATGAGCAGATGGGCCAGCGTGCCCAGAACCCCGATGGCCAATAGCAGCGCCCATTCGGTGGCATCGGGACGGATCGTGTCGAGCAGGCCGGTGCCGTTGCCCCCGAAGAGCCACAACAGCGGGGCCATGAACAGGACGGCCATGGCGCCGCTGACGGCCTGAAGCCCGATCGGGTCGGTGTCGCGGGCGATCTTGCGGGTGACGAGGATGAAGAGAGCGAAATTCACCGCGACGCCCAGCGGCAGGAGGGCGGGCCAGCCGACGGCGGCAAAGCTTGGCTGGATCACGAGAAGCGTGCCGGAAAAGCCCACCATACAGGCGATAAAGCGCCGCCGCCCGACCTCTTCATCCAGAAAGAAGCGCCCCAGTAGCAGGAGAATGAACGGCATGACAAAGGCGATGGCGACGGTATCGGCCAGCGGCAGGTATTGCAGCGCCGAGACCATCAACCCGATCCCGAGGATATGCAGGAGCGTGCGCAACATGACGAGATGCAGGATGCGTCCGCGTATCCGCCACGGGCGCAGGCCCAGCATGAGGAAGGGCAGCAGCAACAGGACTTGCACGAGAAAGCGGATCAGCACGAGCTGCCCCACGGGCACCGATTGGCCGAGCAGTTTCGCCACCGCGTCGGCCATCGGCGCCATGATGCAAAATCCGAGCATCAACGCGATGCCGAGAAGCGGGCGGTCCGTGTTCATCCGGATACGCTAGGGGCAATTGCGCGGCGTGGCAATCGCGCATGAAGGGCGTAATACCGTCGCGGCCCTGTTTGCTTCAGGGGGCAGGGGGTGGACGGCGCGCCGGGCGGCCCAAGGCGCGTTCGCGGGCAAAGACGTAAAGGCCCGATCCCACGATGATGGTGGCCCCCAGCACGGTCAGGCGGTCGGGAATATCGGCAAAGATGTAATAGCCCAGGATCGTGGCAAAGACGATTTCGAGATATTGCAGCGGTGCGATGGTGGCCGCCGGGGTAAAGCGCAGTGCGAAGCTGATGAAAAGATGCGAGATGGTGGAGACGATCCCGACGCCCAGCAGGGTCCAGACCGCCAATCCGCGCGGCCAGACCGGATCGAGCGCGGCAATGTCCGACCCGTCAAAGCCCCAGAGCAACGGCACGATGAAGAGCATCGCCGCGATGGCGGTATAGCCCTGAAGCGCCAGCGGGTGGGTGCGCGTGGCCATCTGCCGGGTCAGCACCATGTAGAATGCGAAGCAGAAGGCCGTGACTATGGGCAGGAGCGTGACCGGACCCAGATCGGCAAAGCTTGGCTGGATCACCAGCATCGCCCCGGCAAACCCCACGAGGCAGGCGATGATCCGGCGCGGGCCAATCGCCTCGCCCAGAAACAGTCCGCCCATCAGCGTCAGGATGAAGGGTTCGACAAAGAAGATGGCAATCGCGTTGGCGATCGGCATGAAGCGCAGGGCGGTGAAGAAACAGCCGGTGGCGACAAGGATCAGCAGCGCCCGCACGACATGCAACCCGAGTTCGCCGCGCCCGGGGCGGTGCGCGTGTTGCATCCAGAACGCGATAGGCAGGAGCAGGAACGCCTGGATGCCGAAGCGGGCGGCGAGGATTTGCAGCACCGGCACCTCTTCGGGCGTGGCCTTGGCAAAGCTGTCCATCACCGGGGCCACGATCGAAAAGCCGATCATGAGGAGGATGCCGAGGGTGGTGCGGTCGGTCATGGAGGGCTCGCTTATGGGGACAGCCCGGCTTAGAGGGTGGAGCCGGGGGCGTCAATCCTGGGTGGGTACAGGGAAAACGCACGGCGCGAGCGCCGACACGGGCGTCAACCGGCCGTCTGAGGGATCAGCAATTGGGCACGTTCACGGCCAGACCGCCGAGCGAGGTTTCCTTGTATTTCTCGTGCATGTCCTGCCCGGTCTGGCGCATCGTCTCGATCGCGGAATCGAGCGGCACAAAATGGGTGCCGTCGCCGCGCAGGGCGAGCGAGGCGGCCGAGATGGCCTTGATCGCGCCCAGTCCGTTGCGTTCGATGCAGGGCACCTGCACCAGCCCCTTGACCGGGTCGCAGGTCATGCCGAGGTGATGTTCGAGCGCGATTTCGGCGGCGTTTTCCACCTGTTCGGGGCTGCCGCCCATCACCGCGCAGAGCCCGGCGGCGGCCATGGCGGCGGCGGAGCCGACCTCGGCCTGGCAACCGGCCTCGGCGCCCGAAATCGAGGCATTGTATTTCACCAGCCCGCCAATGGCGGCGGCGGTGAGCAGGAAATCCTCGATCTTCGAAGGTGCTGCACCCGGCACATGATCGAGCCAGTAGCGGATCACCGCGGGCATCACCCCCGCCGCGCCGTTGGTGGGGGCGGTCACGACCTGTCCCCCGGCGGCGTTCTCCTCGTTCACCGCCATGGCATAGGTCGAAATCCAGTCGTTGATCGTGTGCGGCGCGTTGAGGTTCATGCCGCGCTCGGCCTCAAGCTGTTCGCGGATCGCCTTGGCGCGGCGTTTGACGCGCAACCCGCCGGGCAATTCGCCCTCGGTGTCGAGACCGCGGGTGATGCAATCATCCATCACCTGCCAGAGCCGCGCGGTGCCTTCGGCAAGGGATTGAGAACAACCGCGCGAGATCTCGTTTGCGCGCTTCATCTGCGCGACGGACTTGCCCGAGGTCTTGGCCATGTCGAGCATCTCGGCCGCGCTCTTGAACGGGTAGGGGACGGGCGGGCCGGTATCGGTGTCCTTGCCCGCGGCCAGTTCCTTTTCGGTGAGCACGAAGCCGCCGCCGACGGAGTAATAGGTCTCTTGCAGGATCACGTCGCCCTGGGCGTCGGTGGCCATCAGGATCATGCCGTTGGCATGGCCGGGCAGGGCGGGGCCGTAATCGAAGGTCAGGTCGTCCTTGGGCCGGAAGTTCAGCGTGGGCAGGCCCGGCGGCGTCACCTTGCCGCTTTCGCGAATCGCGGCGAGGGTTTCTTCGGCTTGCGCGTGGTCATAGCTTTCCGGCAGGAACCCGGCGAGGCCAAGAATGGTGGCGCGGTCGGTGGCGTGACCAACCCCGGTGAAGGCCAGAGAGCCATGCAACGATCCGCGCAGCCCCGCGACATCGAACGGCGCGGCGCGTATCAGGTCGAGAAAACGGCCGGCGGCCACCATCGGACCCATGGTGTGTGACGAGGACGGGCCGACGCCGATCTTGAATATCTCGAAGACGGAAAGAAACATCTAGGTTGGTGATCCTTCTGGTGGGGTGGCGATCGAGGGGGCGGTGAACGGGGTCGAACCGAGCCCCTCGGCCCGGATTGCGCGTTTCACGCTGTTGCGCTGTTCGATTCGCGCCGCGAGATGGGCCAGATGCGGCGTTTGACCGAGCGAGAACCAGGCGGTTTCGCCTTCGGGATAGAGCGCCATCCAGCGCAGGCAGGCACAGACGTAAAGATCGAGCATGGTTAGCGGAATGCCGCCCAGCACGGGCGCGCCGGTCGCGGCAAGATCGTCGAGCCGGGCGAGATGGGTGGTGAGGCTGGTCTTGGTCCGGGCGCGCAACGCCGCCTGGGCCGCGGGATCGGGTCCGGTGTATTTGGCAGGATAGAACAACATGCGCAGGCTCGCATGAAGCGTGTTCGAGGTAAAGAACAGCCATTTGAGAAATGCCGCGCGGTCGGGGTCGCTCGGTGCGGGGGCCAGCGCGCCATGGGTGTCGGCCAGCCACAGGAGGATCGCGCCGGTCTCGAAAATCGGGCCATCGGGCGTAACCAGCGTGGGGATCAGCCCATGCGGGTTGAGCGCGAGATAGCCCGGCGCCGTCTGTCCCCCGGTGGCGCGATCGACCAGCGAGGTTTCATAGGGCAATGCCAGCTCATCGAGCGCAAGGCGCACGATGAGTGACGCGTTGTCGGGGGCGTAGTAGAGGCGATAGGGGCTCGTCATGCCGGAACAATAGGCCAAGCTTTGCGCATCGATGCAAGGAAAGCGGCATCGCGGGGACGACCCACGACCCGGCGCCTGTTGACGTGTTGTTAAGCTTGATTTGAAACAAATCGGGAACGTGGGGCGCAAAGGAGAAGCCGAAGATGTGGATCATGTTCTGGGTTGCCGTTCTGGCCGGGCAAATCATGCTGGCGGTCGAGGGAGGCGGGCCTTGGGGCCAGCCTGATGTTGCCGAGTTGGCCGCAGTCGGGGCAGTGTCGTTCTTTGGGTGGTGAGAGGCCCGGGCGATGCCAGTCCGTGGGCATTTGCCCCTCGCCTGAGGCCGGCAAGTCACCTATAAGGCCGGTGCAACGTCAGGAAAGGGGCTGTGATGGCTGGGGAACTTTCACCGATCGACAAGGCGAAATTCGTCGCCGCGAAGCGCGCGGCCGACATGGTCGAGGACGGGATGCGTGTGGGGCTGGGCACCGGCAGCACGGCGGCGTGGCTGGTGCGCTGTCTGGGCGAAATGGTGCGCGAGGACGGATTGAAGATCAAAGGTGTGCCGACATCGACCCGCACGGCGGAATTGGCCCGCGAAGTGGGCATCGAGGTGATCAGCCTCGATGAGGCGAGATGGCTCGACATCACCATCGACGGGGCAGATGAGTTCGATGGCGATCTGAACCTGATCAAGGGTGGCGGCGGGGCGCTCTTGCAGGAAAAGATTGTCGCGACGGCGAGCGACCAGATGGTGGTGATCGCCGATGTCGGCAAGGAGGTCGAGACGCTGGGGGCGTTTCCGTTGCCGGTCGAGGTGATCCCGTTTGGCTGGCAAACCACCAAGGCGCTGATCGAGGAGACGTTGATCAGCATGGATGTTCTGGGCCGCCAGACGTCGCTTCGGATGAATGGCGAGGTGCCCTTCATGACCGACGAGGGCAATCACATCATCGACCTGCACCTGAGCCGGATCGGCAATGCGCGGCAACTGGCCATGGTCCTCAACCAGATGCCCGGCGTGGTTGAGAACGGGCTTTTCATCGATATCTGTGACGTGGTGGTCGTGGGGTACGGCGACGGGCGGGTCGAGCTGCGCGACATCAACGCAGGCACGATCGAGGAAGATCGCCTCGATTTCGTCGAAGAGGACAATCTTTTTACCGATCTCATGGATTGAGCGCGCATCGGCGAATTTCCTGCGAAAATTCCGGGTTCACAGGCGCGCGGGTTCCGCACGGGGTAGACACCGGGGCCTGATGCAATAGATGTGGGGCGCGTGGCTGGAAAGGTGCGGCAGATGGCATTCGACTATGATCTTTTCGTGATCGGCGGCGGCTCGGGCGGGGTGCGCGCGGCCCGTGTGGCAGCTTCGGAGACGGGGGCGAAGGTCGCCTTGGCCGAGGAAGACCGTTATGGCGGCACCTGCGTGATCCGGGGCTGCGTTCCCAAGAAGCTCATGGTGTTTGCCAGCGGATATTCCGCCGCGATCGAGGATGCCGCCGCCTATGGCTGGACTGTCCATGCCGGGGGCTTTGACTGGATGAAATTCCATGGCCAGCTCGAGGCGGAACTGGACCGGCTGGAAGGGATTTACCGCAATCTGCTGGCGGGGGCCGGGGTCGAGACGTTCGACGCCCGCGCGCGGCTGGTCGATGCGCATACGGTCGAGCTTTCGACCGGCGAGCGGAAGAGTGCGAAACACATCCTTCTGGCGATGGGCGGGCGACCGGTGAAAGCGGGCATCCCCGGTGACGAACACGCCATCACCTCGAACGAGATTTTCCACCTGCCGGAATTGCCCAAATCCCTGCTGATCGTTGGCGGCGGTTATATCGCGTGCGAATTCGCCGGTGTGATGAACGGGCTGGGGGTGAAAACGACCCAGTATTACCGTGGCGCGCAGATCCTGCGCGGTTTCGACGAGGAAGCGCGCGGGCTGGTGTCGGAGGAAATGATCCAGAACGGGATCGAACTTCATCTCGGGACCGATGTGATCGAGATGGAGAAGACCGCTAACGGTATCCATGTGAAAGCCACCAATGGCGACAAGCGTGATTTCGACGTGGTGATGTTCGCCACCGGTCGCGCACCCAACACCGCCGATATGGGGCTCGAGGAGATCGGGGTCGAATTGGGCCGCAAGGGCGAGGTCATCGTGGATGACTATGGCCAGACATCCGTGCCCAGTGTATACGCGGTGGGCGATGTGACCGATCGCGTGAACCTGACGCCGGTCGCGATCCGTGAGGGGATGGCTTTTGTCGAAACCGTGTTCAAGGGCAACCCGACCAAACCCGATCACGACCTGATCCCGACGGCGATTTTCACGCAGCCCGAGTTCGGGACGATCGGCATGAGCGAGGAAGAGGCGCGCGACAAGGGGCCGGTCGAGATCTACTGCACCTCGTTCCGGCCGATGCAGACGCTGTTCGCGGGTCGCGAGGCGCGGGGCATGATGAAGCTGGTTGTCTGTGCCGAGACGCGGCGGATTCTGGGTTGCCATATCGTTGCGCCGGGGGCTGGCGAAATGATCCAGCTTGCCGGGATCGCGGTCAAGATGGGGGCCACGAAAGAGGATTTTGATCGCACCATGGCGGTGCATCCGACGATGAGCGAAGAGATCGTAACGATGAGATCGCCCACGCGGGCGGCTTGAAATTTCCGGCGCATTGCACAGGTAGTGTGGTGAACCGGTTCGACGCAGAGAGGAAGAGTTGAATGGCTGGACATTCAGGCGGCCCATGGGGCGGCGGAGGAAATAACGGGAGTGGCGGTGGCGATGACGACCGCGGCACCCGTGGAGGCGGGGGCCGGCGGCCCGGTGAGGACAAGCCGCAGATTCCCGAGATCGACGAACTGATGAAAAAGGGCCAGGAGCAACTGCGTGTCCTCATGGGCGGGCGCGGCGGCGGTGACGGCGCGCGCGGCGGCGGTGGCGGCGGTCAGGGGCCGAGCCTCAACCGCGGCTCGATCGGGATCGGGATTCTGGCGGTTCTGGCGCTTTGGCTCTACGCGAGTTTCTACACGGTCAAGCCCGAAGAACAGTCGGTCGAGTTGTTTCTTGGCGAATACTATTCCACAGGCAATCCCGGTCTCAACTTTGCACCCTGGCCGGTCGTGACGGCCGAGGTGGTCAATGTGACCTCGGAGAGGACCGAGAATATCGGCGGCGGTCGCGGCGGCGCGGGCGGTGATGGCCTTATGCTGACCACCGATGCCAACATCGTGGATATCGACTTCCAGGTGGTATGGAACATCAACGATCCGGCCAAGCTTTTGTTCAACATTCGTGATCCGCAACTGACGGTTCAGGCGGTGTCGGAAGCGGTCATGCGCGAGATCATCGCGGCCAGCAACCTGGCTCCGATTCTCAACCGCGACCGGGGGATTATCGCCGATACCGCCCGCGAGAACATCCAGACGACGCTGAATGACTATGCCAGCGGGATCACGGTGGTCCGGGTCAACCTCGACACGGCCGACCCGCCCCGCGATGTGATCGACGCCTTCCGCGAAGTACAGGCCGCCGAGCAGGAACGCGACCGGTTGCAACGGCAGGCGGATGCCTATGCCAACCGGGTTCTGGCCGAGGCGCGTGGTTCGGGGGCGCAGATTATCCAGGAAGCCGAGGGTTATCGCGCCCAAGTGGTCAATGCAGCCATCGGTGAGGCGAGCCGCTTTGTCGCGGTGGCGCAGGAATTCAACCAGGCGCCCGAAGTCACGCAACGCAGGCTCTATCTGGAAACGGTCGAGCGCACGTTGGGCCAGATGGACAAGATCCTGTTGGATGAAGGCGTCGGAGATAGCGGTCAAGGGGTCTTGCCCTACCTGCCGCTCAATGAATTGCGACGCTCGGGTCAATCGGGCACAGGAGGATCGAACTGATGCGCAAAACCACATTCATTCTCCCGATCCTTGTGATTGTCGGAGCGGGCATTCTCTCCGCGCTTTACATTGTGGACGAACGCGAAAAGGCGCTGGTCCTGCAGTTCGGGCAGATCAAGAAAGTTGTCGAGGAACCTGGGTTGGGCGTGAAGATCCCGCTTATCCAGGATGTTGTGAGATACGATGCGCGTATCCTGTCGCTCGATACCGACCCGATCGAGGTGACGCCGTCGGATGATCGTCGACTGGTGGTCGATGCCTTCACGCGCTACCGGATTGCCGATGTCGTGCAATTTCGACAGGCGGTGGGCATTGGGGGCATTCGTGCCGCCGAAGACCGGCTGTCGTCGATCCTGAACGCCCAGATCCGCGAGGTTCTGGGGGCCGATCAGGTGACATCCAACACGATCCTGTCACCGCAGCGTCGCGAATTGGCGTTGCGTATCCGGGCGCAGGCGCGATCGAGCGCGGCCGGTCTGGGGATTGAAATCGTGGATGTGCGGCTCAAGCAGACCAACTTGCCGGAACAGAACCTTGCCGCGACCTATGCCCGGATGCGGGCCGAGCGCGAGCGTGAAGCCGCTGATGAGGTCGCGCGTGGTAACGAAGCGGCGCAAAGGGTGCGCGCGGCGGCCGACCGGACCGTGGTCGAGACGGTTTCGAATGCCGAGCGCGAGGCCGAGATCACCCGTGGTGAAGCCGATGCCGAGCGTAACCGGATCTATGCCGAAGCCTTTGGCAACAATCCGGAGTTCTTTGCCTTTTACCGCTCGCTCACGGCGCTGGAACGGTCGTTGAACAAGGAAAACTCGACCATCGTGTTTTCACCCGACAGCGGGTTCCTCAGCCAGATGTTCGACGCGGTGCGTGCCGAGGGCCTCGGAAAGGTTGCGATGGGCGAAATCGACATCGACAGCCTGCGAGAGATGGCGCCGAAAAGCGAGATATCGCCCGATCTGCCCGAGGAGGAACGCCAGAGGCTTGAGGAAGATGCGATCAACTCGGGCACTAACGAATCCGAGGCCGACGACGGTTCGGACGCGTCGAATTGATCGGCACGGCACTTCTGGCTCTTGGGCTGGTACTGATCGTGGAGGGGCTGGTCTATGCACTGGCCCCTTCGCTTGTCGAGCAGATGCTCGAAGTCTTGCGGCAGATGCCACCGGAGGCACGGCGCATTCTGGGGTTTCTGGCAATCCTGTCCGGCCTTGTCTTGGTCTGGTTGGCCAAGATGCTGGGGGCGTGACGGCCCAAAACACGCGGCTTCACGATGGCTTGACCGAGATGTCAGAGGATTGTGTTGCGCTGGGTCTATCCTAGATTAGACTTTGAGTGAAAGATCCCGTTACGGGAAGAGGACCAATCAGGAAAGCCAAGGAGATTTCGGTGTGAGAGAGCACGCGATTGCAACATCCATCAATCCGACCCTTGAAGAGGGGAACAAACAGGTCCGGGGCGCGGGCGCATTCCGGGTTTTGTGGCTCGGCCTTCTGACATTCGTTGTCTTGATGGCCCATACGCTTCAGGCCGATGCGCGGCCCAACAGTTTTGCCGATCTGACCGACAGGGTGAGTCCGGCTGTTGTCAACATCACCACCTCGACCGCGGTTGCGCGGGGCACCGGGCCGGGGCCAATCGTGCCCGAGGGCAGCCCGTTCGAGGATTTCTTCCGCGAATTTCAGGATCGCAATCGCGACAACGGGCGGCCGCGCCGGTCATCGGCACTCGGATCGGGTTTCGTGATTTCCGAGGATGGCTACGTGGTGACAAACAACCACGTCATCGACAGTGCCGACGAGATCGTCATCGAGTTCTTCACCGGAGAGGAACTCAAGGCCGAAGTGGTTGGCACCGACCCAAATACGGATATCGCATTGCTGAAGGTCGACGCGGGCAAGCCGTTGCCCTTTGTCAAATTCGGCGACAGCGACAGCGCGCGTGTCGGCGATTGGGTCATGGCGGTGGGCAATCCGCTGGGGCAGGGGTTCTCGGTCAGTGTCGGGATCGTATCGGCGCGTAACCGCGCATTGTCGGGAACCTATGACGATTACATCCAGACCGATGCGGCGATCAACCGGGGCAATTCGGGTGGGCCGCTTTTCAACATGGACGGCCAGGTGATCGGTGTGAACACCGCGATCCTGTCGCCCAGCGGCGGGTCGATCGGGATCGGATTCTCGATGGCGTCGAACGTGGTCACGCGGGTGGTCGACCAGTTGCGCGAATATGGCGAAACGCGGCGCGGTTGGCTGGGTGTGCGTATTCAGGACGTCACCGACGATGTGGCCGAAGCGATCGGACTTGAGAAAGTGGCCGGGGCGCTTGTCACCGATGTTCCGGATGGTCCGGCCAAGGAGGCCGGGATCGAGGCCGGGGACGTGATCATGAATTTCGACGGGGTCAATGTCGAGGACACCCGTGGCCTTGTGCGGCAGGTCGGCAATGCCCCCGTCGGAAAGAGCGTGCGCGTCGTGGTGTTTCGCGAAGGCAAGACCCAGACGCTCAAGGTTGTGTTGGGCCGCCGGGAAGAAGCCGAAGCGGCGCAGTCTGGTGGCGGCGGAGATACGCCGGAAGAACAAGCCCCGACAAACAAGGAAATGATGGGCCTCACGCTTGCCCCGCTGACCGATGAGTTGCGTGGTGAGCTGGATCTTGACGCGGATGCGCAGGGGCTCGTCGTGCGCGACATCGACGAGATGTCGGAAGCTTATGAAAAGGGGCTGCGCGCGGGCGATCTGATCACCGAGGCCGGTCAGCAAAAGGTCAGCACGATCACGGAGTTGGAAGATCGCATCGACGAGGCCAGGGAGGCGGGCCGCAAATCGCTTCTGCTGCTTGTGCGGCGGGCGGGCGATCCACGGTTCGTGGCGCTTTCGCTCGAGTAGAGTTGCGTTCGACGACCAAAAGAATTGGAACAGGGCGGGTCGTATCCCGCCCTTTTTCATTGGCCGGGTTCAAATATCAGGCTGCTACTCCACGTCGGGGCGTTGGACCGCAACCAGCCCCATCTTGCGCGCGGCGGCAAGAGACAGGATTCCGCTGTCGATCCCCTCTGGCGCCTGAAACCGGCGGATCGCGCGGCGTGTGCGGGCGTCCATCTCGCCGGTGATTGCCCCGCGATAGAGGCCGCGCGCCGCCAGTGCGCGCTGGACCGAGGCGACGAAATCCGGGGTGAGTTGGTCTTCGCAAGGAGTTTCGAACCAAAGCTCGCGACGCTCTTGCACGATGGCCTGCCGTGTTTCGAGCCTGTAGACGGGTTCGGCATTGATCGTGCCGTCTTCGTGCATGTCGGCCGGTTGAACCGGGATACGGTCAGTCACGGTTTCGATGATGGCAGGCGTGACATCCTTGCCCCAGCAGGTGCCGGGGGCTGCGCCGGGCGGGGCCTTTTCGTGGGTCTGGACGAGTGCGGGTTCTCCTCGAAGCACTTCGTCGGTGGGAGTATCACAGGCTCCGAGCGCGGCGAAGGCGGCAAGACTGGCAAGAACTCGTGTCACTTGAAATCGCATGGCTGCCCGGCCCGTTTTGGCTTTGTTGATGCAAGACTAGCTGGTTTGGCCTGCCGGTGAAAGTGATGACGTATCGGGCGGCTCTGCGTCGTCGTCTGGATCAGACATATGGTCAAGATGACCGGTGCTATCATGGATCTCTCCCACGATCAGGTGGCTGGAGCCGCTTTCATCGTGAAGCCGCCCCGTTGCCTGCGTGCTGGATTGATGCGCTTGCAGTCGATTGGCGGGCAGGCCATGCGGAGAGGGGGAATGTGATCTCTCCGCTTGAAAAAGAGTGTCGAGCGAGAACAGAAACAGAATATTTGTCGATTTAGGCAGGACCTACCCGGGGGGAGTCGCAAATGGGGGTGGCAGCCCCTGGATGGCTTGGCTAGAACACCGACTAGTTTCAAGAAAGGGAGTCCCGAGCGCCATGGCCAAGATTACCTATGTCGAGCATAACGGCACCGAGCATACCGTTGACGTGGCCAATGGCCTGACTGTCATGGAAGGTGCGCGTGACAACAATATTCCCGGCATCGAGGCCGATTGCGGTGGGGCCTGTGCGTGTTCGACCTGTCACGTCTATGTGCACCCTGACTGGGTGGCCAAGCTTCCGCCCAGGGAGGATATGGAAGAGGACATGCTCGATTTCGCCTATGAGCCCGATCCCGACCGCTCGCGCCTCACGTGTCAGCTCAAGGTGAGCGATGCGCTTGACGGGTTGGTCGTGCAAATGCCTGAAAAACAGATTTGATGCTGCGGGCCGGATCGCGGTCGGCGCGCTGGTGGCGTTAGATGCGCCTGGCGGTTGCGCCGTTTGCGATGGTTCTGGCCCTTGTCGCGCACGCCGTGATGGCCGAGCCTGGCATGATTCGCGAGGCACGCTATGCTGAGCCGACGACCCGTTATGCGCATGGTGTTCTGGGCGATGACGTGGAATGGGGTGCGCTGGAACTGATCGTGGGGCCGTGTGCCGGCTGTTTGCGGACGGAGACCGGAAAGGTGACGATTCGTTTGCCCGAGACGCGCGTGTTCGAGGATCTGGCCCCGCGGCTCGTCGATCTTGAGGGGGACGGCCGCCCGGAGGTCATCGTGGTGGAAAGCGACATGTCGCACGGCGCGCGGCTGGCGGTCTATGACGGCACCGGACTGATCGCGGCGACCCCGTTCATCGGGCGCGCAAACCGTTGGCTGGCGCCAGTGGGGGCGGCGGATTTCGACGGTGACGGGGTGCGGGAGATTGCCTATATCGACCGGCCACACCTGGCCAAGGTACTGAGAATATGGAGCTTTGACCGCGACGATGGGTTGCGGCACATGGCGGATGTACCGGGCCTGACCAATCACCGGATCGGATGGGATTACATCTCGGGCGGCATCCGCGACTGCGGGCAGGGGCCCGAGATCGTCACGGCGGATGCGGACTGGAGTCGGGTGATGGTGACGCGGTTCGATGGCAAAGGCTTTGCCTCTCGGGCATTAGGGCCGTATCGTGACGAGGATGACGTGAGCCGTGCCATGGCGTGTGAGTGAGCGTGGCCCTTTTGTGGAGTTGAAGGTGTGATTCGCAGGGCTGTCCCTATCCTGTTGCTCGGTGCGTTGGTTGTTCTGGGTGCCTGTTCGCGGCCGGAATTGACAGGTTTTTCAGAGCCTTATTCCGGGGCCACGGTCGAACGCATTTTCGTGGCGACGCAGCGCACACCCGGTCAACTGGGGCAGATCTTCGGTGAACGGCGCAGTACGCGGATCAATTTTGCCCAGGTCGATGTGTCGATTCCCCCGGGGCATGAGGCGGGCAGGATCGAGCGCACCTCGGGAGTGGCCGATGCCGCGCGGTTCTTTGCGCCGCTCGGGATTGAAATGTTCAATGGAATGAATGAGTTCACGCGCACTCTGCGGCGCGAGGGGACGGCGGATGGTGGTATCCTGCTTTACGTCCATGGCTATAACAACACGACCGAGGACGCGGCATTCCGGCTGGCGCAGATCAAGCATGATTTCGGCATCGACGAGCCCGCGGTGCTGTTCTCGTGGCCGTCGGCAGGCGATCCGCGGGGCTATGTCTATGATCGTGACAGCGTGCTTTTCGCGCGTGACGGGTTCGAGGAATTCCTGAGGGAATTGAGAGGGTTAGGGCAGGACAGGATATTGATCCTGGCGCATTCCATGGGGGGATACCTGACCATGGAGGCGCTCAGGCAGCTTGCGCTCAAGGGGGATCATCACGTCATGGATGCGATCGAGGGCGTGGTGCTGATGTCGCCCGATATCGACCCGGACGTGTTTCGCCGACAGGCATTGACGATCGGCCAGTTGCCGCAGCCCTTCATCGTGATGACGTCGCAAAAAGACCGGGTTCTGAACATTGCCGAGTTCCTGACCGGGCGCAAGCCGCGGCTGGGCAGGATCGAAAGTTCCGAGGCTGTTCAAGGGCTTGACGTGACTGTGGTGGATTTCACCGATCTCGATGAGGGGGATATCGGCGGTCATAGCGCCTCAGTCAGTTCGGCCCGGGCCATCGAGGTTTTCAGCGGGTTGGAGCGGCAAATCCGCGAGGGTGGGGGCGCTTTGCGTGACTTTGTCCTGCAAGGTCGTGATCGGCGGATCGACGCGGCGCTGGTCCTGCAATAGATCATCGTGAATGACCCCTTCACGCAGCGTCCCGCGTGGTTAACACGATTTTTCTGCGAAAAATCGGGGGGGGGTGACATCCGGCTGACATTCGGCTGCCGCCCGGCTGCCGGGTGAGCGGGCAAAAGGTTAACCCGAATTAAGTTAACGCGGCGCGCGGTCATCCTCGTCGCCCGAGGCGCGGAAGGCGAGGCGCATCTGTTTCTCGATCTCGATCAGCGCGAGAAACACCGCGCCCAGGCCCACGATCAGCATCCCGTCGGAGAGCGGCACGGATCGGGTTCCGAACACGGTCTGGAGCAGCGGCACATAGGTCACGGCAAACTGCGCCGCCGTCACCGTGATGACGCAGGTCCAGATCACCGGCGTTCCCCGGACGGCCTGCCAGTTGAGCGAGGCGCCGTGCAGGTTGCGGATGTAGAAGAGATAGGCGATTTCGAGCACGACAAGCATGTTGAGCGCCATGGTCTGGGCCAGTTCCAGCGGGTGGCCCTTGTCGATCGCATAGGCGTAGATGCCGAACACCGCCGCGACGAACAGGGCCGAGACGAACAGGACCTGCCAGACCAATGTGCCGCTGAGCAGGGGCGCGTGGCGCGGTCGGGGCGGGCGGCGCATGGTGCCGGGCTCGGGTGGTTCGAACGCCAGCGCGAGGCCCAGCGTCACCGCCGTGACGAGGTTGATCCAGAGGATCTGGACCGCGGTGATCGGCAGGCTCATCCCCAGCGCAAGGGCGAGGATGACGGTCATCGCCTCGCCGCCATTGGTGGGCAGGGTCCAGCTTATCACCTTCTTGATGTTGTCATAGACGGTGCGCCCTTCGCGCACGGCGGCCGCGATCGAGGCGAAATTGTCGTCGGCGAGCACGATCTCGGCGGCCTGCTTGGTCGCTTCGCTGCCCTTTTGCCCCATGGCGATGCCCGCGTCGGCGCGTTTGAGGGCGGGGGCGTCGTTCACCCCGTCGCCGGTCATCGCCACGGTGAGCCCGCGCGATTGCAGCGCGGTGACGAGGCGCAGTTTGTGTTCGGGCGAGGTGCGGGCGAAAATATCGGTCTCGACCACCGTTTCGGCGAGGGCGGCGTCGTCCATGGCTTCGAGATCGTTGCCGGTGAGAACACGGCCCGTGTTCCTGAGCCCGATCTTGGCGGCGATGGCGCGGGCGGTGGCGGCGTGGTCGCCGGTGATCATCTTGACCCGGATGCCGGCGGCGTGACAGTCGGCCACCGCCGCGATCGCCTCGGGGCGGGGCGGGTCGATGAGGCCCACGAGGCCGACAAGGGTCAGCCGCCCGTCGAGATCGGCGTGGCGGAGGCCGGAGTGATCCGCGGGCGCCGTGCGGGTGGCCAGCGCCAGCACGCGCTGTCCGTCGGCGGCGAGGGTTTCGACCCGATCATGCCACCACGCCGGATCGAGCGGTTCGGTCGTGCCGTCGGCGCTGCGCTGGTTGGCGCAGAGGGCGAGGACGGCCTCGGGCGCGCCCTTGACGTGGATATGGGCGGTGCCTTCGGGGGTGCGGTCGAGCGTGGCCATGTAGCGATGCGCGGCATCGAACGGGATCGCGTCGGCGCGACCCCAGCCGTTGAACGTGGCCTCGGCGCTATGGATGTCGGTCCGGGCCGGTTGGGTGATCTTGGCGGCGAGCGCGATGAGCGCGCCCTCCATCGGGTCGCCCTGGCTATGCCAACCGGTGTCGGATCGTTTCAGCACCGCGTCATTGCAGAGCCCGGCCACGCGGGCGCATTCGGCCAGCCGGGGGTCGGCAGTGTCGGCTTCGGTGCCATCATCGGTGCGGATCGTGCCCGAGGGATCATAGCCGGTGCCGTCGATCCCGTAATCATGCCCGGCGGTGACGATCCGCGCCGCCATCATTTCGTTGCGGGTCAGGGTGCCGGTCTTGTCCGAGCAGATCACCGAGACCGCGCCGAGCGTTTCGATCGCCGGAAGGCGGCGGACGATGGCGTTGCGTCTGGCCATGGCCTGCACCCCTACGGCGAGGGTGATGGTCAGCACGGCGGGCAGCCCTTCGGGAATAGCCGCAACCGAGAGGCCGACCACGATCATGAAGAGATCGGCAAAGGGCATGTGGCCGATGAAATAGCCATAGGTCAGAAGCAGCGCGGCGACGACCAGGATGAAGACGGTGAGCCAGCGCGCGAACAGGTCCATCTGGGCGACAAGGGGCGTGGTCAGGGTTTCGACCCGGGCGATCATGCCGCTGATCCGGCCGATCTCGGTCTCGGAGCCGGTGGCGGTGACGACGCCGCGCCCGGTGCCGGTGGTGACGAGCGTGCCGGAAAAGAGCATCGGGTGACGGTCGCCGAGGGCGGCGTTTTGGGCGACGGGGGCGGTGTTCTTCTCGACCGGCATGGATTCGCCGGTCAGGATGGCCTCTTCGGCGGTGAGGCTGCGGGCCTCGATCAGGCGCAGGTCGGCGGGGACGAGGTCGCCCGCCTCGATCTGGACGATGTCGCCGGGGACCAGTTCGGCCGCGTCGAGCGTGACCCGGTGGCCGTCGCGGCGCAGCGTGGCGCGGGGGGCGAGCATGCGGTCGATCGCCTCCATCGCCTGTTCGGCGCGGCCCTCCTGCACGAAGCCGATCACCGCGTTGGCGATCACCACGGCGAGGATCACGCCGGTGTCGATCCAATGGCCGAGGGTCGCGGTGACGAGCGCCGCGCCCAGGAGCACGTAGATCAGCACGTTGTGGAAATGCGCGAGGAAGCGCAGCACCGGGTTGCGCCGCGCCGCGCGGGGCAGGCGGTTGGGGCCATGGCTGGCGCGGCGGCGTTCCGCCTCTTGCGTGGTGAGGCCGGAGTCGTCGGTGGCCAGCGCGCGCAGCACGTCCTGTGCGGCGCTGGCATGCGGATCGGTGGGCAGCGCGGGCGTGTCGGTCATGGTGATCCGTTTCAGGGTCTGCGATTCGCGCCCAGATCGAGCGCCACCACGGTGCCCAGATCGGCGAGACTGTCATGCAGGAGTTGCAGCAGGTAGCGCGGGTTGTGGACATAGCCGCCGGGGTCTTTCTTGACCGCCTGGTAGTTATAGGCGGCCTTGAGGAGGCGCGGGGTCCAGCTCTGGTAGCGGTTGGGGAAGGTCGCCTCGTCCTCGTCGATCACGCCGTTGCCGTTGCTGTCGGTGAAGAAATAGGGGAAGCGGCCGGGGGCGTAGCCGATCGGGGTGCCGATCACCTCGGATGCGTAGGTGCGGATGGCGGTGTCGAGCTGCGCCTGCACGCCGGTGATCTCGGCGTGGATGCCGCCCGAGATGTCGCCGTCGCCGTCGAAATCGCCGTGCTGCATGCGGATGTCGCGCAGGTTCTCGACGCCGCGGTGACAGCTCATGCAGCCTTCGGTGTCGATGACCTGCGTGCTGTGCGGGTCGTGGCAGTCGGTGCAGGTGTTGGCGCTGGGCACATGGGTGGAGGTTCCCGCATAGCTTTGGCCCGGATACTGATAGCCGCCGCGCAGGTCGGCCCCGCCGATCACCGCCGCGGCGATGCCGTAGTGGATGTTGAGGAAACCCAGATCGGCGGAGACGGTATCAGCGTCGAGCCCTTCGGTCGCCGCTGCCACGTCGTCGCCCGAATGTCGGCCCTGGTGACAGGTCATGCAGGTGGCATCGGGGCCAAGCCCGGTGAGGGATACGCCCGAGGGGAACGTCACCTCGTCGAGTGCGTGGGCCGCTTCGGTGTGGCAGGAGGCGCAGCCGATCGGCGCGTTGATCGCGGCGGGGGCGTTGACGGTGCCGGGGGCAGAGCCGTTGGCGCCGAGATGGTCGAGAAAACCGGGCTGCGAGTGGCAGGCGGCACAATCCTCGGGCACGGCGCCGTCCTTGTTCCAGTAGGTGAAGGAGAGCGAGCCGTAATCGCCATGCGGCGCGTCGAGCCATTGCTGCACGATGGCGGCCAGCCCGTCGCGGTGGCGCTGTTCCCAATCGGGCTGGGCCATGGCGGGCGTGGCGATGAGGCCCGCCGCGACAAGCAGCGGCGTCAACGTGCGGATCAGGGCGTGCGGGGTCATCTCTGGCTCCTTCGAGCGGGGTGAGGTTGCCTTGCCATGTCAGGATCACACAGAGTGTAGACGATTCCCTTGACCCGGATCAAAGCATGCCGGCGAAAGTCGGGGCAGGTTGGCGACATGAAGCGGCAAGAGGAGCGTGCAGGATGACGAGTCGCGCAGACATGGCGCCCGCAGCGGCGCCATGGCCGGCGCTGTCGGCGCGGGCGATGGCACTGGTCTATCTCGTCGCCTGTGTGCTGCCCATCGGCATTGGCGGGTTGTCGCGCGCTGCGCCGCTTGACCCGTGGGAGGCGTTCGGGGCGGGGCCGGGCCTTGCCGGGTTGACCGCGATGGCGGTGCAGGTTCTGACCTCGGGGCGGTTTCGCGCCGTGTCCGGCGGCATGGGCATCGACCGGGTGATGGCGTTTCACAAGATCGCGGCCTATGTCGTCGTGCTGATGCTGGTGCTGCATCCGATTGCCTATGTCTGGCCGACATGGCTTGATGATCCGGCGCGGGGGGTTGAGCGGATGACCGCCTATCTCACCGGGGCGGACTGGCGCAGCGGGGTGATTGCGCTGGGCGCGCTGGTGCTGCTGGTCGCGATGGGGGTGGCGCGCGATTTCTTTCGTTACGAGATATGGCGGGGCAGTCACGTCATCCTTGCTCTGGTGGCGTTGGGTGGCGGGTTGCATCACGCGGTGAGCGCCGGGCGGCTGAGTGCGCTGGGCGCGTTGCACGGGTTCTGGTGGGGCGTGGGGGCGGTGGTCGTGCTGGCATTCGCAGTGCTTTATGGCTGGCGCTGGATGCGTCTGCATCGCCAGCCGTGGGAATTGCGCCGCGTCGAGAAAAAGGCGGACCGGGTGTGGGAGCTGGACATCCAGCCCGCCAAGGGCAGCACGGCGCTGGCCTATCGCGCCGGGCAGTTCGTGTGGATGACGGTGGCGGGACGACGGTTTCCGCTCTTCGATCATCCGTTCTCGATCGCCGACAGTCCGAGGCGGGCGGGGCTGAGCCTGATCATCAAGGAAGCGGGAGATTTCACAAGCACCGTGGGTGAGTTGCAGCCCGGCACGGCGATCGGGATCGACGGACCCCATGGCACCTTCACGCTTGAGCGGCACCCGGGCGATCATGTTCTGTTGATCGCGGGGGGCGTGGGGATCGCGCCGATCATGGGGCTGTTGCGCGATCTCGTGGCGCGGGGGGACAGGCGGCCGGTGCGGGTGGCCTATGCGGTGGGGCAGCCGGAGAATTTCGCCTGTCTCGACGAGATCGAGGCGGCGAAGGAGGTTCTGGATCTCGATGTGCTGCTGATCAGTGAGAGTGGCGAGGGTTGGGATGGGGCGACCGGGTATCTCGACCGCGACAAGCTGGGCGTGCTTCTTGACGGGCTCGACCCCAAGCGGGGCGTGGTGCTGATGTGCGGGCCGGGGCCGATGGTGACGGCGGTGTCGGACACGCTTGAGGATATGGGGATGCCCGGGGAGCGGGTGATCTATGAGCGGTTCGATTATGCCGGGGGGCTGGCGGCGCGGCAGGACCGGCGGCGGACGCTGGGTTTTGTTGCGGTGTTCGCCGCTCTGGCGGGGCTGGTGGCGCTGCTGTCGCAGTGGTTGATCTAGGCGCGGGGCAGGGCGTATGCTGGATGCAAGGAGGTGGCGCGATGGCCGGTGGCTGGGCAAAGGATGGTGCGGTCAGCGAACAGATCGAAGCCTCGATCGAGGATGAGCTGGCGCGGATGAAGGGGCGCAAGGTGCCGGTCGGTGAGAGCCTGACGGAATGCGCCGAATGCGGCGAGGAGATTCCCGAGAAGCGGCGACAGGCGATCCCGGGGGTCAAGCTTTGCGTGGATTGCGCGTCGGAACGCGATGGCGCGGCGAACGCGCGTGGCGGGATCAACCGCCGTGGGAGCAAGGACAGCCAGTTGCGGTGAGGCGGGGTGTGGTGAGCCTGGCACGCTCCTGCGATGTCACGCTATCCTGTCGGCCTGTGTCGGGTTTCACTTGCTGAACCAGGGCCGCAATATTTCCCGGCTACAGTCTATCTTCGGCGCAATCGCCATGGGCGCTCGCCCGGGTGGGTCGCGGGGCGCGCGTCGCCAGCGGGCATCAGCTCATTTTTCCGGCCTGTAGCGGGACAGGATCTGCGCCACGTTCTCGGTGCGATCGTCTTCGGGATTGAGCAGGGCCCGGTCCTGCACGCCATGAAGGTGGCTGTGCATCTGCGTTGTTGCGCGTTCCGCGTCGCCGCGGGCAATGGCCTCGATGATTTCGGCGTGCTCCTCGACACCGCATTCCGCCGAATGGGCCTGGGCAAAACGTGCCAGGATCAGAGAGCAGCGCGAGACGATTTCGTTCACGTAATTGGCAAGGATTCGCGAGCCGGTCAGTTCCGCAAGCAGGATATGAAATTCCCCCGCCAGCCGGATCGAGCGTGTCCCGTCCTTGCCCAGGTATTTCTCTTCCTCGGCGAGGTGATCCTTCAGCGCCTTGATGATGGGTTTGGGGTCCATTGCGCAGAGTCTCTGCATGACTTCGCGCTCCAGACATTGCCGCATGTCGAAGATGTCATACGCTTCCTCGATCGTGGGTTCTGCAACCGACGCGCCGCGATTCGGTTGAATGTCGACAAGCCCCTCGGCATCCAGCCGAACCAGCGCATTGCGTACGATCGTTCGGCTAACGCCGAAGGTCTCGCCGATGGAATCCTCGGGTAGTTTCACCCCGGGCTTCAGCGCCTGTTCGATAATTGCCTGTCTCAATGAATCGTAAACCGGAAAGCTGCGTGTCGAAGATTTGTACATTGTTTTTGGTCACTTGGTTTCTTGAAGGTTCGATCGGCCGGGATGCTGCCCAATGGTGCGAGGAGGATAGCAGCAATCTTTCTCCATGTATCGGATACTTGAGATGTATACAATAATGTAAATTTTTTGTAGACACATTGAATTCCAGCTTCTACCGTCCGATCCCATGTCGGGACAGGAATGCCGTTCCGACCGCAATGCGGCCCCTGAATCAACGGAGAAACGGGGGTGAACAGATGAAATGGATGCAAGTTCTGTTGAAATCGTATCCAAAACAGGGAGAACAACAATGATCTCAAGACTTGGACCCAAAGCCGCGCTGGTCGGCGGGTTGATCGCCGCGACCATCGGAAGCGGCGCCGTGGCGGAAACGGTCAGGTGGGGTGCCCCGCGGGACATCGTGTCGCTCGACCCCTATTCCTATGGCGACAGTTACACGATCAATTTCCTCAACCACATCTACGAAGGGCTGGTCCGCTATAACCGCGATCTCGAGATCGAGCCGGCGCTGGCGGAATCCTGGGAGATCGTTTCGCCCACCACCTGGCGGTTCAGGCTGCGCGAGGGCGTGACGTTCCATAATGGCAACGATTTCACCGCCGAGGACGTTCTGGCATCGCTCCAGCGTGTGAGCGATCCGACCTCGCCGCTCAAGGGCAACCTGCCAGCCTACAAGAGTGCCGAGGTGGTCGACGAGTTCACGATCGACATCGAGTTGACCGGCCCTTACCCGCTGCTGCTCAACGATCTGACCAACATCCACGTCTTCGACAAGGAATGGCTGGTCGAGAACAACGCCGAAAAGCCCACCGATGTCAGCGCGGGGGTCGAGGGTTTTGCCACCTTCAACACCAATGGCACGGGCCCCTTCAAGCTCGATTCCCGCACCCCCGAGGCGCAGACCATCCTGTCGGTGAACGAAGGCTGGTGGGACGAGCCGCAGCACAACCTGACCCGGATCGAGTTCCAGCCGGTCTCCTCGGCCGCGACCCGCGTGGCCGCACTTCTTTCCGGCGAGGTCGATTTCGTGGACAGTGCGCCGGTCCAGGATCTGCCGCGGCTTCAGGCGGCGCAGAACCTCAAGGTGCTGGAACGCACCGACCTGCGGACCGTGATGCTCGGCTTCAACCGTCGGGACGAACTGGTCGCGGGCGGCGAGAACCCGATGAACGATCTGCGCGTGCGCCAGGCGATGCAGTTGGCCGTGGACATGGAGCTGATCCATGACAAGGTGATGCGCGGCAAGTCGCGCAATGCCGGAACCCTCGTTGCCCCGGCCATCCCGGGCTATTCCGAGGAACTGGACGAGGTCGTGGGCGTCGATGTCAACCGGGCCAAGGAATTGCTGACCGAGGCCGGTTATCCCGACGGGTTCGAGTTCGATTTCGTCTGCACCAATGAAAGCTATGTCAACGAGGAGCAGTTCTGCCAGGCCATCGCCTCGATGTGGTCGCGGATCGGGTTGAAGCCCCGTCTCGATATCGGGCCGACCGCGAAACAGACGCCCAAGCGCGCGAATGGCCAGGCCGATGTGTATACAATCGGTTGGGCAACGCTGCCGATGCTCGACACCTATTCGATCCTGATCCAGATGCTGCACAGCAAGGAGGGCAATGCGGGCGTGTTCAACTGGGGTGACTGGTCCTATCCCGAGATCGACCGCCTGACCCAGGCCGCCGGTGTCGAGCTTGACCGGGAAAAGCGGCTGGCGATGGAAACCGAGGCGCTGAAGATCGCGCGCGACGAGATCGTGATGATGCCGCTGCACCAGCAGCCCATGGCCTGGGCCGCGGCGGCCGAGTTCGAGGACTTTCCCCAGTTCCCCGATAACAAGCCGCGGCTCTGGTACGTGACCAAGTAATCTCCGCCGCACTGGGGCGGCACCACGGTGCCGCCCATCTTTCCAGAGAAAGGGGCAGCCATGCTGGCTTTTCTGATCAAGCGCTCGGCCAATGCCATCTTCGTGATGCTCTCGGTCAGCTTCATCGCGTTCATGATCTTTCGTTTCGTCGGTGACCCGGTCGAATTGATGCTCAACGAGCAGGCGACCCAGGAACAGCGCGACGAATTGCGTAACCGGCTGGGCCTCGATGAGCCCTTCATCGTGCAGTTCGGCACCTTCGTCAGTAACGCGGCCCAGGGGGATTTCGGCATCTCCTTTCGCAACCAGCAAGACGTGCTGGGCATGATTGCCGAACGGTTTCCCGCGACATTCGAACTGGTGATCGTGGCGACCCTGATCTCGCTGGTGGCGGGTATCCCGATGGGCGTGATCACCGCGATCCGGCGACAGACCTGGTATGCCGAAGCGATGCAATTCACCTCGATCATCGGGGTTTCGCTGCCCAGTTTCGTGGTGGGGATCGGGCTGATCCTGATCTTCTCGGTCTGGCTTGGCTGGATGCCCGCCTTCGGGCGCGGCGAGACGGTCGATATCGGCTGGTGGTCCACGGGGCTGCTGACCCATTCGGGCCGCATGTCGATCATCCTGCCCGCGCTGTCGCTGTCGCTGTTCCAGATCACGCTGGTGATGCGGCTTGTGCGCGCCGAGATGCTCGAGGTGCTGCGCTCGGATTTCATCAAGTTCGCCCGTGCGCGCGGCATCCCCGCCCGCGCCATCCATTTTCGCCACGCGCTGCGCAATTGCCTGATGCCGGTGGTGACGATGACGGCGATGCAGATCGGCGGGCTGATCGCCTTTGCCCTGGTGACCGAGACGGTGTTCCAGTGGCCGGGCATGGGCCTGTTGTTCATCCAGGCCGTCACCTTTGTCGATGTGCCGATCATGGCGGCGTATCTGTGCATCGTGGCGCTGATCTTTGTGCTGCTCAACACCCTTGTGGACATCACCTATGCCATGATCGACCCCCGCCTGCGTGGAGCCGAAAAATGACCGATATCCCCGCCCCCACACCCAAGATCAAACCCAAGACCAGAAGCCGCCGCGAACTGTTCTTCGACAGCGACCTGTGGTGGAGCTTCAAGAGTTCGAAATCCGCGATGGGGGCGGCCATCGTGCTCGGCCTCGTGATCCTCGCCGCGTTTCTGGCGCCGGTCCTGTCGCCGCAGAACCCCTATGATCTGGCCGCGCTGGAGCTGTGGAACGCCGAGCTGCCCCCCGTCTGGATGGAGGGCGGGCAGATGCCCTATATCCTGGGCACCGATGTTCAGGGGCGCGACATTCTCTCGGGCATTCTCTATGGCACGCGCATTTCAATTTTCATCGGCATTGCCTCGGTCCTTGTGTCGCTCGTCGTGGGTGTGCTCGCCGGGCTGACCGCCGGCTTTTATGGTGGCTGGGTCGACAATGTCCTGATGCGGGTGGGCGACGTGCTGTTGTCGATCCCGATCATCCTTGTCGCGATCCTTGTCAGTTCGGTCGCGCAGGCGATGCTTCCGCCCGAGTTGCGCGAGGCGGGGATCGCGGTGGTGCTGGTGCTGGCCATCGCGCTCTACTCCTGGGTGCAATATGCCCGCGTGGTGCGCGCGCAGACGATGGTCGAGCGGCGCAAGGAATACGTGCAGGCGTCGCGCCTCGTCGGGACGCCCGCGCGGCGGCTGATGCTCAAGCATATCCTGCCCAACACGCTGACGCCGGTTTTCGTTGCCGCCACGCTGAATTTCGGTCTTGCCATCCTGATCGAGGCGACGCTGTCGTTTCTCGGCGTCGGCATGCCCCCCAACCAGCCGTCGCTCGGCACGCTGATCCGGGTCGGCAATCAATACCTCTTCTCGGGGTCGTGGTGGATCGTATTGTTCCCGTCGATCCAGCTTTGCATTCTGGTGGTCGCGGTGAACATGCTGGGCGACTGGCTGCGCGACGCGCTGAACCCGAAACTTCGCTGAAGGACTGAACATGACCTCTCTGCTCATCAAGAACGTCCGCATCATGGACGATGAACCTGCCGACATCCTGATCCGCGATGGCGTCATCGCGGAGATCGCGCCCGGTCTCGACGCGCCCGGGGTGGCGGAGGAGGATGCCACCGGCCTTATTGCCCTGCCCGGGCTGGTCGATGCGCATACCCATCTCGACAAGTCGCTGCTGGGGTGGCCCTGGTACAAGAACGACGTGGGCGGTGCGAGCCTGATGGCGATGATCGAGAACGAGCGCGATATGAAACAGCGCCTTGGCCTTGACCCCCACGTTCAATCCATGCGCCACGCGCTCAAGACCGCAGGGTTCGGCGCAACGCTCATCCGCAGCCATATCGATATAGACACCCAAGGGGGCTTGCGCGCGCTCGAAGGCGTGATGCAGACCGCCGAAATCCTTGCCGATGTGGTCGAGATCGAGACGGTCGCCTTTCCCCAGTCGGGTCTGACCACCCGCGAGGGCACGGCCGAACTGATGGACCAGGCGCTTGCCATGGGTGCGAACCTGGTTGGCGGGCTCGACCCCTGCGGCGTGGATCGCGACCCCAAGGGGCATCTGGATATCATCTTCGGCCTTGCGGAAAGGCACGGCAAGGGCATCGACATCCACCTGCATGAGCGTGGCGACCTGGGCCTGTTTTCGATGGAGATGATCCTCGACCGGGCCGAGGCGCTGGACATGAAGGGGATGGTGACGATCTCCCACGCCTTCTGCCTCGGGATGCAGGACTATCCGCGCGTCGAGGCGATGCTGGAACGGCTGGCCGCGATGGACGTGGCGATCATGACCACCGCGCCCGCCTCGTCGCCCGCACCGATGGTCAAGCAACTCGACGCGCATGGCATCCGCATCGGCGCCGGCAATGACGGGATACAGGACACCTGGGGGCCTTATGGCAATGGCGACATGCTGGAACGGGCCAAGTTCGTGGGCCTGCGCAACAACCTGCGCGAGGATGTCGAGGTCAAGCGCGCGCTTGATATTTGCGCGGGCGGCGGCGCCGTGGCGATGGGCAAACCGCGTCGCGCGTTGAAGGCGGGCGCGCCCGGCGATCTCGTGCTGGTCGAGGGCGAGGCGGTCGTGCAGGCCGTCGTGACCCATGCCCCGCGCAAGCTGGTCGTGAAGGGCGGGCATATCACCGCGCGCGACGGTCAGACGCTGATGGCTGCGCCGTGAACCGGTTTTCCGACATACGGCTCGGCACCCGTCCGACAGGCCGCTGGTCCTTGCGCGCGCAATGGGTGCTGGCCGACACGAGTGCCGGGCGCCGCCTGATCCGCGACGGCGAGGTGGTGATCGAAGGCGACAGGGTGATCCATGTGGGCCACCGCTTCGAGGGCGAGCTTGCCGCCCGTCACGACATGGGCACGGCGCTGATCGCGCCCGGTTTCGTCGACCTTGACGCGCTGTCGGATCTCGACACCACGCTCCTGGCCTTTGACAACTGGCCGGGAGAGCGAAAGGGTCGCGTCTGGCCGCGTTCTTATGTCGACCGTGGCCCTTACGAGATGTATTCGGCCGAGGAGCTGGCCTTTCAGAAACGCTTTGCCTTTGGGCAGCTTCTGCTCAACGGCATCACCTCGGCCGCGCCCATCGCCTCGCTCTTCTACCGCGAATGGGGTGAAACCACCGCCGAGTTCGACGCCGCCGCAGAGGCCGCGCAACAGCTTGGCCTGCGCGTCTGGCTCGGCCCGGCCTATCGTTCGGGCGGTATGGTGCTCGAGCCCGACGGTCGCATGGTGCCCGAGTTCGACGAGGCCCGCGGCCTCGACGGTCTCGACCGCGCCATTGTCTTCGCCGGCAAATGGCAAGGCAATGACCTCGTCAGTTCGATGCTTGCCCCGGATCGGGTCGAGACCTGCACCGAAACGCTTCTCCGCCGCACGATGGATGCCGCCGAGGAGTTGAACTGCCCCGTGCGCCTGCACATGGCACAGGGCAAGATGGAACGCGACACCGTCGCGGCCCTGCATGGCAAGACCGCGCCTGAATGGCTGGACGGTATGGGCCTTTTGACCCCCCGCCTGCTGGCGCCTCATGCCACGGTCGCGACCGGGGACGATCTGCGGCGCTATGCGGCGGGCGGGGTGACGGTTGTGCATTGCCCGCTGGTCGCCGCGCGGCATGGTGGTGTTCTGCGCTCCTTTGCCACGCTGCGCGACATGGGACTCCGCATCGCCATGGGCACCGACACCGCGCCGCCGGACATGGTTCTGAACATGGCCGTGGGCATGATGCTGTGCCGTGTCGCCGAGGGCGATATCGCGGCCTGCACATCGCCCGATTTCATGGATGCCGCCACGATCAGTGGAGCACAGGCGCTGGGCCGCGACGACATCGGGGTGCTGCGCGCGGGTGGCAAGGCCGATATCGCCGTTTTCGATCTGGGCGATGCGGCCATGGCGCCGACAATCGACCCGATACAGACCCTGATCCTGGGCGCCACCGGCCGCGTGACGCGTGCCACCATCGTCGACGGGCGACTGTCGATGCGCGACGGCGAAGTGGCAGGCATCGACATGGCCGGGGCCCGTGCGCAGGCACAGGCCCAGTTCGAGGGCCTTTTGACCAGATATCCCGAGCGAACCGCGGGTCATCCCGCGCTCGAAACGATCTTTCCTCCCGCTTACCCGCTTATGGACGGGCGCCAGACGTGAAGGACCCTGAGATGATGTTGCACTCCCCGACCGTGTTGGAGGCCGCCGAAAGCGCCGCCGACCCAAGCCCTGCGCCGGCACTCGAGGTGTCGAACCTGACCGTCGAATTCCCGACGCGCCGTGGCGTTCTGACGGCCATCGACGACGTTTCGCTGCGGGTCGAACCGGGTGAGATCCTGGGTGTCGTGGGTGAATCCGGCGCGGGCAAGTCGATCACCGGGCTGGCCGTGCTTGGCCTGCTCGAGGCACCGGGCCGCATCGCCGGTGGCGAGATCCATGTCAGTGGCCGCCGCGTCGATACCCTCACCGAAGAGGAACTGACCAAGGTGCGTGGCCGCGAAATGGGTGCGATCTTTCAGGACCCCCTGACCGCGCTCAACCCGCTGTTCTCGGTCGGGGCGCAACTGGTCGAGACGATCCGTCTGCACACCGATCTGTCCAGGGAGGCCGCCCGCGACCGCGCCCTGCATCTGTTGCGCGAGGTCGGCATCCCCGCGCCCGAGGAGCGGCTGAGGCAGTACCCTCACCAATTCTCGGGCGGGATGCGGCAACGCGTTGTCATCGCGCTGGCGCTGGCTGCCGAGCCCGAGTTGATCATCGCGGACGAGCCGACCACTGCGCTCGACGTTTCGATCCAGGCTCAGATCACCACGCTCTTGCGACGGCTGTGCAAGGACCACCGCACCGGCATCATGCTGGTAACGCATGACATGGGTGTGATTGCGGAAACGGCCGACCGGGTGGTGGTGATGTATGCCGGTCGAATGGTCGAGATGGGCCGGGTCGAGGACGTGATACACAATGCGCAGCACCCTTATACCAAGGGGCTGATGTCGGCGATCCCCAGCTTGCATGACCGGGTCGATACCCTCACCCAGATCGACGGCTCGATGCCCCGGCTGAACAGTCGGCCCAGCGGCTGCGCCTTTAACCCGCGCTGCCCCATGGCTGGCCCGCGCTGCCGCCGCGACCGGCCGAACCTGGTCGATGCAGGCCCGAACCGCGCCGCCTGTTTCCTGCACGAAGGAGGAACCCAATGACGCCTGCCGATCCCATCCTGTCGATCGACCATGTCTCGAAGGAGTTCGACGTCTCGGCCCCGTGGCTCAACCGTGTCCTCGAGCGCAAGCCAAAACTCTACGTGAAGGCGGTGAACGATGTCAGCCTCACCATTCCGCGCGGCAGTTGCTTCAGCATCGTGGGTGAATCCGGCTGTGGCAAATCCACCGTTGCGCGGCTCGTCACCGGGCTCTATTCCACCTCCGCCGGAGAGATCCGGTTCGGCCCCGGCACCGGGGGCCGTCCGGTCCGGGTGCAGATGATATTCCAGGACCCGCAATCCAGCCTCAACCCGCGCTGGCGTGTCGGCGATATCATCGCCGAGCCGATCCGCGAGATGAAGCTTCGCGCAAGCGAGGAGGAAACACGCGAGCGGGTTGACGATCTGTTGCGCATCGTGGGCCTGGCCAGCGACGACGTGGCCAAGTTTCCGCATGAATTCTCGGGCGGGCAGCGGCAACGGATCTCGATCGCGCGGGCGCTGGCCTCCGAGCCCGAGTTGCTGGTCTGCGACGAGCCAACCTCGGCGCTGGATGTGTCGGTGCAGGCGCAGATCTTGAACCTGATGCGGCGGCTTCAGAAAGAGCTTGGCCTGACCTACCTCTTCATCAGCCATGATCTGAGCGTGGTGCGACACATGTCCGACAGGATTGCGGTCATGTACCTGGGGCGGATCGTCGAGATGGCCCCGGCCGAAGACCTGTTCACCGCCCCGCAGCACCCGTATTCCCGGCTGCTGCTCGGCACGATCCCCGATATCCACGCGCCCAACCGGAATCGGGAACTGCAGGGCGGGGAACCACCCAGCCCGCTCAACCCGCCCACGGGTTGCACGTTCCACCCGCGCTGCGCGCTGGCCGACGAGAGGTGCCGCAGAGAGGAGCCTCAGTTGCGCGACCGGGGCGATGCCACCGTAAGTTGCCATGCCGTCGCGGAAGGGCGGGCCAGAACCCCGGAAGAAAAGGAAACGTGATGCGGTTCGATTTCACCCAGTCGCAGCCGGCCGACCGCTATCGCCTGCTGACCAATTTCATCGGCCCCCGGCCCATCGCATTGATTACAACGTGCTCGCCCGGCGGGCATGACAACGCAGCCCCGATGAGTTTTTTCAACGTCTTCTCGCATGAGCCGCCAATCGTCATCGTCGGCTTCAGCGCCCGTCCCGACGGCAGCGAGAAGGACACGATCGGCAATATCCGCCGCAACGGGGAATTCTGCGTGAACATGGTCGATCTGGCGCTGGCCGATCAGATGATCCTGTGTGGTGTGAATTTCGCGGCGGATGTCGACGAACTGGAATTCGCGGGGTTGGACGCCGCGCCCTGCCGACAGATCGAGGCCGCGCGCCTGGCCGAAACGCCATGCGCCATGGAATGCCGGGTGGAGCGGATCATCGATTATCCCGGCCGTGCCATCGTCATGGGCGAGGTGGTCGAGATGCATGTGCGCGACGACTGTCTCGATGCGGCGGGGCGCTATGTGGACCCTTCCGCCTATCAGCCTTTGGCCCGCCTTCATGCCGACAATTACATCGTCGCCGACCGACAATTCGAGTTGAAGAAACCCGCCGATCTTTCGACGCGGGAAGTCGGCCACGTATCCCGCGAAACCGTGGAGTCCAGATAATGCGCATTCATGTCGTGAACCCCAATTCAAGCATGGGCATGACGCAGCAGATCGGCCGCGTCGCCCGTCAGGTTGCCTCGACCGGCACCACGATCGACCTCACGCGTGGCGTGGCGGCACCGGCGTCGATCGAGGGGTATACCGACGAGGCGCTTTGCGTTCCGCCGATGCTTGAGCAGATCCGCGCGGCCGAGGCGCGGGGCGCCGATGCCCATGTCATCGCCTGTTTCGACGATCCCGGCATCGGCGCTGCGCGCGAGGTGGCGGTGAAACCCGTGATCGGCATATGCGAAGCATCCGTGAGGGTGGCCTTGCTGCTCAGCAGCCGGTTTTCGGTTGTCACGACATTGCCCCGGTCAATTCCGATCATCGAGGATCTGGTCGATGGGTACGGCGCCGGGCGGCGCTGTCGAAACGTGCGTGCCATCAATCTGCCGGTGCTTGCGGTGGAAGAGGATCAGAGCGCGGCAAATACGCTCTTGGCGGCGGAGATCATGGCCGCGAAACGCGAAGACCGCGCCGAGGCGATCATCCTGGGATGCGCTGGCATGAGCGAGCTGTGCAACAGCTTGACGGCGACCACGGGCGTGCTCGTCATCGACGGGGTCACCGCTGCCGTCAGGCTGGCCGAGGCGGTGGCCGGTACGGGATATGTGACTTCCAAGCTTGGCGGCTATGCTGCCCCGCTGGAAAAAGCCGGGGGGTTCGGGCGTGACGCGTCCGATGAGCTGCGCGCCTTGTCGAACTGACTTGCGGGCAAGCCGCTGGGTTTCGCCTTCACCTCAGGTACGGGGCCAGCCGCTGGGGTCGAGCAGCGCCTCTGGGACGTGTGGAAGCGCGGTGTCTACTTCGGCAATCTCGCTTGCGCTCAAGGCATCCCGGCGAAACAGTTCGAGATTGTCCATCAACTGTGGTTCCGTTTCCACACCGACGACGATGCCGTCGATCCAGCTCAACCCGCGCAGATAGGCGAGACAGAGATCGCGACAGTCCCGCCGCCCCAGCCGCTTGGCCAGCTCGCTGAGTGTTGTCACCAATGCGGCGGGATCGACACCTTCGATCACGGGCCAGTGCCGTGGATCGGCCGGTGTCAAAAGCCCTTGCAGATAGGCGCTGCGTACATGCACGCAAAGGTCCGGCCGTACCAGCAGCGCGGGAACCAGATCCCGCCAACGCCAGTCCAGAAGATTGCAAGGCAACTGCACATGGCCGATACGCCCGTCATCCAGAACTTGCTTCAGTTCGGCGGGAGTCTGGACCGATACGCCCAACGTGCCGATCTGGCCGTCGCGGCACAGTGCTTCAAGCGTTTCCATCACCATGCCGTCGGCCATATCGAGATGCGCCGCCCGGTGCAGCATGAGAACAGGCAACCGCTTGAGGCCCAGGGCGAGCAGGGACGCCTGCACGCTCTCGCGCACCCGTGCTGCCACGGCGGCCGCGGGCCAGTCGCTGGTGACATCCGCCAGCGGGTCGAGCTTGGTCAGGATGCGCGCCTGGGATGCGAGGCCCCGCGACAGGATGCGACCGAGCCGCGCTTCGCTCTGCCCATAGGCTCTGGCGGTGTCGATATCCTCGACACCGTGGTCGATGGCGCGGCGCACGATGGTGTGGGCGGCGTGCTCGGGTGGCAGCCCCACGGCATTGGCGCGCCCATAGGCCAGCCCCAACTGAACCGTACCCAGAACCATGCCCGCCGGATCGCCGGCCTGTCGGCGCAAATGGAAGGTCGGAGCGTCGGGCAGGGCCTGCAACCGCTCGACCAGCACTTGCCACGGGGTATCGATCGGGTCTGTCAGGCCCTCGAACACGGCCGCGACGCGTTGGTAATCGTCAAACGTGTCCACCGTGGCGCGCAGATGACCCCAAGTCCGGTCAAGGCCGGGAAAGGGCGGCATCCGTCTCGGGGCATGGCGTTTGCGAATCCATGGCGTGACATGCTCGAGGTCGAAAGGGTCCGTCGTGGCCGCCGCCGCTTCTCGCAATGTGCCGACATCGAAGACTTCCGCCGCCATGCCATAGGGCAACTGCGTGCGATTGCCGCCATGTGCCATGTAGTGCAGGCCGTTTGCCTCCAGAAGATCAACCAGGGTGCCAATGAAATCCGCGTCGGGAAAGGTGTTGTCTCCGGTCAGGCGCACGCAAAGCGCGTCATCCGGAAGATCTTCGGTCGCAATCAGAAACCGCGCCAGAACGTTGTCGAGCGGGCCGCGACACACCGGTACGCCATGGCGCGTGGCTTCGCTGACCAACAGGTCGTCGGACGCCTCGACCGAGGTGGCCAGCATCACGTCCTGGCCGTCGCGCATCGCGCGTTTCGCGGCCAGAACGGCAATCGGCAGACCGGCAAGTGGCAGCAGGACCTTGGCGGGCAGGCGGGACGATGACAGGCGGCATTGCAGAACGGCGCGCACGGGGCGGCGATGTCGGGTTGGGGCGCTCATCTGCTTACCAAGCCGTCCATCCACCATCGACAGGCAGATTTATGCCGGTCACATAACTGGAAGCGTCCGATGCAAGGAAAAGAGCCGCGCCACCGATTTCATGGGGCTGTCCCACCCGTTTCATCGGGGGCTTGGCGTTCAGGACATCCCAGAGCTCAGGCATGCTCTGGGCGACTTTCTGCTTGGGAAACGGGCCGGGGCTAATGGCGTTGACCCGGATCCGCTCGGGCGCGAGATGTACGGCCGCATACCGAGTATATTGCAGAATGCCGGCCTTGGCCGCGCCGTAATAGGGGGGGCTGTTATGCCCGCTATCACCGTAGATCGCCGGGTCCGGACTGACCATGCCATACATTGAGGATATGTTTACCACCGAGGCTTGTCCGGCCAATGAGACGGCCTTGCGCATTAGTGGCAGTCCAAGACGCACGAGCTCTGCAGATGATTGAACCGAAACGGCAAAGGCGTTGGCATAATCATCGGCCCGGGCGGTTTCGAGCGTCCCGGTGCGCCCGGAATGCGCATTGTTCACGAGCACATCAAGCCGTCCGCGGTCCGCCTCGATCACCGATAACGCCTCGGCGATCGCCGTGCTGTCCGTTACATCAAGCGGCAGGACATGGGCCGATGCCCCGAGCTCCGCGGCGAGGGTTTCCAACGGTTCAACACGCCTCCCCGCCAGATAGAGCGTTGCGCCGGCTCCGCTCAGGGCCCGGGCGATCGCCGCGCCCAGATGACCGGCGGCGCCGGTTACCAACGCAGTCCGTCCTTCGAGGCCAAATAAATCGTTCGGTTTCGCAACAGACATTCAAATTTCCCAACCGGATTATGCGGGGAGCGATAGCAGGGTTTTCGCCAAAGGTGCAACATGACATTTGTGCTGTGTCACTTGTGTTCAAAAGGTAAATGACCCATAATCCAAGCCCTGTGGACGCTGCTTTCCACGTAAATTATTCAAGCTGCCCGCTTAAACAAAAGAAGATATAAGACGTATCATGGCCTCACTTCTGAGCACGGAAACGGTTAAACAGCAGCCAGCTGTAGCCCGGTTGAAATTAGCGTTGCGTCGTCAGCGCTATAACGTAATGTTGATGCGTGTCGAATTTCTGCTCAAGACCGGCCGCGCGGCACGCGCACGCGAGATATTGAGCCTATGGGACGATCGGCTGATCTACAACATGCGCACTCGCGAGGCTATCAATGCCGCCTTTGCGGGACGTCCCTCGTCTGCCAGAATCACCAAGATCCGTCACAAGGATTTCTCGGACCGGCTGGCCAAATGGATCAAGAAGAACGATCTGGCACGCGTCCTCTGGATTGCCACCCAGTTCGAGGCCATCGACAAGCCGATGCCGCGCGCGGCCGGTGCCTTCATCGAACGCGCCATGGTCGACGAGGAAGGCCGTCTCCGGTTGCGGACCGCTGCAAAAAAGGCGCTGAAGCACGCCCCCTTCAGCCCGTTCCTCGTTTATCTTTATGCCGCGCTGCATGCCAAGGCAGGAGAATATGTAGAGGCAGGTCATATCGTGCAGGTCGCCATGGACCGCCTGTCCAGGGAAACGGCGAGCACGCCACAGGAAAAGGACCGCGCGCACAAGACCTTTGCCGCGCTCAAGAACGCCTGGCGCGTGGTTGATGTGGTTGCTCGTGAACAGATGGGCTGGATTGACAACGACGGCAGTTCCGCTCGCCTGCTGAAGTCGAACGGCGCCGCCAGCCAGAATGAACGGGATGTGTCGTTCAAGGAACCCCTTCTACAGGCGCGCAACGCGGATGGTTATCTCGGCGCCTGCCTTGCCGAGTTCGAGTCCGCGACTACGCTTCATACCCAGGTCAAGGCGGTTGCCGACATGCTGCGCCAGAGCGTGCGGCGACAGTACAGCTACCACAAGGCCTATGCACTCGCCGACAAGACCATCGACCGGATCGTCGCCGATCTGGCGGCGCTCACCGTGGTGGTCGACGCTGCGGAACTGGAAGACAGAGAAGCGGTGCGCATCATCAACATTCTCTTGTCAGCCCTCAGAACTTACAGGACACTGGGACGCGAAGCGGATGTCGCGCGGATCAAGGCCCAGATCGAGAGCTTTGCCGCCGCCGGTGCGCCCGAGACCGCGATCTGGCTGGCCCTCCCGGAGCTGGTGCTCGACGACGATCCCGAATGGGTCACGCGCAGCCACACCATTCGCCGCAATCTGCCCGAGGTTCCGGGCAAGGCGCACGAGATCAAGGCCTATTTCAAATGGGCCCTCTGGGTGCGGGCATTCGACGAGGCGGATCGGACCTTCCGCAAGATCCCGGGGCCCCAACGTGAGTCGGCAAGCTCGCTCTATTACGTGAACATATTGCAACGACAAGGCCGCTTTGCCGGGGCGCTTGACGTGCTTGATGGGCTGCATGTGCGACTGCTGAGTCATCCGGGACGGCTCAATCCCTTCCAGCACTGGAATTTGCTGCGCCGCCGTGGTGAACTGAGTTTTCTGCGCGATACGGCCGATGCCTTTGCAGCCGTGCCCCAGCCGCAGAATCCGAAGGGCGTTCTGGTCATTGCCGCGCGCAATGTCGATCAGCTGCGCAAGTATCCGCTGGTCGTGCTCATGGAACTGCGCCGCCGGGGCTGGGCCGCGAAGTGCCTTGTCGAGGGGCTCTTGCCCAACGAACCCACCGGCAACCCGGATATCGACCTTCTCGGGGGGTGCATCACCTTGGAATGCCGCCTGTCCCCCGCGGCGGAGCAGGTGTTCCCCGAGTTGACGGATTTTGTCGCCGCGCCGCATGAGGGGCGGATCGAGTGGATGGGGCTCAATCTCCATCACTCGTTGATGGAAGATGCCCGTATCAACCGCCGCGCCTATGATGTGGATTTTTCCTGTCCGGCGCTGACCAGCACATTGCAGAAACTCTGCGACTGGACGGAACTGGCGGCCCGGGCCACCGTTTTCGCCCATTCCCGACTGCCCGAGCAAAATATTCGCGCGGGCTTTGCCGCGTTGTTCAATTCCCGTCTGCCCGACACGCTCTTCCGGCTCTATTGCGAAAAAGTCGGCGATCCGGAGACGTTCTTCGCCTTGCAGACCGCCAACGGGTACGAGAATTATTTTGCGAATTTCAGTCACGAAATCTCTACCCGCTGCGTGATCCGCAACGTCACCGCCTTTCCCGAAGTGCGCTCGGCGTCGTTCCCGCGTCCCGCGTTTTTCGAGGATTACTACCAGGCGAATTACGAGCGGGCCGAGGAAATCATCGCGCGGGTGGAGCATATCGCCACCGCCAAGCGGACCTCCGGACCGGTCAAGGAGATGGATCCCGATGCCGCGGAATGCGAAGCCCGTATCCACGAGTGGCGCGCCAAGGGTGGCAAGGTTGCCTGTCTGTTCGGGCGCGTGGTCTGTGACAGCGCCGTGCCCTTTGATGGCGGACCGGCCCATGCGGATTTCAAGGAATGGTTGCTGGACAGCGTCGATGCGGTTCGCGACTCGAACACGCTTCTTCTGATCAAACCACATCCGCACGAGTTGAACGAAGAGATCGCCACTTATCTCAACCAGTATTTCTTTGATCTTCTGCCCGATGACCTGCCTGACAATGTCGTCAAGCTGGGGCACCGCTGGTTCGACATCACGGCGCTCAGCCGCTTTACCGATCTGGGCGTGATCTATAACGGTACGGTGGCGATCGAAATGTCGCTGCTCAATATCCCGTGTATCCAGGCCAATCACTTTGGGCCGATTGATTACCCGGTGAAGCACCATGTGCCGCGCTCGACCGAACATTACCACAAGATGCTGCGGTTCGAGGCACCGGTTGATCCGCATCCCGAAATGCGCGCGCGCGCCGCGCTTTGGCTGGATTACATGTCAAACGGCCGGTTTGCGCTGGATTATTGCTATCATGCCCGTCCGGTGACCAACAAAGTGGTCTATCCGCCCTATTGGCTGAAAGATCAGCTGGACGATTATCTCGCCAAGGGCGATCCGCATGTCAGTCTGCTGGCGGATCGGGTGATCGGCACCGCCGTCGAACCTGTCCGCTGAACCGGACAGTCCGGTCGGCCTGCGGGGGGCAGTATCCTCAGAGCCTTGCGCGGAGGGTATTGTATCGCTTTTGGTAGACCCCGTGCCCGGGCCTGATCCGCAACGCACGTCCGATCAGCGCCAAGGCCTGTTCTATATCACCCTGTTTCTCGCGGACCATGCTCAGGCCGAACAGGGCCCTGTGCTCACCCGGATCGGAGATGAGCATCTGTTGGTAGAAATGCGCCGCGCGGTCGAGACACCCCAGCCGCCGCAAACCCACGGCCAACAACAAGAGGGCCTCGTTGTCATCGGGCGGCTGGCTTAGGGCGTTGCGCGCCAACAGATCGACGGACTCTGCGGTGGCCCCTTGATGCAAGAGCGCCTGTCCGAGGAGAAATTCCGCCGCTTCGCCAAAGGGCAGCAGGTGGAGCGCCCGGCGCGCGGCGGTCTCGGCCTGCTGCCATTCTCTGGTTTGCGCAGCTTGGTGGGCATCCCGAACGGCAGTGACATATTCCGGTGTCTCAAGCGCGCTTCCGATGGCAGGCAGGTCCGGCAGCGCCTCTCCTGCAACGAAGGCCCGCAGGAGCGGCCCCAGACGGGACCGGCGCGACAGGAACGTTGGCACGACATGGGCGCACCCGACAAGGCTATATGCCCGGACACCCGGTATGGCCGCCAGCTCGCTGGCGGCGCTTAGATCCACCGGATCGCGCTCTCCGACGAAAAGCGTCACGTCGGTCGTGCTCTTGGTCAGGACGGGCCTCAGATCGGGGTATACGGGCGGCGTGCTGGCCTCGTAGTGCTGGGCGCTGCGGCTATGCGGCATCCCGAGCCGGGACTCGGAGGCGAAGGCCAGAACCCGCGCTCCGAGCGCCGCCCCATACTGGATTGCACCATATGCCCCCATCGAGGTGCCCACAGTGCAAATCTCCACCGCTCCAAGCGCAGCCTGCCAGGCTTGCAACATCGCGACGCATTCCGAGACATCCGCACCCAGACCCGGCAATCCGGATTGATACCATTCATTGCTGCCATTGTTGACGAACATGCGGTGCTCGGGCAATTCGCGGCCAAGCTGAAAGAAGTTGAACCGGTCGAAACTCAGATCCTTGGCGGCAAAGAAGATGACCAGACGACTGGCGCCCGGGTCATCGGATGGCAGAATATGGAAGGAAGGCCCGGAGAGCGCCGAAGGGTAGGGCAGGGGGGCGGCCGTGAGATCAGAGTTGTTTTCGTGATTGCTCAAGGTCCCTCTCCCGGTTCGCCGCTTACCCCCAGAGCGCGATCGGCAAGGGTCTGTACCGCCGGGTCGCCCGATCTGTGGTATCGCTCAAGATCCTCGGCCACCCACCAGGGCGGATACATCACCGTATTGGTCACCGGGCGCGCGTGATAGCGGTAGGGCAGGGTGAAGGTCTCGCTGGCCATGTAATCGAGCCAGATCGCGGCGCGGTCGGCAAGGTCGGGGGCGGCATCGACCGGGCGCTCGAAACGCAGTGCGGCCTCGAAATCCTCGGCCGTTTCCACGACAGGGTGACCGATCGGGTAGTCGATTGGCGCAAAATGCCCCGACAGCAGACAGGGAATCCCCAACAGCCCCATCTCCACCGCGGTGGTGCCGTTGTAGATCAGCCCCAGATCGACGATATCCGCGAGGTCGTGGATATCGAACCAGCGATGCCCCAGAACCAGGACATTGTCGCCCAACGGTTCCTCGAAAAGATCGGTGAAATACTGGGTGAGGAAAGTGGCAATCTGATTGTTGAGCTCGTGGGGATGCGGCTTGATGAGAAGCAGGGTGTCACTGTCCCGAACCGCGCGGATGCAATGATTGATCCAGTCTTTCATCGAGCGATGCACCGGTCCGCCGTCGAAGGGCACGGCACTGTCACAGACCACTTTGCCAAAGGCACAGGCCACATGGCCACCGCGTGATTTCCAGTCCCGGATACGTGCGAGGGCCGCCTCGGCCTCGGGTGCGCGCGGCTCGGCCTCTCGGGTCGAGCGGCGGACCTGCGTTGTATGGGCAAACCGGGCGCGGATCTGTGGCAGTTCGGACCGGGCCGCAGCGAGGTAGCGATCAAAATTGGCAGGTCTCGGAAAAGAAGCTGAGCGGGTCTCGCGCGCCCGGGTCGTATTGCGGAGCACGAACCGATGCGACATGTTGGTGGTGAAATTGGTGAAATAGTTCTGATAGCCATTGGCCACATGGACATGAAAGAACCGCTCGGGATCGCCATGCGCCCGGGCATAGGCGGCATAGATCGCATCGGGCAAGCGCGCATTGAACAGCGACATGTGCATCACCGGCGGCCCGCCTGCGCGTTCCAGATCATGGGCGTATCGCAAAGCCCGGGCCAATAGCCCCGTCCAGTCCATCAACATGCCCAGGTAGGATTGCAGCTCGGGACAGTCGTAGGAAATGTCGTAGCGGCGACGGTTGATGGCCGCATCCTCCCAGACAGCGTGGGAAAAATCCAAGTCATTCCATAGCAATCGCCCACGCGCGGGTTCGGCCACGAAACCGGTCAGGGCGGGAAAGGCCGCTTCGGCAGCGGCCGTGAGATGCTGGTTTGGTGTGAGTGATCCGACCATGAGGTCGATTTCGGGACGGCCCGTGGGCTGGAATGGCAAAAGCCCCTGCACCAGCGGGATGACTGCCCAGCCCCTGCGCTTGAGTTCCAGCAGGACCATGAGAGGATAGCGGCGCAACGCGTCTATGTTGCGCGCGGGGATCACCACGAGGCCTTGCGGATCGGTCGGCTGTGGCACGCTCTGCCATATCTGTGCTGTCTCGATCAGGAAATCGAGTTCGCCGGCCCGCTTGATCATGCCATGGCTGGTGACGGCATTGACCTTTGAGGGATTGGCCAGCGCTTGCCCGTGGATATCGCGCAACAGGGTGCGGGCCTCATCGAAGCGACCTTGGCGTTGCAGGATATTGACATAATAAAGGCAGCCCGCCCGGCGCCGCATCGTCTCGGATAGCGTTCCGAAAAACGCCTCCGCGCCGGCATCGTCCTGTGCCAACTGCGCCCAGCGAAAGAAATTTTGCATATCGCGGTTGATGCGGGGTGCCTGGTGGCGGATCCGGGACATGATACGCCCGGCCTGTGTCAGGCAGGCGGGGTCGCGCGCCAGCGCCGCAGGAACCGGCCAGAGCACCGGCAGAAACAATGGTTCCTGCGATATGTCCTCGAAGCGCGCGATGATTCTCGCCGCCAATTCCGGACGATTGAGGCGCCGCGCCAGCAACAGCAGCGTGCATAGCGTCAGAACCTGGGCCTCGGCGGCTGCCTCGTCCGGTGGTGTGTTGAACAAGGTCGATATCTCGACTTCGAGCCCGTCGAGATAATGGTTGGCGAGGGCGTGAGAGGCCGAGTAATCGGGAATGTGCCGTATCGAGGTCCGCAACATCGCCTCAATCGCCGACAGCCGCGCGGGCAGGCTGTCCGCCGTGTTGAACTCCTTGGCACAGATATCGAGATACGTGTCACGCATCCGCCCCTGCAGTGCATGCTCCTTGAAGGACTGCACCAGTTCGCCCCCCTCGAGCGGGCCCTGCCGCGATGTTTCGGTCGAGGATATCGCCAGCGCCTCGTAGTCCCCTGCCTCGTCAGCCCAGTCCATACGCTCCCGCGCAATGAGATCCACGATCCGCCAGCTCTGTTCCAGAATACGAAACCGCCGCGCCCGAAGCCATTTGGGCGCGGTGGGCGGATCGTTCATCTCGGCGATCAGCGTATGCCCCGCCGCGATGTGATCCTCCTCCATCGCTTGACAGAGAGCCGTGACGTGGCTGACGAATGCACTGTCGGGGCAGGTCTCACGCACGTCCCGCGCGGCCTCGAGCAGGCGCGCCCGGCCCGCGGCGGTGACCAGTTCATCCGCAAGCAGCCGGCCTGTGGAGAATTGCATGGCGAGCCCGGTGCGCTCCATCTCTGCCATGAGTTCGAGCACGCCGGTCAGATTTCGTGCCTCGAGATGTTTCGGCGCAAGATGGCGGAGCCGTATGGCCCGCAGGCGCGCGGCCCGGTCGGCAGCGCCGATCAGATCGGCGGTCCGCGCCATCATCTGGAGCAGGCGGGTATTTCGCGACGCGGCGGCCACAAGCGGCTTGAGACACCGGCGGGCCACGCCTGCCAGCCCGCCATGACGAAGGCGCTGTGTCGGTCCCTTCATCCGGGATCAGCTTTCCGTGTCCAGAAGATCCCAGCTCATCGGTGTGCCGCGCTTGACGTCGCGACCGACGCGTCGGCCCAGCAACACGTCGTAATGGCGCGGGGCCAATCCAAGACCGGGGCGGATACGGCGCAGGTTCTGCGGCGTCAGCAGATCGCCGGCCTTGAGGTCTTCCGCGATATAGAGCGAACGGCGTTTCTTGCGTCCGGCCTGTTCGGATGCCGTGCCACCAAACCAGATCTCGCCCATCGCCTGTGCTCCGCGCTTGCATTCCGTGACCAGAGCGGTGAATTCATCGGGTTCGAGTGAAAAGGCGCTGTCCACGCCGCCCTCGGAACGGTCGAGGATGAAATGCTTCTCGATGACCGTGCCGCCAAGCGCGGTGGCCGCGACCGCCACGCCATTGCCCATGGTGTGGTCGGACAGGCCGAAGTTGACGCCAAAGGTCTGGCCGATCACCGGCATGGTGACGAGATTGGTATTCTCGGGGCTGGCCGGGTAGGAAGAGGTGCATTTGAGCAGGGTCAGGTTGGTGCAGCCCGCACCAAGCGCGGTTTCCACCGCTTCGCCGATCTCGACCACGCTGGCCATACCGGTGGAGATGATCATCGGCTTGCCGGTTTGCGCGACGCGGCGGATCAGGGGCAGGTCGATCGCTTCGAAGGACGCGATCTTGTAAAGCGGCGCGTCGAGACTTTCCAACAGGTCCACTGCATCCTCGGAAAACGGCGTGGACATGAAGAGCAGGCCGCGTTCCCGTGCCCGGTCGGCAATGGGCTTGTGCCATTCCGCGGGGGTATGGGCCTCTTCGTAGAGGTCATGGAGCGTGCGCCCGTACCACAGCGACTTGGGGTCGGTGATGGTGAACTCGCCTTCGGTGAGGTCCAGCGTCATGCTGTCGGCGGTGAAGGTCTGGATCTTGATCGCGTCGGCCCCGGTTTCGGCGGCGGCATCGACGATGGCCAGCGCCCGGTCGAGCGAGCGGTTATGGTTGCCCGACATCTCGGCGATGATGAAGGGGCTGCCATCGTTGGCGATGCCGTGGGTCTTGCTGAGTTCTTCGCGCAGTGTGAGCATGGCTATCTCTTATTTGATCGTGTCGGAGAAATTCCTCTGGGAGCGGACCTTAAACAAAAGGTAAAAGCTTCACCTTGGCATAGACAGATAGAGTTTGTTGAGCTTCTCCAGCTTTTTGACATAAGCGGGGTTTGACGGTTCCAGACGCACTGCCTCGGAAAATTGCAACCGGGCTTTCTCGATCTGCCCTTTCTGAAAATATATCTGCCCGAGATCGAAATGGGATTGAGGTGTATCGGGCCAAGTTTCCAGAATTTTCATGTGGTTGTACATTGCTCCTTCAAGCGCGCCGGTCATGCGCAGGCAATGTGCGAAGAAAACCCGGTGTTCGACGAAGTTCGGCGTCATGGCAACGGCCATGGCCGCGTGCTCCCGGGCTTTCTCGGGATTGCTATTGCGCAACATCAGCTTGGCCATAAAGAAGTTCGCCCGCGCAGATATAGGGTACGCAGCGATCGCTTTCCGCAGCTCCTTTATAGCCAGATCGTCCTCTTTTTTGAGGAAGTACTGCCAGCCACGGTAAAAACTGCGCGGATACCCGGCAATATCGAGCGCGCTGCCTTTTTCCATGATGGTCGGCAGCGGTTTGTCCTCGACGAATTCCCGGAGCGTGGTTTCCAGCCGATCCGTCTGAAACAGTGTCCGCATTACCGTATGTTCATCATCCCTGAACGTGACTATTTGGACCGAGGGCAGATTGCGGACCGTCGCCGCACAATAAAGATCTACCGGGTCCATTTCACCCGTATAGATCACGACAGGGCTTTGAGCGGCTGCCAGTTTTTGCCGTAAGTCGGGGGCTGTCATTTGCACCCCTTCCGGCATCATTTTATAAGACCGGCTGAACGGTAATTTCAGCACAATCTCGGGACTGAATGCCAGCACCGAAGCATCGAGTTCCAGGCCAAACAAGATGGCACCATACCCACCCATGCTACTGCCGCACGTATAGATTTTTTCGGCTCGACACCCGGCGGCCAGACGCCGAATGTTCTCTGCCGTTTCCTTGAAGTCGGCCCCCAATCCCGGCACGCCCTGCTGATACCAGTCGTTGGTCGGAGCGCGCAGGTACAGCTTATGACACGGCAGGATATCGGCGTATTTCCAAAGATTGAAACGCCCGGGTTTGGTTCCGGTCGCACTGATCAGGACCAAAAGCTGACGCGCACCGGGATGCAGCACCAGGCGGTGAGAATCGCTGGCCTGAGGTACTCCGTTCAGCGTATCGGATTCAGTCTCACCCGCCATTAAAGGAGAAAAGGCTTTCTCCTGATGTTTCATCGTCGAGGTGGACAATACGCAGAATCCTTCTCTTGGCACCTAAGTCATTCGCATGAAACGGTGAAATCCTCAAGTCCCGCCCGCAGATCGAACGCCGGGCGCCAGCCGAGGTCGGCGGCGGCGGCGTCGAGCGCCATGCAGGTCTTGGGCATGGGCGCATCGCTGTCGGTGTCGTAACGGATATTGCCCGCATTGCCGAAGACCTCGTTCACGGTCTCGGCGATCTCGCCCACCGGGATCGCGCGGCCGCCACCGATGTTGTAGACCCCCTGCGCATCCGAGGCGAGGGCGGCCTGAATGGCCGAGACGGCGTCGCGCACGTAAAGCTGATCAATGCGATAGTTGGCATTGCCGGTGAGCACGATGGTCTCGCCCGCCCGGGCCTGGCCGATGAACTTCATCAGCGCCGGGGTGCCTTTCTCGCCATGGCCATAGACGGCGGCAAAACGCAGCGCCACCGCCGACGGCCCCTTGGCGCGGGTCAGCATTTCCAGGTGCGCCTCGGCCATGAGCTTCGACAAGGCATAGGCGTTGATCGGGCGCGCCGGTGCGCTTTCGCGGTAGGGCAGACCCGAGGCGGGGGAATAGATGGCGATGGTCGAGGCCAGGACAATGCGCTGCACGCCCACCTCGCGCGCGGCGGCCACGAGATCGGCCATGGCGGCGGCGTTGGACGGCCAGAACGGGGTGATATCCATCGGCGCGTCTTCGCGTGTCATGCGGCGCCCGGCCAGGTGGACAACTGCATCGGCGCCCGCCAGCGCCGCGGTCAGGCTATGCCGGGAATAATCGGTCTGCCGGTCGTCCGGCCCCTGGGGGGCGCCCCGGCCCAGCCGCAGCGCCCGGTGCCCGGCCTCTTCCAGTGCCGGACACAGGTAGCGGCCGATGAAGCCCGAGGCCCCGGTGACAGCAACGGTTGTGGTCATGTCCTCTCCCGCACGTAGTATCCGACGACGTCCAGCGTGCCGTTCACCGGCCGCACCTCTTCGCCCGCGTTATAGCGGTATTCGTGATATATCGCATCCCCTGGCACCGGGAAAGCCGCGGGGTCGAAGGGCCGGCCCGGCGCCATCTGCTGAAACATGAGTTCCCGGATCGGGCGGTGCCTGTCGCCTTCGCCGCCATTGGGCAGCGTGGCGGGCGCGCCTTCGCCGGTCAGGCAATCCATGGTCATCGCGATGAGGTCGGCCCCTTCGGCGGCGCGGATCAGCCGCCACATGTGACACCCGTCGAGCCGCGGTGCGATCTCGACCACGCGGGGGCCTTCCGGGGTCACGATCATCTGGAAATAGAGCACTCCGTCACGGTGCCCCAACGCAGCAACGATCCCGTCGACCAGCGCCAGTGCGGCACGCTGGTTTTCCTCGGTCACGTCGTCGCAGGGCACCAGGTGACCACGCGGCACGCCCAGTGCGTGGGGGCCATGCACCAGCCGTTCGGACAGCACCTTCATCTTCACCTCGCCCCCGCAGACCAGCACGTTGCACGAGATTTCGACACCGTCGAGGAATCCTTCGACAATCGCCTGCTTGCTGCGCGAGAAGCCCACCGCCGCCTCGATCGCCGGGGCGAGATCCTCCCGCCGGTCGACCCGGACAACGCCTCGTTGGCCCTGGGCGTCGGTCGGCTTGACCATGCAGGGGAAGTGATCCCAGTCTGCGGCATCCGCCGGACCTGCCAGCTTGCGAAACGGCACCGGCCCGAGATCGTGTTCGGCCAGGAAGCCGCGCAGCGCCGCCTTGTCGTCGAGCAGGTCGACAAGGGCGCTGTCGTAAAAATGCGCAAGCCCCATGCGTTCGGAAAGCGCGACAACCGATTTCATCGCCACGTCGGACGAGATCGAGTAGACCAGATCGATCGCGTGACGCCGCGCCGCCTCTTCCAGCGCGTCGAGGTCGACGATGTTGATCGCCTCCACCGCGTCGCAGAAGGCTTGCCCGGGTTCACCAGGGACCGGCGATGCCCCGATCACCCGCCAGCCACGGTCCTTCATGTGCCGGATCAGGTCCGCCTGACCGGCATTGGTGCCGAGCACGAGAATGGTCTTTTGTCCGCTCATGTCGTTTCTCTTTCCCGTTCAAGCAGCGCCTCGACCAGCCGCCGCGTGCCCTCTCCGTCCACCAGCGACCGGCCTTTCACGGCCATCGCGCGGCGTCTGTCGTCATCTTCCACAAGGTTTGAAACCGTCTCGTAAAGCCACTCATCGGGCACCGTCCCCACAAGCCCAACGAACGGCGCCCCCGTCAGGTTTTGCCATCCCCGGCAGGACCGCTCCTGGTTGGGGGCCAGCCCGACAAAGACCATGGGCAGACCGCAGATCGCCGCCTCGTAGCTCATGGTTCCACCGCCGATGAGCGCCAGATCGCAACCGCGCATCAACCCCGCCATGTCGGGCGGGTTGACGTGAAATTCTGCCTCGCCGTCAGGCAACGCCGACACCACGTCGGCGATCTGCTCGCAGCGCGGATTTCCTGCGCCGGATACAATGACCAGCGTCACCTCCGGCCCCAACCGCCCGGCCAACACGCGCAATGCCTGATCGATCGCGCCGCGGTCATCGCCGCCACCAAAGGCCACCAATACCCGGCGCACCGGCCGGCCGTCGGCGCGTGCCGCAATCCCGGAAAAGGCCGGGCGCAGCACCGCATAGGCAGGTCCGAACAGCGTTCTGGTTCGCTCCGGTTCCGTCAGCCAAGGCAGGTATTGCTCGCGCCGCTCGTAGGGGCTGGCATTGACCAGAAGGTCGGGCTGGAACATCCAGGGCCGCGAGGTGTCGAACTGCTGCAACCAGCGCACCCCGGCCGCGCGCAGGATCTCCTGATAACCCGGATCAACGCGGTAATCGTCCATAACTGCATAATGCGTGCCATGGGCCTCGCAAAGCGTGAGAACCCGGGCCGCATCCTCATCGGACGGGCCGCGCACCTCCACCGGATGCCAGGCGGCAAAGAGCCGCTCGTCAACACTCTGGCGCAGATTGTCGGGCGGACCAAGCAACACCGAACGCCAGCCAATTCCACCCAGGTAGCGCGCCATCTCCCGGCAGCGCATCAGATGCCCAACCCCGACGCTGGCCGAAACATTACAACGGAAAATCACGGTGCCGGTCATGGGCTGTCACCTAGGTGGGCAGAAGGCGCCCGGTCATCAAAAAACGCCCCTGAGGTCGCGGTTGTCAAGCATGATGCGCCCGGCCTCGCTCTTCGAAAAAGGCGACCCCTGCGGCGATTTTCTTTCTGGTGGGCATCCCGTCCGAGACATGGGCTCCACCATCGAAATGCTTGCAGAGATAGCCCGGCAGCTCGAAATATCAGTGGTCGCAGAGGGGATATTGAGCATCGCGGGATTGATCGCAACCGGTTCTCCTCCGATGTCCGGGTCGCCCTTGTGATCACACCCGACTTCCGCAATCGCTTGGGTCGGCGGGAAGGCTTGAGTCATGTTTTCTAATACCTGAAGCAGTGCAATAGCGTGTGGCAGCGAAACAATCCACGACACCGTTATCCCGTCCCTCCCGGAGTGTCAAACGCCCCCGGAACAGCCGCAGATCCCTTGTCGCCGCCGGAAGCCAATGCGGCCCAATCCCCCTGTCATCTTGATCATCATGTCGGCTCGAAATGCCGATGCTCACCTGCGTCGCGCGCTGAGCAAGCTTTGAGTTCCAACCGTCGTCGCGCTTTCCAGTGGGCTGGCGACCGCGCACGCCGTGACAGTGGATGAGATGGCCAGCCACCGAAAAGGAGGCGTGAAAAGCGCTGAGCCCAAGATTTTGGAAAGCGCCTGCTCGCCTCGCCTGCGGCCTGTAAATACGTCAATGGAAATCCCGGCTGGGAAACAGGCGTTTGGCTTGCTCCCGTGGATGTGTGGCGCGTGGTGGTGGCAATGGGCGTGGGGCGTTGTCTGTTTGCGGCGTTGTCTGGCTGACTGCATTCTCCATCGGGTGTCCCAAGTCGGAAAGGCGGTGCGAGAGGTCTTCGATCTGCTGGGCGATCAGGTGCACCACGATCCCTTCGCGTTGAAGATACCCTGTCACCCGCAACAGCCGCCCGCCCATGACGATCCGGCGGAACCGCTCATAGGTTTTGGGCCAGACAACCACGTTTGATACGCTGGTCTCATCCTCCAGCGTCAGGAAGATCACGCCAGAGGCGGTGCCGGGACGTTGACGGGTGATGACGAGCCCACAGACGCTGACACGGCCAAGTGGGGTCGTAACCAGTTTGTCATGTGGCGTCAGGCCGGGAAGTGTGGGGCGCAGCAGTTCCATCGGGTGGGCGCGCAGGGTCAGGCGCATGGAGACGTAATCCTCCACCACTTCTTCGCCCAGATGCATCGGCGGCAGGGTAACATGCGGTTCACGGATGCTTTCCCGGTCAATCGGATCGTTGAACAGCGGTAGCGGCGCCTGTCCCCGGATTGCCCGAACCTGCCAGAGCGCGTCGCGCCGGGACAGGCCCATATCGGAAAACGCATCCGCCTCGGCCAGCCGTTCCAGCACTGCGGGGGCCACTCCTGCGCGCAGCCAGAGGGACTCCGGGTCGCGATAGCCATTGCCACGCGCGGCAACGATCCAGCCAGCATCTTCTTCCTTGAACCCCTTGATCTGGCGGAACCCCAGCCGCAGGGCCAGCGGCCCGTCGGTGCGGTGTTCCAGGGTGTTGTCCCAATGGCTGGTATTCACGCAAATGGGGCGCACTTTCACCTGATGGTCACGCGCATCGCGCACGATCTGGGCAGGCGCATAGAATCCCATCGGTTGGGAATTCAGCAGCGCGCAGGCAAACACCGCCGGGTGATGGCATTTCAGCCAGGCCGATACATAGGCGAGCATGGCAAAGGCCGCCGCGTGGCTTTCGGGAAAGCCGTAATCGGCAAAGCCCTCGATCTGTCCGAAACAACGCTCGGCTACCTCCTGATTATAGCCATTGCGGCGCATTCCGGCGATGAATTTGTCCCGATGCTGCCCAATCGTTCCCATGCGCCGGAAAGACGCCAGCGAGCGGCGCAGGTGATCGGCCTCTTCGGCAGAATAGCCCGCGCCGATCACGGCGATCTGCAAGGCTTGTTCCTGAAACAGCGGGATGCCGAGGGTACGACTTGTCACCGCTTCCAACTCCGGGCCGAACGGTTCCGCTTTTTCCAACCCCTGACGACGTTTGATATATGGCTGCACCATGCCGCCCTGAATCGGGCCGGGGCGGACGATGGCAACCTCGATCACCAGATCATAGAAAGTACGAGGCTGCATTCGGGGCAGGAAATTCATCTGTGCCCGGCTCTCGACCTGAAACACCCCCACCGCATCCGCCCTGCAAAGCATATCGTAGGTGGCTGCATCGTCTGGCCGGACAGAGGCGATGGTCAATGTCTCTCCCTCATGCTGCTGTATCAAGTCAAAAGCCTTGCGGATACAGGACAGCATCCCCAAGCCCAGCACATCAACCTTGAGGATGCCCAGCGTGTCGATATCGTCCTTGTCCCATTCGATGATGGTGCGGTCCTCCATCGCCGCGTTCTCGATGGGGGCCAGTTCATCCAGCCGCCCCTTGGTAATGACGAACCCACCCACATGCTGGGACAGATGGCGGGGAAAGCCGATGATCTCGCCGATCAGGCGGATGGTCTGGGCCAGACGGCGGTCGTTCGGATCAAGGCCAAGCTCCTTGATCCGCTCTGGATCGGCTCCGCCATTGGACATGCCCCAGATTTGCCCAGACAGGCCCGCGGTTACATCCTGGGACAGGCCCATGACCTTGCCGACCTCGCGGATCGCCGCACGGGAGCGGAAATGGATCACCGTGGCGCAAAGCCCCGCCCGGTGACGACCGTATTTTTCGTAGATCCACTGGATGACCTCTTCGCGCCGCTCATGTTCGAAATCCACATCGATATCGGGTGGTTCACCCCGGTGTTTCGAAATGAAACGCTCGAACACCATGGCGATTTTCTCGGGGGACACATCCGTGATGCCAAGCAGGTAACACAGGATGGAATTGGCCGCCGAGCCACGCCCCTGGCAGAGGATGCCCTGCGAGCGGGCGAATTGAACAATGTCATAAACCGTCAGGAAGTATGCCGGAAAACCCAGTTCCGCGACGAGTTTCAACTCCTTGTCCATCAGATCATGAACGCGCCGGGATGCGCCGTCCGGATAACGCCGTTTCAACCCGTCTCGCGCCAGCCGTTCCAGCCGCGCTTGCGGAGATTCGCCTTGGGAAATTTCATCCGGGTATTCGTAACTGAGTTCACTCAGGCAAAAACTGCACCGGGCGGCGATGTCCAGCGTCCGGCGCAGGGCAGCGGGATGATCGTGAAACACCCGTTCCATATCCGCGCGACCCTTGAGGCGGCGTTCGGCATTGGGCAAGGCGCGGGTGCCGATCTGGTCGATGGTGATATGTTCACGCATGCAGGTAAGCACATCAGCCAATTGTCGGCGAGATCCCCGGTGCATGAGCACATCGCCCACCGCCACCATTGGGGCCGAGCTTTGAAGCGCCAATCGGGCACAGGCCTTCAGCCAGGCCTGGTCGGAGCCGTCATAACGCGGGGTCGCCCCCAGAAAGACATGGCCGGGAAAGCGGCGCTGCATCTGCTGGATATGCGGGGCGGCGGGGTCCAGTTCACCTTGCGGCAGGGCAATCAGGATCATACCGGTACAAGCCGCAAGCAGATCGGCCCGATCAAGATGACAGTCACCTTTCTCTGCCCGCCGTTTGCCCAGGGTCAGCAACCGGGTCAGCCGTTGATAGGCAGCACGATCCCGTGGCAGGGCGATCCAGTCGACCGGGCTATCGCGTAGCACCAGGCGACACCCAACGATCAGTTTCGGCAGTTGCGCCGCCTCAGGTCGTTCAATCGGGGTGGGTTGACCCACCTCTTGACGCGAACATTGGTCGATCCGGTGTTGCGAACGAATGCGAATAGCCTCTTCGACACCACGTCGAAGTTCTGTCAACGCCCGGTAAGCACGCACCACTCCGGCCAATGAGTTGTGGTCTGTGATTGCAATAGCGGACAGACCCAATTCAGCAGCCCGCACAACCATTTCCTCGGGATGGGACGCGCCGGTCAAGAAGGTGAAATTCGTCGTGACGCAAAGCTCGGCATAATCAGGTCGACCATGCCTCGTGAGCAGTGCATCAAAACGGGCCGTCTCGGCCTGTCGGTGATCTCGTACAATTTCGATCATGCGAATTCCCCCTGTACGAACCAGCCGGGGTGTTGCGGCGTGTAAAACAGCCAGAGCCGCCGCCCCTGCAAGGTTTCCACATGCCAGTAGTCGCGTATTCCACTGTGCCAGTTTTCATCCGGAAGCCACCATTCCGGGGCAATCCGTTCCGGTCCCGTCGCCCGTGCCGTGGAGAGCGACATGCGCCGCCAGCGGAAGTGCCGGGGTGGGCGGGGACCAGTTCCGGTGACGGGCTCCGGCGGGAACAGCCGCAAGGGACGTGGGCGCGCGCTTGCCCATGGTCCGCCCGGTTCTGAAAAAGCCGCTGCTGCAATAATGAAACTACGTTCCGGGATGTGACTGTCGGCAGGCAGAAACCGCTGCACATTTTCCAGCCCAATCCGGGTGCCGATCCGGCTGATCAGGTCATCCAACTGATCCGCACGCCCCGAGGGCATGTGACTGACCTGATGCATCGGCTGCGATTCGACCTGTGTTGCCTCCAGCCGCATCTGGTCGATGCCATAGCCTGCATCAACTTCCCCCACGCCCCGTTCGAACAGCGGCAGGATACGGGTCGCATCACGCAACGGGCCTGCAAGGCGCAACTCCACCGTATGAGCCTCCTGATCGACCCGGCGCAAGGTCAGCCGCAACACTCGTGCTCCGGCCTCTTGCGCCTTCAATTTGGTGCAAAGCTGATCCAGCAGGCGCGATGTTCCGGCCATTACATCATCAAACAGGCCAACCGGATCGGGCAAGGTCATACGCACCCCGTAATGGGGGCGCTCGGTCAGTGGGGTAATCTGTTCCGGTTGACGGCCAAGCGCCTGATCCAGACGCATCATCAGGTCCGGCCCAAAACGGCGGGCCAGCGGAGCGCGGGCCGCATCTTCCAGATCGCGGATTGTGCGCAAACCCAAGCGTTGTAGAGCGATGACGGTCTTCTCCTCCAACCGCAACGCCGCGACAGGCAATTCTGCCAATGCTGCATAAGGCTGACCAATCTCTGCCCGGCCTTCTCCGAAATGGGCCAGCGCCCAGGCCGCCCCGCGCGTATCGCCCAGCCCAATCCGGTTGTTTAGCCCCGCACGTGTAAGCCGCTGGCGCATATCCGCCAGCATCATCGCCTCACTGCCGAATAAATGGGCGGCTCCGGTAATATCCAGCACCAGCCCGTCATTGCCCTCTAACCCGACCCACGGACAATAGCGGGTGGCCCAACGGCGCAACACGCGCAGGAACCGTTCGTCGCCAAGCGGGTCTGCCGGGCGGCTTTGCAGATCGGGGCAGAACGCCCGCGCATCGGCAAAGGACATTCCCCGGTGTAGCCCTTGCCGTTCTGCCTCGGGGTTCAGGCAATAAAGTCGATCCGCATTCGTTTGGCGGAGTGTCAGCGCAAAGGGGCCGTCAACCGGGCGTATCTGCAGAACCCGGTCACTCGCCAGCCGGGGAAACCACATCGAGACGACGCGCCGCTGCATTCCATCGAACATGCCAGGCCTTCAATGTTCCTGATTTGTTCTTAATAATTTCCCAGCGCATCAGAGTCGAGTCATCCGGGTCAAAAACCGGGGCGCAGTGCCATCTGGTCTCCGCCGCATTGCTGCCCATACCTTCGGGGATCAGACACAAACCCGTTGTGTTCCCCGCTTTCGCCGCAAGCTGCAAGCGTCGCCCTTCGCGCAGATCGAGCGGGCGCGTGATCTCGAGGATAACGAATGGCACCGCCCCATCCTTGAGCGCCTCTTCCGCAACGGCCAGAGTTTCGGTCTGATTCCTGGTCTGGGCCACCAACATGCAGGCCGGATCGAAAAAGTCCGCCAACCCAACGGGGTTTACCAACTCTTCCTGCCACGCCTCACGCACCCAAAGCACCCGTCCAGCCCGAGCCGCAGAGATCGCGGCAAACACCATGGCAGCTGGTCCGCATGCTTCATGCACACGCGCCTTGCATAAAGGGAGGTTCATGCCTGTTGCAAATACCATGCCACATACATAGCGGATGGAAGCAAACCGTTGCTACCCAATTGATACCCAGCGCGAATCCTCGAACACGGCAGCCGGCCACTCATAACTTATAGGCTTTTGCTTTTGTTGAGTTTAAGTGGTGTCGGGGGCGGAATCGAGGCGTTGTTGCGCAATTCACGCGTTGGGCGTGACTGCCCCTTGCCCCGTCATTGTCGAGCCACGCGGATGATCTCGGCGGTGCCGAGGGCAGAGAAGCGGTTCATGAGTGCGATGCGGATGTGGATTTCGGCGGTCTGTCGGTCAGGG
>NZ_VINQ01000050.1 GCF_008369105.1 Aquicoccus porphyridii | reverse complement strand
ACGGGCCAAAGCATCCGGGCAACCGCCAGCTATATGACAAGCGCGGTCGCCCGGATGCTGGCGCTCGTGTCTATGCGGCAATCATCCCAACCCCAAAGTGGTAACATTTTGCGCTGCCCTTTGGCTCACTTTTACTCTGCCGTTGACAGATGGATTTGATTTCAGTGTCGATGGTGGATTTCAGAGCGAATTTGTCCTGGCCATGACGGATCAGAACCAACAGCCCCTGATAGTAGATCAACAGTCGCAGGGCTTTCAGGTCAGCGCTCTGTGCGTCCATTTCCTGCACACGCAATAATGCCCCGCGAAACGCGCTCAGGAACATGTCGAACCCGGTTCGCACGGAGGCCCCGGCCAGCGAGTCCTGACCTGAGAATTCGACGGCGCTGTTGGTGAGCAAGCACCCGAAGGCGCCATGTCCCGGCTCGTCGAGCAGCGATTCAAAGAGCGAGATCAGCCCTTCAACAGGATCGCTTTTTCCAAGGTGGACGCTAATGCGCTTGGTCACCACTGTCTCGTTGTAATGCGCCAGCACACGCTGGTAGACGTCCTCCTTGCCGCCGAAACTGTTGTAGATACTGCCCGAAGAGAGACCGGTTTCGGCCTCGAGCGTTTTGATCGAAACCCCGGCATAACCGAATTTTCGAAACGCATGCATCGCGGCCGTCAGCGCTTCGCCTTCATCGAATTCCTGTGTGCGTGCCATGGGATCTCCATTTTGAATCACTCATTTTAAAATATACATTTTATAATTGTCGTCAACTCGAAATTTTACCGATGACGGGGGCATGCGTACCAGCACTTGCGAACATTCCGAGTGATTGGCAAAGCACGAATTGGGGGCAATAGCACCAATGCTTCCCGATCTTGCCTTTTCGCGGATCTAAATCAAATGACGGCTATGGGCTCGTGGAGTGGGCCTTCGCGGCGCAATGCCTGGGCGGAAGGTTTGGGCCGTCAGGTTAGCCCAGAGTTCCTTCCGGCCCTCGCTTTGCAAATTCCGGAAACTGCGCATCGTAGACATTCGCGTCCTTTGCAGCGCCCGTCCGCTCACCGTTGGGCTATCCTTAACCGGGATCAACCGCGCAACAAGGAGAAGCAGCCATGTGTGCAAAGAAGACAGGAAGCATCGAAGATCTCGCCGTCGTCGGGATCGACATCGGGAAGGATCAGGACCCGCAGTTGATGGCGAAATGCGGTGATCGGCTTTGGCCCCGAAGTCTCATCGTTCGGCAAATACTCGTCCCAGATCCGATTGACTAGCGCGGCAACCTCCGCGTGGTCCGACCAGCGGTGAACGTCGATGGGTCGCGAGTGCCACGGGTTTTCAATGTCTCCCATAGCTTCCCCTTCTCTCTTCTTATCTAAGATCAGGAAGGAAGAACCTCAGGTCTCTCTATCCTCGGGTTTCTATTCATTACTTATACCTATTCCCCCTCCCCATAGAACCCCTTGGACGGAGGGAAATGGGTGGTCGACGCAAGCCAGCAAAACAGCTCGAAGCCCAGCGCGGAACTGGGGCACTTTTGGGGGGGGGCATTTTCTCGCCACCGGGTGCAACGGGTGCTTGTTACTTTCATCCAGAGAGCGATGGCTGAGGAGCCAGTCTGGGGCTATCTCGTCTCTGCAAAATTCCCTGCAAACAGGGAAAATAACAGGGTATTTCCGCTGTTTTCGGTGTCTAGGGTCAGGATTCATAACCAGTAGATGACGGTTGCAGCGAGTGCGATGGCTGAGAGGAACACCTTGGGACAGCGGTCATAGCGTGTCGCCACGCGTCTCCAATCTTTGAGCCTGCCAAACATGATCTCGATGCGGTTGCGCCGCT
>NZ_VINQ01000049.1 GCF_008369105.1 Aquicoccus porphyridii | reverse complement strand
AAGTGCGGCGCATAGCGATTTATTGCGCCCCAGCTAATTAGCTGGGGCGCAATAAATTGATCATCGATGCCCGTCCGCTGTGGGCTCGAAGCCGACCTGCGGCAGCCCTCCCATCAAGCGATCGGTGGCGTCGTTCGCCGCCCTGACCAGACCTTCGCTATTTGCAGCATGCTGCATTGCAAATTCACCGAACCAGCCATTCGCATTTGCGAGAGGTCGCTATCTCTCTCAACCGGTCATTGGCGAGAGTTGTTGAGACAAATATCTGACTAAGTCCCCTGCTGAGCTGCTCTTCAAGATTGCGCTGGCGCACGGATTCACCAATGATTGGTGCATCATGATCAGGCCCTTTTCCTATCGCAGCGATCCTACGGTCCCAGAATTCAACGACAGCGTCCCGGTCGCAGTCATGGACGCCGAATGCACAATTTGCAGTTGGGGCGCGCGGATGATCCACCGGCTCGACCGGACTGGCACCGTGCGGATTTGCCCGGTTCAAACGCCTCTTGGCGCTGCCCTGCTGCGACATTACGGGCTCCGCCCCGACGACCCGACAAGCTGGCTCTTTCTTGACGACGGACTGCCGCATGTCGATTTCGAAGCGGTGCTACATGCGGGCCGAAGATTTGGTGGCTGGGCGCGTCTCACTGACTTGCTCCGGATCGTTCCCAGGCCGATGCGAAACTGGCTCTATCAGCGCCTTGCGCGCAACCGTTACGCGGTATTCGGACGCGCTGACATGTGCGCACTCCCCGATCCCGACTTTCAGAAAAGACTGCTACGATGAGGGTTCTGGTGCTAGGCGGCACTGGTGTCTTTGGCTCCCGGCTCGCGCGATTGCTGGTGCGGGACGGGCACCAGGTAACGATAGCCGCACGCAATCTGACCGCTGCCCGGACGCTGGCGGATAGGTTAGGTTGTGAGGCAGTGCAGATGGACCGTGTGGGTGATTTGCAAGCCTTGGCAGCACATGAAGTGCTCATTGATGCCGCAGGTCCATTTCATACCTATGTAACAGACCCCTACCGGCTGCCCCGCGCCGCGATTGCGGCAGGGCTGCATTATTTTGATCTGTCTGATAATGCCAACTTTTGCACCGGGATCGCTATGCTCGATGCCGAGGCATCGGCCGCGGGACTATGTGTCATATCAGGCCTCTCCTCTATCCCAGCCCTGTCGAGTGCTGCGGTGCGGGCCTTGACCGGCACATCTCGTCCACGAGTGATCGACAGCGCAATCCTACCAGGCAATCGTAGCCCACGTGGGCTGTCGGTGATGACGTCGATCCTGTCGCAGGTTGGCCGCCCAATGCAGGTCTGGCGCGGCGGGGCGTGGATACGTACGACAGGCTGGGGCTGGTCGGAGCGGAAGAACTATGTGCTCCCGGGTGGGCTGATCCGCCAGGGCTGGCAAATCGACGTCCCTGATCTTGCCTTGTTTCCAGCACATTTCGGCGCGGATACAGTGCTGTTTCGCGCGGGGCTGGAATTGGGCGTGATGCGTTATGGCCTTGCCGCATTCTCATTGGTGCGGCGCTGGGTGCCAATCCCGGTAAATCGTCCGATCGTGCGGACATTCAAGCTAGCGGCCGACCTTCTCGCCCCTTTCGGCAGCGGGCGCGGCGGCATGTCAGTCATGGTGATCGTGGGGTATGAGCGCAGGTGGTGGCGACTTTTGGTCGAGGACGGTGACGGCCCCTTCATCCCTGCCGTCGCTGCGCGTGCGCTGCTGCGGCGCGCGGTTTTGCCGGTGGGCGCAGGCCCGGCGCTGGAAACAATCACGCTGGCAGAAGCAGAGGCTGCGATGGCCGATCTGAGTGTGACGACCGAGCGTGTCATTGAGCCGCTTGTGCCGATATTTCGACGCGTGCTTGGTCCTGCTTTTAACACGCTGCCCGAAGCAATCCGCCGCACTTGCGGATTTCAAAATTACCGGACAGCGATTTCGCTAAATCCCGGACAGCCATTTCAGTAATTCCCGGACAGTTCGGGCACGGCTGATTATCTGCCTGCGATCATGTTTCTGTTTTGAGTGTTTCGGTATTTTCGCTGGGGGTCAAG
>NZ_VINQ01000048.1 GCF_008369105.1 Aquicoccus porphyridii | reverse complement strand
GGGCGGCGGGATCAACGCTGGTGCGCTGGCGGCGGGTGTTGGTCTGGCGGGGGCTGGCGTGATGGCGGCGGATAGCGGTGGCGGCTCGGGGGCACCCGCGCCGGAGACGTTCAACCGTGCCGATTTCCTGTCGGGCGGCATTTCCAGCAGCACCACCGATATCGTCGCCGAAGGCGCCAGCACCATCGTGTTCACCATCGGCGATGACGAGCAGGCGCCGGTCGCGGTCGATGCCGACGGCAACTGGACGCTTCCGGCATTCTCCGGCGCCGAGGCCGATGCCCTGCCGCAGGGTGAGGTCGAGGTGTCCTGGACCAGCTTTGACAGCGACGGCGAAGAGGTCGACTCGGGCACCGAGACGGTGATCATCGACACCATCCCGCCGGTCGTCGCCATCGACGGCCCGATCGCCGGTGACGACGTGATCAACGCCGCCGAACAGGACGCGGCGCTGACCGTTTCCGGGACCACCGATGCCGAGGACGGCCAGGAGGTCACCGTGACCGTGAACGGCGTCGAATACACGGCAACGGCCGCGGGCGGCGCCTGGAGCGTCGAGGTGCCTGCCGCCGATCTCGCCGGGCTGGGCGATGGCGACACCGTCGCCGTCACCGCCGATGTCGCGGATGCCGCCGGCAACCCGGCCGCCCAGGCCAGCGCCAGCGTCGACACCGATTTCAGCGCCGGGATCGCGATCGACGCGATCGGGGACCTGAACGCGGCATCGCGGCTCGACGATTTCGAGATCACCGGCACCAGCACCGGCGTCGAGGCCGGGCAGACCGTGACCGTAACGTTCAACGGCACTGACTATACCGGCGACGTGCAGGGCGACGGCACCTGGTCGGTGACCGTTCCGCAGGCCGACATGGCCGCGATCGGCGACGAGGTGAGCGAAGTGACCGCCAGCGCCGAGGTTTCGGATGCCGCGGGCAACGGCGCCAGCGCCTCGCAGGACGTGGCGGCCGACTTCTCCGAACCCTCGATCAGCATCGCCGATCCCGCCGATGGCAGCACCATCGGCATCGAGGTGCAGGAGGCCGGGGAACTGACCGTCTCGGGCTCGACCGGCAATGTCTCCGCGGGGCAGGAGGTCACGCTCGAGATCCGCGACGGCGCAGGCGCGGTGGTGCTTTCGGCCACGCCGGCCGTCGCCGCCGATGGCAGCTGGACGCATACTTTCGCCGATATCAGCGGCCTTGCCGACGAAACCGGCTATACCATCAGCACCGAGGTCGAGGATGCGGGCCTGACCGCCAGCGCCAGCGCCGATGTCAGCGTCGATTACAAGCCGATCGTGGCGCTCGACGATCTCGGCGATGACGAGGGCGCGCTGATCCTCGAGGATCTCGACCCGAGCGATTCCGAGATCTCGGGCACGACCGTCGGCATCGAGGACGGCCAGGCCGTGACCGTGCGCATCACCGACGCGGACGGCACCGAGCTGCTCAACGACACCGCCACGGTGACCGCCAACGCCTGGGCGCTGGCCGTGCCCGCGGCGGTGATCGACGCGCTCGAGGCGGGCATGGACTATACCGTCACCGCCAACGCCGCCAATGCCGCGGGCCGCGACGCCGACGAGGCGAGCGAAACGGTGACCGGCTATGCCGAGGCGCCCAACTACCTGATTGCGGGCGGGGCCGACGGCACGGAACTGAGCATGCAGATCTTCATGGACCCGCGCTTCGAGCTGCCCGGCGACCGTGGCGTCAGCCTCGGCGAGGAGGTGAGCTTCGACACGAGCGTGCTTGCCTATCTTGCCGATCCGGCGCCCGTCTACACCGCGGGGCTGACCGGGATCACCAACGCGAGCAGTGCCGACACTGGCCAGGTCACCTTCGGCTCGATCGGCTTCCTGCCCGGCACGTTCGAACCCAGCCAGGACGCGCTGGTCAGCTTCGCGATGAATGTCGCCGATGCCGGCACCGTGGCGCAGATCGACGTCGAAACGAGCGGCGGCGGAAGCTATACCAGCTTCATCGGCACGGCCAGCGATGACACCATCGCGGCCAACAACGTCGACAGCGTCGTCCAGGGCCGCGGCGGCGACGACGCCATCGACATCTCGGCTCCGGGCGCGAACAC
>NZ_VINQ01000047.1 GCF_008369105.1 Aquicoccus porphyridii | reverse complement strand
CGGTCTTTGTGGGTGTTGAGGCCTATGAAGCGGCGGGCGGCACGATGTTGCATGACCTCTTTCAGGGCGATGACGGTGGCTGGCTCGAGGACCTTTCCCTGCTCGATCGGCTGGTGACGGAAAAACTCCAGGCCGAGGCTGAGACGGTTGCGGTTGAGGGCTGGAAGTGGATCGAGGTCGCGCTTGACCTGCCCTACGGCTACAGCCACGGCCTGCGGTCCCTGTCCGGTGATCCGGCACCGATGACGGATGACGAAGGTGCGGCTCATGCCAAGCTGCTCGACGAGTACCGGGCGCTCGAGGAGGAATACGCAGGGCAGGATGAAATCCCCGACGAGATCGACACGCGGCTTGGCGTGTTGGAAACGGAGATGGAAAAGATCGAGACCCGGCCGTTGATCTTCGACGCGGAGGAGATCGGGCGGGCAGGGGCGTTCGTCACGCTCGACCGCTACGGCGCTCTGGCAGTTTATCGCGGGTATGTGCGTCCAGAGGATGAGCCCGTTGACGAGACCGCGGTCCAGGATGGTACGGATCCTGCGGCGGCGGGGCAGGGGGATGGTCGTGATTTTACCGATGGCCATGCCAGTGCCGCTCATGGCGGAACCGTCATCATGTCGGGTGGCCAGCTGATCGGAGCTGACTTGCCGGAGGATGAGGATGACGGAGCGCTGAAGCCACTGCCCGAGCGGCTCGTCATGGAGTTGACGGCCCACCGGACGCTGGCGCTGCGTGAAGCGATCGGGCGCTCGCCAGATGTCGCGCTGACGCTGCTGCTTCTGAAGCTGGTGACGGACACCTTCCGAACCTCCGGGGCGTCGGGCAGCTGTCTCGAAGCCTCGGTGCGTCACGTCTACATGTCGGCGCAGGCGCCCGATCTGAAGGACAGCGTGGTGGCCAAGCTGGTCGACGAGCGTCACGCGGAATGGGAAGCCGATCTGCCGCTTGGCGACGATGCAGCGCTCTGGGACTATCTGACGGTCCTCGACCAGGGCAGCCGTCTGGCTCTGCTGGCGCATTGCCTCAGCTTCGGCGTCAACGCGCTGCATGAGAAGGTGAACCCATACGGGGCAGGCATCTCCGCTGGCGGTCTGACCCGGCGGATGGCGCATGCCGATCTCGTGGCGCGTGCCACAGGTCTCGATATGGTCGAGGCGGGCTGGGAGCCGACGGTCGACACCTATCTCAATCGCGTGCCCAAGGCCCGCATCCTCGAGGCCGTGCGCGAAGCGAAGGGGGAGGGGACTGCCCAGCTTCTCGATCACCTGAAAAAGGGCGAGATGGCCAGTGAGGCCGAGCGCTTGCTGAAGGGCAGCGGCTGGTTGCCCGAGGTCCTGCGCCGGAACGATCTCGTGGCGCTGGACGATGAGGGCCATGCCGAAGGGCAGGGGGCGGATGTCGATGCCGAAGTGGCCGACAGCGTCAGTGAGGCTGACCTTCCTGCGTTCCTGACGGATGACCTGCCTGCTCAAGGCGCGTCGATGCTGGCCGCGGAATAACGTGATCCAGCGGGGGGGCGGAGATTCCGCCCCCAATCACCCAATAGCGTAACAATATCAATAAGATGAGTGCGAATACTCGCATTCGGAATGAGGAATCATGTCTGCAACAACCATCATCGACACCGCCCCACTCGGGGCGCTGATCCGCTACACCGACGGCAGTCCCAAGCCGCCGGCCCGCTTCACCAAGAAGCTGGCAGCCTGGGAGCGTTCGAACGGTGTCGGCCGCCTTGTAGAAAAGGAGCCACCCCGGCCTTACGCGACCTGGACTGCTCCCGCGTCGTTCACGCTGCATGAGGGCAACTTCGCTTCGGACGGGGTGATCCTCGTCACCATCATGCGCAGCCATTCCGCTGACAGCGCCCTCGTCTTCGAGGTGGCCGAGGACCCGAAGCCCGGGCAGGTGCGCGTGCTTCTGGACTTCGGCGGCAACATGGAGCTGCTGCATCTAGCGGAGTCCGTCACTGCGGCCGAGCTTTGGATCGCCAAAGAAGGATACCGCAACGCGCGGCTTGAAATCGTCGGCGATGAAGAGGGCGAAAGGGCAGGGGGCGCGGACCTGGCCGCCTGAGCCCAACGGGAGTGGACAAAACATGGGGGTCATGCGGCGCGTTTTCTGTTTGCGACGGTCAGCCGACCATCGAGAACTGCGGCCCTTGTGACGGCTACTCGGTGAGCCCCTTTGGGCGACCACCGCATCCTTCTGCGCTTTCCCATGCGGGCATT
>NZ_VINQ01000046.1 GCF_008369105.1 Aquicoccus porphyridii | reverse complement strand
CTGATCTTCGCAATCGTCTCCACAACCAACATCCCCAACTCGCTCCCTCATGCATCTGAGGAAGCATCAAAACAGAAATATCAGGGGGGTCACTTTTGGACGCCGATTACCCCGCTACGGGGTCAATTTTGCACGCCTGTTCACACCCATGTTCGCAGGAAACCTCACCCGCAATGCCGAAACCGCAGCCGCCGAGTACACCGGCATGATCCACTCGTCACGCTTTGACATCGCCATCCAGCTTGAGGCACGGGCCAAGATGTCCGCGCGCAGTCCGGATTACGACGTGACGGCCGTCAACAAATCGGGCCGCAAGGTCCGCATCGGCACGGCCTGGAACGAGACGGGCAATACCAGCGGAAACCCCTATATCTCGATGCAGATCGATGTGGGCCTCGGCCCGTTCCGGGTCAACGCGGTGCAGACGAAAGAGGCGCGCGCGGCCCAGAGTGGCGCGTTCGAGATCATCCCTCTGGTCTCGAACGGCCTGATGAAATCCGGCTCGCTCTCGGGCGAGCTCACCGCCATGGACGCCGACAACGCCTTCACCGGCTACATCGCCAACATGATGTTCGATCTGGAGTTCATCCTGATCGAGAACAGCTACAAGACCGAGGAGACCCACCCCGACTACCGGATCGAGGTCAGCTCGCCCCGGGGCACGCCGATCCGCGTCGGCTCGGCCTGGATGGCCAAGAGCAGCCGCACGGGCAATGACTACTTGTCGCTGCTGATCAACACGCCTGATGGGGACCTGCGCGTCAACGCCGTGCAGAACGAAGAGCAGCGCGGCGGGCAGACCTTCTCGATCATCCCGTTCATCGACAGCGGTGAGCAGCCGCAGGACGCGGGCGCGGGGCTGTCGCTGGTCGCGTAGTTAGCGCACGCAGTTAGACGATACGTACCGAAAGGGGAGCCGTGGGACCACGGTTCCCCTTTTCCCATGTCCGTTTGCGTCAAGGACGCCACCCGCTTGCGATCTGCTGACTATGATATACGATAATATATTATTGAATGGACGAGGGTAGGCGCATGGTGGCGAGACTGGGAAAAGCTCCGTGGTTCGAGAGCTTTGATGTAGACGCCGAGGTTGCAGAGCTTCTTGCTCATATCGAGCGTTGCACCGGATTTGCGCTGCCTGAACGACAGCGTGATGTCATCATGACCCATGCAAGGGCAAAGCTCGACAGGACAAGGCATGCATATCTGGAGGCCAAGGCGGCGGGAAAGCCGGTGTCCACATCGCGCCGCGCCTATCTGACCGACCTTCAGGACACGATCTTTATGGCGATCCCGGAAGAGAACCTCGCGCGGATGCCCCTGAGCGATCAGGTTCTCAACGATCCATCATTTTACGCGGACGCCATGCACTATGCCGCCGCGATCAGCGAGGATGAGCTCTTCATGGCGCTGTCCTCTTCGCTGAAGGACATGACCGTTCAAGACGCCCAGGCCTTTGTCTCAAAGCTCTGGCACGGCGCGATTGACGACAATGCCCGCAAATATGCCGAAGCGTTGAAGCGCCCCGAGCGTTAAATCATGCCGCTGCGGCCTGGGAACACCGTGTAAGATCGGAGCCATTCTCTTGGCTTGAGCCCTACCGAGTTTGGCCGCCGCGAACCCCCTTTCCCGGAGGTGGCACCCTGTGCAGCGCGCGAAAGCCGTTGAAGGCGCTGTGGGGACGACTACTGTCGCCAACATGATGAACCGGGATCATATGCGCGTCTTCTTCCGGCGCACCGCGGCGCTTGCCGCCTTTGTCGCGCTGCTCTGGGCGGTTCAGGTTGTCAATTGGATCACCGGCTACGGCCTGAACCCGGCCTTCGGCCTGATCCCCAGGCACGGCAGCGGGTTAGATGGTGTCATCGCTATGCCCCTCCTGCATGGGAGCTTCTCGCACCTGATGGCCAATACGCCGCCGCTCCTGGTGATGGGTGGGCTGCTGGTGGCAACAACCACGCGAGGCTTGCTGTCGGTGAATGCCGTGGTGATCGGCCTCGGCGGTGCTCTTGTCTGGCTGTTCGGAAGCTCCGCCATCCATATCGGAGCGTCAGGGCTGGTCTTCGGCTGGTTCGGCTTCCTCATCGCGCGCGGTCTTGTGGATCGCTCCCCGATCACGCTGGGCGCGGCACTGGTGGTCGGTGTCCTCTATGGCTCTATTTGTCAATCGGCATCCAAAGCTGACCCCCTATCGGCATTCAAAATTGACCCCTTTGAGCTGAGCAGGCCCGGCGCTGCGTAGCCCTCACATAGCGCAGCGGCGGCGGGCCTGCGGGGGTCCGGGTTGGCGCTATGCGCGGTTCTTGAA
>NZ_VINQ01000045.1 GCF_008369105.1 Aquicoccus porphyridii | reverse complement strand
TGTCAATCGGCATCCAAAGCTGACCCCCTATCGGCATTCAAAATTGACCCCTTTGAGCTGAGCAGGCCCGGCGCTGCGTAGCCCTCACATAGCGCAGCGGCGGCGGGCCTGCGGGGGTCCGGGTTGGCGCTATGCGCGGTTCTTGAAGCGCCAGCTTTCGTTTCCGGTTTCGACGATCTCGCAGTGGTGGGTGAGGCGATCGAGGAGCGCGGTGGTCATCTTGGCATCGCCGAAGACGCTGGGCCATTCGCCGAAGGCCAGGTTGGTTGTGACGATGATGGATGTGCGTTCGTAGAGTTTGCTGATGAGATGGAACAGGAGCTGGCCGCCGGTCTGGGCGAACGGGAGGTAGCCGAGCTCGTCGAGGATCAGGAAGTCGAGCCGGGAGATCAACTCGGCGGTGCGGCCCTGCCGTTCGGCGCGGGCTTCTGCATCGAGCTTGTTCACCAGGTCGACGACATTGAAGAACCGGCCCCGGCGCCCGGCCCGGATGCAGGCGCGGGCGATGCTGACGGCGAGGTGGGTCTTGCCGGTTCCTGTCCCACCGATCAGGACAAGATTGCGCTGATGGTCGAGGAAGTCGCCGGTGGCCAGGTCGCGGATCAGGGTCTCGTTAACCTCGGCGGTCTCGAAGTCGAACTCTTCCAGTTCCTTGGCGAGCGGCAGCTTGGCGATGGTCATCTGGTATTTGACCGACCGGGCTTGCTTCTCGCGTATCTCGGCGGTGAGCAGGTCGCCGATGATCTGTTGCGGTTCATGCTGGCGTTTGACGGCGGTGGTCAGCACCTCGTCATAGGCGGCCCTCATTCCGTAGAGCCGCAGCTTCCCCATCGCGTCGATCACGTCTGAGCGTTCCATTCTGTGTTCTCCTCAAGCTGTCATATCGGTTGCAGTCGGCAATTGGCTCGCAGGCCAGCTTCAGCGCATCTGGCGTTGTAATTGTCAGGGGCGGTGGCGGCTCGCGGTGCCGGGCCAGGATGTTCAGCACGACGCCAGCGGAATGGACATTGTGCGACAGCGCCTCGGCACAGGCTGCTTCAACCGCCTCGATCCCATCGGTCAGCACGGCGCTCAGGATGTCGACCATTTGCCGATCGCCGCCGGGCTGACGCTCCAGCTTGCGCCACACGCGACGGATAGGCACCGGCAGTTCCCATTCCTTGAAGGGCGCGCCGTTGCGCAGGGCGCCAGGTTTGCGGGTTAGAACGGGGATGTAATGCAGGGGATCGAAGAGGGTTTTGTCCCGCCCGAAGGCACGCTCGTGTCGGCCGACGATCCGCCCATCCTGCCAGCATTCCAGCCGATCGGCATAGGCCCTGATCTCGACCGGCCGGCCAACGGCGCGGGCATCTACCGAGTAGCGGTTCTTGTCAAATCGCACGAGGCAGGTCTTTGATACCGAGGCCGGAACGGCGTGGAATCCATCGAAGGGACCGACATAGGGCACAAGGCTCGGACGCTCTTCTTCGAACACCTCCCAGATGGTCTTGTCGCGCAGCTCCGGATGTTTGTTCGCCTTGGCATAGTCCAGGCATCGGTCTTCCAGCCAAGCGTTCAGTTCGGCATAGGATTTGAACTTCGGACGCGGCACAAAGAACCGCCGCCGGACCACGCCCACCTGGTTCTCGACCTGACCCTTCTCCCAGCCCGAGGCCGGGGTGCAGGCTACCGGGTCAACCAGGTAATGGCCGCACATCTGCTGGAACCGCCGGTTATAGGCGCGATCCTTGCCGACGAAGATCGCATCGACCGCCGTCTTCATGTTGTCGTATATCCCCCGGGCGCAAGCTCCGCCGAAGAACGCGAACGCCTTGTCGTGGGCGTCGAACACCATCTCCTGGGTCTCGCGCGGATAGGCCCGCACGAACGGCATCCGGCTATGGCTCAAGCGCACATGCGCCACCTTCACCATCGTGGTGACGCCATCGATCAGGACAACCTCGTGGCTCCAGTCGAACTGATAGGCTTCCCCCGGATCGAAGCTCAGCGGCACATAGGCAGCGGCGGAAGCTTCCCGGGTCGCCTTCGACCAACTCGCCGCATAGCGCCGCACCGCATCATAGCTGCCGTCATAACCCCGGTTGCGCAGCTCTTCATAAATCCGAACCAGGGTCAGCCGCTGGCGCTTGGGTTGCCGGTCATTCTCGGCCAGCATCTCATCCAGGTCGGACCGCCAGGGATCGATCTTGGGCCGGGGCTGGGTGGATCGGTCATAGCTGAACTCGGTCGCGCCCGACCGGACCACCTTGCGCACCGTGTTCCGTGATACCCGCAGCTCCCGGCAGATCTGCTTGATCGGCTTCCTCTGAATGAAATACGCCCGCCTGATCTTCGCAATCGTCTCCACAACCAACATCCCCAACTCGCTCCCTCATGCATCTGAGGAAGCATCAAAACAGAAATATCAGGGGGGTCACTTTTGGACGCCGATTACCCCGCTACGGGGTCAATTTTGCACGCCTGTTCACA
>NZ_VINQ01000044.1 GCF_008369105.1 Aquicoccus porphyridii | reverse complement strand
TGTCAACGGCAGAGTAAAAGTGAGCCAAAGGGCAGCGCAAAATGTTACCACTTTGGGGTTGGGATGATTGCCGCATAGACACGAGCGCCAGCATCCGGGCGACCGCGCTTGTCATATAGCTGGCGGTTGCCCGGATGCTTTGGCCCGTCAGGGCCAATCTGTGCTGATTGTGGTTTAGGTTTTGGGCGTTGCCTGACGCGCCTTACTTTGTCCAAGGCGGTAGCTTTCGCCATTCATCTCGAGGATGTTGACGTGGTGGGTCAGACGGTCGAGGAGTGCGCCAGTCAGGCGTTCCGATCCAAAGGTTTCGGTCCATTCATCGAATGGCAAGTTGCTTGTGATCAGCGTGGAGCCGCGCTCGTAGCGTTGGGAGATCAACTCGAAGAGGAGCTCGGCCCCGGTTTTGCTCAGCGGCACAAAGCCCAGTTCGTCGATGATCAGCAGCTTGTAACCCACCATTTGCTTTTGAAGCCGCAGGAGCCTGCGTTCATCTCGGGCTTCCATCAACTCATGGACAAGCGCTGCGGCAGTGATGAAGCCGACAGACATTCCTTTCTGGCATGCCGATAGGCCAAGGCCCAAGGCGACATGCGTTTTGCCGGTGCCGGAAGGGCCGAGTGCGATGACATTCTCGCGCCGATCAATCCATTCGCAACGCGCCAACTCCAGCACCTGCATCTTGTTCAAGGCCGGGATCGCCTTGAAGTCGAAGCTGTCCAGGCTTTTGACGGCAGGGAATTTGGCGGCCTTGATCCGTCGTTCGATCATCCGCCGTTCACGGTCGATCATTTCCAATTCAACCAAACGTGCGAGGAACTGAACATGGTCATGCCCCTCAGCGGCGCATTGGTGGGCCAGTTTGCCATATTCTCGCAGCACTGTTGGCAGGCGGAGAGATTTGAGCCGGTGATCCAGTAGGATTTGTGGGGCTTGTGTCATGCGGCCTTCCCTCGCTTCATCAGGGACATGTAGCTGGCCGCTGACGTCGTGCCGACATTGGCGCGTGGTAAATACGGATAGACATCCAAGTCCAGTTTGGGTGGACGCTTCTCGACCTGACACAAGACAAGGTGCTTGATGGCATCAAATCCGATCGCACCCATGCGTAGCGCATTTTTGACGGCGACATTCAGGTCGGCCATCTCAAACGTCTCCAGCAGCCGCAAGACCTGCACATACTCGCGCCGACCTGCCTTGGTCATGCGCGCCTCCATCAATCGGCGCAGGGTCGCAAATTCCTCTGGCAGCTCCCATGCGACCAGCGGGGCAGCCTGATCCAAAGCGCCAGTCTTTTGCTCAAGCAGCGGCAGATAGTGAACAGGGTCAAAAACCATATCCTCGCGATCCCAACACCGGGGGTGGCGGGCAATCACATCTCCACCACAGCCAATGACAACCTGATCGACATAGCCCCGGATCCAAACGTCACGGTGGCCATAGGCAACCGGCACCGAGTAATCATTGGTTTTGTAGCGCACCAAAGATTGCGAGTTCACCTGACCATTGGCCTGGTCACAGGCATCAAACGGTGACGCCGGCAAATCCATCATCGCATCGAGATCGCGGACCAGTCGTTGCCCGATGCAGTCGCCATGCCCGCGCAAGACATCGTCTTGGCGCTTGCGGCATTGATCTTCCAGCCAAAGATTGAACGCCTCCCATGTCGCAAACTGAGGGATGGGCACCATGAAGTTGCGCCGCGCATACCCCACCAGACCCTCAACGGCGCCTTTATCGTTGCCCTTGCCCGGGCGGCCATAACGATCATGGATGAAGTAATGCGACAGGAACCCGCTAAACAGTTTGGTCCGTTTGCGCGAACCATCCGGCAGGATCTTCGCAACAAGGCACCGGTCATTATCGTAAAGAACCGACTGCGGCACCCGGCCAAAGAAGGCAAAGGCATGGACGTGGCCATCGACCCAAGCCTCGGACACCGCCGCAGGGTAAGCACGAACAAAGCAGGCATCGCTGTAAGGCAGGTCCAGCGCAAAGAAATGCGCTTTCTGCTCAACGCCCCCAATCACCACCATGGCTTCGCCAAAATCTGCCTGCGCTTGGCCGGGGGCATGTGCCAGCGGGACAAACATCTCTCGACTGCGGCGCCCATGCTCACGGACGTAATTTTTGACCGTCGTGTAGCCACCTTGAAACTGGTGCTCGTCACGCAGCCGTTCAAAAATGCGCTTGGCGGTGTGGCGCTGTTTGCGGGGACGGTTGAGGTCGTCTTGCAACCATTGATCGATGAAGCCGGTGAACCCGTCCAGCTTCGGTCGTTTAATATCCGCCGTTCGCTGATATCCGGGCGGGACCGAGAACATCATCATCTTCTTCACGCTCGCACGCGATATCCCGAAATGGCCCGCTGCCGCCCGTTCGCTCATACCGCCCCGACGCGCGAGGCGGACTTTCAAATATAAATCCACGACTAAAATCTCCCGCCCTCCCTGCAAACAGAAAGGGCCAAAGTGGCAACATTTTACGCTGCCCGCAGCGGGATTATCACGCCACTTCCGTGGCTCACTTTTGCACTGCCGTTCTCA
>NZ_VINQ01000043.1 GCF_008369105.1 Aquicoccus porphyridii | reverse complement strand
TGCGGGTTTCAGTAATTCCCGGACAAGCATTTCAGTAATTTCCGGACACGCGTTTCGGTAAATCCCGGACAGTCATTTCGCTAATTCCCGGACAGCTCCGGGAGGGCTTTGGGCCGGTTGGTCATCGCCTGCGCCGTTACGGCATTCTGCCGGTCTTGAACAAGACCGGGAGGGACTATGCCAAGACGGAAGCGAGCGAGGCGCACGACTGTGCAAGACATACGAACGATACTGCGATTGACGCATGAACAGGGGCTTTCGGCGCGTGAGGTTGCCGCGCGTCTGAAGCTCAGCAAAACGACCGTGGCGACCTATCTGAACCGGGCTCGAGAGGCTGGGCTGAACTGCTGGCCGCTGCCAAAGGGCCGGGATGACGATGCCACGCTGAAGCAGGTTGTGTTCCAGCGCGTTGGCCGCCCACCCCGGGACCTGACTGAGCCCGACTGGCCGAAGATGGCAGCTGAGATGAAGCGCAAGGGGGTGACGTTGCTGCTGCTTTGGGAGGAGTATCGGGCGGCTCATCCTGATGGCTATGGTTACACGTGGTTTTGTACGCGTTACAGGGAGTTCGAGACCCGGATCAGCCCGCGGTACCGCAACCGCCATGAGGCTGGCGCGGTGATGCAGACCGACTATGCTGGCCACACCATCCCGGTCATTGACCCGGCGACAGGTCAGGAGCACCGCGCCCAAATCTTCGTCGCGGTGCTTGGCGCGTCCAATTACACTTTTGCCTGGGCCAGCCTGAGCCAGAAGCTGCCCGACTGGATCGACGCCCAAGTGCGGGCGCTGCACTTCTTCGGCGGCGTGCCCAAGGCGATTGTGTGTGACAATCTCAAAGCGGCGGTTGCCAAGCCGCTGTGGTTTGAGCCGTCGGTGACCAAGACCTTTTCTGACATGGCCACGCATTACGACACGACCGTTTTGCCAACGCGGCCGCGCAAGCCGCGTGACAAGGGCAAGGTCGAAGGCGCGGTGCTGATCGTAGAACGCTGGATCCTGGCCCGGCTGCGCAACCGGCAGTTCTTTTCCATCGAAGCGCTGAACGTGGCCATTGCCGAGTTGCTGGACAATCTCAATACCAAGACCATGCGGCGGGTGGGCCGCTCCCGGCAGGACCTTTTTGCAGAGATAGAACATGCGGCCCTGAGGCCCTTGCCCGATACGCCCTTCGAGTATGCCGAATGGAAGCAGGCCAAGGTCCATCCCGACTACCATATCGAGGTGCTGCACAGCTTCTATTCCGTGCCGCACAATCTGATCGGCCGCAAGGTCGATGTCCGGCTAACCCACCGTATGATCGAGATATTCTGCAACCATGAACGCGTGGCAGTGCATCACCGTCGCGGGCAGCGCGGCGGCCACACCACCATCAAAGAGCACATGCCCAAGGCACATCAGCGCCATGGTGGCATGACACCGGAAAGCCTCATCCGCCGCGCCGCCCGGACCGGCTATCACACGGCCGCGCTTGTCGAGCGCCAGATGCGGGACAGACCTCATCCCGAGCAAGGCTACCGATCCGCCCTCGGCGTGCTCAGCCTACAGCGCCAATTCGGGCCTGATAGATTAGAGGCGGCCTGCAAACGCGCCCTGACAGTCGGCACCGTCTCCTATGCCTCGGTGCGCTCCATCCTCGTGACCGGGCTGGACCAGGCCCTGGAGCCGCCAGATCCGATTACCGCCACACCAGCCCACGGCAACATCCGTGGCGCTGGCTATTACCAGTAACCCTCAGCACAAAAAGGATCATCATATGCTGACACATCCCACCCTCGACCAGATGGCTGGGCTTGGCCTGACAGGCATGGCCGACGCCTGGAAGGCCCTCGCCGAACAGGATCCGGGGCAAGCCCTTGACCGTAACGAATGGCTCGGTCTCATGCTGGATCGTGAAGCCACAGCACGCGCGGACAAGCGTTTTGCCAACAGGCTGCGGAACGCAAAGATGCGCTTCCCCAATGCCTGCATCGAAGACGTCAGCTTCGCCGCCAGCCGCGGCATCGACCGCCGTCAGGTCCTCGCTCTGGCGCAAGGCGAATGGATCAAGGCAAAGGAGCAGATCATCCTCACCGGCCAGACCGGCACAGGAAAAACATGGCTCGCCTGCGCCTTTGGCCATCAAGCTGCGCGCCTTGATCACTCCGTTCTCTACGTCCGCATGCCGCGGCTCTTTGAGGATATGGCCATGGCCCGCCTCGATGGTCGATTCCCAAAGCTGGTCGACAAGCTGGCCCGCGTCCAACTCCTCATTCTCGATGATTGGGGCACCCATGGGCTTACTGACCAGCAACGCCTCGACCTGCTCGAACTCTTCGAGGAACGCTATCAGCGCCGCTCTACCATCATCACCGCGCAACTGCCCGTCTCGGGCTGGCACGACATGATCGGCGAACCCACAATCGCCGATGCCATCCTCGACCGGATCGTCCACAACGCCCACCGCATCGACCTCAAGGGAGACAGTATGCGACGAAAAGATCAAAACGTGAACTTGACCCCCAGCGAAAATACCGAAACACTCAAAACAGAAACATGATCGCAGGCAGATAATCAGCCGTGCCCGAACTGTCCGGGAATTACTGAAATGGCTGTCCGGGATTTAGCGAAATCGCTGTCCGGTAATTTTGAAATCCGCA
>NZ_VINQ01000042.1 GCF_008369105.1 Aquicoccus porphyridii | reverse complement strand
TTCAAGAACCGCGCATAGCGCCAACCCGGACCCCCGCAGGCCCGCCGCCGCTGCGCTATGTGAGGGCTACGCAGCGCCGGGCCTGCTCAGCTCAAAGGGGTCAATTTTGAATGCCGATAGGGGGTCAGCTTTGGATGCCGATTGACAGTCGGGTGGATGAGATTTACCCGGGAAGAGGCAAAGGTGATGATCCACACCCGCGACAGGACTGCAGGACGCCTACCCCCTCAACCCCTGACCGCCCCCTGCGCGATGTGGCTCAGCCCAACAGGCGTTGGCGATCCTCAAGCCCGATCTGCCCTGCCAGATGCTGGCGCAGCGCCTCTTTGCCGGTCGCCCGGAGATCATCGTTGAAATCTCCGAGCCGCGGTTCCAGCACCCGGACGGCAATCCCGGCGTCAAGGGCTCTGGCGCTCAACCTCTCTGCCGCTGCGCGCCCCGCCGGATCGCGGTCGATGGCGATGTAGAGGCACTGAAGCCCCTCCGGCAGCAGGACGGCCCCGAGGTGTCCCGACGAGAGCGCGGCCCAGACGGGCAGGCCGGGCACGGCTTCGACGAGGGACAGCATGGTCTCGATGCCCTCCCCGACGACGAGGATGTCGTCATGCGGGGTCAGCCTGACGGCATTGCCGAGGAGGTGACCCATGGCCCGTCGCTGCGTCTCGACGGCCGCCTTTCCCTGTCCGTCAGGCGCCAGCCAGGTGCGATGCACGCCCTGCAAGGCCCCTGCCCCATCGGTGACCGCCGCGATCAGCGCTGGTCTAGGGACGCTCCGGGTCTGGCCTTCATCCCGATGCCAGCAGTTTGGGTGGAAGCGGAGCGCGCTCATCGTGCCGCCTTGGCTGATGCCCCGGGCGCGGAGGTAGGTGTCGGCAAGCGTGCCTGCGACCGGCACCGAGGCCGCAAACAATCGCGCCGCCGCGGCTCGTGTGCCACCGGGGGCTTTGGCCTTCTTCGGCACTGGCGTATTCGGGAGGACCGGCTGGGGACGGCCAAGATGCGCTCGGGCCTCGGCCAGAAGATCGGGAAAGCGCGAGATCCCGGTTCGCTCGCGGATGATGTCGAGGAGATCGCCATGCAGTCCGACAGCCGCGTCCTGCCATTTGCCACGGGCTCCCGGTCCTGATGTGGGTCCAGTCAGCCGCACGAAGAGCGACCGGCCGGGGTTGTTCTGCAAATCGCCGACGATCCAGTAGGACCCTTCCCGCCGTCCGGCGGGAAGGTAGGCGCGACACACGCTCTCTGCGTTCTCCGCCAGAGCGCGGATCACATCTTCAGTCTCGGAATACATGGCTCAGCACCCTCCACGCGCATGTAGTCCTGTCACGGGACAACGTGCAAGCAGACGATCAAGCACTGTGATGCCGCTGGAGTCTGCTGGGCAGAAGAGCCGCAGCTTCCAGGCGATGATCTCCGAGAAGAACCCATCTGCCTTCAGCCGGTCCTTGGCGGCACCCAAAAAGCCCGACAGCTCGATCCGGTTGACGCCCATGACGCGCGAGCGGTGCAGCTCCATCCCTTCGGCCAAGCGCACCACGGTCTTGCCCTCCAGAACAAGGGCATGGACCTGCGCCGCCGTGAGCTTCGGCGCATCGGCGGCAAGTGTGGTCGCGACCCACGACGGCGAAACGCGGCGACCGATGATGCGCTGACCGTCATCGGTCTGCAGCCGGTAGACGCGGGTTTCATCCTGTGGGAGCTGCTTCCAGATCGGCAGCAAGAGGCCCGCCACGATATGCAGCGTGGCTTCCGAAAACTCGGGCACCTCGGCCAGTTCCGCAGTCCAAGAGGCGGCGAAGGCCGCGCGGTCGGCCTCGAGCCAGTGGGTGTCGTCCATGATCTTGGCCGGAACCGTGCTCGCCTCGGTCGGGCGGATCAGCCGCAGGCGCGGCTCGATCGTGCCGTCGTCCAGCATCAGACTGGTCGCGGGCACCTGCACCGCGGCACGGCCCGAGCGGCTGTTGACCAGGAGCCGTGCCTTCGGGTCGTCGAGCCAATCGAGCGCATCCGCGAGCGAGGTCGGCGTGTTGCGGCGCTTTTCGGTGATGGTGAGGAGCTGGGTCGCGGCGCCGGAGCCGGGATGGGTGTAGATCACCCGCGCATCCGTGACGCGGAAGCTCTCGGCGCGCAGCGTCTCGAGCCCGAGGTCATAGATTCCGGCCGCGATGGCGCCTTCAATCCTTTGGTCGAGCAATTCTTCGAAAGCCGAGAAGAGCACGGCCTGCATGTCGATCGTCAGTGCGAGCAGTCGATTGAGGAAGGTCGTGATCGGCGGCAGATCGTCCTTCAGCCCATTGTCATCGGTCAGGCTCAGACCGGTGGCATCCTCGAAAGCGCCAAGTGAGCACCCCGCGACATCGCCGCGATAGATGCGGCGGTAAAGCTGGCGCAGGGCATCGCGGGCATAGGGGGACTCGAGGTTGTCCTCGGGCCGAAACAGCCCCTGCCCGCCGGTTTGACGCTGGCCGCGCGTGATCGCCCCGAGCGTGTCGAGGCGACGCGCGATGGTGCTGAGGAAGCGTTTCTCTGCTTTCACATCGGTAGCAACGGGCCGGAAGAGCGGTGGTTGCGCTTGGTTGGTGCGGTTGGTGCGGCCCAGTCCCTGAATGGCCGCATCGGCCTTCCAGCCCGGTTCCAGGAGGTAGTGGACCCGCAGGCGCTGGTTCTTCGCCCCGAGATCGGCGTGATAGCTGCGCCCCGTGCCGCCGGCATCCGAGAAGATCAGGATGCGCTTCTGGTCATCCATGAAGGCGGCGGTTTCCGCGAGATTGGCAGACCCCGCCCGGCTTTCCACAACGAGGCGCGCGGCATGCCCCTCGCCCTTACGCACGATCCGGCGCGAGCGGCCCGTGACCTCGGCCACCAGATCGGTGCCGAAGCGCTGGACGATCTGGTCGAGCGCCCCGGGCACAGGCGGCAGGCTTGCCAGATGCTCGATCAGCGCATCTCGGCAGCGCACCGCCTCGCGGCATTCCACCGGCTGGCCATCGCGCGTGACCGGGCGCGAGGAGAGGTTGCCTTCGCTGTCAGTGAAGGGCTCATAGAGCTGCACCGGGAAGGAATGGGCGAGGTAGTCCAGGCAAGCCTCTCTTGGCGTGATATCCACCCGCACATCGTTCCATTCATCCGTGGGGATCTCCGACAGGCGGCGCTCCATCAGCGCCTCACCTGTCGAGACGATCTGGATGACGGCCGCATGGCCTGCCGCGAGATCAGCCTCGATGCTGGAAATGAGGGTGGGGGTTTTCATCGAGGTCAGCAGATGGCCGAAGAAGCGCTGCTTGGCGGACTCGAAAGCCGAGCGGGCGGCGGACTTGGCCTGGCGGTTCAGCGTACCGCCGGATTCGCCAGTAATGTTGGCCGCTTCCAGCGCCGCGGACAGGTTCCGATGTATGACTCCGAAGGCGAGCGCATATGCATCATAGATCCCGCGCTGCTCCGGCGTCAGCGCATGTTCCAGCATCTCGTATTCGACGCCGTCATAGGACAGCGAGCGCGCCGTGTAGAGGC
>NZ_VINQ01000041.1 GCF_008369105.1 Aquicoccus porphyridii | reverse complement strand
CGATCGCGTATTGAATGAGCGGCCGGTCAACCAGCGTCATGATTTCCTTGGGAATCGATTTCGTGGCAGGCAGAAACCGGGTGCCCAGACCTGCAACCGGAAAGATCGCCTTGGTTACTTTTCTCTTCATTCTCCTGAACCTCACTTAGAGATATGGCAAAAAGTTGGTGATGACTCCTGAGGAGCGGCATATTATGGCGGAGTGTTGTCACATGAACTATTCAAAACCACCATTCGAAGCCAAGAAGGCTTTGAATTCCGCCGGAATCCTTGCATCAAAGTATCGCCCTGTTTCAGGAACGGCAAGAATTCCTGGTACATGAGAAATCAATTGTTGAATTAGAATTTGAAAGGGGTATCGTCCACACTCATCTTCTACAGGGACTAGATCCATTAAAGTTCCTGCAGGGATGCAAATTGCCGTACGAATGACATCCAGTGTATCTGGTAGCGGTATGCAGGTTTCTGGCTCAAGCATGCCCATTATGTACCCTGTTGCAGAACGCGAAACAGCACAGGAATGCAAAGCGTTCTCCCAAGACACACCTGTTTCCACGCACGCTATTGGCTGCCTTATGCGAAGCATCATCTCTCTTAAAAAGTGAATTCGCGCCTGGTAATCTTGCCAAGCGGCATTATAATGAACGCCGCTACGATCGACATCAGCTTCAAATCCTTCCGAAAGCCACAGATCTGTGGCCCAATAAACAATAATATCACTGTCAGAGAACTCTGCCACGCCAGATTCCAGAGACGTCGCCGACCAGATAGATAGCTCGCAGCGCATCTCCCTACATTTGTGGATCATTTCGTCATCCAGTATCTCGGGAGTATTTTCGATGCGCGAAATTTCTGAAATTTCGTTTGTATGAACCAATATGACGATCTCATGTATACCTGCACCTATTAAGTTCGTGACACAACGTTCGAGTAAGGATTGACCCTCGACTTCGTATAATTCTGGCACTCGCCCTTTAGAGGTGGCATGATACCCAACTGGAACTATCGCAATAACCATTTGTTACCCGCCGCTTGCCAAGTCATTGATCTGGCTGGCAGGCGCCGCTACGCCTAGCATCGCTCGCAAGATCTTGTTGAATCTGGTTGTCGCGGCTTCTGCGACGTAAACCACATCTGCATTCTGGAGAACGAATTCCGTCGAAGCGAGTAAGCCTGCTGGCTCCGAGAGATCGACGTGATAAACGACAGAGCGCGCATCTGACCTTTTTCGCAGGATATATACCGCATCCGGGTTTGCCGCTTCACTGTCAAGTCCGCTCGATTCTGCTAACGCGTCTATTAGCGTCAATTCCGGCTTCTCCAATGGTACCACTCTCTGACCTCCAACCGAACCGAGAACAAAAACGCGGCGATGGTCGGCGGTGACAATCACATTATCACCGGGCAGAACTGCGATATCCTGACGCGGGTCGTTCAGAATGGAATGCAGGCTGGCACTACCCATAGCCCGCCCGCGCCGGAGGGTTACCTGTACTTGAGTTGGAGCAGCCGTAACCCCACCAGCACGCGCCAAGATTGCGCCGATCCGGCGGGAAGAAACATCCAATGTGTAAGTTCCCGGTTGTCTTATGTCTCCGGAAACAGCAACTGAAAGCCCAGCGTGATCAGCTCGAGAAACGATAATTTGCGGATCTGGTGTCTGTGGAGCAAGTCTCTGCTCAATTGTCGCGCGTAATTGTTCCAGCGTTACTCCATTAGCCCTAATACGACCAACATAGGGCACACTGACATGTCCCGTGCCATCGACCAAAAGCGGGGTCATCGTTGTCGGGCCCGCGCGGGGGTCGCCGAACAACCCGTTGTCGACATTCTCGAAAATCTGTAACTGCAGTGCGTCTCCGATACTGATACGATCGATCATCGGTAAAGCCTGGCGCAGATACTCGGCAGGAAAGCCTGGGGACGAAGGTGTTTTAAGGGATAATGCAACCCCGCGCGTTACCTTGATGATCTCGACATCCGAACTGTGCAGCATCGCCTGATTTGACGGCCCCCCAGAAGGCACACTGCACGCAGCAAACGCAACACTTGCCAACATCAACAGAGCGGAAAACCTGAACCTAGTTGTAATCTGATGGGGCCGTATCATCGGTCACGCCACGGAAAAATTGCCAAAGGTCGAAAATCCAACAGCTTTCCAAGAAACTCTGACTGTTGTTGGATCAGCGCAAATGGAGCGCATGGCGATCGTGAAGGACTCACAAGTTATTTGTTTTGCGCAAATCGTAAACACCGGTTGAGGAGGGCCGAACGCCAGCATGATAGAAGGGGGGCTCACAAACTTTTGCGGGAACTCGACCGAAGCCAATACATGTAGTTCAACAGGGTTGGAGAGCGCGGGGAACTCTGGGCGCTCCTTTACAATCAACTCCCTTATTCCCTGAAACAACACGGTACCGTTCGAAAGCTGTAGAACATCACTTGTACCAATGTCACAACTGTTCCTATCGGAGGTGCCAGCGTCAATCGCGTGAGGCACCCAAAGAGTACGCACGGTCGGTTCGTTGTTATTGTCACTGCCCGCATCCAGTATCCGGGCGCTCTGGTTCAAGGGGGTTCGATTACGTTCATTTCCGGGCATCAATCCCACCCCTGACACGCAAGCTTCAGGATGTTGACGGCTCCCCCGGCCAATTTGTACAATAGGCGCGCCTCTTCATCGCTCAAGACTGGAAACCTTGTGGGCGAAGCAGACAACATTTCCAAAAAGCTGTCATGTTGGCTTTCGGATTTTTCCTGTGTTCCAGCCGTTTCACAGATCATGCCTTCCACATAGATCATCGCCGCGTCATTAATGTAGAGCGAAATGAATTCCATCTCGCCCTGGTCGATTACACGGGCAAACCGGTCGCCACGAAGTGACGCGGCACGAACCATTGCCCGCGCCGATCCGAAGTGGTGTTCACAGTAAGGTGAACTGACCATCAACAGAGTGTGCGGAGATACGGTCAGCCCATCGGCGCCATCATTCCCGATGCAAATCGGCGCGATCTGCCCGCGGGCAGGCAAAACGACACGCAGCCTGCCTTGTATCGGTTCGGCACCACGATCGTACGTTATGATCCTATCGCCCGTGTTCAGCTTCTCGATGGCAATAGGGCCGTCAAGCGTCATTACCTTCGAGCCGGCCGCGAACAGACCGGGGCGAACCGGAAAAACGGCACGTTCTCGCAGTTCGTCGCTATATAGCATGTCGCCTCTCTTCCCAGGTATCACCCGGAAGAATTCGTGTTCTTCGGACTGCCGCGCTCGCCGCTGTCCAGGTGCGTGTTAGACATTTGCAGCCAACGGCATCCAATTCTGCGCAACGTATGCTCATTGGCCGACACGCCAGAACGTCTGCCGCAAATCCTTGCCCATCCCCAGCCATCCTTGGGTGACGTTGGCGATACGATTCACTATGCGCTTCCGCTCCGCCGGGCCACGCATTCCGCCATCTTTAGCCGCAATTGCACGTCCATCTGCCGAAATGATCTCTTCGGGGACGAGAACCCTTCGTGTATGAGCGTCTCGAACTACGATCTTATATCTTACACTCTCGACGCCGGTGCCTGGAGGCGCGACTTGAAATGCATAGGGCGTAAGTGTCAATCGGCATCCAAAGCTGACCCCCTATCGGCATTCAAAATTGACCCCTTTGAGCTGAGCAGGCCCGGCGCTGCGTAGCCCTCACATAGCGCAGCGGCGGCGGGCCTGCGGGGGTCCGGGTTGGCGCTATGCGCGGTTCTTGAA
>NZ_VINQ01000005.1 GCF_008369105.1 Aquicoccus porphyridii | reverse complement strand
GGCGGACGCGGCGGGCAGCGCGGCGGCCAGCAATTACCCCGGTCTCGTGATGCGCAGGCTGTCGCGTGCCGGGCGGCCACGGGTCAATGCGCGGGGCGAGGCGGTGGTGGGGTTCACCATCGCCGACAATGGCGGGCTGGCGGCGCTGGGCATCGCGCGCAGTTCGGGGTCGGCGGCGCTCGACCGGGCGGCATTGGGGATCGTGCGCGGGGCCGCGCCTTTCCCGAAGCCGCCAAGGGGCGCGGAGCGGCGGTTCTCGATCCGCATCAGGGGGCGCTGAGGCGCGGCCTCGTGCGAATTTTTCCTTTCGTCGCGCGGCAAGCTGCGCTAAAGCCCGGGATGCTTCGGTCCGGGCGGGAAATCGTCCGGTGAAAAGGGAACACGGTGCGCCATGGCCAAAGGCCGGGCAACTCCGTGACTGCCCCCGCAACTGTAAGCGGTGAGTGAAGCCGGACCATGTCACTGTTGCGCAGCCAGCGTGATGGGAAGACCCGGCCAAGCGACGACCCGCGAGTCAGGAGACCTGCCGGAGTGATCACCCTGTCCGGGCGCGGGGCGCGCATGGGCAACGGACCTTCCGTAGTGGTGGCACCCTCACCGCCCGCGGTCTCGCATTCACTTCCGCAGGCACCGAACTCGAAGCTTCGCGCGGGATGCGCGAACGGAAGGAAGACGAAGACATGACCCGACCCGTTACCAGAACCGGCCTCATGGCCTCTTGCGCCATCGCGGCGCTGATCGTGCAGGCGCCGGTTGCCCATGCCCAGGACGAGGATGTGACCGATCTCGGCACGATCGTCCTTTCGGGCAGCCTGATCCCGCAACCGATGAGCCGGACCGGGGCCACCGTCGATGTTCTCGAAGAGGATGACCTTGACGGCGACACGCGGCCGCTGGCCGATACGCTGTCGCGCAAGCCCGGTCTGAGTTTCGCGCAAAGCGGGCCGCTCGGGACGACGAGCAGCCTGTCCATCCGGGGCCTGCCCGCGCGCTATATCGGCGTGCGCATCGACGGGATCGACGTGACCGACGCCGCGGGCACGCAGGCGCAGTTCGATTTCGGCGGCATGACCAATGCGGGGCTTGGGCGGGTCGAATTGCTCAAGGGGTCGCAATCGGCGCTTTACGGCTCGGAGGCGATCGGGGGCGTTGTCGATATCTCGACGGCGCGGCCATCGAAACTGGGCTTTTCCACGCGACTGAGCGCCGAGGCGGGCAGCTATGGCACCTATTCCGGTAACCTGATGCTGGGTTACAAGGATGATCGCGGCGAGGTTGCGTTGAATGTTTCGCGGATCGAGAGCGATGGATTCTCGGCCCTGTCGGACAATACCGAGAAGGATGGCGCCGAGCAGAGCCTTGCCAGCCTCACCCTGCGATATGCGTTGAGCGACAATGTCACCGTGGGGGGTGCGGTTCTTTACCGCGATCTCGATTTCGATTTCGACAACATGGCAGGCGATCCGAGCGGCACCGGCCAGACCCGGCAGCGCGGTGCGCGCGTCTTTGCCGAGGTGACCACCGGGCGGGTCACGCACAAGTTGAGCTATAGCCATTTCGACTCCAAGCGCGACCTCGCGACGTCGACCTATACCGCGACCTATGACAGCACGCGCGACCAGATCGCCTATCTCGGGAGCGCGTCGCTGGGCGGGGCGGCGAACGCGGTGCTGAATTTCGGGCTCGACTATACCGAGGAGCGTTACAAGACCGTGGGCAGCGCGGATACGCGCTCGGCCTTTGCCGAATTGCTGCTTCAGCCCGGCGATGTCGACCTGTCGCTTGCCCTGCGTCATGACGAGCATTCGCAGTTCGGCGGCCATGCGAGCGGGCGTATTGCCGGGGTCTGGCATGTGACCGGCTCGACCGATATTCGCGCCGCGCTGGCCACCGGGTTTCGCGCGCCGTCGCTCAACGAGCTTTACGGGCCGTTCGGCGGCAACCCCAACCTTGACCCGGAGCAAAGCCGTAATGCCGAACTCGGTATCGAGCATCGGTTCGGCGGCGTCGGGTCGATCCGCGGGACGCTGTTTTATACCGAGGTCGATGACCTGATCGATTATAACTTTCCCACGGGTTATGTGCAGGTGCCGGGCACGTCGGTCAGCAAGGGATTCGAGATGTCGGGGCGCTATGCGCTGAGCGATCAATACACGGTCTATGGCGCCTATACCTATGTCGACGCCAAGGATGGCAACGGCATGCGCCGGGTTCGGGTGCCGCGCAACACGCTGGTCCTCGGGCTTGACGCGGAGTTCACGCCGAAGCTTTCGGGCAATATCGAGGTCAAGCACGCGAACGGCGCCGAGGCGAGTGCCTTTGCCCCGGCAGGTCACAAGGTCGGGGAGTACACGCTGGTGAATGCCGGGGTGGAATATGCCGTGATGGACAACGCCAAGGCCTATCTGCGGGTCGAGAACCTGACCGACGAGGATTACGAGACGGTGGGCGGCTATAATCAGCCCGGCCGCTCGGTGTTTTTCGGGATTCGTGCGGAGTTCTAGGATCATATCCGCGGCCATTGCCCTCATTCTGGGGGGGATGGCGCGCATGGCGGCGGCGGAGCAGATCGCTTTGCCGCCACCGCCCGATGCGGCGCCTGCGCGTGTCGTGTCGATGAATCTCTGCACCGATCTTCTGGCCATGTTGCTGGCGGGCGAGGGGCAGCTTTGGTCGGTGTCGCGGATCGCGCTCGATCCGATGGTGTCGCCGCTGGCCGATGAGGCGCGGGATCATGTGATCAACCACAGCCGGGCCGAGGAGATTTACCTGATGCGGCCCGACCTTGTGCTGGCCAGCACCCTGTCGCCGCGCAGCACGGTTCTGATGCTGGAGCGGCTGGGGATCGAGGTGGCGCAATTTGCCCCGGCCAGCACGCTGGAGGATGTGCGCGACCGGGTCATTGACATGGGCCGGGTTCTGGGGCGCGAGGCGGCGGCGCGTGCGGTGCTGGCGCGGTTCGATGCGCGGCTGGCGGCGCTGGGCACGGATCAGGGGCCGCGCCCGCGCGCGGTGATCTATCACGCCAATGGGTATGTTTCGGGGCGCGGGAGCCTTTCGGGTGATATTCTCGAACGGGCCGGGTTTGCCAATGCCGCCCATGCGGCGGGTTATGGATCGGGGCAGGTCATGCCGCTTGAGGTTCTGGCGCTGAGCGACCCGGATATTGTCGTCACGGCGCGCACATATCCCGGCGGGTCGCGCTCGGAAGAGGTGCTGTCGCATCCGGTGGTGCGCGCGTTCCGGGCCGGGCGTGAAAGCGCGGTCATCTCGGATCAGAGCTGGGTCTGTGGCACGCCCTTCGTGCTCGACGCGGTCGAGCAGTTGGCCGAGGCGCGGCGGCGCATCATGGCGGGGGCGGGCGAGTGATGCGGATCGCGCTGCCCTTGCTGGCCGTGGTGGCGGCGCTTTTCATGGTGTCGCTGCTGACCGGCCCGGCGGATATCGGCATCGGTGAGAGCCTTGCCGCGCTTTTGTCGGGCGGGGACGGGCCGCTGGCGCTGGTGATGCGAGAGATCCGGCTGCCCCGGGCGCTTCTGGCGGTGATGATCGGGGCGAGCCTCGGGTTGTCGGGGGCGGCGATGCAGGGCTATCTGCGCAACCCGCTGGCCGAGCCGGGGCTGATCGGGGTGTCGGGGTCCGCCGCCTTGGGCGCGGTGTTGGCGATCCAGACGGGGTTGGCGGCAAGCTTTGCGCTCGGCCTGCCGTTGGCGGCATTGGCGGGCGCGCTGGGCGGGGTTCTGTTGGTGATGGCGCTCGCGGGGCCGCGGGGCACGTCGCTCACCCTCATCCTTGGCGGGATCGCGGTGTCGTCGCTGGCGGGGGCCTTGACCGCGCTGGTGCTGAACCTGTCGCCCAATCCCTTTGCCGCGAGCGAGATCGTGTTCTGGATGATGGGGTCGCTGGCCGACCGGTCGATGACCCATGTCTGGCTGGCGCTGCCGTTCATGGTGCTGGGCCTTGCGTTGCTGGCGGGGCTGGGGCGCGGGCTCGATGCGCTCACGCTGGGCGAGGATGCGGCGCAGGCGATGGGGATCGACATGGTGCGGTTGCGGCTGATGCTGGTGATCGGCACGGCCTGCGTGGTGGGCGCGGGGACGGCGGTGGCGGGGGCGATCGGCTTTGTCGGGCTGGTGGTGCCGCATATGCTGCGCCCGCTGGTCGGGGCGCATCCCGGGCGGTTGTTGTGGGCCTCGGCGCTCGGCGGGGCGGCGATGGTTTTGCTGGCCGATATCGCGGTGCGGGTGGTCCTGCCCGAGCGTGACCTGAAGCTCGGGGTGCTGACCGCGCTGGTCGGGGCGCCCCTGTTCCTGCATCTCATCCTGCGGCTGCGGAGGGAGCGGATATGAGCCTTGTGTCGGTCACGGATCTTGGGGTGCGCATGGGGGGGCGCGCGGTGTTCTCGGACGTCAGCTTCGAGATCGGGGCGGGCGAGGTTGTGGGCCTGATCGGGCCGAACGGGGCTGGCAAGACCACGCTGATGCGCGCGCTGCTGGGCCTGTTGCCGTTCGAGGGGCAAAGCACGCTGGCCGCATTGCCCGCGGCAGAGCGCGCGCGGCTGGCGGCGTGGATGCCGCAATCGCGCGAGATCGCCTGGCCGGTGAGCGTGGAGACGGTGGTGATGCTGGGCCGGGTGCCGCATCTCGGCACGTTGCAGCGGCCCGGAGAAGAGGATCGCGCCCGCGTCGCGGCGGCGCTGGAGCGGATGGAGCTTGCGGAGATGCGCGACCGCCCGGCGACGCAGCTTTCGGGGGGCGAGCAGGCGCGGGTTCTCATTGCGCGCGCACTGGCGCAGGACACGCCGCTGCTGATCGCGGACGAGCCGATTGCCGGACTCGACCCGGCGCACCAGATTTCCACGATGCAGAGCTTCGCCGCGCTGGCCGACGTGGGCAAGTCGGTGCTGGTGTCGATGCATGACCTTGGCCTTGCGGTGCGCCATTGCACGCGGCTTGTCCTTTTGGGCGAGGGGCGGATGATCGCCGACGGGCCGCCGGGCGAGGTTCTGACGCCCGAGCGGCTGGCACGGGTGTTCGGCATTTCGGCCTGGTACAAGGTGACCGAAGAGGGGCCGGTTTACCAGCCGCTGGAGGTGCTGCGATGAGCGGCGCCTCCGTGCGTCTGGCGCGGCCATGGCTGGAGTTCGACCTTGGGGCCGAGATGGAGGTGCTGAGCTGGGCGGTGAATCGCCCCGGACGGGTGCGCGCCCGGCGCATCCTGTGGCGCGAGGTGCGCAATGCCGACCTGCCCGAGGATCTCGACGCGGTAGAGTGGCTGCAAGGCGAATTGCGGGCGCGCGACGCGCTCGATGCGGTGACGTTCCTGACCTCGCGCAACGTGGAGCGTTTCACGCAAGGCGAGGCCCGCGCGGGCGAGGCAAGCGCCCATGCGGTGGCGACCGTGGGGCTTTCCAATGCCGAGCGGGTGGGACACAGGATCGACCGCACGGGCCATGACTGGGGCACGATCAACGTGGCGCTGCGGCTTGACCCGGGTGTGGCGGGCGGTCTGAGCGAGGCGGCGCTGATCGAGGCGATGAGCATCGCGGTAGAGGCGCGCACCGCGGCGGTGATAGCGGCCGACCTGCCGCTTGGCCCCGGCCCGGCGACGGGCACGGGCACCGATTGCGTGGCACTGGCCGCACCTGCGGGCGATCTGCCCTATGCCGGGCTGCACACCGATTTGGGCGAGGCCACGGGCCGCGCGGTTTACGGCGCGGTGCTGGAGGGTGCACTGGCGTGGAAGGCGAGATAGAGGGCGGTGGGGTAGGGTGCGTTTCTTGCACAGGATGCCCGGTGGGGGGGTGTCGGGGAAGAGGCCGTTGTCTCTGAAAGCAATTGTCATATGGCGGGTTGGAGCCAAAGCGGACTCACAAGCCCATTCTAGAGGCTGCAAACGCGGCCCCCACTCACAAAATTAAAGAAGCGTCATCATCGTGCAGTGAATTGTCACCAGGTCAAGCACGATGGGCGTGAATTCAATCAAAAAAACTCATTGCGCTAAATGAGTGGAAACCTTAATGGGCGAAGCTTGAATATAATCGAAACTGCCATATGGAATGAAAACAACCGCGTAAGTGTCCGATAGCAAAGAAGTTTTCCAATTAAAGTTTTCAAGTAGGAAGATTCCTGATGACGTGGTTCCTAGAACCGCTCCTGATGTTCTCTCAAAGTCACTAACAACCTCCACATAATTTTTGATTTTGGCTACAGAATGAAAATTCCCTAAAGCAAAAGCAGTGATTCCCGCTCCTAAAATTGACGCGAAAATCAATTTCGTGTGGTCAACGCTGTCGATTTCTGGCCTTTCGTGCTTCCCAGTACGAGCAAAGATGACCATCGCGGTAACTAAACCGACGCCACCAATCACCAATACAAAGTAGAAGTAGGGGAAGCCCAAGTAAATTAGGCCAAATGATAAAACGAAGATAAATCCTTGTAAGGCGAATTTCCTGCGCCTGGTCAGAAAACACACAATCCGAATACTCCGGTAGAACTTCTTAAGAAAACTGGATGAAGCCCGCTCTTTGCTTGAGAAAAACAATATCCACTTAATTTTTGCTGGTCCGAGAGTTTCTACTAAAACACTTGCTATGAGAGCGGAAGTGGCAATGGAAAAAGTGAGCGTAGATGTCTGATAAAATATGAAATGAGCATCAATGAAAGAGTGTAGCTCGCTCGGTATAATTTGAATTGAACCATACAGATACAACGTCCCAATCCCAAAAATCGCAAGGATTGCTCTTAAAATATTCAGCCCGTCTTTGGAAAAATAAAGTCGCAAGGTCAGCCCTTAACCCTTTTCGATTCCTCAAACGCAAATGACATCAACTGCTTAGTGATCTACAGCAAGCTAATTCGACTTGCAAACAATGCTTTCATCAATCGCTGCGACTGTCCGCTCCGTCCCGCATGGCTGACCTTCGGACTTCGGTCCCGCAATCCATGACATGTCCCCTTTGATCGAATTCTCCCTGCCCGGAACAGCGGCGTAGCCGCCCGGACGGCACACGGCCGCCCCCCGGCCGGGTGCTTTTGATGGGTTGCGCATCACTTCGAACTGGGGATGACGTTGCAAGATAAATTGCTCCACGCCGATGGTGTGAGCACCCGACCGCGGCCGTGTGCTGCCCTGTCTCACGCTGTGTAAATAGCCGTTCGCCCCTCGGGCTGTGGTTTTGGCCTTGCGCGCAAGCGCGCTGCGATTGCGGTTCGACCGGGAATCGGGTCTCGTGCCCTTTTCACGTTAACAGGGAGAATGCCATGCGGGTGACGGATATCGGGGCGAAGGCGGCGCTGCCCAAGCCGGAAATTGCGCTTCGGGCGGCGATCCGGGCCGAGATCGGGCCGGCGGTCGAGTTCGAAACCACCCATGGCTGGACAAGGTCGGTCTGTCCGATCACCGGGGGCGTGATGCGGGGTGAGGGGCTCGATGGGATGATCATCCCGGGGGGCGCGGATTTCGCGCAGCTCTTGCCGGATGGTTCCTACGCGATCGAGGCGCGCTATTGCGTGCGCCTTGCGGATGGGGTGACGGTGATGATCACCAATGCCGGGCGGATGTTTCCGCACGCCTCGGGCGGGTTCCAGGGCCGGACAAGGGCCGCGTTCGAGACCCCTGCGGGGCCTTATGCGTGGCTCTCGGAGGCGGTGTTCTTTGGCACGGCGCAATCCGAGCGGGGCGACGATCACACTGTGTTCATCGAGCTGTGGGAGGCGCTGCTTTGAGGGGGAGGGGCGATGGTTTTTCGCAGAAAAATCGGTAGCTGAGGCGGTGCCGTCCTTACAGGAGCGCCAGCACCGCTTCGGGCGGGCGGCCGATGGCGGCCTTGTCGCCGACGAACACGATGGGGCGTTCGATGAGCTTCGGGAAGCGTGCCATGGCGGCGAAGAGCGCGTCGTCGGGGCTGTTCTTGCCGAGGCCCGCGGTTTTGAACTCGGGTTCCTTCGCGCGCATCATGTCGATGGGGCCGACGCCCAGTGCCGTGGCGGCGGCGCGCAGATCGGCCTCGGACGGGGGATCGTCGAGATAGCGGCGCACATGCGGGGCGTGGCCGTGCTCTTCGAGCAGGGCGAGCGTCTGGCGGGACTTGGTGCAGCGCGGGTTGTGCCAGATGGTGAGGGTCATAGCCAATCCTTGTAGCCTGTGCCGACGGCCTCGGACACGTTGGAATAGCCGTCGCGTTCCACCAGCGCGTCGAGGCCGCGCACGATGTCACCGGCGAGCGAGAGGCCCTTGAAGATCATCGCGGTGTAAAGCTGCACCGCGGTAGCGCCGGCGCGGATCTTGGCATAGGCATCTTCGGCCGATCCGATGCCGCCGACCCCGACGAGCGGCATGTCGCCGCCGGTCAGATCGTAGAGCCGGGCCAGCACGCGGGTGGATCGCTCGAACAGCGGCGCACCGGAGAGGCCGCCGGTCTCGATGCGATGACGCGAGGCCAGCCCGTCGCGCGAAAGCGTGGTGTTGGTGGCGATGATCGCATCGACGCCGGTGTCCATCGCCACGGTGGCGAGGTCGGCCAGTTCGGCATCGGTGAGGTCGGGCGCGATCTTGAGAAAGACCGGGATCGGGCGTTTGAGCCAGTTGCGCGTCTCGATCACCCGGGTGAGCAGGTCGCGCAGCGCCGCGGCGCCCTGGAGATCGCGCAGTTTCTCGGTGTTGGGCGAGGAGACGTTGACGGTGGCAAAGTCGATCATCGGGCCGCAATGGGCCAGCACGCGGGCATAATCCTCGGACCGGTCGGGGCTGTCCTTGCCCGCGCCGAGATTGAGCCCGAGAACGGAGCGTTCGCGCCGCGCGGCAAGGCGGGGGGCGACGGCCTCCATCCCGTCATTGTTGAAGCCGAAACGGTTGATCGCGGCACGGTCCTCGGTCAGGCGAAAGAGGCGCGGGCGCGGGTTGCCGGGCTGGGCGCGCGGGGTGACGGCGCCGACCTCGACAAAGCCAAAGCCCGCGCGGGCCAGCGGATCGAGCGCGGTGGCGTTCTTGTCAAAGCCCGCCGCCAGCCCCACCGGGTTGGGCAATGACAGCGAGGCCAGCGTGGTGCGCAGGCGCGGCGATGCGACATTGCCCGGCTGCGGTGCGAGCCCCGCGCGCAGGGCGCGGATGGCCAGCCCGTGCGCGGTTTCAGGGTCGATCCGGTGCAACAGGCCGAGGCCGAGGCGTTCAAGCGGGGTCATAGGAGGCCGGAAAAGTTGTGGGTGCCTTCTTCCAACGGCAGGGGTTTGTGCCAGAGCAGGTCATCGAGATGTAGCGCGCGATAGAGATGCGGGAAGAGCGCGCCGCCGCGTGAGGGTTCCCATTCGAGCGCATCACCGAGGCTGTCGGCGTCGAGCGCCAGCAGGTGCAGCCCGTCCTCGCCGTTGAAATGCTTGGCGGCGGTTTCGCGGACCTGATCGCCGGTCGAGAGGTGGATGAACCCGTCGGCCAGATCGACCGGCGCGCCGTCGGTCCGGCCCTTGGCCAGGAGGGGCTGAAACTCGCTATCGCGGAATATTTTGTAGATCGTCGGCATGGCGACTGCATGCCCCGGTCATGGCCCGTGGTCAAGTCGCATTGGCGTTGTGCGAAAATCGCGCCGGAGCGTTGCAAAGCCCGCCTCAAAGTGCTTGGTAAGGCCGAACATTCAGCCCAAGAGGAAAAGGAAAGACCATGATCGAACGCAGCCATGTGGGCCAGAGGATGAGCCAGATCGTCAAGCATAACGGGGTGGTCTACCTGGCCGGGCAGGTCGGCGAGGGCGACACGGTGGCCGAGCAGACGCGCGATTGCCTCAAGAACGTCGAAACCCTGCTTGAGGAGGCGGGATCAAAGGTTGAGAATATCCTTCAGGCGGTGATCTGGCTGGCCGACATGGACGATTTCGCCGAGATGAACGCGGTCTGGGACGCCTGGGTGCCCGAGGGGCATGCGCCGGCGCGGGCCTGTGGCGAGGCGAAGCTGGCGCTGCCGAAATTCAAGGTCGAGGTGATCGTCATCGCCGCCTGCTGAGGCCGATCAACCCCTTGACCGGCGCGCGGGCTTGTCCTAAGCAGCGCGCACCTGAGCGGGTATAGCTTAATGGTAAAGCCCCTGCCTTCCAAGCAGGCTATGTCGGTTCGATTCCGTCTACCCGCTCCAGTTCCCCCAACGCGCCTGCGTCAGATCGCGGCTTGACCCCGTGGGCGGGCGCCGCCATGAAGCCCCGAATGCATAACGGGAAACGGGAGCCGCGCATGGCGAGGGGCACCACACCGCCAGTGAGCGAGGCGGAACGCGACAAATCGAAACGTGTGGGGGCGCTCAGGCGGCTGGCGCCGTTCCTTGCGCCCTATCGCGGTCTGGTCATTCTGGCGGGTCTGGCGCTGATGCTGACCGCGGGGCTGTCGCTGGCGCTGCCGATGGCGGTGCGCCGGGTGGTGGACAATTTCGGCGCCGAGAGCGACGCGCTTCTCGACCTTTATTTCGGCGCGGCGATCCTGATCGCGGGGCTTCTGGCGCTGGGCACGGGGCTGCGTTATGCGCTGGTTTCGCGGCTGGGCGAACGGGTGGTGGCCGACATTCGCAAGGCGGTCTTTGACCGGGTGGTCGGGCTGAGCCCGGGGTTCTACGAAACCGTCATGACCGGCGAGGTGCTGAGCCGGATCACCACCGACACCACGCTGATCCTGTCGGTGATCGGCTCGTCGGTGTCGATCGCGCTGCGCAATGTGCTGATTTTCACGGGCGGGCTGGTCTTGATGCTCATCACCTCGGCCAAGCTTACCGGGTTGGTGCTGCTGATCGTGCCGCTGGTGATCGTGCCGATCCTGACCATGGGGCGCAAGCTGCGCAGCCTGAGCCGCGAGAACCAGGACTGGATCGCGGCGAGTTCCGGCAACGCGAGCGAGACGCTGGGCGCGGTGCAGACGGTGCAGGCCTTCACCCATGAAGGACCGAGCCGCGCGGGGTTTGCCGATGTCACCGAGAAAAGTTTCGACGCCGCGCGGCGGCGGATCAAGGTGCGCGCGGTGATGACCGTGCTGGTGATGTTCCTGGTCTTTGCCGGCGTTGTCGGCGTGCTGTGGATCGGGGCCCATGATGTGCGTGGCGGGGCGATGAGCACCGGCGCGCTGGTGCAGTTCGTGATCTACGCGGTGATGGTTGCAGGCGCGGTCGCCGCGTTGAGCGAGATCTGGGGCGAGTTGCAGCGCGCCGCGGGGGCGACCGAGCGCTTGGTCGAGTTGCTCGAGGCCGAGGACGCGGTGCGCGACCCGGAGGCGCCGGAGCCGCTCGCGCGCCCGGTGCGGGGCGAGATCACCTTTGAGGGCGTGCGTTTCACCTATCCGTCGCGGCCGGATATCGCGGCGCTCGATGCCGTCGACCTGGTGATCGCGCCGGGTGAGACGGTGGCGTTTGTCGGGCCGTCGGGGGCGGGCAAGACGACGATCATCCAGATGATCCAGCGCTTTTATGATCCGCAGGCGGGGCGGGTGCTGCTCGACGGGCAGGATCTGAAAACGCTGGCGCGGGCCGATTTCCGGCAGGAGATCGCGCTGGTGCCGCAAGACCCGGTGATCTTTGCCGCCTCGGCGCGCGACAATATCCGCTTTGGCCGCGAGGATGCGAGCGATGCCGAGGTCGAGGCCGCCGCCCGGGCCGCCGCCGCGCATGAGTTCATCGCCGCGTTGCCGCAGGGCTATGACAGCCCGCTGGGCGAGCGTGGTGTGCTTTTGTCGGGCGGGCAGAAACAGCGGATCGCCATCGCCCGCGCGATCCTGCGCGACGCACCGGTGCTGCTTCTCGACGAGGCGACGAGCGCGCTTGACGCGGAAAGCGAACGCGCGGTGCAGGAGGCGGTGGACATCCTTGCCGAGGGCCGCACCACGATCGTCGTGGCGCACCGCCTGGCCACGGTGAAAAAGGCCGACCGGATCGTGGTGATGGAGGCGGGGCGGATCGTCTCGGTGGGGCGTCACGAAGACCTGGTGGCCGAGGACGGGCTTTATGCGCGGCTGGCGCGGCTGCAATTTACCGACGGGGCGGTCGCGGTGTAGGGGCCGCCCCCTGATGCGCCGCCCACCCACCCACCCCGACGCATCAGGGGGCGGGGCACATTCTGGAATCGCGGCCCGGTTCCGGAATGTCGGAATCTGAGTATTTTCACCAAGAAAGAACCTGGAAAGAACAAGGCGAGCAAAATGGCCCGCCTGTCTCTTTCTTGGGAAAAATACTCAATATCCGACGAGTCCGGCAAGCATGGCATTGAAATCATGAGCGAATCCTTGATGCCGAGCGTGTTGTACACGATGCGGGATTTCTGTTGTCCGGGCAGGGTGACAAGCCTTGCGCCGCGCGCTAGGCTCGCCCCATCGACGAAAAGGAGGGTGCAGGATGTATCGCGGGATCTGGTTGAGCCTCATCTGAGCTGTTGCCCCGGGGGTGACCCACGGGGCGAGCGGACTCGACTGCGCATGTCCCGGGGGGAGGGCGACCTCATCCCCGGTGCGCCGTTGCATGTAGCCATTTCCTGCAAGGACCCTTCACGATGTTTCGTTTCTTTGAAAACCTGGTCGATCCCTATTGCGACTACCCGCGCGAGGACGTGCCGCCGCGCAAGCTCACTCCCTTCATGTTGCGCTATGCCAAGCCGTTTACGCGGGTGTTCTGGATCGCCGGCCTGTTGTCGGTGGTGGTGGCGGCGGTCGAGATCGGGTTGATCCAGGCCACGGGCTGGATCGTCGATGCGCTCACGGGCGATCCGGCTGCGGTCTGGGAGGCGCATGGCACGGTGATGATCGCGCTGGCCGTGTTCATCCTGGTGCTGCGCCCGGTGATTCAGGGGCTGGATGTGCTGCTTTTGAACAACGCGATCCTGCCGAATTTCGGCACGTTGATCCGGTTTCGCGCGCATGGTCACGTGATGCGTCAGTCGGTCGGCTGGTTCGAGAGCGATTTCGCGGGGCGCATCGCCAACCGGATCATGCAGACGCCCCCCGCCGCGGGCGAGGCGGTGTTCCAGATTTTCGATGCGCTGACCTATGCGCTGGCTTACGTGGTGGGCGCGGTGATCCTCATGGGGCAGGCCGATGCGCGGCTGGCGATCCCGCTGGTCCTGTGGCTGATCGCTTACGGTGCCTTGATGCGCTGGACCGTGCGCCGGGTGGGGCCCGCGTCAAAGCGCGCGTCGGACGCGAGAAGCGCGGTGACGGGGCGGGTGGTCGATGCCTATACCAACATCCATTCGGTCAAGATGTTCGCCCACACCAATGGCGAGATGGAGCATGCCCGCGAGGCGATCGAGCATGCGCGCCGCACCTTCCAGGCGGAAATGCGAATCTACACGATCATGGATGTGGGGCTTGTGTTCCTCAACGGCGTGCTGATCGTGGGGGTGGTCGGCTGGGCCATCGCGCTCTGGATGACGGGGCAGGCGAGCGTGGGCGTGGTCGCGGTGGCGGCGGCGCTGACGCTCAGGCTCAATGCGATGACCGGGTGGATCATGTGGGCGCTCACGAGTTTCTTTCAGCAACTGGGGGTGGTGGCCGAGGGGATGGAGACCATCGCCCAGCCGATCGACCTGGTCGATGCGCCGGATGCGCGGCCGCTGCGCCTTGCCGAGGGGCGGATCGAGATCGACAATGTGAGCCATCATTACGGGCGCGGCATGGGCGGGCTCGACCGGGTGAGCCTGGCGGTTGCGCCGGGCGAGAAGGTGGGGCTTGTCGGGCGCTCGGGTGCGGGCAAGTCGACGCTGGTGAAGCTCTTGCTGCGGTTCTACGATGTCGAGGATGGCGCGATCCGGATCGACGGGCAGGATCTGCGCGATGTGACGCAGGACAGCCTGCGTGCGCAGATCGGCATGGTGCAGCAGGACAGCAGCCTCTTGCACCGTTCGGTGCGCGACAATATCCGCTATGGCCGCCCCGGTGCCAGCGAGGCCGAGATCGTGGCAGCGGCGCGGCAGGCCGAGGCGCATGAGTTCATCGGGGATCTCGAGGATTCGCTGGGTCGGCGGGGCTATGACGCGCATGTGGGCGAGCGGGGCGTCAAGCTCAGCGGCGGGCAGCGCCAGCGGATCACGCTGGCGCGGGTGATCCTCAAGGATGCGCCGATCCTGCTGCTTGACGAGGCGACCAGCGCGCTTGACAGCGAGGTCGAGGCGGCGATCCAGGAAACGCTTTATGGGATGATGGAGGGCAAGACGGTGATCGCCATCGCGCACCGGCTTTCGACCATCGCGCATATGGACCGGATCGTGGTGCTGGACGAGGGCCGGATCGTGGAAGAGGGCAGTCACGAGGACCTGTTGGCCCGGGGTGGGCTTTATGCCCGGTTCTGGGCGCGGCAATCGGGCGGGTTCCTGGGCGAGGCGGCGGAATAGGGGGCGTTCTAGAGCGTTTTCTCGTAGCGCCACGCATCGAGCGCGAAGGGGCCGTCGGCGGTTTCGAATTCCATCCGCTCGGTCGCGGCGCGGGTCCAGCCGGATCTTTCGTAGAATCGCGCCGCACGTGCATTGCCGACGGTGCAGGCCAGCCAGGCGCGGTGATGGCCCGCCGCGCGAAGATGGGTTTCGGCGTCGTGCATGAGCTGCGTGGCGAGGCCCGAGCCGCGTTCGGCGGGGGCGACGAAGAACTGGTAGAGCTCGTTGCCCTTGAGGATGTGAAAGCCCGCCACGCGATCGGCGCGCAGGGCGACGCGGGCGTTTGCGATGTCGCGGGCAAGGCGGTCGTGGAAGCTTTGGGCGGTGCGCTGCCGCGTGAGTGCGGGCGGGCAGATCGCGGCGTGACCGTCATGCCAGCCCGCATGCCAGAGCGTGGCTGCGGCGGCGAGGTCGGCCTTGGTCATGGGGCGGAAGATGACAGTCATGGCGCGGATGTAGCGGGCCACGCGCGGGTTGAAAACCCATAAGCCGGGGATTGCCTTTGGCCGCCATCCGGGCATCATCGGGATCAGCGAGGGAGGAGCCCATGGCCCGCAAGATCATCATCACCTGCGCCGTGACCGGCGCCATTCACACGCCGAGCATGTCGCCGCACCTGCCGGTCACGCCCGAGGAGATAGCCGAGGCGGCGGTGGGCGCGGCCGAGGCGGGCGCGGCGGTGGTGCATCTGCATGCCCGCGATCCCGAGACCGGCAAGCCAGACCAGACGCCCGAGGCGTTCGAGCCGTTCCTGAAGGTGATCAAGCAGCGCAGCGATGCGGTGATCAACATCACCACCGGCGGCTCGCCCTTCATGCGCGTCGAGGAACGGGTGCGGCCAGCCGAGGTTTTCGCGCCGGAAGTGGCCTCGCTCAACATGGGGTCGATCAATTTCGGGCTTTACCCGATGCTGGAGCGGTTCACCGAGTTCGACCATGACTGGGAGCGTGAACACCTGAAAAACAGCCGTGACCTGGTGTTCCGCAACTCGTTCAAGGAGATCGAATACGTGTTGCGCACGCTCACGGACAAGGGCACCCGGTTCGAGTTCGAATGTTACGATATCGCGCATCTCTACAATCTGGCGCATTTCCTTGACCGGGGGCTGGTCAGGCCGCCGCTGTTCGTGCAGTCGGTGTTCGGTATCCTGGGCGGTATCGGCGCGCATGAAGAGGACGTGATCCACATGAAGCGCACCGCCGACCGGCTGTTCGGGGATCAGTATCAATGGTCGGTGCTGGGTGCGGGGAAGAACCAGATGCGGGTGGCCGCGCTGTCGGTCGCCATGGGGGGCAACCTGCGCGTGGGACTGGAGGATTCGCTTTGGGCTGGGCCGGGTGTTCTGGCGCAGTCGAATGCCGAGCAGGTGCGAATCGCGCGCGGCATCGTCGAGGGGCTGGGGCTCGACATTGCCTCGCCCGAGGAGGCGCGGGCGATGCTGGATCTCAAGGGCGGGGACAAGGTGGCGTTCTGAAACCCGCTTGACGCATCCGCCGATTCCGCCTAAAGACCGCGAACGGATTTCGGGGCGCTGCGTGGTCGGCGCCCGTTTGTATTGTCGGGGCTGCCGCCTCGGCCCCGAGACAAGATGAGGATGAACCCATGTCGCGTGTCTGCGAACTGACCGGTAAAGGCCCGATGACTGGCAACAATGTCAGCCACGCCAACAACAAGACCAGGCGGCGTTTCCTGCCCAACCTGAACGACGTGACCCTGCAATCGGAGGCGTTGAGCCGTGGTATCAAGCTGCGTATCTCGGCTGCCGCGCTGCGTTCGGTCGATCACCGTGGCGGGCTTGATGCCTATCTGATCAAGGCCAAGGATGGCGAGCTTTCGGCCAATGCGCTGAAGGTGAAGAAGGAAGTCGTGAAGGCGCTGGCAACGGCCTGATTCCATTCCGAGGGACAGAGAATCACGGCCCCGCCTCACTGGCGGGGCCGTTTGCGTTTGCGCGCGGTGGCCCACCGGGACGCGGGCGCCACCGGCCTAGCGCGCTTGCTGGAATGCATCCTCGAGCCGGTCCAGAGATGCGTCCATCAGTTCGACGAACGAGCCATCGGCGGGCGCATTGGCGAGCGGCGGAAAGACCACGTCGATCACGCCGAGGGCCGACATGCGTTCACGTGCGGCGGGCGATGGCTCTGCTTCCCAGATGAACAGGTTCGCGCCGGTCTCGGTGATCAGCCTTTCCAGGGCGGCCCACTGTGCCTCGGACGGCGCTTCTCGGGCATCCCATTCCACCGCGGAAATGGCCAGATCGTAGGCGGCTCCGAAATACTGGTAGCGCGGGTGCGAGGCAATGATCGGGCCGACACCGGCGTTGCCCGCCAGCGCCGCGGCACGGGCGTCAAGCGCGGCAAGATCGGATAGCAGGTCGTCGCGTCGGGCCGCGATTGCCGATGCCTGCTCGGGAATCTGCCGTGCCATGGCCGCAGCAAGCACCTTTGCCTGTTCCATCGCCAGCGAGAAATCGAGCCAGGTGTAGCTTGCGGTCGCCAAGTGGGAATGCTCGCCGCTCTCGCCATGGGAATGGGTGAGCGTTTCGGTCGTGATCATCCGATCGGCAAACCCGGCCGAGGTGTCGACCGTTCGCGATCTGGGCAGCGATGCCTTGGTCGGCCATGTTGAAAAATCGGCCCCGTTCAGCGCGATGACATCGGCGCCCTGAATGGCGGCGATGTCGGAAATCCCGGGTCGCCAGAGAGGCGGGTCGGTTTCGGTCGGCACCAGGAACAGCACCTCTACATTGCCGCCGCCCAGACGTTCGGCGAAATAGGCGAGCGGGTAATTGCCGGCGGCCACCACGGGCCGATCCTGCGCGGCGAGCGGCAGGGCAGCTGTCGATGACAGCAGGATCAGTGCCGTGCGGCGGGTGAAACAATTCGGTATCATGGCTTAGTCTCCCGATCCGCGTGCTATGTCTTCGGGCGTCAGTATCCAGTAATCGTCATGGCCCTCACCGGTCTTGACCTCGATGGTCAGCCCGCTCGCCGCGGCATCCCGATCGAGCGGGAACCGCACGGTGCCGTCCGTCTCGAGCGAGAGGGTCAGAACGGTCTCTTGTTTCTCGTTCAAGATCCGCACCGTTCCCGACACCGGATGATTGCCGTTCGAGAACCTGGTTTCTACCACGACCGTCTTATCCTCGACGAAGGCAAAGACATTCAACTGGTGGGCTTGGGCGGTGGTGGCAAGCGCCACGACCGCGAGGATGGCAAGAAGCCGGGGCATCAGTCTTTCCACCTTTCGAAATGGACCCAGATCACGGCGCCGAGTTCGACCGCCTTTTCCACGCCGTCATGCTGCATCGTTTCCGGTGCCGTGTTGAGCGCCGCAAACCCCCACCAACCGTCCGTCGGGGTCGCATAGGTGAAAACGCCGTTTGCGTCGGCCTTGACGGTCTGGGTGATCATCAGGTCGCTGGGAACCGAGGCATTGACGTCTTCGTTGTAGTATTCGACTTCGACTTCGGCATTCGGCACGGGTTCGCCTTCGAGCATCACGACACCCTGAAACACGTTGCCCGCCCACAGCCCGAAGGGCTTGCTCAGGGGCACGATTTCGGTGCGCAGGCCAAGTTCCGTGTCCCAGCCTTCGTCATCGTCAAAGGCGCTGACATAGGTCTTGGTATGATGCACGATGAAGCTGTCTTCGGCGGGCTCCCAATAGGGTTTCGGCTCCATCGAGAAAACATATGTGCCGGGTCTTTCAAGCGGATACTCCAGCGTGAAACCCGGCTGACCCATGATATCGGAACTGTTCAGGGCGCCCAGCAGATCGGTGGTTTCGCCGTCATGGGTGACATTGAACGAAACCGGCTGTTCGAGCACCATGCCGTCGAGTTCGAAAGGGTGGGAAAACGAGACCGACAATTGCACCGATCGCCCGTCTTCCTGGCTGATCATCGGATCGCTGGGAATGATCATCCCGTAATGGGCGAGGGCCGTTGTGCCGCTGAGGGCGGCAATTGCAATCGTGGTGGAAAAAATCGATTTCATGGTCTCTTTCCCTTTTTCGAATTTGTGGTCATCCCGCGAGAAGCCAGGACACGAGGGCGCTGCCGTTGCTCTTCACGGCTAGCGCGATGCCAGACGCGATCATTCCGGCAAAGCACAGCAATATGACGGTTTCGGCTGCGAGCAGGCGCAGGATCATGCCGCGCCGGGCCCCGATCTTGAACGCGGTCTGGATTTCCCGGGCCCGCAAGCGGTAGGTCAGGAACACGGCCAGGCCGACCGCGGCCAGCGCCGCCGCGCCCACGATCAGCGTCACCGCATCGAGCAAGGACTTGATCCGGAAGATCCGTCCGACCAGTTCACCGATTACATCCTTCGGCACGATCATCTGCACGGCATTTTCCGGGTCCAGGTAGCGGCCCCGCAGAATCGTCGCATCGCGGGTATCGTTCGGCACGAGAAGGATCGCCGAGACGGGATAGCTGGCCGGATCACCGTGGAAGTGAAAGCTGTCGATATTCTCCTGCGTGATCCGGTTGAACTCGACGATATCGGCGGCCGCGACGATGTCCCCCTGTGTCGCGCCCGGGGACAGCACACTGTCATGGCCGTGCCCGATGCCGGCAATCACCCAGGAGGTCTTGATATCGACAAAGACCGCCTCGTCATCGGCGGTGCCGGTTCCGGCGAGGACGCCCACGATGTTCAGCTCAAGCGGATATACGCCATCGAGATCGAACAGGTTCTGCGGGGCGGAGACCACGGTATCGCCCGGTTCGAGATCGAGCCGGGCAGCGACCCTTGCCCCCAGCACCGCCTCGCCGAGCAGGGCCATCTGGCGGCCCCGGGTCACTTCGAGGTCGCGAAAATCGAAGTATTCCAGCGTTGTGCCCACGATCCGGGCGCCGTTTGTCTCGAACGCGGTGTTGAGCGGGATCGGCAGGGCGAGGCCGCTGTCCCAGATCGCGTCGGCATCGGCCATCGTCACCGGTTCGGCCCGGTCATCTGAAAAATAGAGCGCGTTCATTGCCAGATCGAGCTGGCTGCCGCGACGGCCCAGAACAAGCGGGGTCTCTTCGGCCCGTTCGGTCAGTGCCTTTTGCGATCCGTTGAGCAAGACCTGGCTGATGATCGGCACCGACAGGATGAGGGCCGCAACCAGCACCAGCACCAGTGAGCGCCCCCAATGAAACCGCAGATAGGCAAAGGCGAGGAAAAACGCGTTCATGCGGCACCGCCTTGCGATTGGCGAAAGTCCGAGAAGTCGATGACGCGGTCAAAACGGGGCAGCAATGCGTGGTCATGGGTCACGGCCAGCAATGTCGCCCCGTGATCGGAGCTGCGCGCGAACATCAGGTCAAGAATGGCTGTCTTGTTGGCAGGGTCGAGATTGCCCGTGGCCTCGTCCGCCAGAACGAGCCGTGGGTTCATCACGAGCGCGCGGCAAAGTGCGACGCGCTGCTGTTCCCCCTGGCTCAGCGCGCCGGGGCGGCGGTCGAGCTTGCCCTCGAGACCGCAGGACAGGGCCAGTTGCTCGGCACGGGTACGGGCGCGCGCGTCGATCCTGATGCCGGCTGCGATCCGGTAGGGGAACAGGATGTTCTCGCGGGCACTCAGGTATTCGAGCAGGGCGAAATCCTGGAAGACAAAACCGATCTTCGCGGCCCGCAGTGCGCGCCGCGCCGCATCGTTCATGTCGGAAACGGTCTGATCGTCGACGCGAACCGATCCGGAGGTCGGCACTGATATCCCCGCGATGAGATTGAGCAGCGTCGTCTTGCCGGTGCCGCTGGGTCCGACGACCGCGACCTTTTCACCCGGCTCCAGTGTGAGGCGCGGAATCTCCAGCCGGAAATCGCCGCCCGGATAGGAAAACGACAGGTTCTCGATCCTGATCATTCCGCCACCACCATGGTGCCCGCATCGCTCCGGTCCACATCCGTCAGGTCAAAGCTGGTCATGCGCCATTTCCCCCCGACAGGCTCGACCGTCAGGTCGGCTGCGTAGGTGTTGCCGCGCACGTGCAAATGGGTCGCGTGACCCACGGTGCCGACAACGCGCCACGTGGCATTCATCTTGAACGTCGTTCCGGTTCGATGTGACGCGAGCCCCTCCAGCTCCATCGCGTGCAACTCCTGATTGCCTTCGTCCAGCCCGCCGCCGACCATCGCCCCCATACGTTCGAGGTAGAGTGTTTCCAGCGCCTCATCCGCCGACACCTGTGCGAGACTGTCGTAGATCTGTTCTTCCTCGGTTTCGGAGAACGCGCGGTAAATCACGGCGAGCATCTCGGGCAGGATCTCGTAGGATGTGTTCGAGAATTCCTCGGCCGACAATTCGCCGAATTCCAATGCTGCAAATCCCTGATCACCGGTGGCCTTGGGATGTGCAAACGTGACGACCACGGCAAGCACAGCCAAGCCTCCTGCCACAAGAAGTCCGGTTGTCATCTCGTTGTGCACGTCATTCCCTTTGATCCGGCCTTGGGAACAGTCACGGCGGCGAGGACGAAAAAGTTTCTCCGATAACTTATTTCTGGTCGGCGAGAGGTTAATGTCAATGCAGGGGCGTAGTTGCAAAGCCCTGATCGCGGAGGATAAAGCCGGTCGTCCACCTGGTTGCACGACCCGCAGGGAATACCATGTGCCCGGGCACAGCCACAGGACGAGCAGGGCGCGATGCGCTCGATCATGCTTGGCGTTGTGGCCTGTGTCGTTCACGTCATTGGCATTTGTCGTGGCGGTGGACCTTGTGGAAAGCTGCGCTACACTCGGCGTGGTCAAGACCGGTTATCGGCCCGACAATGGCTGTAAATCATGTGCCGGGACCGGGCCAACGCATTGAATACCTTCATGGCAGGGGGCAAGCCGAACCGAATGGTCAAGCAGTGGGGCAAGCAAGACAAGAACGACAGGCGGGGGCAATTTTTCGGGCTGCGCCGAGTTGCCGCCGTGAACGCGATCGCCTTTGTTCTGGCGCTGGTATCCTTCGGCCCGGCGGCACGGGGTCACGAGGTGGTGCCGTCGGTCGCCGACATGACGCTGGTCGACGGGGCCTTGGCGTTCGATGTGCAGGCGAACCTTGAAAGCTTTGTCGCGGGGATAGATCTGTCGGGTGTCCACGACACCGGCGAGGCCGCCGATACCTCGGCCTATGACGCCTTGCGGGCGATGCCGCCCGAAGACCTTGAGGCCCGGTTTCGCGCCTTCTGGCCCCAAATGGCCGCGCAGATCACGATCCGCTCGGATCAAGGCGACCTGGAACCCGAACTGACGGGGGTGGAGATTCCCTCGATCGAGAATACCGAGCTTGCCCGCCCGTCTGTCCTGCGGTTTCGCGCCGCGCTGCCTGCGGGCGCGACGACGGTGCAGGTCGGCTGGGCCGCGCCGCTGGGCGTGCTGGTGCTGCGCCAGCAGGGGGTCGAAGAACCCTATAGCGGTTATCTCGAAGGGGGCACGATCAGCCCGCCGATCGAGCTGCCGACCGGCAGCCGGGCGGCGTCGTGGCAGGCTTTTGCAGACTTCGTTCCGATCGGCTTTCGGCAGATGGTGCCATTGGGGCTGGATCATGTCCTTTTCGTGCTGGGGCTGCTCTTGCTGGCGAGGCAAATACGCCCGTTGCTGTGGCAGGTCGCGGCGTTCACGCTTGCGCATTCGGCAACGCTGGTGCTGGGATCTCTTGGATACCTGGCCGTGCCGAGTGCGATCGTCGAGCCGCTCATTGCCGTGTCGATCGTCTATGTGGCCGCGGAGAACATCTTTGCCGGTGGATCGAGCCGCTGGCGCCTGCCGCTGGTGTTCGGGTTTGGCCTGGTGCACGGGCTGGGCCTTGCGTCGGTGCTGGAAGAGTTCGGGATGCCCGAGCGCAATGTCTTGCCCGCGCTGCTGGGGTTCAACGCGGGCGTGGAGCTGGGGCAGCTTGCGGTGATCCTGACGGCTTTCCTGCTGGTCGGGCTCTGGTTTCGCGACAAGTCATGGTATCGTCCTGTCATCGCGATCCCCGCGTCGGCGGGGGGCGGGCTGATCGGCGCGTGGTGGTTTTTCGAGCGGGTTTTGCTCTAGGTCAGGCTGGCCCCGCCCGGGCCCTGCTTCGCGCCCTGACCCCGGTCATTCGCAAAAGACTGTAAGCCCTTTCATCCAACGAGTTGGAACCGGGTGCCCAGCCAGACGAGCAGGAACCCGAGCGAGAGGAAGGGGCCGAACGGGATTCGTGGGTCAGATGCATGCCTGCAGGCAATTGCGAACGCAAGGCCGCTCAAGCTTGCCACCAGCAGGACATGGGGCAGCAACATGTAGCCAAGCCATGTGCCGCATGCCGCGAACAGCTTTGCATCGCCCAAACCCAGTCCGTCGACGCCACGTCGCAAGAAATGCAGGTGGCCCACGACCCAGAAAAGCGCGAATCCGGCGAGACCACCGATCGCGGATGCGGGCAGCCCGACTCCACCTTCCGTGGTTGCCAGTGCAAGGCCCGCAGCAATCAGCGGAAACGTGTAGAGGTCAGGTATGCGCAGGGTGCGAAAGTCGATCCATGTGAGCCGTGCCAAGGTCAATGCCAGTCCTGCGGTCAAAAAAATATCTAGCAAAATCAAATCCTTGCGATATTTTCAGGAGAAATTTCGCAGCGTACCGGAACTTTCCTGCTTCCCACCCCGTGTCTCCAGAGGGCCGTTGAAATGACATCCGTTCAGGCCCGGGAAATGTCGGATGATCCGACATGTCGATACAACAGGAGAGACCGATGCCGATTCCAAGATCAAGCTTAAAGTTTGCCACGATGGCGAGCGTTGCTGCCCTCACGGCCTCAACGGCAATGGCTTCTTCGCATCGCGAAGCGCCGGGAATCACCGAACAGCCGAAAGTGGATGCGACGGATTTCTACATGTTCCGGAGCTATGAGCCGGGCCGCACGGACTATGTGACGTTCATTGCCAACTACATTCCGCTTCAGGCGCCCTATGGTGGCCCGAACTATTTCACCATGGATCCCAACGCGATTTACGAGATCCATATCGACAATGACGGCGATGCCATCGAAGACGTGACGTTCCAGTTCGATTTCAAAAATGAACTGGCCATGGACGGTGCAGGTATTGCCCTGCAGATCGGCGAAGAAACAGTGCCGATTCCGCTGCGCACCGCAGGTCCGATCACCGGCGCGAGCGATGACCCGCTGAACGAGATGGAAAGCTACACGCTGACCCACATCACTGGCGACCGCCGCTCGGGAACGCGCACGCCAGTGACAGGTTCGGGCGGGAGCGACACCTTTGTCAAACCGCTGGATAATGTCGGCGAAAAGACTTTGCCGGATTATGAAAGCTATGCCAACAGCACGATCCACAGCGTCAACATCCCGGGATGCGACACCGGGGGCCGGGTATTCGTGGGCCAGCGCGCCGAAGCGTTTGCCGTGAACCTGGGCGAGATCTTTGATCTCGTGAACCTTGTGCCCCTCGAAGGGGCGATTGCCAACGACCGCTCCAACGACGATCTGGTGGACCGGTTCAATGTCACTTCGCTGGCGCTGGAAGTGCCGATCGACTGCGTCACCGGCAGCGGCAACGGCGTCATCGGCGCATGGACCACCGCCAGCCTGCCGCAAGGCGAGGTCGAGGACCCGTCGCCGACCTATGCCGAGACGTCCGTCTACGGCGGGGCCTTCGTGCAGCAGTCACGCCTGTCCAATCCGCTGGTCAACGAAGTCGTGATCGGTCTGCCCGACAAGGATCTGTTCAACGCGGCAGAACCCATGCAGGACAGCGCGCTGGCAACCTATGTCACCAACCCGACGCTGCCGGCACTGATCGACATCCTGTTCCGCGACGCCTTGGGTGCGGACAGCAATATCGCTCCGTCGAACCTGCCGCGCACGGACCTGGTGGCGGCGTTCCTGACCGGGTTCCCCGGCTTCAATCAGCAGGCGACCGTGACCGCTTCGGAAATGATGCGGCTTAACACTGCCGTTCCTGCGACGCCGCGCGGCAGCCAGCATCCCTATGGTGTGGTTGCCGAGGATCTTGCGGGTTTCCCGAATGGCCGTCGTCCCGGTGATGATGTGGTCGACATCGCACTGCGTGTGGTGATGGGCGCCCTGTGTCATCCTGTGCCGCTGGGTGCGGAACTGGGCGTTGAAGGCGCGGTCGAAGACGAAGCAAGCGACCTGATCAACCTGGGCTACTGCGACCCGGAAGATGCCCCTGTTGGCGATCAGCCCTTCATCGACGGCGCACCGATTTCGGCAGCCGAGTTGCAGAACGCGTTCCCCTATCTGAACACGCCTCTGCCCGGCGCGATGAATTAAGGAGGTCGAGATGATGGAACTGAGATCCAAAGCCTTTGTCATTGGCAGTGTGCTCTTTGTGGCGGCCTGTGGCAGTTCCGCTGTCGGTCTTGCTGGCATCGAGAGCCTGGGCGAGGCGTTCGTCGCCATGTTCAACCAGGCGCCGAACTCCGAGCCTGTAGACGCCCAGTCGGTGCCGCTCCAGGTCAGCTATACCACTGACCCGTTCAACCCCTAGGTGGTCGAAATCCCGGGCGAACCCTGCCCGCGGTCATGACACCTTGAGCGTTGAAACGCTTGAAAAAACGGCAGGCGGCCCCCCGATGTGGGGGCCGTCCTAGTTTGAGGGGGGGATCGGTGTGTCGTATGTGAATTGCCGCTCGAGGATATCGACAGCCTGGACTCCCCGGGCGTTACGCCGGGTCAGGATGGTTTGCATCTCGATGGCGGCGGTTCCTGCCTCGGCAAGGATATCGACCCGGTAAGCATTCGACGTGAACCCGCTGTTCTGCGGGCGCTGCGCCCCGACCGAGCGCAGATCGTCGAGGGTCAGGAAACCGCGGCTTTCGCGTGTGCGGATCAGTTGCGCGGCATGGCTCCGGTTCTGCAGCATGACCCGCAGCAGCAAGGGATCGACCGTGTTGAGGTTCACGGTCCCCGCGATCGGCAGGGCGGTCACATGGGGGGCCATGGCCGCGAGCGTTTCGGGCGCGACGCCGAAGGTGGAGAGATCGTCGAGCCGCGCGATTTGCCCCACGACCCTCATGATGCGTGAAATCTGGTTCGCGGTTTCGGGTGGCTGATCCAGGGCAAGCAGCAATCGACGGAGGAAATCCAGCAGTCCCGCGCTGGGCTCGGCCATTTGATTGATGTCGAACTTTGCTTGCAGATCGGTGACTCGCACCGAAAATCGCCCGGTGGGCAGTGACACTTCGTCCTGTATCACGCCCTGTGCCCAGGGCTCGGCCAAGTGATCGGTTTCGGGGGCGTCGTCCAGATCGCGGCGTAGCGCGTCCACGACCGATGCTTCGGCGCCCATGGCGATCTGTTCCACCACCGCCGCATCCGCCGCGCGGGCGACACGGTCAAACGCGGCTTCCTGGCTTGAGACCAGCAGAAGCATCAGCCCGCCCGCGATGGCGAGCACCACGAGGACGTTCACCAGAACGACACCGCCCTGAGCATCGCGCGCGATCATCTGCCCTGGCCCGCGGGAAGGGGAAAGAGGCGCGTCACGACCTCGGGCATGTCTGCATCGGCGCGCCGCAGCTTAAGTGTCAGCTCAGCGGCCAGAGGCCGACCTGTGGTGCTTCCATCGGCCGGCGGCCAGAGCGTGTGCCAGTCTTGCGATCCATCGAGGAGACGCCATTGCGCCGCGGTGGTTTGCGACAACAGGTGCTGATCGACGGGCCCCGACCCCGTATCGCCGACGCGGCGTGTCAGGGTCGTATCCTCGATCCGAAACGCCAGCGCGACCCGGCCGTCTGCATTGGCGCGGCGAAAGACCAGCACATCGCCATCGAGCGTGATTTCGCTCGGGGCGATCTGTGCCAGATCGCGACGGATGATCAGAAAGGCCCGGTCGATCTCGGCGAGACGCTCGAGCCGCCCCTCGGTCCGCTCGCCAGTGCGCGCCACCGTGTTCAGGATGGCGAGCCCCGCGACGCCGATAACGGCAAAGATCGCCAGCGACACCAGAACTTCGACGAGGCTCAGCCCCGCGTCACCGGTGCGCGCCCGGGTCATACCGAGGTGCTTCCGATCAGGTTGAATTCCCCGTCGGCGATGCTGACCACACCAAGGCCACGTTCGCACAAACCGGACTTGAGGAACCGGTAGGGCCCGACGACGCCGGTGAACCCCTCTTGCCGGGTCAGTCCCTTGGCGGACAGTTGACCGGTCTGACCCAGAACGCGCAACAGTTCGACCCCATCGAAGGCCAGCCCGCTGATGATCCCGCCCGCCGATCCCGCGGCTTGCGTGTAGGCTTCATCGAATGCGGCAAAGCGCAACGGGTCCGGCGCGGCATACCACGCCCCGCGAAAGGCCGGACGGTCCGAAAGGTCAAGCGCGGACCACTGGGTCGAGCCCAGCAGTTGCATCCCCTGTCCGCGCAACGCCTGGGCGAATGGCAGCAAGGTGCCGTCGGCCGCCGGAAGATAGACCGCGTCGGGCAGTTGCCCCCCGGCACGCAGGGCGTCCAGCAACCCGTCGGCGTTCGATTTCACCAAGGCAGGGCGCATTGACAGGCCCAGTGTGCGCCCGACGCTTTCCGCCGCTGCTGCCGACCGCTCGCCGAACGCACCGGGCGGCACCACGACCGCCACGTTTCGCAGGTTGCGCTGGGCCGCGATCGACAGGATCGCCCGGGTCGATTGTGTTGGTGTGACACCCAGGACATAGGTTCCCCCACCTGCCAGCGACTCGTCGTTCGACAATGTCACGACCGGCACGCGCACGGCGTCGGCGACCGCCTGGGCCTGGGCGCTGAACACCGGCCCGACGATCATCCGTGCGCCCCCGTCGACGGCCCGCTTGGCCGCCGCGACCGCCGTTTCAGGGGTAGACCCGCTGTCGATGATATCAATCCCGATGCCCGGTCCGCCGCCGAGGGTTGCGGCAATCTGCAATCTCTGGCCTAACGGAGCCGAGGCTCCCGAAAGCGGCAGCAGCAAGGCCGATTTTTCGCTCCTGCCCGCGCCGCGTGCCTCGCCCCCGAATGGCAGAGAGATCTGCCCGCAGCCTGGAACCAGGGAGACCAGAGACGCACATGAAAGCCCGGTCAGAATCCGCCGCCGTGACATCCCGGAAGCCGTTTCGCCGTCTCGGATTCTGGGCGTTGGGAGTGGCTGCGACATGTGTGATCCTTCTCTCATTGGCCGTGCTGTGCGTTGTCGTCGCACCGGTCAGTATTGTTACACGAAACCTCGATTCCACACCAGCGGTGGTGGCGGTCCACGGGTCGTTGAGAACCGGCCGGGCCGAGCTTCAGGGCGGGTATCAACTGAACTGGAACAGCCATGCGGAAGTGTTCGGATTGCCTCATCTGGCGACCGATTTCACGATCGAGGGCAACGACACACGCATTGTCGGCCAGCTGCAGACCGGTGCGCGCGGGGTTGTCCTGCACGAAATGTCGGGTCGGGCGGGGCCGGGGCTGGCGCAGCTCGTTCCGGGGGCGTGGGCATGTGACATGACCGCCCGGGTTGCCGATGTGTCGTTCCGGTGGGGGTGGCGGCGCACCGCCGCTTCGGGCGAGATCACGACCCCCGAGGGCGATTGTCGCAAGACCGGGCAGACCATCACCATGCCGCCCCTCACGCTCACGCTATCCAGTGAGCGTGATGCTGCGCTGCTCACGCTCAGGGCGGAGCAGACCGAGCCCCTTGCGACCGTCCGCGTCCATCGGGACCGCCTATTGGACATCGCGATCCAACCCGACGCCGCCGATGTCTTTCCACAGCTTCCGCGCGGCGGCCCGATCAGCCTGCAATTGCCGTTCTGATCACCCGGCCAGCGCATTCAGCCCCACGATCGGCATCAGGATCGACATCACCAACAGCATCACGATCCCGCCCATCACCAGCAGCACCGCAGGTTCGACCAGCGCGACGATGGTCGTGACGGTGGCCTTGAGCGTTGCCGCCTGATCATTCGCGGCGCGTTCCAGGCTGTCGCCCAGTCGCCCGCCGGCCTCGCCACTGGCGATCATCGCGATCAGCATCGGGGGGAATACCTCTGTCGCCTGGATCGATTTCGACAGGCTGGCGCCATCCTGCACGTTCTGCGTCACCTCAGCGATGCGCGCGCGCATGAACCGGTTTGGAACTGTCCGGGCCGCCGCAGCCAGGGCTTCGGCCAGTGGAACGCCGGATTGAACCAGCGTTGCCAACGTGCCGGTGAACTGCGCCGCATTTACCCGCAGCACCAGCCCGCGCACGACCGGCGCGCGGGTCAGCCAACGGTCCCAGGCCAACCGGATGGCGGGCTGCCGCAACAGGGCCAGACCAGCGACGATCGCCGCCACGCCCACACCCGCGGCAATCAACCCCCAACGCGCGATCCAGTCCGAGACCGCGATCAACCCGCGGGTGAGTGCTGGCAATTCGGCCCCGCGCGCCGTGAAGACACGCACGATATCGGGCACCACGAGCGTCAGCAGTGCCACGATGACCCCGATCGACACCAGCGCCAGCAAAGCGGGATAGATCAGCGCCAGTTGCAGGCTTTGCCGATTGCGCGCGCGGTCCTCCATGTGGTTGGCCAGATGCTCCATCACCTCGCTCAGCTTGCCGGCGCTTTCCCCGGCCCGAACAGAGGCCCGGTAATATTCATCGAAACTGCCCGGCGCGTCCTCAAGTGCTTCGGCGAAACTGCGGCCATCGACGATGGCACTGCGCAGGTTCAGCAGCAGCGAAACGTCACGCGGGCCCTTGATCTGGTCCGCAACGATCTTGATCGCGTCCTCGATGCGCACCTGCGCCCCGGCCAGGGTGGCCAGTTGCCGGGTGACGAGCACCTGCTTTTTCAAGCTCATCCGGTGCGGACGAAAAGCGCTGCCCGCCGCGTGTCGCGTCGGCTCGATCGACAACGGCAACAGGCCGCGCCGGCGCAGGTCGGAGCGGGCCGACGCCTCGTTCGCCGCGTCCAGCAAGCCCTTTGATTTCTTGCCCGACGGGTCGACGGCACGGTACATGAAGGCCGGCACGGTCAGCGCGCCCCGGCCGTGGCGTCTTCGCGCACCGCGCGGGCGACTTCCTGCACCGTTGTCAGCCCGTCGCGGATCTTGTCGGCCCCGTCTTGCGGGATGCCGGGCGACGTCTTGCGCGCCTCTTGTGTCATCGCGGCCTCGGACGCGCCTTCGTGGATCATGGATTGCAGTTGCGGGGTGGCCACGACGATCTCGTAAATTGCCAGCCGCCCGCGATAGCCCGTGCCGCCGCAGTCCTCGCATCCTTTGGCCTCGAATATCTCGGTGCCCGGATCGAGAGTCCGGGACAAAAGCGTCGCCTCGGCCTCGGACAAACGGGTTGGCACCCGGCAGGCCGTACACAGTCTGCGCACCAGCCGCTGAGCCATGAGACCGCGCACCATCGGGGCCAGCAGGAACCGTTCCACCCCCATGTCGATAAGGCGTGAGACCGCACCGATGGCCGTGTTGGTGTGCAGCGTGGACAGGACGAGATGCCCGGTCATGGCGCTTTCTACCGCAATTCGCGCGGTTTCGCCATCGCGGATCTCGCCAACCATGATGACGTCGGGGTCCTGACGCAGGATGGCGCGCAGCCCCCGGGCGAAGGTCATTTCGGTCTTGGCGTTGACTTGAATCTGTCCCACCCCGTCCATCGAATATTCGATCGGGTCTTCCACGGTCAGGATGTTGCGCTGTCGGTCGTTGAGCGCGTGCAGCGCCGCATAGAGCGAGGTCGTCTTGCCCGATCCCGTCGGACCCGTGACCAGAACCAGCCCCTCCGGCGCGGTGATGATTGTTCGAAACGCATCGCTGTCGCGCGTGGTCATGCCGAGATGCGCGATGCCAAGCTGGGTCTGGCCACGGTCCAGCAGGCGCAACACAACCCGTTCGCCGAATTGCGAGGGCAGGGTGGAGATGCGCACATCCAACTCATAGCTGCCCACCCGCAGGCTGACTCGGCCATCCTGGGGCAATCTCTTTTCGGAGATGTCCAGCTTGCCCATCACCTTGAGACGGCTGGAGAGTTGCGGCGCCAGCGCGCGGCGGGGCTCGAGCACTTCGCGCAGCACACCGTCGACGCGAAACCGCACGACCAGGCGCTTTTCCTCGACCTCGATATGGATATCGGACGCGCCGTCCTTCACCGCCTCCAGAAGCAGCGCGTTGATCAGGCGAACGACCGGAGCGTCGTCTTTCTGGTCCAGCAGATCGTCAACCGACGCCGCGGATTCGGCAAGTGCGCTCAGATCGTCGCTGTCTGCATCGGCCATCTGCGCGGCCTCCGAGGCGCTGTCGCGATAGACGGCGGACAATGCCTTGTCGAAGGTTTCGGGATCGACCGGTTCAAAGGTGACCAACTGGCCGGCGATGCGCTGCGCCTCGATCAGGGATGACAGGGGCGTACCGGGCAGGTGGCGACAGATCATCGGCATGCCCTCGGACTGATCCAGAAGCACGCCGTGGGCCTTGGCAAAGCCATAGCTCAGGGTTGTTGTGCTCATTGTGCGTCCTCCAATGTCAGGCGCATCGACACCTGACCCGGCTGGGTCAGGCGCGACATTTCCACCGACAGCGCGCGCACGCCCTCGACCGATTCAAGTGCGGCGATCCACCTGGTCAGTTCCGCAAACCCCGCCGACGCCACGGTGATGCGCAGGCGCGAACCATCGGGATCGAGCCTGGCCAGGGGAATGCCGGCGGCCTCGGCGCTTTGGGTGATGCGGGGGGTGAGGGGCGCGTCGTTGACCGGCGCGGGTTCGACCGTCGGCGCCCGGTTGTCCACCATTCGGGTAATTTCGATCACGGCAAGGTAGCGCGCGATGCGTTCGGCCTGTTCGGCGCGTTCGCTGGCCAGCGGCTGCCAGACATAAAACCACGCCGCCAGCGCGATCAGAAATGCGCCCCCGCCCAGAACAATGACCCGTTCGCGCGGGTTGAGTCGTGCCAGAATACTCATGGCCGCACCGTCAATTCGGCCCGTGCCGCACCGGAATCGGCCGTGGTCGTTCCGCTGGAAACCTGCAGGTTGGCCGCTCTCAGGCTGGCCTCGGCCCGTTGTAACATGTCCAGATCCGGCGCCTCGATGGTCAGGCGCATTGCATTATCGCTCCAGGTCAGTTGGCGAAACTGCACGGCAACGCCCGTGCGCGACAATGCTTGCGCCACCCGCTCGAGTATCGGCAGGAAGGTCGAGCCGACCTGCGGCTGGTTCCGCGCAGCCAATCGGCGCAGGATAAGCTCGGGCGCGTCGTCGATCGACGCATCGGGCAGATGGGTGGCAAGCGCCGCACGGGCATCGGCGCGCAGATCCTCGGCGATCGCGCGCTGTGCGCGCAGGTCGAAGGCGGCGATCGCCAGATGCCCGAGGGCCGCGACGGCAACGGCGGCCGCGAGCCATTTGAGCGGCCGTTTGAGCCCGCGCGCGGGGAGATACGCGCCCTGGCGCAGATCGGCATCGGCCAGATCCCCGGGATGTGGCAAATCGGTGTCCGCATGGTCACTCCAGACCAGATCCGTTCCCAGCGGCGCGCCAACGCTTTCTATCGCCGGTCGTTCGGCCGAAAGCCACAATGCGTGCAACATGTCGTTGCGCACGGCGAAACCGGTGCCGTCGGATACGCGCACCAGCACGCGATCGTCGCGGCGATATGCGCGCCATGTTTCCTTTCCGTCGATGGTGCGATCCGGCCGACGCAGAACCATCTGTTCCGGCACCAGCGCCGTGCCCGGCGCGCTGGCCAGATAGGCCGCCAGCGTGTCTTCGTCCATGGCGGCGGCCAGCACCCTGCCATCCTCGCCCGGGCCGCAAAGCGCGAAATGGGTGTGTTCCAGGGGGCGCCCCACGGCTTCCTCCAGCGCGTAAGGCAGCGCTTCGCGCCGCTGCCGGGTCGTGCGAACGGGAAGATCGACGACATGCAGGGCAACCAGTTCGGCGGGAATCAAGGTTGTGCCCGTTTTCACATCGTCAGGCAAAAGGTCGGCGAGAGTTTCGAGCGGCGTCCCCGGCGATCCGTTCAACGGTGGGTCGCTCGTACCCGAACGGGCCGCGTCCGACACAGGCGGGGGCACGTCAAGGTTCTGAGATATAACGGTTTTTTTGTTTTCCAAGGGGTGAATCTGTGCTATATGTTTCCTCATCGCTGTTCTGTCTTTGGCGACGTCAGGTGGTGCCAACCATAGCCATTACACGGTGCAGAAAGGAAAAAAGTTTCATGCTGTTCGATGAAACGCGCTATGGAAAACGCCGCAGGCGGGACCGGCAGGCGGGCGTGACGCTGATCGAGATGATGGTCGTTCTGGTCATCATCGCCGTTGTCGCGGCCATGGTCGTGCCCAACGTCATCGGCCGCCCCGATGAGGCCCGGGTAACCGTCGCGAAGACCGATCTTCGCGCTATCGCCGGCGCGCTGGAATTATACCGCCTCGACAACCGCACTTACCCCAGCACGGGGCAGGGCCTCGCGGCGCTGGTCGAGCGCCCGACAGTGGCGCCGGAGCCGGTGAACTGGGCCACGGGCGGATATCTGTCGGCGATGCCGAAAGATCCCTGGGGCTCGGATTATATCTATCGCTCACCGGGGCAAGACGGTCGGTTCGACCTGATCAGCCTGGGCGCCGACGGGCAGCCCGGCGGGGATGGCGTGAATGCCGACATCGAGTTCGGGACGCTGCAGGCGGCAGATGGCTGAGATGCGCAGGGTCGATGCCGGAGTCACGCTGATCGAAATCCTCGTGGTCCTGACCCTGATCGGCGTCAGCGCCGGTGTCGTGAGCTATGCACTGCCTTCGGCCTCGCCTGCGCGCACACTTGATCAGGAGGCGGCGTTGCTGGCTGCGCGGCTGAATCTCGCTAGCGAGCGAAGCCTGATGAAAGGACGCCATTACGTGTTGGACTGGCAGGGTGGAGGATACGCGTTTCAGGAATGGCAGGACGGCGCATGGCGTTCGGCCACGGGCGCGCCGCTGTCCGAGCGGCATGACCTCGAGCGCGGGATCGTCTTGTCCGATCGTGACGGTGCGCGCCGGGGCGTTGTGCAGATATCGCCCGACCTCCTGCCCGGCAAAGAGGGTGTCTCGCATTTGAGGCTCGAGGCGGGTGCGCTGCGTCGCAGGGTTTTTTTCGACGGTGCGGCGGCGGGAGTCGCGCCATGACCCGCCCCGATGCCGGACAGAATGGGTTTACCCTGATCGAAACGCTGGTGGCGCTTGCGGTTCTTGCGGTGGGAGCAGTCACGCTGCTGGGTGGGGTCGAGCGGCATGCAGCAGCAACGCGCGGGCTGTCCGACAGGATCGTGGCGCGCTGGGTCGCCGAAAACGCCCTTGCTGCGACGGCCCTCGGTGTTCCGCTCCGGGCCGAATGGACTCGCGCATGGGGCGTCGATTGGGCCGTCAGACAAACCGCGCGCCCTCTGCCGGGATCGTCCCTGCACGCCGTGACGGTCAATGTTGCCGATGCGGCTGACGGGCCCGATGCGTCTCTTGTGGCCCTGACCGGATATCTTGCGCTTGGCGGGGTTTCACCATGACCGCCGCGCGCCTGTGGATACTGACCGCACTGGTGGCGGGCCTGTTGATCGCAAGCCTGGTGTTCGCCGGGGTGCGGTTGTGGTGGCACATGGGCGGGCATACCGAGGTGCTGCCGATGTCCGTTGCCCGGCAGCCCGCCACCGAAGGCACGGCACCGCAACGGGATCTTGATGTCATTACCGCGCTGGCGCCCTTCGGGCAGGTGGAGCCCGCGGCGCAGACGAGGCAAGCCCCTGAAAACATGACAAAGCTTGATCTGGCACTGCGCGGGGTCCTGGTCGATCCCGATCCGGGCCAATCGCGGGCCTATATTCTGGCGGGTGGAAAAATGTCGGTCCTGCGGGTCGGTGACGAGGTGCAGGCGGCGGAGCTGGTGGCGATCAACACCGATACGATCACCTTGCAGACCGGGGACCGGCTGCAGGTCGTCGGCTTCGGTGGCATCCTTGTCGGGCAGGAAAGCGCGGAGAAATTCGACACCCCCGCGGAACAGGCACCGAGTGATCCGTTTGCGAGATTGGCGGCGGCGATTGTCTCCGGTCCGGGGTCGATTGATCTGCGCGAAGGGCCGCCGCCCGAAACGACCGACGACTATATCAAGCTCTGGCGCGACAGAATTACCCGCAATCCCCAGGCCGCGATGGACAGCGTGGGCGTGGAACTTGTGGAGAATGGGTATCGGATCAAGAACGATCCCGATATCGGCGTGACTTTGGCTGGGCTGAGGCCCGGTGATGTGGTAACGCGATTGAATGGTCAGCCTGTGGGCGACCTGAGCAGTGACAGAGAGCTTTACGATCAAGTTGCCGCATCGGGGATTGCGCGGCTGGAAGTCGAACGAGACGGTCAGGCATTGCTGCTGACTTTCCCGCTCAGATGACGATCATAATGGAGAACTGCATGGCAAAAACCGTCGGCCTTCTGATGTTGCTCTTCGTGCTTGTCCCTGGCCCGCTCCTGGCCCAACGCACCGTGCTGGATGACACGGATGCCGAATTCGTGTTCAACCTGCGTAACGCGGAAATCTCGGTTCTGGCCGAACAGGTGTCGGAAATCACCGAGCGCACCCTGGTGATCGATCCCGCGCTGTCCGGTGATGTCACCGTCGTTTCCGCCAAGCCGCTGACCCAGGCAGGTGTCTGGTCCCTGTTTCAATCCCTGCTGCGCGTGCGAGGCTTCGTGGCGGTCGAGGCGGGAGTGATCTGGGAGGTCGTGCCCGAGACTCAATCGGTTTCCAAGGGCGGCACGGCATCGCTTGGCGGGCGTGCCGGCGATCAGGACGTGATCACCAAGCTCGTCCCGCTTGACCGTCTGCCGTCGACCGAAGCCGTGCGGGTCCTGCGTCCGCTGGTGGCCGATACCGGTTATATCGAGGCGTTGACGGCTCCGAACGCGATCATCGTCACCGACAGCCAGGCCAACGTGGACCGGATCGTCAACATCGCCCGTACCTTCGACCTGCCCGAGGAACAGCGCACCGAGATCATCCGCTTTGCTTTTGCCGAGGCGCAGGCCGTGGCGCAGGCGATGTCCGATGTGTTGGGCACGTCCGGAAGCGGTGCGCGGATCTCGGTCGATGAAGGGTCGAACATTCTGCTGGTGCGGGGCAGTGAGCGCGATATCAGCGAGATTCGCGAGCTGGCACGCCAAATGGACGTGGCACCCCGCACGAACCCGCAGGTTCGGAAACGCACCCACATTTATTCGTTGAAATTCGGCGATGCCGAGGTTGTGGCCGAAATCGTCGCCAACACGCTGCAGGGGGGCACCGATATCGTCAATCCGGTGGCCGAAGACATCGAAGGGGAAGCCCCGGCGGACCCCGCGCCCGAGGTTTCGGTGCAAGCCTCGACGGAAACCAATTCCATCGTCATCCGCGGTACGCCGAGTCAGATCCAGGAAGCCACCAGCCTGATTAACGCGCTGGACCAGCGCCCCAGGCAGGTCATGATCGAAGCCGCGATCGTCGAAGTCTCCGGCGAAGTTGCCGAACGGTTGGGTATCCAACTGGGACTGGGTGAAAATCTGCCGAACGGAGGGTTCGGCGCGACATCCTTTGGCAATGGCGGTAATTCGCTCGGTGCTCTGCTGAGTGCCCTGGGCGTCAGTCAGGCTTCTGGCCTGGCCAGCGGCCTTACCCTGGGTGGGGCGTCCGACAATTTCGGCATCCTGGTCCAGGCCCTGGCGCAATCGACCCAGGCCAATCTTCTGTCCACACCCTCAATCACCACCACCGACAACAAACCGGCCACCATCGTCGTTGGTCAGAATGTGCCGTTCCGTACCGGATCGTTCGCGACGGATGGGAATACCGTGGAGCCATTCACCACGATCGAACGGCGCGATGTCGGCATCACCATGCAGGTGCTGCCGCGTGTGACATCGAATGGGGTCGTGCGGCTGGAGATCGTTCAGGAAGTGTCCAGCCTGGTCAATGCAAATGTCGAAGGTGCCGCCGATCTGGTCACCAACCGCCGCGTGATCGAAACGACGGTGCAGGCCCAGGATGGCGGGACAGTTGTGCTGGGCGGCCTGATCACCGACGACAATCGTTCGATCAACGCGAAGGTGCCGGGTCTCGGCGATGCGCCCATCATCGGCGCGCTGTTCCGGTCGCGCAGCAAGGACCAGACCCGCCGCACGCTGTTCGTGTTCATGCGCCCGACCGTGATCGACAGCCAGCAAAAGGCCAATGCGTTGGCGGAGCGTCAATTCCGGCGGGTTCGCAAGGCCGATGCGGCCGAACCTCCGCGCAACTTGCTGAAGGAACGCAAGGTTGATCGGCTGCCGTTGGAGATCAACGGGCTTTATTGACGGGGCGGTACACGAAACGTCAGCGACGCCCAGAGCGATTCCCAGACAGCGCCGCGCGTTCGCGCCACAACGGCGCGGTTCGGTTCGCGAACCAGCACTGTATCGATCAGGTAGGCGTGCCCCGGCACGGTGTCGATCGACACGGTGCCCGCGTCGTCCGTGGTCCGGTACGATGTCTCGACGGTGCCGTCCGGAGCCTTGGCAAAAATGGTCACTTGATTGTCGGCCAGCGGCTTGCCCTGATAGACGGCCTGAAACCGCATCTCTGCGTCGGGGTCGGTGGTATAGGGATTGCTCAGCGCGACGAGTTCGATCTCCAGGCCGCGAGGCGCGTCTGCCCCCTGGCCCGACCCTACGGCGACCAGCGCCTTGGCATACCTGGAATAGGCCTCGCGGATCGGCGCCTGTGGCAGTCTGCGTGCAGCGTGTTGCTGCAGTATGGCCTCGTATCCCTTCTCTGCGAGAAACTCCGCGAACTTGTCATATTCCGTGTAATCAACCGTGTTGATCGAGGATTTGTAGAGGAGCGTCAAGAGACCGTCCCGCTCTGCCGTTGTCGCCAAGGCCGGACGGTCACCCAGCCGCCCGGTAATCGGCTGGACCCCGAGATTGTCCCAACGTTCCGCCCGAACCACTGAGCGGTCGTTCCAGATCAACTCGATACCTTCGAAATACTCACCATTCCGCAACCGGGCCGTGACAGGCTCCTGTTCTGCCACCACCCAGTTTTCCGGTTCGAGCCAGACCTCGTGGGCGCTGGCCCCGGCCGATGCGACGCCAAGCGCCAAGATCAGTGACAGTCGAGAGAAAAATGCCATTGCGTGATACCAACCTCAGTTGGGTCAAAACTATGACAGACTATCGTGAAATGCCAAGTGGTTATCTCTTCGGATCGCCGAAGGCCGTTCCCGTTTTCGCGCGTCGCAGGGCAATGCGTGCGATGGCTGCTGCGCCCATGACGCCGGGGGTATGACGAGGTTCGACCCGGTGGCGAGCTGTGGTGCTGGCATTTTTACCCCAGGCCATGCCTGGTGCGTTCGCTACGCAAGCTCGGATAGCGGCATCTGTGGTTCGTCGGTCTGGCGGCGTTTTGCCGCTTTCGTGGGGATGCCATGGGGCCTATATCTGGGCACATGAAACGCAGGTTGCGACCCTTGCTTGGCCTGATGCTGGCCCTGGTGCTGGCCCTGACGGGCCAGAGTGCGGCGGTGGCGCGGGGAATGCCCGACGCCGCCGGGCACATCGTGTTGTGCACGGGCGCGGGGCCGATCAGCGTGCTGGTGGACGAGAACGGCCAGCCGGTCGGCCCCGGCCATATCTGTCCCGACTGCGCGGTGTCGCTTTTCGTCGCGGGCGGGGCGCTTCCGGAGTTGGTCACGCGGCACATGGACAAGGGTGTTCGGCTGCACCCGGAAGGCATGGCGCGGGCGGTCTCGTTGGATGGGCCGGTGGCGCGGGCGCGCGGGCCGCCCGTGGGTTCGGTGTGACGCCGGTGGGCGTCACCGAGAGTTCCAATCCATTCGAAAATCTGAAAAAGGAGAGACGCGATGTCTTTCAAGACCCGTATCATGGTGGCCGCCTCTGCCGCCGTTCTGAGCCTGACCGCACTGCCTGCATTTGCCGAGGGGATCGAGGTGCATGACGCCTATGCCCGGGCGTCGTCGATGATGTCGAGTTCGGGCGCCGCCTTCATGGTCATCCACAATCATGACGGCCCCGATGATCGCCTGGTCGATGTCCGGTCGGACGTGGCCGACAAGGTCGAGTTGCACACCCATCGCGAGGATGACAACGGGGTGATGCGGATGATCCATGTCGAAGAGGGTTTTGCCCTGCCCAGGGATGGCGAGATCGTGCTGAAACGTGGTGGCCACCACTTGATGTTCTTTGGCATCAAGGAGCCGTTCGAGCACGGTGACATCATTCCGCTCACGCTGGTGTTCGACAAGGCCGGGGAGGTACAGGTCGAGGTGCCCGTGGATCTGGAGCGCACGCCGATGCATGGCCAGATGGAGCACAAGCAAGGCGATTGAACGGCCCGACTGTGCGCCCCGGGTGATGCCGGGGCGCCCATTCTCTTGCTTATCTCAGCAGGCTTGCGACCCAGTCCGGCACGACCTGCGTGGCCGGGCCAGGCCAGGTTTCGGAGAAGGACGACACGACCGAGGAAGGGTCGAGGTTCAACTCGACCGTATGCGCCCCGGCGTCACTGGCCAGTTGCACGAAACCGGCCGCCGGGTAGACCTCGCCGCTGGTGCCGATGGCGGCAAAGCGGGTGCAGGTGGCGAGGTGGTTCATGATCTCGTCCATATGATAGGGGATTTCGCCGAACCACACGACATCGGGGCGCGTGGCGGGGGTGGCGCAGGCGGGGCAGGGGTCTGCGGTCTGCATCACGTGCGGCGCGGGCCAGCGGTGGTCGCAGGCGGCACAAAGCGCCCCTGAGAGCGCACCGTGCATGTGGATCACGCGGGTAGCACCAGCGCGTTCATGCAGGTCATCGACATTCTGCGTGACGATCACCACCTCGCCGGGGTGGTCGCGTTCGAGCCGGGCCAGTGCGGCATGGGCGGCATTGGGTTCAGCGCGCGCGCAGTTGGCGCGGCGGGCGTTGTAGAATTCATGCACGAAGCCGGGGTTGCGGGCAAAGCCCTCGGGCGTGGCCACCTCTTCGAGGTCATAGCGGGTCCACAACCCGTCCTCGTCGCGAAAGGTGCCAAGCCCGCTTTCCGCCGAGATGCCCGCGCCGGTGAGGATCACGATCTTGTCGGTCATTTCTGCCTTCTTGAACGGTTGGTCTGCTGGCCACTCTAGGGGCGGGCGCGGCGGATGGGAACCGGGCCGGAGCCGAACGCTGGGCCTGTCGCTGCCCCCTGATTTTCAGGGGCAAACTCCTGCTTGACATATTATGTGCATACATAATAGCTAATTGTAAACATATAAGCAAGGTGGCGAATCCATGCGCCACCCTTGCCCCCTGTTCGCAACGATCCTTCGCCACCCAAAGGAGGCCTGCATGACCAACCCCCGCCACAACCTGCGCGACGTCTATCCGCCCACTGGCCCCGAGATCACCGCCAAAAGCTGGCTCACCGAGGCACCGATGCGGATGCTGATGAACAACCTGCACCCGGACGTGGCCGAGAACCCGCATGAGTTGGTGGTTTACGGCGGCATCGGACGTGCGGCGCGCACATGGGAGGATTTCGACCGGATCGTCGCGGGCCTCAAGGATCTGGAGGATGACGAGACGCTGGTGGTGCAATCGGGCAAGCCGGTGGCCATCGTGAAGACCCATGTGGATGCGCCGCGTGTGCTGATCGCCAATTCCAACATCGTGCCGCATTGGGCCAATTGGGACCATTTCAGCGAACTCGATAAGAAAGGGCTGATGATGTATGGCCAGATGACCGCCGGGTCATGGATTTACATCGGCACGCAGGGCATCGTGCAGGGCACGTTTGAGACCTTTGCCGAGGCCGGGCGCCAGCACTACGGCGGCGACCTCAAGGGGCGCTGGATTCTGACCGGGGGGCTTGGCGGGATGGGCGGCGCGCAGCCGCTGGCCGCTGTGTTCGCCGGGGCCTGTTGCCTCGCGGTGGAGTGCAACCCCGACAGTATCGACTTTCGCCTGCGCACCGGATATCTCGACGAGAAGGCCGAGAGCCTCGACGAGGCGCTGGAGATGATCGACCGCTGGACCAGGGCGGGCGAGGCGAAATCGGTGGGCCTTCTGGGCAATGCCGCCGATATTTTTCCCGAGATTCACGCGCGCGGTGTGCGGCCCGACATCGTCACCGACCAGACCAGCGCGCATGATCCGGTCAATGGCTACCTGCCGCAGGGCTGGAGCATGGCCGAGTGGCGCGACAAGCGCGAGAGCGATCCCAAGGCGGTGGAAAAGGCCGCGCGGGCGAGCATGAAGGTGCATGTCAAGGCGATGGTCGATTTCTGGAACGATGGCGTGCCGACGCTGGATTACGGCAACAACATCCGGCAGGTGGCCAAGGACGAGGGGTTGGAGAACGCATTCGCCTTTCCGGGCTTCGTTCCGGCCTATATCCGGCCGCTCTTTTGCCGTGGCGTGGGGCCGTTCCGCTGGTGTGCGCTGTCGGGCGACCCGGAGGACATCTACAAGACCGACCAGGCGATGAAGGAGCTTTTCCCCGAAAACGCGCATCTGCATCAATGGCTGGACATGGCGCGCGAGAGGATATCTTTCCAGGGCCTTCCGGCGCGGATCTGCTGGATCGGGCTGGGTGACCGGCACCGGGCGGGCCTCAAGTTCAACGAGATGGTGGCCAGTGGCGAATTGAAGGCGCCCATCGTGATCGGGCGCGACCACCTTGACAGCGGATCGGTGGCGAGCCCCAACCGCGAGACCGAGGCGATGAAGGATGGCAGCGACGCGGTTTCCGACTGGCCGCTTCTGAACGCACTGGTCAACACCGCGTCGGGCGCGACATGGGTGAGCCTGCATCACGGCGGCGGTGTCGGCATGGGCTTTTCGCAACATGCGGGCATGGTGATCGTGGCCGATGGCACACCCGAGGCTGCGAAACGGCTGGAGCGGGTGCTGTGGAACGATCCGGCCTCGGGCGTGTGGCGCCATGCCGATGCGGGGTATGAGGACGCGATTGATTGCGCGAAAGAACACGGGCTGCGCCTGCCCGGGATATTGGGGAACTGACATGGAATATGCGCCGGGGAAGGAGGCCTGCCCGCTTCCGTATTCACCGTTCAAGAGCTGCACCGTGCCACGCCCGATCGGCTGGCTCTCCACGGTGAGCGTCGACGGGGTGCATAACCTTGCCCCCTATAGCCAGTGGCAGAACCTGACATTCGATCCGCCGATGGTGATGTTCGCCGCCAACCAGTATCCCGATGGCCGCCGCAAGGACACGGTGATCAATGCCGAGCAAACCGGCTGGTTCGTCTGGAACATGGCCACATATGCCCTGCGCGAGGCGGTCAATATCAGCGCCATGGCACTGGACCCCGGCGAGGACGAGTTCGAGCGTGCGGGCGTGACCAAGGCGCCCGCGACCGAAGCACCCGGCATGCGCGTGGCCGAAAGCCCGGCGCATTTCGAATGTCGGTATATCGCCACCCATCGCCTGCCCGGCAACAGCCCGGTGGGGTCGGTGGACGTGGTCTATGGCCAGGTGGCGCGCATCCATGTGGCCGACGAGGTTCTGACCCCCGACGGCAAGCTCGACATCCCCCGGATCGCACCGATCGCGCGGATGGGGTATTACGATTACACCGTCATCCGCGACGTGTTCGAGATGCGCATTCCAGGCGCGAGTGTCGATGCGGCGGCGGGCCTCGAAGGCAAGGCCTGAGCCGTCAGCCGGGCAACAGGTCGATCCGCGTGGCCGTCGCGGCCTCGACCGCCGCTTCGGAATAGGGCATCGGCACGTAATCCCCCATCGCCCAGAGCGGGGCGAGATCGTCGTAATGGGGCGTGCCGGGCAGGCCCGACTGGCCCGGCGCGTTGATCCAGACGCTGTTGTCCCATGCACCGACATCGACCACCATCCGCACCGATGCGCCGATGCGCACGCGGTAATCACTGGCCTCGTAATGGGCCATCATGACCGTGGTGGAACTGCCGCCCTTGTCGAGCGGGCCGACATCGAAATCCGTTCCCAAAGGTGTGAGCGCGTGGTCGAACCAGCCCTTGTGCAGGTCACCCCAGCGCCATGTCGCGGGGTCTGACCCGAAGCGCGTCACGGCATCCTCCCACGCGGCGGCGAGGGTTTCGGCAAGGAACGTGTCGCGGGCGGCGTCATCGTCGAGACCGGCAACGCGGGCGAGGCCGGGGTGGCGCCCTTCCAGCATGCGCACCACGGTGGCGATGGAGCCCGAGCCGAACCACTTGCGCAATGCGGGGTCGGGGGCGACACGGGCCAGAAGCGCGGGCCGCAGGTGGCTTGAGAGCCACATCTCGGCCAAAAGGGCGGCGGCACTGTCGGCATCGGCGTGGCCATTCCAGTGGCCAAGCAGGGCGCGCGCCGCGTCCGGGGCTTGCGCCGGGATGTGTGCCACAAGGCGCGCGGAATATCCCGAATGGGTGTCGGTTTGCAGGGCGCAGTTGTCGGCGATGTCGTTGACCGTGCCCGTGCGCAACCGTTCCGAAATCCGTTCCGCGCGCCCGTCTTCGAGCCATTCATGGCCCACTGTCGCGGCGGCGTGGTTCCAACCGTCGGGGATGTTCATTTCATTGGCTGACCAGACCACGCCATCCTCGGGGTTGACCGTTGCGGGCAGCTCGGCGGCGGTCATGTAGCCCTGCCATTCGAAGCGGCCATCGCCTGGCACCGGCGCGAGCCCGCGCCAGCCATTGCGGCGCGGCACATAGGCCGCCGCCTGCCAGCAGATATCGCCCGCGGTGTCGGCATAGACCATGTTGACCGAGGGCGCCCCCCATGTCTCCAGCGCCTCGCGGAAATCGCTCAACGTGGTGGCGCGCATGGATTTGAGGCTGGCCATGTAGGGCGCGGTGCCGGGATCGGTGAACACGGTGCGCAGTGACAAGGCAAGGTTGCGGCCTTCATCCTGCCAGAGCACCGGGCCATGCCGTGTGAAGTAAAGCGGCAGGGTCTGATCCGGCGCGCCCTTGACGGTGAACACCTCGTCGATGCGGGTCATCTCTTCGTGGCCGGTGCCATAGCGATAGCTATGCGGCGTGTCGGGCAGGGTCTCATGGACCATGAGATCCTCCTGATCGGCGCAGAAAATCGTGAGGCTGAAGGCGGCGGTGCCGTTATGGCCGGCCATGATGCCGGGCGACGAAGGTTCGCCGGCGCCGATCACGTCGAGCCCGGGGGCACTGAGATGCACCATGTAGCGCAGCGAGGGCGCGGCGTGGGCGCGGTGCGGATCGCTGGCCATGATCGCGCGGCCGGTGGCGGTTTGCGACGGCGCCAGCGCCCAGTTGTTCGAGCCCTCGGGTGGGGTTTCGTGACGCAGCACGTTGAGCGCCGGGTCGAGCGCCGACCAGAGCGGTGCCTCGTCGAGCGTGGCGGCGAGGCGTTCGGCGCTGAAACTCACGGGTGCGGTGGCCAGAAGATAGGTGGTGAGCGCATCGTCGGGCAGGGGTGTCCCGTCCATCGTGGCCCATTCGTCATCCGGCACCGGCGGCGAAAGCGGCATGCGCAAGAGATCGACCTCGGGCGAGGCGAGCGCCTGCACCTTTTGCCTTGCCAGTTCGGACGTGGCGTTGCGGGCGAGGCAATGGGTGCGGATGCGCACCACGTCTTCGGGTGCCCAATGGGCCGGTTTGGTGCCCAGTTCGGCAAATTCGGGCGGCAGCGGTAGCGTGCCGTCGAGCACCAGATCGACGCCCGCGTTGATGCCCCGGGCGAAGGTGGTGCAGATCTCCTCGGCATCCGGGCCATAGGCCGCCCATTCCGGCGCCATGTCGCCGCGATAAAGCAAGAGCCGCGCGGCGCGGTCCTGCATCAGGTAGCCGGGGCCGAAATCTGCCGCCAGAAGACCCAGCCCGCGCTTGCGCCAGAGGTCGATCTGCCAGAGCCGGTCGCGCACGGCGTTGAACCCCTGCACGAAAAAGGCATCGCGCGGGTTCTCGGCGCGGATATGCGGCAGGCCCCAGCGGTCGATGCGGATACTGGCGGGGGCGTTGAGGCCGGGCAGGGCAAGCTGTGTCATGGAACCTCGCTTAATTAATACTGGCTGATGGCGCGCGCCGCTTCGAGTGCGAGCGGGATGTTGCGGTTGACGAAATCCTCGGGCGTCCATTCGGCGAGCGAGCCCGCCACGTGGATCGCCGCGACAGGTTCGCCATTGGCGTCGAGCACCGGAAAACCGGCCGCGATCTCGCCCAGCAGGATCTGGTTGAGAGTGAGCGCGTAACCGTTGGCACGGGTTTCGGCGATCTTGTCGAGGATCTCGGGGATCTCGGTGAGGGTGTGCGGCGTAAAGGGGCGCCGGTCGGACCGGTCGAGGATGTCACGCACCCGGTCATCGGGCAGGCGCGAGAGAATCGCCCAGCCGCCCGAACTGCAAAAGCTGGGCACGCTGTGGCCGACAAGGGTGGTGTAAAAGGTCTGGCGCTTGCTTTGCAGGCGCACCGCATAGACCACGCGCAGATCGTCGAAGAGCGACAGGTCGACCCTTTCGCGGACCTCCTTGCGCAGTTCCTGAAGCACCGGCGTGGCGCGGCGCACCAGCGGGTCGAGTCGCAGGTAATCGAGCGTATGATCGAGCAGCCGGATGCCCGGAACAAAGCCGCGCCCATCGCCCGAGCGGCGAATATAGCCCATGGACCGCAGGGTGTGCACCATCCGTTGTGCCGTGCTGCGATCGACACCCGCCCGCGCCGCGATCTCGGACAACGACAGGGGGGCGTCGGCATGATGAAAGGCCGCCAGCACCTGCATCGCCTTTTCCAGAGAGCGCACAAAAAGCGGGCCTGAGCGATCATTTTCGGTCAGGCCGCGCAATCCGGGTTCGGCGCGTGTCGTGTTTCGTGGCAACGTAGCGTCCCGTTTCTGTTTGGCCGTTGACAGGGGCCAATTCACAACTCTACGCTAGGCATACAATGCAGCCATATTGCCTTGCAATACAGAGATTGACCGACGTCGGGTCAGCATCCTGCTGCAAGGTCGATGGCCGGGGACAAGAACAGGGACGAAAGCGACATGCGCCGAGTTGCGCTTGCAGGCTTCTTGCATGAGACGAATACATTCGCCCCCACCAAGGCGGCGCATGAGGATTTCGTGCAGGGCGGCGGCTATATGCCCATGGCAAGGGGCGATGATGTTCTGAGCCGGGGGCGCGGGATCAATCTTGGAATCGGCGGTGCGGTGCAGCATGGCGAAGGCGCGGGCTGGGACATGGTGCCGGTGCTTTGGACCGGGGCAATCCCGTCGGCGCATGTGACACGCGATGCCTATGATCGGATATCGGACGAGATCGTCGAGGGGATTGCCGCGGCGGGGGCGCTGGACGGCATTTTCCTTGATTTGCATGGCGCGATGGTGGCCGAGCATGTCGACGACGGCGAGGGCGCGCTCATCGCGCGGGTGCGCGCGGCGGTGGGGCCGGATGTGCCGATTGCCTGCGCGCTCGACCTGCATGGCAATATCACGGCGGAAATGGTCGAAGCGGCGGATGTCCTCGTTGGGTTCCGCACCTATCCGCATGTCGACATGGGCGAAACCGGGCGCCGCGCGGCCGAACAGCTTGACCGGCTGATGAGCCGTGGCGCGCCTTTCGCCAAGGCGTTCCGACGCCTGCCCTTCCTGGTCCCGATCGCGTGGCAGAGCACGCGGGCGGACCCCGCGAAGGCAATCTATGATCTCGTGACGGAATGCGAGGGGGGCGAGGTCAGCAGCACATCGTTCTTCTTCGGCTTTCCCGCGGCGGATTTTCCGGGTTGCGGTCCGACGGTGATCTCGTACGGCGAAAGCCAGGGCGCGGCGGACGAGGCGGCAGACCGGATCGAAGCCGCCGTGCTGGCCGCCGAGGAGGCGTTTGCCGGGAAGAGTTATGACCCGGACGAAGGCGTGCAGGAGGCGATGCGCATCGCGCGGACGGCCACCCGGCCCGTGGTGATCGCCGACACGCAGGACAATCCCGGCGCGGGGGGCGATTCGAACACCACCGGCATGTTGGCCGCGATGGTGCGCAACAAGGCCAGCGGCGCGCTGGGCAACATGGTCGACCCGCGCGCGGCCGCCGCCGCCCATGCGGCGGGCGAGGGCGCCGAGATCGAGATCGCGCTGGGCGGATTCTCGAACATCCCCGGCGATGCGCCGTTCGAGGGGCGGTTCGTGGTTGAAACGCTTTCGGATGGGCATCTGGTGGCGTCGGGGCCGTTCTATGGCGGCGCGCCGCTCGACATGGGGCCGTCGGCCTGCCTGCGCATCGGCGATGTGCGGGTGGTCGTGACCAGCCACAAGGCGCAGATGGCCGATCAGGAAATGTATCGTTCCGTCGGGATCGAACCGACGAAACAGGATATCCTCGTCAACAAGAGCTCGGTGCATTTCCGGGCCGATTTCGATATGATCGCCGAAACGATCCTGACCTGCGTGGCGCCCGGGCCAATGCCGATCAGCCCGGCAAGCCTGCCGTTCAAGCGGCTGGCACCGGGCATGCGGCTCGAGCCGCTGGGAGCCGCGTTCGAGCCCCGCACCGGGGTGCAAACCGGGAAAGAGAGGGAGACAAGCCAGAGCTGATACAGTGAATTTCGGCCCGCGCAAGACGTGCGACGCCGAGATCCGAGCAACCAACCGCGCCATAGAAGGGCCACCAAACCCGGCGCAGACCTTCAACCAACGGGAGATGAACATGACCCTACCACTTGATCTGAAACGCATGCCGGGCCGCATCGGCGCGGGCCTGCGCCGCACCGGGCTGAGCGCCGCCGTCCTGGCCGCCGCCACGATGGTCGCCGCGCCGCTGAGCGCGGAGACGCTCGTCGCGGTGAAACACTCGGCATTGCGGGTGCTCGACCCGATCCTGACCACCGCCTACATGAGCCGCAACCACGGCTACATGATCTTTGACACGCTCTTTGCGCTCGACGAAAGCATGACGCCGCAGCCGCAGATGGTCGATAGCTGGACCGTCTCGGACGATGGCCTGACCTATCGTTTCACCCTGCGCGAGGGGCTCAAGTTCCATGATGGCAGCCCGGTCACGGGTGACGATGTTGCCGCCTCGATCGCCCGCTGGGGCGAGCGTGACGGGATGGGCCAGGTGCTGATGGATTTCGTCGAAAGCATGGGTCAGGACGGTGACAACGTCTTTGTCATGAACATGAAGGAACCCTATGGCCTCGTCATCGACAGCCTGGCCAAGCCGTCGTCGAACGTGCCCTTCATCATGCCCAAGCGCCTGGCCGAGACACCTTCGACCGAGCCGATCCCCGAGCAGATCGGATCGGGCCCGTTCACATGGGTGGAGGAAGAATTTCAGCCGGGTGTGAAGGCGGTTTACGCGAAGTTCGAGGATTACGTGCCGCGCGATGAAGAACCGAGCTGGTCGGCAGGCGGCAAGGTGGTCAAGGTGGACCGGGTCGAATGGGTGGTGATGCCCGATGACCAGACCACGCTCAACGCGATCATGGCCGGCGAAATCGACTATTGGGAGAGCCCGCCGTCCGACCTGTTGCCGGTTCTGGAGGCAAGCGGGGAACTCGAGGTGCGTAATCTCAATGTGCTTGGCTATCAGACGATCATGCGCCCCAACGCGCTGCATCCGCCGATGGATAACCCGCTGATCCGCAAGGCGGCGATCGCGTCGGTCTATCAGAAGGACGTGCTCGATGCGATGATCGGTAACCCCGATCTCTATAGCCTGTGCGGGGCGATGTTCGTCTGCGGCACACCGTTGGCCACCGATGTCGGGTCCGAGACGCTGACCGAGGGCAATGGCCAGGATCTGGCCCGGCAGCTTCTGGAAGAGGCCGGTTACGACGGCACGCCCATCGTGATCATGCACCCCACCGATGTGGGCACGCTGCGCACGCAGCCTGTCGTCGTGGCGCAGGCCATGCGCGATGTGGGCTTCGAGGTCGATCTGCAGGCGATGGACTGGCAAACTCTCGTGGGACGTCGCGCCAGCCAGGCACCGATTGCCGACGGCGGCTGGAACATGTTCATGACCAACTGGGTGGGCGCCGATGTGTTCAACCCGCTGGTCAACAACATGGTCAACGGCAAGGGCCCCGATGGCGGCTGGTTCGGCTGGCCCGATGTGCCCGAGCTTGAAGAGCTGCGCATGGCCTATGCGACCTCGGGTTCGCTCGAAGAGCAGCAGGAGATTGCGGCCAAGATCCAGGAGGTCGCCTATGACGAAGGCGTCTATGCCCCGATCGGCCAGTATTTCGTGCCGTCGGCATGGACAAGCAACCTTGAGGGTGTTCTGGACGGCCCCGCGCCGTTCTTCTGGAACATCTCCAAGAACTGATCCGTGACGATCCGGCCCCGCACCCGCCCGGATGCGGGGCCGGTTTTCCAGAGATTTTCCCGGTCGCCTGTTGCCTGACCGGGCGGTCCTGCGGGCCGAGAACCTGAAAGGGAGTGCCGATGTTCGGTTATATCGTGCAACGTATCCTTGCCGCCGTGCCGGTGATGGGATTCGTGGCGCTTTTCGTGTTCCTGATGCTGCGGCTCACGCCCGGCGATCCGGCCGCGATCATCGCGGGCGACACCGCGACGCCGGAACAGCTTCAACGCATTCGCGAGGCGCTGGGTCTCAACGATCCGCTGCATATCCAGTTCATCACATGGATCGGCAACCTGTTTCAGGGCGATTTCGGCACCTCGGTGATTTCCGGCAAGCCGGTGATCGAGTTGATCGCCGCGCGGATGGAGCCGACGATCAGCCTTGCGTTGACCACGATCATCCTGTCGGTTCTGATCGCCGTGCCGCTGGGCGTGATCGCGGCATGGAAGCATGGCACGCTGATCGACCGTTTCGTGATGCTGATCTCGGTTCTGGGCTTTTCGGTGCCGGTCTTCGTGATCGGCTATCTGATGATTTCGCTGTTCTCGATGCAGTTGAACTGGTTCCCGGTGCAGGGCTTTCGGCCCATCGGCGACGGGTTGGGCCAGTTCCTGCATCGCATTGCGCTGCCGACCTTCACGCTCACGCTGTTGTATATCGCGCTCATTGCACGGATCACGCGGACCTCGATGCTTGAAATTCTGGGTGACGATTACATCCGCACCGCCCGCGCCAAGGGCCTGCCCGAGCGCCTTGTGCTCATGCGCCATGCGCTGCGCAACTGTTCGGTGCCGATCATCACCGTGATCGGGATCGGTTTTGCCCTGATCATCTCGGGGGTGGTGGTGACCGAAAGCGTGTTCAACCTGCCGGGGCTGGGGCGGCTCACGGTCGATGCGGTGCTGGCGCGCGATTACCCGGTGATCCAGGCGGTGATCCTTCTGGCCTCGCTCATCTATGTCGTCATCAACCTGCTGATCGACATCGCCTATGTCCTGCTTGATCCGAGGATCCGTTACTCATGACAGACCAGACCGTATTCACACCCGGGGACGGGCGGGTTTCACCTCTGGATCGGGTGCGCGAAATCGTGTTCTCGAGCCCGTTCGTGTTCATCGCCTCGCTGATCCTGGCGATCATCGTGCTGTCGGCGCTGTTCGCGCCATGGGTGGTGCCGCATGACCCGGTGCGGCTGACGCCCGCACAACGCCTCAAACCGCCGAGCGAAATTTACTGGCTGGGCACCGATGCCTACGGCCGCGATCTCTTTTCGCGCATCATCTACGGCGGGCGCATTTCGCTTGTCGTGGGGCTGGGCGCGGCGGTGTTCGCGGTTGCGTCCGGTCTGATGCTGGGCCTCCTGGCGGGGTATATCCGCTGGCTCGACGCGATTCTGATGCGGATGGTGGACGGGCTCATGGCCATTCCCAACATCCTTCTGGCGATTGCCATCGTGTCGCTTTGGGGGGCGGGCATCTGGACCGTTCTGATCGCGATCACCATCCCCGAGGTGCCGCGCGTGGTGCGGCTGGTGCGTTCGGTCGTGCTGTCGGCGCGCGAGGAACCCTATGTCGAGGCCGCCATCGCGGCGGGGTCGTCGACATGGCTGATCATGCGGCGGCACCTGCTGCCCAACACCATCGCGCCGCTGATCATCCAGGGCACCTATATCTGCGCTTCGGCGATCCTGGTCGAGGCGATCCTGTCGTTCCTTGGCGCAGGCATCAATCCCGAGACGCCGAGCTGGGGCAACATCATGGCCGAGGGGCGGATCTATTTCCAGATCAATCCCGGCATCGTGCTCTGGCCCGGGATCGTCGTTTCGGTGGCGATCCTCGCCATCAACCTTCTGGGCGACGCGGTGCGTGACGCGCTCGATCCGCGCATGGCAAAACGGGGGATCGACAGATGAGCGACAATCTTCTGGAAATCGAGAACCTGCGCATCGCGCTCAACGGTGACCCCGAGCAGGAGGTGGTCAAAGGGCTCGACATGGAGATCAAGCCGGGCCAGACCATGTGTCTCGTGGGGGAAAGCGGGTCGGGCAAATCGCTGACGGCGCTGGCCACGATGGGGCTCTTGCCCAAGGTGCTGGTGCCGCATGCCGGGTCGATCCGGATGAAGGGCGAAGAGCTTCTGACCGCCACGCCGCAACGGCTGCGCAAGCTGCGCGCCACGGCGATGTCGATGATCTTTCAGGAGCCGATGACCGCGCTCAACCCGGTGGCGCGGGTCGGCGCGCAGATCGAGGAGGTGCTGGAATTTCACTCCGACATGTCCCAGTCACAGCGCAAGCGGCGCGCGATGGAGATGATGGAGGCGGTGCATCTGCCCGACGTGGACAAGATGTATCGCAGTTTCCCGCACCAACTGTCGGGCGGGCAGCGCCAGCGCATCATGATCGCCATGGCACTCATCATGCGGCCGCAACTTCTGATCGCGGACGAGCCGACTACTGCGCTCGACGTGACCACGCAGGCGCAGATCCTGTCGCTCATTCGCGAATTGCGCGAAGAGCAAGGCACGGCGGTGATGTTCATCACCCATGACATGGGCGTGGTCTCCGAAATTGCCGAGGACGTGACCGTTCTCAAGCTGGGCGAGGTGATGGAAACCCAGCCCCTCGACCAGTTGCTGCGCCATCCGCAGACCGATTACACCCGCGACCTCTTGCGCTCGGTGCCAAGCCACGTGCCGCGCGCCGCGAGCCCGGACAGTTCGGAAAAGGTGGTGCTGAGCACGCAGAGCCTGTGCAAGACCTATGGTGGCAGCGGGTTCATCTTCAAGAGCCGCGAGGTCAATGCCGCGCAGGATGTGAGCCTGGCTTTGCAACATGGCCGGACGCTGGGCATCGTGGGCGAGAGCGGGTCGGGAAAATCGACCGTGGCGCGGTGCATCATGCGGCTGATCGATCCGACATCGGGGCAGATCATGGTCGGCGACGAGGACATCGCGCAGATGCATCAGCGTGACCTCAAGGCCCGGCGCCGCAAGATCCAGATCGTGTTCCAGGACCCGATGCGCTCACTCAACCCGCGGCGCGAGATCGGCGAGTCGATCATCGAGGGGCCGCTGAATTTCGGCGTCCCGCGTGCCAAGGCGGTCGAGCGGGCGCGCGAGTTGCTCGAGCTGGTGGGCCTGCCGGCCAGCGCGGTCGACCGTTTCCCGCACCAGTTTTCGGGCGGGCAGCGCCAGCGCATCGCGATCGCACGCGCCCTGGCCGTCGATCCCGACATCCTTGTCGCGGACGAGGCGGTCTCGGCGCTCGATGTGAGCGTGCAGGCACAGGTTCTCGACCTGCTGGCCGAATTGCAGAAGCGGCTGGGCCTTGGCATCCTCTTCATCACCCATGATCTGGGCGTGGCGGCGCAGATCTGTGACGAGGTGATGGTGATGCAACATGGCCGGGTCGTGGAATACGGCCCCGCAGGCCGGGTTCTGGGCGATCCGCGCGAGGAGTATACCAAGGCGCTGATCTCTGCCGCGCCGGGGCGGCATTGGGATTTCGCCAATTTCCGCCCGTTTTCAGAATCCGGAAGGGCCGCCACATCGGCGCCCCCATCCGCTTGACCAGAAAGAAGGACACGACATGGCCGTTCTACCCATCATTTCCGAGAGCAAAGAGGAACTGACCGCGATCTTCAAGGATCTGCACGCCCATCCCGAGATCGGATTTACCGAAGCACGCACCGCGCAGGTGGTGGCCGAAAAGCTGCGCGAATATGGCGTGGACGAGGTCCATACCGGGATTGCCAAGACTGGCGTCGTGGGCCTGATCAAGGGCAAGGGCGGCGGTGAGCGCCGGATCGGGCTGCGCGCCGACATGGATGCGCTGCCGATCCACGAGGAAAGCAACCTGCCCTATGCGTCGAAGAACGAGGGCGTCATGCATGCCTGTGGCCATGACAGTCACACCACCATGCTTCTGGGCGCGGCCAAGCACCTGGCAAAGACGCGCGATTTCGACGGCACCGCCGTCCTGATCTTTCAGCCCGCCGAGGAGGGGCTGGGCGGCGCGCGCGGCATGCTGGCCGAGGGTCTGTTCGACAAGTTTCCCTGTGACGAGGTGTTCGGCATGCACAACTGGCCGAACGGCGAGCCGGGCAAGGTCGGCATCTGCAAGGGGACGGCGATGGCCGGTGCGTCGTTCTTTGACATCAAGATCAAGGGCCGGGGCAGCCATGCGGCGATGCCGCAGCAATCGCGCGATCCGCTGGTCATTGCGGCGATGCTCGTGGCGCAGATCCAGACCATCGTGTCGCGCAACGTCGCGCCGCTCGATTCCTGCGTCTTTTCCGTGACCCAAAGCAACGCCGGCAGCGCCTATAACGTGGTGCCCGACACCGCGACGCTGGCCGGGACGATCCGCTATTTCAAGGACGAGGTTTGCGAACTGGCCGAAACCCGGCTGCGCGATCTGTGCGACGGCATGGCCCGCGCCTATGGCGTCGAGATCGAGGTCGATCTGCGCAACATCTTCGACGTGCTGATGAATGACAGCGACCTGTCGGATGCCTATCTCGAGGCCGCGGCCGATATCGTCGGTGCCGAGAACGTGTCGGACAAGGCCGAGCCGGCCACCGGGTCCGAGGATTTCGCCGACATGCTCAAAGTGGTGCCCGGCTCCTATTGCCGGCTGGGCCATGGCGGCACGGTGCCGCTGCACAACCCGGGCTTCATGCTCGACCCCGAAATCCTGCCGGTGGGCGCGTCGATCATGGCACGTGTTGTCGAGCGTCGCATGCCTGTCGGAGGCGCATGAACATGGACCCTTTGAAACTGCCGTTCGACGCCGATGCGATGCTTGCGGGCCTCCGCCCGTGGATCGAATGCGAAAGCCCGACCTGGGACGCCGCCGCGGTCGACCGGATGATGGACCTCGCCGCCTATGACCTTGCCCAGATGGCCGAGATCGAGCGTATCCCCGGCCGGATGGGCTTTGGCGGCTGCGTGCGTGCGCGTTTTCCGCATCCCAACAAGGGCGAGCCGGGCATCCTGATCGTGGGCCACATGGACACCGTGCACCCGATCGGCACGCTTGCTGTGCTGCCGTTCAAGCGCGAGGGCGATATCTGCTATGGCCCCGGCATCATGGACATGAAGGGCGGCAATTACGCCAGCGTCGAGGCGATCCGCCAGTTGATCGCGGCGGGGATGCAGACGCCCCTGCCGGTAACGGTGCTCTTTACCCCCGACGAGGAGGTCGGCACGCCCTCCACGCGCGAGTTGATCGAGGCGGAGGCGGCGCGCAACAAATACGTGCTCGTGCCCGAACCCGCCCGCGACGATGGCGGCGCGGTGATCGGGCGCTATGCGATCGCACGCTTCAACCTGCGCACGCACGGTCTGCCCAGCCACGCGGGCGCGCGCCTGTCGGAAGGCAAATCCGCGATTGCCGCGATGGCGCGCAAGATCATCGAGATCGAGGCGATGACCGGCGACGACTGCACCTTTTCGGTGGGCGTGATCCATGCCGGGCAATGGGTCAATTGCGTGTCGTCGGTCTGCGAAGCCGAGGCGCTGAGCATGGCCAAGACCCAAGGCGACCTCGATGACGGGGTGGCGCGGCTGATGGCGCTGGCGGGCGAAGAGAACGGCGTCTCCTTCGAGATCACCCGCGGCGTGACACGCCCCGTGTGGGAGCCCGACCAACCCGGCACCATGGCGATGTTCGAGATCGCCAAGGATCTGGCCAGGGATCTCGGGTTCGAGTTGACGGGGACAAGCTCGGGCGGTGGGTCGGATGGCAATTTCACCGGCTTCATGGGTATCCCGACGCTCGATTCACTTGGCGTGCGCGGCAAGGGCCTGCATACGCTGACCGAACATATCGAGGTTGCAAGCCTCGCCGAGCGCGGGCGCCTTATCGCCGGGATGCTGATGCGTCTGAGCTGAACTCCACGACTGCTTTACCGGCATGTCCGTTCGGCCCTGTCGGTATACTCGCGATAGGTGGTCCAGAATCGCCGGTGGCTGTCCCGGTCGGACTGGCGGATGTCCTGTGCCCGGTGCGGATCGCTATAGAAGCTGACCGCGAGGCGTTGATCCGACCCCGAAAGTGTCTTGTCGGCGACGGCCTGAATGCAGCCGCACAATTCACGCGAGCGGGCCTTGCGATCCGACGCGAGGCACGCGCGCTGGATCGGGCCGGTGGCAAAGGGTTTGGCGACGGGTGCGGCGGCCGGGGCGATCACCACCGCGCCAGCCAGGGCCGTGGTGGTCCCCGCCGGGGTGACGACGCGCGCCGTGGGGGCGGCCATTTCACGCTTGGCCCGGTGATAACCACCGGCGCATCCTGCCAGTGACAGGATGAGGATCAGGGAAACGATGGGGCGCATATGCTCGGTGCCTCGTTGTTTTGCGCAGATCATGGCGGAAACGGGCGCGAAATTCAATCACCCGCGGCGCGAAACGATGACGTGGATGCGAGGGGCGCCGCCCCTCGCGCTCCCCGAGATATTTGCAGCCATGTGAAGACACCGGGTTGACACGAATCGAGAGCGAGGTGAGTTTGACTGGACGATCAGTCAGTTGCCTGGGGAGGGGGAGTGACACAGCAAGCGCAACAGGAGGCGCGCGAGGCGCCGGGCGGCGCGCGCGCCGATGCGATCCTCGACGCGGCAGAGCTGGTCTTTGCAAGCTCCGGCTACGAGGGCGCGGCGCTGCGCGAGATTGCCGAGCGTGCGGGCGTGGCGCAGGGGCTGATCCATTACCATTTCGGCAACAAGGCGCGGCTCTTTGAAAAGATGGTGGCGCGGCGCTCGGGACAGATCAACGCGGCACGGGCCGAACGGCTGGCGCACCTGAGAGCCGAAGGGGCGCTGCACCTGGAAGAGATCGTCGAGGCGCTGTTCCGCCCGACCATCGAGACCGGGCTGGAACTGGCCGAGGATGGTGGCGGCTTTGCCCGGATTCTCGTGTCGATGGCGAATTCCAACGACCCGCTGGCGCGGGACATGACCGAGACCTATTATGATCCGATCGCGCATGACTACATTGCCGCCTTGCAGGAGGCCGAGCCGGGGCTGGGCCGGGCCGATGCGGTCTGGGCCTACATGTTCGCGATCGGCGTGGGCATGACGATGATGGCCAAGACCGGACGGCCCAAGCGGCTGTCGGACGGGTTGTGCGACGATGGCGATGCCGATGCGATGCTGGCGCGGATCGTGCCGTTCATCTGCGGCGGTGTCCGGGCGCTGGTGACAACATGAAACCAAGGGGAGGAGAAACCATGAAGGATTTCATTCTAAAGGGCGTGGCGCTGGCCACCATGGCCGTGGGCGGGGCGCTGGCCGCGCCGCAGGTTCAGGCCGAGGATTTCAACGTGACCATCGTGGCCGGGCATCCGCCGGTCTTTCGCTGGGTGAAACATGCCAGCCAGACCTTCATCCCGGCCGTCGAAGCCGCGCTTGAGGGCACCGGGCACAGCATCACGTGGTCGGAACAATATGGCGGGTCGCTGGCCAAGGTGGGCGACGAGCTCGAGGCGGTCGAGGCGGGGTTGGCCGAGGTGGGGCTGGTCTCGTCCCTCTTCGATCCGGCCAAGCTCAGCCCGCAGAACGTGACCTATTTCACCCCCTTCGTGTCGAGCGATTCCACGCTGGTCAGCGGCTGGATGGACGAATTGCAGGCCACCAACGACGACATGCGCGCGGCATGGGAGGAAAACGGCCTCGAATATCTCGGTGGCGGCATCGGGATCGACGACTACCTGTTGATGACCACCTTTCCGGTGGAGAGTATCGACGATCTCGACGGTCACAAGATCGCCGCACCCGGACCGGCCGTCAACTGGCTCGAAGGGACGGGCGCGGTGGGGGTGAGCGGCAACCTCACGCTCTACTACAACGAGATCAAGACCGGGGTGTATGACGGCGTGATCGTCTTTGCCAGTGCCGCGCTGCCGGGCAAGCTTCACGAGGTGGCACCCTATATCACCAAGGTCGGGTTCGGTGCGCAATATGCCGGCGGGCTGGCCGCGAACAAGGACTGGTATGACAGCCTTCCCGAGGTGGTTCAGGACGCGCTCAAGGCCGGGGCCAAGGCCGATGCCGAAGCCTATCAGAAAGACCTCGATGCGTCGGTCACGATGTTCCTTTCGATGATGGAAGAGCAGGGTGCGACCATCACCGAAGTCGATCCGGCGTTCCGCGAAGAATGGGCCTCGGGCATGAACAACGTTGCACAGGATTGGGCCGCGCGGCTCGATTCCGAGGGCAAGAACGGCAGCGCCGTGCTCAAATCCTACATGGATACGATGCGCGCGGCGGGGGCCGAACCGGTGCGCGACTGGGATCGCGAATAACCGCAACGCCATGTCCCGGCCCCGAATGTTTCGGGGCCGGGAAGGGCCGGAGCAGTCATGGCAGAATCGATGAATGACAACGACGAGACCGAGGCATTGCCCGGCTGGTTCCTGGCCACCCGTCGGGGTGTCGATCTGGTGACCGGTGCGCTCAACGTGGCGGGAACGGTTCTGATCCTCGGGCTGATGCTCCTCGTCAATGCCGACGTGATCGGGCGCGGGGCCTTCAACGCGCCGATCTCGGGCGTGCCCGAGATGGTCTCGATGTCGATCGTGGCGATCGTGTTCCTCCAGGTGGCCCAGACCTTTCGGCAGGGGCGGCTGACGCGCACCGACATCCTGCTGGGCTGGGTCGAACGGCACAGCCCGCGCGTGCGCCAGGCGATCGAGATGTTCTTTTCACTCGCCGCGATCCTTCTGGTCTGGCAGATCATCACGGCCTCCTGGCCACTTTTCGAACGGGCCTGGACCCGGGGCACCTACGAGGGCACGATCGGCGCCTTCACCGCGCCGATCTGGCCGGTCAAGCTCATCATCCTCGTCGGATGTGGCGCGCTTCTGGTGCAACTGGCGCTGCACGCGCTGGCGGCGTTCCTGCGCCTGATGCGGGGGGCGCAGGCATGACACCGTTCGAGATCGGCCTGACCAGTTTCGGCGCCATGGTGGTGATGATCTATGCCGGGTTCTGGGTGCCCTTCGCCCTGATGCTGTGTTCCTATCTCGGGGTCTGGGCGATCAAGGGCTCGCCGCTTCTGGCCGGGAAGCTGCTGGCGCTGGCAGCGAGCGAGACGATTTCATCCTATTTCTTCGGTGTCGTGCCGCTCTTCGTGCTGATGGGATACGTGGTCAGCGTGACCGGCATGGGGCGCGATGCGTTCGACGTGGCCAACCACATGTTCCGACGGCTCAGGGGGGGCCTGGGTGTCGGCACGGTGGGGGCGAACGCGATCTTTGCCGCCATTACCGGCATTTCCATCGCCAGCGCCGCCGTCTTCACCCGCATCGCCGTGCCCGAGATGATCCGCCACGGCTATGCCAAGCGCTTCGCGGTCGGCGTCGTGGCTGGATCAAGCGTGCTGGGCATGCTCATCCCGCCCTCGCTCTTGCTCATCCTCTACGGGCTTCTGACCGAGCAATCGGTGGGCGACCTCTTCATCGCCGGTATCGTGCCGGGGATATTGCTGGCGCTGGCCTTCGGGGTCGGTATCTGGCTGACCGCCCTTCTGTGGCCTGCGCGGCTGGGCCCCGGCGTCGCGGCAGGCCGGGCCGAAAGCGATCTCACGCCGGGGGATCTGGTCGCCAAGGGCCTGCCCATCGTGGCGCTGATCGGGCTGGTGCTGGGCGGTATCTATGGCGGCTTCTTCACCCCGATCGAGGCGGGTGCCGTGGGTGCGGGCGGGGCGATCCTGATCGGCGTGCTGCGGCGCAAGCTCTCGTGGCGCGATTTCTGGCAGGTGCTGACCGATACCGGGTTGGTCACGGCCTCGATCTCGTTCCTGATCATCGCGGCGCAGATGTATTCGCGCATGCTGGCCCTCTCCGGCGTGCCGACGGGCTTTGGCGAATTCGTCGCCGGGGCGGATATCGGCTATTGGGGGGTGATCCTCGCCTATGTCCTGCTGGTGATCGTGATGGGCGCGGTTCTCGACAGTTCGTCCATCATGCTGATCCTCGTGCCGCTGATGCTTCCGGTGGTCAGCGGCATGGAGGTCGACCTGATCTGGTTCGGCATCGTCACGGTGATCGCCGTCGAAGTGGGCCTCTTGACCCCGCCCTTCGGCATATCGGTCTTTGTCATCAAGTCCGCGCTCGACGATCCCGACATCACGCTCGGCGACATATTCATCGGCGCCGCCCCTTTCGCGCTGATGATGCTGGTCGTTCTCGCCCTTGTCCTTGCCTTTCCGGTGCTTGCCACCGGGCTTATCTGACCTGAAAGGAGCCAGCCATGGCCAGACGCTTCGTTGATATCTCGGTGCCGCTCGAGATGGGGATCGTCTCCGATCCGCCGATCATGCTGCCCGAGATCGAATACATGACCCATGAGCAGACCGCCGAGCAGGTGATGGCCTTCTTCCCGGGCCTCAAGCGCGAAGACCTGCCGGGGGGCGAGGGTTGGGCGGTCGAGCGGCTGAGCATCGCCACCCATAACGGCACCCATCTCGATGCGCCCTACCACCACCATTCCACGATGTCGGACGGAGAGCGCGCGATCACCATCGACGAGGTGCCATTGGAATGGTGCCTCAACCCGGGCGTGAAGCTCGATTTCCGGCACATGGATGACGGCTATATCGTGACCCCCGGGGATGTGGAGGCGGAATTGAAACGCATCGGGCACGATCTGCGCCCGCTCGACATCGTGGTGGTCAACACCTCCGCCGGGGCACATTACGGCCAGCCCGATTACCTGATGAAGGGCTGCGGCATGGGGCGCGACGCGACCATGTATTTGCTGGAGCGCGGGGTGCGGGTGACCGGCACCGACGCCTGGAGCTGGGATGCCCCCTTTGCGCTGACCGCGCAGGAATACGCGAAAACCCAAGACCCGAGCATCATCTGGGAGGGCCACCGCGCCAGCATGGAGATCGGCTATTGCCACATGGAAAAGCTCGCCAATCTCCAGGACCTGCCGGGCAACGGGTTCGAGATTTCCTGCTTTCCCTACAAGATCAAGGGCGCCAGCGCCGGGTTCACCCGCGCCGTCGCCATTTTCGAGGAGTGAACCATGCGACTTGGAACGATACTTCACGACGGCAAGGCGAGGGTGGTGTCGCCGCTGGATGACGACACGCTGCTCGATCTCGAACGCGCCGCGGAACTGGCGGGCGGCGCCTCCGAGACCTTCCGCACTATGCAATCGCTGATCGAAGCGGGCGATGACGGTCTCGAACGAGCCGGCGACCTGCTGGCCCGCGCCGACCGGTCGGCGATGATCCCCGCACGCGAGGTGACGTTCCTGCCGCCGCTGATGCCGGTGCAATATCGCGATTGCCTCGTGTTCGAGGAACATCTCTTCAACTGCCTCAAGGCCTTCGGCCAGGACGACCCGCAACTGCCCGCCGTCTGGTACGAACAGCCGATCTATTACAAGGGCAACCGGATGAGCTTCATCGGCCACGGCGCCGACGTGATCTGGCCCTCCTATGCCGAGTTTCTGGATGTCGAATTGGAGCTTGCCATCGTGCTGGGCAAGAAGGGCAAGGATATCGCGCCCGAACGGGCGGCGGATCACATCTTCGGCTACACCATCCTTAACGATGTCTCGGCCCGCGACGCCCAGATGCGCGAGATGCCGGGGCAACTTGGGCCCGCCAAGGGCAAGGATTTCGACACCGGCAATATTCTGGGTCCGTGGATCCTGACCGCGGACGAGGTGGCGCACCCGGTCGCGTTCGACATGCAATTGCGGGTCAACGGCGAACGCTGGGGCGGCGGCAATTCATCCTCGATGCAGCATGATTTCGGCGCCATCCTCGCCCATATCTCGGCCTCCGAGACGCTCTATCCCGGCGAGGTGATCGGCTCGGGCACGGTCGGCACAGGCTGCGGGCTCGAACTGGGCAAGCGGCTGGCCCCCGGTGACGTGTTCGAGCTCGAGATCGAGAAGATCGGCCTGTTGCGCAACCGGATCGTCAAGCCGGAGTGAACACGGGAAGCCAAATTCCCCATGCTGTTCTTTCTTGGGAAAAATACTCAAAATCCTGTCGGTCAGGTCATGCCTGACACTGGAACCGGCGCGCAGCATCGACCCGGGTTGCGGGGGCCGGGCGCGTCAGCGCCCGGCCCCCGCCCCTTGGCGACGCCGAAGGCGGCGCAAAACCTCATCGAAGGTTATCCGGCAGCCACGTGGCCAGTTCCGGAAAGCCGATCAGCACGAAGACCATCACCACCATGATCAGGAACATCGGGATCGCCGCACGCGCGATATAGCCCATCTCGTGGTTGGTCATGCCCTGCAGCACGAAAAGGTTGAACCCGATCGGCGGGGTGATCTGGGCCATCTCGACCACCACGACGATGAAGATGCCGAACCAGATCAGGTCGATCCCGGCCTGGCGGATCATCGGCTCCACCACCGCCATGGTCAACACCACCGACGAGATACCATCGAGGAAACAGCCAAGAACGATGTAGAAGATCAGCAGCACCATCAAGAGCTCGAACCGCGTGAGCCCCATCTGCGCGATCAGATCGGCCAGCCCGCGCGGCAACCCGGTGAACCCCATCGACAGCGACAGGAACGCGGCGCCGCCCAGGATGAGTGCGATCATCGCGCTGGTCCGCGTGGCGCCCATCAGGCTCTGGGTGAAGGTGTGCCAGTTGAGCGAGCCTTGCCCGGCGGCCAGCAACAGCGCACCGATGACGCCAAAGGCCGCGGCCTCGGTCGGCGTCGCCCAGCCGAAATACATCGACCCGATCACCACCGCGATCAACAAGAGCACCGGGATCAGGAAGCGCGAATTATGCAGCTTCTCGACAAAGCTCATCCGGGGTTCCGGCGTCGGGTTCCAGTCGCGCGACACCCATGACTGGATCGCCACATAGGCCATGAACATCCCCGCCAGCACGAGGCCGGGCAGGATGCCGGCGAAGAACAGCTTGGTGATCGACTCGTTCACCGTGACGCCATAGACGATGAGGGTGAGCGATGGCGGAATCATCAACCCCAGCGTCGCGGCCCCCGCCAAGGTGCCGATCACCATGCGTTGCGGATACTTGCGCTTGTTGAGTTCCGGAATCGACATCTTGCCCACCGTGGTCAGCGTGGCCGCCGATGATCCCGACACCGCGGCAAAGACGGTGCAGCCCACGATATTGGTATGCACCAGCCCCCCGGGCAACCGCGCCATCCATGGCGACAGCCCCTTGAACATGTCCTCGGATAATCGCGTGCGATACAGCACCTCGCCCATCCAGATGAAGAGCGGCAGCGCGGTCAGCGTCCATGACGCCGACGACGACCAGATCTTGGTGATCATCGCATCACCCACGGGCCGCGTGGTGAAAAGCTCCATTCCCACCCAGGCCACGCCCATGAGCGCGAGGCCCACCCAGACACCGGAGCCGAGCAGGAAAAAGAGCACGAAAAGAAAGATCGAGATCGAAAGGACATAATCCATGCGCGTTTACTCCGTGCCGGTCTCTATGGCGCCGGAGCGCATGCCGTGATGGCCGGTCATGATCAGCCGGGCGAGGTTGTCCCAGAAGGCAATGGCCAGAAGCACGGTGCCCACCGCCATGGAAATCTGCGGAATCCAGATCGGCGTCTTGTCGAGCCCCTGGCTGATATCGTTCCACTTCAGCGACTCGAACATGCCGCGCACCCCGTACCAGGCGAAATAGCTCGAAATCACCGCGCCCATGCCAAAGCACCACAGCTCGCCCTTGACCCGGTGCCGCCCCAGCGCATTGAGCAGCAGCGACACCCGGATATGCGCCCCGTGGTTGAGCGCATAGGCAAAGGCAAAGAACGAGGCCGCGGCCATGCAATACCCCGCGTAATCGGTCGCGCCGGGAAAGACATTCCCGGTCCAGCGCGCAATCATCTGCGCGACGATGATGACGAGAATCGCAAGGGTGAAAAGCGCCGCGACGACCCCACCCGCGAGATAGAGCGCATCGAGCGCCCGGCGTAGAATACCCATCTCAGAAGCCCCTGTTCGTTGATCTTGTCTTGAGGCAGGGCCGCATCGACGCGGCCCCGCCCTGTGGTCGTGCCGGCCTTGCCGACCGGCGACCGGGTTACTGCGACGCCCGGTAGGCTTCGACGATGGCGCGGCCCTCTTCGCCCGCGCTTTCCAGCCATTCCTCCGTCATCGTGGCGCCGATCTCCTGGAGTTCCGCCACCAGCGCGTCACCGGCGCGGCCCACTTCCATGCCGCCTTCCTTGAGCCCGTCGAGGGTGAACTGGGTATAGTCCTTCGACATTTGCAGGCCGCGCGCCTTGGCCTCGGCGGCACAGTCGTTCATCGCGCCCTTGGCCGCATCGTCAAGCCCGTCCCACGCGTCCTTGTTGACGAAGATCACGTTGCGCGGCAGCCATGCATCGACCTCGTAGAAATGGCTCAGATGTTCCCACACCTTGCGGTCATAGCCCGTGGCCCCCGACGAGATGAACGCCTCGGCCACGCCGGTCGCCAGCGCCTGGCTCAGTTCCGCCGCCTCGACCTGCACCGGCAGCATGCCGGTCATTTCCGCCATCCGCGCGGTGGCGGTGGAGTAGGAGCGGAACTTGATCCCCTGCATGTCCGCCACGCTTTCGATCGGCTGGTTGAAATAAAGCCCCTGCGGCGGCCACGGCACCGAGTAGAGGTAATGCAGGTTCTGCGCATCCAGCGCCTCGGCCACTTTCGGCCCGGCAACATCCCACAGCCGTTCATGATCGTCATAGGACGTGGCCAGGAACGGGATCGAGTCGATGCCGAAAAGCGGGTTCTCGTTCTGATGCGCCGAGATCAGGCGCTCACCGATCAGCGCCTGACCGCTCTGCACCGCGCGCTTGATGTCGTTGCCCCCGAAAAGCGACCCCGAGGGGTGCGTGACGATCTCGACCGCGCCGCCGGAATTCTCGGTCACGCAGGCGGCGAACTGGGCCGCGTTCTCGGAATGGAAGTTGCTCGCGGCATAGGCCAGCGGCATGTCCCATTTCTCGGCCAGCGCCGGGGCCGCCGCACCGATCGCGATGGCCGAGGCCGCGGCAAGTGTCGTGAGATGTTTCATGGTCTTACTCCCTGTTTTGGTTGGTCCGGTCATGCCGGGGTTGGTATTCAATAGACGAAACGTGCGGGCGAGTAGGGCTCCAAGTCAATATTGGGTTTACCCCCCGAGATCAGCCGGGCCAGGATTTGCCCGGTTTTCGGCCCCCCCGTGAGGCCGACATGGTGATGACCAAAGCCGAGAAAGGCACCCTTGATCCCCGGCACCTCGCCGATGGCCGGGATCGAGTCGGCGGGTGCGGGGCGGTGGCCCATCCATTCCTGTTCATGTGCCCATGTGAGGCCGGGCAGAATCTCGGCCAACTGCCGTTTCAACAGCGCGATGGGCGCGGCCGAGGCCGGCGCGTCGAGCCCGCCGAACTCGACAATCCCGGCAAGGCGCAACCGCCCCTCCATCGGGGTCATGACGAATTTGCCGCTGGCCACCATGCCCGGCGAACGCGGCATCGCCGACGGTTCCCACAATTCGAGGTGATAACCGCGCTCGGTCTCAAGCGGGATGCGCAGCCCCAGTTTCTCCCCGAGAGCCTTGGACCACGCCCCGGTGGCCAGAACGGCGGCATCGCAGGCAATCGTGTCCTCGCCCGACGAAGTAGAAACGCGCACGCCCGTGATGCGCCCGTTTTCACGGGCGAAATCGGTGGCGGTGGCCCTGATCATCTCCGCGCCGTTCGCGACTGCATGAGCGGCCAGCGCCTTGACGTATCGCCCCGGGTCGCTGATCCGTCCGTGATCGCCCACCCGCGCGGCAAAGCCCACGGCATCGGACAGGGTCGGGTCATATTCGGTCAGCGCCGGGCGCTCCAACTCGTCCCATTCGAACCCCATATCGCGGCGGATGCCCCAGCCAAAGGCGTCGCCCTCGTAATGGGCACGGTCGCGGTAAAGAAAGAGGTAGTCGGCGGGACGGATGAAATCCTCGGCCCCCGTGCCGCGCGCCAGCGCAAGGTGATCCTGAAGACTGTCGCCGATGATACCGTGCAGTGCCCGCGCGATGCGCCGCACCTCGCCCGCATTGGCGTGCGACAGGTATTTCATCAACCACGGCGCCAGCCGCGGCAGGTAGGACCATTTGAGAAACAGCGGCTGGCTGGGCGAGAACAGCATTTTCGGCGCCTTGCGCAACAGCCCCGGCACCGTCACCGGCACCACCGAGCACGCGGCCAGAACCCCGCCATTGCCGAAACTGGCCCCTTCGCCCGCCTGCTCCTCGCGCTCGATCAGGATGACCTTGTGCCCCGCACGCTGGGCCCAGATCGCCGTGGCGACGCCGTTGATGCCTGCGCCGATGATGGCGATTGTTTTCGGGGTGTCGGTCATGGGGTCGGACCTCTGAGGGTGTATTTGCGGATGCGGTCCAGATCGGGGCGCGCGCCAAGGCCGGGGGTGTCGGGAACGATCACCGCGCCGCCCTCCACCACGAACGGGGTTTCGAGGATGTCCTCGGTCAGGAAATAGGACGCCTGGTAGAATTCACAGCCCAGCGTGATCGCCGGGGTGGCGGCGATCATGTGGGTGCCCGCAAGGTGGGCGAGGCCGGATTCGAACATGTCGCCGCCATAGGCGGCAAGCCCGTTGGCCGCGGCAATGGCCGCGACCTCCTGCGCGCGGCCCAGGCCCCCCGATTTCATGATCTTGACCGAGACCCCGTCGCAGATGCCTTCGCTGGCGGCGCGGGTCATGTCCTCGGGGCCGAAAACGGATTCGTCGGCCACAAGTGGCACGTCGATCATCGCGCGCAGCCGGGCCATGAGGCCGAAATGATGGGCGCGCACCGGCTGTTCGATGAAATCGGGCTTGAACGCGGCCATGTCGCGGGTCCGCGACGGGGCCTCTCCGGGGGTGAGGCCCTGGTTGAAATCGACCCGCACCCGCAGCGAGGGATAATCGCGGGCGATCCGTTCCATCCGCATGATGTCGAAATCATGGTCGCGAAACCCGGCCTTGAGCTTGACGACACCGATGCCGTCGGCCACGAGCCGGTCAAGGAGCGCCCGGTCGCGTTCGAAATCCGGATCGGCAATCGACACCGAAAGCGGGATGCGGTCGCGGAACCTGCCACCGAGCAAGGCCCAGACGGGTTGCCCCGCGATCCGGCCTGCAAGGTCGAGAAGGGCGCTGTCGAGCGCGGCCTTGGCCTCGGTCGCGTGGGCGATGGCCTGGCGCGCGGTCTCCATGATGGCGGGGCGGTCGGCCACGCGGCGGCCAAGCACGAGCGGGCGCAGGTAACGGTCGAGCGCGGCAAGGCTCGCCTCGGGCGAGCCGGTAAAGACCGACCATGGCGATGCCTCGCCCCAACCCACCGCGCCACCCTCGGCGGTGAGGCGCAAAAGCACGATCTCACAGGCGTTTTCGACCCGCCCGATGCCATGATCGCGGCGCGACGTGACCGGCAGCGAAAGATGCCAGACATCGAAACCGGTGATGGTCTGGTCAAGCTCCGTCAATCGATTCCCCCGTTCATGGCGAGAAACTTGGCCGGGGTAGTGCATCAGTTCAAATACGGATTTGTGGATGACCCATCATTTTTCATGATATGGTTTCAAAATGGCCCTGAGATTCAGACAATTACAGGCATTCCACGCGGTGATCGAAACCGGCACCGTGACCGGTGCGGCCGCACTTCTGGGCATTTCGCAGCCGGGCATTTCCAACCTTCTGGCGCAGTTGGAGCGGCAGACACAGCTCAAGCTCTTTGAACGGGTGCGCGGCCGCCTGCGCCCCACGCCCGAGGCGGGGGTGCTGTTTCAGGAAATCGACACGGTGGTGCGCGGGCTCGACCACGTGGCGCAGGCCGTGACCGATTTGCAGAACCAGAAGGCCGGGCAATTGCAGGTCGTGGCGCCCCATGCCCTCTCGATCGGCTTCATGCCACGCGAGATCGCACGCTTTGCCCAAGGCCGCCCGAACCTGTCGATCTCGTACCAGGCGCAATATTCCACCCGAATCCAGGAATGGGTGCAGGCCGGGCTGTTCGAGATCGGGATCTGCGAAGTCCCGGTGCTGAGCGACGCCCTGACCGCGCGCCCGTTTCGCTTCGAATGCCAATGCGTTTTGCCCACCGGCAGCCCGCTGGCGGATCACGCGACGCTCACACCCGCGCTTCTTGACGGGTATCCTTTCGTGGTGATGGGCCCCGAGCATATGACCTATCGGCGCACCCGCGAGGCGTTCGACCGCGCCGGGGCACAGTGGAACACGCGCGTCCATACCCACCTGCACCAGAACACGCTGAGCTTCGTGAAACAGGGCTTCGGCGCGGCCCTGGTCGATCCGTTCACCATCGCCTTCGACTACGAGGGCGGGTTCGTCGCGCGCCCCTTCGCGCCGCAGGTGACGCTGGACCTCGCCGTGATCACCTCGCGTCACCGGCCACTTTCGGCCGTGGGGCAGGAATTCCTCGCAGGGCTGCTGGAAAGCCTCGCATCCCACGCGGCGTGACGCCTCACGCCACCCATTCCGAAACCGGCGCGGCGGCATCGGAGAGCGATTGCGTATGGATATCGACAAGGCTCGGTCCGTCATGGGCCAGCGCCTTGGCCATCACCCGGCCGAGATCGTCGGGGTCGCGCACCGTCCACGCTTTGACGCCAAAGGCCCGGGCCACCGCGGCATGATCGGTGCGGTCGAAATCGACATTGTAATACCGCCCGCCAAACCCCGCTTTCTGCCCCGCCTTGATCCACGAAAAGGTGGCGTTGGAAAACACCACCGAGGTGATCGGCATGCGGTGGCGCACCATGGTCTCGAACTCGCCACAGGCAAAGCCGAACGATCCGTCGCCCATCAGGGCCACGGTTTTCACATCCGGGCGCCCCACATGCGCCCCCATCGCCGCCCCGATGGAATATCCCAGCGCCCCATGCGCGCGGTTGGTGATGAAATGCCGCCCCGCGTGCCGCCAGCGGTAATAGGCCGAGACATAGGGGCAGGGCGTGCCCGGATCGGCCACCACGATGGCATCCTCACCGAGCAATTCCATGAGCGTGGCCATCACTGCCTCGGGGCGGATCGGGGTGTCGCGCGTGGCGGCAAGCGGGGCGAACTGCGCCTCTTTCGCGGCCCATGCGCGGGCGGCGCGGGCGGTGCCGTTCTGGCTGTTGCGCGGCCCAGCCTCGAGCGCATCGGCGAGGGCTTCGAGCGCAAGCCGCGCATCGGCGTTGATCGCAACGGCGGTGTCGTAATTGGTGCCGGGCACGTCCCTGTCGCTGTCGATATGCAGGATCGTGGTGCCCTTGGCGGGCGAACGCCAGCGTTCGGTCGTGACCGACCCCGCGCGGCACCCGATGAAAAGCACCACGTCGGCGGCATCGACCTCGGCCCGGGTCGCCGGAATCCCCCCGTTCGATCCCACGACCCCGAGCGCCAGCGGGTCGGTTTCCGCAATCGCCCCTTGCCCCGAAACGGTGGTGGCCACCGGCATGTCAAGCGCGCGGGCAAGCCGTGCCAGCGCCGCCTCACCCCCCGAGAGCAGCGGCCCGCCACCACAGATGGCAATGGCGTTCTGCGCCTTGGCAAGGATCGCGGCCGCCTCCTCGATGGCGCGCGGCTCCGGGGCCTGACGCTCGGCCGGGAACTGGGTGTGCGCGGGGTTGGCGTGGATTTCGGCCTCGCTGACCGGGGCCTTCTGGGTGTCGAACGGCAATGACAGATGCACCGCGCCGGGGGTGCCGGTGGTCATCTGGCGAAACGCCTCGCGGATCATCGCGGGCAACTGGCCGGCATCGTCCAGCGCCGCGTTCCACTTGGTCAGCGGGCGAAACAGCGTGGTCTGGTCCAACTCGGTCAGCGGATATTTCCCCCGGCTGGTGGTCGCCACGTCCGAGGTGATGGCAAGGATCGGCACAGCGCTTTCATTGGCCTCCACCACGCCGGGCAGGATATAGGTCGCGCCCCCGCCCGACGGCCCCTCGCAGACACCGGGCCGCCCGGTCACGCGGGCATAGCCATCGGCCATATAGGCGGCGTGGCGTTCATCACGGGTCAGGAAATGCGTGATCCCGTGATTGAGCCGCGCCAGCGCATCATAAAAGGGCAGGGTGGTATCGCCGCACAGGCCGAAGATATGGCGTACGCCGTAAGCTTCGAGCATCCGCACAAGCGCCTCGGCGCCGTTCATCCGGTTGTGGCCTTGTTCGGTCATATCACCCTCCATTGCGGTATTCCAATCTGTATACAGAGTTGCATATTGATTTCAAGCGCGCCCCGTGGCATGCCGGAAAGCGACAATCGGAAAGGCGAATACGATGGCGGATGGACGGGTTGAAGATATCTACCGCTGGCTCAAGGCGCGCGCCGTGTCCTTTGATCTCAGGCCCGGGGACCGGATCAACGAGGGCACGCTCTCGCGCGAATTCGGGGTGAGCCGGACACCCCTGCGTGAGGCGCTCAACCGGCTGGTGTCCGAGCGGTTCTTCGAATTTCGCGCTGGGCAGGGGTTCTTCTGTCGTGGGCTCGAGGCGCAAGAGATTTTCGACCTGTTCGAACTGCGCAAGGTGCTGGAAATGGCGGCGGCCCGCGCGGCTTGTGAACGCGCGAGCGACGAAGGTTTGCGCGCGCTGCGCGAAGAACTCTTCGCGCATGGGCTGGAAACCCGGGGGCTGAGCGTGGCCGAGGCTTGCGCGCGTGACGAGGCGTTTCACATCGGTATCGCGCGGCTGGCCGGGAACGCGGAACTGACCGCGCAGCTTGAACATATCAACGAACGTATCCGTTTCATCCGTTGGGTCGAGATGCAGGCGCGGGTGAAACGCTCGAAAAAACAGCACGTCAAGATCATGGAGGCGCTCGAGGCGCGCAACGCCAACAAGGCGGCGCGGCATCTCGGCGAGCATATCGAGAAGCGGATGGACCAGATCCTTGCGTCGGTGCGCGCCGGTATCGCCAGTATCTATCTCGACGGCGGCGACATGGTGCAGGATCAGGTGTTGAACGAGGACGCGGCATGAAAGCGACGGGCGGCAAGACGATCTATGGTGCCTCGGTGGGTATCCTGATGCTGGATGCTCGGTTCCCGCGGATTCCGGGTGACATGGGCAATGCGATGACTTGGCCCTTTCCGGTGCACTACAAGGTGGTGCGCGATGCCTCGCCCGACCGGGTGGTGCGCAAGGGCGCCGAGGGGATGTTGCCCGCCTTCATCGCGGCGGCGCGCGAATTACAGGCCGACGGGGTAGACGGGATCACCACCAATTGCGGGTTTCTCGCGATGTATCAGGACGAACTGGCGGCAGCAGTCGAGGTGCCGGTGGTGACCTCGTCGCTTTGCCAGGTTGAACAGGTCAACCGGGTGCTGCCCGCCGGGAAGCGCGCCGGAATACTGACGATCTCGGGTTCGAGCCTGACCGACCGGCATCTGCGCGGCGCGCGTGTGCCCGATGGCACACCCATCGGCACGACCGAGGGCGGGCGCGAATTCACCCGTGCCATTCTCGACAACGAACCCGAACTTGATGTCGAGGCCGCCCGGGCCGACAATGTCGAGGCGGCGCTGGCCTTGCAGGCGGCGCATCCCGATCTCGGGGCGATCGTTCTGGAATGCACCAACATGTCGCCCTATGCCCTCGACATCCGGGCGGCGACCGGGCTGCCGGTGTTTTCCATCGTGACGCTGATCACCTGGTTTCAGGGCGCGCTGGTGCCGCCGCGCTTTGCCTGAGGCCGGATCGCCGCGCGCTGCGTTAATCAATTTTCCCTTAACGAATGCCGCGTTGCGGCGGTGTACGCCCTGCAGCCGGGCAGCAGCCGGGATTCACCCCCCCGATTTGCGGCCATGACGGCACGTTAACCCTGTTGCACGGTGGGTGCGCACGGTTCAGCGTTTGCGGTCGCGGCGGCTCGACATCGGTTGAAATGCGACGCCGACATGGGCTTCGCAATAGGGCTTTCCCGCCTGAACCGGCAGGCCGCAGAACCAGAAATCATCGGTCGCAGGATCGCCCACGGGCCACTTGCAGGTCCGCTCGGTCAACTCCATAAGTGTAAGTCTTCGCGCCTTTTTTTCGATTTCGCTCACCTTTGCTAATGCTTCGGGACTGATCTCGTTTGCCGACGGTTGCGGCGGCAACGGCTGTCCGGCGGGGATGATCTGCTTGCGGGCCGGCGCGGCGGCAGGCTTCGGCTCGGCCTCGGCGGCTTTCGCAGGCGCCTCACGCGCCGGTTTCGCCGCTTTCGCACGCGGCGCGCGCGGTTTCGCCTCGGACTTGGCGTCAGGCTTGGCACCACTCTCCGGCCCACCCCCCGCAGAGGTGCGGTTCGAGAGGCCAAGACGATGGACCTTGCCGATCACGGCATTGCGGGTGACACCGCCCAGTTCCTTGGCGATCTGGCTGGCCGACTGGCCTTCGCCCCACATCTTTTTCAGAAGTTCCACGCGTTCGTCGGTCCAGGACATCGGGTTTTCCTATTTGAAAGGGCGGCCTCATCGGTCGGGCCGCCCTGCTATTCCGGTCAGGGCCTTATTCTAAACATCGTGCCGCGCGGTGCAAGGTGCGATCTGGGCGCGGGTTCAGCGTGGAACTGTCGCGGGTTGACGTTTCTCGAGCCGCGCCTCGCGCCAGGCCAGAAGCGTGGCACCGGCGATGATGATCGTCGCCCCGAGAGCCGAGATGGCATCAGGCCGGGTGCGGAACACGATTACATCGAAAAGCGCGGCAAATATCAGCGTAGCATAGGCGAAAGGCACAACGAAACTGGCCTCGGCACGGGCCATGGCGTTGACATAGGCGGCTTGCGCGCAGGCCATGAATACACCCACCCCGGCCAACGCAGCCCATTGCGCGGGCGTGGGCATCACCCAGAAGGGCAGCACCGCAACCGTGGCGATGATGAGCCCGAAACTGTTGTTGATGAACAGGATCTGAAGCGGCCCTTCATGCCTGGAAAGCAGCTTGATAATGGTGATCTCGATCCCCATGGCGAGGGCCGCGCCAAGTGCCAGAAGGGCGGCGGGTTGAAAGCTGGCCGGAGTTGGGCGTAAGAGGATGAGCGCGCCCAGAAGGGCAATGGCCGCGGCGGACCAGCGGATTGGCCCGACTTTTTCACCCAGGAGCGGGATTGCCAGTATCATTGCGAAGACCGGGTTGAGAAAGGAAATCGCGGTTGCATCGGCCATCGGGATATAGGTCACGGCGGCGAACATCAGGCTGATCCCGACCCAGCCGCCGAGGGTGCGCAGGGCGTGCAGCCGCAGGTTGGGCCGCTCGAACCTGAGCCGCATCGCGGCGGCGGTCGAGGCGATCAGTATCCACGCGAAGAGAAACCGCCCGTGGCTTACCTGCAACGGGTGTAACGGATCACCCAGCCGCGCGGTGCCTGCGAGCTTTGCCATCAGGGTTGAGGCGGCGATAAAGGCGCAGGCTGTCAGCATGAAGCCAACAGCGAGGCCGGGGTTCTGGGCGCGCGGCGTGAACATGGGCGATTAACTGCGTCGAGAACAGCCCGGAGTAAAGCGCGAATTTCCCCGGATATGTTTCATTGACAGGCGTACGCCAGGGCGCTAAATCCCCCGTCATGGCACAGGCATTTCATATCGTAATGATCCGACGTCGACGCCGCAGCGTCTGACGCATCCGCCTTTGTCGCGGGGCCGCGCCACATTGGTCTGCCCCCTTGAACTTCCTGCAAAATCGTTGACGAATGGCCCCGCACCGGGCAAACCGGGGGCTTCCTCAAGGGAAAGGATATCCAGATGATCCCGTCTGTTCTACCGACCTATAACCGTGCACCGCTGGAATTCGTGAGGGGCGAAGGCAGCTGGCTGGTTGAGCGTGACGGGCGACGCTTTCTCGATCTGGGCTCGGGCATCGCGGTCAATGCGCTGGGCCATGCCCATCCCGACCTGGTCGCGACGTTGAACGAGCAGGCGCAGAAGCTCTGGCATGTTTCGAACCTTTACCGGATTCCCGAACAGCAGCGGCTGGCCGACCTTTTGGTCGAGCATACATTCGCCGATACGGTTTTTCTCACCAATTCCGGCACCGAAGCCTGCGAGCTGGCGGTCAAGATGGCGCGTAAATACTGGTATGAGGCGGGCGACCCGGATCGGGTCGAGATCATCGCTTTCGAGGGTGCGTTTCATGGCCGCTCGACCGCTGCCATCGCCGCCGCCGGTTCCGAGAAGATGATCAAGGGATTCGGTCCGGTTCTGGGCGGGTTCACCCATCTGCCGTGGGGCGATATCGCGGCGTTGAAGAAAGCGGCGAGCGAGAAAACCGCGGCGGTTCTCCTTGAACCGATCCAGGGCGAGGGTGGTATCCGTGCGATGTCGGACGAGGATTTGCGTGCGGTGCGTGCGATCTGTGACGAGACGGGCGCGCTCTTGATCCTGGATGAGGTGCAATGTGGCATGGGTCGAACGGGGCGGCTTTTCGCGCATGAATGGGCAGGGATCACGCCCGATATCATGATGGTCGCCAAGGGTATCGGCGGGGGCTTTCCCCTGGGTGCGGTTCTGGCGGACGAACGTGCGGCGTCGGGCATGACAGTGGGGACCCACGGGTCAACCTATGGCGGCAACCCGCTGGGTTGTGCCGTGGGTGCGAAACTGGTCGAGATCGTCTCCGACCCCGGCTTCCTTGCCACGGTGAACGACCGCGCCGGCGCATTGCGCCAGAAGCTCGAAGGGCTGGTGGCGACGCATCCCGACATCTTCGATGAAGTGCGCGGTGCCGGTCTGATGCTTGGGCTGCGCTGCAAGGTGCCCAACGTCGATGTGGTTAGTGCAGGTTTTGACGCCGAAGTGATCACCGTGCCCGCCGCAGATAACGTGATCCGCCTGTTGCCGCCGCTCAACATAACCGAAGAGGAACTCGCCGAGGCCGTCACGCGGCTCGACGCGGCCGCTACGCAGATCGAATCTGCCTCTTCATCTGACTGAAAATACCTCGGGGAGTCCGGGGGGGCTGGCCCTCCCGGTACTGCCTGCAAGAACGGACCAAGACCAATGAATCATTTTCTTGACCTGCATAAGACCGATCCAGCCGCCCTCAGAGGCATCATCGACCATGCCCGCGCGATGAAGGATGCGCGCGTGGGTCGCACACGCGGCGCGGCGGATGACGAACAGCCGCTCGCCGGGAGGATGGTCGCGCTGATCTTCGAGAAACCCTCGACCCGCACACGTGTTTCCTTTGACGTGGGCGTGCGGCAGATGGGTGGGCAGACCATGGTGCTTTCGGGCAATGACATGCAGCTTGGCCATGGCGAAACCATCGCTGATACCGCCCGGGTTCTGTCGCGCTATGTCGATCTGATCATGATCCGCACCTTTGATGAAAGCGTTCTGATCGAGATGGCCGAGTATGCCGATGTGCCGGTGATCAACGGGCTGACCGACCGAACCCACCCCTGTCAGATCATGGCCGATGTTATGACTTATGAAGAGCATCGCGGGCCGATCGCCGGCAAGAAGGTGGTGTGGTGTGGCGATGGCAACAATGTCTGCGCCTCGTTCCTGCATGCCAGCGCTCAGTTCGGCTTCGAGATGGTCTTTACTGGGCCTGTACAGCTTGAACCCGAGCCTGAATTCGTGGGACTGGCGCGCAAGGCCGGGCGCAAAGTCATCATCGAGCGTGATGCGAGGAAGGCGGTCGAGGGTGCCGATCTGATCGTCACCGACACATGGGTGAGCATGCATGATAGCCAGTCGAGCCGCGAGCGGCGCCACAACATGCTGCGCCCTTACCAGGTGAACGCGGAACTGATGAGCCATGCCAAGCCCGATGCGCTCTTCATGCATTGCCTGCCTGCGCATCGCGGCGAGGAGGCGACATCCGAGGTGATGGATGGCTCCAATTCGGTCGTGTTCGACGAGGCCGAGAACCGCCTGCACGCCCAAAAAGCGGTTATGCGCTGGTGCCTGGGGGTCTGAACGGGAGGCGGGAGCGGCGAGATCGTTCTGGCCTTGCGTATTGGTATGGCACCGAGCCGTCGTCCCGATCCCTCAGCTTGTCAAGGCGTTGAGGGCAAGGAAGATTCCCCCCGAGATTAACGCGGCGGCGGGCACGGTGATCACCCATGCGGCGATGATCGTCATGAAATGTGAGCGCCGCACCAGCCTGCGACGGCGGCGTTCCTCGGGTGCGATACGCCGCTCCGGGGGGCGGCCATCCGAATTCATGCGCCAGCGCCGTTCGGTGTCCCATTCGCGGAAGAATCCAACGCCAAAGACCCCGCCCACGGCGATATGCGTGGACGAGACCGGCAGACCCAGCCAACTGGCCACGATGACGGTGATAGCGGCGGAGAGCGCCACGCAATAGGCGCGCATGGGATTGAGCTTGGTGATCTGCGAGCCGACCATCCGGATGAGTTTGGGGCCGAACAGAAACAGGCCGAAGGAAATTCCGAAGGCGCCGATCACCATGACCCATATCGGGATGCCGACCTGTGTTTCGGCTGTGCCGAATTCGGCCGCGTGCACGATGGCGGCGAGCGGCCCCACGGCATTGGCCACGTCGTTGGCGCCATGCGCAAAGCTGAGCAGCGCAGCCGAAATCACCAGTGGCAGGCCGAATAGAAGCTTGATCGATTTGTTGCGGTTCTCGAGCCCCCGGGCCTTCTTGCGGATCAGTGGAATGGTGATGAGCCAGGTTATCGTGCCGAGGGCCGTCCCGATGAGCAGAGCGGTGCCTATGTTGATTTTAACGACCCGGTTCAGCCCTTTAAGCGCGAGATAGGTGGCAAAAGCACCGGCCATGATGCCGACGAGGATCGGCACCCAGCGGCGGGCGGCGGCGATCTTGTCCTCCTGGTAGATGATGCGCGACTTGATCAATGCGAGAAAGAGAGCCGCAATGACCCCGCCCATCACCGGGGAGATCACCCAAGAGGCGGCAATCGTGCTCATCGTCGGCCAACTCACCGCTGCAAGGCCCGCGGCGGCGATACCCGCGCCCATCACCCCGCCGACCACCGAATGGGTGGTCGACACCGGGGCGCCGATCCAGGTGGCGAGGTTGATCCAGAGCGCTGCCGAAATGAGTGCGGCCATCATTGCCCAGATGAAGACCTGAGTATCGGCAACCGTGGTGGGGTCGATGATGCCCTTGGAGATGGTCGAGACCACGTCACCGCCTGCAAGAAGCGCGCCGAGGGATTCGAATATGGCCGCGATGGCGATGGCCCCACCCATGGTGAGCGCATTGGCCCCCACGGCCGGTCCCATGTTGTTGGCCACGTCATTGGCGCCGATATTGAGCGCCATGTAGGCCCCGAACACCGCTGCCGCCACCACGATGAAATTGATCGGAAGCTGACCGAAGAGGACCGCCGCCGCGAGCCCTGTAACGATGATAAAGGCCAGTGCGATCCCCGGTGCGACCATCGGGCGGGCGACATATTGCGTGGCGGTTTCGAGATGCGAAAACCGGTGCAGGTCGCGGTCGAGGGTTTCAAGGTGATCGGCGTCGTTTTGCGTGTCGCTCACGTTTTGTCTCCCCCAGCAACGGTTCTGGCAGTGGGGTAGACAAGGGGATGTGCGGGATCAACCGATTCTGTCACCAATTCGTTACAAAACTGTTACATATCGCGCAGAATCTGCTGTAATTCCGGTTCTCGCACCATGTTTGCGGCACGTGCGGGGCTGACCCATTTTCGGCGGCGTTCATGTGCCTCGGGATAATCGCCTTCGAGCTTGCGCACCTCGACCGGAAAGACGAGGGTCTCGACCGGGACGGGCAAGCCGCTGGACAGTTCCTTTTCATAGCAATAGGTGCCGATGGCCTTGCCGGTGACCTGCCCGGTTCGCACGCCCGCCTCTTCCCAGGCTTCCTGAAGCGCGGCACCCGGCGCGTCCTTGCCGTTGATCGGCCAACCCTTGGGGATGATCCAGCGACCGGTGTCGCGCGAGGTGACGAGCAGCACCTCTTTGCCATCGTCGCCCTGACGATAGCACAGCGCGGCCACCTGGAGCCGGTTGGGTCGTTTGAATAGGGGCCTGACCATCTCGGTCCAGGCCCTGCGCAATCCTGCGGTCATGTGAAATCTCTGCCCCTGCTCGGGTTTTCCTGTTTCTTTCAATGAATATAGTGCGTTTCCGGGAAATTGCAAAAGAGCGGCCTGCGAAGGGTCAGCGCGGTTTGGTGCGCAAGGTGGGATCGGCGCGGGTCGGGTCTTCGGGCCAGGGATGCCTGGGATAGCGTCCGCGCATGTCCTTGCGCACATCGGCATAGGACGTGGCCCAGAAACCGGGAATGTCGAGCGTGGTCTGCACCGGGCGACCGGCGGGCGAAAGCAGCGTCACGCGCAGCGGTTGGCCTGCGACAGAGGGGTGCGTCGTCTGGCCAAACAGTTCCTGCAAGCGAAGACGGATTTCGGGATACTCGCCGGAATAGTCGATCGGGATGCGGCGTCCGAGTGGCGTGGTGAAGGCGGGCGGGGTGATCTGGTCCAGCCGCTGCATCTGCTCCCAGCTGAGCATCGCGCGCAGCGCGTCGAGCATGTCGAAGGATTTCCAGTCCTGTGCTGTCTTGATCCCGGTGAGATATGGCAGGAGCCAGTCTTCGAGCATGGCCAGAAGCGCGGCGTCATCCATTGCGGGCAGGTCTTCGCCCGCCGCGCGGGCAAGGGCCACGCGGGCGCGGAACCGTTGGGTGGCGTCTGAGGGGAACAGGCCCAGGTGGCGAATGCCGTCGCACATGGCGCGGGCGACGGCGTCTTCGGGCGCGTCTTTCCAGATCCGGTCGTCAAGGACCAAGGCGCCAAAGCGTTCCTGCCGCCGGGCGGTGACGCGGCGGTCGCGTTTCGACCAGACGCAGATGTCGTGCCACGCGATTTGATCCGGGAAAAGCGCGCGTATCTCGGCCTGGGTGATGGGCAGGGCCTGACGGATGCGCGCTTCGCGCGGGTTCCCGTCAGTGTCGGTGACAACGAGGAAGGGGCTCTGGCCGAGCGGGTCGTCATCGGGCAGAATCGCGCCCTTGCCACCCGACAGCACATAGCGCGGCTGATCGCCCTTGCGGCGCTGACCGATGCGATCGGGATAGGCAAGGGCAGCCATTTCAGCCGGAGTGAACGTGATTTTCGAGTCCGTTGCCTGGCGGGCGAGTCGTCGGGCCTCGGCGCGAATTCGATCAAGGGTTGCGCGACGGGCCTGCCAGGGGCGCGTCTGGCTGAACCGTCTGAAATCATTGAGAGCTTCGAGCCGCAGGGCGAGATCAACTGGTGCGCTGTGCGCGAGCGGGTCGCGGTCGGCAAGGAGCGCGGCAAGCGGCGCCCCGCCGGGGCCGGACAGCGCAAGCATATGCGCCAGCCTCGGGTGCAACGGAAGCGCGGCCAGCGCGCGGCCGTGATCGGTGAGCCGGTCGTCACGGTCGAGCGCGTCCAGCATCCGCAAGAGTGCCTGCGCCTCGGCATAGGCCTCCGGATTGGGCTGTGTGAGGAAGGGCAGATCGGTGGGCTTGGCCCCCCAGAGCGCCAGTTCGAGCGCGAGGCCGGCAAGGTCGGCGGCCGCGATTTCGGGCGGTGGGAAGAGGGCGAGCGCGCCCTCTTCACCACGGGTCCAGAGTCGATAAGCTACGCCCGGCGCGACCCGGCCCGCGCGACCCGCGCGCTGTTCTGCCTCGGCCTTCGTGACCCGTTCGGTCACGAGCCGCGACATGCCCGAGGCCGGATCGAAGCGGGCACGGCGGGCGCGGCCCGCGTCGATCACCGCGCGGATGTCCTCGATCGTGAGAGAGGTTTCGGCAATCGCGGTGGCGAGGACGATTTTCCGCGCGCTTTCAATCGGTTCGATGGCGGCGCGCTGGTCCTTGAAAGGCATGGCGCCGAACAGCGGCCTGAGGGTGCAACCGGGGGGCAGGTTTGGCCGCAACAGCGCCTCGGTGCGGCGGATTTCGCCTTCGCCGGGGAGGAAGACGAGGATGCCGCCTTCGGTTTCGCGCAAGGCCTTGTGAGTGAGCTCGGCGGTGGCTTCTTCAAGCCGTTTGCCCTTGGGCAGGGGGGCGTCGAGCCAGCGGGTTTCGACCGGGAAGATGCGCCCTTCAGAGGTGACGAGCGGAGCCTGCATGAGATCTGCCACCGGACCCGCGTCGAGCGTGGCCGACATGGCAATGAGCATCAGGTCATCGCGCAGGGCCTCGGCGATTTCGAGACAAAGCGCGAGACCGAGATCGGCATTGAGGGAACGCTCGTGAAACTCGTCGAAGATCACCGTGCCGACGCCCGAAAGCTCGGGGCCGGACTGGATCATGCGGGTCAGGATGCCCTCGGTCACCACCTCGATTTGCGTTTGTTTTCCGACCTTTGCCTCGCCCCTGATACGGTATCCCACGGTTTCGCCCGGAGTCTCACCCAGCGTTTCGGCCATCCGTTCGGCGGCGGTGCGGGCGGCGAGGCGGCGGGGTTCGAGCATGAGGATGCGACCACGGGCCAGCCCCGATTCGCGTAGGGCAAGCGGCACGCGGGTCGTCTTGCCTGCGCCGGGCGGGGCCTGGAGAACGGCGCGGCCATGGTCGCGCAGGGCAGTGAGGAACGCGGGCAGGGTGTCGTCGATGGGCAGGGCGGATCGCATAGGGGCTTTATGCGGCAGCGTCCGGGCGGCGTCCATGGGGCTCTGGACTTGGGCGGGCGCTTTGGGCATCAAGGCGGGCGACACTCCAAGAGGCGGGCCAATGGATACCGAGGCAACAGCAGCGCGAATCGCAGACGGAGACCGACGGGCGCTGGCCCGGGCGATCACGTTGGTCGAGAGCGGGCGCGAGGATCACCGGGCGCAGGCGATCGAGCTTCTAGAGGCGCTCAAGAGATTGAAAAGACAGGCGATTCGCATCGGGCTTTCGGGGACGCCGGGGGTCGGGAAATCGACCTTCATCGAGGCGTTTGGCTGTTCGCTGACCGGGCGGGGCCTCAAGGTTGCGGTGTTGGCGGTCGATCCTTCGTCGGCGCGCTCGGGGGGGTCGATCCTGGGCGACAAGACGCGGATGGAGCGGCTGTCGCGCGAACCCGGTGCCTTTATCCGCCCCTCGCCCGCGCAAAGCCAGTTGGGCGGCGTCGCGCGACGCTCGCGCGAGGCGATCGCGCTGTGCGAGGCGGCGGGGTTCGACGTGGTGTTGATCGAGACGGTAGGGGTCGGTCAGTCCGAGACGGTTGTCGCGGAAATGTCTGATTTGTTTGTACTTTTGCTGGCTCCGGCGGGTGGGGACGAGTTGCAGGGCGTGAAGCGCGGGATCATGGAGATGGCCGATCTCATCCTTGTCAACAAGGCCGATGGCGATCTCAAGCCCGCCGCCACGCGCACCTGTGCGGACTATTCCGGCGCGCTGAAACTGTTGCGCAAACGGCCGCAGGACCCGGAGGGATTCCCCAAGGCGATGCTGGTGTCGGCGCTTGAGGAGGAGGGGCTCGAAAAAGCCTGGGACGAGATGCAATTTCTTATCAAGTGGCGGAAAGAAAACGGTTTTCTGGATACCATCCGCGCCGAGCAGGCGCGCTACTGGTTCCGTGAAGAGGTTCGGCAGGGGCTGTTGCGCCAGCTTGAGACCGGAGCGGCGAAAGCGGTGATGGAGCGCCTCGGCACCGAGGTGGCACGGGGCGAGATCACCGCGTCGCAGGCGGCCCGCACGGCGCTGGCCCGTATCGCCGACAGGTGAAAGAAACCTGAACCCGTCGTCCCGCGTGGTTAACGCCCTGTCGGGGCCGAAAAACCGGGGGGTGACATCCGGCTGCGCTCCGGCTGCTATCCGTACACCGCCGAAATTCAGCGAAAGTGTTGCGCCCGGCGGTTAACGGGGCGTGCGCGGCCTTGGTCTCTTTCTTGGCAAAAATACTCAAATTCCGACGGTGCGCCCGGCACCTCCGCCGGACCTTGTGCGCACCCCCTCGGGTCAGTCACAGAGACCGGCACGTTGCAGAACGAGCCACGCAAGTGCCAGATCGCTGGCGGCATGGCCGCGAAACACGAGGCCCGAGGCGTGGCCTGCCGGTCGCGGTGAGATCCGGCCCAGCACCAGATCGGCGAGATCGCCGGTCGGCCCCGGATCGGGGACGAGGCGGGAGGCTACGGGGAGGGCCTGTTCCTGCGCTATGTCATCGACGAGCAGCGGCGCGAGCGCTTTGAGATGCGCGCGCATCCAGTGATGCCCGAGATCCGGCAGGGCGGCAAAGCTTTCCGGGGCGAGCCAGCGCGGGTCGATCTGTGCGCCTGGTGCGGTGTCGCGCGACATGGCGCTGACCACGATGTCGGCGTCCGTGATGGCGGCCTGTGCGTCGGGCAAGACTCTGGCCGAAAGCCCGCGCGCGCGGGCCGTTGCGGCGAGGCGTTCGGCGTTTTCGGGGCTGCGCCCGACAATGCGGAGCTCTTCGAGCGGGAAGAGCTCCGCCATGGCGGCGAGATGGCTGGCGGCCTGCACCCCGGCCCCGAGGATCGCGAGGCTGCGCGCGTCGGGCGGGGCCAGTCGCCGGGCCGCCACGCCCGAGAGCGCGGCGGTGCGATGCGCCGTGAGCCATGGTCCGTCGATCAGGGCCAGAGGCTGGCCGCTGGCGGCGTCGAGCACGGTCACGATCCCGTCGATATAGCGATGCCCGGCGGCGGGGCCGCCTGGGTTTTGCAGCATGGTCTTGACCACCAGAAGCGGCGGCGCATCGAGCGCGGCCATGGTGCTCATCATGTAGCGCCCGTCAGGGCGGGTGAGCATCGCCTTGGGCGCAGCGGTCGCGCGCCCTGCGTCGATTGCACGGATCACCGTTTCAATGGCGTCGCAGGCCGCGTCGGGCGTGATGTCGAGCGCATCGAGTTCGACAGGGGCGAGATGGGGCAGGGTCATGGGCCGAGCCTAGCCCGTGTCGTGTTTGATTGGAAACACCCGCCCCGGCCCTGAGCCGGGGCGGGTCGGCTTGAATCCGTTCCGGAGCGGCATGCGATCGCCGTCGGTCACAGATCGCGCATCCAGAATTGCAGGTCGTGGTCGGTCTCGTCGGGCTGGTCGATATCCTTCCAGCGGAAACGCGCGATCACGCCGGGCAGCGGGGCATAGCCGCGCTTGCGCCAGAACGGGTCGAGCGGGGCGTAATCGGATGGTTTCAGTGGATGATCCGCCGGGCGCAGGACGCCGCAGAAGGCCGATTTCGTGAACCCGAGGCTGCGGGCGTGATCTTCGCGCGCATCGAAAAAGGCATGGCCGAGGCCGCGCCCGCGATAGTCGGGCAGGAGCACGGATTCGGCGCAGTAGAAGACTGGTGCGAGGTCGATGCCGGTGCCGTTGAAGGCGGCGGCGAAATCATCGGCGTGGTCGGCCATCGGCGTGCCGGTCGCGGCCCCGACGAGCCGGTCACCGTCGAACGCGCCGACCACCACCGCGCCGGGGCTGTCGCGATAGGCGGCGAGATAGGCGCGTTCATACTCCGCATCGCCGTCATAGAGATAGGGCCAGTTGCGAAACACCGTGATCCGCAGGCGGGCCACGTCACCCAGCGCCGCGTCGAGCGCCGCGCCGGTCAGGGCGCGTGTTTCGATCATGCCGAGACCTGTGCCATCCAGTCGGCGAGGTTGTAATAGGTCGTGACGCGGGTGATTTTCCCGTTTTCCACGTCGAAGAACGACCCGGCGGGGAGGCGGTAGGTCTGGCCGCGCGCCTCGGGCAGCCCGTCATCGGTGGAAAGATAGGTGCCATTGACCACGTATTCCGCCGCCGCGCGAGTGCCGCTTTCGGCCTCGAACACGACCATGTCGGTCAGTTCCTCGCGATAGCAGTGGCTCATATGGGCGCAGAAATCGGCGAATTTCGCCTTGCCGGTGCGAATTTTGCCCTCGTTGACGTGATGTGCCACGTCATCGGAAAGGCAGGCCAGCATGGCATTGGTATCGCCCGCGTTGAAGGCGGTGAAATAGCGGTGGATGAGGTCGGTTGTGCTCATGTTTCCTCCAATGTGCCGCCCCAGCGGTCGGCGAGGCGCGCGATGATTTCATCGCGGGTGTTGCGATAGGCGTCGAGCCGGGTTTCGCGCGCGCCGTCAATGCCCGTCGGATCGGTGATCGGCCAGAATTCGACGTCGATATGGTAAAAGCGCGTGAGGTCGAGCGCGCGGTCGCGGCTGGTCGGGGAAAGCGCGACGATCAGGTCGAAGCTCGACAGGTCGTCGCCGAAGCGGTCCATCTCGTCGAAGCTGCGGGCGCGGTGGCGCGCAAGTTCGACGCCGATCTCGGCGCAGACGGCGATGGCGAAGCCGTCGATCTCGAGATCGCTGGTGACGCCCGCCGATTGCACATAGGTGCCCTGGCCATACATCCGTTTCATGATGCCCTCGGCCATGGGCGAGCGCACGGAGTTATGATCGCAGCAGAAGAGCACCGACTGGGGCAGGGATACGCTCACCTGTTCAGCCCCCGAAATGCAGCACGCAAACGAGGGTGAAGAGGCGGCGTGCGGTGTCGGCGTCGATCTCGGCCTTGCCTTCGAGGCGTTCCTGAAGGATGCGCGCGCCTTCGTTGTGGATGCCGCGCCGTGCCATGTCGATGGTCTCGATCTGGCTGGGCGGCATGTTCTTGACCGCGTTGTAATAGCTTTCGCAGATCGCCCAGTAATCCTTGACCACCTGCCGGAAGGGCGACAGCGAGAGGTGGAACTCGGCCGCCTTTTCGCCGCCTTCGGTGGCGATGTCGAAGACCAGACGCTTGTCACGGATCGAGAGATCGACGTGATAGGGGCCGTCGGGCGCCATGCGGTCGTCGCGGGCGGGGAGGGAAAAGCTGTTTTCTTCCAGCAGGTCGAACATCGCCACCTTCCGCTCCTGCTCGATCTCGGGCGTGGGCGGGGGAAGGTTGGAATCGTTGAGCGCGATATGGGTGATGTGGGACATGGGCGGCACTTTCAGGGCGGTTTCAGCGGGTCCTCCACGCGCTCATTACCGTGACTGCCGCGCCGTGCCAATGGTTTGTGCAATCATGGGCGGTCACAGCGCATTGAGGTGGTTGAGCCGGGCGCGCACCGAAAGCCCGTGCGCTTCGAGGCTTTCCGAGATGGCCAGCGTTTCCGCCGCCGGGCCGATGGCACGCAGGGACTCGGGCGTCATCTGGGCCAGCGTGGTGCGCTTGAGGAAGTCCATCACGTTCAGGCCGGACGAAAACCGCGCCGAGCGCGCGGTGGGCAGCACGTGGTTGGGGCCGCCCACGTAATCGCCGATCGCCTCGGGCGTCCAGGCGCCGAGGAAGATCGCCCCGGCATGGATGGTCTGTTCCGCGAGCGCCGTCGGGTCGGTGACGCAAAGCTCCAGATGCTCGGGCGCGATGCGGTTCGAAAGCTGTGCGGCGGTGGCGAGGTCCGGCACGGTGATCACCGCGCCATAGTCGCGCCAGCTTGCCCCGGCGATGTCGCGCCGTTCCAGCGTGGCGAGGTTGCGTTCGATCGCCACCGTCACGGCGCGGGCCATGGCGGGACTGTCGGTGATCAGGATCGACTGGGCGCTTTCATCGTGCTCGGCCTGGCTCAGCATGTCGAGCGCGATCCAGTCGGGATCGTTGTCAGCGTCGGCGATCACGAGAATCTCGGATGGCCCGGCGATCATGTCGATGCCGACGCGCCCGAACACGCGCCGCTTGGCGGCAGCGACGAAGGCGTTGCCCGGGCCGGTGATCTTGTCGACCGCCGGAATCGTCTCGGTGCCATAGGCCAGCGCGGCAATCGCCTGCGCCCCGCCGAGGCGATAGATTTCGTTCACCCCGGCGATCCGCGCGGCGAGGATGACCAGCGGATTGACCGCGCCGTCGGGTGTCGGGCAGGTGATGGCCAACCGCTCGACCCCCGCCACCTTGGCGGGAATGGCGTTCATCAGCACCGAGGAGGGATAGGAGGCCAGCCCCCCCGGCACGTAGAGCCCGGCCGCCGAAACCGGCGAGAAGCGCCAGCCCAGCGTCGCGCCCGTCTCGTCCTGCCAGAGCGCGTCCTGCGGCATCTGCTTCTCGTGATAGGCGCGGATGCGGGCGGCGGCGAGCTCAAGCGCCTCGGCCTCGTGCGCGGGCACGCGGGCGCATTCCGTCTCGATCTCGGCCTCGGAAAAGCGCAGCGTTTCAGGGGTCAGCGCCAGCCGGTCGAATTTCGCGGTCAACTCGATCAGCGCGGCATCGCCGCGCGCGCGCACATCGGCGATGATCCCGGCCACGATCTCGTCGACATCGGCGCTGTCTTCGCGCTTGGCCGATAGCAGCCTGGCGAAACCGGCTTCGAAATCCGGGGCGGTGGCGTCGAGAAAGACGGGCATGGCGAGATCTCCTTGACTGGCGCCCATGTCATAGGCGCCGCCCGGTCAAGGCTCAACCCGCATTCCGGTATGCGGGCCTTGGCGGGTGCAATCCGCATGGGTCTCTTTCTTGGAAAAAATACTCACAGGCGCACCCTCGATGCACGCGCAAGGATGCGACAAGGTGCGGCGGCGCGGATCAGGCGTCGGGATGCTGGGGCGCGCGTTTCGAGGGTGCGCGGTAGGGGCGGGTGACATCGCGCAACCGCGCTTCGAGCGCCTCGCATTCGAGCCGGATCGCGCCGTCGCCCGCAAGCGTGAGGAGCACGGTGCCAGTCACGTCGGCACCCGGTTCCCAATCGACCGAAAGCAGCGAGAGGATGGTGTCGGGGTCGCGCCGGTCCAGCCCTTGACTGGCGACGCGCAACACGTTGTCGAAGGCCAGCACCGATTGCACGCGTTCCGGCGCGTGGCGGTCGCGCCCCGCGTCTTCCCAGCGGAACCGGTTGAGCAGCAGGGCAAAGCGGTGCTGTCGCGCCTGCCAGCGCATTTCGCTGGCCGGGAAGACCGCGTCCTGCGCCAGCGCCGAGATGACCCTGAGATCCTCGGCATCGAGCGCACCGAGATTGAGCGGGGATTCGTGGCCGTCTTCGAAGCGTGCGTCTGTCATTGGCCTTTGATCCTTTCGATCCTGGCGCCCACGCCTTTGAGCTTTCGCACCAGTTGTTCATAGCCGCGATCGAGATGATAGACGCGGCTCAGCACGGTTTCGCCCTCGGCCGCAAGCCCCGCGAGGATGAGCGAGACGCTGGCACGCAGGTCGGTGGCCATGACCGGCGCGCCCTTGAGCCGGTCAACGCCGGTCACGGTGGCGGTGCCGCCATGCACGTCGATCTTCGCACCCATGCGCACCAGTTCGGGGGCGTGCATGAACCGGTTTTCAAAGATCTTTTCCTCGAGCACGCTGGTGCCCTCGGCGGTGCACAGGAGCGCCATCATCTGGGCCTGGAGATCGGTGGGGAAGCCGGGGAAGGGTTCGGTGGTCACATCCACCGCGCGGATGCGGCCATTGCGGCGCGCGACCTTGAGCCCGCGTTCGGTTTCCTCGACGCCAATGCCCGCGGCGTCGAGTTTCTCGACGAAGGCGCCGACAAGGTCGAGCCGCCCGCCGAGGCATTCGACCGTGCCCCCGGCGATGGCCGGAGCGAGCATGTAGGTCCCGAGTTCGATCCGGTCGGCCACGACCGGGTGGGTCGCACCCGAGAGCCGGTCCACCCCTTCGATGGTGATTTCCGAGGTGCCGTCGCCCTCGATCCGTGCGCCCATCTTGCGCAGGCAGGTGGCAAGATCGACGATTTCCGGCTCGCGGGCGGCGTTCTTGAGAACCGTGGTTCCCTTGGCCAGCGTCGCGGCCATGAGCACGTTTTCGGTGGCCCCGACCGAGGCGAAGGAAAATTCCACCGTGGCCCCCTTGAGCCCCTGCGGTGCCTTGGCATGGAGATAGCCGTCGCGCAGTTCGATCTCGGCGCCAAGCGCCTCGAGCCCGTGGATGTGCAGGTCCATCGGCCGCGCGCCGATGGCGCAGCCGCCGGGCAGCGACACGACCGCGTGGCCCAGCCGCGCCAGCATCGGCCCCAGAACGAGGTTCGAGGCACGCATCTTGCGCACGATGTCGTAATCGGCAACGTGGCTGGTCAGATCATGCGAGGACATCGCCAGAACCTGCCCGTCCTGAAGCGAGGTGACTTCGGCGCCGAGGCTTTGCAGAAGCTCGGTCATGGTCTTGATGTCCGAGAGCCGCGGCGCGTTGGTCAGCGTCAGCGGTTCCTCGGACAGAAGCGTTGCGGGCATCAGGGCAAGGCAGGCGTTCTTGGCCCCGGCGATCGGAATCTCGCCGCTGAGTTCGCCGTTGCCGGTTACGATGATCTGGTCCATGGGTCAGTTGCCCTCGCTCTTGTCTGGTGCCTGTGTTTCGCCCGCCGTTTTCCCGTTATCCGTATCGGCCCGCGCCCGGGCCTGGGCCTTGCGCCGGGCCATGTTGGCCTTGAGCGCGACCTTGAGCCGGTCTTTGCGGGTGCCCTGTGCCGGGCCTTTGGGAGGGGTGGTTCTGCCTGTCATGGGAACCTCATAAAGGAGGGGCGAAAAACAGTCCAGAATGGCCTTGCGCGCAGGCGGATTTGCGTTTAACCACCGCCCACGCAAAAGGCGCTGCTGTAGCTCAGTGGTAGAGCACTCCCTTGGTAAGGGAGAGGTCGACAGTTCAATCCTGTCCAGCAGCACCATTTTTTCCCACCCTTTTTCGACGATGTTTTTTCCATCGAGAGCGAACCGGGTCTTTGTGAAACGCGCAGTGAGGGCGGTTCCGCGCGCGGTCATTCAGTCATCGCCGTCGGACAAGCGTTCGGGGACTTCCGGCATCGGGCCGCGTTCAAGATAGGTGCCGAGCGCGACATAGCTCTGGGTTGAACGCACGCCTTTGATCTCCTGAATACGTGAAAGCAGGTTCTCCAGGCTTTCAGGGCCGGAGCTGCGGACCTTGAGGATCAGGCAGGTATCACCGGTGACGGTGTGGATCTCCTCCACATCGGCCAGCGCTTTCAACTCGAGCACGGGTCTCGTCATCCCCCAGCCTTCGGTCGCGACGTGGATGAAGGCGAGAAGCGGACAGCCGATCTTCCTGCCATCGAGCCTGGCGACCGTGCCCTGAATGACGCCGTCGCGGCGCAGGCGCTTGACCCGTTCATGCACGGCCGGAGGCGACAGATGGACCAGTGCCGAAAGCTCGGCATAGGATCTGTCTGCCCGTTCGGCCAGCAGCCTTAACAGGATTCGGTCAGTCCGGTCGAGACCGGAGGGATGCGGGGTGCCTTGCCGAATGGCTTTCGTTTTCATTGCATGGCCTTTGATTTCGGTTGCGTGTTGAGGGCGGCATGCGCCAGATACCCGTATGTCATATCATGAAACAGAACATATGCCGAATCTCAATCGGAACATTCAAACTCTTGCTTTGCTTGCTGCGGTCCTGCTTGTCGGGTCGAATGCCTTTGTCCTCAGCCCGATCCTGTCGGAAGTGGCCGACGGGCTGGCAACAGACCCGTTCCGGATCGCCTGGGCGATCTCGGCGTTCGGGGCGGCGACGATGGTCTCCGCGCTGACGTTTTCCGGACTGATCGACCGGTTGCCCGCCGGGCGCGTGCTGGGGGGTGCCGCGCTGCTGTTGGCGCTGGCGCAGGTGTCGAGCGGGTTGAGCCAGGGCTGGCTCTGGCTCTGCCTGTCGCAGGCGCTTGCGGGGGTGGCGGTCGGCATCCTTCTGCCCGGCACCTACGCAACGGCGGCGTCAACCGCGTCCGAGGGGCGCGAGGCGGCGCGTCTTGGCCTCGTGCTGACGGGCTGGGCCTTGTCCCTTGTGCTGGCCGTGCCGCTGGCGGCGGTCGTGACCGAATGGCTTGGATGGCGCGCGGTATATATGCTGTTGGCCTTGCTGTCGGTGCCGGTCAGTCTTGGGCTCATCCTGGCGCTGCCCGATACGCCGGGCACCACCACGACACGGACTCCGCCATGGCGCGCGGTGCGATTGCCGGGGGTGGCGTTGCTGCTTGTGGTGATGTTTGCCTACATGACGGCGTTCTACGGCAGTTTCGCCTTCTTCGGCGAGGGCATGCGCAATGCCTTCGGTCTTTCGGCGCAGGGCACCGGTCTCTTCGTGCTGGCCTATGGGCTCGGGTTCGGCCTGGCCGGGATCGGGCTTGGGCTTGTCGCGCCGAAGATCACGCGCGGCTATATCCTGCTGGTGCTGTTCGGCATCGCGGGCAGTTATGGCTGCTGGCGCTTTGCCCTGGTTGACCCCCGGGCGGCCTTTGCCGGGGCCGCGATCTGGGGCATTCTCAATCAGCTTGGGCTGAATGCGTTGGTCGTATCGCTGAACCGGCGTGCGGCCGCGGCGCGCGGCGCCGTGATGGGCCTGAACAGTGCCGTGACCTATTCGGCGGTCTTTGCCGGGCCGATCATCATGGGGCCGGTCTATGCGGGGGCGGGTTTTACGGCAGTATCCGGGCTTGCCGCCATGTTCGTTCTCGTCGGTGCGGCGTTCAGCTGGAAGGTTGTTTGAAGCGTGTTGCGGCGAAAACCGCCCGCGGCAAACCGATGCAAGCAGGGTGAGCCGGGGGCGGTGGATGGGCCGGGGTCGCTTACCAGGTGTCGACCCATGGGCGTTTCTTGCCCGTCCGGGGGGCCGGTACGGGGGCGGATTCGAGGGCTGTCAGTATCCAGTCACGGGATTCGGCAGGGTCGATCACGGAATCGATTTCGAACATCGAGGCGGTGTTGATCGCCTTGCCGCGCTCATACATACGCGCAACCATCGTGTCATAGAGTTCCTTGCGCTCGTTGGGGTCTTCGACCGCCTCAAGCTCCTTGCGGTAGCCCAGTTTCACCGCTCCTTCGAGCCCCATGCCGCCAAATTCGCCGGTGGGCCATGAGACCACGAAATTGGGTGCCCGGAATGAACCGCCGGCCATCGCCTGTGCGCCAAGGCCATAGGCCTTGCGCAGGACGAAAGTGAAGGTGGGAACCTCGATATTGGCACCGATCACGAAGAGCCGCGAACAGTGGCGGACCAGCGCGGTTTTCTCGATCTCGGGGCCGACCATCATGCCGGGCGTGTCACAGAGGAACATCACCGGCAGGTCATGGGCATCGCAAAGCTGGAGAAAGCGCGCGGCCTTGTCGGCGCCGGGCGTGTCGATCGCCCCGGCCATGTGGTGCGGGTTGTTGGCAACCACGCCCAGCGGGCGCCCGGCGACGCGGATCAGGGCGGTGACCATGCCGGGGGCGAAATCGGCCCGCAGCTCGAGCACCGAGTCGATATCGGCAATGCCGTCGATGGCGGCATGGACGTCATAGGCCTCCATCCGGTTTTCCGGCACTACATGGCGCAAAAGCCGTGCATCGGGGGCCTGCCAGTCGCGCACCGGACCCTGGAAATAGGAGAGGTATTTGCGCGCCGTGGCGACGGCTTCGGCCTCGTCCTCGACCAGGATGTCGATGACGCCATTGGCGGATTGCACATCGCTGGGGCCGACTTCCTCGGGGCGGTAGGTGCCCAGCCCGCCGCCTTCGATCATGGCGGGGCCGCCCATGCCGATGGTGGCGTCGCGGGTGGCGATCACCACGTCGCAACAGCCCAGCAGCGCGGCATTGCCCGCAAAGCAGCGCCCCGAGCCGATGCCGACCATCGGCACCAGCCCCGAGAGCCGGGCATGCATGTTGAAGGTCAGCACATGCAGCCCCGAGATGGATTGCACATCGACGTCGCCGGGTCGCCCGCCGCCGCCTTCGCAGAAGAACACGAGCGGCGTGCGGTTGCGCTCGATCACGTGCAGCATGCGGTCGGTCTTGTTGTGGTTCATCTTGCCCTGTGTGCCGGCGAGAACCGTGTAGTCGTAATGCAGGATACCGCAACGCGAGCGATCCGCGCCGAAGAGGTCGGCATTGACCTGGCCCATGCCGGTGATCAGCCCGTCGGCGGGGGTGTTGCGGATCAGGTCGTCGAGGCCGCGCCGCGAGCGCTGGGCGGCGATCACCAGATCGCCGTATTCGGCAAAGCTCTCGTCGTCGCAGAGATCGGCGATGTTCTCGCGGGCGCTGCGCTTGCCCTTGGCGTGGCGCTTGGCGATGGCCTCGGGGCGGGCCTCGTCGCGCGTGAGGGCGCGGCGGTCGAGCAGTTCGGCCAGGTCGGGGCGGATATGGTCGGGGTCGATCTGGGTTTCTTCCTGCACCGTGCCTTCGAGATCGGCGTCGTGATCGAGCGCGAAGAGCGCATCGCCGGGAAAGACGGTATCGCCGGGGGACACGAAAACCTCGCGCAGTCGGCCGGCGGTTTCGGTGCGGATGGTGTGCTGCATCTTCATGGCCTCCATCACGATCACCCCGCCGCCGGATGGCACCGGCGCGCCCGGTTCGGACGTGACCGACAGGATGGTCCCTTGCATCGGTGCCGTCACCACCCCGTCGCCGAGGGTTTCGGGGGCCGGTCGCCTGTCGGGTGCCGCGCCGGACTTGCCATAGGCCAGAACCGCCAGCGGGTCGTTCGAGGCGGTGCAGGGCGGGGTTGTCGTGGCCGGGGCGGGCATGGCGGAGGCGGCGTCAAAGAGGGCGGCTGCACGTTCCTCGGTCAGGCGCGTGTGGGCGGTGCCGTGTGCCAGTTCGGGCAGGTCGAGCAGCGCCATGAGATAGGGGATGTTGGTTTCCACCCCTTCGATGCGAAAGCCACCCAGCGCGCGGCGCGCCCGGGCAATGGCATCGTCGAGCGTGCCGGGGCTGTGCACGATCAGCTTGGCCAGCAGGCTGTCGAAGGCGGGTGAGGGGGTAAGCCCGGCATATCCCGCGCCATCGACCCGCACGCCGGGGCCGCCCGGCGCCTCGTAGACGGTGATGCGCCCGCCCATGGGTAGAGCGCCGCCATCGGCGGTCATCCGTTCCATGTTCACGCGCAATTGCACGGCGTGGCCATGCGGGGCGGGCACGCGGTCCTGCGTGAGGCCGAGATCGGCAAGGCTTGCGCCGAGCGCGACGCGGATCTGCGCCACCACCAGATCGGTGCCGGTGATTTCCTCGGTGACGGTATGTTCGACCTGAAGCCTTGGGTTGGCCTCGATGAAGGCCAGCGTGCCGTCGCGGGCGACGAGGTATTCAAAGGTGCCGAGCCCGCGATAGCCCACGGCGCGGGCCATGGCCACGGCGCTGTCGAGCAGGCGTTGGCGCAGGTCAGGATCGAGCGCCGGGGCGGGGGCGATTTCGACGAGTTTCTGATAGCGGCGCTGAAGGGTGCAATCGCGGTCCCAGAGATGCACGGCGTCGGTGCCGTCGCCCAGAACCTGCACTTCGATATGGCGGGCCTCTTCGAGGAAGCGTTCGGCATAGATCGCGGCATTGCCGAAGGCGGCCTCGGCTTCGGTGCTGGCCTCGGTGAAGGCCTGTTCGAGCTGGGTGGCGTCGCGGACGATGCGCATGCCGCGCCCGCCGCCCCCGGCCAGTGCCTTGAGCACGATGGGCGCACCGTCGAGCGTTTCGAGGAAGGCCCGCAGCCCGGAGAGATCGCTGGCGCTGTCGAGGCCGGGATTGACCGGGGCGCCGACGCGCCGGGCGAGGCGCCGGGCGCGGGTCTTGTCGCCCAACTCGTCCAGAGCCTCGGGCGAAGGGCCGATGAAAACGAGGCCAGCCTCGGCCACGGCGCGGGCGAATTCGGCGCTTTCACTGAGGAAACCATAGCCCGGGTGGATGGCGAAGGCCCCGGCCCGGCGGGCGGCGTCGATGATGCCGCCAATGTCGAGATAGGCGCGTGCGCCGTTGCCTTCGAGGGCGATGGAGTCGCCCGCGCGGCGCACATGAAGCGCCTCGGCATCGTCCTGGGAATAGACGGCGACGGCCTCCATTCCCAGTTCCGCGACGGCCCCGGCCAGCCGCAGGGCGATCTCTCCCCGATTCGCGATCAGGATCTTTTTCACTTCATCTGTCATGTCGGTTCCCGCGTATCGGCCTTCAGAGCAACTGGGCCAGTTCTTCCTTTTTCACCTTCCCCGTGGCGGTCATCGGCAGTTCCGCGACGATCCGGACCTCGGGGCATTTGTAGACGGCCATTTCCCTTGCGCACCAGCCTTCGATCTCGGCGGCGGTTGTCGCGGCGCCGGGGGCGAGGGTGACGAAGGCGACGGGCACCTGGCCCTTGTCGGGGTCGGGTCGCCCGACGACGCCCGAGCCGATGATCGCCGGATGGCGGCCCAGCATCGCCTCGAGCTCGGCCGGGAAGACCGACATGCCCTTGACCTTGAGCATCTCCTTGCGGCGCCCGAGGAAGTGCAGAAGCCCCATCTCGTCGAGCACGCCGATATCGCCGGTATGCAGCCAGCCGCCGCGGATCGAGTCCGCCGTCGCCTCGGGTTTGTTCCAGTACGAGGTCAGGAGCGAGGGCGAGCGGACACAGATTTCGCCCTCTTCGCCCAGCGGCAGGAGCGCGCCGGTCTCGAAATCGCAGATCTTGAAATCGGTGCCCGGGCAGGCCATGCCGACGAAAACGGGCTGTTGATCGAGATCCCAGTTGTCGTCCTGGTAACCCGTGGTGAAGGTGTCGCAGGTGTGGGTTTCGGTCATGCCCCATGCCGCCTCGGCCATGGTTGCGCCGGTCAACTCCTTCCAGCGCGCGCGGTACTCGCGGTTCAGCTTCTTGACGAAGGAGGAAACCCGGGTCTTTTCGAGCGAGGTCAGGTCGTATTGGCCCACCTCGGGGTGGTTCATCACCTCGACCGCGTTATCGACCAGCATCCCGGCCTGGTTGGGTTTCATCCGGTCGACCGCCGACATGAAGGTGACCGCATCCCAGCGCCCCATCAGGATGCAGGTCGACCCGGCGAAGGCGGGAAAGAGCAGGCCCATGTCCTCGCCCGCGATCCAGAACAGCGGGTGGAAACAGACCGACATGTCGCCCGGACCGGTGCGTGTGCCGATGCCGCAGGTGGTGGCGGCGGTATAGATCATGTGGCGCTGGGTATGGACGCAACCCTTGGGCATGCCGGTGGTGCCGCCCGTATAATTGAGCGCCGCGACCGCATCGAGATCCGTGGGGATCTGCGGCACCGGCGCGTCGCAGCTTTCGATGGCTGCCATGAAATCCTCGGCGCCTTCGGCCTTGGACGGGTCCGAGACGATGCTGGGCGGGCAGTGGAAGGCGGGGGTTTCGGGAACCCAGTCGGCCATGCCGGTGGCATAGAGGGTGTTCAGGGTGATCCGGTCGCGCACCGAGTTGACCAGCGGCACCAGCATGTCGGCGGCGACCATGACCGTGGCGCCCGCGTCGTTCATCTCGTAGACGAGTTCATGTTCGCGGAACATCGGGTTCACCGGCACATGCACGGCACCGGCCTTGAGGATGCCGAAGAAGGCGATGGCAAATTGCGGGCAATTGCCCATGAACACCGCCACCCGGTCGCCCGGCGCCACCCCGTCGGCGGCCAGACGCGCGGCGAAGCGGTCGCTGAGGTGGTCGAGTTCGCCGTAGGTGATGGTGCCGCCGTAGAAATTGTAGAACACCTTGTCGGGCTGGGTTTCGGCCCATTTGCGCAGGTAATCGGTGATGCCGACCTCGCCATGGGGATAGACCGGATCGGTGGGGATGTCGCGTGGCCAGTTGGCGGCCTGTGCGGCGCGCACGGTGGCAAGATAGTCTTCTTCGCTGGCAGGGGTGGCCGTCGAAGCCATGGTCTGGGTCATGATCTGGTCCTTTCGGAGAGGTGCAATTCGGGGTGGCCGGGTGCCGTGTCCGGGCCATGAAGCAGATGGCAGCGCGCCCAGGTGCCGGGCGCGGTGGCCCGGCGCTCGGGGTTTTCGCTGTCGCAGGGGGCAAAGCGTTTCGGGCAGCGCGGATGGAACGGGCAGCCCGAGGGCACCGCGAGCGCCGATCCGATTTCGCCGATGATGACATCGGTGGGCAGGTGGTGATCGGGATCAGGGCGCGGCGCCGAGGCGAGCAGCGCCTGGGTATAGGGATGCGACGGGGTGTCGAAGATCGACGCGGTCGGCCCCTGTTCGACCATGTTGCCCAGATACATGACGCCGGTGACGTCGCTGAAATGTTCGACCAGCGCGAGGTCGTGGGCGATGATCAGGTAGGAGAGGCCGTATTCGTCCTGGATGTCGGAGAGAAGGTTGAGGATCTGTGCGCGGATCGAGACATCGAGCGCCGAGGTGGGCTCGTCGAGGATCACGACCTTGGGGCGCACCGCAAGCGCCCGGGCGACCGCGATACGCTGGCGCTGACCGCCGGAGAACTCATGCGGGTAGAGCCGGGCCGCGTCGGGTTGCAGGCCGACGACGTCGAGCGCCTCGGCCACCCGCTTGCGGATCGCGCCGCGGTCGAGATCGCCCTGCGCCATCATCGGTTCGGCAATGATCTTGCCGACGCGGAGCCGCGGGTTGAGCGAGGCATAGGGGTCTTGAAACACCGCCTGCACGTCGCGCCGGAACCGGCGCAGGGCGCGGCCGCGCATCGCCGTCACCTCTTGCCCGTCATAGACCACGGCGCCCGAAGTAGGCCGTTCGAGCAGCAGCATCAGTTTGGCCATCGTGCTTTTGCCACAGCCGCTTTCGCCGACGAGGGCAAATGTCTTGCCCGGTTCCAGGGTGAAGGAGACGCCATCGACCGCCTTCACCACGCCGTTGCGGGTGGGGTAGTGTTTCTTGAGGTCGCGGGCTTCAAGCAGCATCGGGGGCTCCTTCCTCGGAAAGGCGCCAGCAGGCGGCGCGGTGGCCCGAGCCGAGATCGCTGTCGCCGGGATAGGCGGCGAGGCATTTCGCATCGGCCAGCGTGCAGCGCGGGGCGAAGCGGCAGCCGCCCGGCATGTCGAGTAGCGAGGGCGGCTGGCCACCGAGCGCGTAGAGCCGCTTGCTCTTTTCGCCCAGTTTCGGGATCGCGTTGAGCAGGGCGCGGGTATAGGGATGCGCCGGGTTGCGGAAGATTTCGCGCGCCGGGCCCTGTTCGACGATCCGCCCGGCATACATCACCGCGATCCGGTCGCAGATCGAGGCGGCGACACCCATGTCATGGGTGATCAGCACGATGGCGACGCCGGTTTCCTCCTGGATCTGCTTGTAGAGGTCCATCATCTTGACTTGGATCGTGACATCGAGGCTCGATGTCGGTTCGTCGGCGATCATCACTTCGGGCGCACAGGCGATGGCCATGGCCGAAACGACGCGCTGGCGCATCCCGCCCGAGAACTGGTGCGGGAAATCGTCGAGCCGGGCCTCGGGCGAGGGGATGCGCACCCGGCCCAGCGCATCGGCGGCGCGGGCGCGGGCCTCGGCGCGGCTGTGGGCAAGACCGTGATAGCGCAGCGGCGCGCCGACCTGATCGCCAACGGTGTAGACCGGGTTGAGCGAGGACATCGGGTCTTGTGTCACCATCGAGATGCGCCGCCCGCGCCAGTCGCGGGCCAGCTCTTTCTCGCTGAGCTTGGTCAGGTCGGTGCCGGCGACGAGCACCTCGCCCGCGGCGATCCGGCCACCGGGGCGGGGCAGGAGCCGCAGGAGCGAAAGGCAGGTCATCGACTTGCCCGAGCCGCTTTCGCCGACGATGCCGAGGGTTTCGCCGCGCCCGACCCTGAAACTCACCCCGTCGACAGGGCGCAGCGCGCCGCGCCTGAGCCGCAATTCGGTGACGAGGTGGCGCACGTCGAGCACCGGGGGCTGGTCGGTGCGGGATTGGTCTGCGGGGGCGTGATCCATGGGGGACATCTCGGTCATAGCTGTTTCCTCTTGGGATCGAGCACGTCACGCAGCCAGTCGCCGAACAGGTTCGACGCGAGACAGGTCAGCATGATCGCCACGCCCGGCATGGTGATCGCCCACCAGGCGTTGGTGATGTAGCCGCGCGCGTCGGCCAGCATGACACCCCAGGAGATGTCGGGGCTCTGGATGCCGAGGCCGAGGAAGCTGAGCGAGGCCTCGAAGATGATGACCTGCCCGACCTGGAGCGTGGCCAGAACCAACAGCGTGTTGACGATATTGGGAGCAAGGTGGCGCGCGAAGATGGTGAGCGGGCCGCAGCCCGCGATCCGGGCCAGCGCGACGTATTCGCGTTCGCGCAGCGAGAGGACTTCACCGCGCACGATGCGCGCATACCAGCTCCAGTAGGTGACGGTGATGACGATCACCACCGCCTGAAGCCCGGGGTCGAGCACCGCCGCGAGGATCAGCGCCAGCGCCAGCGGCGGGATCGAAAGCTGCATGTCGACGAGCCGCATGATGATCGTGTCGGCCCAGCCGCCGAAATAGCCCGCGATCATGCCGATGATGGTGCCGATCGCACCCGAGAGCAGGATCGCCCAGAAGGCGACGATGACCGACACCCGGGTTCCGGCGATGATCCGGCTGAAGATATCGCGACCGAGATTGTCGGTGCCGAGCGGGTGCGACCACGCGCCCCCGGCCCAGACCGGTGGCTGGAAGGCCGAGCGCAGGTCGAGCGCGCCCGGCTGCCAGGGTGAGACCATGGGGCCGACCATGGCCAGCAGAATGACCCCGACGAGGATTCCGGCCGATATCCACGGAAAACCGTCTCCGAAGAGGCTGCGAAGCTGCGCGCCGATGCCGTGATCGGGGAGTCTTGTGGTTTCAGCGGTCATGGCGAATCCTCGGGTCGATCAGCCCGTAGGACAGATCCACGAGCAGGTTGGCGATGACGAACATGATGGCGGCAAAGAGCACCCCGGCCTGCACCACAGGGAAATCGCGGGCAAAGAGGGCCTCGACCACGGTGCGGCCCAGACCGGGCCAGGCAAACACCACCTCGACGACGAAGGCGCCGCCCAGCATCGAGGCGAAATAGACACCCATCATCGTGACCAGCGGCACGGCGGCATTGCGGAAGGCGTATTTCCAGACCAGCACGCCCTCGGGCACGCCGACCGAGCGACCCATGCGGATGTAATCGCTCTCGAGCACGTCGAGCATGGCCGAGCGCACGATACGGGTCTGCGCGGCGACCGGATACCAGCCCAGTGCGATGGCGGGCATGATCACATGCGCGGGCGTGTCGGCGCCGAAGGCGGGCATCCATTCGAGATGGATGGAGAAGACCAGGATCAGGAGCAGGCCGACCCAGAAATTCGGCATCGCCTGGCCGAGCATCGCCACCGTCTTGGCAAAGCGGTCGAACCACGAGCCGCGGCGCACGGCGCTGATCACGCCGAAGGGGATCGACAGGACGAGCGAGAAGGCCAGCGCCGCCGACGCGAGATAGATCGTGGCGGGCAGACGTTCGAAGATGAGGTCGCGCACCGGCATGTCCCAGCGGTAGGACGTGCCGAAATCGCCTGTCAGCGCGTCGCCGAGGAAAACGAGATATTGCTGCCAGACCGGAAGATGCAGGCCAAGCCTTTCGCGCATCTGCTGGACCAGCGCCTCGGGCGCTTCGGGGGGGAGCATCAGGACGACGGGATCACCGCTGAGGCGGGTGATGACGAAGATGATGAGCGATGCGCCAAGAATGCTGAACAGCCCTTGCAGGACTCGTCTCAGAACGAACTGGGTCATGAATGCGGGTTCCCGATCATGGGTGTCTGGGTCTTGGGACAAGAAAGCCGCCCGCTGCCCAATGGGCGGCACGGGCGGCAGTTGGGGGAGAAACCTAGTCGGCCGATTTCAGCCCGATTTCCTGGAAGTTGCGCCAGAAGCCGGGATAGGGCCAAGGCGTGTAACTGACCTTGGCATCGTTCCAGGCCATGGTAACCAGCGGCTGATAGGTGGTCAGACCACCCAGCACCAGTTCATGCTTGCGTGCCCCGATCTCGCGCAGGGCGGCGGTGCGGGCCTCGGGCTCCATGATCTTGGCCGCGTCCTCGATCATGCGATCGAATTCGGGGTCATCGACATGGGAATAGCTGCCCCAGCCCTTGCCGGGTTCATAGCTGTGCAGATGGCCACCCCAGGCGATGGCGGGATCGCCGGGAACGCCCTGGCCCCACATCCACGAGATCAGGCCGCCGTTGAGCTGTTCGGTCTGTTCGTCGCGGCGGCCGAGGTTGATCCAGGCACCGTATTCCATGTTGACCACCTTGCAGCGCACGCCGATCGTGCCGAGATAGGCGAACATCGCCTCGCCCATTTCCTTGATATTGGGTTCGCGCGGGGTGATCAGGTTGTAGCAATCGATGTCGAAACCCTGCGGGTATCCGGCCTCGGCCAGAAGCTGCATCGCCTTGGCGGGGTCGTAGTCATAGGGTTCGAGATCGGGGTTGTAGCCGGTTGCGCCCTCGGCCACCTGTGCATATCGCTGCCCCTGGCCGAACAGGACCGACTCGATGATCGCGTCCATGTCGACGCCATGCGCGATGGCCTGACGCACCTTGACGTTCTGGAGCGGGCCTTCGGGGATGGTGTCCATGTCGAGGAACAGGTGGTTGCCCGCGGGCATGGTGGCCGTGGCGATGCCGTCGAGCGACTTGATGTCTTCGAGCATGGCGGGCGGCACCGCGTCGATCCAGTCGACCTCGCCGGTCTGGAGCGCGGCGACGCGGGTCAGATCCTCGGGGATGATCCTGATCCGCAGCTCCTTGGCCTCGGGGCGATGCTCCTCGTTCCAGTAATCGTCGTGCGCTTCGAGCAGGAGTTCCTCTTTCACCCGGCGCGAGACGAATTTCCAGGGGCCGGTGCCGATCGGGTGACGGCCGAATGCCTCATCGCCCACCTCTTGGAAATAATCCTTCGGCATTGCCCAGAGTTGCAGGTAGTTTGCGACATAGGAAGAATCCGGCTGTTTGAAATGCAGCCGGAAATGGAGGTCGTCCACGATTTCGAAACGTTCGACATTGGACTGGTAATGCGACCAGCGCGACACATTGGGATCAGACTGGCGCTGATAGGAGAATTCGAAATCCGCAGCGGTCAGGGGATCGCCGTTGTGGAACGTGACCCCGGGACGGATATGCACGTCGATGATCGGCTTGTCGGGGTTGGTCTCGTCGATCGACCAGCTTTCGGCGAGCCAGTTCGCGATGGTCCCGTCGGGCATCGGCTTGAGCAGCATCTCGAACATGGTGCCGACGTAATACTGATCGACACCGGCGGAATATCGGGCCGGATCCATGGTGGTGGATTCCGCGCCCAGCGCGACGTTGATCCGGCCCGACTGTTCGGCAAGGGCCGGGGCCGACACTCCTCCCAGTATGACGCAGGACAGGGCCACTGCGCTTGCGCCCAAACGGATACGCGACATCGTATTCTCCTCCTGATACGTGACGGCCGGAACGCAGTCCTCTCTCCGTGTGCCGACCTTGGGGGGAGCGTAGGACGAAAATCAGTTAATGGTCAATTGTCTGCAATTTATAAATATTTACTTTTATTACATAGTGTTAAGGTGTAGCGTCAGGAGCGAAGGGTGAGAAGAGTATGAAAACCAAAGCGTCTTTCCGTCGCACGGCGATGAGTGATTCGAGCGGAGACCCGCTGGCTTGGCGCGGGCATCGCGACCTGCCGGAGCGGATTTCCGATGACCTGACACGTCGGATCATGGCGGGTGAATTCCGCAATGGTGATCGGCTGGTCGAGGCGGATCTGGCCGGGTTCTACAATGTCAGCCGCGGACCGATCCGCGACGCGATCCGTATCCTGACGAATCGCGGGCTGGCGGATTTCTATCCGCGGCGCGGTGCGGTGGTCGGGGGGTTCGACACCGAGACGCTGGCGGATGCGCTCAACATTCACGCCACCCTTTCGGGGTTCAGCGCACGGTATGCAGCACTGATGTGGACGCCGCCCGCGCTGGCCGAGCTGACCCGGCGGGTCGAGGCGCTGGAGGCTCTGGCGCGCGACGAGACCTGCAAGCCGCTGCGTTTTGCCCTGACATCGGGGCGGATCGGAACGGCGCTTGCGCGCTGTTCGGACAGTGCCATTCTGCAACGCACGATGATGAGCAACGCCAATGACATCATCTGGGCACTGCTCTGGCGCGAATTCCATGTCGATTTCAGAACCCCCGAGCGGCGGCGCGAGAATGCCGAGATCTGGCGCGAGGTGCTGACCCATGTCACGGCGCGGGATGCCGAGGCGGCGGATCGCACCATGCAGGAACTGATCTTCCAGTGCCGGGACGAGGCGTTGAAGGTTCTGAAGCCGGGCGAAGGGGATGAGGAGACCGACCCGCGCCGGGTGTTGCACAACGATCTGTCGCGTTTCAGATCGTCCGGGTCCTGATCGGGGCCGGGCCACCCGTGCGGCGGCCCGGATTCGGGATCAGGCTTTGAACACGCGGTAGATTGCGGGGATCACCAGCACGGTGAGCAGGGTCGAACTCAGCAGCCCGAACAGGAGCGAGATCGCGAGGCCCTGGAAGATCGGGTCGGCGAGGATCACCGTGGCGCCGATCATCGCGGCGATGGCGGTGAGCAGGATCGGCTTGAACCGGATCGCCCCCGCCGCGAGCAGCGTGTCGATGAGTGGTGTATCGGGGCCGCCTTCGTGGCGGATGAAATCGACAAGCAGGATCGAGTTGCGCACGATGATCCCGGCCAGCGCGATGAAACCGATCATCGAGGTGGCCGAGAAGGGTGCCGCGAAGAGCCAGTGCCCGACCATGATCCCGAGGAAGGTGAGCGGGATCGGTGTAAGGATCACCAGCGGCAGGCGGAAACTGCCGAATTGCGCGACGACAAGGATGTAGATGCCGAGAAGCGCCACGGCAAAGGCCGCGCCCATGTCGCGGAAGGTGATCCATGTCACCTCCCACTCACCATCCCAAAGCAGGGTGACGGCGCGGTCATCCTCGGGCTGGCCATTGAGGCGGATCGTGGGTTTGGTGCCTTCATCCCATTCCATCGCGTCAAGCGCGTCGGACACGGCCAGCATGCCATAGAGCGGCGCCTCGAAATCGCCGGCGAGTTCGGCCATGACCATTTCGGCATAGCGTCCGTTGTGGCGGAAGATCGGGTGCGAGGCGTGTTCCTCGCGGATCTCGATCACGTCGCCCAGTTCGACCACGCCGCGCGCGCCGGGCAGGACATTGGCCGGGATCGGGGTGGAGAGGAACCGTTCGTCAAGGACGCGGTCGGACTTGTCACGCTCGACCCGGATCGGGATCGGGCGGCGGCCGTCCTCGCGGTGGGAATAGCCCACGGTCATGCCACCGTTGAGGATGGCGAGCGTGTCGAACACGTCCTGTTCCTGGACCTGGTGGAATTCGAGCTGGTCGGTCGAGATGGTCGCCCGCATCCGGCGCGGCTGCACCCCGAAACTGTCATCGACGTCGACGATGAAGGGCACCGATTCGAAGGCTTCGCGGACCTTGCCCGCCACCTCGCGTCTTGTGTCGGCGTCGGGGCCGTAGATCTCGGCGAGAAGGGTGGCGATGACCGGCGGGCCGGGGGGCGGTTCGACCGTCTTGAGCGTGGTGCCTTCGGGGATGTCGAGTGCAAGGATACGTTCGCGGATTTCGAGCGCGATGTCGTGGCTGGAGCGGTCGCGATGGTGTTTGGCCGCGAGGTTGATCTGCACGTCGCCCATCTGGGGCTGGTTGCGCAGGTAATAGTGCCGCACCAGCCCGTTGAAATTGAACGGCGCCGCGGCACCTGCATGGGTCTGGGTCGAGATCACCTCGGGGAGTTGCAGCACCTCGGATGCGACCGCCTGCGCCACGGCATCGGTGGCCTCAATGCTGGCGCCTTCGGGCAGGTCGATCACGACCGAAAGCTCGGACTTGTTGTCGAAGGGCAGCAGCTTGACTGTCACGTCCTTGGTATAGAGCAGGCCCAGCGAGCCGAAGGAGGCGGCGGCGGTCACCAACAGGAAGGTGAGCGCGCCTGCGCGGGTCTTGAGGATGGGCCTGGCGACGATTGTGTAGATCCGGCCGAGCATGCCGCCGTGGTGGCCCTCGCTGCCGTCTTCGGCATGGGCGGACATATCGGCGGAGCTTGCGAATTTGACCATCAGCCAAGGGGTGATCATCACTGCGACAAAGAAGGAAAAGATCATCGCGGCGGAAGCATTCGCGGGGATGGGCGACATGTAGGGACCCATGAGGCCCGAGACGAAGAGCATGGGCAGGAGTGCGGCAACCACGGTGAGCGTGGCGACGATGGTGGGGTTGCCCACCTCGGCCACGGCGCGGATCGCCTTTTCGACGCGGCTGGCCTTGTCCTTCATCGCCCAGTGGCGGGCGATGTTCTCGATCACCACGATGGCGTCATCGACCAGAATCCCGATCGAGAAGATCAGCGCGAAGAGCGACACGCGGTTGAGCGTATACCCCATGATCCATGCCGCGAAGAGGGTGAGCAGGATGGTGACGGGGATCACCACCGCCACGACGATGCTTTCACGCCAACCGATGGCGAGCAGCACGAGGAACACGATCGAGACGGTGGCGAGGCCAAGGTGAAACAGAAGTTCGTTGGCCTTTTCGTCGGCGGTTTCGCCATAGTTGCGGGTGATTTCGAGCGCGATCGTCGAGGGGATCAGATCGGGTTCGAGCATCTCGACGCGGTCGAGGATATTCTCGGCCACGACCACCGCGTTGGCGCCCGCGCGCTTGGCGATGGCCAGTGTCACGGCGGGGGTGCGGTGGATGGTGCCGTCGGCGTCCTTGATGACATTCGCCACCAGCTTGTCCGAAGTGTCGGGCACATAGGAGATATCGGCCACGTCGCGGACATAGACGGGGCGGTTGTCGCGTGAGGTGAGCAGCAGGTTGCCGATCTCGGCGGGCGCGCGCAGCGTCTGGCCCGCGACGAGCGAAATCTGTTCGCCCTGATCGCGGATGAAGCCGGTCGAGAATGCCTTGTTCGCCATCTGCACCTTGCCAGCAAGCTGTTGCAGGGTGACGCCATAGAGCGCAAGGCGCTCGGGATCGGGGGCGATGCGGATCGCCTCGGGGCTGTCGCCAACGAGATAGGTGAGGCCGACATTGTCGGTCTTGGCCAGTTCGACCTGCAATTCGCGGGCGATGCGGGTGATGTCATTGGCGTTGACCCCGGTTTCGCCGGGTTTCGCCGAAAGGGTAAGCGCGACGATGGCCACGTCGTCGATGCCGCGCCCGACGATCAGCGGTTCGTCGATGCCGACGGGGATGCGGTCCATGTTGGCGCGGATCTTGTCATGCACGCGCAGGATCGCCGCGTCGGACGAGGTGCCGACCAGAAAGCGCGCCGTGACCATTGCGTAATCGTCCATCGACTGGGAATAGACATGTTCCACGCCGTTGATGCCCTGGACGATGGTTTCCATCGGTTCGGTCACGAGTTTCACCGCGTCCTCGGCGCGCAGGCCGGGGGCCTCGATGTGGATATCGACCAGCGGCACGGAGATCTGCGGCTCTTCCTCGCGCGGGAGCGAGACCAGCGCGACAAGCCCCACGGCCAGCGCGGCGAGGATCATCAGCGGCGTGAGTGGTGAGCGGATGAAGGCGCGGGTGAGGCCCCCGGCAATGCCGAGAGGTTTGCTTTCGGGTTGATCGCTCATCTCAATGGCCCTCGCTGGGGGTGTAGGTCACGGGTGCGGAAGGGACGAGTGTTTCGCCGTCTTCAAGGCCCGATAGCACCTCGACCATGTCCACACCGTCGATCCGGTGATGCTCGCCCGGAACGATGACGCGCAGCGCGGTTTGATCGCCTTGTTGCACGGTCACGAAATCGAGCCCCATCCGGGTGGTGACTAGATCGGCGGGGATGAGCAGGGCACGGGTTTCGCCCACTGGCAGGCGGACGAGCACGCGGGCATCGACATAGCGGGCATCCATGCCCTCGACCTCGACATCGGCGATGACGCGGCCATTCTCGATCTGCGGATAGACCTTGGCCAGGCGCCCGGTGCTGGCGGCATCATCGTTGCCGATCTGGATGTCGGCGCCTTCACGCAGGAAGCTGGCATGGCGTTCAGGCACGGCAAGGCGCAGGAAGAATCCGCCGCCGCCGATCATGGCCACCACCTCGCCGGGCATCACGACCGACCCCTGGGTCAGGGGGACGTTGAGCACGCGGCCCGAAATCGGTGCGAGCACCGCGCCCTCGGCGGCCTGCTGGGCGATGACGCGTTTCTCGGCCGCGGTCGCTTCGATCTGGTTGGTCAGCACATCGACCTGGGTGCGCAGCGCGTCGAGCCGTTGGGCGGTGGTGACGCCGCGGGCCAGCAGGTCTTCGCCGCGGGTGAGTTCGGTCTGGGCGTTTTCGAGTTGCGAGCGGAGCGCGTCGATCTGGGCCTCGACCGAGTCGAGTTGCAACGCGAGCTTGGCATCGTCGATCCGGCCGATTTGCTGCCCTTCGGTCACCGACGTGCCTTCGGTAACGGTGATCTCGACCATGGTGCCGCCGATTCGCGAGCGCGCGGGGACGTTGTCGCGCGCCTCGACCTTGCCGAAAACGGCCTTCCATTCGATCACGGTGGTCAGGCGGGCCGTGTGTTCGGCTTCGGCCGTGGCCAAGCCGGGGAGTATGAGTGCCAGAATGGAGACGAAAAGGGTCATGCGCATGTGATCAGTCCCTGAATTTGAGCGTGCCGGAGAACATATGCGATTTTTATTATATATTACAACCCCACCCCTGATTGCTTGACCGTCCGGTCGGTTTTTGGCTATTGACGTAGCATCGGTCCTGTTGGTGAGGCATCCTTGCTAGATCTTGAGCAGTCTTGCAAATGACTTGGCGTTTACAAGCCGGGATGAAAACATTATGCATGCTTACTAAATCTGGCGCAGGAGAGGAGCCATGCGCGGGATGCCAAGCAAGATGCGTACAGGGGGAGGATGGCGTAACATGCTGACATTTCATGGATACTTCCGCAGCTCGTCATCCTACCGGTGCCGGATTGCGTTCAATATCAAGGGAATCGATTATGATTTCCGCCCGGTCCATTTGAAAAGCGGGGCGCAAACCGGCGAGGATTTTCGGGCGTTGAACCCGCAGAAACTGGTTCCGGCGCTGGAAACCGGTGAGGGCACAACGCTGATCCAGTCGCTGGCCATCATCGAATGGTTGGACGAAACCCATCCCGAGCCGCCGCTTTTGTCGCGTGACCCGTTGACGCGGGCGCAGGAGCGGGGTTTTGCACAGGTGATCGCCTGCGAGATCCATCCGCTTCAGAATCTGCGGGTGCTCAAGTATCTGACCGGGGAGTTGGGTGCGAGCGAGGATCAGAAGAACGCCTGGCTGGCGCAGTGGCTGGGCGATGGTCTGGCTGCCTGTGAGGGATTGCTGCAGAAACAAGCCGGCGACACGCGGTTTTGTTTTGGCGAAACGCCGGGTTTGGCCGATATATGCCTTGTCCCGCAGGTTTTTTCTGCCGAGCGGTTCAACGTTGATATCAGTGGGCTGACGCGTGTTCGGGAAATCTATGACAATTGCGCCGCGTTGCCGGAGTTCGAAGGCGCGCATCCGAAGAACCAGCCGGATTTCGAAGCCTGACCGGGAAGGGCCGGACGGGCCAACGCCACGTTTACAGGGAGGAGCCAAGATGAGTTTCATGAAGGGTTTGATGCGCGGGGCGATGGCCGCCGCGATGATCACGGGTGGCGCGCTCGCCGCACAGGCGCAGGAGGTGACGCTCAAGCTGCACCAGTTCCTGCCGCCGCAGGCCAATGTGCCGAAACTGGTGCTCGATGTCTGGGCCGACAAGGTCGAGGCGGATTCGGACGGACGGATCAAGATCGACCGCTTTCCGGCCATGGCGCTGGGGGGCAAGCCGCCTGAGTTGATTGATCAGGTGACGGACGGGGTGGCCGACATCGTCTGGGCGGTCAACGGGTTCACCCCGGGCCGGTTCCCGCGCACCGAGGTGTTCGAATTGCCCTTCATGGTGAGCGACGCGCGTGCGGCTTCGTCGGCCTATTGGCAGATGTTCGAGACGCACATGAAGGATACGGATTTCCGCGATGTCAAAGTGCTGGGCACCTGGGTACACGGGCCGGGGATGCTGCACACCAAGCGACCGGTGGAGGAGCCGTCCGACCTCAACGGGATGAAAATTCGCGGTGGGTCGCGCATGGTGAACCAGCTGCTCGAGCTTCTGGGTGCGACGCCGATCGGGATGCCGGTGACGGCGATCCCCGAGGGTCTGTCGAAAGGGGTTCTCGACGGCACGACGATTCCGTGGGAGGTGACCGGCGCGCTCAAGGTGCCCGAGCTGGTGAACAATCATACCGAGTTCGAAGGCCCGGCGATTTATGACCTGACTTTCGTCATGGCGATGAACAAGGCGAAATACGAGAGCCTGCCGGATGATCTCAAGGCGGTGATCGACGCCAATTCGGGTCTCGAATTCTCGATCTTCGCGGGCGGCGTGATGCAGGACATGGACGGCCCCGCGCGGCAGGTCGCGGTAGATCGCGGCAATAACATCATCACGATCAGCGCCGAAGACGCGAAAACCTGGGAAGCGCTTGCCCGACCGGTCTATGAGCAATGGATTGCGGATGTCGAAGGCAACGGAATCGACGGACAGGCGCTAATCGACGAAGCGCGGTCGCTGATGGATGCCTATGACGGTCAATGACGCGCTACTGGAATGATACGACCAACTGACAAGGGGAGATGTCGGAATGATCACGAAACGTAAACTGATGAGTCTTGCGGCCAGCGCAGCGATGGCTGCAGGCATGGGAACGAGTGCTATGGCGCAAGAGGTGACGCTGAAGATGCACCAGTTCCTGCCCGCGCAAGCCAACGTGCCGAAACTGGTGCTCGAGCCCTGGGCCGAACGTGTCGAGGAGGCTTCGGGCGGAAAGATCAAGATCGACCACTACCCGTCGATGCAACTCGGGGGCAAGCCGCCCGAGCTTTACGGGCAGGTGACCGATGGCGTGGCCGATATCACCTGGACGGTGCTGGGCTATACGCCGGGGCGGTTCCCGCAATCGGAAGTGTTCGAACTGCCGTTCATCATGACCAATGCCGAGGATACCAGCCGGGCCTACTGGCAATATGCCGAGGCCAACATGATGGACAAGGACTTCAAGGACGTGAAGGTCCTGGCGGTCTGGGTGCACGGGCCGGGGCTCATTCATTCGAAGGAGCCGATCCGTTCGGTGAGCGATCTCAACGGGGTGAAGCTGCGGGCGCCGACCCGCGTGGCCAACAAGCTGTTCACCGCGTTGGGGGCAACACCGATCGGCATGCCGGTGCCCGCGGTGCCCGAGGCGCTGTCGAAAGGCGTGATCGGTGCGGCGGTGATCCCGTGGGAAGTGACCGGGGCGCTCAAAGTGCCCGAGCTGGTGAACAATCACACCGAGTTCGGTGATGAATCGCTCTATACCACTGCTTTCGTTTTCGCGATGAACAAGGAGAAGTACGAGAGCCTGCCGGACGATCTCAAGGCGGCGATCGACAGCCAGTCGGGCGAGGATTTCTCGGCGCTGGCGGGCAAGCTGATGGCGGGGGCCGATGCGCCGTCGCGCGCGGTTGCGGTCGAACGCGGTAACAACATCATAACCTTGAGCGCCGATGAGGTGCAGGAGTGGAAAGATGCCGCCGCCGGAATCGAGGCCGAATGGATCGCAGAGATGGACGAGCTTGGATTTGACGGGCAGGCGCTGGTCGATCAGGCCAAGGCGTTGATCGCGGAAAACACCAAGTAAGATATAAAGAAGCCGTGGCCGCGGGGTGCATGCGCGCCGCAGCCACGGGTATCGAATATGCATGCGCGCGCACCGACGTGCAGAAGCGGGGAGGGCCCGACGTGGCGATACACGGATTCATGCTTGTTCTTGCCCGGGCGATGGCGGTGCTGGGCGGGATCGTTTTGACCGCGCTGGTGCTGTTGACCTGCGTTTCGGTGCTGGGTCGGGGAATCAACAGCTTTCTGCACTGGGACCCGATCGCGACCTTCATGCCGGCCGTGTCCGGATGGCTTCTGGAACGGGGGGTCGGGCCGGTCTGGGGCGATTACGAACTGGTCGAGGCGGGTATTGCCTTTGCCATTTTCGCCTTTATTCCCTTGTGCCAGATCACGGCGGGGCATGCGACCGTGGATATTTTCACTGCCTATTTGCCCAAGCGGGCCAACCGGGTGATCCAGATGATCGTGGATATCGTGTTCGCGGCGGTTCTGATCCTTATCGCGTGGCGGTTGTTCGAGGGGATGATGTCGAAAAAGCAGTATAACGAGACCACGTTCCTGCTTCAGTTCCCGATCTGGTGGGCCTATCTGATCAGCCTGATCGCGTCGGTGGTGGCGGCGCTGGTGGGTGTTTACATGGCAGTGGTGCGGATTGCCGAGTTCCTGACCATGCGCACGATCGTGCAGGCCGCGGAGGTGGATCATTGACCAGTCTTGAAATCGGCCTGACGTCGTTTCCCGTTCTCTTGTTGCTGATCTTCTTGCGGGTGCCCATTGGGCTGGCGATGTTTCTTGTCGGGCTGTTCGGTCTCTATTTCGTGACCGATGGCTGGAACATGGCGCTGTCGCGGCTCAAGACCGAGACCTATTCGACCTTTTCGAGCTATTCGCTGTCGATCGTGCCGATGTTCCTGTTGATGGGGCATTTCGCGACGCTGGGGGGCATGTCCACCGCGCTGTTCAAGGCGGCCGAATCCTGGCTGGGGCACAAGCGTGGCGGGGTGGCGATGGCCGCGGTCGGGGCCTGTGCCGGGTTCGGGTCGATCTGTGGGTCGTCGCTGGCCACCGCGGCCACGATGGGCCAGGTCGCCCTGCCCGAGTTGCGCCGCTACGGCTATTCCGGGGGGTTCAGCACCGCGACGCTGGCGGCGGGCGGGACGCTGGGCATTCTCATTCCGCCCAGCGTGATCCTTGTCATCTATGCGATCCTGACCGAGCAGAATATCGCCAAGCTGTTCCTTGCCGCGTTCATTCCCGGGATACTGGCGGCGATCGGCTATATCATCACGATTTCGATCTATGTGCGCATCCATCCCGATTCAGCGGGCACGCGGGAGCCGATCCACTATGCCGAGCGCTTCCGGGCGCTGGCCGACGTGTGGCCGGTGCTTCTGGTGTTCCTGCTGGTGGTGGGGGGGATCTATCTGGGCTGGTTCACACCGACCGAGGGCGCGGCGGTGGGTGCGGCGGGCACCGGGTTGATCGCGCTGGTCAATCGGGGGCTGAATTTCAGCACCCTGATCGAGAGTTTCCTGGCCACGGGCCGGTCCACCGCCATGATCTTTTTCATTGTGCTGGGGGCGGCGTTCTATAACGGGTTTCTGGCGCTGACGCAGGTGCCACAGGAGCTCGCGCAATATGTCACGAGCTTGGGTTACAGTCCCTGGGTGGTTCTGGCGATCATCCTGTCGCTTTACCTTGTCTTTGGCTGCGTCATGGACAGCCTGTCGATGATCCTGCTGACCGTGCCGATCTTTTTCCCAATCATCAGCCAACTGGATTTCGGCCTGACCTTCGAGGAAACGGCGATCTGGTTCGGGATCATTGTCCTCATCGTGGTCGAGGTCGGGCTGATCACGCCGCCGGTCGGGATGAATCTCTTTGTCATCAACTCGATGGATCGCACGACGCCGATGGTCGAGACCTACAAGGCGGTGACGTATTTCGTGGCTTCGGATATCGTGCGGGTGATCATCCTTGTCGCCTTTCCGTCGATCACGCTGTTCCTGATGCGCCTCCTGAACTGAGCGATGTAGGACACGCCCGGGATCGGGATATGTGCCGCGAGTGCCTTGAAAAGTGGCATTCGGGGCGCATGGTTGATCTATGTCAAGGAGTACTCCTGCTTCATATGCGAAAAGAGCGATGTAAAGCCGAGAGAGACGCGCATGACATCGGATCAGACATTCCTGTCGACGCGCCGCGGATTTCTGGGCCTCGCCTCTGGCGCCGCCCTTTTGGCCGCAGGTGCGCGACCCGCCGCAGCACGGAAAGTGCCGACCAAGGCGAAAATCGTCATCCTTGGCGCGGGGGCCGCCGGGACGGCCTTGGCCAACCGCCTGGTCGCACGGCTGGACGGGGCCGAGATCACCCTTGTCGACGGGCGTGCCGAGCATTGGTATCAGCCCGGGTTCACCCTGATCGCTGCCGGGTTGAAACCGGCGGGCTATTCGGTGAGCCAGACCGCCGAATGGCTGCCGCGCGAGGTGATGCTGGTGGCGGAATATGCCGCCGAGATCGACCCGGAGGCGCAGACGCTGACCACCGCGTCGGGCACGGTGCTGGATTATGACTTCCTGATCACCGCGCCGGGGCTTGTGCTCGACTGGGACGGGATCGAAGGGTTCAACCTTGATCTCGTGGGCAAGGATGGCGTGGGCGCGGTCTATGCCGGGCCTGACCATGCCGCCAGGACATGGGCCGAGATGGACCGCTTTACCTCGACCGGGGGCAAGGCGGTGTTCCTGCGCCCGGCGACCGAGATGAAATGCGCGGGCGCGCCGCTCAAATACACCTTCCTGACCGAGGATTATGCCAGCAAGAAGGGCAATCGCGGCAAGGTCGAGGTGGAATACTGGAACAGTTCCGGGGCCTTGTTCGGCGTGCCGATCGTGGCGGAAAAGGTGCGGATGCTGTTCGCCGAGCGTGGCATCAAGACCGAGATGCACAGGGTTCTGAAGAGCATCGACCCGGTGAAGAAGATCCTGACCTTCGAGGATGCCGACGGGATCGAACATGAGACGGATTACGATTTCACCAACGTGATCCCGCCGCAGCGCGCGCCGGACGTGATCCGCCAGTCGGGCCTGAGCTGGGAGAACCGATGGGTCGATCAGGGTTGGGTCGAGGTCGATCCCTACACGCTGCGCCACAACCGCTATCCCAACGTGTTCGCCGTGGGCGACGTGGCGGGGGTGCCCAAGGGCAAGACCGCGGCCAGCGTGAAATGGCAGGTGCCGGTGGTCGAGGATCACCTGGTCGCCCAGATCGCGGGTGACACCACGGACACGGTTTACAACGGCTATACCTCCTGCCCGCTCATCACCCGCGTGGGCAGGGCGATGCTGATCGAGTTCGATTACAACAACGACCTGGTGCCGAGTTTCCCCGGCGTGATCGCGCCGCTCGAAGAGTTGTGGATCAGTTGGCTGATGAAGGAAGTGGCGCTCAAACCCACCTATAACGCCATGCTGCGTGGCAAGGCGTAAGGAGACGGACGATGAAAGAACTCACATTCGAGACCCTGATCGCCGTCTGGGAAGAGATGTTCGGCCGGGGCCTGTTCTGGGCGATGGTCGTGGTCGCGGCGCTGATCACGGTGGCCTATATTTATGTGCTGATCCGCGACCGCTCGATGTCGATGCGCAAGTTCCTGCTGGCGCAATTGTCGATGCCGGTGGGCGCGGTGGCGGCGGTGTTGTTCGTGCAGAAGGTGACCAGCTCGGGCTTTCGCGATATCGGCGGGCCGATTGACGTGATCGTCTTGATGGGCGTGGCCGTGGCGGGGGCGATCGGGATTGCGATCCTCGTTTATACCATGCAAGCATTGATCAAGGGCCCCGAAGCCAGCGACGATTGAGCATGGGAAACGATGGCATGACGGATGCAGCGCAGGCCAAGGCGGAACCTGTGAACCGGCTTGAGCATTACCCGGTGCCGCTTTTCGGCATGGTGATGGGCATAGCGGGGCTGACGCTGGCCATGCACGCGGGCGAAGCTGCCTTTGGCATGGGGCCGCAGATCTCGACCGGGCTTTACCTCTTCACCTTCGTTCTGTTCGGGCTGATCACGGCGGGCTATGTCGCCAAGGCCGCGATATACCCCGGCGCGGTGGTGGCCGAGTGGAAGCATCCGGTGCGGCTTTTGTTCTTTCCTGCGATCTCGATTTCCCTGCTGCTGCTGGCGACGGCGACGATGCCGCGCAACGCGGGGCTGGCCGAGGGCATGTGGTTGCTTGGCATGGCGCTTCAGTTCGTGCTGACCATCGCGGTGGTGACGAGCTGGATCGGGACGCGCAGTTTCCAGCACGGGATGCTCAACCCGGCATGGTTCATTCCGGCGGTGGGCAACGTGATCGTGCCGGTTGCGGGCGTGCCGTTCGGCTATGTCGAGATCAGTTGGTATTTCATGTCCGTCGGGTTGATCTTCTGGCTGGTGTTGTTGACGCTGGTGATCAACCGATTGATTTTCCACGATCCCTTGCCCGGGCGCTTGCAGCCGACGCTGGTCATCCTGATCGCGCCGCCGGCGGTGGCCTTCGTGGCGTGGCTGCACCTGACCGGTGAGGTCGATGCCTTTGCGCGCATCCTGATCAACGGGGCCTATTTCTTTACCGTGATCGTCCTGGTGCAACTGCCGCGCATCCTGCGGCTGGATTTCACGTTGAGTTTCTGGGCGCTGAGCTTTCCCTTTGCCGCCGCCACGATTGCCAGTTTCCGTTTTGCCGAGCTCACGGGGTCGGGGGCGCATCGCCTTGTCGGTGGGGGGCTTCTGATCGCGCTGTGCGTGATCATCATGGGCCTGTTGTGGCGCACGGTCAGGGCCGCGTTGGCGGGCAGGATCTGCGTGCCGGAATAGCCATTGGCACGGTGCCGCGCGCGCCCTAGTCTGCCCCGACAGGCAACAGCAGGTGGGGGCAGACATGGCCAGCGTGAAACCCGTGCCCGTATTCGACGGGCATAACGACGTTCTTTTGAAATTGCGCGGGGCGGGCGGGCGACCCGCGACCCGGCTTTTCCGCGAGGGGAGCGATTTTCACGTCGACCTGCCCAAGGCGCGCGCGGGGGGATTCGCGGGCGGGTTCTTCGCGATCTTCGTGCCGTCGCCGCTGGACCTTGCGGAAATGAAGGCCGAGATGGACAAGCCCGAATATGACCTGCCACTGCCCGACCCGGTGCCGCAGGAGGCGGCGCTGCCGGTGGTGATGGAGATGGCGGCGCTCCTGATGCAGCTCGAGGCCGAGGGCGCCTTGCGCATCTGCCGCAGCGTGGCAGATATCCGTGCCGCGATGGGCGCGGGCGAAATGGCGGCCGTGATGCATATCGAGGGGGCCGAGGCGATCGACCCGGAGTTTCATGTGCTCGACGTGCTTTACGCCGCGGGTCTGCGCTCGCTCGGGCCGGTGTGGAGCCGGCCGACGATCTGGGGCGAGGGGGTGCCGTTCCGATATCCGTCGACCGGGGATGTCGGCCCGGGACTGACCGAGGATGGCAAGCGACTGGTCCGGCGCTGTGACGCGATGGGGATCATGCTTGACCTCAGCCACCTCAACGAAAAGGGCTTTTGGGATGTGGCCGAAATCAGTGAAAAACCTTTGATTGCAACGCATTCCAACACCTATGCATTCTGCCCGCAGGCGCGCAACCTGAGCGATGCGCAGCTTGATGCGGTGGCGCGGTCGGGCGGGGTTGTCGGGCTCAACTTTGCCACCGGGTTCCTGCGCCGGGATGGGCAGATGCGAGCCCAGATGCCGCTTGCGGTGATGCTTGACCATCTTGATCACATGATCGGGCGGATGGGCGAGGATCATGTCGCGCTCGGTTCGGATTTCGATGGCGCGGTGGTGCCCGAAGAGATCGGATCGGTTGCCGGGCTGCCCGCGCTGATCGAGGCGATGCGTGCGCATGGGTATGCCGAGGCACGGATCGAGAAGATCGCGCATGGCAACTGGCTACGCGTGTTGGAAACAACCTGGGGCGGGTGATGTTACGGGCTTGACGGAATCGCAAAAGCGTTTGCACACTAACGATAACAGCAGGAGGGTGTGCAGATGGCTGACAAGCTTGTCATTCGGAATATCGGGTTGATCCTTTCGGGCAAGATGGAGGAACCGATTCTCGACGGGGATTGCGTGATTGCCGAAGATGGGATCATCAAAGCAATCGGGTATGAAAAAGATCTTAACTGCGAGGACGCGCAGACCGAGATCGACGCGCATGGCGTGACCATCGCGCCGGGTTTGATCGACAGCCATGTGCACCCGGTGGTGGGCGATTACACGCCGCGCCAGCAGCAGTTGCACTGGATCGATTCGACCCTGCACGGGGGTGTCACCACGCTCATTTCGGCGGGCGAAGTGCATATGCCGGGGCGGCCCAAGGATATTGTCGGCCTCAAGGCGATGGCGATCGCGGCACAGCGTTGGTACGAGAATTTCCGACCCTCGGGCATGAAGGTGATGGCCGGTGCGCCGGTGATCGAGCATGGCATGGTCGAAGAGGATTTCAAGGAGATGGCCGACGCCGGTGTCACGCTTTTGGGCGAGGTCGGACTCGGCACGGTGAAGGATGGCAAGACCGCGCGCCAAATGGTTGATTGGGCACGCAAATACGGCATCCAATCGACGATCCACACCGGCGGGCCGTCGATCCCCGGATCGGGGCTTATCGACGCCGACATGGTGCTTGAGACCGGCACGGACGTGATCGGGCATATCAATGGCGGGCATTCGGCATTGCCCGACGATCAGATCATCTGCCTGTGCGAAAGCTGCCAGGCGGGGCTTGAGATCGTGCATAACGGCAATGAGCGTGCGGCCCTTCTGACGCTCAACACCGCGCGGGAGTTGAAGCAGATGGATCGGCTTATCCTCGGCACGGATGGGCCGGCGGGTTCGGGGGTGCAACCCCTTGGAATCCTTCGCATGGTGGCGATGTTGTCGAGCCTCGGAGACGTGCCTGCCGAGGTGGCGTTCTGCTTTGCCAATGGCAACACCGCGCGGCAGCGCGAGCTGGACCAGGGGTTGATGGAAGTGGGGCGGCCCGCGGATTTCGTCCTGATGGACCAGGCCCAGCACGCGCCGGGGAAAAATATCCTTGAATCCGTGCAACTTGGCAACCTTCCGGGGGTGGGCATGACGGTGATCGAGGGGGTGCCGCGCAGCGGGCGCAGCCGCAACACGCCGCCCGCGCAGCACCTGCCCGAGGTCACCAAAGGCACGGCGCCCGTATGAGCGCACGGTGGGGTTAACGCGATTCTTGGTGGAAAAGTCGGGGGGTGATATCCGGCTGCGCCCCGGCTGTTATCCGTGCACCGCCGCGTTGCAGCAATTTTCGGCCCGAAAATGGTTAAAGCAGCGGCCGTTGCCCCGATCATGCAAAAAAGAATTCGAAAAATTTTGACACGACTCGAATCTCGCGCATACCATTAGCACACGAACGATAATCAAAACCGGTCCGACAGGGGGCCCGACAATGTCGCAAATCGAATATTTCGCGCCCGGCGATCTGGGCGAGGCGCTGGACATCCTCTCGCGTGGGGGTGTTCGGCCCGTGGCGGGGGGGACGGATTTCTATCCCGGCCTGTCCGCGGGCGGCCCGCGGGAGAGTCTTCTGGACCTGACCCGGATCGACGGTTTGCGCGGCATCGCGCGGCAGGACGGTGGCTGGCGCATCGGGGCCGCGACGCGATGGTCCGACGTGGTGCGGGCCGATCTGCCGCCCGCCTTTGACGGGCTCAGGGCGGCGGCGCGCGAGGTTGGATCGGTCCAGATTCAGAATGCCGGGACGGTGGCGGGCAACCTTGTGAACGGCTCGCCCGCGGCGGATGGCGTGCCGCCGCTGCTCGCCCTTGGGGCCGAGGTCGAGATCGCAAGCGCCGAGGGGCGGCGCGTGGTGCCGTTGGAGCGGTTCATCATGGGCGTGCGGCAGGTCGATCTGGCGCCCGGCGAGATGGTTGTGGCGCTGCACCTGCCCGAACCGCCCGAGGGTGCGCGGGGCGCGTTTTCCAAGCTGGGCAGCCGGGCTTACCTCGTGATTTCCATCGTGATGGTGGGGGTGGTGATCGCCCGTGATGGGGCCGGGCGGATCGATCATGCCCGCGTGGCCGTGGGGGCCTGTTCGCCGGTGGCGCGGCGTTTGCCCGCGCTGGAGGCGGCGCTGGTCGGGACGGTGGGCGATGTCGCGGTGACGGCGGCGCATCTGGAGCCGCTTTCGCCGATCGACGATGTGCGCGGCAGCGGGGCCTATCGGCTGGAGGCCGTGGCCGAGTTGATCGGACGGGTGGTTCGGCAGGCCAATGGGGAGTCCTGTGATGGATAAGCGGGTGGATGCGGAGACGATGTTTCGCCTCAACGGGCGCGATGTGCGGCTGGCGCCACGGGTGGGCGAGCGGTTGAGCGAGGCCCTGCGCGAGCGGCTGGGCGCGCGGGATGTGAAGGTTGGCTGCAATGCCGGCGATTGCGGGGCCTGCACGGTGCTGGTCGATGGCGCGCCGGTTTGTGCCTGCCTGATGCCTGCGCAGCAGGCGGCGGGGGCCGAGGTCGAGACATTGGCGGGGCTGGTGGCGCGCGAGCCGCTGGCCGCCGATCTGGCCCGGCGCTTCGAAGGACAGGGCGCGGCGCAATGTGGGATCTGCACGCCGGGCATGATGGTCTCGGCGGTGGCGCTGCTGCGCGAGGCGCCGCGGCCCAGCGAGGGTGAGGTGATGGATGCGCTGGGCGGGGTTTTGTGCCGTTGCACCGGGTATCGGAAAATCATCGACGCGGTGATGGGCCGTGCGCCGGGCGCGGTCGTGGATGCCGACGGGCATATGGGCGCGGCGATCGAAAAGCTGGATGGTCGGGTGAAGGTGACGGGCGCGGAGCGGTTCGGCGATGACGTGGCAACGGCTGATGCGCTGGTCATCAAGGTGATCCGCAGCCCGCATGCCCATGCGCGGTTTGTCCTTGGCGATCTGGATGGCTTTGCCACGCGCGAGGGGGTCGAGGCGGTTCTGACGGCAAGCGATGTGCCGGGGGTGAACCTCTTTGGCACGATCCCGGGGTTCGTCGATCAGCCGGTCTTTGCCGAGGGCGTGGCGCGGTTTCGCGGCGAGGCGGTGGCGGCGGTCGTTGGCACGGCCGAGGTCATGGCGCAGTTCGATCCGGCGCGGTTCCCGGTCGAGTGGGAGGTTTTGCCGGATGTGCAGGGCATGGCCGAGGCGATGGCGGATGGTGCGCCGCAACTGCACGTTGCCCGCGCGGGCAACGTGATGTGCGGCGGTTTTGTTGCGCATGGCGATGTCGGGGCGGCGCTGGAGCGGGCGCATGTGGTGGCCGAGGGCGAGTTCGAGACCGGGTTCGTGGAACATGCCTATATCGAGCCCGAGGCCGGGTTCGCGCAGGTTGTGGAGGGCCGGGTCGAGGTGCATGCCTGCACCCAGGCGCCGGTGATGGATCTCGACACGCTGGAGCAGGTTCTGGGCATGGAGCGCGCGCGCATCCGGGTGGTGCCGACGGCGACGGGCGGGGGTTTTGGCTCAAAGCTCGACGTGTCGGTGCAGCCCTTTCTGGCGATTGCGGCGCTCAAGACCGGGCGACCGGTGCGAATCACCTATGAGCGGACGGAATCGATGCAATCCACGACCAAGCGGCACCCGTCGCGGATGAACGTGCGGATCGGGGCCGATGCCGAGGGGCGGATTTCGGGGTTGCGGTTCGATGGAATTTTCAACACCGGGGCCTATGCGAGTTGGGGGCCAACCGTGGCGAACCGGGTGCCGGTGCATGCCTCGGGGCCTTATGCGGTGGCCGATTACCGGGCCGAGGCGAAGGGCATTCACACCCATTGCCCGCCTTCGGGGGCGTTTCGCGGTTTTGGCGTGCCGCAGGCGGCGGTGGCGCAGGAGAGCCTGTTCGACGAGCTGGCCGACCGGTTGGGGATCGACCGGCTGGAGTTTCGCATCCGAAACGCGCTGGCGAATGGCGTGCCGACGGTTTGCGGACAGGTATTCGCGCAGGGCGTGGGCATTCGCGCCTGTTTGGAGGCGCTGCGGCCCGCGTGGCAGGCCGAGCGCGCCAAGGCGGCACAGGTGAACGCGGGCGATGGTCCGGTGCGGCGCGGCGTGGGCGTCGCCGCAGGCTGGTATGGTTGTGGCAACACCTCGCTGCCCAACCCCTCGACCATCAAGGCGGGGGTGCGGGCGGATGGGCGGATCGTGTTGCACCAGGGTGCGGCGGATATCGGGCAGGGGGCGAACACGGTGATCGCGCAGATCTTCGCGACCGCGCTGGGCGTACCGGTCTCACGGCTCGATCTGGTGGGGGGCGATACGGATGTGACGCCGGATGCGGGCAAGACATCGGCCTCGCGCCAGACCTTCGTGTCGGGCAATGCCGCGCGGCTGGCCGGTGAGGCGTTGCGCGCGCAGATATTGCAGCGCGTCAATGCGGGCGAGGACGCGGTGATCGTGCCGGGCGAGGGCGGTGTCGAGGTGCGCGAGGGTGCGCGCGCCGAGCGGATCGAGTTGGCCACGCTTGAGACGGATGCCGAGGGCTACGTGATGCGCGTGGCCGAGAGTTACGACCCGCCGACCAAGCCGCTTGATGCGAACGGGCAGGGCGAGCCCTATGCGCAATTCGGATATGCCGCGCATTTGTGCGTGCTTGAGGTGGACACAAAGCTGGGCACGGTGAAGCCGGTGAAATTCGTGGCCGCGCATGACGTGGGTCACGCGGTCAATCCGCTGTTGATCGAAGGGCAGGTCGAGGGCGGAATCGCGCAGGGGATGGGCATGGCGCTGATGGAGGAATACCTGCCGGGGCGGACCGAGAACCTGCATGATTACCTCATTCCGACGGTGGGTGACATGCCGCCGGTCGAGACATTGATCATCGAGGAGCCGGACGCGCATGGGCCTTACGGGGCGAAGGGGCTGGGCGAGCATGTGCTCATTCCCACCGCGCCGTCGGTCTTGAACGCGATCCGCGATGCGACGGGTGTGCAGATGCGGCGGCTGCCGGTGACGCCCGGGCGGCTGAAGGCGGCAATGGGGGAGGCGGGTCATGCGTGAGAAACCGGAAAAGATCCGCTGCGATGCCTGTCCGGTGATGTGTTACATCGCCGATGGCAAATCCGGGGCCTGTGATCGCTATGCCAATCACGATGGGGAACTGGTGCGGCTCGATCCGCTGACGGTGATCGAGGGCGGGTCGGACAAGTTGGTGCCGTTTCTTGCGACCGACGAGGCCGGGGATTGGGATGGCGATATCATCAAGGGGCAGCGCCGCTTTGTCACCGCAGTGGGGGCGGGCACGACCTATCCCGACTACAAGCCCGCACCTTTCATCGTGAGCCAGCAGGTCGAAGGTGTCGATATGGTGACGGTCGTTACCGAGGGCATCTTTTCCTATTGCGGGGCCAAGGTGAAGATCGACACCGACCGGCATATCGGCAACGAATGTGACATCGTGCGTGTGTCGGGCGAGCCGGTTGGCCATGTGACGACGACGGAATACGGCTCGAAGATGCTGAGCCTCGGGGGTGTCGAACACTTGACCGGTGGTTCAAAGAAAGAGGGGCGCGTGACCTGTGACGCGCTGATGGCGCTGTGCAATCGCGAGCCGGTCGAGATGGTGATCGGCGAGGGCGACCACGCGGTTTCGGTTGTGATCGAGGCCGGACGGCCGCCGATCATCGACGGTGAAGAGGAACGGCTTATGCGGGTCGGCTGTGGCTCGGCCGCGATCGGCATGTTCGCCAAGCAATGGCACGAGATCGTCGACGAGGTGGTGGTGGTCGATGACCATATCACCGGCGTTCTGAGCGAGCATCAGGCGGGGCAGGTTCTGGGCGTGCGGCCAACGGGCATCCGCATCAAGGGCCGCCGCTCGACACCCGGGCGTTATTTCCAGGTGGCCGAGCCGGGGCGCGGCTGGGGCGGGACGGATATCAACGATCCGCTGACCATTCTGGGCGAGTGGAAAAAGGACGTGGCATGGCCGGGTTTGCGGCTCTTCATGGTGTCGACCACGGGCGAGCAATGGGCCTATTTCGAGCTTGATGAGACCCTCGTGCCGCAGCCCGCGCAAGCGCCTGCGGCGGTGAAGGCGAGCGCCGAGCGGATCGCCGAGAATTGCGAGCCGTCGGTGGCGTCGGTGCTGTTCATGGGCGGCGCGGGCGGCAGCCTGCGCGCCGGCGTGACCGAGAACCCGGTGCGGCTCACCCGGTCGGTGCGCGCGGCGCTGACCTCGGTGAGTTGCGGCGGGGCCGAGGCCTATGTCTGGCCCGGGGGCGGGATCACGGTGATGGCGGACGTGATGGAAATGCCGTCGAATTCCTTTGGTTATGTGCCCACCCCGGCGATTGTCGCGCCGATCGAGTTCACCATGCGGGTGAGCGATTATGCCGACCTCGGCGGGCATGTCGAGGAAATCCGCCGCGTCGAGAGCGTGGTCACGGACCGGGTGCGCAAGGTCGGGCCCGGTCTTGCGGGACACGACCCGATGGCGCGCGGGCACTATCGCTGGGGCGACGAGTCATGAGTTTCACGCGCGCGATATTGCCGGGCGAGCGGCTGCATCTTCAGCATGGGCCGATCGACCTCATCATCGGGTGCGACGGCGACCGGGCGCGCGGCTTTGACGCGGCATGTGCGGCGTTCGAGGGGGTTCTCGAGCGGCTGGTGGATGAGTTGGACCTGTTGCGCCGTGACGGATGGGGCGCGACGCGGCCGCCCGGCGTGGTGGCGGGGCCGGTGGCGCAAAGGATGGTGCGCGCGGTGGCGCGGCATGTGGGGTTCGTCACGCCGATGGCGGCGGTGGCGGGGTCCGTGGCCGATCACGTGCTGGCGGGTATGTGCATGCGGGCCGATCTGCGCCGGGCCTATGTGAACAATGGCGGCGATATCGCGATCTGGCTGGAGGCGGGCGAGCGGTTTCGCGTCGCCATGGCCGGGAGTGGCGGGCAGATCGGGATCGGCGGCGGAGACGGGATCGGCGGGATCGCCACGTCGGGGCGCGGCGGGCGCAGCCTGTCGCGCGGCATTGCCGACGCGGTGACGGTGCTGGCGGCGGATGCGGCGGCGGCGGATGTGGCGGCGACGCTGATCGCGAACGCGGTCGATCTGCCGGGGCATGGCGCGATCCGGCGGGAACCGGCCAACGAGGTGCGGCCCGACAGCGATCTCGGGGCGCGCGAAGTGGTCGTGGCGGTTGGTGCGCTGGACAAGGGCGACGTGGAACAGGCGCTGGCACGCGGTGCCGCGCTGGCCGAAGAGATGCGGGACAAGGGGTTGATCCGCGGGGCCGCGCTGGCGCTGCGAGGCGAGATTCGGATTGCCGGTGCGGAGCAGTTTATCGAGGCGGAGGAGGCGACGGATGCCTGATGTGAAGATACGCAAGATGGTCGAGAGCCTGGAAGAAACCTGGCACGAGGGCGGCGCGCGGGCCGAGAAACCCTATCGCCGGGCATGGATCATGGCGGTGATCGAGAACCCGTTTGCCGGGCGGTATGAGCCCGATATCCAGCCCTTCATGGAGGATCTGAAGCCCCTGGGCCTCAAGATGGCCGGGCGGCTCATCAAGATGCTGGGCGGGGCCGAGGTGGTCGAGGGCTATGGCAAGGGCGCGATCATCGGCGCGGGCGGCGAGATCGAGCATGGCGCGCTGTGGCATGCGCCGGGCGGTTACGCGATGCGCGAATTGATCGGGCGCGAACGCTCGGCGGCGATTGTGCCCTCGACCAAGAAGGTGGGCGGCGTCGGTGCGCGGCTCGACGTGCCGGTGACGCATATCCAGGCGTCTTACGTGCGCAGCCATTTCGACAGTATCGAAGTCGGGTGCAACGACGCGCCGCGCGCGGATGAGATGGCATTGATCCTTGTCATGACCGACGGGGCGCGGGTGCATTCGCGTGCCGGTGGCCTTGAAGCGTCGCAGATCGAAGGAAAGGACGGGTTGAGATGAGCGCGAAAATCAGGAAGCTGGCGGTGACGGTCGAGGAAACCCGGCGCGAGATGGGCCGCGAGATCGCCCCGCCGACGCGCAAGGCGGTGGCCGTGGCGGTGATCGAGAACCCCTTTGCCGGGCGATACGAGGAGGATCTCTCTGAGCTGATGGAGATCGGGGCCGAGCTGGGCGGGCTTTTGGGCGAACGCTGTGTGAGCGCGCTGGGGATCGCGCCGAATGAGGCCGAGAGTTACGGCAAGTCGGCCATGGTGGGCGAAAACGGCGAGTTGGAGCATGCCGCCGCGATCCTGCACCCGAAGCTGGGCGCGCCGCTGCGTGCGGCGGTGGAGAAGGGTGCGGCGCTGGTGGCGTCGTCGAAGAAGATGGGCAGCCCGGGTCAGGTGCTCGACGTGCCGCTCGGGCACAAGGACGCGGCCTATGTGCGCAGCCATTTCGACGGGATCGAGGTGATGATGAACGATGCGCCGCGCGGCAATGAGATCATGGTCGCCGTGGCCGTGACCGACAGCGGGCGGCCCTTGCCGCGGGTTGGCGGCTTGCGCCACGACGAGGCCGAGGGCAAGGATGGATTGAGGTAGATCGAAGAGAGCAGGCGGGCCGGTCCGACAATCGGCCCGTGGCATTTCAGGAAACCAAGAATGCTCGAAGAGAGCGAAAATTAGGACAACCAACCGGGAGACGTGAATATGAATGAGATGAGACGCAAGATACTGGGCGCGCTGGCGGCGCTGCCGATGCTGGGGATGATCCCCGGGGCGGTGCAGGCGCAGGAAAAGATCGTGATCGGCGAGATCAATTCCTATACCGCCCTGCCGGCCTTTACCGAGCCTTACAAGAAGGGCTGGACGCTGGCGATGGAAGAGATCAACGCGGCGGGCGGGGTGAACGGCGCGATGCTCGAGATCATCAGCCGCGATGACACCGGCGATCCGGCCACCGCGATCCGCATCGCGGAAGAGATGGTTTCCAGGGACGAAGCGGTGATGCTGTTCGGCGGCTTCCTGTCGAATATCGGCCTTGCCCTTGCGGATTTCGCGAAACAGAAGGAAGTGTTCTTCCTGGCCTCCGAGCCGCTATCCGATGCGCTCGTGTGGTCGAAGGGCAACCGCTATACCTATCGTTTGCGGCCTTCGACCCACATGCAGGCGGCGATGCTCGCCGAGCAGGCGGCGAAACTCGACAAGAAACGCTGGGCCACGGTCGCGCCCAACTATGCCTATGGCAAGGATGCGGTGGCAGCGTTCAAATCCGAGCTGAACCGGTTGCAACCGGACGTGGAATGGGTGAGCGAGCAATGGCCGCCGCTGTTCAAGATCGACGCGGGTTCGACCGTGCGGGCAATCGAATCGGCCAAGCCCGACGCGATCTATAACGTGACCTTCGGGGGCGACCTGGCCAAGTTCGTGCGCGAGGGCAGCCTGCGGTTCCTGTTCGAGGATCGGATCGTGGCGTCGCTGTTGAGCGGGGAGCCGGAATATCTCGACCCGCTGGGCGCCGAGGCGCCCGAGGGCTGGATCGTGACCGGATACCCGTCGATGGACATCGACACGCCCGAGCATGAAGCCTTTGGCAAGGCCTACATGGATCGCTGGGGCGAAGCGCCCAAGACCGGCTCGATCGTGGGGTACAACTCGGTCCTGTCGATCAAGGCGGCGCTGGAAAAGGCCGGATCGACCGACACCGAAGCCTTGCTGGCGGCGATGGAGGGGCTTGAAGTGCCCAGTTCGCCCACCGGGCCGTTCTTTTACCGCGCGGCCGATCACCAATCGACCATGGGGGCCTATGTGGGCACCACCGCACTGGTCGATGGCAAGCCCAAGATGGTCGACTGGTTCTATGCCGACGGGGCGAATTACCTGCCCAGCGAAGAAGACGCGGCCAAGATGCGCCCGGCGGAATAAGCCGGGTCCGAATGAGCATTCGGGGCGGTGGTGTCTGCCGCCCCGATTTTTCGTGAGAACAAAATCGTATCTTGACGGGGGACGGGCCGCATGGGCTTTTATGTCGCGCAATTGCTGACGGGGCTGGCGAATGCCTCGTCGCTGTTTCTGATCGCCTGCGGGCTGTCGATCATTTTCGGGGTCACGCGGATCGTCAATTTCGCGCATGGCTCGTTCTACATGGTGGGGGCATATCTCGCCTATTCCATCGTCGCACTGTTCCCGGGCAGCATCCTTGGGTTCTGGGGGGGGGTGATCGCCGCGGCGCTGATCGTGGGGCTTCTGGGGCTGATCGTCGAGATGACGATCCTGCGGCGGATCTATCACGCGCCGGAACTTTTCCAACTGGTCGCGACCTTCGGCGTGGTGCTGATCATCCAGGACATGACGCAGGCGGTCTGGGGGGCCGAGGACAAGCTGGGACCGCGCGCGCCCGGGCTGGACAGCGCGCTGCGCATCATGGGCGAGCCGATCCCGGAATATGATCTTGCGCTCATCCTGATCGGGCCCGCGGTCCTGGCCGGGATATGGCTTGTGTTCCACCGCACCCGCTGGGGCGTTCTGGTGCGCGCGGCGACGCAGGACCGCGAGATGGTGGGCGCGCTGGGCGTCAACCAGGCGTGGCTTTTCTCGGCCGCTTTCGTGCTGGGTGCGGCGCTTGCGGGGCTTGGCGGCGCGATCCAGATCCCGCGCGAGGCGGTGAGCCTTCAGATGGATCTTTCGGTAATCGGCGATGCCTTTGTCGTGGTGGTGATCGGTGGCATGGGCAGCGTTTCGGGCGCGTTCGTGGCCGCCGTGCTGATCTCGGTGCTCAATGCCTTTGCGGTGCTTGTCTTTCCGCAAATCTCGATCGTGCTGCCATTCGTGGTGATGGCGGTGGTGCTGATCGTGCGGCCCTATGGGCTTTTCGGCAAGGAGGGCAGCGGCCATGGCGCGCCGACCGAGCCCGAGCAGCCGCTGCGGCTCTTGTCGTCGCGCGCGACGCTTGTGCTGATGGCGCTGGTCTTTGCACTGGCGGCAAGTCCGGTGATGGTGAGCGATTTTGCCAGCATCCTGCTGGTCGATGTGATGGTGGCGACACTGTTCGCGGTCTCGCTGCATTTCATGATGGGGCTGGGCGGCATGGTGAGTTTCGGCCACGCGGCCTATTTCGGGGTCGGGGCCTATGGCGCGGCGATGGCGGTGAGTTACCTCGGGTTGTCGATGATCCCGGCGATGATCGTCGGCCCGTTGGCGGCGGCCGCTGCGGCGCTTTTCTTTGGCTGGTTCTGCGTGCGCCTGTCGGGGGTCTACCTTGCCATGCTCACATTGGCGGCGGCGCAGATCCTGTGGGGCGTCACGTTCCAGTCGCAGGAGTTTACCGGGGGCGATGACGGCATCCTCGGGATCTGGCCAGCATCCTGGGCGTCGAGCGACCAGGCCTATTTCTATGTCGCCTTCGCGCTGTGCATCGGCGGCATCTGGTTCCTGCGACGGGTCGCGCATTCGCCCTTTGGCTATGGGTTGCGCGGCATTCGTGACAGCGACGTGCGCGCCGAGGCGATCGGGATGGACGTGAAGTTCCATCAATGGATGGGGTTTGCGCTGGCCGGTACGATGGCCGGGGTGGCGGGCGTGGTCTTTGTCTTTTCCAAGGGCTCGGTCTTTCCCGATGTCCTGGGGATCGCGCAGTCGGTGGACGGGCTCATCATGGTGCTGCTGGGCGGCATCCATGCGCTGGCCGGGCCGATCTTGGGCGCCGGTGTTTTCGTGCTGATCGAGGATTGGGTGAGCCGCCTGGATTACTGGCGCTTCATCTTCGGGATGATCATCCTTGGTGTGGTTCTTCTGGCGCCCGACGGGGTGGCGGGCGGTGTTGACCGGCTGTTGCGCGCGCTGGGGCTGCGCCGGGAGGGGCAGGCATGATGGCGGGTTTCGGACGTGAGGGGCCAGCCCCTCACACTCCCCGAGGTATTTGGGGTCAGATGAAGCGGGGAGATGAGGTATGAACGTGCTGGAGGTGCGCGGTCTGACCAAGAGATTTGGCGGGCTGGTGGCGGTGGATGACGTGTCGTTTGACCTTGGCAAGGGCGAGTTCCTTGCGCTGATCGGGCCGAACGGGGCGGGCAAGACCACCTGTTTCAACATGGTGAACGGGTATCTGCGGCCCGACCGGGGGGAGGTGCGCCTGAACGGGCAGGACCTGATCGGGGTGCGGCCGCGCAAGATCGTGCGGATGGGGGTGGGGCGGACGTTCCAGATCACCCGGACGTTCCTGTCGATGACGGTGATCGAGAATATCCAGATGGCGTTGATCAGCCATCACCGGCGGATGTTCGACATGCTGAGCCGGGCGACGCGGCTTTATCGCGACGAGGCCGAGGCGCTCTTGCGGTTGGTGTCGATGGAGGATCAGGCCGGGCGGGCCTGTTCGGAGCTGGCTTACGGCGATCTCAAGCGGCTGGAACTGGCCGTGGCGCTGGCCCCCGACCCGACGCTGTTGCTGATGGACGAGCCGACCGCCGGGATGGCGCCGAGCGAGCGGGTGGCGTTGATGGAACTGACCGCGAAGATCGTGGCCGACCGCGGCGTGAGCGTGCTTTTCACCGAGCATGACATGGACGTGGTCTTTGCCCATGCGCATCGCATCCTCGTGCTTAATCGCGGGGGGTTGATCGCGGAGGGCACGGGCGAGGAAATTCGCGGCAACCCGTTGGTGCAGGAGGTGTACCTGGGCGGTGGCACGGTGTTCGGAGAGTCGGAGGCGGATCATGCTTGAGGTGAAAGACCTGACCGCGCGCTATGGGCGGGCGCAGATCCTGAACGGGGTGTCGCTGCGCGTTGGTGGCAACGAGGTGGTGGCGCTTCTGGGGCGCAACGGCGCGGGCAAGACCACGACGATGAAATGCATCATGGGGCTGGTCCATCAGAAGGCGGGCGAGATCACCTATGACGGGGTGTCGATCCTGCGCAAGCCATCGCATATGGTCTGTCGGATGGGCATTGGCTATGTCCCCGAGGAACGGCGCATCTTTGGCGATCTGACGGTCGAGGAAAACCTTGAAGTCGGTGACCGCCCGGCGCGCCCGGACGCGCCGGAATGGAGCCGCGAACACCTGTTCGAACTGTTCCCCAACCTGGCCGAGCGGCGGCGCAACCTGGGCAAGCAATTGTCGGGCGGCGAGCAGCAGATGCTGACCATCGCGCGCACGCTGATGGGCAACCCCAAGGTGGTGCTGCTGGACGAGCCGAGCGAGGGCATCGCGCCGGTGATCGTCGAGCAGATGGCGCGGGTCATCAAGGAGTTGAAGGCCGAGGGGCTTTCGGTGCTCTTGAGCGAGCAGAACCTGCATTTCGCCCGCGCCGTGGCCGACCGGGCCTGTATCATCGAGAAGGGCACGTTGCGATACGAGGGCGGGTTTGCCGATCTCGATGCCCATCCCGAGATCAGCCAGCAATATCTTGCGGTCTGAGGGCAGGGCGGTGGCGCGGGAGGGATATCGCCTTGAAGATCAGGTCGGATACCTGATGCGGTTGGCCAACCAGCGCCACGCGGCGATTTTCCAGGCGCATACGCTGGAGGGGCTGACCGCGATGCAATTCGCCGCGCTGGTGCGGATCGGCGAGCAGGGCCGGGTGTCGCAGAACCGGCTGGGGCGGCTGGCGGCGATGGACGTGGCCACGATCAAGGGCGTGGCGGACCGGCTGCGCCAGAAGGGCCTGACCGAGACGGTGCCCGATCCCGAGGACAAGCGGCGGATGCTGATTTCGCTTTCGCCCGAGGGCGAGGCTCTTTTGGCGCGGATGACCGAGGTGGGTCGGGTGGTGACGGAAAAGACGCTGGCGCCGCTGAATTCGCAGGAGCGCGAGGTTTTCCTGTCGCTTTTGCGGCGGATGACCTGAGCCTGCGGGCGGTGTTGGGGTTTGATCCATGATGCCGGAAAGTGTTATTATCATTCATTGAATCAGAAAATTTTCCAAACGGTAAAGAGATTCCCATGCGCATTTCGATAGCCTTGACGACGGCGGGTATTCTGGCCGGTTGTGGCCTTGGTGAGCCGATGCTCACGACGCGGTCTGTTCCGCAAAACCTTTCGGCGGTCGGTCCGAGCGATTCCGAACGGGCCCTGTGCGATGGCCGGTCGTCGCCGGAATGCCGGTTCGAGAACAGCCCGGTCAAGCTTGTCCCTGAGCCGGTGCGGCTTCCTCGGCGGTCGCTGGTGTTCTATCCCACGGCCGAGCCCCTGGTCTTTGTCGACGGTCGCGGGCAGGACTGGGTCGCGCCCGAGCGCACGCTGACCGATGGCGCCTCGATTCCGCAGATGTTCATCTCGATCATCGGCGTGCCGACAAGTCGGGAATTCGCAAATGCGGCGGTGGTGCACGATGCCTATTGCGGGGTTGGCAATGAAGAGGGGCCGAAATTCCACACCGCGCCGTGGCGCGAGGTGCATCGGATGTTCTATGACGCGCTGCGCGTTGGCGGGACGCCAGAACCCAAGGCAAAGGTGATGTATGCGGCCGTTTACCTGGCCGGGCCGCGCTGGCCGGACGGCGACGCGGAAATGTCGAACGCGCCGCGCCTGTCGAGCCGGGGCAGCCTGGCGGCGCTGGCGCAACGCGAGGACGTGTCGCCTGAACGCTACCTGTCGCAGCCCGAGTTGCGGCGCATCATGCGCCGGACCCGCGAGTTGGTCGAGACCGCGCAACCGTCATTGTCACAGATCGAGGCGTTCATAGACAGCGGCGTGAGTGAAAGTGCCCGGCAGGCGGCGCATGCCAACGGGCAGGCCGGGGTCGATCATGGCGACGACATCGGACCAGGGATCGAGGGCGCCCCGGGTGAGGATGAAACAGCGGGAGAGAGCACGGCCCCGGGAGACGATGGCCCGAATGATGTCGATGGCGGATATCCCGGTGGTTCCGTGGACGTCGATCATGACTTCTTGTGATGGATGATCTCTTGAGGCGGTGTTCCATTTATCGCGGATTGGAAAGCGGCTGATCAGGACCGCATCTTTCCTGACCCAGATCAAGGACGATCGGGCCGGTTTCGGTGCAGATTGTGCCGTGACGCGTGACGGATGCAATGAAGAGGAACTTTCCATGTGGATTCTGGCACTGGTGATGCATGTATTCCTGGGCGCGACGCTGGCCGGGAGTGCGATGGTCGTCGCCCTGACCTTGGGATTGACCACGCTCGAGCCGCTGTTGATCGCGGCGTTGGCCGGGTATCTCGTTTCCATCCCTGCCAGTTGGTACGCGGCCAAGGCTGTCTACGACAATCAGTAAGGGCCGAGCGCGGGCGGTCAGGTGGTGGCGTTGAGCCATGTGCACAGCGTGGCCTCGAATTCGCGGGGTTTTTCCGCATGCAGCCAATGCCCGGCACCGGGGATTTTTGCGAACCGAGCCTTTGGAAACAGCGCCTTGATGCGCGGGCGGTGTTCGGGCCGGATGTAATCGGACTCGCCACCGCCAAGCATCAGGACGGGGCCTTGGAACGGGGTATCGAGCTCTTCGGGAAAGCCGAGGATATCGTCCATGTCCCGGGCCAGCGCATCGAGGTTGAGCCGCCAGCGTTTCTCGGGCAGGTTCAGGGATTGCGTGAAAAATGAAACCAGCGCCGGATCGTCAACCCGATCGGACAGCGCCTCTTTGGCATCGGCGCGTGTTTCGATCCTTGACAGGTCGACGGATTGCATCGCCCGGAGATACGGCATCTGGGTATGGCCATAGGAGACGGGCGCGATATCGGCGACAACCAGGCGATTGACCAGTTCTGGCCGGGTCAGGGCCAGCACCATCGCCGCCTTGCCGCCCATGGAATGACCGAGCACGTCGGCCGGTTGTCCGGTGCTTTCGATCACCTCGGCCAGATCGGCGGCCATGTCGGGATAGCGGTGGCTGTCGAACCATGGCGATTCACCGTGGTTGCGCATGTCGACGGCGATCACCTGCCGTTCGTCCGAGAGCCGCTTGGCGATCACGCCCCAGTTGCGCCCCGAACCGTAGAGGCCATGAGCGATCAGAAGGGGCGGGGCGTCGGTTGCAGTGCCGTGCAGGATCGTATTGAGCATGGGGCTTGATAACTTGCGTCAGGCGGACAGGCCAGTGGTCATCGCGGCGACATGTGGTTGAGCCGGGCCGCAGGGGCGGGTAGTCTCGGGTCGAAGGGGAAAACATGGGCGCATCGCTGGATATCGGGGCATTGGCGCAGGAGCTTGAGACGCTGCTGGGGGACAAGCTTGGCCTGCGCAAGGGGGCATTTCCCGCGCGGGTGAAACGTGCCGGGCGACGGCTTCCACGGTGGGTGCATCGTGAGGCCGCGGTGATCAACGAGGCATTGATGTTTGAGACCCATGCCAAGCTGCGCCGCCGGATCGACGGTGCGCGCGTCAAGGCGGCGCATGACCGGGTCCGGCAGCATTTGAAGGGAATTGATCCGGCCGACCGGCGGTTGGGCCTGATCCTCGGCATGTTGGGCACGCTGGCCTTCAACCTGCTGTTGTTCGCGGCGCTGGCCGTTGGCTTTCTCAGGTGGCAGGGGCTGATCTGAGCCAGTCCAACGGGGCGTGGGCGCGTCTTTCGCGAAACGCCTTGTTTACTTGCGCACGAAGGCGTCGCCAAAGCCCGCGCGGCGGGCCTTGGAGAGGGCGCTGCCGACCTGATCATGGGCAAGGGGACCGGCCATGACGATCCGGTATTCGCGGCCGTCCTTGGTGTATTTGCCCATCCGCACCGGCAGGCCCATCGCCTGAAGTCGTGCGGCGGTGCGCTGTGCATTGGCGGGGTTCCCGAAGGTTCCGACCTGCACGTATCGCCCGCCGCTCTGCGTCGTGGCGGGTTTGCGTGGTGCGGTTTTGGTCGAGACGCGGGCCCCGGTCTGGTCCTTCTTGCGAACCACGACCTTGCGGGTTGTGCGCGTGGTGGCACGGGTGTCTTTCGGTTTCCCCTTGGTCGAGATGGAATAGCCCGCCGCCTGCATCTCGTCATAGCTGTGATAGGGGTAGATCAGCCCGGGATAGAGATGTGTCACGACCCGGCCGCTGTCACGTTCATAGAGTTTGCGCGGGACCGTTCGTGTCCACGCAAGGCCGCTTTTCATCACGCCGTCGATGGTCTGATGGGCGCGTTTGGGATTGAGGCGGTCGTCCTCCCAAACCTCGCGGTAGCCGTCGGGAATCTTCTGGCCCTGGATGCGGGCGGCCTGTTGCTGGTTATAGACGTGGCGCGGCACGATCCGGGTGCCCGGCGGAAGCGTGGCGGCGTCGACCCGGCGGGCGGTGGTGGTGCCGGTAACGACGCGTTGTTTCACGGTCACCGGCTCGCCTGCGCGGATCACGGTGACCTCCTTGCGCTCGATCCGGGGGGCCGGTTGCGGGCCGCAGCGGATGACGCCGCGACCCCGGTCAACCCCTGTGTAATAACGGCTGATGCCGGTGACTCCGGGGCAGTCGGTGGGGGTTGCGCTGCGGGTGATCCGGCGCGATTTGGCGGTGCTGGCCGGGGCCGGGGCGGGTTTGGTCACGGGGGTTGGAGCGGCGGCGGGTTTCGCGGGGCGAGGCGGGGCCACGGTCACGGTGCGGCGCGGGGGCTGTTGCGTGGTGGCGGGGGCCGGTTTTGCCTTGGGTTTGGGCGTGGCTGCCGCAGTTTGAGACGGCGCTGGCTTGGTGGGGGGCGTGATCGTTTCGGCGGTGGCGGTCCGGCTTGCATCGGGTTCAGGCGCACCGGATTTTGCGAATGTCGGTTCATACCCACACAAGACCTTGCGGTCGCGCGACACGCGCGGCACCCAGTTCACCACGCCGTTGATGCCGGCGCGGATGAAGACGCAGCCGCGGCTGTCGACATATTGCTTGGCGGTGTAGGACGCGGGCGGCACTTCGGCCGGGGCGCTGATGTCGCGCAGGGTCTGGGCCTCGGCAGCGACCAGCCCGACGGATGCGGCGAGGATGCCTGATGCAATAATTCTCGTAAATTTCATGTCTTGCCCCCACAAGATGTTGCGTCGACTGTGCCAAAAACAACCAAGCGAGTAAAGCTTGTTTCCGGTTCTGCCGCGATTCTAGCGCAGATCCGCGAGGCAAAGGTTAACGCCGCCGAGGGTCGCGATTCCGGGGGGTGACATCCGGCTGACTTCCGGCTGCCGCCCGGCTGCCGGGTGCGAGCGTCGAAAGTGTTGCGCGAAACGGTTAACGCGGCGCGCGTAGGCGGTCGCGACGTGGCACAAGGCGCCCGAGGGGAGCGGGGCGTCGGGGGAGTGGCCGACATCCCCGAGAGGGGCCGTCGGAATAACACGGGTCGGCGCGCCACCGGTATTGGCGACCCTATGCCCGGTGTCGACATGCAGGGTGAATAGGGACGGCGTTCGGCCAGTTCCGAATTTTCGTGGAAACCTCTCAGGTCCTGACTTTTTCAACGGGATCTCCGGAAACTGGCCCCCGGCCCGGATACCGGGGGCTGTCACACGGGCATCAAAGCTGCATGCGTTCCGCGCAGCGGGCGACCCAGTTCCGAATAGCTGGCGTCTCGGGCGTGAGGTCCGGAAACCAATGGAATGGTGAACTGCACAGCATGTCCGCGGCTGTGAACCGGTCCCCCAGCAGATACGGCCCCGGGTCAAGCGCCTCGACCAGATGCGCCATCATCGTGTCGACGTCGCGAAGCGTGGCCGTGAGCGCCGGGTGGCTCAGTTGTGCCCACTGAAGAATGATAAGGGGCTCCATCACGCCCTGATAGTAAAACAGCCACGACAGATAGGCGCCGCGTCCCGCCTCGCCCGGCAGAGGGCCCAGCTTGGCGGCGGGATACGCGTCAGTGAGATACACGATGATCGCGCCGCGCTCGCGCAGCGTCTCGTCGCCATCGACCAGATAGGGGACTTTCTTCTCCGGGTGCGGGTTATCCGGATCGGGACCACCCGAGCCGTCCTGGCGCGGGATGGTGACCTCGCGAATGTCGATATCGGCATCCAGCATTCGGACGAGCGTCGCGATCGTTTCGGATCTCGATTCTGGTGCGTGGTACAGAACGGGCATTACAGATCTCCTTTAAGTTTAGATGCGCCTAGGATAGCCTGGGCCTGCTGACAGAACAGGGCAGCATGACGATGGCACGACAGGACAGGCTGATGCGTCTCATGAACGCGCTGCGGCGGCTTCCCGCTCCGGTTACGGCCGCGCGGCTGGCCGATGAGACGGGGGTCTCACGCCGACAGCTTTATAGGGACATCGCCACGCTTCGGGCCGGGGGCGCACTGATCGATGGTGCGGCGGGGGTAGGATACGCGCTGACGGAAGACCCGTTCCTGCCACCTCAAAGCTTTTCGCGACTTGAAATCGAGGCTCTCATGCTTGGGATCGGCAGTCTTGATTCTCTGGGTGACGCGCCGCTGACGCGCGCGGGCCGCGATGCAGTTGCGCGGATCATCGCCACCTTGCCCGATCGTCAGGCCCGTCAGGCGATGCACACCGTCATGCGCACCTGGCGCCCGGATGCCATGCGCCCCGCCGTGGCGATCGACATGGACCTTCTGCGGCAGGCCTGCTGGGAGGAGAACAGCCTGTGGATATGCTACTGCGATCTGAAGGACCGTTTGAGCGAGCGCGAGGTCTGGCCGCTCGTCTTGTCCTATAGCCCTGAGGCATTGATGCTCCTTGCCTTCTGCCAATTGCGGCAGGACTATCGGGTTTTCCATGTTGCCCGCATAAAGGAATTGCGACCGGGCGGAACCAGCTTCCGGCCACGGCGCGTCGCACTGTTGCGCGACTTTAAAACGCGCCGGAGGTATGAGGAACAAGGTTCTTCGGCAGGCAAGGACGCGGCTTGCGATTTCTGACGTGAAGCGCCCTGTTCCCGGCGCTTTGCGCAACCAAACGTGACAGCCAAGGAGCCCGACGCCGGTCCACGGCTTGCGCCACGGCGGCGTCCCCGCCTCGATCGGTGCGACCGATCGAGCGGATCACAGAGATTTGCACCGAGATTACCGATCTGCCGTCAGGGCAGCGACCGCTGCGCGGCTTCTTTGCCGTCCTGTCGAGGTCGGGGCCAAGCCTATTTCGTGCCGAACATCCGGTCGCCCGCGTCGCCGAGGCCGGGGACGATATAGCCCTTTTCGTTGAGCCGTTCGTCAAGCGCGGCGGTCACGATGGGCACGTCGGGATGGGCCTCTTTCATGCGCGCGACGCCCTCGGGCGCGGCGAGGAGGCACAGGAAGCGGATATTGGTGGCGCCGGAGGCCTTGAGCAGGTCGATGGCGGCGGCGGAGCTGTTGCCGGTGGCGAGCATCGGGTCGACCGCGATGACCAGCCGCTCACCAAGGTGGTCGGGCACTTTGTAGTAGTATTGCACCGGCTGGAGCGTCGCCTCGTCGCGGTATAGCCCGACGAACCCGACCCGCGCCGAAGGGATCAGTTCAAGCATCCCGTCGAGAAGGCCGTTGCCCGCGCGCAGGATCGAAATGAGCGCCAGCTTGCGCCCGTCGAGCACCGGCGCGTCCATCGGGCAGAGCGGGGTGTCGATGGTCCGGGTGGTCATCGGCAGTTCGCGGGTGACCTCGTAGGCGAGCAATTGCGAGATCTCGCGCAGGAGCTGGCGGAACACGGCGGTGGTGGTGTCCTTTTGGCGCATCATGGTCAGCTTGTGCTGGATGAGCGGGTGTTTGACGATGGTGAGGTGGTCTTTCATCTGGCTTCCAGTCTTTCTTTCACGCGGGCGGCGGTGTCATCGTCGCAGAAGGCGGCGGCAAGCGCCATTCGGTTGATCGCGGCGAAATCCTCTTCGTCCCAATCGAAGGCCCGGGCCGTTTCCTCGTATTCGCGGGTGAGCGTGGTGTGGAAGAAGGGCGGGTCGTCGGTCGATATGCTGACATTTACCCCGGCTTGGCGGAGTTTGGCCAGAGGATGCGCGGCGAAAGAGGGGAAAAGCCCCAGTGCGATGTTGGAGCCGGGGCAGGTTTCAAGGTGGATGGCAGTTTCGGCAAGTTGCGCGATCAGGGCGGGATCGGCATGGGCGGCGACGCCGTGGCCGATGCGCGCAGGTGCCAGGTGATGGAGCGTGTCGCGGATGCCTTGCGCGCCGCCCCATTCGCCGGCGTGGCAGGTGAGGTGCAACCCGGCCTCGCGCGCGCAGTCGAAGGCCCAGGTGAAATCGCGCGGATGGCCGAGGGTTTCGTTGCCGCCCATGCCGAAGCCGCGAATGAACGGCCCGGCGGTTTCGGCCGCACAGAGCGCGGCGGGTTTGGCCGCGTCGGGGCCGAAATGACGGATGCAGGTGACGATGCCGCGATGGATGATGCCGTGGGTTTTCTCGGCCTCGCGGGAGGCGTCTTCGATCTCGGCCAGGTAGTCGCGCCAGGCATGGAGGTCGCCGCCACCGCAGAAATCGGGGGAGAGGAAGCTCTCGACATAGATGGCGCCGTGTTCGGCGCAGTTTTCGAGCACGGCAGCGGTGAGGCGGCCATAGTCGCGCGGGGTGGTCAGGACCGAGGTCGCGGCCTCGTAGACCTTGAGGAAATGCGGGAAATCGCGGAAGGCGTAGGCGCCGGTTTCGGTGAAGATGCCCGAGAGGTCGATGTGTTTTTCGCGCGCGAGGTCGCGGATCAGGGCGGGCGGGGCCGCGCCTTCGAGGTGGAGGTGAAGTTCGAGCTTGGGGAGGGAGGTCCAGGTCACAGGAAACTCTCCCCCGCGCCGCGATCGGTGAGGCCAAGATGGTGGGCGACGCTGGCCCCGATATCGGCGAAGGCGACATGGCCGATTTCGCCCGTGCCCAGCCCGGTGCCCAGCCTGGCGATCAGCACGGGGGCACGTTCGCGGGTGTGGTCGGTGCCGGTCCATGTCGGATCGTTGCCGTGATCGGCGGTGATGAGCATCAGGTCGCCGGGCCTTAGCCGGGGCAGCAGGCGGGCCAGTTCGGCGTCGAACCATTCGAGCGCGCTTGCGTAGCCGGAGACGTCGCGGCGGTGGCCGAAATTGGTGTCGAACTCGACGAAATTGGCGAAGGTGAGCGCGCCGTCGGGGGCGATGTCGACGAGGTTGGACAGATGGGTCATGAGCGTCGCATCGCTGCCCTTGTGGTGGTGGGAAATGCCGCGCATCGAGAAGATGTCGCCGATCTTGCCCAGTGCGAACGTGGTGCGGCCCGCCGCCTGCGCCCAGTCGAGAAGCGTGGGCGAAGGCGGCGCGATGGCGTAGTCGTGGCGGTTTGCGGTGCGGGTGAAATCGCCCGGCTGGCCGATGAAGGGTCGGGCGATGACGCGACCCACCCGGCGGGCGTGGAAGGCGGGGGCGATGGTGGTGCAGAGGTCGAGCAGGCGATCAAGGCCGAAGCTTTCCTCGTGCGCGGCGATCTGGATCACGCTGTCGGCGGAGGTGTAGACGATGGGCCAGCCGGTTTGCATATGCGCCTCGCCATGCGTGGCGATGACCTGCGTGCCCGAGGCGTGGGCGTTGCAGAGCGTGCCGGTGGTGCCCGCCGCGTCGCGGATGAGGGCCAGGAGGTCGTCGGGGATGGCCGGTGTCGTGTCGGGGAAATAGTGCCAGTCCCACGGCACCGGCACGCCCGCGATTTCCCAATGGCCCGAGGGCGTGTCCTTGCCGGGGCTGGTTTCCGTCGCGGCGCCCCAGAGCCCGGTGGTGGCGGGGGGCAGGCCCGCATCGAGGCCCGAGGCCAGCCGGATCGCATCGCCCAGCCCGAGCGCGGCGAGGGTGGGGACGTGGAGCGGCCCGGCGCGGCCCGTATCGGCGCGGCCCGTGGCACAGGCGCGCGCGATATGGCCCAGCGTGTTGGCCCCGGTGTCGGGGGTGGTGCCGTTGAAGAAGCGATCGGCGTCCGGCGCGCCGCCGATGCCGCAGGAATCCATCACGATGAGAAAGGCGCGACTCATCCGCCGATCCTCTCAAGGACGAGGGGCGGCAGGGTGGGGGCCGCGTCGGTGAGGGTGAGCGCGGCCAGAAGCGCGGCCCCGGCGCGGTCGGCATCGTCTTCGCGCGCGGCGTGGATGCGGGCGATGGGCTGGCCCTGTTCGACCCGTGCGCCGAGGGCCGGAAGATCGGAGAGGCCCACGGCGGGGTCGATCACGTCGGTTTCGACCTGGCGCCCGCCGCCGAGGCCGACCACGGCCAACCCCAGCGCCTCGCCATCCCATGCCGCGACATGGCCCGCGCGCGGTGCGGTGATTTCGCGGATCACGTTGGCCTCGGGCAGGAAGCGCGGCCAATCCTCGACAAAGCGCAGCGGGCCGCCTTGTGCGGCGATCATGGCGCCGAAGCGTTCGGCGGCGCGGCCGTCGCGGATGGCCTCGGCAATGGACTCGGCCCCGGCCTCGACATCCTTGGTCAACCCGGCATCGGCCAGCACCACGCCGCCCAGCACCGCGCAAAGCCGGACCAGCGGGCCGGGCTCTGCGGTGTCGGTGAGGGCGCGCATCACCTCGGCCAGTTCGAGCGCGTTGCCGAGGGAGGGCACCAGCGGCTGGCTCATGTCCGAGATCACGGCGGAGGTCGGGCATCCGGCGGCATTGGCAGTGTCGACGAGGGCGCGGGCCAGCGCGCGGGCGTCATCGGGGGTTTTCATGAAGGCGCCCGAGCCGGTTTTCACGTCGAGCACCAGCCCGCCCAGCCCGGCGGCGAGTTTCTTGGACAGGATCGAGGCGGTGATGAGATCGAGGCTTTCGACCGTCGCGGTGACGTCGCGGATGGCATAAAGCCGCCTGTCGGCGGGGGCGATGCGGGCCGAGGCCGAGACGATGGCGGCGCCGGCACTGCCCACCGCGCGGCGCAGCGCGGGTTCGTCAAGGTCGGTGCGCAACCCGGGGATCGCCTCGATCTTGTCGAGCGTGCCGCCGGTATGGCCGAGCCCGCGCCCCGAGATCATCGGCACCGCCGCCCCGCAGGCGGCCAGCGCGGGGGCGAGCACGAGGCTGACGCAATCGCCGACGCCGCCGGTCGAATGCTTGTCGAGCACCGGGCGATCGAGATCCCAGCGCAGCACATCGCCGCTGTCGCGCATGGCGAGGGTGAGCGCGACGCGACCCTCATCGGAGAGGCCGTTGAGCAGCACCGCCATGGCAAAGGCCCCGGCCTGTGCATCCGAGACGGCATGATCGGCCAGCCCCTGCGCGAACCAGCGCAATTCGTCCCGGGGCGGGGTGTCGCCGTCGCGCAATCTTGCGATGATGCGTCTTGCGTCCATCGGTCGGCCCCCGTCAGCGGGCCATGTGGCTTTGATCGAAGGCGCCGGGCAGAAGTTCGGCGATGGTCATGGTCAGCGTTTCACCCCGGGTGGTGGCCATGGTCACGCGCACCGTGCCCGCGCCGAATTCGGCGAGGCGCTGGCGGCAGCCGCCGCAAGGGGGAACGGGGGCGGGCGCATCGGCGATCACCGCCACCTCGGTCAGTTCGGTGTCGCCCGCCGCGACCATGGCGGCAATCGCGCCCGCCTCGGCGCAGGTGCCTTCGGGATAGGAGACGTTTTCGACATTGCAGCCGACATGAACCGCGCCCGAGGCCGCGCGGATCGCCACGCCCACCTTGAAGCGCGAATAGGGGGCATGGGCATTGTCGCGCACGGCGCGGGCGGCATCGAGAAGATCGGTCATGTGGTTCACTCCATCCCGTCACTCTGCGTCCGGTGATTGGCAATTGCAAGATCGCGGCGCGGATGCCATCGTGATGCTGGTGGTTTCAAATGCTCAAAATATAGTTTAACACTAAACTATCTGGAAATGCGCGAGGTTGCCCGATGTCGATCGACCCCAAGGAAACACAGCGTCAGGCGGCGCTTGACTATCACGAGTATCCCAAGCCCGGGAAGCTCGAAATCCGGGCGACCAAGCCGTTGGCCAATGGTCGTGACCTTGCGCGCGCCTATTCGCCCGGCGTGGCCGAGGCGAGCCTTGAGATCAAGGCCGACGAGGCCAACGCGGCGCGCTACACGGCGCGCGGCAACCTTGTTGGGGTGGTGTCGAACGGCACCGCCGTTCTGGGGCTGGGCGATATCGGGGCGCTGGCCAGCAAGCCGGTGATGGAGGGCAAGGCGGTCCTGTTCAAGAATTTCGCCGGGATCGACTGTTTCGATATCGAGGTGAATGAATCCGACCCCGAGAAACTGGCCGATATTGTCTGTTCGCTTGAGCCCACCTTCGGGGCGATCAACCTTGAAGACATCAAGGCGCCGGATTGTTTCATCGTGGAAAAGCTGTGCCGCGAGCGGATGAATATCCCCGTCTTCCACGACGATCAGCACGGCACCGCCATCGTGGTGGGGGCGGCGGCGACCAATGCGTTGCATGTGGCGGGCAAGCGGTTCGACGAGATCAAGATCGTCAGCACCGGTGGCGGGGCGGCGGGGATTGCCTGTCTCAACATGCTGCTGAAGCTGGGGGTGAAGCGCGAGAACGTGTGGCTTTGCGACATTCACGGGCTGGTTTACGAGGGGCGCGAGGTGGACATGAACCCGCAAAAGGCGGCCTATGCGCAGGCCAGCGATTTGCGGAGTTTGGAGGATGTGATCGGGGAGGCGGATCTTTTTCTGGGCCTGAGTGGGCCGGGGGTTCTGAGCCCGGAATTGGTGCAGAAGATGGCGTCGCAGCCGATCATCTTCGCGCTGGCCAACCCGACGCCCGAGATCCTTCCCGATGCGGTGAAATCGGTGGCGCCGGATGCGATCATTGCCACGGGGCGCAGTGACTTTCCCAACCAGGTCAACAACGTGCTGTGTTTTCCGTTCATCTTTCGCGGGGCGCTCGACGTGGGTGCGACCGAGATCAACGATGCGATGCAGATCGCCTGTATCGAGGGGATCGCGGCGTTGGCGCGGGCGACGACGAGTGCCGAGGCCGCGGCGGCCTACCAGGGCGAGCAGATGACGTTCGGGCCGGACTACCTGATCCCCAAGCCGTTCGATCCGCGGCTGGTGGCGGTGGTGTCGAGCGCGGTGGCGAACGCGGCGATGGAGAGCGGCGTGGCGACGCGGCCGATCGACAATCTCGACGAGTATCGCGCACGGCTGAACCAGAGCGTGTTCAAGTCGGCGCTGCTGATGCGGCCGGTGTTCGATGCCGCGCGCACCGCGTCGCGCCGGATCGTGTTTGCCGAGGGCGAGGACGAGCGCGTGCTGCGCGCAGCGCAGGCGATATTGGAGGACACCACGGAGACACCGATCCTGATCGGGCGGCCCGAGGTGATCGAGCGGCGTTGCGCGCGTGCGGGACTGACCATCCGGCCCGGGCAGGACGTCGATATCGTGAACCCCGAGAACGATCCGCGCTATCGCGATTACTGGCAGAGCTATCACCAGGTCATGGCGCGGCGCGGGGTGACGCCCGACATCGCCAAGGCGGTGTTGCGCACCAATACCACCGCGATCGGCGCGGTCATGGTGCATCGCGGCGAGGCCGACAGTCTTATCTGCGGGACGTTCGGGGAATATCGCTGGCATCTGAATTACGTCAGCCAGGTTCTGGCCTGTGACGGGCTGCGCCCGCACGGGGCGCTGTCGATGATGATCCTCGAAGAGGGGCCGCTTTTCATCGCCGACACCCATGTCTGGACCTTGCCCACGCCTGAGCAGATCGCCGAGGTGGCCATCGGCGCGGCGCGGCATGTGCGGCGGTTCGGGCTTGAGCCGAAGCTGGCGCTGTGTTCGCAATCGCAATTCGGCAACCAGGCCGAGGGGTCGGGGCAGCGGCTGCGTGCGGCGCTGGAGATTCTCGACAGCGAGCCGCGCGATTTCGCCTATGAGGGCGAGATGAACGTCGATGCGGCGCTCGATCCCGAGCTGCGCGAGCGGCTGTTGCCGGGTGGACGGCTGAAGGGGGCGGCCAATGTGCTGATCTTCGGCCATGCCGACGCGGCGTCGGGGGTGCGCAACATTCTCAAGATGAAGGCCGGGGGTCTTGAGGTCGGGCCGATCCTGATGGGGATGGGCAACCGGGTTCACGTGGTGTCGCCGGGGATCACGCCGCGCGGATTGCTGAACATGGCCGCGATCGCGGGCACGCCGGTGGCGCATTACGGGTAAGGTGTTTCCCGCAACGCTTTAGGCATCGCCGGGGCGGGACTCCTCCCCGGCGGTGCCGGTGTCATTCAGGCATCATTTCTTGGTGGGTTTGGTGCCGGGTTTGGCCGGCTTCTGTTTCTGGTCGCCCATGGCAACGAGACCTTGTCAAAACGGGGCGGCACCGCGCCGCGCCCTGATCCGATTCATAGCACGGGCGGGGCCGTGGCGCTGATGCGTTTTCGACATGGGCGATGTCGAAAACACGCGCGCGAATCCCCGGCCAAGGCGTGACCGGGATTTGTAGGGGCCGGGTTTGCAGGTTTGCAAACTGCCTGATCTCTGCCGCAAAATCGGATGGAAATCGGTGTGTTTGCAAAAGTTTGCAGGTCGATGGACCGGTATTCTGCAAATATATTGCGCCAATGTGACGCTGCGTCGGCCAACGGGCTTGCCCGGATGGGCGGGCAGGGCGTAACACGGCGGCAAGAGTGAGGAGGAGTATTCCATGGGATACAATGACGTCTACGCCGCGTGGAAAGCCGACCCCGAGGGGTTCTGGATGGAGGCCGCGCAGGCCATCGACTGGGACAAGCCGCCGTCGAAGGCGCTGTTCGAGAAGGGCAACGATCTTTACGAGTGGTTTTCCGACGGCATGTGCAACACCTGCTGGAACGCGGTGGATCGCCATGTCGCGGGCGGGCGCGGGGCGCAGGCGGCGATCATCCATGACAGCCCGATCACCGGTCGCAAGGAAGAGATCACGTTCGCCGAGTTGCAGGACCGGGTGGCGCGGCTGGCCGGGGTTTTGCGGGCCAAGGGCATCGAGAAGGGCGACCGGGTGGTGATCTATATGCCGATGGTGCCGCAGGCGGTCGAGGCGATGCTGGCCTGTGGGCGGATCGGGGCGATCCATTCGGTGGTGTTCGGCGGGTTCGCCGCCAACGAGCTGGCGGTGCGGATCAACGATGCGCAGCCCAAGGCGATCATTGCCGGGTCATGCGGGCTGGAGCCGGGGCGGGTGGTGAAATACAAGCCGCTGCTGGATGGCGCGATCGAGATCGCCCGGCACAAGCCCGAATTCTGCCTGATCTTCCAGCGCGAGGAAGAGCGTGCCGAACTGGTCCCGGGCCGTGATTTCGACTGGGCCGAGGAGGTCGCGACGGCCGAGCCCGCCGAGTGTTTGCCGGTCGAGGGCAATCACCCTTCCTATATCCTTTACACCAGCGGCACGACCGGCCAGCCCAAGGGCGTGATCCGGCACACGGGCGGGCAGCTTGTCGCGCTGAACTGGACCATGAAGAACATCTATAACGTCGATCCGGGCGACGTGTTCTGGGCCGCGTCGGATGTGGGGTGGGTCGTCGGGCACAGCTATATCGCCTATGCGCCGCTCATTCATGGCAACACCAGCATCGTGTTCGAGGGCAAGCCGGTGGGCACGCCCGATGCGGGCACGTTCTGGCGGGTGATCGAAGAGCACAAGGTCAGGAGTTTCTTCACCGCGCCGACCGCGTTCCGGGCGGTGAAGCGCGAAGACCCCAAGGGCGAGTTCCTCAAGAAATACGATCTGAGCGCGCTTAACGCGATCTACCTGGCGGGTGAGCGGGCCGACCCGGACACCATCATCTGGACCCAGGAGATGACAGGCAAGCCGGTCTATGACCATTGGTGGCAGACCGAAACCGGCTGGACCATCGCGGGCAACCCGGTGGGGATCGAGGCGCTTCCGGTCAAGCTCGGTTCGCCCACGGTGGCGATGCCGGGCTATGACGTGCAGATCCTGGGCGATGACGGTCATCCGCTGCCGCCGGGTGAATTGGGGGCGATCGCGGTCAAGCTGCCGTTGCCGCCGGGGACATTGCCGAACCTGTGGAATGCCGAGGACCGGTTCCGCAAGAGTTACCTGTCGCATTTCCCGGGCTATTACGAGACCGGCGATGCGGGGATGATCGACGAGGATGGATATCTTTACATCATGGCGCGCACCGACGACGTGATCAACGTCGCCGGGCACCGGCTTTCGACCGGGGGGATGGAAGAGGTTCTGGCCAGCCACCCGGACGTGGCCGAATGCGCGGTGATCGGGGTGGCGGACCCGCTCAAGGGGCAGGCGCCGGTGGGGTTCCTGTGCCTGTCGAAGGGTGTGAACCGGCCGCATGAAGAGATCGTGGCGGAGGTCATCAAACTGGTGCGCGAGCGGATCGGCCCGGTGGCGGCGTTCAAGACGGCGGTGGTGGTGGACCGGCTGCCCAAGACGCGCTCGGGCAAGATCCTGCGGGCGACGATGGTGTCGATTGCCGATGGCGGCGAATGGAAGGTGCCCGCGACGATCGACGATCCGGCCATCCTCGACGAGATCAGGGACGCGTTGCAGGGGGTCGGTTACGCGAAGTGAGGCCGCGCGTGCCCCGGGGCACGCCCGGGGCGGGTTTGCATTTTTTCGCAGTATTGCGCTTGACGGCGCGGCGCGCGGGCGGTCCTCTTTGCGCATGACAGGAGGAACCCCATGAGCACATCGCGTATTCCCGGTTTTCACAATCTCACCCGCGAGGAGCGGCTGGCAAAGGTGGCCGACTTGGCCGGACTTGATGCGGCGCAGGTGGCGCATTTGACGGCGGCGGCGGCGCATGACGGGGTGCTGGCCGATCATCTGAGCGAGAACGTGATCTCGGTGATGGCGGTGCCGCTGGGGGTGGCGACCAACCTGATCGTGGACGGGGCCGAGGTGCTGGTGCCGATGGCGAGCGAGGAAAGCTCGGTCGTGGCGGCGGTGTGCAATGGGGCGCGGGCCTGTCGCGAGGCGGGAGGTATTGTCACGCAAGCCGACGATCCCTGCATGATCGCGCAGGTGCAGGTGACGGGGCTGGATGATCTCGAGGCGGCGCGGGCGGCGGTTCTGGCGCAGAAACAGGCGATAGCGGCCGAATGCGACGGGTGTGATCCGATGCTGGTCAGGCTGGGCGGCGGGTTTCGCGATGTCGAGGTGCGGATCGCGGGGCCGTTCCTCGTGGTGCATCTCATCGTCGATGTGCGCGACGCGATGGGGGCCAACGCGGTCAACACCATGGCCGAGCGGCTGGCGCCGAAGATCGAGGGCTGGACCGGGGGCAAGGTGGGGTTGCGCATATTGTCGAACCTCGCTGACCGGCGGTTGGTGCGGGCGCGGGCGACATGGCGGGTCGATGAGATCGGGGCCGAGACGGTGGCGGGGATCATCGGCGCATGGGAGTTCGCGGCGCATGATCCTTACCGCGCCGCGACCCATAACAAGGGGATCATGAACGGGGTCGCGGCGGTGGCGCTGGCCACGGGCAACGACACCCGCGCGCTGGAGGCCGGGGCGCATGCCTTTGCGGCGAAGGATGGCTATGGGCCGCTCACGCGCTACTGGATTGAGGGTGCGGACCTTGTGGGCGAGATCGAGATGCCGATGCCGGTGGGGATCGTGGGCGGGGCGACGCGCGCGCATCCCACGGCGCAGGCCAGCCTGCGGATCATGGGCGTGGAAACGGCCGACCGGCTGGCCCGGGTGATGGCGGCGGTCGGGCTGGTGCAGAATTTCTCGGCGCTCAGGGCGCTGGCGACGGAAGGCATCCAGCGCGGCCATATGGGGCTGCATGCGCGCAACGTGGCGATTGCGGCGGGGGCCAGCGGCGACGAGATCGACCGGGTCGCGGCGGAGATGATCGCGCGGGGCGAAATTCGCGAGGATGTGGCGCGCGAATTACTGGTGTGAACAGAACGAATTTTCTGCGAAAATTCAATGATGCCCGGATCGGATTTTTCGCAGAAAAATCGTGGGGTCAGATGAATTGCTCGCGGATCAGGCGTTCTTCGAGACCATGGCCGGGGTCGAAAAGCAGGCGGTGCCCGACCGAAGGATCGGACCGGATCTCGACCGTTTCGACATAAAGCACCGAGCGCGAATCCGCGTCCGCCATGACCGGGCGCCTGTCGGGTTGCAGCACGTCGATGCGCACATGCCCGGTCTTGGGCACCAGCGCCCCGCGCCAGCGACGGGGGCGAAACGGCGCGATGGCGGTCAGGGCCAGCACCTCGGACCCGATGGGCAGGATCGGCCCGTGCGCCGAATAGTTATAGGCGGTCGAGCCGGCGGGCGTGGCGACCAGCGCGCCGTCGCAGACCAGTTCCTCCATCCGCACCTTGCCGTCGATGGTGATGCGCAGCTTGGCCGCCTGCGGGCCCATGCGCAAAAGCGAGACCTCGTTGATGGCCAGCGCCTCGTGCACCGTGCCGTCACCACGGGTGGCGCGCATCGCAAGCGGGTTGATCACCGTTTCCTCGGCCGCGGCGAGGCGGTCGGGCAGATCGGTTTCGGAATATTCGTTCATCAGGAAGCCGATGGTGCCGCGGTTCATGCCATAGACCGGGGCGGGGTTGCCCTGGGTGCGGTGCAGCGTGTGCAGCATGAACCCGTCTCCACCCAGTGCCACGATCACGTCGGCCTCGTCCTCGGGCGTGTCGCCATAGCGGCTGACCAGCGCCGCGAAGGCGGTCTGGGCCACCGGGGCGTCGGAGGCGGTAAAGGCGATCTTGATCTCGGCTTCGGCCATGGTTCCCATCGGCGCGGTCTTGTCGGATCGGGGTGTTGCAGTTTCCACCTGCACGATCGGTGCCGCGCTGGCAAGCGGAATGGTCGTTTTGTCCCCTTTTCGCTGGGTCCGCAATGAATTAGGACAACGGACATACCCAAGCGCCAACAGACAAGTGACGGAGACCAAGCCCATGCCGAACCCCGATTTTTTCACCGAAGACCTGGCCAGCCGCGATCCCGAGATCTTCGACGCGATCGACAAGGAACTGGGCCGCCAGCGTGACGAGATCGAGCTGATCGCGTCGGAAAACATCGTGAGCCGCGCCGTGATGGAGGCGCAGGGCTCGGTCATGACCAACAAATATGCCGAAGGTTATCCGGGGCGGCGCTATTACGGCGGCTGCCAGTTCGTTGATATCGCCGAAAACCTTGCCATCGAACGGGCGAAAGAGCTGTTCGGTTGTGGATTTGCCAACGTGCAGCCCAATTCCGGGTCGCAGGCCAACCAGGGCGTGTTCACGGCGCTGTTGAAACCGGGCGACACGATCCTCGGTATGAGCCTTGATGCGGGGGGGCACCTCACACATGGGGCGGCGCCCAACCAGTCGGGCAAATGGTTCAACGCGGTGCAATACGGTGTGCGCAAGCAGGACAACATGCTCGATTACGACCAGGTCGAGGCGCTGGCGAAAGAGCATCAACCCAAGCTGATCATCGCGGGCGGATCGGCCATTCCGCGGCAGATCGACTTTGCCCGGATGCGTGAGATCGCCGACATGGTGGGTGCGTATCTGCATGTGGACATGGCGCATTTCGCGGGGTTGGTCGCGGCGGGTGAACATCCCAACCCCTTCCCGCATGCGCATGTCGCCACGACCACCACGCACAAGACCCTGCGCGGGCCGCGTGGCGGCATGATCCTGACCGATGACGAGGCGATCGCCAAGAAGGTCAATTCGGCGATTTTCCCGGGTATTCAGGGTGGGCCGCTCATGCATGTGATCGCCGCCAAGGCGGTGGCGTTCGGCGAGGCGCTGCGCCCCGATTTCAAGGATTACATCCGCAATGTCGTGACCAACGCGCAGGCGCTTTCGGATCAGCTCATGAAAGGCGGGCTCGATATCGTGACCGGCGGGACCGACACGCATGTGTTGCTGGTCGACCTGCGGCCCAAGGGTGTGAAGGGCAACGCGACCGAGAAGGCGCTGGGCCGGGCGCATATCACCTGCAACAAGAACGGCGTGCCGTTCGACCCGGAAAAGCCCACGATCACCAGCGGTGTGCGGCTGGGCAGCCCGGCAGGCACCACGCGCGGCTTCGGCGAGGCCGAGTTCCGCCAGATCGGCGACTGGATCATCGAGGTGGTCGACGGGTTGGCGGCCAACGGCGAGGACGGCAACGGCGCGGTGGAAGAGAAGGTGAAGGCCGAGGTTGCGGCGCTTTGCGCGCGCTTTCCGCTTTATCCCGGTTTGTGAGCGCGGGCGGGTCAAGTCCTGCATGACGTAATCGGAAGGGCCATCGTGGATGCGGTGGCCTTTTCTATGACCGCGCGGTAGGTTTCGCCGGGATTTGAAGGAGACCACCCCATGCCCTTGATATCGGACGACCTTTTGACGCGGATTCGCGACCGTTTCGCGCATGTCGACATCTGCCCGTTCCAGGGTGAGCGGGTGTTTTTCGAGAATGCGGGTGGGGCGCTCACGCTCAAGTCCGTGGTCGAGACATCGGGTTTTTACGCCGCCATTCCCGATAACCAGGGCCGCGAGAACCCGGCCAGTCATGCGCTTGTCGATGTGATCGCCAAGGCGCGGGCCGACATGCGCGATCTGATGAATATCGACGAGGGGCAGTTTTTTGTCGGTGAAAGCGGGACGGAATTGCTGTTCCGGCTGATCTCGGCGGCCTGCCTTGCCGCCGGGGGCGGGCGTGTGCTGGGCTCGACGCTTGAACATCCTGCCAGCCGCAGCGCTGCGGCGCGTTGGGCCGGGGTGGCAGGGATGGCGCATGTTCTGGTGGCGCATGACGATGCCACGGGCACGGTGGAGGTGGCGCATTACGCGCCCGAGATCACGCCCGACACGGCGGTGGCCACGATCCTGCACACCTCGCCGGTGACGGGGATGGGGGTGGATGTCGCCGGAATTGCCAGGGCGATCCGCGCGGTCAGCCCGGAGTGTTTCATCATCGTCGATGGTATCCAGCATGCGGCGCATGGGCGGATCGACCTGCACGAGCTGGATGTCGATGGTTACGTGATTTCGCCCTACAAGATGTTCTCGCGCCACGGCTATGGGCTGGCGTGGCTCTCGCCCCGGCTCGAGGCGGTGGCGCATAACAACCTGCTCAACGGGCCGGAAAAGAACTGGGAAATGGGGACGCGCGATACCGGGGCCTATGCGACGTTCTCGGATGTGGTGGACTATCTCGCCTGGCTGGGCGGCGAAGTTTCGGGCGAAGGCGACCGGCGGGCGCGTATCCGCGCGGCGGGGGCGGCGATCCATGACCATGAAAAGCGGCTGACCGAGGCGATGATCCACGGCACAGGTAACCTGCCCGGGTTGGCGCAGATGGAGGGGGTGACGCTGATCGGGGGGGCGGACAACCCGGCGCGTGAGGGGCTGGTCTCACTTGCGGTGCAGGGGGTCGATCCGGCCGAGGTGGTGGCGCGGCTCAATGCCGAAGGGGTGCGCACGCATCTGCGCAAGGCCGATCATTACTCCGGTAACGTGCTTGATCCGCTGGGCATGGCGGGCTGTGTGCGGGTGTCGATGTGCCACTATAATTCCCTGCCCGAAGTGGCGCGCTTTCTGGCGCTGATGCAGGAGATTGCCGCCTGAGGGGGTCGCTTTAGGCCCCGCGCACCGATTACCGCGATTGCAGGTGGTCGCGAAACGCCGCGATCACCTGTTCATAGACCGGGCGCTTGAAGGGCACGATCTGCGCGAGTACCTCTTCGGGGGGGAGCCAGCGCCATTGCGAAAACTCCTGATGGTCGTCGGCGTCGATCCGCACCTGCTCGTCGGTTCCGTGAAAGCGCAGGAGGAACCATTTCTGTTCCTGCCCCTTGTAGCGCCCGTTCCAGATGCGTGGCACGATGTCATGCGGCAGGTCGTAGGCGATCCAGCCGTCGGTTTCGGCCTCGACCGTGACCAGATCGCGCGAGACGCCGGTTTCTTCTTCCAACTCGCGCAGGGCGGCTTCGCGCGGGTCTTCGCCCGCGTCGATCCCGCCCTGTGGCATCTGCCAGGCGGGCACGTCGCTGTCGATGCGCTGGCCGACGAAGGCGTGGCCCGCCCGGTTGACGAGCATCACGCCCACGTTGCGGCGATAGGGCAGCGCGGCGATATCCTCGGGGGTCATGGCCGGGCCACCCATGGATCAGTCGCCCGGCACGAACTTGGTGAGCCCCTTGAGGATGTCGATCGCGTAGGCCAGTTGATAGTCCTCTTCGCGCAGCTTGGCGGCGGCCTCGGCGCGGGCGCGGTCCTCTTCGATCTGGCGGATTTCATCCTCGCTGAGCGAATCGTTGTTGAGACGACCGCGCAGGTCGGCTTCCGAGCGGATCGGGTTCGGTGGTGTCGCCTCGTCCTCTTCGGTGGCCGGGTTGCGCCGGGGCTGGGCCACGATGATGTCGGGCGAGACGCCAAGCGCCTGGATCGAGCGGCCCGAGGGCGTGTAATAGCGCGATGTCGTGAGCCGCATCGCGCCGTCGCCCCTGAGCGGCATGACGGTCTGGACCGAGCCCTTGCCAAAGCTTTTCGTGCCCACCACGATGGCGCGGCGGTGGTCCTGGAGCGCGCCGGCGACGATCTCGGAGGCCGAGGCGGACCCGCCATTGATCAACACGACGATGGGCTTGTTCTGCGCCAGGTCGCCCGACGTGGCGTTGTAGCGATCGCCGTCCTCGGGGTTGCGACCGCGGGTCGAGACGATTTCGCCCGAGTCGAGGAAGGCGTCGGAGACCTTGATTGCCTGTGTCAGCAATCCGCCGGGATTGTTGCGCAGGTCGAGCACGAAGCCGTTGACATTGTCGATGCCGCCGGCCTCTTCGATTTCCTTGGCGATGCCTGCCGAAAGGTTGGGGAAGGTCTGGTCGTTGAAGGTGGTGACGCGCAGAACGACGGTATCGCCCTCGATACGGGTGCGCACGGCGGTCAGCTTGATCGTGTCGCGGATGATCGAGACGTCGAAGGGTTCATCGACCCCTTCGCGGACGATGGTCACGATGATCTCGCTGCCGACCGGGCCGCGCATCAACTCGACCGCTTCGTCGAGATTGAAGCCCAGCATGGATTCACCGTCGACATGGGTGATGAAATCGCCCGCCTCGATCCCGGCCTCGTCAGCCGGTGTGCCGTCGATCGGCGAGACGACCTTGACGAAACCGTCCTCTTGCGTGACCTCGATCCCGAGACCGCCGAATTCGCCGCGTGTCTGGACGCGCATGGCGTCGGCGTCTTCGGGCGAGAGATAGCTGGAATGCGGATCGAGCGAGGTCAACATGCCGTTGATCGCAGCCTCGATCAACTCGCCCTCGTCCACCTCTTCGACATACTGGCCGCGAATCCGCTCGAATATGTCGCCAAAGAGGTCGAGTTGTTCATAGACATTGCTCGATTTCGCCGCCTCCTGTGCGAGCAGCGGTGCGGCCACCTGTGTCGTAACGATTGCGCCGGCCAGAATGCCGACGGATGCGGCCATGAGGAATTTCTTCATCTCTCGTCCATCCTATCTGATGCGAAACCACGTTTCCGGGTCCACCGGTTTGTTGTCTTCCCGCACCTCTATATAGAGCGTTTCCGATCGGTCAGTTCCAGCCCCCTCGCCGGTTTGCTGCAGGATCGCGCCGATTTCGGGGTCTGCGCCACCCATGAGACCGATCGGCGAGCCGGCAGGCAAAACCTGTCCGGTGTCACCATAGACCACGTCAAGCCCGGCGACCACAAGCAGAAGCCCGGATTGCGGTTCGAGAATCATCACATTTCCGTAGTCGAGCAGCGGCCCGCGATAGCGGATCGTCGCTGCTGCCGGGGTCGAGACCAATGCCCGTGGGCGGGTGGCCACCACGATGCCGGGGCGACGGATGCCCGCCGCGTCGGCCTCGCCCGCCCGGCGCAGCACGCGGCCCTGCACGGGCAGGGGCAGGCTGCCCTTGCGATGCGAGATGTCGGGCAGGCTTCCGGGGGATTCGTTGACCGCGATCTCGGCCAGCCCCGAGGCAAAGCCTTCGAGCGTTTCGGTCGACGTGATGAGCAGCGCGGTGCGAATCGGGTCTTCGGTGAAGCGGCGCGGCAGCGGGTCGCGGTCGGCGACGGCCTGCGAGAGGGCGGAGCGGGCTTCCTGCACGCCGGTGAGCCCGTCTCTCAGGGTTTCCGCGGCGTTGGTCTGAAGCTGGCGCAGCATGCGCATCTCTTCAAGCTTGGCGCGCAGGACATCGGCGCGGGCGTTGAGCGCGGGCGTGACATCCGACAGGATCATGCCCGAGCGCGCGGAACCGGTGGGCCCGGCCGGGTGCAGGAGCAGCGCCGGGGCGGGCGCCTTGCCCATGGTCTGCAACACGCCCAGAAGCTGCGCGATCTCGGCCTCGCGGATGGCGAGATCGCGGCTCAGCGCCTGTTCGCGGATCGTGACCTGGCGCAGCCCCTCGCGCATCGCCTGAAGCCCGTTTTCGAAGGCGCGCACCGTTTCGGTCAGTGCCTTGACGCGGTCGCGTGCCTTTTCGGCCTGATCGAGCGTGGCCATCGCCCGGCCAAGCCGCTCGGCCGCCGCCCGCGCCGCGGTGGCCGGGTCCGGATCGGCGATCTGTGCCTGCCCTGCACCGGCGGCGAGGAGGCCGATGCATAGCAAAAGGCAGGAGAGGGCGGGGGCGGGCGTCATAGCAAGAGGCTTTGTCCGGTCATTTCGGGTGGTTGTTCCAAACCCATCAGCGCGAGAAGCGTGGGCGCGAGATCGCTGAGCCGCCCCGGGCGCAGTTGCGCGCCCGCCGGGCCGTTAAAGAGCGCCACCGGCACAGGGTTGGTGGTATGCGCGGTATGCGGCCCGCCGGTTTCGGGGTCGACCATGCATTCGCAATTGCCGTGATCGGCGGTCACGATCATCGCGCCGCCTTTTGTCTCCAGCGCCTCCATCACCTGTGCAAGACCATGGTCCACCGCCTCGCAGGCCTTGATCGCGGCGGCAAGATCGCCGGTATGGCCGACCATGTCGGGATTGGCGTAATTGGTCACGATCAGATCGTAATCGTCCTCGATCGCCTTGATGAAGGCGCGCGTGACCTCGTCGGCGCTCATCTCGGGCTGAAGATCATAGGTCGCCACCTTGGGCGAGGGGGCCATGTAGCGGTCTTCGCCCGGTTCGGGCGTCTCCTTGCCACCATTGAGGAAGAAGGTGACGTGAGGGTATTTCTCGGTCTCGGCGAGGCGGAACTGCCGAAGGCCCTGTTTGGCCACCCATGCGCCCAGCGTGTTGACGATGTCGCGTGCCGGAAAGACCGTGGTCATGTAGGCGTTATGCGCATCGGAATATTCGACCATGCCGAGGAGCGCAGCAAGCGTGGGACGCGGGCCCCGGTCGAAGCCGTCGAAATCCGGCGCGCCGATGGCGGCGAGGATCTCGCGCGCGCGGTCGGCGCGGAAGTTGAGGCAAAACAGCCCGTCACCGTCATTGAAGCCGGTGTAATCGCCGATCGTCGTTGCCTGGATGAACTCGTCGGTTTCCGAACGGTTATAGGCATTGTTGATCGCGGCCGTGGCCGAGGCGGTGCGGAACTGGCCCTCACCCCGCACCATCGCGGCATGGGCTTCGGCGACGCGCCCCCAACGGTTGTCGCGATCGAGGGCGAAATAGCGCCCGGTGAGCGTGACGATCCGGGCGTTCTCGGGCAGCGCCTCTTGCAGAGCGGCCACGTAACCCAGCGCCGATTTCGGCGCGACGTCCCGCCCGTCGGTGATGGCATGGATCGCCACCGGCACGCCCGCGCCCGTGATCGCGCGCGCAGCGGCGATCATGTGATCCTGATGCCCGTGCACGCCGCCATTCGAGGCCAGCCCCATCAGGTGGGCGGTGCCGCCCGTGCGTTTCAGGGCGGCGATGAAATCCAGAAGGGCGGCATTGTCGAAGAACGATCCGTCCTCGATCGCAAGGTCGATCTGGCCGAGATCCATCGCCACGACCCGGCCCGCGCCGATATTGGTATGCCCGACCTCGGAATTGCCCATCTGCCCGGAGGGCAGCCCCACGTCGGGCCCGTGGGTGACAAGCCGGTTATGCGGGCAGGAGGCCATCAGCCGGTCGAAGGCGGGCGTTTCGGCGAGGGCGGGGGCATTGGCCTCGCGCGCGTCGCGCAATCCCCAACCATCGAGAATGCACAGAACGACGGGTTTCGGTATGCTCATGGCCTGCCTTTCGCTTTGTGCCAGCGTTTAAGGGGTCGGTGCGGTCGAAGCAACCGGCGGATTGCCGCCCTCGGACCCCTCCCACCCGCCCGACCCCCGGGGCCCTCGGGCGGCAAGGGGCGTTGACCCTGGGCGGCCGTGCCTGTGGCGGGGTCGGCATTTGAGTATTTGGGCCAAGAAAGAGCAGAAACCTGGTTGTGTTCTTTCTTGGCGGAAATACTCTGGGGGAAGGTGTCTAATGCCTTGGCATTTGACACCTTGGGGGTGAAACCCCCAGCCAAGGGAACCTGTGTGCGCAGCACGCAATTGGATCAGGCCCGGTGGTAAGGGGCTCCGGCAAGGATCGAGGCCGCGCGGTAGAGCTGTTCGGCGAGCATCACCCGGGCCAGCATATGGGGCCAGACCATTTTTCCCAGCGAGAGCGAGAGATCGGCGCGGGCGCGCAGGTCGGGGGACAGCCCGTCGGCGCCACCGATGACGAAGGCGAGGTCACGTGTACCGGTATCGCGAAATCGGGCGAGCGTGGTGGCGAAATCGGGGGAGCCCATCAGCTTGCCGCGCTCGTCGAGTGCGACGAGCGGGGCACGGTCGGGCAGGGCGCGCGCCAGCAGCGCCGCCTCGGCCTCCATCCCGCCGCCCTTGCGGTCCTCGATCTCGGTGATGGTGAGCGGACCCAGCCCCAGCGCACGACCGGTGCGCTCGAACCGGGTCGCGTAATCGTCGATCAGGGTTTTTTCCGGCCCGGCGCGCAGGCGCCCAACGGCGCAAAGGTGCACCCGCATTCAGCCCTGGCCCGACACTCAGCTTGACTTTTGCGTTGAGGCCGCCGCCGTCGCGGGCTGCCACATCTTTTCAAGCTGGTAGAACTCGCGCACCTCGGGGCGGAAGACATGGACGATGATATCGCCGGTGTCGATCAGCACCCAGTCGCCGGCCTCCTTGCCCTCGATCTTGGAAGCCCGTCCGAGGTCGCCCTTGAGCGTCTCGACCAGTTTCTCGGCGATCGAGGCCACCTGCCGCGAGGAACGCCCCGAGCAGATCACCATGAAATCACCGATCGAGGATTTGCCGCGCAGGTCGATCTGCACGATATCCTCGGCCTTGTTTTCGTCGAGAGATGCGAGAATGTCGGCGAGCAATTGTTCGCTCGTCAGGTTCTGGGGAAGGGCGTGGGCCGATTTCCCCGATTGCGTGGCCGTAGCCGCATCAACATGCGTTGACAGGACCTAGTCCTCCTTTTTTGCGCACCGCACAAGCGCCCCGGTGCTGGGCATGGTCAAATACTAGCACTCCAGATGAGTATTCTCAATGGTCGGATCAAGAGGGCTGCCCGCCCTGCGGCGGTGTGTCCGGGTCGGGGGCGGGATCGCCGAGCAGGCGGACCTCGCGCTGGGGGAAGGGGATCGAGATGCCGTTTTCGTGGAACGCGTCCCAGAGCGCGAGATAGACATTGCCGCGGATGTTGGTGAGTCCGGCGGAGGGGTCGGAGATCCAGAAGCGCAGGATGTAGTCGATGCTCGAATCGCCGAAGCCCACGATGTGACAGACCGGCGGTTTGAAGCTGAGCACCCGGTCGACGCTTTGGGCGGCGTCGATGGCGAGCTTGCGCACCTTGTGCGGGTTGTCGCCATAGGCGGTGCCGAAATAGATGTCGAGCCGGACATATTCGTTGGTGTGCGACCAGTTGACCACCTGGCCGGTGATCAGATCCTCGTTGGGGATGAGGTATTCCTTGCCGTCGCGCGTGACCACCGAGGTATAGCGCGCGCCGAGCGTGTCGATCCAGCCGAAGGTTTCGCCGAGCGAGATCACGTCGCCCGGTTTGATCGACTTGTCGAGCAGGATGATCACCCCCGAGACGAGGTTCGAGACCACCTTTTGCAGGCCGAAGCCGAGACCCACGCCGATCGCGCCGGAGAGGACGGCAAGGCCGGTGAGATCGAGGCCGATCGCCTTGAGCCCGATATAGCCCGCAAGGCCGTAAAGCAGCACCTGCACGAACTTGACGGTGAGCACCTGCATCGAGGGGCTGATGTCCTGGTTGCGGCGAATCCCGGCCGAGGTCGAGCGTGACAGGAACCGCGCCAGCGCGAACAGGAGCGCGAGCGTGACCATGGCCTGGAACAGCAGCCACAAGGAGAGATGCACTTCGCCGATATCGAGGGCAGCGCTGTCGAGAAGGTCCTGTGCATCGTCGGCAAGCCCGAGGATCGAGAGTGTCACCCAGACCCAGCCGACGTAGCGCACGAGAATGCGCAGGAACCGGTTGGTGATGAGCCGCGTGGCCAGCGCAATGGCGAGCCAGGCCGACGCAAGCTGTGCGATGATCCCGAGAAGATAGGAGCGCGAGGGCCATGTCACGTCGCCCATGATCCAGACGGCGGGCCAGATCAGCGCCACGAACAGGATCAGCGTCAGCCGACGGTGCAGCAGCAGCAGGACGCGAAGCCGCCATTTCGGCCAGTTCTCGCGGGTGCGCAGCCATTCGCGAAACCGCGGTGCGATCAGCCGCCCGAGAAGGATGGCGATGACGAGAAGGGCAAGCGCGATACCGAGCTGGTAGGCCATCCATGGCCGCATCAGGCTGGCCAGAAGGGCCTGTGCCCGGTCGGCCAGCGACAGCGCGATGTCCTGTGCGCCCCGCAGGATCTCTTCGGGGTTGGCCACGTCCGGGCCCGGTTGTGCCCCGGGCTCTGCTGGTGCCGTCGTTGCCGTTTCCGCCGTGTCTGGTTCCATGCCTGCCTGCCGCCCTTTTCACCCCGAATGATGCAATGTGCCACCCAACGCGGCAAGCCCTGTTGATGGCTTGCCCTTGCGAGACTCGGGGCGAGCCTGTATCTCGTGCTTCATGAAACAGGTTTTCGACATGGATGATCGCGCGCGGCTGGCCGAACGGTTCTTTGGCGAGTCCCGGTCGGTTCTGGCACGGCCAGCCTGAAATTCGACTTTCACTTCCCGAAAAGCCAAGACTGACAAGCCAAGACGGAGAGGACCGATGTCCGCCAAGACACTCTATGACAAGATCTGGGACGCCCACCTGGCCCACGAGGCCGAGGATGGCACCTGCCTTCTTTATATCGACCGCCACCTCGTGCACGAGGTGACCAGCCCGCAAGCCTTTGAAGGGCTGCGCATGGCGGGCCGATTTGTGCGCGCGCCCGACAAGACGATCGCGGTGCCGGACCACAACGTGCCGACGACCGAAGGTCGTGAAAACCCCGAGGCGATGACCGAGGACAGCCGCATCCAGGTTGCCGCGCTCGACAAGAACGCCAAGGATTTCGGCATCCACTATTACCCGGTGGATGATGTGCGGCAGGGCATCGTGCATATCGTCGGGCCGGAACAGGGCTGGACCCTGCCGGGGATGACCGTGGTGTGTGGCGATTCCCACACGGCGACGCATGGTGCCTTCGGGGCGCTGGCCCACGGGATCGGCACCAGCGAGGTGGAACACGTTCTGGCGACCCAGACGCTGATCCAGCGCAAGGGCAAGAACATGAAGGTCGAGATCACCGGCAAGCTGCGCCCCGGTGTCACCGCCAAGGACATTACCCTTTCGGTGATCGGTGCGACGGGCACCGCCGGGGGCACGGGTTACGTGATCGAATATTGCGGCGAAGCCATTCGCGATCTGAGCATGGAAGGCCGCATGACCGTCTGCAACATGGCGATCGAGGGCGGGGCGCGGGCCGGGCTGATCGCGCCGGATGAGACGACGTATCAATATATCAAGGGCCGCCCACATGCGCCCAAGGGCGGGCAATGGGAACAGGCGATGGAATGGTGGAAGACGCTTTATTCCGACGATGACGCCCATTGGGACAAGGTCGTGACCATCAAGGGCGAGGAGATCGCGCCGGTGGTCACATGGGGCACCAGCCCCGAGGATGTGTTGCCGATCACGGAAACCGTGCCGACGCCCGAGAGCTTTTCGGGTGGCAAGGTCGAGGCGGCGCGCCGCGCGCTCGATTACATGGGGCTCGCCCCGGGGCAGAAGCTGACCGATATCGAGATCGACACGGTGTTCATCGGTTCCTGCACCAACGGCCGGATCGAGGATTTGCGCGCCGCGGCCGAGATCCTCAAGGGCAAGAAGGTCAAGGAGGGCATGCGCGCCATGGTCGTGCCCGGCTCGGGGCTCGTGCGGGCGCAGGCCGAGGAAGAGGGGCTTGCCGATATCTTTCGCGAGGCCGGGTTCGAATGGCGGCTGGCGGGGTGCTCCATGTGCCTTGCCATGAACCCCGACCAACTGGCCCCCGGGGAACGCTGTGCCTCGACCTCGAACCGCAATTTCGAGGGGCGGCAGGGTTACAAGGGCCGCACCCACCTGATGAGCCCGGCGATGGCCGCGGCGGCGGCGGTCACGGGGCACCTGACCGACGTGCGGGAGATGACATAGACTTGCGATAAAGAAGGAAAGGTGAGTTCATGCGCACGAAGAGCGTCAGATTGGCTGCTAATCGGTTTTCGGAAAACACCGGAAACCTTTTGCAGTTTGTTTCTAGGCTTGAAAGCGCACGGAGCACTACAGACACAGACGTTACTTGGGCTTACGAGTACGGCATCATCAGGTTGTATCGAGACTTCGAAGACCTGATGCTTAACTGCTTGATTGCCACGCTAAATACTAACCCAGTCGCGTTTTCAGAGCACAAGGGGATTGGCTTTCCCAGAAAGATGAACGTGGAGGTTTGCGAGTATCTGATATCGGGTGAAGGCTATTTCGATTTCAGGGGGCGTTCAGGACTTATCAGAGAAGTTCGAAAGTACGTTCCCGAAGGACATTGGTTGTTAGAAACAGTCAAAGAAAACAGATACCATCAGAGTCTTGATCGTTTGTCTGCATTAAGAAACTTCGCCGCACATGACAGTCCCGCATCAAAACGTGCCGCGCTAAAGGCTGTTGGACTAGCCAAGATGTCTTCAGCGGGCTCGTGGTTGAAGAGACAGAATAGGTTCGTGCATATTGTGGATAGGCTACAAGAGTTGGCCGAAGCTCTCCACAATGCTGCTCCTCATTGAAAGTGGAAAAAACGATGGAAAAATTTGAAAAACTGAGCGGGATCGCGGCGCCCTTGCCGTTGGTCAATATCGACACCGACATGATCATCCCCAAGCAGTTCCTCAAGACGATCAAGCGGTCGGGTCTTGGCGTGAACCTCTTTGACGAGATGCGCTATGACCGGGAGGGCAACGAGACCCCCGATTTCGTGCTCAACAAGCCCGCCTATCGCGGGGCCCAGATCCTTGTGACGGGGGACAATTTCGGTTGTGGCTCGTCGCGCGAGCATGCGCCCTGGGCGTTGGCGGATTTCGGGATCAAGGCCGTCATCTCGACCAGTTTCGCGGACATCTTCTATAACAACTGCTTCAAGAACGGCATTCTGCCGATCGCTTTGCCGCAGGAACAGGTCGATGTTCTGATGTCGGATGCCGAGAAGGGGGCGAATGCGCGGATGGAGATCGACCTCGAGGCGCAGACGGTCACCACTTCGGATGGCGAGGTGTTCGGCTTCGAGGTTGACCCGCATCGCAAGCATTGCCTGATCAACGGGTTGGACGATATCGGCCTGACCCTGGAAAAGGCCGCGGCAATCGACACGTTCGAGGCCCGTGCCGCCGCCGAGCGTCCCTGGGTCTGAACCCGCTTAAGTAGAATCGAAAAGGCCGCCCACCATTTGGGCGGTCTTTTGTTTCTGCCCAATCAACCGAGGTAAAACGTGTTGAGGTCAGAGCAGAGGCATCTGGTAGGGTGGATCGCCGCATCTACCATATCTTGTATGTCGCCGGCCTTGTGCCTTTTTTTTGCACTAAAATTGATGCATTCCCGCACCACTCGCACCTTCAAATTGCCTGATTATTCAAGTGACTTTAAGCATGTCTTGAGCCGCCATGCGAAAGAAGGCAAAAATTGGGCAAGAATAAGGCAACTCGCGACACAAAGCGGGGTCAAGTTGGAACAAGAGCCCGGCATCGTACCGGCTCCGGCCAGTTTGAAGGGAATGGGGCAGTGATATCCCGAGTGACAAGTGCGCTCTTGCGCGCGGCGCTTATGGCATTGACGATCTCGATGCCGTCGCTCATCTTGCGCGATGTCAGCTCGGATACGACGCAGATTGTCGTCCTCGTGGCCATTCTCGCCTTCCTGATGACCTTCGTCGAGTATTTCAGCGAATATCCCAGCATGATCGAGTTCCGTTTCGCGTCGCCCTTCAATCGGCTGCGGTTCGGCGCGCTGTTCCTGACGGTTCTTCTCCTCTCGCTGATCTGCGCCAGCGCGACGGTGCCCACGGATTTCGGGCTGTTGGCCACCCGGTTGGGCACGCATCTGGGCAACGCGATAGACTTTCCTTATTCGCCCGTGCGGTTGGTGGTGCTGATGCTTCCGACCGGGGCCGACGCATCGGTGGTGTCGTTGGTGAGGACGGCGGCGGGGGTTTCCTACATGATGTCGATCCTGATGCTGTTCATCTTCGTGAGTCTTGTGCGCCTGTTCGGCTGGCCCACGCGCCGGGGGGCGTTCAATGTCTGGGTCAACCTGCCGATGTTCGACCCCACCGGGGGCGGAGACGTGCTGCACCGGCTCAAACGCGATGCCGGTCTTAACATTGTGTTAGGGATTTTGCTGCCATTCTTGATCCCGGCGATTATCAAGGCGGCGGCCAGCCTGATTGATCCGATCACGTTGGAGAGTCCGCAAACCCTGATCTGGACGATGAGCGCATGGGCCTTTCTTCCTGCATGCATGATCATGCGCGGCATCGCGATGAGTCGCGTGGCCGACCTGATCGAGGAAAAGCGTGCCCGCGCCTATGCAAAGGCGCAGGCAGAAGCCGAGGAAAAGCGGATGCGCACCGCCTGATCGGGTGGATCGTCGGGTTTTGGCTGGTTGCCTCGGGGGTCGCGGCGGATACGTTTCGGGTTGCGACCTACCATGCGGACCTGTCGCGCAAGGGGCCGGGGCTTTTGTTGCGTGACATCCTGAAAGGGAACGATCAGTCCGAGGCGGTGGCAGAGGTCATCGCGCGGGTGCGGCCGGACATTCTGCTCCTTCTGGATATCGACTTTGATTTCGAGGCCCGCGCCCTCGGGGCGCTGAACGCGCGGATTGCGGCGGCCGGGCATCGGTTCGACCATGCGTTCACCAAGCGGCCCAACAGCGGGATGGCAACCGATCTCGACCTTGACGGAGACGGGCGCCGGGGCGGCCCGGGCGATGCGCAAGGCTTTGGCCGTTTCGCGGGCGAAGGTGGGATGGCGGTGCTGTCACGCTGGCCCATTGGCGAGGTGACGGACCTGAGCGGGCTGATCTGGGGCGCGCAGCCTTGGGCAATTTATCCCGAGGTGGGGGGGCGGCCCTATCCCTCGGACGAGGCGAAGGCGGTGCAGAGGCTGTCCTCGGTCGCCCATTGGGTCCTGCCGGTCGAGACGCCGGAGGGGCGGGTGACACTGGCGGCATTCCACGCGACGCCGTCGGTTTTCGACGGGCCCGAGGATCGCAACGGCAGGCGCAATCATGACGAGATCATGCTGTGGCGGCACTGGATGAATGGCGATTTCGGCCAGGCGACCGAGGGGCGGTTCATCATCCTTGGCGATGCCAATCTCGACCCGGTCGATGGAGACGGGATCAAGGTGGCGATCCGGGGGCTTTTGGGCGATGCGCGGTTGCAGGACCCGTTGCCGAAAAGCCCCGGTGCGCCGGCCGAGGCCGACCCGGAGCACGAGGGCAATCCGGCGCTGGACACGGTGGACTGGCCGGGGCCCGATCCGGGCAACCTGCGGGTCGATTACGTGTTGCCCTCGGCGGATTTCCGGCTGCGCGGCGCGGGGGTGTTCTGGCCCGCGCCGGGGGAGGACGGTCACGATCTGGCGCAGCGGGCGAGCCGTCACCGGCTAGTCTGGGTCGATCTGGAGTTCTGAAAAGGCGGTCTCGGGCGGGGTGGCGGTGAAATCGGGCAGGAGGGTCGCGAATTTGCCGCCCTCGAGGCTGTGCGGAGTGTCCCAGAGATAACGCATTTCGAAGAGGTGCTTGACCACGGGCATGACGGGCTGGGCAAGGCGCAGCGGCCACCATTTCATCGGCTTTACGCGGATCTCGCGCCGGCGGACCCGTGTAAGGATCGCGGCCATCTCATCGCCCGTGAGGGTATATCCGGGGAACGGCACATCCTCGAACCGGGTGAGGGTGGCGCGCTTTTCGGCCAGTGCCACGGCGGCGCGGGTGAGATCGGGAAGATAGGCCCAGGCGTGGGGAATGTCGGTGCGCCCGGGATATGTGAGCGCGCCCTTGGGCACCGTGGGCAGCATCATCCGGTCGAGCCAGTTGCCCGACGCGGTCGTGTCGATGAAATCGCCCGCGCGCAGCAGGATCGTGCGCACGCCGTCGCGGCGATAGGCGGTTTCCATGTCGCGACGTATGCGCCCCAGCGGGTTTTCGGCACGGTGGGGCGTGTCGGCCCCCCAGGGCGCGGGGGTGTCGGGGCCGAAGACATAGACATTGCCCGGAAGGATCACCGTGGCATCATTGGCCAGCGCGGCCTTGCGGATGCGGGCATGGAGGGTGGGAACCGTGTCGGCCCAATGTTCATAGCTCGGGTTCCAGGCGGCGACGATCACATCGACGCCTTGGGCGGCACGGTCGAGATCGTCGGTCTTGCGGTTGAACTGGCGGGTGGTCCAGCCAGCGGCCTGAAAGGCGCCTGTGGCATGGCGTCCGAAGCGACCCGAGCCGCCGAGGATGAGAGCTGTTCCCGGCATTGTGCATCTCCTGTGATTGCGTGGTTCGGGGGGAATTTATCTATCCTTTGGTGAATGGGAATTGCCAGAATCTGACCATGTGATATTCATCATTGAATGGATAAGTCCGTTCTGGATATCGACTGGTCACTGATGCAAGCCTTTTTGGCGGTGGCCGAAGCGGGCTCGCTCAGCGGGGCGGCCCGGGTGCTGGGGGTGAGCCAACCGACGCTGGGGCGCCAGATCCGGGAGGTGGAGGAACGCACGGGCCTGGCCCTTTTCAAGCGCCAGCCGCGGGGGCTTGACCTTACGGGGGACGGGGCGGCTCTTTTGCCGTATGCGCGGGCGATGCGGGCGGCGATGCGCGATGTGGCGCTTTATGCGGCGGGGCATGATGCGGGGATGGCCGGAGTGGTGCGCATCACCGCGTCGGAGATGGTGGCGCATCACATCCTGCCGCCGATCATCGCGGATGTCCGGGCCGAGCGACCGGAAATCGAGATCGAGCTTGTGCCGTCGGATCGTGCTGAAAACCTGTTGTTTCGTGAGGCCGATATCGCGGTGCGGATGTATCGGCCCGATCAGCTTGACGTGGTGGCGCGTCGGCTGGGCGAATTGGAGATCGGAATATTCGCGGCGCGCAGCTATCTGGAACGGCGCGGGCGGCCGGATACGCCCGAGGCGCTGCTGCGGCATGATCTGGTGGGGTATGACCGTAGCGAGTTGATATTGCGGGGCATGGCGGCGGCGGGCTTTGACCTGACCCGCAGCATGTTCGCGACACGCTGTGACAACCAGGTGACCTATTGGGAATTGCTGCGCGCCGGGTGCGGCATCGGTTTTGGCCAGCGCCATATCGGGCAGGCCGATCCGGCGGTCGAGGAGATCGACATCGGGATCGCCATTCCCGGCCTGCCTGTCTGGTTGGCCGCGCACCGGCAATTGCGGCAAGTGCCGCGCTTGCGCCATGTCTGGGATCGGCTGGCTGCGGGGCTGGCGCCGATGCTTACCTGACGGTCCGTATGCGTGGCAACGGGCCGAATGATCCCGGCGGGACGCCTCGACGTTGATTTCGCAGAGCGTGGGGGTGCGACCGGGTTTCACCGGTACGCCCCGCACGAGGCCGCAGTTGATGACCGAGCGCTACATCGCGATGCGTTCGCCGAGCCGGGTCTGAACCAGGCCGGCCAGGCGCGCGGTATCGGCGCGGGTCGGGGCGCCGAGGCGGCGGGTTTCGGCCAGCGCGACGGCCGCCCGTTCCAGTTGATTGTCCTCGGCGCTGTGCGCCACGCCGCCGATGAACTGTGCCACGTAATCGAGCGTGCGTTCGTCCTGATCCTCGCCCAGAAGGTCGGCGGCGTGGGCCATATCGTCGCGATAGGCGAGGGCGTCGGGCCGCACCTCGTCCTCGGTCAGGAGGCGGGGGCCGACGGGTTGCCGGTCGGCGGGCATCCGGGCGAGGATCATCGACTGAAAGTTGGCGATCCGTGTTACCGGCTTGGCCAGGAAGCCGTCTGCCCCGGCGGCCATGGCCTGGGCCTCTGCCCCGTCATCGCCGCTGGTCGCGAGGATGATACCGATGCGGGGCGTGAGGCGGTCGAGCTCTTCGATGAGGTCGAGCCCGGACCCGTCGGGCAGGCCCAGATCGACGATGATGACCGAGGGGCGATAGACCTGAAGGTGGCGGCGGGCGGAGGCCAGGCAATCGGCGCGCCGAATCCGGGCGCCCGAGCGCAGGCACAAAAGGCGCATCGCCTCGCAGGCAAAGCGGCTGTCCTCGATCACGAGGATGGTGAGGCCGAGCAATGGCCGGGTGGAGGTGGGCAAGTGGCGGTGCAGCGCGAAGCGGTCGATGTCATCCATGTCGGGTCTCCTTTGGCAGCGGGGATGGGTCGAGCATGGCGCGGTCTTGCCTAACGCAAGGTTAAAGCTGCGACAAAATCCGCAAGGTGCTTGCACGACGGGGCCACCACGCCCATAAGATCTGTCAAACCGGCCCCGCCGCCCCCAGCAAGGAGACTGCCCGATGATCGGTCGTTTGAATCACGTCGCCATTGCCGTTCCCGACCTCGATGCCGCCGCCGCGCAATACGCCAGCGCGCTGGGCGCCAAGGTGGGTGCACCGCAGGACGAGCCTGACCACGGGGTGACGGTGATCTTCATCGAATTGCCCAACACCAAGATCGAGCTGCTGTATCCCCTGGGTGAAAACTCGCCCATCCAGGGGTTTCTCGACAAGAACCCGTCGGGTGGTATTCACCATGTCTGTTACGAGGTCGAGGATATCATCGCCGCGCGGGATCATCTGAAGGCGTCGGGCGCGCGGGTGCTGGGCGATGGCGAACCCAAGATCGGCGCCCATGGCAAGCCGGTGCTGTTCCTGCATCCCAAGGATTTCCAGGGCACGCTGGTCGAGCTGGAGCAGGTCTGATGGGTGTCACATCGGCGCTCGTGCTTTACGCGGTTCTGTGGTTTCTGACTTTGCTGGTGATCATCCCGATCCGGCTCAAGACCCAAGGGGACGTGGGCCAGATCGTGCGTGGCACCCAGGCGGGTGCGCCGCATGAGCATCATTTGAAGGGCAAGGCGATCATCACCACGTTCGTGGCATTCGTGCTGTGGGCGATCATCGCGGGTATCATCATTACCGGCACGATCACCGTGCGCGATCTGGACTGGTTCGATCGGATGGGGCCGCCTTCGCAGGTCGAGTGATTCGTGCCGGATCATCGGTCTTTCAGCCCGTGAAAGATATGGGTGAAGGTGGCCGCGCCAAGGATCGGGATGAAGAGATTGACCAGTGGCAGGCTGAGCGGCATGGCCATCAGCACGCCCGCCGCCCAGACCGTCGCGCGATGGCGTTTGCGCAGGGCCTGTGCCCCTTCGCGGCCCAGGTGGCGCATGGCGGCAAGTTGAAAATATTCGCGTCCGAGCAGATAACCGTTGAGCCCCCAGAAGATGAAGACCGCGGCGGGTGGAAACATCGCGTAGAGCACGAAGGCCAGGAGGTTCGCACCGATCAGAAGGCCGAGGAAATTGATCGTGTCGCGCAATTCCTCGTAAAAGGAGAGGCCGGGCACAGGAGGCAGGTGGGCGTAATGCCGATCCTCGACCGCCTGTGCCACCTCGTCGAGGAACATCGAGGTGATGGCCGAGGCCACCGGCACCATGAGAAAGACCGACAGCACGAGCATGAAGATCAGCGATGACCATGACAGCAGGTCGTCGAGCCATTCGACCCGGCCCAGCACGTCGAAATAGCCATCGGGGCCGACGGTCAGTTCCACCAGCCACAAGAGCCCCGCATAGGCCGCGATGAGCAGCGCGAGCGTCAGCGCGATACCGATCAGCAGAACCCGGCGAAATCGGCGGTCGCCGATCTGCGCGAGCGCGCGGCCAAAGCTTGACAGGATCAGTCCGAAAGCCATGTGGTGATTGCCTTGATGTCGGGGCGCGGGCGCTCGGGCGGGGCGCTGGTTTCCGTCGCGATATGGATGAAGCCCGCGACGCTTTCGTTTTCACCAAGCCCGAGACCGGCATGGCAGAACCCGCGGTCATGGGCGGCAAAGCCGGTGAGCCAGTTCGCCCCCCAACCTGCCGCCAGGGCCGCGTTGAGCAAGGCCAGGCAGACCGCGCCCGCCGAATGGCTTTGCTCGATGGCAGGCACCTTGGGCGAGGGTTTGCGGATCTCGATCACGGCGACGGCAAGGTGCCCCTGGTCGAATTGTTGCCGGGCTTTGGCGACATCTTCGTCCGACTGCCCCTCGGCACGGGCGCGGGTTTCGGCCAGATCGGCGAGCCGCGCCATGGCAGGGCGCTCGATCACGATGAAGCGCCACGGTTCGAGCTTGCCATGGTCGGGGCTGCGCGCGGCGGCGGTGAGCAATGGCGTCATCTCGTCGCGCGTGGGTGCGGGACCGGTGAGGGTTTTCGCCGGGCGCGAGCGGCGGGTCAGCAGGAAGTCGAGCGCGGCCGGGTTGGGGGCAGGCATGGGAGGGTCCTTTCATGTCTGTCTGCATGCCGGGCCTGGCGGTGGGGGTGGGCTTGGCCGGGTGTCGGGGGCGTCAGCCCATCAGTTCACTTTCGAAATCCGAGATCAGGTCGGAGAAGAACGCCTGTTGTCGGGCGTTGGGTTGGCGTTTGAGAACGGTGGCCGCCAACGGATCGGGCGCGGCATGGGCCGAGCCGGACAGTTCCTCGATCACCGCGTGGCCGCAGAACGGCACATAAGCCTCGGAATAGCCGCCTTCGTGGACCATCACCAGCTTGCCGTCGCAGACGCGCTCGGCCAGTTCCCTGACCCGCGCGGTCATGGCGCGGTAGGTTTCCTGTGTGCACAGCATGTGGGCGATGGGATCGAAGGTCGAGGCGTCAAAACCGCAGGCGACGATGATCACCTCGGGCTGGTAGGCCTCGAGCTTGGGCAGGACGAGGCGATCCATCACTTCGAGATAGGTGTTGTGGCCTGCGCCGGGCGGCAGGGGGATGTTCATGTTGTAACCCGTCCCCGCGCCGGTGCCACGATCGGTGATATCGCCGGTGTCGGTGGGGTAGTTGTATTCCTCGTGCACCGAGATCGTCAGCACGTCGTCGCGGTCATAGAAAATCGCCTCGGTGCCGTTGCCGTGATGCACGTCCCAGTCAAGCACGGCAAAGCGGGTGGCCTGACCGGCGGCGATGGCGGCCTCGATCGCGATGGCGATGTTGTTGAGCAGGCAAAAGCCGTTGGGCCAGTCGGGCAGGCAGTGATGCCCCGGCGGGCGCGAGAGCGCGTAGGCATTGTCGAGATCGCCGTCGAGCACCTGGCGCAGCGCCTCCTTGGCAAGGCCCGCCGAGAGCGCGGCAATTTCGAACCCACCCTTGAGGAACGGGGTGCGCAGGCCCAGCTCACCGCCGCCCGCATCGGAGGTTTCCTTGAACTTCGTGAGGAAGCTTTCGGGATGCACACGCGCCAGATCGCCCCATGTGGCCTGCGGGGCGGATTGCATCGCAAGCTCGTTCACGATGCCCGTGACCTCCATCAGGTTCTTGAGGCGGCGCTTGGTTTCGGGGTGTTCGGGCAGCCCGCCTGCGACCAGGGGCTGCACGAAATCGCCCACGGGCAGGGTGAGCGCATAGGCCCCGCCGCCGTGCCAGAAACATTTCTCATCCCAGAAAAAGCCGGTTGTCATATCTGTCCCTTCCGAATCCTTTGGGGGATTTGGGCTTGGGTGGCGAGAAATTGCAACCTCGACGCGGTGTTGATCGGCCGGGGGTGTCCGCCTAAACCGGGTGCATGGCCGATCCCGACCTTTCCCACCTGGCCCGTCCGGGCGCCGAAATCGCCGTGCGGGTCACGCCGAAGGCTTCGCGCAACCGGATCACCCATGACGCGGGGGTGATCCGGGCCTATGTCACCGTGGCCCCAGAGGGCGGCAAGGCCAATGCCGCCGTGCAGAAGATGCTGGCCAAGGCGTTGGGTGTGGCAAAATCGCGGCTTGTCCTGCTGCGCGGTCAGGCGGCGCGTGACAAGCTTTTCCGCATTGATTGAGCCCGGGCCGCGCGCATCACTTCCTGGGAGGAAGCGTATAGACCCCTTCGGGCAGGTTGAGCGCCGCGCCGAGATCGCGTAGCTGCTGCATCGAGAGGGTGATCTTGTAGGTGCTGTCGGTGCGCGGGTCGTATTGTTCGACCGTAACGCATTCGGCAAAGGCGTTGACGATCACGTCCTCTTGCAGGGGCGCGGGCCCCTGGTCGACGAGGGTGACGATGGTCGAGTCGAATTCATGTTCGATGGAAAACATGAGAACACAATATTCCGCCGATGCCCGGGTGCAAGCCTTGAGTTTTCCGGCCGCGTGGAGACAATGGAGCGCCGAGGTAAGAAATTCGGGATCACGCACGCGTGAGAGGGGCTGGAGCGGGGCCGGATAGATGCTATTTTCCACGGATATCAATAAGGGTTGAGCGATGCGAATTCTGGCCAGTCTCATTCTGATTGTCGGGCTTGCGGGGTGCGTGGCCCCGGCGCCGCCACAGGCGCCGGCGACACAGCCCGCCGCGGGGGCCGAAGCGCGGCTTTCGGCGCAAAGGGCGGCGCGGCAATTCGTTGACGTGGTCGAGACAGTGGAGCCGGTGGCCGAGCGCGAATGCCGGGCGCGTCTGCCGCGGGCAAATTGCGATTTCCTGATCGTGGTCGATGACCGGCCGGGCCAGCCGCCCAACGCCTTTCAGACGGTGGACAAGACGGGCCGGCCGGTTCTGGCCTTTACGCTGGCGTTGATCGCGGATGCGCGCAACGCGGACGAGATGGCCTTTGTGATGAGCCACGAGGCGGCGCATCACATCGCCGGGCACCTGCCGCGCCAGCAGCAGAACGCGGCGGCGGGCGCGGTGATCTTTGCGGGGCTTGCCGTGCTGACCGGGGCGGATGCCAGCGGGGTGCGCAGCGCGCAGGACCTGGGTGCGGCGGTGGGCGCGCGCAGCTATTCCAAGGAATTCGAGCTCGAGGCCGACGCGTTGGGCACGGTGATCGCGCGGACGGCGGGGTATGATCCGGTTCGGGGGGCCGCATTCTTTACCCGCATCCCCGATCCCGGCAATCGCTTTCTCGGCACACATCCGCCCAACGCCGCGCGGATCGAGACGGTGCGCCGGGTCAATTCGCGCCTGTGACGGTGCAAGATCATGATTCAGCTTGAGAATGTCGTCAGTGACCGGGGGTCGAAATACGCGGTTTCGGGCGGCGTGGCGCGGTCGCGCGCGGAGGTGGACGGGTTTCTCAAGACGCTCAAACGGGTGCGCAAATATGCCAAGGCGACCCATAACAGCTGGGCGGTGATCCTGTCGGACGGCACTCCGATCAAGGGCGATGACGGCGAGAGCGGGGCCGGGATGGTGATCCTGCGGATGCTGGAGCGTGAAGGGTTGAGCGATCATGTGATCGTCGTAACCCGCTGGTATGGCGGCACAAAACTGGGCGGAGACCGGTTTCGCCGGGTGCAGGATTGCGTGCGGGCCTATCTCGATGCGGGGGTGTCCGGGGCGGGTTGATCCGTGTCAAGGACGGGTTGGGAGCGGGGCGCTAGACAGGGGCAACGCAACGGTCCGAAAGGAGCCTTGACCATGAAACCCCTTGGCGAACCCCGGCGGCATTTCTGGCTGGTTCAGAAAATGGCGCAGAAACAGGGTGTTGACCTTATCGGAGCAATGGCGCGCGGCGACCTGGACCAGGCGGATTGGGCAGGGATTGTGACGCGCTGCCGTGGCTGCACCGGGGCAGAGGTTTGCGCGCAGATGCCGGAGCAGGGTGGACCGGGCGAATTGCCCGAATATTGCCGCAACCGAGAGCGGTTCCGGATTCTTCTCGCCGATCAGATCATGGCGGAAAATATATGAAAGACAAGGCGTTACATCTCGGCGACCCCGAGCTTCACTTCTGGCTGACCCGGTCGGTCGCACGTGCCATGGGGGTCGATCTGAGCGCGGCGATGGCGCGGGGTTTGCTGAGCGCCGAGGACTATGCGGCGATGGTGGCGCGCTGCCAGTCCTGCCCGCATGTGGCGCGTTGCACGGCGTGGCTGGGCCATGGGGCGTTGCAGCATGGCAAGCCGCTCGATGCCTGCGCCCACCGGGAAATCCTGGAAAGACTGCAGTAGCCCGACCCACGGACATCAACGATTTCTTCACCGGGGTTAACGCCACCGTGCGGTGCGATTTGCGGGGGGTGACATGCGCGCACCGCCCGGCTGCCACCCGGCTGCCGTGAAATATCGTTGCGAATGTAACGGTTCGGCGTTAACGCAGCGTGCGCCGGGTCACAGTTTCGAATGCGTCCCGTCGCAGAGCGGCCGTTTCGACGAGTGCTTGCAGCCGCAGAAGAACAGTTTCCTCGACGCCTCGGCGGTATATTTTACCGGGGCGAAATCGCTGCCTTTGTGCGAGCCGTCGCAGAAGGGCTGTTTCGAGGACTTGCCACAGGCACACCAGAAATAGGTCCTGCCCTCTTCGACCTCGACGGGGAAGGGGGCTTTCTGGGCGATCTCGGGGGTATCGGTCATTGGCTCGGGCCTCCCTGGCTTGTGACTGGGGTGATGGTCGCAACGGGTGTGGGGGAGGTCAATGGGGGTGGGTAGAAGAGGTGTTGGGGAAATGGACGAACAAGAGCACTGGTGGCAGAGCATTGGCGAAAGGACAGCACTTCGGGTTCTTCACAACGCCATGATGGCCTGGTCGTAGGCCGGCAGATATCTTGCCACAAAATCCACGATACCTGACCGCGCTGTTTCGACCAGTTTATCCTGATCTTCCTGAGGCAGTTCCTCAATGTTCTTGATGCGGCGAATTGTGTGAGAGGCAAGCCGGGTCCATTGGGGAGTGAGTTTCTTGTTGTTTCCCATATCGACCTCTTTCGAGGCCTTAAGCCGCTCATATAGGGATTCGCGATGGCTGGTATCTCCCCGGCCCAGATTGAAACGCACGTGAATTCTTTCACCGTAGAACTCGGCCTCGATAACAAGCAGGCTTTTTGATGCCGTGAAATCCCCGAAAGGCATATCGGGGTCCTGTTCCCACGCGGGTATATAGAATCGCAGGTAGGTGTTCGAACTGCTGTCCTTGGCGATTTCGATGCCGGTTCTTTGACTGATGCCCTCGATTATTCCGGCGATACTTTCTTCAGATTGAACGGCTTGGCTTATGTCGCGCATTGGGCTTGGCCGTTGGTCAATCAGGTATTCCAGCGTCTGGCCGTGTTTTTGCCAGAGTTTTCGCGCGAGTTCTTCCATTTTTTCATCAGGCACGAACAATCTCCTCAGAAGATCTATGTAGGCCCTAAGCATGCTTTTTGCGAGCGGGCTGCCAACTGGCTCGGCATATGCGGCTTTGAGAGCTGCGACGATTTCCGAGAAACTCAGTGTGTTCCAGTCATCATGGCTTGCATCCATGCCGGTGGGAGATACGAGATAGAACCGCCGGCTCGCGTTGGGCCATAGGTTCGCTGCATTCTCTGCATATCGTTGCAACTGACCACTGTGTTCATGAGCATCGACCTTGAGTTCAATGATGCAAACCAGTGAGGGTGTAAGATCGGGTAGATGGATGGTGACATCCATGTTGTGGAACTCTCGAAATACTTCGATGCGTCCCAAGTCAGAAAGCGCGAGTTCCAACCTCAAGGCATGATCGCCCGATGCCGTCAGCAATTTGTCCAGGAGGTTGCGTAGGACGCATTCACCAAAGCCATGGTTGGCGAGCGGATTCAGAATATTGGCAAGGAAGTTGCTGTGCCGGATTTCAACCCGACTGATGCGTAGGGATTCGAAGGGGCAATATATGTCTTGTGCGTTGGCGAGTTCTCGAAAATCAGCGCTTAGCGCTAGATCGGTTAATTCTTTCAAGATCTTTCTTTTTCCTATGCGGTTCGTTTCCCCCACAAATCATACTCCCCCGCCTCATCGACTTCAACACGAACGATCTGGCCGATCTCAAGCCCCTGGGTCGCCTCGTCGATGAAGAGGTTGCCGTCGATCTCGGGGGCATCCGCCTTGGTGCGGCAGGTGGCGATGCCGTCCTCGTCGATATCGTCGATGATGACATCCATGTGCTGGCCCACTTTGGCCGCCAGCTTGGCCTCGGAAATCGCCTGGGCCTTGGCCATGAAGCGATCCCAGCGGTCCTGTTTCACCTCGTCGGGCACATGGCCGGGCAGCGCGTTCGAGGCGGCGCCTTCGACATTCTCGTATTGGAAGCAGCCGACGCGATCCAGTTGCGCCTCGTCCATCCAGTCGAGCAGGGTCTGGAACTCGTCCTCGGTCTCGCCGGGGTAGCCCACGATGAAGGTCGAGCGCAGGGTGATGTCGGGGCAGAGGCCGCGCCATTCGGCGATCCGGTCGAGGGTGCGTTCGGCGTGGGCGGGCCGGGCCATGCGTTTCAACGTGTCGGGATGCGCGTGCTGAAACGGGATGTCGAGATAGGGCAGGATGAGCCCGTCGGCCATGAGCGGGATCAATTCGCGCACATGCGGGTAGGGATAGACATAGTGGAGCCGGACCCAGAGATCCTGTCCGGCGCCGAGGCACCCGAGGTCGCGGGCGAGCGCGGTGATCGGCTGTTCGCCCTGGGGGCGATCTGCGCGCGGCCAGTCGACGCCATAGGCGGAGGTGTCCTGGCTGATCACGAGGAGTTCCTTCACGCCGCTTTCCACCAGCTTTTCGGCCTCGCGCAGCACCGCGCGATGCGGGCGCGATGAAAGGCGGCCGCGCATCGCGGGGATGATGCAGAACTTGCAGTGATGATTGCAGCCCTCGGAAATCTTGAGATAGCTGTAATGGCGGGGCGTGAGTTTCACGCCCGCCGCCGGCATGAGGTCGATGAACGGGTCGGGCGCGGGCGGCACGGCGGCATGCACCGCGTCGAGCACCTGTTCATATTGATGCGGCCCGGTGACGGCGAGGATGCGCGGGTGATGATCGCGGATATGGTCGGGATCGGCGCCCATGCAGCCGGTGACGATGACGCGGCCGTTTTCGCGCAGCGCCTCGCCGATGGCATCGAGGCTCTCGGCCTTGGCCGAATCGAGGAAGCCGCAGGTGTTGACGATCACCGCGTCGGCGCCGGTGTAGTCGGGCGAGATGCCATAGCCTTCGGCGCGCAGCCTTGTGAGGATGCGTTCGGAATCCACCAGTGCCTTGGGGCAGCCGAGGGACACCATGCCGATGGTGGGCTGTCCGGGGCGGCGGGCCTCGGTGAGGTGGGCGCGGGAAAGGTCGGGGCGCAGGTCGGGCGGGTTTGTCATGGCGCGCGTATAGCGCGCGCCGGGGCCCGCGTCCATCGGCGGATCGTGGCCGAAGGATTGGCGGGTTGTTGCCTCCCGCGCATTGCGGGATAATCCTTTGGTACAAGCGCCGCGCTGGCTGCGGTGCCGGGGTGCGAGGATTGTGTGATGCGCTGGATTTTCAGGATTATCGGGGCGCTCGTGGTGGCGGCGCTGTTGCTTCTGGTCGGGCTTCTGCTGTTGCCGGGCGAGAAGATCGCGCAGGTGGTGGTGGACCAGATCCGCACGGCGACCGGGCGCGATGTGAGCGTCGAGGGCGGGGTCGAGCTGTCCTTTTACCCGGTGCTCGGCGTGCAGACCGGCCCGGTGACCATCGCCAATGCCGAATGGTCGGACGAGCCGGTGATGCTGCGGGCCGAGGGGCTGAGCGTGGGGGTCGGGACGGCGGCGCTCTGGCGTGGGCAGGTGAAGATCCGGGCGATCGAGCTTGTGTCGCCCGACATCCTTCTGGAGCGGAGCAGCGACGGCACCGGGAACTGGGAGATCGAAGGCGAAAGCGCGGGTCCGGGCGGGCGGCAACTGGCGGTTTCGCTCGACCGGATCGAGGTGACGGGGGGGCGGCTGCGCTATGTCGATCACTCCGACGGCTCGCGGCAGGGGTTCGAGAGCGTCGATGCGACTCTGCTGGCGCCCGATCTCGGCGGGCGGGCCGAGATCGACCTTGGATTGCGGATCGAGGATGGTGGTGAGCGGTTGCACCTGGCCGGGTGGGTGGGGCAGTTCCTGCCCTTCCTGCAGGGCGAGGTGGTGCCGATCGAGGCCGCGCTGCGCGCCGGCGACGGCACGGTCGGTTTCGAGGGGCGGGCGAATGCGAGCGGCGATGCCGAGGGGCGGCTGACGCTCGACCTGCCGCGCACCGGGGCGATGCTGGCGGCGCTGGGGCAGGGGGCGGGTGATCCGCCCGAGGGCCTTGGCCGGGCGATCCGGGGCGAGAGCCTCGTGGTGCTCAGCGACGGGCGGGCGCTGTCGCTGCGCGAGATGGCGCTGCGGCTCGATGGCAACGCGATCACGGGCGATGTGGATGTGACGCTCGATGGCAGGACGCAAGTGAAGGCACGGCTTTACGCCGGGGCGCTCGACCTGGCCGGGCTTGCCGGGGGCGAGGATGACGGCGGCGGCGCCGAGGGATGGTCGCGCGCGCCGATCGACGCGAGCGGGCTCGGTGCGCTCGATGGGCAGATCCGGCTGACCGCCGAGAGCGTCGATCTCGGCACGGTGGCGTTCGGCGAAAGCGACGTGACGCTGAACATCGACCGCTCGCGCGCGGTCTTTTCGCTCAACAGGTTGCAGGGCTATGGCGGCGATTTCGGCGGCGATTTCGTGATGAACAACCGTTCGGGCCTGTCGGTCGGGGGCACCCTGTCGATGGACGGGGTCGAGATGAGCGACTTGCTGTCGGACCTGGCCGGGGTGACGCGGCTCTCGGGCGAGGCCGACGGACGGGTCAGTTTCCTTGGCGTGGGGCAGTCGGTCGATGCCATCATGAAGAGTCTCAGCGGCGAGGGGCGGGTCGGCATGGGGCGCGGCGTCATTGCCGGGTTCGATCTTGACCGGCTGATGCGCTCGGGTGATGGCACGGGCGGAACCACCATTTTCGACGAGCTGGGCGCCAGTTTCGCCATGGAGAACGGCGACATGCGCAATGACGACCTCAGGCTGGTGCTGCCGGGGATCGAGGCGACGGGCGAGGGCCGCATCGGGCTCGGGGCGCGCGATATCGACTATCTCTTCACGCCGGTTGCGCTTGCGGCGCGGGGCGGGCGGGGGCTTGCCATTCCGGTGCGCATCAAGGGGCCGTGGAGCGATCCGAGGATCACGCCCGACATGGCCGCCGCGGTCGATCTCAACCTTGCCGAAGAGAAAGAGGAACTTGAACGCAAGGCCGAGGAGCGGGTGAAGGAAGAGCTTCAAAAGCAGCTCGATGTCGAGGTGCAGGAGGGCGAGAAGGTCGAGGACGCGCTCAAGCGCAAGGCCGAGGACGAGATCAGGCGGGGGCTGATGCGCCTGCTTGAATGAGCCGCCCGGCACGAGTCGGGCGCCGTGCAGGGGGACAGGCCGGAATTGAGTATTTGGGCCAAGAAAGAACAGGGGGTGAGGGTTTCGACCGATCCCCTGTCTCTTTCTTGGAAAAAATACTCATTGCGCCGGCACGGGCAGGCGCAATGATCGGGGCAGGGCCTGCCCTCAGATGCCCAGATCGGCCGAGACCTTGGCGATGCTTTCGCGCAAGGTCGCCGCGATCTCGCGGATCAGCGCATCGTCCATGATCAGCGTGGGCGAGAGGATCAGGATATTGCCCAGCGCGCGGGCGATGAGGCCGCGTTTCTGCGCCTCCTTGGCGACGAGGCCGCCGACATTGGCGTCGGCGGGAAACTCTTCGCGGGTGTCCTTGTTCCTGACGAATTCGATCCCCATCATGAAATGCGAGCCGCGCACTTCGCCGACCATGTCCATGTCTTCGAGCCCGCGCAACAGCCCCTCGAAAAGCTTGCCGGTGGTCTGGACGCGCGCCGGGATACCTTCGGATTCGAGGATCTCGATATTGGCGAGCGCGGCGGCGGCGGCGGCGGGGTGGCCGGAATAGGTCATCCCGTGCAGGAACATCGCGTCCGGCCCGGAGATCACGTCGTAGATTTCATCCGAGATGATCGTGGCCGAGAGCGGCTGATAACCCGAGGTCAGCCCCTTGGCCGTGGTGATGATGTCGGGCACGCAATCATAGACATCCTCGGAGGCGAACATGTGGCCCAAGCGGCCCCAGGCGGTCACCACCTCGTCGGCGACATACATGATGTCATGTTCGCGGGTGATCCGGCGCATCGCGGCGTGATAGCCCGGCGGCGCGGTGATCACCCCGCCCGCACCCTGGATCGGTTCGGCGAAGAAGGCGCAGATGTTGTCGGCGCCGATGCGGTGGATCGCATCGAGCATGTCCTGTTCCAGAACGGCGAGGAATTCGGCATCGCTCATCCCCGGGGCCTCGCGATACTTGTGCGGTGCCTTGAGGTGATGCACGAGCCCCTCGACCGCGCCCCAGCCGGTGGAATAGCCCGGCGTGGTCAGCGCCATCGCCATGTGGGTCGAGCCGTGATAGGCGCCCATGCGCGACAGGATCTGTTTCTTTTCGGGCTTGCCGCGCAGGTTGTTGTAGTGGTGCAGCATCCGCACCGCCGTGTCATTGGCGACCGACCCGGAATTGGCGAAATAGACGTTGTTGAGCGGGGCGGGGGCGAGGCTGGCCACCTTCTCGGCCAGCTCGGCCGCCGCGGGGTGGGTGAAGTTGTAGAAGGTCGAGTAATAGTCGAGCGTATTGAGTTGCTCGGTGATGGCGTCGATGATCTCGCGCCGCCCATGGCCCACGTTGACGCACCAGAGGCCGCCGATCCCGTCGATGAGCCGGTTGCCTTCGCTGTCGGTGACATGGGCGCCCTCGGCGGCGACGATGGCGGTGCGCGCATCGGCCTGTTTGAGGGCGTGCAGGTTGGCGAAGGACTGGATCAGGTGGGCGTCCTTGGTCAGGATCTCGTCGGTGGTGAGTTTGTTCATTCTCTCTCTCCCTGTTATGCGGCGCCGAGGAAGCCCTCGATCACGTTGACGGTGTTGAGCCCGATTTCGGCGATGTCATAGCCGCCCTCCATCACGAAGAGCGTGGGCAGGCCAAGGCGGGCGATGTCGCCGCCATAGGTGGTGAAATCGGGGGATTTCAGTTTGAAGAAGCTGATCGGGTCGGTTTCGAACGTGTCCACGCCGAGCGAGACGATCAGGTGATCGGGGGCATATTGCGCGATCCGGTCGAGCGCGGCGTCGAGCGATCTGCGCCATTCGGAAAATGGCGTGCCGGGGGGCATGGGGTGGTTCACGGTGAACCCTTCGCCCGCGCCGGTGCCGGTTTCATCGGCGTAGCCGAGGAAATGCGGGAAAGCGTTTTCCGGCTCGCCATGCAGCGACAGGAAGAGCACGTCGGAGCGGTCATAGAAGATGTCCTGCGTGCCGTTGCCATGGTGGAAATCGACATCGAGGATGGCGACGCGGGCGGCGCCATTGTCGAGGAAACGCTGCGCGGCGATGGCGGCGTTGTTGAGAAAGCAATAGCCGCCATACATATCGAAGGCTGCGTGATGGCCGGGCGGGCGGCACAGCGCGAAGGCGGACCGCTCGCCCGCGCGGATGAGATCGGCGGCGGTGAGGGCGACCTGCGCGCTGCCATAGGCCGCGTCCCATGTGCCGGGGGTCAGCGAGGTTTCGGTGGCCAGCGCATAATAGCCCAGCTTGCCGTCGATGTGATCGGGGCGGCGCTGGGTCATGCGGCGGGCGGGCCAGCAGGTGGCGATCGCCTCGCCCTCGTAGCCCTCGGCCTGCCATTCATCCCACGCGGTTTGCAGGAAATCGACGAGGCCCGCGTCATGGATGCGCAGGATGGGCGCGAGCCCGTGATCGCCGGGCGGCAGGATCGGGCCGGGATCGACCGCTTTCAGCCGGTCGAGGATATAGGTCATGCGGCTGGGCCGCTCGAACGGATAGACCAGCTCGCCGCCGTAAAGCTCGGTCTTGGCGTCGCGCAGGGTGTGGGTTTCGGAAAAGACGGTCTTCATGACGTGACCTCGCGGTGATCGGCGGATTGGGTCGAGAGGAGCGCCGGGTCATGGGGTTTGGCGATGTCGGTGACGATCAGCGTTTCGGTGGTGTTCGCGCTGGCCAGTGCCACGGCATCGGGGCCGACGATCACCGAGTGGCCGCCATAGGCGAGGCCGCGTTCAGTGCCGCAGAAATTGGCATAGGCGATTGTGAGCGCGTGCGACGCGGCATGGCCGGGGATGATCGCGGTCGAGACATGCTCGAACCCCGCCGGGTTGGCGGTGGGCACGAGGATGAGCGTTGTATCCCGATCGGCCAACGCCTTGACGTGGTGGGCGAATTCGATGTCGTAACAGACCATCAGCGCGATCCTGTGGCCCGCGAACTCGAAGAGGGTGTAGCCGTTGCCGAAGGCGAAGCTGGCCTGTTCCATCGGGCCGTAAAGCTGGATCTTGCGGTAATGGCCCAGCATCTCGCCATCCGGGCCGAAGGCGGTGGCGGCGTTATAGACCGTATCGCCGTCGCGTTCGGCCCAGCCGATGCAGAGACCGCAGCCTGCCGCGCGGGCAAGTGCGGCGAGCCTTGTGCACCAGTCCCCGCCGAGCGGCTGGGAGAGGCTTTCATGCAGGTCCGGGCGGTTGTAGCCCGGCAGGAAAAGTTCGGGGAAGACGACCATCCGCGCGCCCGCCATCGCGGCGGCGGACAGGTGCCTTTCGATCCGGGCGAGCCCGGCGTCGATGTCGCCCTCGATGGGCGGGCCTTGGTAAAGCGCCAGTTTCATGGTCGTGTCTTCCGGTGTCTTCGGTTGGTTCGGCGATCCCCCCGCCCCGGGTCAGGCCCGGGACGGGGGTGCCGAAAGCTTCACTTCTTGAGGTTGGTCCAGATCGTGTCATAGACCTTCTGCACCTCTTCGGAGCAGGGCTGCACGAAGACCGGGTTGCCGCCTTCCGGCGGGTTCAACTCGGGCGCGGATTTCACCTCGGCGTCGAGGAAGGGTTCGACCCCGGCGACCCCGGCGGTGTAGCGCGCGTAGTTGGTGACGGCGGCCGCGTTCTCGGGTTCAAGAAGGAAGTTCATGAACTTGATCGCGTTTTCGCGGTTCGGCGCGTCCTTGAGCAGCACCACGTTGTCCATCCACACGATATAGCCCTGTTCGGGATAGGCGTATTCGATATTGGCGCCTTCCTCGCGGGCCTTCATGCCGAAACCGTTCCAGATCATGCCCGCCGCCGCGTCGCCCGACACCAGCACGTCCTTGGCCACGTCCGAGCCGAAGCTGGCCCAGTGCTGCTTGGCCCCCTGCACCAGATCGTTGAGTGCCTTGAGTTCGTCGCGATCCGTGCTGCATTGCGGGATGCCGAGATGCAGCGAGGCGAGGGTGAGGGTTTCACCGGCGGTGTCGAGCACGTTGATCCGGCCCTGAAGCTCTTCGGGCGGGTTGAAGATGATGTCGGTGGTGTCGATGTCACCGGAATAGACATCGCGGTTCACCGAGAAGGACGTGCTGCCCCATTGATAGGGGATCGAGCTTTGGCGGCCGGGATCGAAGCTCACATCCACCCATTCGGGCAGGATGTTGTCGAAATTGGGCATCTCGTCGCGGCTGAACGTGTCGAGCATGCCCTCGCCTGCCATGATCTCGACCATGTAATCGCCCGGCACGGCCACGTCATAATCCCCGAGCCGCCCGGCCTTGAGCGAGGCGAGCAGGGCCTCGTTGCTGTCGAACGTGTCCATCGTGACCTCGACATCGTATTCGGCGGCGAACTTGTCGAGGAGTTCCTGCGGGATGTATTCGAACCAGTGATAGATCGAAAGCTTACCCTCGGCCTGTGCCAGCGTCGCCATCAGCGTGAGGGCGAGCGCCGAGGCGCCGGTTCTGAGAAAGGGTTTCATGGTTGTCTCTCCTGTTGGTTTCTTATTTGCGGTTTTGGCCCATGCGGCCGGCGAAGTAACTGAGCGTGACGAAGAGGATCGACACGGCCAGCAACAGCGTGGAAATGGCCATGATGTTGGGCTTGATGCCCTGTTTCACGGCCCCGAAGATCGCGGTGGGAAGGGTTTCGACCCCCGCGCCCTTGACGAAATTGGTGATGATGAAATCATCGAGCGAGATGATGAAGGCCAGGAGGAAGCCCGAGAGGATACCCGGCGTCATCAATGGCAGAAGAATGAGGCGGAATGCCTCCCACCGGGTGGCATAAAGATCCTGCGCGGCCTGTTCATAGACATCCTCGATCCCCTCCATCCGCGCGGCGATGGGCAGGTAGGCGAAGGGGATGCAGAAGACGATATGCGCGATCAGGATGGTGAGGATGCCGGTGGAAAAGCCGATCGCCGAGAAGAAGATCAGCGTGGCAACGGCGGTCACAATTTCCGGCACCATCAGCGGCAGGTTGATCAGGGCGAAACTGGCCCCCTTGCCGCGGAACGATCCGGCGCGCAGCATCGCGGTGGCGGCCATGGTGGCGAGCACCGTGGCGGTGGTGGCGGCGGCCACGGCGATGACCAGCGAATTGATCGCCGCCTGTTTGAACTTGTCGGATTCCGGCCCCCAGAACACGTCTTCGTACCAGCGCAGCGACACGCCGCCCCAGAGCGTGATCGAGGGGCTGTCGTTGAAGGAATAGATCGCGACGATGAGGAGCGGCGCATAGAGCAGGAATACGCACAGGAGGGTCAGCGGCAGGAAGCCGGGAAAGCGGCGCAGGTCGGGTTTGCGGGTGCGCTTGCGCCTGGTCATGCCCGTCGCGCCCCGGGCTTGCCCCGGGGCCTCCGGGTTCGGGCGGGGTGCGCGCGTGCCGGTCATCGCGCCTCTCCTTTCGCCTGGCTGCGCGCATAGAAGATCAGCACGAGCAGCACCATGGAGAGCAGGATCATCGCCGCCGCCGCGCCGAACGGCCAGTTGCCCGCCGCGCCCTTGAACTGTTCGTCGATCAGGCTTCCGATCATGAAATTCTTGGCCCCGCCCAGAAGGTCGGGCGCGAGAAACGAGCCCAGCGAGGGCACGAAGACAAGGATGCAGCCCGCGATGATGCCCGGTTTCACCACCGGGATGATCACCTGCGTGAGCGTGACGAAGCGCGAGGCATAAAGATCGGCCGCCGCCTCGGAGAGGGCGAAATTGTAACGCTCGACGGCGGCATAGATCGGCAGCACCATGAAGGGCAGGTAGGAATAGAACAGCCCCAACTGCACCGCCACCCATGTGTTGACGACATGGATCGGGTCGGAAATGATCCCGGCGTCGAGCAGCCAGGTGTTGAGCGGGCCGTTGTCGCGGATCAGGAATTTCATCGAGATCGTGCGGATGAGCAGGTTGACCCAATAGGGCACGGTGATCAGGAAAAGCCAGATCGTGCGGGTGGCGGCCGGGCGCGTGGCGATGAACCACGCGGTCGGAAAGCCGATCAGAAGGCTGAGCAACGTGGCCAGCCCCGCCTGCCAGATCGAGCGCCAGAAGATCAGGATATAGGTCCATTCGATTTCGGGCGGATCATCCCCGAACAGCCCGCGATCAAAGAAGAACTGGTCATAGGCGGCGAGCGAAAACTCCCAGATCACGCCGCCGCGAAACTCCTTGGTGAGGAAGGAATAGACCAGCATGATCCCGATCGGCACGACGAGGAAAATGCCGATGACGAGCCATGCCGGAAGGATGAGCGGCACGCCGAAACCCGCGTAAGTGCGGGCCGATTTGCCCGGGCCTGATCCGATTCCGCCTGCCATCAGTCCACCAGGAGGCGCGCCGCGCCTTCCTCGAAATCGAGCCCCACGGTGTCGCCCATGGCGGGAATGGTCGTCTGCGACGAGTTCTGCACCCGCGCGGTGATGGATTCGCCGTCCGACAGGCGCATGTCGACATGCATGTCGGTGCCGAGATAAATGAGCCGCGTGACCGTGCCGGTCAGCAGCGCCCCCGCCGGATCGGCCAGTGACACGCGCTCGGGGCGGACCGAAAGGTGGCCCTGCCCGGAATGCGCCCCGCGCGCCGCCGGACAGGTGAAGCGGGTGCCGCCGGGCAGGGTGCAGAGCGCCTTGTCGCCCGCGATCTCGGCGACGCTCACGTCGATGAGGTTGGTCTCGCCGATGAAATCGGCCACGAACTTGTTGTCGGGCTCTTCATAGATGTCGCGGGCACTGCCGACCTGTTGCACCTTTCCGTCCGAGATCACCGCGATCCGGTCGGACATGGTGAGCGCCTCTTCCTGGTCGTGGGTGACGAAGATGAAGGTGATGCCGGTCTCGTGCTGGAGCTGCTGCAATTCGAGCCGCACCGCTTGGCGCAGCTTGAGGTCGAGCGCCGAAAGCGGCTCGTCGAGCAGGAGCACCTTGGGGTTTGGGGCCAGCGCCCGGGCCAGCGCCACGCGCTGTTGCTGACCGCCCGAAAGCTGCGCAGGCATGCGGTTGGCGAATTCCGACAGGCGCACCAGTTCGAGCACCTCGCCGGCGCGCGCCCGGGCCTCGGCCTCGGATCGGCCGAGCCGCAACAGGCCGAACATCACGTTGCGGGTGACATCCATGTGCGGGAACAGCGCGTATTGCTGGAACACGGTGTTCACCGGGCGATGATTGGGAGGCAGGTCGGCGATATTGTCGCCGTAAAGCCGGATCGCGCCTTGCGAAATGTCCTCGAACCCCGCGATGCAGCGCAGCAGCGTGGTCTTGCCACAGCCCGACGGGCCCAGAAGGGTGAAGAACTCGTTGTCGTGAATGGCCAAAGACACGGCGCTGAGCGCGGTGAAGTTGCCATAGAGTTTGGTCACGTCGTCGATATCGACCGCAACGGCGCCTTGGCTTTGGGCCACGGTTTTCCCTTTCTCATACCCCCTGATTTGCCATAGAATGTTAACGGCAGTCGGTTAGGGGGGTATATACCCCCGGGGTGGTATGGCATGGGCGTGCTGGGCGAGGCGGAAAAACGGCTGGGCGAGGCGATCGCGGCGCTGGGCGGCGACGGGTTCGCCCGGGCGCTGGCGCGCTGGCTCGGGGCCGAGCTGCGGCATGACAATGTCACCGTCATCGCCTATTTCCAGAGCCGCGCGCCGCAGGCGATCCTGACCCGCGCGGTGGCGAGCGAGGTGCACCGCAACATGGAAAGCACCTATCTCAAGGGGGCCTATCTGCTTGATCCCTTTCACGAATTGCATCGACGGCGGGCGGCGCGCGGGGTTTACCGGCTGACCGATATCGCGCCCGACCAGTTCCACCGCAACCCCTATTTCCTCGACTATTACGCGGCCACGACGCTGGTCGACGAGCTGGCCTTCGTCGCCTATCCGGGGGCGGGGGTGAGCCTGCATGTCTGCCTCGGGCGGGACCGCAGTTCCAACAGCCGCTTCACCCAGCGCGAGATCATCCGCGCCGATCATCTTTCGCCTATTGTTGTGGCACTGGCCGAGCGGCAATGGAGCGAACTGGCCGGTCCGGGCGAATATTCCGAGGCGCGGGTGACGCGGCGGCTCATTGATTCGCTGAAAGAGGCGCATGGAATCGCGCTCTCGCCGCGACAGGCCGAGGTGGCGTTGTTGATCCTGCAGGGTCACAGTTCGGTATCGATCGGGCTCAGGCTCGGGATCAGCCCGCAAACGGTCAAGGTGTTCCGCAAGCAGCTATACCGCAAATGCGCGATCAGCTCACAAGCCGAGCTTTTCAACCTGATGCTGCCGCTTCTCGGCGGCTAGGCGGCCACGCCCCGGCCTGCCCGCGCGCGGAACGGGTCGGTCAGGCCGCTTGCGCCGCCTTGCCGGTGATCCTCGACCGCAGCATGGCGCGCTTCTTCTCGACATCGCCCGCGTGGCGTTCGCGCACGTGGCCATAGCCGCGAATATGTTCAGGCAGCGACAGAAGGGCCGTGATGGGGTCGGCTTTCTCGGCCGAGAGATTGGCGAGGGCAAAGTCGATATCGGCCTCGTACTCCTGCAACAGCCGGTGGGCGAGGCGGTTCTCGTCCGAGTTGCGGAACGGATCGAAGAGGGTGCCGCGCAGCCCGCGCAGGCGGTTCATCAATCCGAAGGCACGCAGCGCCCATTTGCCCGAAAGCGCGCCCTTGACCGGTTGGCCGGTGGTCTCGTCCACGCCGCCAAAGGGCCAGGCGCCGAAATAGAAGGTGAGCTCCGGCGTGCCTTCGAAGCTTTCGCGCAGGGACCTGGTGAATTCGGGCCGGGTGTAAAGCCGCGCGACCTCCCATTCATCCTTGACCGCGAGCAGCTTGTAGTAATAGCGCGCGACGGCCATGGCGGGGGCGTCGTCCAGCCCGGCGGCCTGTGTCGCCTTGCGCACACGCTCCACCATGTCGGTATAGCGCCGTGCCAGCGCGGCGTTGGCATAGTCGGTCAACTCGGCGCTGCGATGGGCGATCACCTCGTCGAGGCTCTTGGGGCGACGGTTCGAGAGATCGACCGGCGCCTCGCCCGCGCGCAGCATCGCGGCCACGGTGCCCGGCTCGGCCATGGCGAGCCGACCGAGGTCGAAGGCGCGGCGGTTCTCGGCGGGTTTCACGCCGTTGAGTTCGATCGCGCGCATCAGCGCGGCATGCGAGAGCGGCAGGCCGCCCTGTTGCCACGCGGCGCCGACCAGCAGCATGTTGGCATAGACCGCATCGCCCAGCAGTTTCGCCGCCAGCCCCTGTGCATCGAGGCCGCGCGCCCGGTCGCCCAGAAGCCGGGTGATCCGCGCGAGTTGTTCGTCACCGTTGAGTTGCCAGTCGGGGTTCTTGGCGAAGTCCGAGGTCGGCACCACCGTGATGTCGGTGACGGCGGTGGCGCTGTTGAGGTCAAGCTTGGACAGGGCCTCGTCGCCCGCCGCGACCACGAGGTCGCACCCGATGAGCGCGTCCGCCTCGCCGGTGGCGATGCGGGTGGCGGTCATGTCGTCCGGGGTGCGGGCCATCTTGATATGCGAATGCACGGCGCCGTACTTCTGCGCCAGCCCGGTGATGTCGAGATTGGACGAGAACCAGCCATCGACATGCGCGGCGACGGCCAGCGTCTGGCCCACGGTCACCACACCCGCGCCGCCGATGCCCGACACCAGCACCGCCCAGGAGGTTTCGACCGAGCGGGCGGGCGGTTCGGGCAGGCGCGAGGCGTCGATGGTGACATCGGCCACGTCGGGTTTGCGGGGCTTCACGCCCGAGACGGTGACGAAGCTGGGGCAGAAGCCCTCGACGCAGGAGAAATCCTTGTTGCACGAGGACTGGTTGATCTTGCGCTTGCGGCCCATCTCGGTTTCCAGCGGTTCGATCGCCATGCAGCCCGACACGGTCGAGCAATCGCCGCAGCCTTCGCAGACATCCGAATTGATGAACACCCGCTTGTCGGGGTCTTCCCATTTGCCGCGCTTGCGCAACCGGCGGCGTTCGGTGGCGCAGGGCTGGTCATAGATGATCGCGGTGACGCCGCGACGCTCGCGCATTTCGCGCTGAACGAGGTCAAGCTCGGTCCGGTGGTGGAGCGTGACGCCTTCGGGAAGCGGTTTGCCGTCGTAATGCTCGGGCTCGTCGGCGACGAGGGCAATGGCGCCGACGCCTTCGGCCTTGAGCTGGGCAATGATCGACAGCGGGTCGATCTCGCCATCGACCGCCTGACCGCCGGTCATCGACACGAAGCCGTTATGCAGGATCTTGTAGGTGATGTTGGCGTTCGAGGCCACGGCGGCGCGGATCGCCATGTAGCCCGAGTGGAAATAGGTGCCGTCGCCCATGTTGGCGAAGACGTGGTTTTCGCCGGTGAAGGGAAACTGCCCCAGCCAGGCCGCGCCTTCGCCGCCCATCTGGGTGATCGAGTTGGTCTTGAGCGGGTCGCGCATCACCGCCATGGTGTGGCAACCGATGCCCGCCAATGCGCGGCTGCCATCGGGCAGTTGGGTCGAGCGGCCATGCGGGCAGCCGGCGCAGAACGACGGCATGCGGATCGCACCGCCACCCAGCATCGGGGCATCCGTGGGCTGGTTGGGGGTGCTGATCGGGACGGCGGGGTCGATTTCCTTGATGGTGCGGGTCAGCACGCCGCGGATATGGGTGGGGTCGATCTCGCCGAAATTGGGAAAGGCGGTTTCGCCCGGGTCGGCGGCATAGATATGGCTGTTGAAGCTTTTGCCGATGATGCGCGGGGCGCTGTCGTGACCGTAAAGCGCGCTGCGGATCTGGTCTTCGAGCAGCGGGCGCTTTTCCTCGACCACCACGATCGTGTCGAGGCCCTGGGCAAAGTCCTTGACGATCTCCTGGTCGAGCGGCCAGACCACGCCGACCTTGAGAAGGCGCAGCCCCATGTTGGCGAGGGCTTGTCCGTCATAGCCCATTTCGCCCAGGGCCTGGCTCAGATCCTGCCACGCCTTGCCCGCCGCGACGACACCGACGCGGGCGTTTTCGGCCCCCGAGATGCGGTTGAGCCCGTTGGCGCGGATATAGGCCAGCGCCTGGCCGATCCGGGCGTCGTAAAGCGCGCGTTCCTGTTCCATCACCGGGGTATAGGCCGAGATGCCAAAGCGTTTGTCGCGCGGGGGCAGGGTGATTTCGGGCGCGGTGGGCGAGACATGGACCGAACCACCGCCCTCGATCACGTCGGTGACGAGTTTCATGCCCGAAAGGCAGCCCGCGTGGCGCGAGAGCGCGATGCCGTGCAGCCCGTAATCGAGCACCTCCTGCGCGTTGGCGGGGGCAAAGAGCGGGATGCCCGCCGAAACGAAGTTGAAATCGGAATAGCAGGCCACGGTCGAGGATTTGGCGCCGTGATCGTCGCCCACCAGCAGGAGCGAGCCGCCCTTTTCGTTGGTGCCCGCGAAATTGGCGTGGCGGATCGGGTCCATCGCGCGGTCCATGCCCGGGGCCTTGCCATACCAGATCGAGAACACGCCCTCGACTTTTGCGCCGGGAAAGAGGCCGACCATCTGGCTGCCCCATGTGGCGGTGGCGGCGATGTCTTCGTTCACGCCGGCCTGGAACACGATGTTGTGGGCCTTGAGCTGGGGCGCGGCCTGCCAGAGGTCCATGTCATAGCGCCCGATGGGCGAACCGCGATAGCCCGAGATATAGCCGCCGGTGTTCAATCCCGCCGCCGCGTCGCGCTTGCGCTGTTGAATGGGCAGCCGCACCAGTGCCTGCATCCCGGTCATGTAGACCCAGCCCTCTTCGGCGGTGAGCCGGTCGGAGAGGGTGAAATCCATGCGTTTCTGGGTGGGCGAATCGAGCATCGGTCTGGTCCTTCCTGTCGCACGTCCCGGTCGGGATCGCGCGAAGGGTAGGGGCAGTTGGGGCCGCCGTCCACCAGATCGCGTCGTTTTGGCGATATAACCTTGCGACGTGCGGGGAGGTTGGGGGCTCCCGCTCTGCGCCTGCACGGTGTCGAGGCAAGGACGGGGGGCAGGGCCAATGCGGTCATTGATCCCCCGGCCCAAGCGCCTTACCATGTGTGCAGCAACAGAAGGAGATTGATGCACAGAGGCTTCGACTGGACCGCATTTGGCGGTATTGCCCGGCACCTGATGGTGCCGATCCTCTTTGCACAATCTTTTCTGTGGAGTTCTCATGAAGAATCTCGATGTGATGATCCGGCCCTTTGACGCGGCTTCGGATACCACGAAACTATCGCGCATCTGGCTTGATGCGTCCCTCGATGCCCATTCCTTTATCGGAAAGCGGCGGCTTCTCGAACAGCGACGGCTGATCGAGGAACAATATTTGCCCAACTCCGAAACATGGGTGGCGGTTCGTCTGGGGGAACCGGTCGGCTTCATAAGCTTGCTGGAGTCGTTCATCGGCGGAATTTTCGTCGCCCCGGGCCAGCAAGGGCAGGGGATCGGTCGCAAGCTGATTGCCCATGCGCTTGAAAGGAAGGGAAAACTTTCGCTGGAGGTTTACCTCCAGAACCGGCGCGCCGTCCGGTTCTACGAGGGACTTGGATTCGTCGAGGTTTCACGCCGCGCCAACGATGACGAGGGGCTACCGCTCGAGAATGCACATTTGCAACTGGCGCGTTGAGGCAAGCGACAGGATGACCTGCCAGCCGCCGCTATGCGCAACCGGCGGCGGCAGGGATTTGCGCCTCAGCCTGCCCCGCGGCGCGCACGGCGCAGGGCGCGGACCGAGGTGCCGTGCGCGGCGCGGAAGGCGCGTGAGAGTGCGGATTGCGAGGCAAAGCCGGTGGCCAGCGCGATCTCCTGCACGGGCATGGCGGTTTCGAGCGCCAGCCGCCATGCCTCGGCCATGCGCAGCGCCAGGTAGGCGGATTTCGGCGACTGGCCCAGCGCGCGGGCGAAATGCATCTCGAGGCTGCGCGGCGAAAGGTGCAGGCGGCGTGCGATCTCGGCCACGGGCAGGGGGGTCTCGATATGCGCGCCCATCAGTGCCAGCGCCTGTGCGACCGGCGGGTGCCGCCGGGCCAGCGCGGGGCCGGAATGGGGGGTCTGGGGCTGGTTCGCGCCGGGGGCGGGGTCATGCAGGAAGGCCCCCGCCACGTCGCGTGCCAGCCCGGCACCGAACTGCGTCCTGATCAGCCCCAGCATCATGTCGAGCGCGGGCATGGCGGCCCCTGCGGTCATGAACTTGTCAGAAACAACGAAGCGCTGGCGCAGAACGGTGAGCGCATCGAACCGCGCGGCAAAGGCGTCGAGATCCTCCCAATGGGTGGTCGCGGCCTGCCCGTCGAGAAGCCCGGCGCGGGCCATGATCCAGCTTCCGCCATCGACCCCGGCCACCGCCCCGCAGCGCGGCGCAAGCCGCCGGAGTGACGCCAGAAGCGCGGGCGTGGCATGGGTTTCAAGGTTGAATCCCGCCGCGACCACCAGAAGATCGGCCCGGTCGAGCCGCCCGATGGGTGCGCCCGGAACGGCCAGCCCGGAGGTAAGCCGCGCCGGCGTGCCCCCGGCGGTGTGATAGGCCCAGTCGAACAGCCGCCGCCCCGCGCGGCGGTTGGCGGCGCGCATCGGATCGACCGTCGCGGCGAGCGAGAGCATGTTGCAATCGTCCAGCACAAGCACCGCGGCGGTGAGCGGGGGTTCTGCGAGTCTTGTCATGTCTGCTTCGTATTTCATCAAATGCTGTCTGCCAAGCCGGGGAATAATGGCGCCGATACGAAACAGACGGATACAGAGGAGTCGTCCATGCCCTTGACCATGAACCGCGAGGTTTTCATCACCTGTGCCGTGACCGGATCGGGCGGCACGCAGGACCGGAGCCCGCATGTGCCGCGCAGCCCGCGCGAGATCGCCGAAAGCGCCATTGACGCCGCCCGCGCGGGGGCCGCGGTGGTGCATTGCCATGTGCGCGATCCCGAAACCGGCGTGCCGTCGCGCCGCCTCGACTATTACCGCGAGGTGACCGATCGCATCCGCGAATCCGAGGTCGACGTGGTGCTGAACCTGACCGCCGGGATGGGCGGCGACATCACCTTCGGCAGCCCCGAGCGGCCCCTGCCGCTCAACGAGGCGGGCACCGATCTCATCGGCGCGGCCGAGCGGGTCGAGCATATCAAGCAATGCCTGCCCGAGATCTGCACGCTCGATTGCGGGACGATGAATTTCGCCGAGGCCGATTACGTGATGACCAACACGCCGGGCATGTTGCAGGCGATGGGCCGGATGATGACCGCGCTGGGCGTCAAGCCCGAGATCGAGGCGTTCGACACCGGGCATTTGTGGTATGCCAAGCAACTGGTGAAGGATGGGGTGCTCGATGCGCCCGCGCTGGTGCAGCTTTGCATGGGGGTGCCGTGGGGTGCGCCCGACGATCTCAACACCTTCATGGCGATGGTCAACAACGTGCCCGAGGACTGGAATTTCTCGGCCTTCTCGCTGGGGCGCAACCAGATGGGTTATGTCGCGGCGAGCGTTCTGGCGGGCGGCCATGTGCGCGTCGGGCTCGAGGACAACCTGTGGCTGGAGAAGGGCGTTCTGGCCACCAACGCGCAACTGGTCGAGCGCGCGGCGGGCATCGTCGAGCGGATGGGCGCGCGGGTGATCGGCCCGCAAGAGGTGCGCGAGAAGCTCGGGCTGGTCAAGCGCGCCCCGGCGGGCTGAGACGCGGGCGGGGATGGGGGCGCGGCCCCCAAGGCGCAAAACGCGTCGCGTTTTGTCGCCACCCCCGGAGTATTTTGGGCAAGATGAAAGAGCGGGTTTGTGCGGCGCGTGACCGGCGACCGGTGAAGGAAAGGTGAGGCAATGGGCAAGATAGCGGCAATTATCGGCGGGGGCGTGATCGGTGGCGGATGGGCGGCGCGGTTCGCGTTGAACGGCTGGCAGGTGCGGGTGTTCGACCCCGACCCCGAGGCGAAACGCAAGATCGGTGAGGTGATGGAGAACGCGCGCCTCTCGCTGCCGGGGCTGGGCAACGTGGCGCTGCCGCAAGAGGGAAGCGTGACGTTTCACGACACCATCGCCGAGGCGGTCGCGGGGGCGGATTGGGTGCAGGAGAGCGTGCCCGAGCGGCTTGACCTCAAGCAGAAGGTCTATGGCGAATTGATGGCGCATGTACCGGAGGGCGCGGTGATCGGCTCGTCCACCTCTGGCTACAAGCCGAGCGAATTGCAGGCGGGGCTGGCGCGGCCCGGGCAGGTGGTGGTGGCGCATCCGTTCAACCCGGTTTACCTCTTGCCGCTGGTCGAACTGGTGACGACCGAGGCCAACGAGGCCGAAAGGGTGGACCGGGCCAAGGAGATCCTGACCGGGCTCGGCATGTATCCGCTGCACCTGCGCCGCGAGATCGACGCTCATGTCGCCGACCGCTTTCTCGAAGCGGTGTGGCGGGAGGCGCTGTGGCTGGTGCGCGACGGCATCGCCACGACCGAGGAGATCGACAACGCGATCCGCTATGGCTTTGGCCTGCGCTGGGCGCAGATGGGGCTGTTCGAGACCTATCGCGTGGCCGGTGGCGAAGCGGGGATGCGCCATTTCATCGCCCAGTTCGGGCCGTGCCTGAAATGGCCCTGGACGAAGCTCATGGACGTGCCGGACCTGACCGACGATCTGATCGATGCCATCGCGGATCAATCCGACGCGCAATCGGGCGCGCATTCAATCCGTGAGCTGGAGCGCATCCGCGATGCCAACCTCGTGGGCATCCTGCGCGCGCTTTCCCGCGAGAACTGGGGCGCGGGGGCGTTGCAAAAGGCGCATGACGACAGGATCGAACCGGCCTCGGGGCTGGTGCGGCATATGGATGAGTTGAGCGACCTGTCGCAGCCGGTGCTGAGCGCGCGCCGCGCGGTGCCGCTCGAATGGCTCGATTACAACGGCCACATGACCGAGAGTCGCTATCTCGAAGCCTTTGCCGATGCGACCGACCGGGTGATGCAGATGATCGGCTGCGATGCCGACTATATCGCCGCTGGCCAGAGCTATTTCACCGCCGAGACCCATATCCGGCATATCGACGAATCGAAGGCCGGTGAGGTGATCGATATCCGAACGCAGGTGATCGAGGGCAAAGGCAAGAAGATGCGCCTGTTCCACGAGATGCGCGCGGGCGGGCGGCTGGTGGCCACAGGCGAGCATTTCCTGTTGCACGTGAACCTTGAAACGCGCCGCTCCGAGCCGCCCACACCGCAGGTCGAGGCGGCGCTGGTCAAGCTGGCCGAGGCGCATGCGGCGCTGCCCGCGCCCGAGGCGCTGGGACGCGGGATCGGGGCAGCACGTTGAACCACACCCCGCGTTTCATCTGACCGCGAAATACCTTGGGGGTGAATGGCGCAGCCAGAGGGGGCAAAGCCCCCTCCGGGCGCACCATAAATTGCAGCGCTCAACTATCCCAGCAGGCGGCGCGCGATCACCTGGGCCTGGATTTCGGCCGCGCCCTCGAAGATGTTGAGGATGCGGGCGTCGCACAGGATGCGCGAAATCTTGTATTCCAGCGCGAAACCGTTGCCGCCATGGATTTGCAGCGCATTGTCCGCCGCCGCCCAGGCCACCCGCGCGCCCAAGAGCTTGGCCATCCCCGCCTCGAGGTCGCAGCGGCGGTCGTTGTCTTTCTCCCAGGCGCTGAAATAGGTCAGTTGCCGGGCCACCATGATCTCGACCGCCATCATGGCGAGTTTCGAGGCGACGCGCGGAAATTCGATCAGCGATTTGCCGAATTGCTTGCGGTCCTGTGCATATTGCATCCCCTGGTCGAGCGCGGCCTGCGCCACGCCGATGGCGCGCGCGGCGGTCTGGATGCGGGCGGCCTCGAAGGTTTTCATCAACTGCTTGAAGCCCTGGCCCTCGACCCCGCCCAGAAGGTTCTCGCCCTTCACGTGGAAATTGTCGAAACCAAGCTCGTATTCCTTCATGCCCCGGTAACCCAGCACCTCGATCTCGCCGCCGGTCATTCCTTCGCTCGGGAACGGGGTGTCGTCGGTGCCCGGTGTCTTTTCGGCCAGGAACATCGACAATCCACGATGGTCACTCGTGTCGGGGTCGGTGCGCGCCAGCAGGGTCATCACATGGGTGCGCGCGGCATGGGTGATCCATGTCTTGTTGCCGGTGACGCGGTAATCGCCGTTGTCATCCTTGATCGCGCGGGTGCGAAGACTGCCCAGGTCCGAGCCGGTATTGGGTTCGGTAAAGACCGCCGTGGGCAGGATCTCGCCGCTGGCGATGCGCGGGAGCCAGTGGTCTTTCTGCGCGTCGGTGCCGCCCGCGAGGATCAGTTCGGCGGCGATCTCGCTGCGCGTGCCAAGGGAACCCACGCCGATATAGCCCCGGCTCAACTCCTCGGAGACCACGACCATCGACGCCTTGGAAAGGCCAAGCCCGCCGAACTCCTCGGGGATGGTGAGGCCGAACACGCCCATCTCGGCCAGTTCCCCGATCACCTCCATCGGGATCAACTCGTCCTTGAGGTGCCAGTCATGGGCGAAGGGCTCGACCTTTTCCAGCGCGTAGCGGCGGAATTGCTCGCGGATCATTTCAAGCTCGTCATCGAGCCCGGTGGCGCCCACGGTGATTTCGGCGGCACGTTCCTGCATCAACTCAACAAGGCGCACGCGCGCGGCCTGGGTGTTGCCTTGCTGGGTCAGTGTCATGACCTCCGGCGCCATCAGCGCGCGCATGTCGTCCTGCGAAAGGCCCATGTCCTGAAGCCGGACGATCTCGCCCTGGTTCATCTGGATGCCGCCATAGATCTGCCAGAGATATTCGCTGAACGCGATCTGGTGGATCAACTGTTCGACCTCGCCGAACTTGCCCGCGTCACGCACCCGTTCGGCCCATTTCTGCATCTGGCGCAGGGATTCGACGTAAGTCGCCAGCCAGGCCAGCCCGTGCGCCGCGCCCTGATGCGCTTCGATCAGCGTGGCCGATACCCGGCCCTCATCCGTGACCATCTCGCGCAGGGCCTCGGTGGCCTTGTCGAGCATGGCCTCGGCGGGGGCGATGGCGGCGCCGGTCAGGTCAAGAAGATCGGGGAGGATGACGGTATCTCTCATGGCGTTTGGCGAATCCTTCGGCATGGTTCGGGTCCCTTTCCTGTCACCCGGCGTATTTAGTCATTTCGCAGGTGCAGCGCAATATAAATGCCTTTTTGACGGTGCGTTTTGTTCATTTCTTGCGCAGATGATTTTGCAGATGCGGCGCCTGCGCATGCCGGATAAGAGAAGGCATGGACATGCTTTTCACCCTGCTCAGCCCCGCCGCACTTTTCGCCTGTCTTGGCATCACGCTCTTTGCCGGGACGATCAAGGGAATGGTGGGTTTTGCCATGCCGCTCATCATGATCTCGGGCATGGGCAGCGTGATTTCACCCGAACTGGCGCTGGCGGGGCTGTTGATTCCGACATTGGTGGGCAATCTCTGGCAGGGGTTCCGACAGGGGGTGCGCGCGGCGCTTGCCTCGCTCAAGGCGTTCCGGCTGTTCATCATCGTGGGCGGGGTGATGCTGGTGATCAGCGCCCAGATGGTGCGGGTCATTCCGTCGCAGGTGATGTTCATCCTGATCGGGGTGCCGGTGACGGTGTTCACGCTGTTGCAGCTTTGGGGCTGGCGCCCGCGCATCGCGCCCGAACACGAGCCGGTGGCGCAGGTCGGCGTGGGCGCGCTGGCGGGTGCGATGGGGGGATTTTCGGGCACTTGGGGGCCGCCCACGGTGCTGTTCCTGACCGCGCTCGACACTCCGAAACGCGACCAGGTGCGCATCCAGGGCGTGCTTTACGCGCTGGGTTCGGTGGTGCTGAGCGGGGCGCATGTCGGCTCGGGCGTGCTGCGCTGGGAAACCCTGCCTTTCGCGCTGGCGACGCTGCCGCCCGCGCTTTTGGGCATGTGGATCGGGTTCCAGTTGCAGGACCGGGTCGACCAGCGCATGTTTCAGCGCGCGACGCTCATCGTGCTGATCTTTGCCGGGCTGAACCTCATTCGCCGCGGGATGATGGGGTAAAAGGTCCCCGGGCCTCCCACGCATTGCTCTCTTTCTTGGCAAAAATACTCAATCGCGCCACGTCGACCGCGGGGCATAACGCCCCGATTCATGCAAACCGGGGCGTCTGCGATGATGTCTGCGCCAGTGCGGTCTCAACCGATGGCGGCGGCTTTCACGTCGTCGTCGATAAAGGGCACGTATTGCGCGAAATTGTCGGCAAACATTCCGACCAGCTTCGCGGCCTGCGCGTCATAGCCTTCCTTGTCGGCCCATGTCGCGCGCGGATCGAGCAGCGTGGCGTCGACGCCCGGCACCGTCACCGGCACGTCAAAGCCGAAATTCGGGTCCTTGCGGAACGTTGCCTCGTTCAGCGATCCGTCAAGCGCGGCGGTCAGCAGTGCCCGCGTGGCGTGGATCGGCATGCGCGAGCCGATGCCATAGGCGCCGCCGGTCCAGCCGGTATTGACCAACCAGCAGGTGGCGCCATGCTTGGCGATCTTGTCGCGCAAGAGATTGCCATAGACCTCGGGGCGGCGCGGCATGAAGGGGGCGCCGAAACAGGTCGAGAAGGTGGGTTCGGGCTCGGTCACGCCGCGCTCGGTGCCCGCGACCTTGGCGGTAAAGCCCGACAGGAAGTGATACATCGCCTGCGCCGGGGTCAGCCGCGCGATCGGCGGCAGCACGCCAAAGGCGTCGCAGGTCAGCATGATCACGTTCTTGGGGTGCCCGCCCAGCCCGGAATCCGAGGCGTTCGAGATATAGTCGAGCGGATAGGCGCAGCGCATGTTGGCGGTGAGTGAATCGTCGTCGAAATCGAGAACGCGGGTCTCTTCGTCATAGACCATGTTCTCGATCACCGTGCCGAATTTCGACGTGGTGGCATGGATTTCCGGCTCGGCTTCGGCATCGAGGCCAATGGTCTTGGCATAGCAGCCGCCCTCGAAATTGAAGGTGCCGCGATCCGACCAGCCATGTTCGTCATCCCCGATCAGCGTGCGCGCCGGATCGGCCGAAAGCGTGGTCTTGCCGGTGCCCGACAGGCCAAAGAAGACGGCGGTGTCGACCGGGTTGCCGGTGGCGTGGTTGGCCGAGCAATGCATTGGCATCACGCCCTTTTCCGGCAGCAGGTAGTTGAGCAGCGTGAACACCGACTTCTTGTTCTCGCCCGCGTATTCGGTGCCGCCGATCAGGATCAGCTTGCGGTCGAAATTGAGCGCAATCACCGTGTCGCTGCGGCAATCGTGGCGTGCCGGATCGGCCTTGAAGCCGGGGCAGTTGATGACGGTAAAATCGGCGATGTACCCTTCGAGCGCCGAGCGGTCGGGGCGGCGCAGCAGGTGGCGGATGAAGAGACCGTGCCACGCCAGTTCGGTGACCATGCGCACGTTGATCGCATGGGCCGGGTCGGCGCCCCCGATGAGATCCTGCACATAGTAGCTGCGGCCCTTCATGTGGTCGAGCATGTCGGCATAGAGCGCATCAAAGCCTTCCGGGCTCATCTCGGCGTTGTTCTCCCACCAGATCTGGTCGGCGACGCTGTCGGTCTTGACCACGTGCTTGTCCTTGGGCGAGCGGCCGGTGAACTTCCCGGTCGAGACGAGAAAGGTGCCGCCATTGCCAAGATGGCCTTCGCCGTTGCGCAGCGCCGCTTCGATCAACGCTGGCGCCATGAGGTTGTAATGGACATCGCCCAGCCCGGTAATGCCTTGATCTTCAAGCTGGAAATTGGGGTTTACCCGTCCAAATGTCATTTGCGAATGCTCCTTACAACTGCCTGCACTTTCGGTCTGCGCGCCGTGCCCGCACCCCGGTTGTCGGTTCTGGTCGGGGCCGCTGCCGCATCCTGAACCGTGTCCTGAACGCGGTTTGGTGGCCGGCGGGGCCCATGACCGGCCCAATACTGGGCCTCTTAACATGTCGTTTCCAGTCAGGAACAGGACGGTTTGGCGCAGTTAGCGCAACCAAGACCAAGTTAGCGCCACCAATTACCGGGCTGACACAGAATGTGAGGCAAATTAGCCATTGTTAAGACAATTCAGGTTCAAAATGGACGCCGCGGCGCGGGTGATTCGCAGTTTGGGATTGATTGTAAAGGTGAAAACGGCGAATGTGACGCAAAAAAGGCATAAAGAGCAGTGGAAGGATTTCGGATATGTCGACAATTGCCCTTGTGGACGATGACAGGAATATACTGACATCCGTGGCCATGACCCTCGAGGCCGAAGGCTTCGAGGTCGAAACCTATCACGACGGCCAGCAGGCGCTGGACGCGTTCAACCGCAAACTGCCCGATATGGCGGTGCTGGACATCAAGATGCCGCGCATGGACGGGATGGACCTGCTTCAGCGGCTGCGCCAGAAAACCCAGATGCCGGTGATCTTCCTGACCTCCAAGGATGACGAGATCGACGAGGTTCTGGGCCTGCGCATGGGGGCGGATGATTACGTGAAGAAACCGTTTTCCCAACGGCTTCTGGTCGAGCGTATCCGCGCGCTCCTGCGTCGTCAGGACGCGGTCGCGGGCGATATCGTGGGTGACACCGAAGAGACCAAGGTGATGGAACGCGGCGAGTTGCGGATGGACCCGCTGCGCCACGCGGTTGCCTGGAAAGGCAAGGACGTATCGCTGACCGTGACCGAGTTCCTGCTGTTGCAGGCGCTGGCGCAACGCCCCGGTTTCGTCAAGTCGCGCGATCAGTTGATGGACGTGGCCTATGACGATCAGGTCTATGTCGATGATCGCACCATCGACAGCCATATCAAGCGGCTGCGCAAGAAGATGCGCAGCGTCGACCCGGAATTCTCGGCGATCGAGACGCTGTACGGCATTGGCTATCGTTACAACGAAGAATAAACGGGGCGGGGAACCGGGCCGGACTGGCCTGACCGAGGGGTGAGCGTGCGCGACATGGCGCCAGAACGCGATGGTGATATTGTTCTAGGGGACGATTTCGTCGCCCCGAACAGCACCGTTGACGACGAATTGCGCGTCAGTCGCGAAAAACGCGGGTTTTTCTCGCTCAAGGCGTCGCCGCTGGCGCGCAAGATCATCACGTTCAACCTGATCGCGCTCAATGTGCTGGTCGCGGGAATCCTCTATCTCAACTCGTCGCGCGACGGTTTGGCCCAGCAGCGCGCGCGCGGGCTGATGGCCGAATCCACGTTGATTTCCAACGTGTTCGAGGCGGCAATGCCCGCTGGCACGCCGGTCAATTTTGCCACCGGTGACGGGCTTGACGTGATGGCCGTGCTTGACAGGATCGACCTGCGGCGCGGGGTGCAGGCCTTTGTGTTCGACAGCGAAGGCACGCTGGTCGGCACGGTTGGCGGGCGCGGCATCGGGGCGGCTTTCGACGATCCGCAAGAGGGCAGCCGCACGGTCCTGACCGATGGGCTGAGCTGGCTGTGGGACAAGTTTTCGATCGGTCTCGGCGGCGAGACGTCAAAGCAGGTTCTGATCGCGGTCGAGGATCAGGCGCGCGCGCTCGTGTCGCCGACGCTGCGAAATGGCCCGCAGGTTGCCCCGGGCAGCGCGGGCGAGGGCCGGGTCTTTACCGTGGCCACCCCGATCACGCAGGGCGAGGCGCCCGTGGCCGTGGTGGCGCTGGCCGCCACCTCGGGCGAGATCGACCGCCTTGTCCGGGTCGAGCGTGAACGGGTGTTGCAGATGTTCATCGTTGCCACGCTGGTGTCGATCGGGCTCAGCCTCGTGCTGGCCTCGATCATCGCCAACCCGATATCCGACCTCGCCGCTGCCGCCGAGATCGGGCGCGACCGCGACAATCGCAAGCGGCGGTCGGGCGGGCGCATCCGCATCCCCGACCTGACCGCGCGGCCCGACGAGATCGGGCGCCTGTCGGGGGCGTTGCGCGGCATGGTGGCCGCGCTCTACGACCGGATCGACAGCAACGAACAATTTGCCGCCGACGTCGCGCATGAGATCAAGAATCCGCTGGCCAGCCTGCGCAGCGCCGTGGGCAGCCTGCGCATGGTCAAGAAGCCCGAGCACCGTGACAAACTGCTCGACGTGATCGAGCATGATGTGCGCCGTCTCGACCGGTTGGTCAGCGACATCTCGAACGCTTCGCGGCTCGACAGCGAGCTGGTCAAGGAAGAGCAGGAGAGCTTCGAGTTGCTCAAGATGCTCGACAACCTGTGCCAGTTCCTCGGCGAGGACGCGAAAACCAAGGGCATTGATTTCATCTCCGACCTGCCGCAGGAATCGATCGTGATCAACGGGCTCGAGGCGCGGCTGGCGCAGGTCTTTGTCAATCTCATCACCAACGCCATTTCATTTTGCGAAGAGGGCGACGCGATCCGCGTCTGGGCCCGCAAACGCGAAAACCGGGTGCTGATCGTGGTCGAGGACACTGGCCCCGGCATTCCCGAACAGGCGTTGACCAAGATTTTCAACCGGTTCTATTCCGAACGCCCCGAGGGGCAGTTCGGCAACAATTCGGGGCTTGGACTGGCGATCTCGAAACAGATCGTCGAGGCGCATGATGGCGTCATCTGGGCCGAGAATATCCGCCCCACCGATGCCGACGCGATCTCGGACCCGCTGGGTGCGCGCTTCGTCGTCGGGCTCCCGTTATAGGCCATGGCACGGGCGTCGGAGCCTTGTGAGGTTTTTCACGGCAGTTGCGTGGCGCATGGCGGGCGCGGGGTTCTCATCCTCGGAGCCTCGGGCCGGGGGAAATCGGCGTTGGCGCTCGCTCTCATGGTGCATGGCGCCGGGCTGGTTGCCGATGACCGGGTGATCGTCACGCGCGTCGGCGAGCGGCTGATCGCGAGTTGTCCGCCCGCGATCTCGGGCCGGATCGAGGCGCGGTTCGTCGGGCTGCTCGGGGCCGCGCCCGCCGGGCCTGTGCCCCTGGCGCTGGTCGTCGATCTCGACAGGGTTGAGACCGAGCGGTTTCCGCCACGGCGCAGCAGGTCGGTTCTGGGCCTCGACCTGCCCGTGCTTCACAATGTCGAGACAGGCCATTTCCCCGCCGCGATTATGCAATATCTCAAGGGGGGTCGAAGCGACTGACCACAACACCGCAAGTCGGAGACAAGGATCATGTTCGAACCGCCGCGCCATGCCCCGGACCATCCCGGCCCGCGCCCCGATACCGGGGACGACGGGGGCGAAATCCGGCTGCGCCGCGTTCTTGTCACCGGCCCGTCGGGGGCCGGGCGCTCCACAGCGATCCGGGCGCTCGAAGACCTCGGATACGAGGCGATCGACAACCTGCCGCTGTCGCTGATGCCACGGCTGCTCGACGGGCCGGGGCATGACCGGCCGCTCGCGCTGGGCATCGACACGCGCAACCGCGAGTTTTCGGCCAATGCGCTGATCGAGATGATCGACGCGATCGGTCACGGCCCGGGCCGCCGGCTCGACGTGCTCTATCTCGATTGCCGCGAAGACGTGCTGTTGCGGCGCTTCTCGGAAACCCGTCGCCGCCACCCGCTGGCCCCGGCCGAAAGCCCGAACGTGGGCATCGCCCGCGATTTCGACCTGTTGATGCCGGTGCGCGCGCGGGCCGATATCCTGATCGACACTTCGGACATGACCCCGCATGACCTGCGTGCCGAGGTCGAAGGATGGTTCGCGCCCGATCCGCTGGGTCGACGGCTGGCCGTGTCGGTGAACTCGTTTTCCTACAAGCGCGGGCTGCCGCGGGGCATCGACATGGTGTTCGACTGTCGCTTTCTCAGGAACCCGTATTGGGACCCTGCCTTGCGCGCGCTCGACGGGCGCGATACGCGCGTGGCCGGGCATGTTGCCGGGGATGCGCGCTTTGCCGAATTCTTTGACCGCGTGGCCGGATTGATGCGGATGTTGCTTCCGGCCTATGCCGAAGAGGGCAAGGCACATCTCTCGGTTGCATTTGGGTGTACCGGCGGGCAACACAGGTCGGTTGCCCTTGCCGAAAAGCTGGCCAAGGCCCTTGCAGAAGAGGGCTGGCCGGTGTCAATAAGGCACCGCGAACTGGAGCGCCATGCAAGCGCGCCATTGCGGCCCTGAGTGGGGCCGAGGGGATATGAACGAGGAAACACAGGCGTGATCGGGATCGTGATCGTGGCACATGGGGGGTTGGCCCGGGAATACCTGGCCGCAGTTGAACATGTGGTCGGCGTGCAAAAGGGGGTGCGTTCGGTTTCGATCGCCGCCGATTGCGATCGCGCCGCGAAACAGACCGAGATCTGCACCGCCGCCAACGAGGTCGATCAGGGCGACGGCGTGGTGGTGGTGGTCGACATGTTCGGTGGCTCGCCGTCGAACCTTTCGCTCATGGCCTGCGCACAGGACAAGCGCCGCATCCTCTACGGGGCGAATCTTCCGATGTTGATCAAGCTTGCGAAATCCCGCCATCTGAACGTGCCCGAAGCGGTGCGGCTGGCGATGGATGCGGGACGCAAGTATATCGACAGCCAGACCATATCCGCCGAGTGACGAGGATCGACGAAAGCCCATGAGCGAAACCACCCTGCGAAAGTTGCAGATCGTCAACGAAAAGGGGCTGCATGCCCGCGCTTCGGCCAAGCTCGTCGAAGTGGTCGAGGGCTTCGATGCCCATGCCGAGATCATGAAGGACGGGATGAGCGCCAGCGGCGACAGCATCATGGGCCTTTTGATGTTGGCAGCACCGAAAGGAAGCACTATTGACGTGCAGACGACCGGGCCCGATGCCGAGGCGCTGGCCGATGCGCTGGCGACGTTGGTGGCGGACCGGTTCGGCGAGGAAAACTGACCGGCGCCGCAGATGTGGCGCCCATGCAAGATACGGGGTTTTGCCCACGTGGTAGATCACACCCAGGACAGACCCACGAAAGACGAGCTTGGGGGGCCGGGCCCGCTCGATGCGGGCATGCGCCCCGATCCGTCCGAGCCGGCGACGCGGCATGACCGGCGGTCGCTGACCTATGCCAATTCCTTTGACAGCCCGCTGCGCGCCACCGCGATCCGCAGCATCGAATGGCTGACCGGCAAGATCAGCATCATCCGCATGGTGCGCGAATTCGAACGCCGCGGCGCGCCGCGTGGCCAGGAATTCTGGCCCGCCGCGCTCGACGTGATGGGCATTCCGCTTGGCACGCCCGAGGAACAGCTCGCGCGGATTCCGAAGGACGGGCCGGTTGTGGTGGTCGCCAATCACCCGCATGGCCTTGTCGACGGGATGATCCTTGCCGAACTGATCGGGCGGGTGCGTTCGGATTACAAGATCCTGACCCGCGCGCTGCTGACCGGCATCGACGAGGTCGCCTCGTCCTACATGATCCCGGTGCCGTTTCCCTACGAGGACGACGCGCAGCGCAAATTCGTCGAAATGCGCGGGCAGGCGATGGCGCATCTCAAGGCGGGCGGGCTGATCACGTTGTTCCCCTCCGGGGTGGTCGCGTCATCGGATTCGATGTTCGGGCCGGTGATCGAACGCGAATGGAATGTGTTTACCGCGCAGATGATCCGCCGGTCGGGTGCGCAGGTCGTGCCGGTGCACTTTACCGGGTCGAATTCGCGGCTCTACCAGATCGCCAACCGGATCTCGGCCACCTTGCGGCAGGGGCTGTTGCTGCACGAGATCGTGCATAGCTGCAACAAGCCGCAATCGCCCGTGATCGGCCATCCGGTCCCGCGCGAGAAGCTCGACGAGGTCAAGACCGATCCGCGTGGTTTCATGGCCTGGCTGCGGGCGCATACCCTCTCGCTGGAAGGTTGAGATAACGGGAAAGCGATAGCGGCCTCAGCGCGTGGGCACCGGCGTCTCGCCGCGGTAATCATAGAATCCACGGCCCGCTTTCTTGCCCAGCCATCCGGCCTCGACATATTTCGTCATGAGCGGGCAGGGGCGATATTTCGTATCGGCCAGCCCGTCATGCAGCACGTTCATGATCGCAAGGCAGGTGTCGAGCCCGATGAAATCCGCCAACTCGAGCGGCCCCATCGGATGGTTCGCCCCCAGTTTCATCGCCTGGTCGATCGAGCGCACGTTGCCGACGCCCTCGTAGAGCGTGTAACACGCCTCGTTGATCATCGGGATCAGGATGCGGTTGACGATGAAGGCCGGAAAATCCTCGGCCGAGGCGGCGGTCTTGTCGAGCCGTTCAACCACGCCAAGGCAGGTCTTGTAGGTTTCTTCGTCGGTGGCGATGCCGCGGATCAGCTCGACCAGTTTCATCAACGGCACCGGGTTCATGAAGTGAAAGCCCATGAATTTCTCGGGCCGGTCGGTGCGCGCGGCCAGCCGCGTGATCGAGATCGACGAGGTGTTCGAGGTCACGATCGTCTCGGGGCGCAGATGCGGGATCAGCCCTTCGATGATCTTGTTCTTGACCGCTTCGTTCTCGGTCGCGGATTCGATCACCAGGTCGCAGTCGCCCACCTCGGCGACATCGAGCGTCGTGCGAATCCGGGCCATCGCCGTCTGCATCGCCTCTTCGGTGATCTGGTCGCGCCCGACCTGGCGGGCCATGTTCTTTTCGATCCGGGCGATCGCGGTATCGAGCGCATCCTGGTCGATATCGTTCAAGGCCACGTCATAGCCCGCAAGCGCCATCACATGGGCGATCCCGTTGCCCATCTGGCCTGCTCCGATCACGCCCACCTTGTGAATGTCCATTGCCCGCACCTCTTTGTTCTGCACCGCCGACAATAGGCGCGCGCGGGTGGGCAGGGCAAGGGCGGGCTTGGGTCGCAGACAGGGAAAATTCGCACCAAATTCGCGCGTTAGGGAAATGGCAATCGCCTTGCGCGACTCTGACTCCGGGTGAGACAGAAAGGGTGGGTATGATGACCTTCGAGAATCCGGGGGTGCGGTCCCTCGACTATCAACCGTGCAACTATGGCGATGACCGGCTGTCGTTTCGCGGACCGAAACGCGATCTGGGCGGCGATTACGTGGCTTTCCTCGGCGGGACCGAGACCTATGGCAAGTTCATTGCCCGGCCATACCCGGCCATCGTCGAGGCCGAAACCGGGCTGACATGCGTGAATCTGGGGCTGAACGCGGCGGGGCTCGATGTCTATCTCAACGCGTCCCCGGTACTCGACGCGGCGGCGCGGGCGCGGATCTGCGTGGTTCAACTCATGGGGGCGCACAATCTCAGCAACCGGTTCTACGCGGTGCATCCGCGTCGGAATGACCGGTTCATCCGGGCCTCGCAACTGATGCAGACGATCTTTCGCGAGGTGGATTTCACCGAGTTCCATTTTACCCGCCACATGCTGGGTCGGCTCGCCACGGTCGCGCCGGAACGGTTCCGGCTGATCGTGGACGAGATTCAGCAGGCCTGGGTGGCGCGGATGGGCACGCTCCTCAACCGGCTGGAGACCGACATTGTGCTGCTGTGGTTCGCCGCCCACGCGCCCGAGGACAGGTTTGATCCGACCGGCGCCGAGCAGGACCCGTTCGGCATCGAACGCTGGATGATCGAGCGGCTGCGCCCGCGCGCGGCCCGCGTGGTCGAGGTGGTGGCAAGCCCGGCAGCGCTGGCGCGCGGCACCGACGGCATGATCTATGCCGACATGGACGAACCCGTCGCGCGCGGCATGATGGGCCCCGCCGCCCATGACGAGGCCGCGGGCGCGGTGGTGGATGCGCTGGCCGGTCTTCTGAAATGACCGTCTGAAACGACAAAGGGCCCGCCGATGCTGGCGGGCCCTTGAGGGTCTTGGAGGGTGGGTTTCCCCACCGGCGCTCAAAGCTTCTCGATCAGTTCCGGCACGGCGGTAAAGAGGTCCGCCACGAGGCCGTAATCGGCGACCTGAAAGATCGGAGCCTCTTCGTCCTTGTTGATTGCGACGATGATCTTGGAGTCCTTCATGCCCGCAAGGTGCTGGATCGCGCCGGAGATGCCGACCGCGACATAAAGCTCGGGTGCCACGACCTTGCCGGTCTGGCCGACCTGCCAATCGTTGGGCGCATAGCCCGAATCGACCGCGGCGCGGCTGGCACCGACGGCGGCGCCGAGCTTGTCCGCCAATTGCTCGATCAGCTTGAAATCGTCTTCCGAGCCGACACCACGGCCACCCGAGACAACCACGCCCGCGCTGGTGAGTTCCGGGCGGTCGCTTTCGGCCACCTTGTCCTCGACCCATTCGGACAGGCCGGGATTGTCGGCGGCACCGATGGTCTCGACCTTGGCCGAGCCGCCATCGCCGGCGGCATCGAAGGTCGAGGTGCGGAAGGTGATGACCTTCTTGGCATCGCTCGATTTCACCGTCTGAACCGCGTTGCCGGCATAGATCGGGCGTTCGAACGTGTCGGCATCCACCACGCCCGAGGCGTCGGAAATCACCATCACGTCAAGCAGCGCGGCCACGCGCGGCATCACGTTCTTGGCGTCGGTGGTGGCAGGGGCGACGATATGGTCGTAATCGCCCGCAAGGCTCACGATCAGCGCGGCGGTGGGTTCGGCCAGACGGTGGCCGAGGCTTGCATCCTCGGCGACCAGCACCTTGGCCACGCCGTCGATCTTGGCGGCGGCTTCGCCCGCGGCGGCGGCCGAAGCACCGGCGCAGAGCACGGTCACGTCACCCAGCGCCTTGGCGGCGGTCACGGTCTTGGCGGTGGCGTCCAGCGCCAGTTCGCCGTCATTCACTTCACCCAGCAAAAGAACAGCCATTACACGACCCCCTTCTCTTTGAGTTTCGCCACGAGCGTATCGACGTCGGGCACGATTTCACCGGCCTTGCGCGCCTCGGGCTCGGTCGTTTTCACGACTTCCAGACGCGGCGTGACATCGACGCCGTAATCCTCGGCGGTCTTCTCGTCGAGCGGCTTTTTCTTGGCCTTCATGATGTTGGGCAGCGAGGCATAGCGCGGCTCGTTGAGGCGCAGATCGACAGTGACGATCGCGGGCATCTTGACCTTGATGGTCTGCAAGCCGCCATCGACCTCGCGGGTGACAAGCGCGCTGTCGCCGTCGATGTCGAGCTTGGAGGCAAAGGTCGCCTGGCTCCAGCCGAGCAGCGCCGAAAGCATCTGCCCGGTGGCGTTCATGTCGTTGTCGATCGCCTGTTTCCCGGCGAGAACGAGGCCCGGCTCTTCTTCTTCCACGACCTTGGCGAGGATCTTGGCCACGGCCAGCGGCTCGATATCCTGGTGCACGTCATCGGCGGCGATGACCAGGATGGCGCGGTCCGCGCCCATGGCCAGTGCCGTGCGCAGCGTTTCCTGCGCCTGTTTCACACCGATCGAGACGGCCACGACCTCTTCGGCCTTGCCGGCTTCCCTGAGGCGGATGGCCTCTTCGACGGCGATTTCGTCAAAGGGGTTCATCGACATTTTGACATTGGCAAGATCGACACCCGATCCGTCCGACTTGACGCGGACCTTCACGTTGTAGTCGATCACGCGTTTGACAGGCACAAGCACCTTCATTGGCGTTCTCTCCTTCACATCCCAGATACCACCCGCGCAAAACGGCGCGGGGCGATTCCAACTCTCCGGGTTCTGTTACAGGCTCGGGGCGCTTTGAGACAGGGAAAAATCGTCACGTGGGCGCCATTCGACGTCGCGTTCGGGGGTTTTCTGGCGTTTGATGTGCTTGAGGGATGCAAGCTGCCGCAAGGGAAATCACGGGGCGCGGGGTGACGCGCGAAGGCGCCGCCCACCCACCCGCCCCGTCGCCTTCGCGCGTCTCTGCGCGCCATACCACGGGCCGGTCATCCCTCCGGCGTAGTGCGGGCCGACAGGGCAGATGAGTATTTTTTCCCAAGAAAGAGCAGGATCAGCGATTGGCGCCCGGCACCCAGAGCACATCCGTTTTGCCGCCGTCATTGGCGATGCGGGCGGCGACGAAGAACCAGTCGCTCAGCCGGTTGAGGTATTTCACGGCCCAGCCGTTCACGTCCTCGATGCCAGCGAGTTCCACCGTGCGGCGTTCGGCCCGGCGCGCGACGGTGCGGCACAGGTGCAGATGCGCCGCCAGCGCGGTGCCGCCGGGCAGGATGAAGCTGCGCAGCGGTTCCAGGTCGGCGTTGATCGCGTCGATCTCGGATTCGAGCCGCGTGACCTGCGCCTCGACCATGCGCAGCGGCGGGTATTCGGCCTCGGCGTCCTTGTCCATGCCGGGGCGGCAGAGATCGGCCCCGAGATCGAAAAGATCGTTCTGGATCCGGCTCAGTGCCGCATCGGTTTCACCGCTCGCGTGCAGCCGGGCCAGGCCCAGCGTCGCGTTCAACTCGTCCACCGTGCCATAGGCCGCGACCCGCAGGTCATGCTTGGCCCGGCGCGATCCGTCACCCAGCGCGGTATCGCCACCATCGCCGGTGCGGGTGTAGATTTTCGACAGAACCACCATCGCCTCAACCTCCCGAGCGCATCCAGACAAAAAGAAGAATGAGCGCGACCGCCACCGCCTGCGCCCCGATCCGCCAGCGCATCACCTTGTTGGCATGCTTGCGGTTGAAGTCGCCGCCCTTGGCAAAGCCGCCGACGCCGATCATCAGGATGATCAGCACCGCGACACAAGCGAGCGCGGCAACCCAGAACAGGGGATCGTTGGCCATCGGCGGCTCCTTTCGCTGCGTTGCGCCCTGTCTAGTGGATTGCACCGGCAAAGCGAAGGGGTGATCTGGCGCGGTGCGGCATTACGACAGCCGACCGTCGCGCGCCCATTGCACCGCGTCCGCGAGCCGGTCGTCGCCCCAGAAAAGCTCGCCCGCGACAACGAAGCTGGGGCTGCCGAACACGCCGAGGTCGCGGGCTTGCCGGGTCTGGTCGGCCAGCCGTTTCGCCGGTTCGGGCTGTTGTGCGCGCTCGATGGTAGCGTCGGGCGCTTGTCCGGCCTCGCGCAGGCTGTCGCGCAGCCCCGCGCCCTCATCGGGCAAAAGCCCCTCCTCGAACCAGCGCCGATAGGCGGCGCGGGTAAACTCCACACCCCAGCCCTCGTCCATCCCCAGAAGGGCGATGGCGTTGGGCAGCGCCAGGTCGTTCAGCGGATAGGGGGCGGGCAGGCTTGGCGACAGCCCGTATCGCGGTGCCCGGCGCGCGATGTCGCGCCACATATGGGCCGCCTTGACCGGTTTGCCGATGAAGGGCGAGTTGCCATATTCCATCATGATCGTGCGCACATCGAACGGCTTCCACGTCACGTCGAGCCCATGATCCTGCGCCACCCGGTCGATGCGCATGATCGTGAGATAGGAATAGGTGCTGCCGATCGAATACCAGAAATCAATCTGTGCCATGCTGCGGGGTCCCCGGTCCGTGAATGACGGGGAATATAGCACAAGACGGCGCACAGGTCGCCTGGGTCAGCCCCTGGAGATCAACCAGTCGAGCGCGCGGGTAGGCAGGATGCGCCGGGCCGCCCCCATCAGGTAGGTCGGCGTGGTCACGTAATAGCGCGGGCGCGGGCGGCGGGCCTCGAGCGCATGGGCGAGCTTGCGGGTTACCGCCGAGGGCGGCAGTTCGAACCGATCGGTGCCGCGCGGCTCGTAAAGCCGCTTGAGCAGGCTCTCGCGATATTGCTCGGCCCGCGGGCTGTTTTCCCAGTCGATCCAGCGTTCGAAATGCGGGATCGAGTTTTCGCGGATCTTCGAGGTGACGGGGCCGGGTTCGATGGTGATGACGTGAATCGGCGTGTCGCGCATTTCGATCCGCAGCACATCGGTGAGCCCTTCGAGCGCGAATTTGCTGGCCACGTAGGCCCCGCGCCAGCGCATCGGCACCAGCCCCAGCACCGACGAGCAATTGACGATCCGGCCATGCCCCTGCGCCCGCATCACCGGGATCACCCGGCGGGTCAGTTCGTGAACGCCAAAGAGGTTGGCCTCGAAGATGCTGCGCAGGCCATCGGTGGGCAGATCCTCGACCGCGCCGGGCAGGGCGAAGGCGCCGTTGTTGTAAAGCGCGTCAAGCCGCCCACCGGTGGCCTCCAGCACGTCGGCCAACCCGCTTTCGATGCTGGCCGGGTCGGCATGGTCGATTTGCGGCGCGGCAAAACCTTCGTCGCGCAGGCGTGCGCAATCCCCGGCTTTGCGGCAGGCGGCAAACACCTGCCAGCCGCGCGCGCGCAGCCCGTGGGCCGCGTCATGGCCAAGGCCGCTGGAACAGCCGGTGATCAGGATGGATTTGCCAGTCATCGAGGGCTTGTCATCAAGGGTCTCCGTCGCGTGCTGACGGGCTATGCGAAAACCCGGGCCGGGGCAATGGCCCGACGATCAGTCGATCGCCACCAAGAGCCGCGTGGCCATCCAGCCAATCATCCCGCTGTCGCTGACCCGCAATTCGACCCAGCCCAGCCCCGGATCGTTCAGCACCTCGACCCTTGTGTCCCGGGCAAGGCTGTCCATGATACCGAAATGCGTGCCCGGTCCGCCGCGAAGGTTCGCCCGGGCGGCGTTGACCATGCGGATATTCCTTGCCGTTGTGTCGGGGCGGGATGCAACCGGTTCGACCTGCTCGCGGGCTGGCTCGGTGGCGCCCGCCCCGGTCTGGCCGGTGACGATGGCAATGGCCAGTGCCGCCTGTTCCTCGGGGCTCAGGTTCGAGGGAATACCCGGCACCGCGCCGCTTCCGGTCAGCGCGTCGCGCTTTTCGCCGTTCAGCGCGGGCAGGGAGACGCCGCGACCGGTGCTGTCGGGCTGATTGCTCAGCGTCAGGCGCTGGCGCTTGTTGCCGGGTGTGGCGCCGGGCTGGGCGGTGGCCGTCAGGACCACCTGTGCATCTTCACGACCGGTGGCCGCGCTCGCCCTGACGGCTGTGGGCGGGATATGAACGATTCCGGCCGCGTCGCGCGCGATCTCGGCGCGGCGCGCCTGTTTTTCCGTTTGCGCACGGATCTCGGTCTGCGCCGCCTGAAACGAGCCGTCGCGCGGCGCGTAGTCGGCCCCGCCGCTCAACTCGTAGAACGCCCATCCGAGAAACCCGAATGTCACCACGATAAAGCGCCACATGACACCAAACTCCCGATTACCGCACCTTGCCGGTCAAGGACCGCGCATGTGCCATTATACATGATTCGCGATCACCCGCGCATGGGAAGGCGCGGCATTTCTTCCCTGGTGCCGGAATACATCATACGGCGATGCCGGGGCAGTCGGGGATTCCCGACCATCGCGCGGGACCATGCGCATCAAGGCCTTCGTCAAGGCGCGATCACGCTTGATGGGGGCCATCCGGATCGCTAAAGAGCGGGCATGAGCGATTTGCTGGACGATCCTGAAAACCCGGTGCCCGACCTCTCCGAACCGCTGCGCCGCGCGATCGGCGAGCGCTATCTGACCTATGCGCTCTCGACCATCATGCACCGGGCGCTGCCGGATGCGCGTGACGGGCTCAAACCCGTGCATCGCCGGATTCTCTACGCGATGAGCCGCCTGCGGCTGGGCGCGACCGGCGGGTTTTTGAAATCGGCCAAAATCGCCGGCGACACGATGGGCGATTTCCACCCGCATGGCGATGCTGCGATCTATGACGCGATGGCGCGCCTGGCACAGGACTTCGCGGTGCGGTATCCGCTCGTGGACGGGCAGGGGAATTTCGGCAATATCGACGGCGACAACCCCGCCGCCAGCCGCTATACCGAGGCGCGCATGACCGTCTTCGCCGAGGCGATGCTTCAGGGTCTTGCCGAGAACGCGGTTGATTTCCGGCCCAATTACGATGGCCGTCTCGAAGAGCCCTCGGTGCTGCCCGCGCAATTCCCCAACCTGCTGGCCAATGGCTCATCGGGGATCGCGGTGGGCATGGCGACCAACATTCCGCCGCACAATATCGACGAGCTGATCGGCGCCTGCCTGCACCTGATCAAGACGCCGGACGCGCGCGACGACACGCTTCTGAACCACGTGCCCGGGCCCGATTTCCCGACCGGCGGCGTCATCGTCGAGCCGCCCGAGGAGATCGCGCGCGCCTATCGTACCGGGCGCGGGGCGTTCCGGCTGCGGGCGCATTGGCAGACCGAGGACCTGGGCCGTGGCCAATGGCAGATCGTGGTCACCGAGATCCCCTACCAGGTCCAGAAATCCAAGCTGATCGAGAAGATCGCGGAACTGATCCAGACCAAGAAGATCCCGATCCTCGCCGATGTGCGCGACGAAAGCGCCGACGACATCCGCCTGATCCTCGAACCCCGGTCCAAGAATGTCGATCCGGATGTGCTGATGAACATGATGTTCCGCAATTCCGACCTGGAACTGCGGTTCTCGCTCAACATGAACGTGCTGATCGATGGGGTCACGCCCCGGGTGTGCAGCCTCAAGGAAGTGTTGCGCGCCTTTCTCGATTTCCGCCGCGAGGTGTTGCAGCGCCGCTCGCGTCACCGGATGGCCAAGATCGACAACCGGCTCGAGGTGCTCGCGGGCCTGATCACCGCCTTCGTCAATCTCGACCGGGTGATCGACATCATCCGCTATGACGACGACCCGAAATCGGCCCTGATGTACGAGGACTGGAGCCGTCCGCACCAGGAAACCATCACCCGCGCCGCCGACGAATCCTCCTATCGCTCGCCGCTGGCCGGCGTCGATATGGCCGCGCTGCGCCTCATCGTCGATGAAGAGGCGCTGGCCACCGGAATCCTCACGGAAAGCGATGACGGCACCCGCACCGTGCCGCAATCCTTCGAGGGTCGCGAGAACGGCCTTTCGGACGTGCAGGCCGAGGCGATCCTCAACATGCGCCTGCGCAGCCTGCGCCGCCTGGAAGAAGAGGCGCTCATCGCCGAGCGTGATGCGCTGATGGCGGAACGTGTCGGCCTCGAAGACCTGCTCGAAGACGAGGGCCTGCAATGGGATCGCGTCGCCGAGCAGCTCAGGGAGGTGCGCAAGACCTTCGGCAAAAGCCACGAGATCGGCACCCGCCGCACCCGGTTCGCCGAGGCCACGCAGGTCGAGGAGGTGCCGCTCGAGGCGATGATCGAGCGCGAGCCGATCACCGTGGTCTGCTCGAAACTGGGCTGGATTCGCGCCATGTCCGGGCATATCGATCTCAACCGCGAGCTGAAATACAAGGATGGCGACGAGGGCCGGTTTGTGGTCCACGCCGAAACCACCGACAAGATCCTGGTCTTTGCCACCAACGGGCGGTTCTATACGCTACAGGCCGCCAGCCTGCCGGGCGGCCGTGGCATGGGCGAGCCGCTGCGCCTGATGGTCGATCTGCCCAATGACGCGGGCATCGTCGCGCTGTTCATCCATCGCCCCGGCGGGAAACTCGTCGTCGCCTCGGCCAACGGCAACGGTTTCGTCGTGCCCGAGGATGATGTCGTCGCCCAGACCCGGTCGGGCAAGCAGGTGCTGAACGTCAAGGACACGGCGGCCTCGGTGGCGCGGCGCGTGACCGGCGATCACGTGGCGGTCTGTTCGCAGAATGGCAGGTTCCTGGTCTTTCCCCTCTCCGAACTGCCCGAGATGGGCCGCGGCAAGGGCGTGCGGCTTCAGAAATACAATCTCGCCCGGGGACGGCAGGGCGCATTGGAACTCGATGGCGGGCTGGCCGACCTGACCACCTTTGAATGGGCCAAGGGGCTCAGCTGGGAAATGGGCGGCGGCAAGACCCGCCACGAGCCCGACATGACCGAATGGCTGGGCAAGCGTGCCAGCGTCGGCAAGCGCCCGCCCTATGGTTTTCCCAAGGATTACCGCTTCGACTGATCGAATTCAGTCGAAGAACCCGGTGCCCCTATGACAGGTATCTGCGGAACCATTCGACGGTCCGATCCCACGCCAGTTCCGCCGCCGCCTCGTCATAGCGCGGGGTGCTGTCATTGTGGAACCCGTGGTTCACGCCCTCATAGATATACGCCTCATAGGTCACGCCCGCGGCATCCAGCGCCTTCTGGTAGTCCGGCCAGCCCGCGTTGATCCGCTCGTCGAGCCCGGCATAATGCAGCAGGATCGGCGCGCGGATGCGCGGCACGTCCCCGGCCGCCGCCTGTCGACCATAAAAGGGCACCGCCGCGCCCAGATCCGCAAAGGCCACCGCCGCCGCATTGGCCACGCCCCCGCCGTAGCAGAAGCCGGTGATGCCCACCTTTTCGGTGGTGAAATCGGCAGCCTTCAGCCATTCGATCGCGGCGAAGAAATCGTTCATCAGTTTCACCGGATCGACGCTCCTTTGCAGGGCGCGGCCTTCGTCGTCATTGCCGGGATAGCCGCCGACCGAACTCAGCCCGTCAGGCGCCAGCGCCACGAAGCCCGCCTTGGCCACGCGCCGCGCCACGTCCTCGATATAGGGGTTCAGCCCGCGGTTCTCATGCACCACCACCACGCCGGGCACCGGCCCCGTGGCGCCCGCCGGCTTCACGAGATAGCCGCGCACCTCGCCATGGCCCTCCGGTGAGGGGTAGGTGACATATTCCGGCCTTATGTCGGGATCGGTGAATTTCACCTGCTCGGCGAGCGCGTAATTCGGGCGCATCGCCGCCAGGATCGCGGGCGCGGTCATCCCGGCCACGGCGAACCTGCCGGCGCGGTCGAGGAACTCGCGCTTGCTGATCATGCCATGGGCATAGAAATCGTAAAGCTCCAGCAACTCGGGCGAAAAGTCCTTGGCGGTCAGTCGGGTCATTTCATCCTCCTGTCGGTGTCGCGACAGGTTAACATCGCAACGGGGCCGAGCCGTTCACGAAATCGGGAAGCCGGTTGCCGCCAGACCCTGCCAGCGAACGTTGCGCCGGGACGTTGCGTTAACCGTTTTTCGCCCCTGTTCCGGGCGATTTGCCCGGCAGCCGGGTGGCAGCCGGATGTCAGCCGGGAGTCACCCCCCGTTTTGCGGCCCGGAAACCAGCGTTAACCAACCGGCTCCGACGTGAGCCAGACACCGCCTTCGGGCCTCAGTGTCAGGATCATCACCGGCTTCGGCACGCGCCCCGGAACAAGGTGAAACCGACGCCGCGACAACAGCGTCGCCAGCACGATAACCGCCTCCTGAAGGGCGAAGCTGGCCCCGATGCAGATCCGTGGCCCATCGCCGAACGGCAGATAGGCATAACGGTCTATCTCCTTGCGATTGCTGAATCTTTCGGGACGGAACGCATCGGGATCATCCCACAGAATCCGGTTGCGATGCAGCGCATAGATCGGGATCATCACCGTATCGCCCGGCCGCACCTCGCGCCCGCACAGCGTGTCATGTGCCTGGGCAGTGCGGCTGATGATCCCCGCCGGGGGATAGAGCCGCAGCGCCTCGTCCACGATCATCCGGCAAAAGGGCAGCGATTCCAAATCGTTGGCCGTCGCCACCCGGCCCTGCAACACCGCCTGCGCCTCATCCCGCGCCCGCCCCTGAACCTCCTGATCGAAGGCACAAAGATAAAGCGCCCATGAGAGGGTGAGCGCGGTTGTCTCATGGCCCGCGACGATAAAGGTCAGGAGATTGTCGCGCAACTCGGACGTGTTCATTTTCCTTTTGGTTTCAGGGTCTTCACCCTCAAGAAGCAGATCGAGAAGGTCGGGAACGGCGCTTGGCCCGGTGGCCTTGCGGGCCTCGATCGCCTGGTCCGCCATTGCCTTCATGTCGCGCACCGGCGGCCCGGTGCGGATGCGCCCCGGCCGCGGCACCCAGTCGGGCATTCCCAGGATGTCGAACAAGGACAACCGCCCCGCCGCGTCTATATATCCATCAATGGCGCGGTGCACTTCTTCGGGATCGAACTGCGAACCTTCGGAAAAGGTCACGTTCCCAATGACTTCAAAGGTTGCGCGCACCATCTCTGCATACATGTCCACGGCATGTTTCCCCGCCTCCTCGATCCGCGCCAGCGAGCCTTGCGCCGCCGCCGACATGACCGGGCCAAGGTTGGTGACATTGCGATGCGAAAAGGCCGGCGCGGCCGCCCGCCGCTGCCACCGCCAATGCGCCCCTTCGGCAATGAACATCGAATCGCCGATTGCCGGTTTCAACAGGTTCTTCGTGACCAGGGATTTCGGGTAGTTGTCGATGTTTTCCAGAAGGATGCGCCGTATTGCACCCGGGTCCATGACCATGTGCCAGCGTTTCGCAGTGCGCCCCGACACCATCGGCTGCCGCGTGGCGATATCCGGCAGGATCGCCAAAAGATTGCGCCGCGCCGCGTTGAGCGAGGCGAAAATCCCCATCGGCCGCGTCACCAGCGGCACATGCACCGGCAGATCGCCTGCACCCATCCTGCTATCCTCCGCATCGGTAACCTGATGTTAAGATAGGTGCCCCCATGCTTATGGCCAATGGTTTGCCGTACATTGCACTGATCGTATCCCTGCGTTATCCCGGGCTTTGTCACGAAACCGGAGGCTGCCCGAATGATCCGCAAACTGGTCCTTTTCCTGTCGTTGGGGGTGTTGATCGCCTGCGGCAATGCCAATGATCTCGACGAGGCGCCGGTGGACTTGGGAAATTTCAATCTCGGGCACAACATTGTCGTGGCCCCGAACCTGACCAAGGGGCCGGTGTCGCGCGAGGCCAGCAAGGAAGAGTGGATCGCGGCGATGACCGACGCCATCGGCGCGCGTTTCGGGCGGTACGAGGGTGACAAGCTCTATCATTTCGGGGTCAGTGTCGAAGGTTATGTTCTGGCCCAGCCCGGTATTCCGCTCATCGCCAGCCCGAAATCGATCCTGATTTTCAACCTGACCGTATGGGACGATGCGGCGGGCAGGAAGCTCAACGAAGAGGTCAAGCAGATCACCGTGATCGAATCCTTCGGTGGCGACACCCTTGTCGGTTCGGGCTATACCAAGACCGGTGAAGAGCAGATGCAGCAACTCGCTCGCACCGCTGCGAAGCAGATCGAGCGCTATCTCGTGCGCCAGAATTTCGAGCAAGGCTGGTTCAAGGAATGACCGGCCAGGCCGGGTAGCATTTCTCACCGTCAAGGGCATGTCAGGGGATGCAAGAGAGCCTTGATTTCCCTTGCCCAACCCAATAAATGCCGCGCGGAGTGAAACTAGGCCCGAGGGGTCGCAAGCAAAGGGCGCCAACACGATGGCAAAAGCAAAGTTTGAACGTAACAAGCCGCATGTGAACATCGGGACGGTTGGTCACGTTGACCACGGCAAGACGACGCTGACGGCGGCGATCACGAAGTATTTCGGTGATTTCCGGGCCTATGACCAGATCGACGGCGCGCCGG
>NZ_VINQ01000040.1 GCF_008369105.1 Aquicoccus porphyridii | reverse complement strand
GCGCGAGGCGGACTTTCAAATATAAATCCACGACTAAAATCTCCCGCCCTCCCTGCAAACAGAAAGGGCCAAAGTGGCAACATTTTACGCTGCCCGCAGCGGGATTATCACGCCACTTCCGTGGCTCACTTTTGCACTGCCGTTCTCAATTGGAACACCCCGATCCCTGCCAACGGTTGGTTCCGAGGTGAGATTCCAGGTGAATTACAATGCGTTAATGCATGCCATGGCCGCGCCAGACTTCGAAGTGAAACTGTTCGGCGATCCATCCATGCGACCATCACGGCGCACCCAAGGCAAGGTCGATCATTTGGCGCTGGTTTGAAAGACCTCGCTTGGTGCAACCGGCCTTAAACCGTAAAGGAAACTGAAAATTGACGAAACTCACAAAAAACAATCTATTTAAAGTGTATGACTCCAAACCCGAAACCTCGATGGATAAGACGACGCGTATCGTCAGGCAAATGGTCGACGAAGAAACGGAACAACGTGACGCCAAGAATTCCCGACTGCGCAATGCTCGCCTTGAAAGAGAAGCGAACACGCCACCTGTAACCAAAGCTTCAGCAGCGTCCAAATCGCGTCGCATCAAAGCCGCTTCGACGCCGTAGTTGAACTTCGGCGGCTTTGTTTGCGTGATGTGCTCCGCTGGGCGAGAGGCACTTCAACCAGGCTGAAATCGGCCAGGGCTGTTCCCAGAACTTCCAATCGTCCCAGCCGATCACAAGGATCCATCCATGACAAACCCAGAGCTTTCCCCGGAAAAAACCCACTACTTCTGCTAAACGGATGTTGAAACGAAGGCTGGGCGCAATAGGCAGACCGGCCTGAAATTTGCCAAGCAATTTGAATATTCCACAGCGTCTGAAGCACATCACAGAGCCGAACGAGAGGCTCTATCCAAAGATTGCGCAGGCGCCGACGCCTACATGGTCACCGAAGATCGAACCAGTGGAGAAGTCAGCGACCCAAGCTTCCCTGTAAGGCTAGGCAATGTTCCGGAGTTTGACGAATTCTAGAATCCCGGAAACAGTTGCGTGCGGCACGGAGTTCGCATGCCGCAAACGCAACAATACACTGGTTAACAGTAGCGTTGGCGGCGAGGCTCTTCCACGATCTGAGCTATGCAAACCAAAAAAGCGGTCATTGGCGCACTCGCAGAGAAAGCTCACTTTGTCCCGCATCTTACCAGTTCGCTAACCGCCCGGCAAAGGTCAGCTATCGTGGAGTCGAGTCAAGGTTCGTGGGTCCGCTCTGGGGCTGGCAGCCGTCACCCGGCGCGGTCGGGGTACCCCGAGTTGATGCGTATTCATCAATATTAGAGCGCTGCACCGCCGCAAGTCGGCTGTGAGCCCTCACCTACCGAATTTTGCATCGTGACGAACGGCTGCTTTCTGAGACGCTGACCAGAAACGCCGCGCGGATAGCTGCTTTCATAGCATCCAGCGGCCCGGCTTGGCGTGGCCTACTTGATGCCATCACCAACTTGGATGCAGGCGTGCTTTCGAAGCCGAGTGTTTCGCTCACCATCGATAGGCCCGAGTGAAGCGATGAGCGGCCCAGCAGGCCCACCGCAATCCCGGCCTCGACCGCAGCGATCACGCCGGAAACGCTTTGGCTGGAATAGACGATGCGGTATGGCTTTCCGCGGGCTTTCAAGGAAGTGATCGCCGCGTCGCGCCACCAGCAAGCGTGATCGAACAAGGCGACTGGCAGGCTTTCATCAGCTGGGAAATTTCGATGGGCAGACGATACCCAGCACGTTGGGTCTTCAAACAGCATTTCTTCATGACTCGATGGGCGTGCCACCTCATAAATCGCGAGATCCAGCAGTCCCTTTTCGAGCGCCTTGGGAAAATCCGCGCTTAAGGCGCAGGTCACCTCCAGTTCGACCTTTGGATGGTGGCGGGTGAAAGCCGCGACAATCTCCGACAGTTTGGCCCGTCCATGATCATCGGGAATGCCTACACAGAGTTTGCCGGTTACAGCATTTTGGGAAATGTCGCGCAGCACCGCGTCGAGGCGTGCCGTCACCTCCTGTGCAACGGGCAACAGCCGACGTCCCGTGTCGCTCAGGACCACGCCTCGCCCGTGCCGTTCGAAGACAGGTTGGCCAAGGGTGGCTTCAAGGCGCTTGATCTGAAGACTGGTAGCGGATTGTGATCGGTAGATGCGCGCCGCACCGTCCGTTACGCTACCTGCTTCAGCCACGGCGACAAAGGTGCGCAGCAAATCGCTGTCCAAGTTTTCCATCTGTTTTCGCAATATCAGAAATTGGAACTATTCGTTTTACATATGCTGTGCCAACCCTATTTTTCAAGGTCAAAGGAGTTTCCTATGACCGGTCAGGCAGTTGCCCGCCGACAATCAATTCGAAAATCTATGGTCTGGGGCATATGCCTCATCCTCCTGCTAGGTATCGGTCTTGCATGGCCGGAACACACTGCAAATGCTGCCAAGTTTGTTGCCTGGGGTTTGATTGACGTCGCACCCATCGTCATTCCGGGCATCCTTCTGGCAGCATGGATTATTGCCAGCAGCGCGGATGCACTCATAGCAGGTGCGTTCGAAGGTCGAACGCTGAGAACGGTGGTGGCCGCATCACTAATCGGAGCCATCACGCCTGTCTGTGGCGTTTCCGTGCTGCCTTTGATGGCCGGGCTCTTGGCGGCGGGTGTGCCGTTGGCGCCGATCATGGCATTCTGGTTGTCATCCCCGATCACTGACCCGGCCATGCTCGCGACAACAGCCGCGACTCTTGGGTTGAGCTTTGCGATCGGCAAAACGATCGCGGCCTTCGGATTGGGTTTGTTCGGCGGTGTGATCACCGGACTGTTTACCAAGGCACCATGGGCGTTGAACGCGCTGCGTGACAACGGTCTGACGCGCCAACTGAGCGCCACGCGCTGTGGTGCGGCTCAGACTTTCGACCCGAAGGTTTGGGGGACCGAGGAGCGTCGGCGATCCTTCAACACTCAATTCAGGGCGACCATGCGCCTCATCCTGATCTGCCTGATCCCTGCCTTCACCGCCGAATACGCCTTGAACGCCGCACTGACCCCAGGGGCGCTTGCTGCATATGTTGGCGAGGATCAATGGTGGGCCATACCTGCCGCCGTCTTTGTCGGTGCTCCGGCCTATATTGACGGATATGCCGCGCTGCCACTTACGCGCGGCCTGATTGACAACGGCATGTCCGAAGGCGCTGCTATGGCTTTTTTGATCTCGGGTGGGGTGGTCAGTATTTGGGGCGCGATGGCTATTGCTCCGGTTCTCAAATTGAAGCCATTCCTACTTTATCTACTGCTCGCGGTTCTGGGGTCGCTCGCGGCGGGGTATGTTTTTGGGTGGGCCGCCTGAGTTTCGATAGTGCAATGGAAGCAAACATAGGTTCAAAGGCAGAAAAGTCCCGCAGACTGTGAGTTCGCTACAACTGAGATTTTGCGCTTTCAGCGAACGACGGCTATGCAGGCTGACCACAGCATCATGGATGATAGGGCGAAGGTCTGGAATGGGCCGCAAGCGATGTGGGGGCCTCCTACGCTCCGGAGGTCCACGTGCTGCACTGCCGCAAGGCGGCTGTGAGCCATACTTCCGGATGCTGCGGCATGGATAAATGATGGCTTCGACGGTCGCACGTCTGCCCAAGCACGGTGTCTCATTTGGCTCTTGGCTTGCCCATCGGCGCGTTGCGGAAAGCGGAGACGGGCCTTCTGGGATGGCCAGATCGTTTTGCGTTTCCGTCCTACGAGGGTTTGATCTAACGAACCACTGCTTCGTTTCCAAAAGTTGCCAGGTAATCCGCGACGTTCACGCCGTAGCGACGCTGGAAGGCGCGGCGCATGCGCTGGAGGTCGCCGAACCCGGCCTCGCGGGCGATCCGCTTGAGCGGCAATTCCGCTTCCAGAAGACCGCGGGCGTGGTCAACGCGGATCCGCTCGACAAAGCGGGCGGGGGATGTTGCGAGATGGGCCTGGAAGTGGCGCGTGAGCGTACGTCGGTTCATGCCGGCCTCCGCGGCCATGTCGTCAAGCGTCCATCGACGCGCGGGCTCGCTGATGACGGTCTCAATCAGGCGCGAGAACGCGTCCTCGCCCGCGATCTGTCCGGCCAGATGCATGGCGTACTGGCTCTGCCCGCCTGTGCGCCACAGCTGGACGACCAACTCGCGTGCGACAGTCAGTGCCGCCCGGTGACCGCCATCTTTGCGAATGATCGCGAGTGCCAAGTCGATGCCGGTCGTCACGCCTGCGGAAGTGAACACCCGCTCGCCGGACACCGCGATCCGGTCGAGGTTCCAATCAATGCGGGGGAAGCGGCGCGTGTCCGGTTCGCGCGACCAGTGTGTCGTGGCAGTGCGCCCATCGAGCACACCGGCGGCGGCCAGGACGAGCGCTCCCGAACACACCGAGATCACCCGCCCGTCGCCATCCGACGCGAGCCGCGTCCGCAGCTCGCCGAGGACGCGTTGATCCGTCAGCAGGGCGTTGACGCCCGAACCGCCAGGGACGAGAATATCCCCTTCGAAACCTTCCGTGCCAAGGGTGCCCTCGGCCCCTAACGTCAGACCGCACGACGAACGCACCGATCCGCCGTCGAGCGAAACGTAGCGCAAGTGGTACATGCGCCGGCCATGGAGGCGCGCGACGTCGAATGCCTGCGCGGGCCCGGAGACGTCAAGCGCGTTGACGTCATCAAACAGCAACACAACGACGCGGCGAGTTCTTGATGGAGTGTCCATAATTGACGCCATATTGTCCTTCGGGACACCTAATCGATCAGTATGCAGGGGGCAACGTTAAACAGCCTCCGGTCCACAATGTCCGACTCCTCACCCATCGACCCGCCCGTTCCCGCGCCATCGAACGCGAACTTCGTCGGTCTGCTCGCGGCGAACACGATCCTCACAGCCGCCATGCCCATGCTCATCATTCTTGGCGGGCTGGCTGGGCTGCTGCTCGCGCCGTCCCCCACGCTCGCGACCTTGCCGCCCTCCGTCCAGACATTCGCCGGGCTCGTTGCCACGGGTCCGCTGTCGTTGCTCATGGGTCGCTACGGCCGACGGGTCGGATTCGTCGTCGGTGGCACTCTTGCCATCGCGGGCGGGACCACCGGGGCGCTCGCCCTCGCCTGGTCGAACTTCGCGCTGCTGCTCGCTGCGCACGCCGCGCTCGGCGCTGCTCTGGCGTGCTACCTCTACTTCCGCTTCGCCGCCGCCGAGGTGGTGTCCGAGAGCTGGCAGCCGGTTGCGATCTCGCTGGTGCTGACGTCGGGGCTGATCGCGGCCTTTGTCGGGCCGCAGGTTTTCATCTGGACCAAAGACCTGTTCGCGCCGATACCCCTAGCAGGCGCCTACGCCGCGATCTGCGCAATCACGCTGGTCGGCCTGCTGCCGCTCGCCTTTGTCCGCGTGCCGTGCGTGACCGTTCAAGTGAGCCGGTCGCGCCTGGATCGCGCGGCGCTGCTCGCGATCCTGCGCCGCGGCCCCGTGCTCACGGCGGTGATTGCGGGCGCGGTGTCGCAAGGGATCATGGTGCTGCTGATGGCACCTACCCCTGTCAATCGGCATCCAAAGCTGACCCCCTATCGGCATTCAAAATTGACCCCTTTGAGCTGAGCAGGCCCGGCGCTGCGTAGCCCTCACATAGCGCAGCGGCGGCGGGCCTGCGGGGGTCCGGGTTGGCGCTATGCGCGGTTCTTG
>NZ_VINQ01000039.1 GCF_008369105.1 Aquicoccus porphyridii | reverse complement strand
AAGAACCGCGCATAGCGCCAACCCGGACCCCCGCAGGCCCGCCGCCGCTGCGCTATGTGAGGGCTACGCAGCGCCGGGCCTGCTCAGCTCAAAGGGGTCAATTTTGAATGCCGATAGGGGGTCAGCTTTGGATGCCGATTGACACGGGTGACCGCTTATTTGACAGTTCGCGGTCGATCACCCCGCTCGTAGGATTGCTCGATCAGGCGTTCAATGTGTTTCACGAAATAGCCAAATGAAGAGAGACAGTGTTCGATATAGGCGTATTTTACTATAACCTCACCATGGGCCACGTCCAAACCTGGGCATTTCTTGATTCTATCCAAATCGTTCTTCTTGATTGAGCTAGCATCCCCATTTTCGTGAACAAGGATATTTCGCACGAAGATGAGGGTCCGAAGGGCTTTCCACGCGTCGCTAGGGAATTTGCACTGCCCGTACTTCTCGAGAAACTTCCTGTGCTTATCCCACTTATCCCCCTGCAAGTCATTCGGTTGGAAAACCAAGCTCCGGTCGAGGATGGCGTTTAGCCGTCCTGATGCACTCGCGAGATAACGTTCGAGGAGCGTGGTCAGATAGATGACATGTGAATAGCGCATTCGGTCGCTGTAATACTCGACAGGTATCAATCCACCGTCGTCTACGTCGCTGAATGCCGCGCCCGCGCCCTCCTGCTCTTGGATCCAGCGCAGCTCTTCCTTCTGCATTTCCTTGATGACCTTCTCGGTCTCATCGGCATACCACTTGAACAAGCCCAACTCGTTGTTGTCGAAAACGCCTTCATCCTTGACGGAATTGAGCATGGCTTTCCACATTGAGTGCGGAACTTCCGACGATTGGTTCTTTGGAAACTCTCCCATGCTTACCCCGCTCTACGCTTCGGAACCCGCGCCGTTCAGATGAATGTCTAGCCTCTCCCTCATGAAATCCGCTCTCATCCTCTTCATACGCTCGATGATCTCCTGGGCGCGAGGCACATCAAACTGCCCATCCACGGTGGCCTGCTCAAGGACCGATAGCTCGGACCGCATCATCCTGACCACAGGCTCGGATAAGCCGCTTATTACCAGCGCCGCGTCTTGATCAAACGTGATGGGGTCCGTTGTGTGAAGAGTCGCGAGAGTGAATTTGAACTTCACGATCATCTCATGAAGATCCCGCAAAACGTCCATCTGCGCTTCAATTTTCTTCCAGTCTGCGCCAAACCCTCGGCTCACGATGTCGAGCAGGCAGACATGCACCGCGCCGAGGACCGTGAAGTCGACGGCGAGGCGACCTTTCTTCCACTCGATGCCTTGATGGGCGTCCTCGGCGTTGGGATAGTCTGCCAACACTTCCGGCAGGTACTCGTCCTGCAGGTTGTAGGCGGTCCCGCGATGCGCTATCGACTCTTGAACTGAGACCAGTTGAGCGAGCGCCGTCCGGCGCTGAGATTTTCCCGACGGTTCAGCCGCGATTTTTGAGATAATGTGTCCTAGAATTTCGTGGCGCCAGTAGCGTAACCGTTCTTCGTCGGATCCGACACCTACGCCAATATCCCAGAACGTTTTGATCGGGGATCGGGCGGGGGCCGAGTATTTTGTGCCGAGTAGGGAAATTATGTTCTTCTCGGTAAGGCGGAGGCCGACACTTCCCTTCAGGGCGGAAAATACTGCTGACATTTCTTCCTCTATTTCAATTTACAATTGCGTGTCACTTACCAGTTGAATGCGTCGGCAGTTTGGCGGTTCTGTCACCGAAGCGTCTTCTGCTTTTTGCAATAGGCAACGAAGGCTGCGCCGGTGTTCTTGGGCGGGTTGCCCTTGGCGGTTTCAGAGCTGGCAAAAGCTAACCAATCTGAGCGAAGGGCGTAGTAATCCCGGCCTTTCTCCCTGGCGATGCCACGCGCTTTGTCCTCGGCCCATTCCGGCAGTCTGATCTCGGGTAGGAGCTCGCTCTGCGGCGAGCGCGGGCGGAAGATCACCAGGTCATCCTGGGTCAGCTCCATGCGATAGAACGGCGTGTGATCGTCCTCAATGATCTGGCGGATGTTCAGCCGAAACTTCTTCAACGGCGCGTTGCTGCCGGTTTTTTCCTGAAGCTTGGCGAGGCCGATCTGCCACTTTGGCTGACCCCCGCAGTGCTTGCGGCCGATCTCATACAGGCGGCGCTCAAGCGGGCGGCGCAGGCGGAAGTAGTCGTTCGAGATCGTCACAACCTCGTCGCCGTCGATCGCGCGCATCACCCAGTCGGACAGGATTACCTCGCAGTAATCGAGCCGCCACTTGCCCTCTTCCTTCATGACAAACCCGCTGCCCGATTCAAGCAGGCTGAAAAAGCGCGTCTCACGCTTGTTTCCGGTCTGAATGTCGGTCTGGAAGGTCGTGCCGATAAGCCTCTGGAACGCTTGTTCCAAGCGTTGATACTCGATCCCGCCCGTCTTGCGGTTGGTGGTAATCAGCAGCTCGCGGGCGCTGAAACGCACCCGTTTCCCGATCTTCTCGCCCCGGTTCTTGCGGTGCATGAGCTGGCTCACGCAGAAAATCAGAATGTCCTTGTCGAAGATCGTGGGCAGGCCGACCCCGGACGGCACGATTTTCAGCCGGTTGTCGCCGCCGCGATATTCGAGGTGGCGCATGTCCGGCTTGGTGGCGAGCGAGAACAGAGGGTGCTCCATCGAGGCCATGTCGTCCTTCGGCACCACATCGGAAATGTCGAGGATGAAGAAGTCCTTTTGGGGGTGTCTGTCGGGGAGCAGGGGCATCCATTCGCCTTGGGTGAGTTCGTTATATCAGGAACCAGCATCGGGCAGGACCGACCAGCTCGTCAAGTTCGTTATATCAGGACCCATTTTGAGGCTGAATCCGTTCGTTAGTTTCGGAACCCAGATTCGTTAGTTTCGGAACCCAGATTCGTTAGTTTCGGAACCATGTTGGTGGTTTTCTGTTTCGGCAGCAACAGGTTAAGGGAGATTTTTGGCTCCGTAACATACTCCGTAGGTAACACTATTAACACTAGACGGATTTCTGGTTCAGCCTGGGATTCTGATCACCGTTGATCGAGCGGATCAGGCAGGGATGTGAAGAGTTCGGCTGATTCAACCTTTCCAAAGAACCCAATCCGGTATATGTGTTCAGATGTACACATGCTTAGAAAGCACTCTACCATGACCACCAGCACCACAATGACGATCCGGCTCGATCCGCAACTGAAAGAAAAACTGGGAAGATTGGCCGACGGGACCCGGCGCAGCCGGTCCTTCTTGGCGGCCGAGGCCGTGGAAACCTACGTGGACCGTGAACTGGCAATCATCGAGGGCATTGAGCGCGGTCTTGAAGACGTGCAAGCAGGCCGGACGGTCAGCCATGAGGACGCAATGGCGACCGTGCGGCAAGCGATCAAGGTTGCGGCAGGCGGCACGGCGTGAGCCGACCTGTCCGCTGGTCCACCGATGCGCTGACCGATCTTGCGGATCAGGTCGCCTACATCGCCGCCGAAAACCCCTCCGCTGCCCATCGCGTGGCCGATGCCATCGACAAAACGGCCCTGGCCCTCGGAGACATGCCGACAGGACGCCCCGGACGGGTGACAGGCACCTACGAGAAGTCAGTGACGGGCTTGCCCTACATCCTGGCCTATGCGATCACGCAGGGGGGCGGCGAGGAAACAGTGGCGATTGTCCGGGTGATCCACACCGCCCGAGATTGGCCCGCCGAGAAATGGCCCGACTGAGCGGAGATCTTCGCTCAGTTTTCTGCTGGAGGCGCTTGCCTGATCCAGAAGGCGCAAAAGCTGGACCCGTTGTCCTGGTCCACGACCTGCCCACCGAACCATGATCTGCCACAGTTGTAGCGCACCAGATCATCGACCGAGAGGGCAGACTTGGCCGTTTCCGTCCCATAGGCCAGCAGAACGCCCAGAGCGGCCCCTGTGGCGAGCATGGAGGTGAGCCATACCCAGAACCCGCCAAAATAGCGCCACGCCTGCCTGCGGGCCTCTCCGGCGGCTTGTGAGAGGCTTCTGGCGGCTTCGAGGCTCTCGGCGCGGGTTTTGCTGATAGCCCTCTCAGCGGCGCTCGCAGCGGCTTTGGCGGTCTCTTCACGGATCACTGCCGCAACGGCCAGCAAGCGATTGTCGATAGCCTTCTGGATTTCGGGGCCAACCTTGAACATCCGGTCCACGCCTTCAGTGAGCATTTCGTGCAGGGCTTCCGCGTCTTCCTTGTCGAGACTGGTCCGCTTCAGGCGTTCCATGTCCTGCCGGATCAGGGTGATTTCATCGACGAGCTGCTGGAAGGGGTCTTTGACGCTCATGGACGTTCCGCCTTCGCAGCGACGCCATCCAGTTCTTCCAGCAACCCGATCAGCTCTTTCTGATCGACTTCGCGGGTGACGGCCCGACGCAGGAGGGCGGCGAGGGCGCGGGCTTTTTCCGGGTCTTTCAGCGCGTTGGAGATTGCCACCGATCCAACGATGATCTTGCGGCGGGTTTCGCTGGCCTTCTGTCGCTCTTTCAGGCGGGCCAGCTTGGCCTGCGTCGCTGCAATCTGTTGATCAATACTCCGCGCCATTCTGACCTCCGCGTTCCTGACATTTGTTGATTTCTCGCAAGGGTTGAGGCAAGGTGCAAGACACGAAGTGCCCACTTATACAAATGCTGCGCATTTGTGTGGGCGGGGGAGACTGGCGTTTCCCCTCGACCCCTAAGCGAAGTGCGGCCCCGAATGGCAATCTATCATCTCAGAGCTTCGATGATTTCCCGCAGTCAGGGCCGCAGCGCCACGGCGGCTATCGCCTATCGCGTGGCGGAGCGTATCGAAGACCGCCGCACCGGGCTGGCCTTCGATTACGCGGCGCGGGGTGGTGTCGATCACACCGAAACCCTCGCGCCTGACCACGCCCCGGATTGGGTCTTCGACCGATCCGAGTTGTGGAACCGGGTCGAGGAAGCCGAGACCCGGAAGAACAGCCAGGTTGCCCGCGAAGTCCGGGTCGCCCTGCCTGCCGAGCTGACCCATGCGCAGCGGGTCGAGCTGGTCCGGGGGTTCGCCCAGGAACAGTTCGTGGACCGTGGCATGATCGCGGATATCGCCCTGCACGCGCCGGGACGCGATGGCGATGATCGCAACCACCACGCCCATATCCTGCTGACCACCCGCGAGATTGGCCCCGAGGGCTTCACCACCAAAAACCGCGACTGGAACAAGGTCGAGGTTTTGGAGGGCTGGCGGGAGGCATGGGCGCGGGACAGCAACGCCGCCCTGGAACGCGCCGGCATCGAGGATCGCGTAGACCACCGGACCTTGGAGGCGCAGCGCGACGAGGCGCTTGAGCTGGCCACGGCAGCGCGGGAGCGCGGCGACGAGGGCGCGGAGCTGGTGCAGACTGTGCGGGCCATCGAGCTGGACCGCCCGCCGTTGCCCCAGCTCTCCCCCGGCGCGTGGCAGATGAAGGAACGCGGCATCGAGGTCGGGCGGGTCGGGGCCTGGCACGAGGCCAAGGCCCGCGCAGCCGAGGTGATGGAGCTGGCGCGGGATCTGGCAGGCCAAGTCCGCGACTGGCTCGACCGCGCGGCGGATCGCGTTCTGGACCGTCTGGGGCCGGGGCAGTCCGAGCTGGCGCTTGCCGGGGGCCGGGATGGCCGGGAGCAGGAACCCGACCTTGCCACGCGGTTGCGGGAGGCGTGGGAAACCCGGAAGGAGGGTCGAGAGCGGCAGGAGACCGAGACCTCAGAGCGGGAGGCACCGGACGATTTGGCGGCACGTTTGCGGGCCGCGGCTGCCGGGATCGACCGGGACGCACTCAGTGACCGGGTTTCTACGCTGCGCGATGGTCGTGAGGCCGACGAACGGCATGACGCACGGGAGCAGGAGCACAGAAAAGAGCTGGAACAGGAGCAGGAGAGCGAAGTTCATGCCCGCCGGGACAGGGGGCACGATCACAGCCTGTAGAGCCAGATCGGATCGGAGACGTCCGAATGGCCCGGTGGTCATGGCATTGTCCTCGATAGAATGTAACCCGGCCTTGGCGGGTGTTTCCAATGTGTGTATCCTGAACAGCAAGAAAACCAAGGGGAAACCCCCGTGAAATACAGGCGGAAACACCATGAAGCTGACACTTGGACAGGCGGCGAAAACCGCGAAGCGTTCGAAAGGAACACTATCAAAAGCCCTTAATTCCGGGGGCATATCTGCGGAGAAGGACGACAAGGGGCGCTGGCAGATCGATCCGTCAGAGCTTTCTCGGTGGATGTCTGCGAACCCGTTTCCGAACGGGGAGAAAAACCAAGTGGAAACCCACTTGGAAACGCATGAAAACAATGCCTTGAACGTCGAAGTTAAGATGCTTCGAGAGCGGATCGACGCCATCACCGCCGAGCGAGACCGGGAACGCGGCCAGCTTGTCGATCAGATAGAGGATTTGCGTGCTCGCCTGGACGGAGCAGAGGCTGAGAGAGTTCGGTTGAATGCGCTTCTGACGGATCAACGCGAGAGGTCTGCGCAACAAATCAAGCGCGGGTTCTGGGCGCGCTTGGTCGGGTGACTGTGAACAGGCGTGCAAAATTGACCCCGTAGCGGGGTAATCGGCGTCCAAAAGTGACCCCCCTGATATTTCTGTTTTGATGCTTCCTCAGATGCATGAGGGAGCGAGTTGGGGATGTTGGTTGTGGAGACGATTGCGAAGATCAGGC
>NZ_VINQ01000038.1 GCF_008369105.1 Aquicoccus porphyridii | reverse complement strand
AACTTGACCCCCAGCGAAAATACCGAAACACTCAAAACAGAAACATGATCGCAGGCAGATAATCAGCCGTGCCCGAACTGTCCGGGAATTACTGAAATGGCTGTCCGGGATTTAGCGAAATCGCTGTCCGGTAATTTTGAAATCCGCACCTTTCTCGCTCCAACGCTTCCAGCGGCTGTAAAGTGTCTTATGCGGACCATAAGCGGCAGGGGCATCGCGCCACCTCAACCCATTGCGATTGATAAAGATAATCCCACTCAACACACGCCGATCATCGACACGAGGCTTTCCGTGCGACTTCGGAAAGAAAGGTTCCAAACGCGCCATTTGCGCGTCGCTAAGCCAAAAAAGATCGCTCATGTCACAGCTCCGTTTTCGGAACCGTGAATCAGGCAGTGCAACCGAAATCAATGCATCCTGACCCTAGCCACGCTTAGGCGCGAGTTCGGGGAAAAATGAGGGCTGTCAGTTTTGTAGATACCGCCCACTCCGATTCATATTCCCCCGCGCTGCCCTCCCTGGGCGTCCCGCCGTTGAGCGCCTGCGTGACCCCACCGCGACGCTCGCCTTCTCCACCCCCTCCTGACGCGCAAGAGGGTCGTCGTCCACGACCAGTGACGGCAATGGGCCGGTCACGCCTTGAAGGACGGCCTCGGTTCGGAACTTTCCAAGATCCGCTGTTATGCAAAGCTGACGTTCGTCTAAGGTGCAGCGAAGGGCGGCTCTCCGCCCTGCACGTTGCTGATGCTGCGGATGCGAGCAAATTGCGCGCAGATGCAGCGAACGACTGGAAGGTGCCGATTCTGTGGAGAAACACCCGTTCGCGATTGCAGAAATTGGAAGCTTTGGTAATGCGCGGCGGCCTTTCCTATCGGGCTTTTCGCGGTTGCTGCGGTGCGGGAAAGATCTTCGCCAGTTTCCTGAGGTTTTGGGCGGTTGCGGCGAGGAGAAATTCGTCATTTGCGCCGCACGGGCCACGTAATCGGAGGCGTCCGAGGCCCAGGATGCGTTTGAGGTGCGCGAAGAGCATCTCGACCTTCTTTCGGAGCTTCATCGAGACTTCGTATTGCCTGGTCTTCGCGATGTCCCGGGCAACCTGACGGGCGTCTTCGTGTTCCTCTCGGGTGATGGACCGGAAGTCCATGTTCGGGCAGCAGCGCGGCTTCGAAGGGCAGGCCTGGCAGATGTGCTTCAGGCCGCGGTATTTGGCGACGCCCTTGCCGGTCGGCCCTCGGTTCGGGTCGGAATAGTTCCGGCGGAACTGCTTCAGCGTCTGGCCCTCCGGGCAGATGTATTGATTGTTCTCGGCGTCCCACTCGAAGTCGGCTCGGGTCCATGTGCCATCGTTGCGGCCCGACTTGTCGAAGACCGGGATGTGCGGCGCGATCTTGCGATCGACCAGCCAGCCCAGCATCGGCCCGGTGCCATAGGCGGTATCCGCGATCAGGCGTTCGGGATGCAAATCGAACTTGGCCTGCACCCGGTCCAGCATGGTGCGCGTCGAGCCGACCTCCGCCTGCCGGATCGACCGCGTCGCCTCGACATCGACGATGACGCCGTGATCCGTATCGATCAGGTAGTTGTCGGAATAGCTAAAGAATGCCGGTCCCTTGCGCGCCGCCGTCCATTGGCTGGCCGGATCGGAATGTGAGGTAAACTTGGGCTGGACCTCGCTGGCGGCCCCGAAAGCGGCCTCGTCCAGCGTCTCGAGATACTCGCGAACTGCCCGGGGCGCGGCCGCCGGGTCGATTGTCGACGCGTCCCATTCTTCCTTCGGCGTCGAGTTCTGCTTGTTCGCGTCCGCTTCGATCAGTCTGGCATCGACCGCCATGCGCTGCCCACTCACCAGGCCTTCCTCGATGCAGCGTGCGACCGTCATCTCGAACAGGTGGCGTAGCAGCGCGCTGTCACGAAACCGGCCATGGCGGTTCTTCGAAAAGGTGGAGTGATCCGGCACGCGGTCAGCAAGGTCGAGGCGGCAAAACCAGCGATACGCGAGATTCAGATGGACCTCTTCGCAGAGGCGCCGCTCAGACCGGATGCCAAAGCAATAGCCGACCAGAAGCATGCGGATCAGCAGTTCGGGATCGACAGACGGACGGCCCGTGTGGCTGTAGAAATCCGCAAGATGGGCACGGATGCTGCTCAGGTCGACGAACCGATCGATGGATCGAAGCAGGTGATCTTGCGGAACATGATCCTCCAGCGAGAACTCGTAGAACAGCGCTGGCTGAGCCTCCTGCTTCGGTCCCATCATCGCCAATCCTCCCGCTCGATGTCGGAATTGAATCAGCGCCACGCCCAGCAATCAAGCGCGAGTTTTTCAACAGAATATGCCGCAAAGCTGCCCGTCACTCGGCCTTGCTGAAATCCCGCGCGAGAATTTCCCGCGCATGCGCGACCCCTTCTGGGGTCAGATTCAGCGATTTCGCCTTGTTTTTCGGATCATGGATCAGGCCTTTCTCAAAAAGCCGGTCTGTGATGTTCCAATCGATCCCCTTCCAGACCCGATCACCGTCATGCAGCGTCAGGCTGAGGATCGCGAGGGACGCATCATCGATCTTGTCAGTGTCGAGTGTCATCCCCTCCCCTTACGTTGGTTTCGCGCCGTTTCGCACGCGCGCACTTCATGCATACCCCCGCCGCTTCTTCACCGCGGCAAGCTTCATCAGCGCGGTGACGGCGCGCCCTTCATCTGGATGCTGCTCAATCATCATCTGCCCGCGCGCGCCAATGCGGCCCCATTCGCGCACCAAGCTGGCGCCCCCAAAGAGATCGGGCTGAATGCTCATGCGGTAAAACCGCCGCATGTTGCAGGCTGGATCGATCCGCCGCATCTGCAGGTCGGTCGGGAACACCTCAAGTTGAGCGACAGAGTGAGACATATCGTGATCCAGCAGGTTTTGTACCATAATATCAGGTGGTATCAATTGCTTCCACCTTGATTTCACTCCACGAGGGGAAAAGGGGGCTCATGCCCCCTTCTCGAACTTCATGACCGGGATGCCAAGCTTCTTGGCTTTGTCGGCGATGTTCTCCTGAATGCCCGTGCCGGGGAAGACCAGAACACCCACGGGCAGCACGTCCAGCATCGCGTCGTTGCGCTTGAAGGGGGCGGCCTTGGCATGCTTGGTCCAATCGGGTTTGAAGGCCACCTGCGTCACGCCGCGGGCCTCGGCCCATTTGGCGGCGATGAGTTCTGCGCCCTTCGGGCTTCCACCATGCAGAAGGACCATGTCGGGATGTTTGGTCCGGACCTGATCGAGCTTGCCCCAGATCAGGCGGTGATCGTTGAAGTCGGTTCCACCGGTGAGGGCGACTTTGGGGCCTGAGGGGAGCATCACCTCGGTTTCCGCGCGGCGCTTGGCGGCCAGGAAATCGCGGCTGTCGATGAGCGCCGCGGTCATGTGCTGGCGGTTCACCATCGAGCCCGTGCGGGGGCGCCAGGTCGATCCCGTGTGATGGACAAACTCGGTGGCGGCGTGATCGCGCATCATGTCCATGCAGTTGCGCCGTTCGACGAGGGTCAGGCCTTCGGCCGTCAGGCGCTCGAGTTCGGTGGATTTCACCTCGGAACCGTCCTGCTCGCGCTGAAGGCGGCGCTGCGCCTGTTCGTTTTCATCGAGCGACCGCTCAACCCTCACCGTGGCGCGGTGGAAGAGGTTGACCTGGCCCCAGAGCACCTCTTCGAGGTCGGGTTCCATGCGGGTGTCTTCCAGGGTCGCGACGAGGGCATCGAAGATGTCTGCGACGGCGACCGCAAGGCGCTGCCCATCGGGCATCGGGCGCGGATCGGGCTCATCAAAGGGACGGTAGCCATAAAGCTGCAGCTCGTCGAGCGCATGGGCGGTCTGGGATGCGGTGTGGGCGGGTTCATACGTGTCGTCATGGGTGTGGATCGTCATCGGCTCTTACCTCCGGGCCTGTCTCGTCCGCGCGTCATCCCGCGCGGCCTTCATGGGCAGCTCTGAGCCGTCATGGCGGACGCCCCTTCACCCCCTCTTCGGGGCCGAAACGCAGTGGAGGAGGGCGGCAGGCAGGCTATTTGTTTCGCGATGCAAAGCGGGGGCTCGTCCCCCGCGGCGGAAATAGCCTGCCTGCCGCCCTTGAGGGGGCGGACCCTTTGACGGCAGCACGCCCATCTCTTGAAGGCCGCTCGGGTGTCGGGTGGATGAGATTTACCCGGAAAGAGGCAAAGGTGATGATCCACACCCGCGACAGGACTGCAGGGGCCCCGCCCCCGCAGCGCCGGAACGCCCCTTGCGCGTTGTGGCTCAAGCCAACAGGCGCTGCCGATCCTCGCGCCCGATCTGCCCTGCCAGATGCTGGCACAGCGCCTCCGCACCGTTTGCCCGGAGATCATCGTTGAAATCCCCGAGCCGCGGTTCCAGCACCCGAACGACAATCCCGGCATCAAGTGCTCTGGCGCTCAACCTCTCTGCCGCGCGTTGCCCGGCCGGATCGCGGTCTATGGCGATGTAAAGGCGCTGCAGCCCCTCCGGCAACTGGACCGCCCCGAGGTGACCCGACGAGAGCGCCGCCCAGACGGGAAGGCCGGGGGCCGCTTCGGACAGGGACAGCATGGTCTCGATGCCTTCGCCGACCACGAGGATGTCCCCATGTGGGGTTAGCCTGACGGCATTGCCAAGTAGGTGACCCATGGCCCGCCGCTGCGTCTCGACCGGCGCCTTTCCCAGTCCGTCAGGCGCGAGCCAGGTGCGGTGCGCGCCCTGCAAGCCCCCTGCCCCATCGGTGACCGCGGCGATCAGCGCCGGTCTGGGGATGCTCCGGGTCTGGCCCTCATCCCGATGCCAGCACTTCGGGTGGAAGCGCAGCGCACTCGTCATGCCGCCTTGGGTGATGCCTCGGGAGCGGAGGTAGGTGTCTGCAAGCGTGCCTGCGATCGGCACGGAGGCTGCAAAGAGACGCGCCGCCGCGGCTGGTGTGCCACCGGGGGGCTTGGGCTTCTTCGGCACTGGCGTATCCGCTAGAACCGGCATTGGGCGGCCAAGATGCGCCCGCGCCTCTGCCAGAAGATCGGGAAATCGGGAGATCCCGGTTCGCTCGCGGATGATGTCCAGAAGATCGCCATGCAATCCGACAGCAGCGTCCTGCCATTTTCCGCGCGCGCCCGGCCCAGACACAGGCCCCGTCAGCCGCACGAAGAGCGAGCGGCCGGGGTTGTTCTGCAGATCGCCCACGATCCAGTAGGACCCTTCCCGCCGTCCGGCGGGAAGGTAGGCGCGACACACGCTCTCTGCGTTCTCCGCCAGAGCGCGGATCACATCTTCGGTCTCGGAATACATGGCTCAGCACCCTCCACGCGCATGTAGTCCTGTCACGGGACAACGTGCAAGCAGACGATCAAGCACTGCGATGCCGCTCGAGTCTGCTGGGCAGAAGAGCCGCAGCTTCCAGGCGATGATCTCCGAGAAGAACCCATCGGCCTTCAGCCGGTCCTTGGCCGCTTCGGAAAAGCCCGACAGTTCGATCCGGTTCACCCCCATGACGCGCGAGCGGTGCAGCTCCATCCCTTCGGCCAAGCGCACCACGGTCTTGCCCTCCAGAACGAGAGCATGGACCTGCGCGGCCGTCAGTTGCGGCGCATCATCCGCCAGCGTGGTCGCGACCCAGGCGGGCGAAACGCGGCGGCCGATGATGCGCTGGCCATCGTCGGTTTGCAGTCGGTAGACGCGGGTCTCATCCTGCGGCAGTTGCTTCCAGATCGGCAACAAGAGCCCCGCCACGATGTGCAGCGTGGTTTCCGTGAATTCCGGCACCTCGGCCAGTTCCGCGGTCCATGCGGCGGCGAAGGCCGTGCGGTCGGCTTCCAGCCAATGGGTGTCTTCCATGATCTTGGCAGGCACGGTGCTTGCCTCGGTGGGGCGGATCAGCCGCAAGCGGGGCTCGATCGTGCCATCGTCTAGCATCAGGCTGGTGGCGGGCACCTGCACGGCGGCCCGACCCGAGCGGCTGTTGACCAGCAGGCGTGTCTTTGGGTCGTCGAGCCAGTCAAGCGCATCCGCGAGCGCGGTCGGAGCATTACGCCGCTTTTCCGCGATGCTCAGGAGCTGGGTTTCCGCGCCGGAGCCGGGATGGGTGTAGATCACCCGCGCATCCGTGACGCGAAAGCTTTCGGCGCGCAGCGTCTCGAGCCCGAGGTCGTAGACCCCGGCGGCGATAGCACCCTCGATCCGTTGGTCGAGGAGTTCCTCGAAGGCCGCGAAGAGCACAGCCTGCATGTCGATTGTGAGCGCCAGCAGGCGATTGAGGAAGGTCGTGATCGGGGGCAGGTCGTCCTTCAGACCGTTGTCATCGGTCAGGCTGAGGCCTGTCGCGTCCTCAAACGCCATCAGCGAGCATCCCGCGACATCGCCGCGATAGATGCGGCGGTAGAGCTGGCGCAGGGCGTCGCGGGCATAGGGGGACTCGAGATTGTCCTCGGGCCGGAACAGCCCCTGCCCGCCGGTTTGACGCTGGCCGCGCGTGATCGCCCCGAGCGTGTCGAGGCGGCGCGCGATGGTCGACAGGAACCGCTTCTCCGCCTTCACATCCGTGGCGACGGGTCGGAACAGCGGTGGTTGCGCCTGATTGGTGCGGTTGGTGCGCCCGAGGCCCTGGATCGCGGCATCGGCCTTCCAGCCCGGCTCGAGCAGGTAGTGGACCCGCAGGCGCTGGTTCTTGGCACCGAGGTCGGCGTGGTAGCTCCGCCCCGTGCCACCGGCATCCGAGAAGATCAGGATGCGCTTCTGGTCATCCATGAAGGCGGCGGTCTCGGACAGGTTGGCAGACCCTGCCCGGCTTTCCACGACGAGGCGGGCGGCAGGACCTTCGCCTTTTGTCACGATGCGGCGCGAGCGGCCCGTGACCTCGGCCACAAGGTCGGTGCCGAAACGCTGGACGATCTGGTCGAGCGCCCCGGGCACCGGCGGCAGGCTGGCCAGATGCTCGATCAGCGCGTCGCGCCTCCGGGCGGCCTCGCGGCATTCGACCGGCTGGCCATCGCGCGTGACCGGGCGCGAGGAGAGGTTGCCTTCGCTATCGGTGAAGGGCTCATAGAGCTGCACCGGGAAGGAATGGGCGAGGTAGTCCAGGCAAGCCTCTCTTGGCGTGATATCCACCCGCACATCGTTCCACTCGTCCGTGGGAATGTCCGACAGGCGGCGCTCCATCAGTGCCTCACCGGTCGAGACGATCTGGATGACGGCAGCATGGCCTGCTGCCAGATCAGCCTCGATGCTGGAAATGAGGCTGGGGGTCTTCATGGAGGTCAGGAGATGACCGAAGAAGCGCTGCTTGGCGGATTCAAAGGCCGAGCGGGCCGCGGACTTGGCCTGGCGGTTCAACGTACCGCCGGATTCGCCAGTAATGTTGGCAGCTTCCAGCGCCGCGGACAGGTTCCGATGTATGACTCCGAAGGCGAGCGCATATGCATCATAGATCCCGCGCTGCTCCGGCGTCAGCGCATGTTCCAGCATCTCGTATTCGACGCCGTCATAGGACAGCGAGCGCGCCGTGTAGAGGC
>NZ_VINQ01000037.1 GCF_008369105.1 Aquicoccus porphyridii | reverse complement strand
GAGCCCTCTTCGACTAATGCTGCGGCATGGACGAATGGCAGCATTGGCGAGTTGCTGCTGATTGCCTTCTTTCAGTAGGCTGCGTACCTTTGAGCAACTGGTGGACAGAAAGAAGGATTGGGTATGAAAATCAGAGACGCAGTCGTCGAGGACGTAAAGCAGATGAGTGCATTTCTCAAAGAACTGACAGCCTCTGGTAAGCGAACTAGCCCTGACGATGAGACCTTTGTTCGCGCCCATTATATTGAGGATCCTGGCAAGATCCGGTGTTCTGTCGCCGAGGWYGAAGGCGTTATTCTGGGTTTCCAGTCGCTCAAGTTAGCTGAGCCCGGCAATAAGTGGGKCGTTGAACCGAGATGGGGCATCATCGGCACTCACATAAGGCCCTCCGCCTCCCGCCGTGGGGTGGGMCGCGCGCTCTTTGACGTAAGTYGCTCGGCTGCTGCAGAAGCGGGTATCGGCAACATCGACGCGACGATTGCAGCAACCAATCCCGAAGCATTGGCATATTACGAGGCGATGGGCTTTCGAACCTACCGGACCCCAGATGGACTAATCTGCAAGCGTTTCGCTGTTGTGGGGCAGAGTTCCTAGACGCATGGTTTCGGGCATTGCCGCGCGGGCAAGTTTTGAAAAAGCAGACGTTGCAGCAGAAAGTTTGAATTTCCGTTCTGTCCGCATTGCGGCCGATCATGCCAAGCTTTCGAGAGTGAGAGGAGTGCCGGTTTCCCGGTGACGGGTTGAAGGCTGGGAGAGTGGCTTCCGGCGCCTGTCACGGAGGAATGCCGATGGGCATCGTAGAAGTTCTGGATTCAGGTCCGCCGGCGCGGGCTGGTGGCTGGAAAGTGGATGTGAGCCGGGGTGAGCGGAGCGGGCGGGTGTCGTCCGAATGGTTCAACCGGCCCGATGACGAGCGGTATCTGTCGCTCGACGAACTCTGGGCCAACGTGAAGGGCCGGTCCGAGCGCAGCCGCACCCGTGTGGTGCAAACGGCCGACATCCGCGTCGAGGCCGCGCGCGACAACCCCGAGCGGTTGCACTTGATGCTGCCGAAAGCGCAGGAGCCGGTGGCACCCACGCACTGGGCCTTTGGCCAGCTTGCCAGCATCGTCGGCGCTCCGGCGTCCTACTTGCGGCAGTTGCCCGCGCCGCTGGCAGGGATCAACCTGCAATACGGCCTGACCAACCACCGCGCCGAGCAGGTGAAGACCTTCGAGACGGAAGACGGCCGCACGGAACTGCGCGCGGTCACCGGCCCTGATTATGGCCGCATCCACGATTTCGAGCTGGTCGAGGCGGTGCAGCGCATCGCGGGCAATGGCATCGGCGACACGCGCTGGAAGGTGCCGGGCGTGCTCGATTGGTCGACCGGGGTCTACAACCCCGATGTCGAGATCAGCCGCGACACGACCACGCTCTATGCCTCGGACCGGGACGTCTTCCTGTTCCTGGTCGATGATCGCAACCCGATCGTGGCGGGCAAGCTGCCTGACGGCTCTCCTGACCTCTACTTCCGGGGCTTCTACTGCTGGAACTCCGAGGTGGGCGCGAAAACCCTCGGCATGGCGAGCTTCTACCTGCGGGCGGTGTGTCAAAACAGGAATCTGTGGGGCGTCGAGGATTTTCAGGAGATCCGGATCCGCCATTCGAAATATGCCGCCTCGCGCTTTGCCCATGAGGCGGCCCCGGCGCTGACGCGGTTCGCCAATTCCTCGCCGCAGGGGTTCGTGAACGGCATCAAGGCCGCGCGGCAGCAGATCGTGGCGCGCAGCGATGAGGATCGCGCGGATTTCCTGCGCAAGCGTGGCTTCTCAAAAGCGGAATCTGGCAAGATCATCGAGAAGGTGCTGATAGAGGAAAATCGCCCGCCCGAGAGCATTTTCGATTTTGTGCAGGGCATCACGCGGCTTGCGCGCGACAAGACCCAGCAGGATGCGCGGCTCGACATGGAAGGGCGTGCGAAGAAGCTCCTCGACCGGGTCGGCTGACAGAGCGCCCATGCAGCGATCGCCCGACAACGGGGCGGTCGCTGTAGCCTTTTTCTCAACATTTACGCCGTTGGCCAGGCCCCGAAAGGGCAGGGGGCTTCGGTGTGGTGCGCAATCAGTGAGATCCCCATGACCCCCCAGGAAGAAACCATCGTCCTCGAGGCCCGCGACATCCTTGGCCGATACCTCAGCCAGAATCCGGTCATCAGCAGCTGGCAGGCGCTGATGGACTATTGCGCGCTCACCGTTCGCGGCCCCATCGAGCGATTCCATGTCCTCTATCTCGATCGCAAGAACCGCATCATCGCCGATGAGCTTTTGTCGACCGGCACAGTCGATCATGTCCCCGTCTATCCGCGCGAGGTGATCAAGAGAGCCCTGATGCTGAACGCCAGCGCCCTGATCCTGATCCACAACCACCCGTCGGGCGATCCGATGCCGTCCGATGCCGATCTCAGTATGACCAAGGAGATCCAGAAGGGCTGCAAGTATCTCGGCCTGACGCTGCATGACCACATCATTGTAGGTGCCGGGACGGAGCTGAGCCTGCGGGCGCTCGGCAAACTCTGACGTCCCTTCCTGACCTATCGCCGCCGCCCCTTCGAGGAAGAGGGTGGCGGTTTGGTCTTTGACGGATGAGGCGGGGAGAGTGGCTTCCCGTGCCGTTGGAGATATTGCCATGTTTGACCTTCCCCTGCCGAACCAGTCGGGCCCGCGTCCAAATGGCCCGACTGTCGCTCCTGATCCCAGCCTGCCTTTCGCGCTGACGCGGGTGCACCGGACGCCGGCAGCCCTGATGTCGGGCACCGCTGCCCCCGTGGTCGTTGAGCGTTTTGCGACCTTGGCTGATGCCATGCAGGGGGCGTTTGAGCTTGCCGAGGACAACGGCCCCGATGCAGCGCCGCAGCTTCTGGCCATCCTTGATTGCGACCAGCGCCTGGTTCTTGCCGGGGCCGCCAGTCATGGCGCTGTGGCTTGGTGCCACCCTGTCGCCAATGCTCTTGAGGCGCGGGCCGTTGTGACCGAAGCGGTTCAGCTGCGCGCCCAGGCTGGCCGTGCCATTGATTGGCACGAGCCTGAATTGGCGCAGCGACTGCGTCACCGTGCCGATCTGCTGGATGCGCGTCTGGTCGATCCGCTCTGGCGCGCCTTTGCCGCCCGCGCGCTGCAGATCGCGGCGTGACGCCCGAGAGACAGAGGAGGGATGGGGAGAGATGCGCCTTGCGGGGGAGAGCCGAGTGCATCCCCTCGCAAGGGCGCGTCGACCCGCAGCTATGTCAAGGAGAGACCCATGCGCCAGAATGAGCCCACGCTGATGGCCCCACTGCCCCCCGCCCGCGCGGATTTTCGCGCGATCCATGCCGGCCATGCGTCGAACGAGGCGCGCATTGCCGCACTGATCGCGGCCAATATGGCCCGGCTTTATGATCATCTGATGGGTGCAGGCATCACCCATGTCGCGGCCAGTTTCATCTGTGATGATGACACCTGCCTGATCACCAGCATCGCGGCCTTTGCCGATGACACGCGCGTGGCCTGCCCGGATCTGGACATCCCCTATGTCGATCTGGACCCCGATACTCCGGGCGACGCACTTCACAGGCTGCCGCTATCAGACGCAATCACGCGGCTGGCCTGCGATGTGCTGCAGGACCTGCGCGCGGCCTCGGGCACGACCCTGGCTGCCGATGGGAGTCTCTCGCTTGATGCGGCTGCGCGCGCGAACCTGTTGGATTACAACCCACACCCAACAGGCGCGCGCTGATGGACCCGGCCTATGCGCGCCTTGGCCTGGCTGTCAGCGCCACACCCTGCACCGTGCTGCGCGCCGCGATCCGTGCGCTGCATCCCAGCCTGCGGCGCATGCACCCGCTGCGCGCGTCGCGCCACCGGTTCTACCGCGCCATGCTGGCCAGTCACGCGAGCGTGCAGGCTGAGACCACGCCAGTGGGCGCGGACTGGCGCTGCCCCCTGATCACTCCAAGCCCCTATACCCCATGCCCGGCCATTGGTCGGGCCTTTTCTAATGGAGACCCCAATGGCGGATTATTTCACCCGTTTTTCCTGCCTGCTGGATGTCGGCACGCCCGACAAGGCGGCGCGCGCCTATGAAGCGTTTTTGGCGCTGCGCAATGATACCTATGCCGAGACCGAGGCGCTGTGTTGCGGCTTTGATTTGTCGATCCAGACCGATCCTTCAGGATCGACCCTCTGGATCCACGATGGTGACAGCAGCGACCCTGATGCGGTCATCCACTTCGTGCTGCGCCTTGCGGGAGAGCTCGATCTCACCGGCCTATGGGGGTTCAGCTACGCCCTGACCTGCTCACGGCCACGCATTGAGGCCTTCGGCGGTGGCGCGCATGTCATCGATCTGGGCGCGCGCAAACTGATCGGCGCGACCAGCACGCAAGATTGGCTGGCCGCTGCGCTGAATTGGGATGACGCACATGCCTGAGGTCATTTGCACAACAGTCTACCAGTTCCCCGAACTCTCGGATGCGGCCAAGGAAAAGGCGCGCAGCTGGTATCGCGAGCTCGGGCCCCACGACGATTGGTGGGACGCGGTCTACGAGGATTTCGAGCGGGTCTGCGAAATTCTCGGCGTCCGGCTCAAAACCACGCCTGTGCGGCTGATGGGCGGAGGGACGCGGGCCAAGCCCTGCATCTGGTTTTCAGGGTTCTGGAGCCAGGGGGATGGGGCCTGTTTTGAAGCATACCTCGGCCACGCCAAGGGCGCGGCCGCGCGCATCCGCGACTACGCCCCGACGGACGCGACGCTGCACGGCATCGCCGACCGCCTGCAGGCCATCCAGCGGCGCAACTTTTACCAGCTTGCTGCTGAGGTCAGCCATCGGGGCCGCTACTACCACGAATACACCATGTCCGTGGACGTCACCCGCGACAGCCCGACCTGGCAACCGCCCACCCAGGATGCCGAAGAGATTGTGACCGAGGCGATCCGCGATCTCGCCCGCTGGCTCTACCGTCAGCTTCAGAGTGAATACGACCACCTTACCTCGGACGAGTCCGTTGAGGACGGCATCATCGCCAATGAATACACCTTCACGGAAGGGGGGCGGCGGTTTGGGTGAGAACGCAGAGTTGAAACCTGTCAGAAAACCGCTTATCTTTCTGACAAAGGAGCGATCATGGAGCGCATGACTGAAAGCATTATGCAAGTCGCAACAACGTTGCCGGAGGGGGTGCCCTTGGCAGCGAAGGGGCTTTTGCACCTCGGCTCGCGCGCGGCAGTCGATCAGACCCTCTCGCGCTTGGCCGCGCGTGGAGAGTTGATCCGGGCCGGACGCGGGATCTACATGCGCCCGGTCCAGACGCGCTTTGGTCCGCGTAGCCCCTCGGCCGAACAGGCGATCGAGGCGCTTGCTGCACAGAGGGGCGAGACGATCGTCCCAAGCGGCGCTTCTGCTGCGAATGCCCTGGGCCTGACGACGCAGGTGCCGGTTCAGTCGGTCTATCTCACCTCTGGTCGAAGTCGTGTACTCAGCCTTGGCCGTCAAGTGGTCGAGCTGCGCCACGCGCCGCGCTGGCAATTGACCCTCGGGAACAAGACCTCCGGGCAGGTCGTGCGTGCTCTTGCCTGGCTTGGGCCGGAGCAAGCGACCGGCGCTCTGCCTATCCTGCGTTCCAAGCTCACGGACACAGCGAAGATGGAGTTGATCACTGTCGCGCCGCAGTTTCCGACCTGGCTGGCACAAATGATCGGGAAACTGGTCCATGGCTGAGGCGTTCCTCCGCCTCAGCGCTGGCGACCGTCTGGACGCGCTTGGTGTCGCAGCCGATCAGCTTGGGCGGCCAAGCCATCTGCTCGAAAAGGACGTCTGGGTTGTCTGGGCGATCCAGCAGCTATTCGGATCGCCCATCGGTGCCAGCCTTGTCTTCAAGGGTGGCACCTCGCTCTCGAAGGCCTATCAGGTCATTGACCGGTTTTCCGAAGATGTAGATCTGACCTTTGATATGCGCGCGCTGATCCCGGATTTGCTGGATGGTCGTGAGGATGCCATGCCGGTCTCATCCAGTGAAGAGCGGCGTTGGTCAAAGCGGGTCCGACAGGCGTTGCCTGAATGGGTGGCAGAGACCGTCCAGCCGATCTTGCAGCAAGCCCTCGAGCAGGATGGGATCGAAGCCGAGCTTCGCCTCGACGGCGACAAGTTGTTCATCAACTATCCCAACCTCGCTCAAGGTACGGGATATGTTTCGCCGAGCGTGATGCTGGAATTCGGGGCGCGCTCTACCGGCGAGCCTGCATCTGCGCGCGACATTGTCTGCGATGCTGCTGCTGCGATTGAAGGCGTGGAGTTTCCGGTGGCGCGTCCCCGTGTCATGCATGCCGAGCGAACGTTCTGGGAGAAGGCGACGGCGATCCATGTGTTTTGTCTGCAGGCTCGCATGCGCGGAGATCGCTTCTCCCGACACTGGCATGATGTTTTCCGCCTGGATGAGGCGGGTATGGCTGCCGTGGCCATCGAAGATCGGGCGCTCGCGGCCGCAGTGGCTCGTCACAAGACGATGTTCTTCTCTGAAAAGGCCGCCGATGGCGAAAAAGTCAACTACGACGCAGCGATTGCTGGACATCTGCAACTGGTGCCAAGTGGTGACGCCTTTGACCTCCTCGCGGAAGATTACCGTCGGATGACAGAAGACGGCTTACTTTCTATTGCGCCTGAGCCGTTCAACATCTTGATGGATCGCTGTGCTGATATCGCGCGCAGGGTTAATACAGCTTTCAAAGCGGAATAGGCGACAGGGGCATCGGAACCAGTGTCACTTGTTCCCGTCGATCCACTTCGACATCAGCCCCTTGTCGCGGAAACACTCGTCCGGCACGGCGCGGCGCTTGATGCGGGCGAGGCGCTCGGCAAAGGCGACCTGTTTGGACGAGGGCAGGCTGTCCAGCGCTGTCGCGGGTGTGAGCTTGGCTTGTGCGTCGATCCAGGCGCTTAGGGACCGCCGATCTTGCTGAACCTCCCATGGCAAAAGCGTCTGGTTGCGCAGGGCCAGCGCGCGCGCATAGGCGATCTGCTTAGGGGTCGCGGGCAGGGCGTAAGTGGTGCTTTCCATCGGGGATCTCCCTTCTTAGCGTGGCTCTCAAAATAGAACATAACAGGAACAAAGGCAAGCCACCTCAGGAAATCATGGGGTTTGAGAGGAAGGGGAGGGCCGGGGAAGGTCAGGCCTGAGGGTGCCCGAAAGAGGGCGTCCGGGCCTGATCCTGTTCCTCATTCCGGAGTTTCCCGATGACCCATCTCGCCCATTTTGCGACCGAGCGCGCACTTGCGCCTGTTGTCCCCATCCCGTCCCTCGATACGGCTGCTGCGATCTTGAGCGTGGCCGAAGCGCTGCAGACTGATCTGGCGCAAGGTTTCCAGATCGACGCGCTGCGCCTGCGCGTTGAGATGGAGCGCGCCTTCGGCGGCTCTGACGCGGAGGGCGCGTGGGATTGGAAACTGGCCTATGAGGCGGGCGAGGTGGCGCTGGTCCTCTTCCTGCGGAAGTTTGGCCGCACGCTGTTGGCGCGGGCTGAATCACCCGCAGCGCTGCTGCCGATCCTTACCAAAGTGTCCGGCCTTTTGCCCGCGCATACCCGGCGCTCGGAGGAGATGGAGCGGTTCCAACAATTCAGCTCACCGCTGCCCATGGGACTCGCGGCGCTCGCCGCCGCAAAGATCACGTCACGTGACCTGGTCCTTGAGCCTTCGGCCGGGACCGGGCTTCTGGCGATCCTCGCGGAAATCGCGGGCGGCAGCCTCGCGCTGAACGAGCTTGCCGACACCCGCGCTGATCTCCTCCGTCGCTTGTTTCCGGACCGGCCTGTCACGGGCTTTGACGCAGCCCAGATCGACGATCATCTGGACGCAGGGTTGCGCCCGAGCGTGATCCTGATGAACCCGCCGTTCTCGGCGGTGGCCAATGTCGACGCCCGCACCACCGAGGCGACAGCGCGGCATCTGCGCTCTGCGCTCGCGCGCCTGGTCCCCGGCGGACGGCTGGTCGCCATCACCGGTGCCAGTTTCGCGCCCGATTCCCCGGCTTGGGCCGAAACCTTTGGCCGCCTGACCGAGACCGCGCATCTGGTCTTTACAGGTGCCGTATCCGGTGCCGCGTTTGCCAAACATGGCACCAGCTTCGAGACGCGGATTTCGGTCTTCGACAAATGCCGCGGTGGCGAGGCGGGCGGCATCACAGCCGATCTGGCGCGCCCGATTTCGCCTGATGTCGCCAGCCTGCTGTCGCTGATCACTACCCATGTCCCCCCGCGCCTCGAACTGGCGCAGGTCGCACCAGCCGGGCAGGGCCCCACTTCCCCCTTCCCGGGAAATCCTGCCCGCACCACGCGCACAGGCATCAGCTCGTCGCGCGCCACGCCTGCAACAGCCCCCACCAACACCGCGGTGCAGATCGAGGCCGCAGACCTCGCCTATACCCTGCGCGATGCAACCGAGGACGGGGCCAGCGCGCGCCTGTCGGATGCTATTTATGAGACCTTCCGTCTGCAGGCGATCGAAATTCCCGGAGCGGAACCGCACCCGACCAAGCTTGTGCAATCTGCGGCCATGGCTTCGGTCGCGCCCCCAAAACCCAGCTACCGGCCCAAGCTTCCAGCCGCCATCCTGCGCGATGGCCTTCTGTCCGACGCGCAGCTTGAGACCGTGATCTACGCGGGCGAGGCGCATGGCGCTTATCTCGCGGGGTCTTGGACCGTCGATGAGACCGGCGACATGGTCTCGGCCGCGCCGGACGATGCCGCTGACGCCGTCCGTTTCCGCCGCGGCTTCTTCCTTGGCGACGGCACCGGGGCGGGCAAGGGCCGCCAGTCGGCCGGGATTGTGCTCGACAACTGGGCCCAGGGTCGGCGCAAAGCGCTCTGGATCTCGAAGAGCGACAAGCTTCTCGAGGACGCTCAGCGCGACTGGTCTGCCCTTGGCCAGGAGCGGCTGCTGGTCACGCCGCTGTCGCGTTTTGCACAAGGCCGCGACATCCCGCTGAGCGAGGGCATTCTGTTCACCACCTATGCCACGCTGCGCTCCGAGGAGCGGGGCGCAAAAAAGTCCCGCGTCGATCAGATCGTCGACTGGCTGGGGGCCGACTTCGACGGGGTGATCCTGTTCGACGAAAGCCATGCCATGGCGAATGCCGCAGGAAGCAAGGGCGAGCGCGGCGATGTCACGGCGTCGCAACAGGGCAGGGCCGGTCTGCGTCTGCAGCACAGGTTGCCCAATGCCCGCGTGGTCTATGTCTCGGCCACGGGTGCGACCTCGGTCCATAACCTCGCCTATGCGCAGCGGCTTGGGCTTTGGGGGGGCGAGGACTTTCCGTTTTCGACGCGGGCGGAATTTGTGCAAGCTATCGAAGCTGGCGGCGTTGCCGCGATGGAGGTCCTGGCTCGCGATCTGCGGTCGCTTGGCCTCTACACGGCGCGCTCGCTGTCCTATGACGGCGTCGAATACGAGATGCTGGAACATGCGCTGACGCCGGAGCAGCGCGGGATCTATGATGCATATGCGCTCGCCTTCGGAGTCATACATCGGAACCTGTCCGCGGCGC
>NZ_VINQ01000036.1 GCF_008369105.1 Aquicoccus porphyridii | reverse complement strand
CTGATCTTCGCAATCGTCTCCACAACCAACATCCCCAACTCGCTCCCTCATGCATCTGAGGAAGCATCAAAACAGAAATATCAGGGGGGTCACTTTTGGACGCCGATTACCCCGCTACGGGGTCAATTTTGCACGCCTGTTCACAATCAGGCGATCTGTTCGCTGGATTCGGTGAAACCGCTCGAAGGGCGGCGCGGATGGAGCGCGGAGCAACTCAGCACCTACAACCGTGAACGGTTCGAAGACCTGATCTCGGCCAACTGGGACCTTGTGATCATCGACGAGGCTCACCGAATGGGAGGCAGCACGGATCAGGTTGCGCGGTACAAGTTGGGTGCGGCACTTGCCGAAGCTGCACCTTACCTTCTGCTTTTGTCGGCAACGCCGCACCAAGGGAAAACGGATCAATTCCACCGTCTGATGCAGCTGCTGGATCGGGACTCTTTCCCCGATGAGAACAGCGTCTCGAGCGATCGCGTGCGCCCGTTCGTCGTGCGGACAGAGAAGAGGCTTGCGATCGATGCTGAAGGCAAGCCTCTGTTCAAGCCACGGATGACCCGCATTCAGGCCGTCGCCTGGCTTGACCGACACAAAGCACAGCAAGGTTTGTACGAAGCGATCACTGAGTATGTTCGCCACGGCTATAACCAAGCCATGGCATCGAAGCAGCGGCACATCGGCTTCTTGATGATCCTTATGCAGCGTTTGGTGACGTCCAGCACCGCAGCTATCCGTGCAACCTTGGAAAAGCGACTCCTCGCCCTGGACGACGACCAGCGACAACTTCAGCTCTTTTCCACCGAAGGTGTCGGAGACTGGCATGAGCTAACGGGTGATGACCAGATCGATATCGCCGTGGCCTTCGATGCCTTGGATGACGAGCGAAAAGACGTTGAGGCACTCTTGTTCCTCGCTCGTGAGACAGAGGCGCAAGGAACAGACGCAAAAGCCGAAGCACTCCTTGAGCAGATCTACAAGATTCAGCAGGAGGAAAACGATCCTGAACTCAAGGTTCTGGTTTTCACCGAGTTTGTTCCGACCCAGGCCATGCTCGCGGAATTTCTCGAAAGCAGGGGGTTCTCGGTTGCAACTCTCAATGGGAGTATGGACCTCGAGGCGCGTGGCCGCGCGCAGCGGGCATTCTCCAAGGATGTGCGTATCTTGATCTCGACGGACGCTGGCGGCGAGGGCCTCAATCTTCAATTCTGCCATGTCATCATCAACTTCGACATGCCGTGGAACCCGATGAGGGTCGAGCAGCGTATTGGGCGCGTGGACCGCATCGGGCAACCGCATATTGTGCGAGCCATCAATTTCGTACTCGAAGACACCGTCGAGCATCGGGTTCGCGAAGTTCTCGAAACAAAGCTCGCTGTGATCGCAGAGGAATTCGGCGTGGACAAAGTTGCCGATGTGATGGATTCGGTCGAGGCGGAGCCACTGTTCGACGAACTTTTTGTTCAGGGGATCCAAGACCCGGCATCGATCGAAACAGAATGCGATGCCGTTCTGACGCAGCTTCGTTCCTCGTTGGCAGAGAACCGGAAGAATAGTGATCTGCTCGCCGACGGCCATGAACTAGAAGCCGATGATGCGCGCAAGTGGCGAGACCATCCGGCACAGTTTTGGCTGGAGCGGGCAATCACAACTGGCCTCCCTGCGCGGGGGGGAGAAGCCAAGAAGGAAGGCGATACCTGGCGGATACGGTGGGCCGATGGCACAGAGTCATCTTCGGTGTGTTTTGATGCGCGCACCGCGGGAGATCGGCCCGAAGTTGAGTGGGTCACGCTGGAAGATCCAAGAGCGCAGGCTTTGATTGCTGATCTTCCGCGTTGTATCGCCGGTCAACCCGTCCCCGCTGTCCGCATTACAGGCCTGCCTGATAGTGTGAAAGGCGTTTGGTCGCTTTGGGAAGTCAGTCTGGCAGCTGACGACTTCAGCCGCCGCCGCTTCCTATCCGTTTTCGTCAATGATGAAGGGCGCGCCTTCCAACCAACGGCAAAACGCATTTGGGACGTGCTTCTGACGGAGCAGATCGAGCCGATTGCTGCGCCTCAGATCGAGGCGCCGCGCGACTGGTTCGAGAGATCGAAAGCGGCTGCGGTCACGCAAGGAGAGCGGGTGTTCTCCGATCTTGTGACAGAGCACAAGGCTCGGATCGAGGAAGAACGCGAACGCGCACTCTATGCTTACGAAGCTCGACACCAGGCGATTGGCAGAGTGGGGCTTCAGACTGTTCGTGATTATCGACGGAAGCGGCTGCAGAAAGAACATGAAGCTCGGATGGCGCAGCTCGATGCTGCGGCCTCCTACTCGCCCGATCTCAATGCCCTCCTCGTGTTGCGAATTGGCGAAACGGTGGCTGGTGCACGATGAGTATTTGGGCTGATCGTATCCTGCGGGAGTTTCCCGCAGATCTGTCTCGCTTGTGGATCGCTTTGGATCCGGATGGCCTGCTCTTGGATGAGACCATTCTGCTTGGGCTTCGCGAACGCGAATTTGAGGTTCTCCCGTTCGAAGATTCTGTTTCGTTTAGAACCGAGTATGAAGAGCGTTATCGATCCGCATGGGATGTGGGTCAGAAAGGTACCGCGAAGGCGCTCATCCTGCAGTGGCGGGGCGCGGACATTAATTCCATCCCTTGGGACTACATCAGGGCAGCACGACAAGTCAGCCTGAGCTTGGCTGATCTTTTTCCCAATTTGAATTATGGTGTCGTCCGCAAGCTCGAATCTGAACACCATGAAGGGCTGTTCCAAGCCTATCAGAAGCATGTGACGCAGCTGCTCGGTGAGGCTGAGACCAAGAATTTTGTCCTCACGCACATCTTCAGGCTTAGCCCTTATCTGCTGAATCGACCGGAGGATTTCTGGCGAGAAGCTCTGCGGCTTCACTATCGCGGGGCTGGCCTTCCCAGCCTATTTGCAGACCATGTCGCAACCGTTCTTCGGGACACATCTCTTGGAAGTCTTCCGATTAGTGAACTGCTCGCCTCAAAACCCTTTATGCTCCGCGCAATACAGGAATCTTGGGCGCGTTTCGTCGCAAAATATGGCGTTGAACCTGATGCGCGCGGCAGGGATCAGGTGCCGGTCGAAGGCCATGCGTATGACGTGCCCTTTGATCACCCCGACGTCAGGGTCATCATAGATACCATGTTCTTCGAGGGAGCCCTTCAGCCTATTGAGGCAAGTGTTCGTCCTGAGCACCTTCCCGATTGGATACAGGTTGGTCTGATCGATGACCCTCAGGCACTTGCGCATTTGGTGTCGGAGGGAGCGAAAAGGAACGCAGCGAGTCTACCCTCGGAGGGGGCGTCGCATCGAGATTGGGTAGAGACGGCGCGCCGCCTTGGAGAACTCATCTACCGCTTCAACGAACTGAAGGCGGCGGACGCAGATAACCTGCAGGGGCAGCTCCAGAGTTTGCAAAGAGAGGCCGATGCCCGCCTCAAGGATTGGGTGCTTCAGCATTTCGCAGACTTGCCCTCCCTACCCGTCGCAAAAGCGCCGGTGATGGTACATCACGTGCCGCGCTATCTCGCGATGCGCAGGGGCTTTGGCGAAGATCGAATTGCTCTTCTTGTCTTTGATGGTTTGGCATTGGACCAGTGGGCCCAGATCAGGGACCACCTGTCGACCAAGCTTCCCGACTTTTCCGCCGACGAGGGCGGCTGCTTTGCGTGGCTGCCGACGCTGACGTCAATCTCTCGCCAGGCGCTATTTTCGGGCCTCAAGCCACGGGAGTTTCAAAGCTCGATGGATTCGACGGCACAAGAGCCGTCTCTCTGGACGAAGTTCTGGCAGGAAAACGGCCTCCGGAAGCCAGAGGTCGTTTTCCAGAAGGGGCTCAAACGTTCCGACCAATTGGCTCTACTCGAGGACGTACTTTCAAAGCCGACGACCAAGGTCGCGGGCCTTGTCGTCGATATGGTCGATGAAATTGTCCACGGAGCAATGCTTGGGAAACGCGGGATTGCTGGCCAAATTCGCGAATGGTGCGATACCGGCTTCATTGAAAAGCTGTTTCTCATGCTTGCTCAGCACGGCTATCATATCTACCTGACTGCGGACCATGGCAATGTTGATGCCGACGGCATTGGACGGCTCAGCCAGGGCGTTGTCTCCGAGATGAAGGGTGAGCGCGTCAGGGCCTATCGCAGCGAGGACCTTGCTGCATCCGTTCCGCCCGATATCGATGCATTTCAGTTTAGCGGTCCAGGGCTTCCGTCCGACTTCTTGCCAGTTTACGCGAATGAACGCGGCGCGTTTGTGCCAAGAGGGAACAAGATCGTTGCTCACGGAGGAATGGCGTTAGAGGAACTGGTTGTGCCGTTTGTGAAGATAAGAATGAAGAAAGAAGAACATGCGAGCGACAGCACCTCAGATAGGATTTGACCGCTTCATCCGCCTCGAGTGGGCGAAAAAAGCGCTGGAAGTCAGGGCCGGTCTCGCTGACATCAGCGAGCTCGATGCTCTGTTGGAAGAAGCCCATTCAGGGCCTGCGGCTAGGAAGAAGACCAGAACCGTACTGAACCGCCTTTGGTTGGAGCCGCGAAAAGATCTGGAGCCTTTTGCTCAACGCGGCGTGGAACTGTTCCAATCGGCACCATCTACCCCGCCGGCGGCCCTGACATGGGGCATGGCTATCGTGACATATCCCTTCTTCGCCAAAGTGGCCGAGATCGTTGGCAGATTGACCTCGCTTCAAGGCGACTGCACGACCGCTGAAGTGCATCGTCGGATGGCAGAAATCTATGGCGAACGTGAGGGGACCAGACGGATGACCAATATGGTCCTTCAGTCTCAGATAGACTGGGCGCTGCTCGATCGAAGCGACAACGGCAAGACGCTAACCCGGAAGAAAGCCTGTGCGTTGGAAGGATCGGACCTCATGCGTTGGATGACAACTGCCGTTTTGGAAGCCGTAGGTCGTCCTGTCGGGCTCGGAACGCTAGTGGCCCAACCTGTGATTTATCCCTTTGGCCTTGGCGACAATCTTGGCTTTGTCCTCTCATCCGCGTCTGATCTTGATCTGCGCGCAGATAGTGCCGGAAACCAATCTGTCTCGCTCAGAGAATAGGCAACGTCTTTGGCGCTGCCTCACTTCGACGCCCGTGGATTCAGGTTCAACCAGTACCTCGTATGGCGTCGCTCACCGGTTCGGCTGAGCGCACCTTTCTCGACCAGGTCCTGCAGATCGCGGGTTGCGGTTGCGCGTGAAGTTCCGGTGATCTTGAGATAGTTGTCGGCGCTGAGTCCGCCTTTGAAACCGCCAGGGCCTTCCCGAAACATTCGAGCGATGGCCTTGGCCTGGCGTTCGTTCAACTGGTGCCTGTGACGATCGTAGAAGTGTGCCTTGCTGATGAAGAAGCCGACGCGGTCGAGTGTTGCCTGTTGGGCCTTCAAGACAACTTCTGCGAACCAGACGAGCCAATCGGTCACGTCGAGCGTTTTTTGATGTTGCTCGAGCTGGTCGTAGTAAGCCTTGCGCTCCTTCTCGATGGTGAAGGCGAGCGAGATGAGGGTTGGCTGGCCAATGTTCTGCGCCAGAGACTTTTCAGCGAGGGCGCGACCCAGGCGGCCATTGCCGTCTTCGAATGGGTGGATGCTCTCGAAATAGAGGTGGCTTAGCCCTGCGCGCGTCAGCGCTGGAAGCGGCTCTGCTCCCCCCGGCCCGGTCTTGTTGAACCAATCCGCGTATCGCTCCATCTCAGGCATGACCCGCTCCGAGGGCGGCGCTTCGAAATGGATCGTCGGCCGGTCAAGGCGGCCGGAAACGATTTGCATCGCCTCGGCATGTTGTCGGTAGGCCCCGATGGTTTCCAACCGACGGTCATGGGACAGTAGCATCCGATGCCAGCGGTACAGTGTCTCATGGGTCAGCGGCTCTGCAAAACTGGAATAGACATCGACCATCATTTCCGCGACGCCCTGTTCGCGCGGTTTGGCAGGGTAGCTGTCCGGATCGAGGCCCAGATGGCGGCGCAGCGAAGACTGGACACTGAGCCGATCGAGGATTTCACCCTCGATGGCACTCGTCTGCATCGCTTCCTCGCTGAGCAGTTCGATGCGGAGTTGCTCGCGCTCCGGCTGGCTGACATGATGGACCGCGCCGAGGATTTCCCCGGACGACAGGAGAAACGTCTGCTCAAACGGCTCCAGAGCGGAGGCGTCATACCGGAAATCCGGCCAATCGGGCAGCGTCCAGTTCCAAGCCATGAGTTATAGACATCCTTTCTATAACTCATATGTAGATCACTTGTGAGGCATAGAAGTCAACTCTATCGCTCAAAGGACCTGCAGGACGGGATGACCGACAAACCGAAGCGAGGTCGTGAGCTAAGCATTTTCAAGGTGCGACGGACCTTGCTGACGCAGTCCGGGGATCTCTGGATTGGCGGAGTCTTCTTTCGGCGCTTGAACGAGCGGTTCGTAACGAACGTCTGCAAAAGCGCCATCAAACCATGCTGGCTGCACGTCGCCATTGTTCCATTGATACAGGTAGCCAACCAGATTTTCAGATTTCTTGCAGAGGATGCGCATGATCGGTTCGCCAGTCAGGCGGGGCTTCGTGTTCATAATGCGTTCCTCCTAAATGGACCTCGTAACTCGTCACCATTGAGGTCTGAAATTCCTGTTAGCTGGTGTTAGGACTAGGTTTCTGCAACTGCAAGATGAACCGTCCCGGGTGGGCAAAAATCCACCGGTGAAATGCAAGTTGTCTTTTCAGATAGGTATCTTACGGCGCGTTCGGTTCATGCGGCGATGCAGCGCGAATGGCAATTTCTTCAAGGATCGCATCGATCTCGCTCCAGATGAGCGGTTCCACCTGGCCGCGGATCAGGGCCCATTTACTCAAGACGTCGAGGGGGTCGTGGTCCCGAAGGAGGACACTCAGGCTTGCCGCATTTACAGCCAGAGATGTACGGGCCTGCCACTGCGTGTTGCGAGTGCGCTGCTCCTCCGCGACTGGAGCGAAGACCGGCGACAGTTGCCAGCCTTTGACTGCACGGCGCAAGGCGGCACGCACCACATGTGCTGGCTCAACACCACAAGTCTGGAGCGCTGCTTCCTGTCGTTCGAGTGCGTTGACCCTGATGTCGATCTTGCGGGTCGGGCTCTTGGTCGCGGTCGATACGGGAGCATTCAGGTTGGTATGCGGGTCAGAGCTTTCCGCGGTGACTTGGTGCGGCGCCACGGCACCTTCCGGCACACACTCTGACTCGTGCCGATCAGCGTCAACGTCAGCGTCAACCGCCGGGGTGCCTGTCTTTGTTGCTGTGACCTGTGTCTCGTCTTCCTTCCCGGGAACCTCGCGGTCACCCTGTTGAAGGGTGGCGGCGTAGGCTGGGTCGGGCCTGGTGATGGTCGGGATCTTCTTGCGCAATCGACTGTCCTCACGCAGCAAGAATGTTGTTGAGGATGTCCGTCGCCTCCTCGAGCGCCTCGACGACATGACGCACATGTGGACGCATCAGAGGGTTTGGATCAGATTGCTTTTCCAGTGCCAAGGCGTGGAGAAGTCCCTTCTGGTCCATCTCCTTGTAGGTATTCCGCCGCATCATGACGGTCTCAATCACCGGAAAACGGGTGAGCGCTTCTTCAATCAGGGCGGCGTCGGCACGGGTTGTTTTCGGGTCGACCATGTTGAGGACGACGTGGTGGCGCGGAAGGCTGGTGGGGTCGTCAACACGGGATTTCAGCTTCTCATACCAATCGGCAGTCTGTGCGCCGACATCGAAATCAGACGTCGACAGCATGACGGGCGTCACAATGTGGTCCGCAAGCACCGCGATGCCATCTGACCATTCGGCACCGACCCCTGCGGTATCGATGAAGATGAAGTCTGCCGTGCCTGCCATGTAGACCTGATCGATCTGATCCTCGACACCCGCCACGGTTTCGACAGTTGCAGAGGAGAGGAGCGGCGAACTCAGGCAACCGGTTTGGGCCCGAGCATGCCAGGCCCCGAGTACTCTCGTGCTATCCGTGTCGATCAACATCACTCTGCGTCCGGCGGCGATCGCGGCGCTGATCAAGGCGCGCGAGAGCGTCGTTTTTCCACTGCCCCCTTTCCGGGCCATCGCTGCGATCACCACAAGATTTTCGTTCGGCATTCTGATCCTCCGCAAAAATAGGGAATCGCAACGATAATACCAAAATGTCGCTAAACGCATGAGACTGAGGGGTCAAGCAGAAGTCGGGATGCGACCCGCGTTTGGCATGCAGCGGGCGGCGTTGTGCGATGACCGTGCGACGTCTGCCGTGGCGCCTTCAGCATTCGTCGCGGGGCACCACACACCCTCCAAATGTCGGGATGCGCTCGGCGATGTACAGCGGACGGAATGCAGGTGACGGATAGCGCGCTCCAGACGACGGGAGGCAGTCTCGCGTATGTCGTTCCGCGGGTGACGCGAGACGGTTAGCACGCGGCAAAACCCGTCTTGCGGGGTGCAAGAGACGGGGCGCAAAAGACGCGATGCGCGATGCGGAGACCGCATCGCGTGGTGCAATGAGCGCGAAGCGCGATCCATTTGACAAAGGACGGGAAATCGCCCTTGTAGGGCGATTTTCTACATTGAGTACAAGCCCTTATGGCCGACTCCACTTGCGTTGGGAGTCGGCGGGCTTGTACGAAGTTGGCAAGAAATAGGAACGTTAACTTCAAAATGCCCCGCCGCCGCAGACTGTCAGAGATCGAGCGATCGACCATCGCCCAGGACCGCCGGAACGGCGTCTCCGCGGCGTCGTTGGCAGCCCACTACGATGTCAGCCTGAAGACGATCTACAACGTGGTGAACCACTGGGGTGAGCGTCAGACAGCGAACGGCAGCCGATCGCGGGTTGTGGGGATCCGGGTCTCGGACGACGACCTGCGCCGGTTCGACGCGGCGCTGTCGCGGCGCGGGATTGCGCACCGCTCGGATGCCATGCGCCGACTGATGCTGGCGGCCGAAGGTGTCTTCCTGCCCGACGACGAGATGTGTGACGAGTTGCGCAATCTCGGCGCCGCGCTCAACCGGGTTGGAAACAACGTGAACCAGATCGCGCGACGTCTGAACGAGGCCAAGGTGCGGGGCGAGAGACTGTCCTACCCGGCCTCAAGTCACCGTGACGTCCGCGCCCTTGCGGGTCTGGTCTTCGATTTGGCCGACCAGGTCCAGGAGATGTCGCGTGCGCGGCGCAGCGTGCTGGACCTTGAGATCAGTTCTGCTCTGGGGGGCCTCGCCGAGAGGGATGAGAATGGCGCGCAGTGACCGGGTCCGTGGCATCGACCCGGCGCTCTTCGACCGCGGCTGGAGCCGAGTTTCGGGATCCTGGCAGGGGCTTTCCAAGGGCGCGCAGATGGTTCGGGCCGCACGCGGCTATTCGCCAGCGATCTTCAAGGCTATCTCGAAAGGGGGCTGCCACACCGGGGCGCAGCTACGGGCGCAGCTCACATATCTCACGACGAAGTCGACCCATATCCTTGACAGCCGCGGCACCCATGACGGGAAGAAGCAGCTCGCGGAAGCCGAGATCAACCGAGTGGCGCGGCGGTTCGAGAACCAGTGGAACGAGCGCTATAGCCCCAAGCTTGGCCATACGTCGCATCTGCTAATGGCATTCCCGGTTGGGACCAGGGGTGAAGAGGTGCGCGATATCACCCAGGCGGTCTGCGAGAAGTTCTTTCAAGGTGAGGGCTCGCAATTCGACTATATTGCTGCAATACACCAAGATCGCGCGCATCCACATGCGCATATCGTTCTGAACCGCCGCAGCAAGGATGGCGAAATGTTCTTTCTCGGGAAGGATCATCACTTCAACTACGACGCCTTTCGCGAGGCGATGGTCGAGGCGGCCCAAGTTCATGGGATCCGCCTTGAGGCGACGCGTCGTCTGGATCGCGGCGTCACGACCTACCGCGCCGAGATCGATGAAATCTATAAGGCTCGCGACGAAGGTCGTCCCCCAGTCGAGCGCCAGAGAACCGGCGCTGACCTGGCGGCCGCTCTGGAAACCGTCAGGCACAACGCGTTGATCTACCGCGGGCTCGCGGCGGAGGCGTCGCGTTCGAATTTCGAAGACGTGGCCGAAGCGCTTGAGAGGGCCAGCACCATCCTTGCCAGTGGCGGTCAGATTCAATCTGACGGAGCCATCTACATGTCCCAAGACGAAGCAGCGTTCGACACGCTGATCACGGAGTTTTCTCAGAACATTCGCCAGATCGAGGCGGCGATCGACAGGGCGCCGGCGGCTGAGAGGCCGGTGATCGAGCGCAAGCTGACCGACGTTCTGGCCTCGGTCGCGCATTTGAACCCACTCGGGGATCGCTCCGCCGCCCTGGTCGATGCCCCGTCCCGAGACGGCATCTATGCAAGGCCGAACTTAAGTGAAGATCACCTCGCGCGTCTTGACGATGGAGAGGTGGCACCAAAGCTGGCCGAGGCGTTGCAAGGCACGGGCATTGATGCCGAGGCTGTGGCCGCGCGCCTGCGGGAAGGGGCAGGCAATGCCGCACTGGAACGCCAGTGGCTGGCACAGGATCTGCAGGGGATTGCCAAAGCGAGCGACCTCGATCTGGAGAAATCTGCTGACCGGGAAGACGCGCTCGACCGGCTGGAAGCCGTGCATGTTCGGTTGGGCGATGTTCTGACTGACGTGCGCGTCCTGCGCGCCCCAACCGAGATCGACGAGGTGGATGACGCTGAGGAAGTGCTCGGTGAGCGGTTGGCGGCACCAGGGGGTGATCTCGTGAAGGACGGGCCCGACATTTTTGCCCCATCGGAGCGGCAGGCGTTCAGGGCGCTGGTGGCGCAGTTCCGCCGGACGGATTTCGATCATCCGTTCTCCGACGACCCGTCTGTAAGGCGGGCCGGCGCCGTGGAGGTTGAAGAGGCCCGCGTCGCGTTCGGCGCCTATGCGCAGAGATCTCCGCAGCATGCCGAATTGGCCTCGATGGCCTGGGAACAGATGACTGACAGTCGAATGCCGCCGCAATATGCGGTATCGGCGCAGGACCGCACGCTTCATGCTGGCGACATGGACCTCGCCTTGCGGGATCCTTCGGATCATCTCGGTCCGATCACGGAAGAGCTCCGCACCCTCGCCCGATATCGCACGGAGATGTCGGATGACGAATTCGGGCAGGCCGTTAGGGGCGAAATCAACCACCTTCGTTCGCTCGGCGCGTCGCGTGCCTATATCAGCGAGCGCAGTTTCGAGATCGAGGACCAGGCGCGACAAGACTACGCCGAGCGCCGTTATCTGGAAGAGACCGCGCCAACGGTCATGGCCTTTGTGCAAAACGCCGACGTCGAGGGCCCGCTCTCCGAGTCAGAGCAGCAGGACATCGTCCGGCAGGTCAACGAACGGCTAAGCCCCGACGCAATCGACGCACTGCGGGCCGGTAACGCGGACGTCCTGGACACATTCACCGAGGATCCGCTGCGCCAGCTGGAACTCGCCAAGACCTATCTTCAAGGCAGCGAGGTCACCGCGCATGGCCCGGCCATGGAGCGCGTTCTCGATGCTCTGGCCGAAGAGCAGATCGAGGCGCAGCGCGCGCGCCACGCCGCGGCACATGGTGAGAAGGGGATCACCCATGGATAAAGGCAAGATTGCCCTCGGTGTGTTGAGCCTCGTGCTGGTCGGTCTCGCCATGGGCTATGTCGTGGCGACCGGCTTTGTCATGTTCCGCTATGGGCTTTCACCCACGCGTTTCGACGTCACCCTACTCGCCCGCGAATATCGGGGTCTGTCTCAGTCTGCGCCGAAGGACTTCCTCTGGGTGAACCTCATCCTTGGCGGCTTCGGCCTGGCATCGCTGATGCTGAGCGTCACGCTTCTGGGGGATGCATTGACCCGCTTCGGGACGACGCATTGGCAGACCCGCAGCGAGATGAAGAGGAACGGTTTCTTTGCCAAGCCCGGTGGCGGCTTCCTTCTGGGCAAGCTTGGCTCCCCGAAGTCCAAGCGCCCGTTCCTTGTCTCAAAAACCTTCCCCCACGCACTGATCGTGGCGCCCACGGGCCGCGGTGTGAACAGGCGTGCAAAATTGACCCCGTAGCGGGGTAATCGGCGTCCAAAAGTGACCCCCCTGATATTTCTGTTTTGATGCTTCCTCAGATGCATGAGGGAGCGAGTTGGGGATGTTGGTTGTGGAGACGATTGCGAAGATCAGG